>CAJOMN010000001.1 GCA_905235745.1 uncultured Lachnospiraceae bacterium
GAGCGCGAGTTGGGAATCCTTGTCAGCAATCTGTGAATCCTTGTCGGCAATAGTTGAGTTCATGTCGGCAACTATATTCTTCAACTCTTTGATTTCATCGGCGAATAGCTCATTAACGGCTCTACACATGGTTGGATCCTCCATTTGTTCTTTCATAAAGTCATTGTTGGCATCGGTAAATATATCCATTTCGTCTTAGTTGCTACATCAATAATAACAAAATGAGATGGTTAATTCCACACTAACCATCTCAAGACAATCAGTAATGCTCATCCGCTAATCCCTCAGATTCGTATATCCCATGAGCGATTCGTCGACCGCGGCGGCTGCCGCCCTTCCTTCCGCAATGGCACGGACGACAAGCGACTGGCCTATATGCATATCCCCTGCGGTGAATACTCTTTCCCGGCTGGAGCCATATCCCGGTGTCCCTGTATCTCCTACAGGCGCCGCAACATTTCCTCTGTCTGTAACATCCACTTTAAATGCATCGGTGACATATTTTTCAGCTCCGAGAAAGCCTGCCGCGATAAGCACGAGATCGGCCGGAAGCACTTCTTCGCTTCCTTCGACATGGTCGAACGATACCTTTCCGTCATCGCTTATCCTGCGCTCAAGCTTAACCGTTCTGACTCCCGTAAGATGTCCGTTCTTATCCCTTATGAATTCCGACACGGTTGTCGAATATATCCTCGGATCATGCCCGAAGCAGTATATCGCTTCTTCCTGACCGTAATCGGTCTTCAGTATCTTCGGCCATTCCGGCCACGGATTGGAGGCAGCCCTTTCGACGGGTGCCGGCGGCATCATCTCGATCTGAACTACAGAGGCAGCCCCGAGCCTTATGCTTGTTCCGACACAGTCATTCCCTGTATCTCCTCCGCCGATGACTATCACATTCCTGCCGTCAAGGCTCCCGAATGAATAATCATTTGCGGATATTACAGCGGCATAGTCGTAATCGCTGTCCATTATACGTTTGCTCACTTCCCGAAGATACGGCACCGCAAACATTATTCCGTCACCGTCTCTTCCGGGGGCAGAGATATCGCGCGGTTGTGACGCACCGCAGCACAGAATGACCCTGTCGTATTCCGCGAGCATATCTTCGGCCGAAACATCAACGCCGACATTAATGCCGCATTTAAATACTATCCCGCTGTTTTGCATGACCTCTATCCTGCGGTCGATTATCCTCTTATCAAGCTTCATATTCGGAATACCGTAGCGCAGCAGCCCGCCCGGTCTGTCAAACCTCTCATATACGGTCACTTCGTGACCGCGCATATTGAGAAGCTGGGCGCATGCCAGTCCCGAAGGACCGCTTCCGATAACGGCGACCTTCTTGCCGCTTCTGGCCGCGGGCGGCTTATCATCCACAAGCCCGTGTTCAAATGCGTATTCGATTATGTCCCGTTCATTGTCCCTGGTGGTAACGCTTTCCTTTACATAGCCGCACGTACATGCCGCCTCGCAAAGAGCCGGGCACACTCTTCCCGTAAATTCCGGGAAGCTGTGGGTCTTCGCCAGTCTCAGATATGCCTGTTCGTAATTACCGCGGTATACCAGTTCGTTCGTCTCGGGTACAAGGTTGTGAAGCGGACAGCCCGACATCATTCCGGAGATCATAACACCTGCCTGGCAGAACGGAACTCCGCATTCCATACATCTTGCCGCCTGCTGCTGCCTCTCTTTTCGCGGCAGCGGCACATGAAATTCATCAAAGTTTCTGATCCTCTCTTCCGGAGGTATGCATGTATTATCACATCTGTCATACTCCAGAAAACCACCTGTCTTTCCCATCCTGTCGTCTCCTTATCTCTCACCCTTATTCTCGATTATCCTCTTGTATTCTTCGGGGATTATCTTTTTGAACTTCCCTGCATAATCATCAAATTCATCGAGGATCTTCTTCGCCCGAAGCGACCCCGTGTAGTTGAAGTGATTGGCAAGAAGCGTCCTGATAACGCTTTTGTCTGCTTCACTTTCGATGTTCTCCATTAGTACAAGCTCTTTATTGAGATTCTTATACAACGTATTATGTTCGTCGAGTACATACGCGATACCACCGCTCATACCTGCCGCAAAGTTCTTGCCGACACTGCCGAGTATGAGGGCAGCGCCTCCCGTCATGTATTCGCATCCGTGCTCGCCCACGCCCTCTACCACGCTTGTTGCACCGGAATTGCGCACGCAGAATCTCTCCCCCGCAAGTCCGGCTATATATGCCTCTCCGCCTGTCGCGCCGTATAGGGCAACGTTGCCGACTATGATATTGTTCTCGGCATCATATGCTGCATTTGCCGGAGCCTTCAGGATGAGCTTCCCGCCCGACAGACCTTTTCCGAAATAGTCGTTCGCTTCACCGGTCAGCACTATCGTCTCACCCTTGGGGATAAATGCGCCGAAGCTCTGTCCGCCGGAACCCTTGCACGAAATATTGAACGTATCGTCGTGCATTCCCTTATGATGGCATTTCGTTATGTATGCCCCTATCATAGTTCCGAATGTTCTGTCCGTATTGAGCACATTGCATTCTATAGAGATCTTATCCTCATTCTCGATAGCTTTTCGCACGCCGCGCTTTTTATGAAGGATCTCATAATCCTTTCTCTTCGCGAGTTCAAAATCATATGCCTTCTTGTCGTCGTATCCGCATCCGATAGGCAGGCTCTGTCCCAGTATCCTGTCCATATCAAGCTCAGATGCGGCTCCTGACAGGGAGCTCTTGACACGCAGCAGGTCATATCTTCCGACCAGTTCATCCACACTCCTGACTCCGAGCTTTGCCATATACTCACGCAGTTCCTCCGCTATGAACATCATAAAGTGTTCAACGTACTCGGGCTTTCCCGTGAAGTTCCTGCGAAGCTCGGGATTTTGTGTCGCAATACCCATAGGGCATGTGTCAAGATTGCATACACGCATCATTGCGCATCCGAGCGTTACAAGCGGCGCCGTCGCGAATCCGAATTCCTCCGCTCCGAGTATTGCCGCTATGGCAACGTCTCTTCCGCTCATCAGCTTTCCGTCGCATTCCACGACGACCATGTCGCGGAGGCCGTTCTTGATGAGCGTCTGATGTGTTTCGGCAACTCCGAGCTCCCACGGAAGTCCGGCATTATGTATCGAGCTTATCGGAGCGGCACCCGTTCCGCCGTCATAGCCCGATATCAGTACTACCTGCGCACCGGCCTTGGCTACCCCGGCAGCAATAGTCCCGACACCCGCCTCGGATACGAGCTTGACGGATATACGTGCCTTGTCGTTCGCACATTTCAGATCGTATATGAGCTGGGCCAGATCCTCTATCGAATATATGTCATGATGCGGCGGCGGCGATATGAGGCTGACGCCGGTTGTCGAATGTCTCGTCTTGGCGATCCACGGATACACCTTCCTGCCCGGCAGATGTCCTCCTTCACCGGGCTTGGCTCCCTGTGCCATCTTGATCTGTATCTCACGCGCGCTCCCCAGGTACCTCGAGGTTACACCGAACCTTCCCGATGCGACCTGCTTGATCGCCGAGCTCCTGTCATTGTCGCTTCCGGCGCTTTCAAGTCTCTCATCACTTTCTCCGCCCTCACCGCTGTTTGATTTGCCTCCGAGACGGTTCATTGCTACAGCAAGCGCCTCATGGGCTTCCTCGGATATGGAACCGTATGACATTGCGCCGGTCTTAAAACGCCTTACTATCCTGTCGGCGCTCTCAACCTCGGATATGTCGAGAGGCTCATCCGCATAGTTAAGATCAAGTACGCTCCTGATATATCCGCTGCTCTCATTGTCGATCATGGCAGTGTACTGTTTGAACTTGTCATAATCGTTCTCCCGTGTCGCTGCCTGAAGCATATGTATCGTCCGGGGATTGTACCTGTGAAGTTCTCCTCCGGATCTCATCTTGTGCGCGCCTGTCGAGTCAAGCGATAGATCGACAGGTAGTCCCAGAGGATCAAAAGCCTTCGAATGCTGTCTGTCGGTTGCCCTTGCAATATCGGCAAGATCGATGCCGCCTATTCGTGAAACCGTTTTGGTAAAGTATTTGTCGATCACCGACTGCGAGATCCCGACTGCCTCGAATATCCGGCTACCCTGATAGGACTGGATCGTAGAGATCCCCATCTTGGACGCGATCTTGACGATCCCGTCAAGCACTGCCCTGTCGTAATCCTCTGCAGCGGCATAATAATCTTTATTAAGTATCCCGGATTCCGTCAGCTCCCTTATCGTTGCATGCGCGACATAAGGATTGACCGCGCACGCACCAAATCCGAGCAGCGTTGCAAAATGGTGCACGTCTCTCGGCTCTCCGGTCTCGAGTATCAGTGACATCGCCATGCATTTTTTCGTATTGACGAGATAATTATGCACAGCGGAAACACACAGGAGAGACGGCATGGCGACATGATTTTCGTCAACTCCCCTGTCTGACAGGATCAGTATATTGGCGCCGTTCCTGTATGCCCTGTCAACCTCGACGAACAGGTTGTCAATGGCACGCTCAAGCGGTGTCCCTTTGTAATACAGCATTGAGACCTTTCCGACATTAAAGCCCGGTCTGTGAAGATGGGATATCTTCATCAGATCGAGATCGGACAATATCGGATTATTGATCCTAAGAACATTACAGTTGCCGGGCACCTCCGACAGAAGATTGCCGCTTTTCCCCGCGTATACGCACGTTGCGGTAACGATGCGCTCTCTTGCCGCATCGATCGGAGGATTCGTTACCTGTGCAAATAACTGTTTGAAATAATCGAACAGCGGCCTGTACTGCGAAGAGAGTACGGCAAGCGGCGTATCGACTCCCATCGATCCTATCTGCTCGCTTCCCGTAAGCGCCATCGAATATATCCTCTCGCGGCACTCTTCATATGTATATCCGAATGATTTCTGGAGCCTTGCAAGCTCCCGCCCCGATACCTCCGGCACCGGCTCATTGGGGACTTTCAGCTCCGAGAGCCTCACAAGGTTGGAATCAAGCCATTCACCGTACGGTGAGCGCTTCGCGTACTTTTCCTTGATCTCACTGTCCGTATACACCTTCTGCGTTCTTGTATCGGCAAGTATCATCTTGCCCGGATACAGGCATCCCTTTTCGGTTATATGCGCCTCATCAAGCGGCATTACGCCTGCCTCTGATGACAGGATCAGCCTTCCGTCGTCACATATGCAGTAACGCGACGGGCGCAGCCCGTTCCTGTCAAGTATCGCGGCCATGATGTCGCCGTCCGAGAACATGATGGATGCAGGTCCGTCCCACGGTTCCATCATCGTTGCGTAATACTGGTAGAAGTCCCTCTCCTCCGTCGTAAGTGTATCATTATGTTCCCACGGCTCCGGGATCAGTATCGAGGCGGCAAGCGCAGGATCCATACCTCCCATGATCAGGAACTCCATCACATTGTCAAGCATTGCCGAGTCGGAACCTTCCGCGGATATAACCGGCATGACCTTGGCAAGTTCGTCTTCCGAAAAGCTTCCGGTCTCTATCGTTTCCTCCCTTGCCATCATCTTGTCGACATTGCCGCGGATCGTATTGATCTCGCCGTTATGTACTATCAGCCTGTTGGGGTGTGCGCGCAGCCAGCTCGGATTGGTATTGGTGGAAAATCGTGAGTGGACCATCGCGATCGCGGATGTATAACGTTCATCCTGCAGATCCGGAAAGAATGTCCGCAGCTGTCCCACAAGAAACATTCCCTTGTACACTATCGTTCTGCATGAAAGCGTTGCAACGTATGTATCTTCATTGGAATGCTCGAATACGCGGCGTATTACATACAGCTTCCTGTCGAACTCAAGATCCGTCTTCATATGGATGGGGCGCCTGACAAACCCCTGATATATCGAAGGCATCGTATCCTTTGCCCTCTGACCCAGTACACTCTCGCAGACAGGCACGCTTCTCCAGCCGAGGAACTCCATCCCCTCCTTGGCGGTGATGATCTCAAACATCTTCATTGCCTGTTTTCTCGCAAGCTCATTTTCAGGAAAGAAGAACATACCTGCCCCGTATGAACGTTCTTTCCCAAGATCTATCCCGAGATCCCGGCACTTGGCGGCGAAGAATTCATGCGGTATCTGTGTCAGTATCCCGACACCGTCACCGGTCTCGCCTTCGGCATCCTTGCCCGCCCTGTGCTCTAAGTTCTCAACTATGGAAAGTGCATCGCTTACCGTTTCATGGCTCTTATTACCGTTAATGTTGATTATCGCGCCGACACCGCAGTTGTCGTGTTCAAATCCCTCTTCATACAATGTTCCCATTCTCTCACCTCATTTTCTATCCCATATCCGCCGCACGCTTTACGGCAGCTTCTATCAGTCCCCGAAACAGCGGATGCGGCATGTCCGGGCGTGAACGAAACTCCGGATGTGCCTGCGTTGCAACAAAAAAAGGATGATCGGCAAGTTCAATCATCTCGACTATTCTTCCGTCCGGAGACAATCCGGATATTCTCATTCCGTTTTGCTCAAGGGTATCCCTGTAATCGTTGTTTACTTCATAACGGTGACGGTGTCTCTCGCTTATCATCGCGGTTCCGTACAGACTGTATGAGCATGTCCCTTCAACAAGCCTGCACGGATACGCCCCGAGCCGGAGTGTTCCGCCTATGTCATCTATATCCTGCTTCTCCGGCAGTATGTGTATGACCGGATTGACGGTATCGGGGTCAAATTCCGCAGAATCGGCATCTTCTATACCGCACACATTCCTTGCATATTCTACTATGGCAAGCTGCATTCCGAGGCATATACCGAGATACGGGATATTGTTCTCGCGGGCATACTGAGCCGCGAGTATCTTACCATCCGTGCCTCTTGTCCCGAATCCTCCCGGAACGATCATCGCATGGATGCCGTACAGATATTTCCCGATGTTATCCGCGCTTAGATCCTCGGCATCCACCCACCGGATAGTAACTTCTGTCCTGTTTGCTATCCCTCCGTGCCGGAGCGCCTCTGCCACGCTCAGATACGCATCGTGAAGAGCGACATACTTGCCTACGATCGCAACCGTTACATTATTAACCGGATGCTTCTGATCATCCACAAGCTTTCTCCAGGCCATAAGATCCGGCTTCGGGCAGGGAAGCTCAAGCCGTTTGCACACAACCGACGCAAGGTTTTCTTCTTCAAGCATGAGCGGCACTTCATACAGTGATGCCGCATCGAGGTTCTGGAGAACATTCTCTTTGGAGACATTACAAAAAAGAGCTATCTTCTCCTTCAGTTTCTCGTCAAGCGGATAGTCCGACCTGCATACTATCACGTCGGGCCACAGCCCCATGCTCTGCATTGACCTTACGCTCATCTGTGTGGGCTTAGTCTTGAGTTCGCCCGAAGCCTTCAAATATGGGATGAGAGTAACATGTATGATAACGGAATTTTCTCTTCCGATATCAACCCTAAACTGCCTGATGGCTTCCAGAAACGGCTGGCTTTCGATATCTCCTACCGTTCCTCCGATCTCGATGATGGATATTGTTTCCTCATCGGGTGATTTTGCCTTATAAAATCTGTCTTTTATCTCGTTCGTGATATGCGGGATAACCTGAACGGTTCCTCCGCCGTAATCACCGTGGCGTTCTTTGTTGAGAACGCTCTGATATATCTTACCGGTCGTAACGTTGCTGTTATGATCCAGTGATTCGTTAATGAATCTTTCGTAATGACCGAGATCAAGATCAGTTTCCGTTCCGTCATCGGTAACAAACACTTCTCCGTGCTGTATCGGATTCATTGTTCCCGGATCAACGTTGATGTACGGATCAAACTTCTGCATCGTAACGTGAAATCCGCGTGCTTTTAACAGTCTGCCAAGCGATGCGGCAGTGATCCCTTTTCCGAGTCCCGATACAACTCCGCCCGTAACAAATACATACTTAACCATACGCGCCCCTTTCGTTTCCTACTTGCCGCTGTCGCCGTAATTGGACAGTACCCTTGCCGAGGGATCCGACACATCGCATCCTTCCCACTCCCTGTTCGGCATCCAGAAATCCTTAATCATTTCGGACTGACCCGGATAATATTGCTCGAACAGTTCACGGTACAGAAGCGACTCTTTGGTAAAAGGTTTCGCGTGTTCATACCGGCCCGCAAGCTCTTCGAACTGTTCGTCGGTATACTGCTTTTCGGCATATTCCTTCAGATGATCGACAAGCGAATGACCGACCGCATCCGAAAAAGCGGCTTTCTCACGCATCAGTATGTCTTCGGGCAGATAATCTCCCTCGAAAGCATGACGGAGAAGATATTTCCCTTTGTTGTATCTGTTCAGTTTCATTTCGGGATCTATGCTCATGACGTACCTTACAAAATCAAGATCCCCGAACGGTACTCTCGCTTCAAGAGAGTTCACCGAAATACACCTGTCCGCGCGAAGGACATCATACATATACAGCTCGCTGACACGCTTTACGGCCTCTTTCTGAAACGCCTGCGCATCGGGGGCAAAATCAGTGTACTTATATCCGAACAGCTCATCGGATATCTCTCCGGTAAGTATGACCCTCACATCGGTCTGCTCATGTATCGCCTTGCAGCACAGATACATTCCTATGGAAGCCCTGATAGTCGTAATATCATATGTTCCGAGCAGATGAACGACTTCAGGGAGAGCATTTATCACATCATCTTTGGTAATGATCACTTCCGTGTGATCCGAATGTATGTAATCTGCGACCTGCTTTGCGTATTTAAGGTCAATGGCATCGGTGCTCATGCCAATGGCAAATGTTTTAATTGGTTTACATAATATTCTTGCGGAAATGGCACACACAAGAGAGGAATCCAGTCCGCCCGACAGCAGGAATCCGACAGGTGCGTCCGCGTCCAGCCTCTTCCTGATGCCCTCAACGAGCCTGTCATGTATCCCCGTGCATACGGTTTCGATATCATCCTTTACTACCTGCTTTACTTCGGTAATATCGCAGTATCTTATGAACTGACCGTCTTCATAATAATGTCCGGGAGGAAACGGTGTTATTGTGTCCACCAGTCCGGTGAGGTTCTTCGCCTCACTCGCAAATACGATGTCTCCCTTATCTGTATACCCGTAGAACAACGGCCTGATACCGATGGGGTCTCTTGCGGCTATCAGTTTCTTCTTCTGTTTGTCGTATATGATACAGACATACTCGGCATCAAGCTTTTCGAACATTTGACATCCGTACAGCTCATACAGCGGAAGGATTATCTCGCAATCGCTGTCGCTCCTGAACGTATAGCCGTATTGATCGATCAGCTCCTGCCGTACTTTACGGAATCCGTATAATTCCCCGTTACATACGACATAGTTCCCGTTCAGCTCAAAGGGCTGCATTCCCTCCTCGCTAAGACCCATTATCGACAGTCTCTGAAAAGCGAGTGTTGCTCCTTCAAGCTCTGTGATCCTTTCCATATCGGGACCCCTTGAAACCGTCCTTGCAAGGAACGGTTTCAGGTCGTCCCCACGAAGGCTGTCGCCTTCACATCCCATAACTACGCACATGTTACTCTTCCTCTCATATCCATTTTTCTCTTTATTCTGCCGTAGCAGTCATGTTCATTACTCTACATCCTGAAGGGCATCAAAATCTTCCTCGCCGGTCCTGATCTTGACAACCTTCTCAACAGGATATACAAATATCTTGCCGTCTCCGATATGTCCTGTGTACAGGGCTTTCTTTGCGGCTTCGATAACCGACTCTACAGGAATCTTGCTGACGACGATCTCGACTTTGAGCTTCGGCAGAAGTGTTGCATCGACCTCGACTCCACGGTATTTCTCGCCGGCACCTTTCTGTATTCCGCATCCCATTACGTTGGTGACCGTCATACCGGTGACACCGAGATCGTTCATGGCTTTTCTGAGCGCATCATATCGCGACATCCTTGCGATGATGACCACCTTGTTGATACCCGTATCGGAATATGCTTTGACAACCGGAACGGCCGCGTCCTTAGCTGCCTTGCTGGCTGTCTCATATTCGTTCGAACCGAGGCTTGTATTCTCGTTCTCGCTCATTGTCATTGTGTTGGATACATCCATGATCGCAAAGCCCGAGTATGCGCTCGTAAGACCATGCTCCATCCTGTCGAGACCTACGATCTCCTCTTCTTCCGATACCCTCAGTCCGTTGAACTTTTTGATGAGCGTATATGTAATGATAATGGTTACAACAGTCCAGGCGATCGTTACAAGCATTCCGCCAAGCTGCTTACCTAACTGAGATACTCCTCCGCCGTATAAGAGTCCTTTTTCGATCCCGGCAACCGCAAATCCGGGCGCCGTATCGGTTGCGAACAGACCTACAGCGATCGTTCCCCATATACCGTTGAACATATGAACCGCAACGGCACCTACCGGATCGTCAACATGAATGACGTTATCACAGAACCATACTCCGAATACTACGAGAAGTCCCGCAACAAGACCAATGATCGCGGATCCGGTACAATCAGTTACATCGCATGGTGCGGTGATCGCTACAAGCCCCGCGAGCGACGCGTTCAGACACATTGAAACATCAGGCTTACCGTACTTGATCCATGTAAAGATCATGCATGTAACGGTTGCTACAGCCGGTGCAACTGTTGTTGTTAAGAATACCGAGCCGAGCGTCGGAACATCGGTCGCGGCCGCGCCGTTGAATCCGTACCAGCCAAGCCACAGAATGAATACACCGAGTGCCGCAACGACAAGGTTGTGTCCGGGAAATGCATTGACCTTAACTACTTTGCCGGCTTTGTCCTTTTCAAATTTACCGATACGGGGACCCAGCATCCATGCGCCGATAAGTGCGCATATACCTCCTACCATATGGATGCAGTTTGATCCGGCGTAATCATGAAATCCCCACTGTGCGAGAAAGCCGCCGCCCCATGTCCAGTGCGCTTCTATCGGATATATAACTGCGGAGATCACTGCCGAATATATACAGTATGATGAGAACTTCGTCCTCTCTGCCATCGAGCCCGACACGATCGTTGCAGTAGTTGCGCAGAACACAAGGTTGAATACGAACGCCGAATAATCAAAGCTCCCGTAATTTGTCAGAACATCAAACGAGAACTTTCCGGCAAATCCTCCGATCATGTTCTCGCCGAGCATAAGTGATGCTCCGCATATGAACCACATGACCGTCCCGATACAGAAGTCCATCAGGTTCTTCATAATGATGTTTCCGGAGTTCTTGGCTCTCGTAAATCCGGCCTCACACATTGCAAAGCCTGCCTGCATCCAGAACACAAGCGCCGCGCCTATCAGAAACCAGACGCCGTATACTTCGCTGTTAATAGCTTCCAGAATTTCTTTCGTCATAATGATCACACTCCTCATAAAATTAAAAACAGGGGCATTTCACCTGAGTGAAACGCCCCATTGCGTTACATGTTGGCAGGAGGAACCCACGAAGTGGGAGGACCCTGCCTACACGGCGAGCCCCCATCCGACGCAGTCGGATTCATATGGGCGAGCCTCCTTATTACTCTACAGGCGAGCCCTCATCCGACGTAGTCGGATTCAAATGGGCGAGCCTCCTTATACATAAAATAATATCTCCTCATACGTCGGATACGGCAGATACCCTTCGGGGATCAGCGGCTCCGCTTCGTCCGCATACTTCCTGACCTCATTCATGTCGGCAATCACCACATCATGATAGAACTTTGCCTGGTCAAGATCTGCCTTCATCGACTCGGCCTTGTCAACATCTTCGGCAAGCTTTACGGTTTCACTGATCGTCTTCTCATAATAGCCGGTCAGTTTCTCTATAAGCTCTTTCTGAACTCCGGCCGCGCCTTTGATCCCGAGCTGCTGTTTGGACAGTGCGGACTGTGTAAGATCATCGATATATCTCATCAGTGCCGGTGCAAACTGCTTCTGTATCATATCCTTGAGCGTGAGAGCCTCGATATGGATCGTCTTCGTATAATTTTCTATTCTGATCTCATATCTGGATTCAAGCTCTGTTTCCGTATATACACCGTGCTTTATGAACATCTTCCTGTTCTTGTCGGCTATAAGCGCAGGCATTGCATCGGGTGTCGACTTGAGGTTGTACAGGCCTCTCTTCTGTGCCTCCTCGACCCATTCGTCGGTATATCCGTTTCCGTTGAATATGACCCTCTTATGCTTGATTATCGTATCCTTGACCAGTTTATGGACTGCTTCATCCATACCGGCTTCACTGACATCCTTCAGTTCATCATAGAACAGGCTCAGGGATTCTGCTACAGCGGTATTCAGCATTATGTTGGGTCCTGCGATCGATACGGAAGATCCAAGCGACCTGAACTCGAATTTGTTGCCGGTAAAAGCAAACGGCGATGTCCTGTTCCTGTCCGTGGAATCCTTCATAAAGTGCGGCAGTACCTTTGCGCCGGTCTCCATCCGGACGTGTTCGGCCTTGCCGAAATACTCATCATTTTCTATCGCCTCTATCACACCCGTAAGCTCGTCTCCGAGGAACATCGATATGATCGCCGGAGGTGCTTCGTTGGCACCGAGCCTGTGATCGTTCCCCGCGCTTGCGACCGAGAGGCGGAGCAGGTCTGCGTAATCATCGACCGCCTGTATGACCGCTGCGAGAAATACAAGAAATACCGTGTTCTCCTGAGGAGTCTTGCCGGGATTGAGCAGGTTCTCTCCCGTATTGGTCGTAAGAGACCAGTTATTATGCTTACCCGATCCGTTAATACCGGCAAACGGTTTCTCATGCAGCAGACATGCAAAGTTATGTCTCTTGGCAACCCTCTTCATGATCTCCATTGTCAACTGGTTGTGGTCGACCGCAATGTTTGTCGTATCGAAGATCGGAGCAAGTTCATGCTGGCACGGTGCAACCTCGTTATGCTTCGTCTTGACCGGAATACCGAGCTTCCACAGCTCCTGATCAAGCTCATGCATATAGGCGGCTACTCTTGTGCGAAGATTACCGAAGTAGTGATCGTCCATCTCCTGGCCCTTGGGTGCCGGCGCCCCGAGAAGTGTTCTCCCGGTAAAGATCAGATCCTTCCTCTTCTTGTAATCTTCAAGATCGATAAGGAAGTATTCCTGTTCGGGACCGACGGTCGTGAACACGTTGGTAACTTCCGTCTTGCCAAGAAGCTGCAGTACTTTTACTGCCTCCCGGCTGATCGCATCCATCGAACGAAGAAGAGGTGTCTTCTTGTCAAGCGCTTCTCCGCTGTATGAGCAGAACGCTGTCGGAATATAGAGTGTTCCGTCCTTGATGAATGCCGGGCTGGTGGGATCCCATGCGGTATAGCCTCTCGCCTCAAACGTTGCCCTGATACCTCCCGACGGGAAGCTTGATGCATCCGGCTCGCCCTTGACAAGCTCCTTGCCGGAGAAATCCATTATCACCTCTCCCTTATCGGACGGGCATATAAAGCTGTCATGCTTCTCTGCCGTGTAACCAGTCATCGGCTGGAACCAATGGGTGTAATGCGTGGCTCCCATCTCCACTGCCCATTCCTTCATTGCAACTGCAACAGCATTTGCAACGTCAAGCTCTAAGTGCGTATTATTATCAATAGTCTTCCTCAGAGCTTTGTACATGTCTTTCGGAAGCTTTTCTCTCATGATCTTATCAGTAAAAACATAACTTCCGAAAAGTTCAGGGATTGATTGTTCCATAATTCATATCCTCCTCTTGTTACTTCGGCCCGGCAGGCCCTGCCGTTTGCACAAAGAAAAAGGCGCCTCGGACATGCGTCCTAAGCGCCTTTGCTCTTTACGGTTAGATAATATATACCTGAATTTATGATTTGTCAATACATTTTTTTTACCTCTCAATGTCTCTTTGACACAAGCCTCTTTTTCGTATAACATATAATCTTGTGAAAGAGATGACTTTATCAACCGATTACTCGTTAAAGCTTGAAAGCAACCGTTCCGAGTTCGTAAAGGGTATGCGCGACGGCATCCCGATAGGACTCGGTTATTTTGCGGTAGCATTTTCTCTCGGTATCACGGCAAAAGCAATAGGTCTGACCCCGATAACATGCATGGTAACCAGCGTACTCTGTCATGCCTCGGCGGGAGAATATGCCGTATATTCAATGATCGGCGCGAATGCCGCATATATAGAAATGGCAATAATGATATTCATCGCAAATGCGAGGTATCTGCTCATGAGCTGTGCGATGAGCCAGCGCATGCATCCTTCGCTGTCATTCGGCCACCGGCTGGTTATGGGATTCGGTATCACCGACGAACTGTTCGGTATATCGATCGCAAGAGCCGGTTATCTTAACCCGAACTATATGTACGGCGGGATGGCGATATCGATCCCTCTGTGGGCTCTCGGTTCCGCAACAGGCTGCTTTTCCGGAGGTGTCCTTCCGCCGAGGCTCGTAAGCGCCCTGTCGGTCGCGCTCTTCGGGATGTTCATTGCGATTATAGTCCCGCCCGTCAGGAACGACCGTCTGATAGGCGGGATCATAGCGGTATGTTTTGCGGCAAGCTTCGCTCTTTCAAAGCTGTCCGTATTTGACATGATATCCGGAGGGACCAAGACGATAATACTCACGATTGTGATCTCTGCTGCCGCAGCGTTATTGTTCCCCCGAAGCGGCGAGGTGCAGGACGTATGACACACAGCATATTTCTCTACATACTCATAGCCGCTGTTGTAAGCCTTCTGAT
Organism: uncultured Lachnospiraceae bacterium; assembly: GCA_905235745.1. Lineage (GTDB taxonomy): Bacteria > Bacillota > Clostridia > Lachnospirales > Lachnospiraceae > UBA2868. The sequence continues at coordinate 14,642 of CAJOMN010000001.1, forward strand.
AAGGGCGCTTCCGACGACCCTGCTGCGCAGGCAGATCACTAACAGGTTCATCCGTTCATTCCTGTATTACGTTCCCTACGTTACGCTCTCGGTCATGACTTTTCCCGCAATAACGGAAGCCACCAAAGATCCGGTGGCGGGCTATGCCGCGCTCATCGTCGGGATCCTGGTGGCCTGGTTTCGAAAGAATCTGTTCGAGACAGCCGTCATGTGCTGCCTTACAGTATTTATCCTTGAATATTTCCTGTGATACTTCTTTTCCTGCCGATACACTCTCCCATGACAACACCGGTCTCGCGCCCCTGCGCTGATGCCGCAAGTATCCTGTCGTCGATAACTACCCTGTCCTTTTCGACAAGCAGTATGATGGTCGAGCCTCCGTACAGGAAGCACCCCTTTTCCTCTCCGCGTCTTGTTACATGCCGTCCGTGATAGTTACGGATCTTGCCGACAAGCATTGCACCGACCTCCACCTGTGTTACATGCCCGAAGTTTTCCGTCTTCATAACGGTATACTCGCGGCTGTTTTCGGTAAACACGGGAATGTCCCGCAGCGCTACGGGCTGTACGGTGTGCAGCCTTCCGGGTATGAAACGGTTGACACCCTTGACGCCGTTGTCAATGTACGAATAACGGTGATAATTGTCAACGCACAGCCTGAACACGAGGCAGTATCCGCCCTCGTAGTGCGAGGCGATCTTTTTCGAATGCAGAAGTGAAGCAACCGAATACCGGGACTGTTTTACCGGAATAACAGTACCGTCCTTGATCTCATATGCCGTAAGCAATCCGTCGCACGGCGACACGAACGATGCCGGATCCGCATCAAACGGACGCAGATATGGTTTGATGCGCCTTGCAAAGCAGTCGTTAAAGCATTTAAAATCATCGGAATAGTATTCGGACAGGTCAATAGCGTTAGAACGTACAAACGGTCTGATCAGTATGACCGATGCACGGGAATCAAGAAACGTTCCGCATATCTTTGATATTACGGGAGCAGTCAGTACCTTCAGAAGTATTCTTCCTGTAATCGTGTTATACAGCCGTTCAAGCATGGTATCTTACCTGGCTCCGGCTCTCAGAACCAGCATTACTATGAACTCGACAGCTCCTATGCCGCATAGTATGGCCACACCCTTTATGCCGGGTTTTCTGACTTCTATCTTCGATACGAACAGATATCCGACAAGAAGCATGACGCCGTAATATACAACAGTCAGATCACGCGGGGTCATGAACTGTAAGAGCATTACAAAGGGGAATATGAGAGCCGCGCTCGTAACCGGAAGCCCGGTATATATTTTTCTCTTACCGCCCTCTTCCTGCTGGCGCTTTTCCTCCATAACATTGAAATATGCAAGCCTTATCATTGCCATCAGGACATACAGCATCATGACAAGCATGGTAATGATCGGGACTAATACATCGAGCCGGTTACCGGTATGCAGTCTGGGGAGCATGCTGAATTCAGGGTTCTGCCATATCATTGCTTCACCGATTATCGCAGGCAGAACGCCGAATGCGACCAGATCGGAAAGTGAATCTATCTGTATCCCGAACTTGATCTCTTCTTCCGTCCTGTTCTTCTTGTGCCGGGCAACCTCTCCGTCAAAAGCATCACACAATCCGCAGAACAGCAGAAAAAATGTCCCGATGAACGGATGCCCCTGACCTATAAGGGTTACCGTAATGCCGAGTCCCGCAGACACAAGGGACAGGTATGTCAGAACAACAGTATAATTATAATAACCAAGCATCAGTAATCATCCTCGCTTATTTGCCTTTTGGTTCAATATATAGTGAACGGGTTTATTTATTTCGTTTACGATAGTAACCGGCCGCGACTGTAATGCCGCAGATGACCACGCACAGATAGAATGATACTCCGCGGCTGGCAAGTTCAAGACTTATCGCATCTTCTTCGGGCATCAGGTTCTTCATGCCGTCAACGAGCAGGTAATCTATAACCCCCATCGCTCCGGGGATCGGAATGCATGATGAGCCTATAACGGAATATACATGCGTTGCCCATACGTTGGTCGCTGTCCGGACAGCTCCTCCTCCCGCGATATACAGAAAAGCCGATACGCATATCTGCAATGTCCTTTGAAGAAGATTTAACAGGAAACATTTTACTAGCATACCCCTGTTCCCGTCAATCATTTCGGAACATTCCCTGTAATCGTTCATGATCCTGTCGATCTTGTTCTCAAAACGTTTCGTACTTCTGATCAGTTTGATCCTGCCCATTATCCTCAGTAAGAACATGGCTAAGGCGTGCAGCCAGTCCTCATGTTTGATAAGGAGAATAATGAAGGTCATCAGTATGGCCAGTATCAGGTATCCGATTATTATAAGCGCCTTGGACAGCGGCGTGAAATTAACAAACAAAGACGGCTTGATAAGCACGGCGATTATTCCAATCGTCATTATCGACGCCGTGTACATCACAAGATTAAGAAGCAGTGCAACCGCCGTTGCCGCTGCCGGGATCCCGTCATACATCATAAAGAAGGCGCTGGCGGGCTGACCTCCCGATGCCGACGGAGTGACGGCCGAAAAATATATATCGGCAGCGGAATACACTATCCCTCTGCTGATGCCTCTTTTGTAACCGAACGATCCGAGTACGCTTAATAAAGCTATCCCTTCAAGCAGAATATATGAAAGGGTGCACAACACTGCCATTACTATCCACACCGGATTCGCGTTCTCAAAGAATGCCCTGAAATCGGCAAATGAATAATTCCTCGTCTGCCGCAGAACCATCCAGATCGAAAGCGCCGCCAGTACAATCGCAACGACAGACCAGATTTCATTTTTCTTCCTGTTCATATCCTGTCTCCCCACAAGCTTGCAATCAATATGCCTGCTGCAAGATACGGACCAAAAGCAAACTCATGACCCTGACCTTTAACCTTCATCCCGACAAGCTGTATTATAAGTGCTGCCACACAGCCTATGGCAAAAGCAACAAAGCAGTTCTTCCATCCGAGGAAGAGTCCCGCGGCTGCCATAAGCTTGATATCCCCGCCGCCTATTCCGCGGCCTTTCGTCACTATATACACTATCAGCAGCAACCCCGATACCGATACAGCCCCGATCAGATGCGCCGCAACAGTTACCGGCGCCTGACCGAGAAGGCTCCGCTGTGTTATCCCCCGAAGCTCCAAAGCGTCAACTGCCGTAACCGCGGCTCCAAGGACCGCTATGAACACGTTAAGTCCCTGCGGGATCCTGTATGTGCGCCAGTCCGTAACGGCCGTCATTATGAGGGCAGCCGCCAGAAGCACGGTAAGAATGCTTTTACAATCTATCGATCGAATCATACAACGTAAGCATCGGCTGTAATACAGCCATTATGATGATGCCCGTGATAACAGCAAGTATCACGATTATAACAGGCTCCGCAACTGCCGTTATGTGTTCCGCCGCACGGGAAGCTTCTTCCTCATAGTATTCCGCTATAGTCTCAAGCATATCTTCAAGCGCGCCGGTCTCTTCACCGATCGATATCATATGGATGACCATAGGTGGAAACAATCCGGACATACTGACAGGCTTTGACAGGGCAACGCCTTGTTCCACCTGTTCTTCTGCATCATATACTGCCCGTCTCAGCAGGATGTTGCCGTCCATTGAGTCACCGGTTATCTCAAGCGCCTCTCCCATAGGTATGCCGCTTTGAAGAAGAGTGGACAAAGTTCCCGCAAACATCGCGCAGCACATATCGGTCCGCATCCGTCCGGACAGCGGCATCCAAAGCTTCAGTTTCCCGAATAATACCTGGCCGCTTTCGGTATGCGAATACAGGATGACGGCCGCGATGATGACGGCGGCAATTATCGCAAGGAGCCACCAGTACTTCACGAAGAAATCCGACACCGATATCACCGCCTGCGTGAGCGCTGGCATCTCTACATCAGTTTCCCCGAACATCTCCATAAAGTTGGGAACAATAAATGCAAGCATCGCGATTATGATACATACCGCCACGCCGAAAACTGCCAGGGGATACAGTGTCGCTCTCCTGACTGTCCGGCTCAGCTTATCTTCCTTCTCAAACCATACCGCCATCTTGTCAAACGCGGTATCAAGCGTACCGGATGATTCTCCCGAATCGACAACATCCGCAAGGATCGGAGGGAATACCCGCTCCCTGCGCATTGCGGAGGATAACGTCTCACCTCTTCCGAGCTCATCGGCCATCCTCGCCGCAGCGCTGCCAAGCGCCCTGTTCTCGGTCTGCTCGCTCATCATCTGAAGTGTGTTGATGGCGCTCACGCCTGCCTTCAGTATAGTTGCGCACTGTCGGCAGAACACGGCATGATCCCTTGCGCCGACCCCCGGCGTCCGGACCTTCTTCTCTTTTCCGTCAGGATCAATGACCCTGTAAGTGTATGATGGCATATGATCATCGCCCCTTTTTACTGCCCCGCCTCATCCGGAGCACTGTTATCGGCATCTGCGTCAATTACCTCCATCGTGGCGGGAACCGTCTCGATATCTCCCTGAGTCAGATACGCCTCGCGAAGCGCAGGCACGAACGAGGCATAGTCGACCATAGATATATCAAGATCCACATCCCCTTTTACCCCGGGAATGTTGCCCGAATCCGTGTACTGCCACATCGTAAAATCATACAGAAAATCATTCTCGTCGAGATACTGCGGAGCCCACAGGTCATAGTCCTTGAGTGCCTCAACGTTCAGGTATCTCCGAAGCCAGTTTTCCGACGCATATATCATCGGATAATATCCTTCTTCACTGATGCGGTCACAGAACGCCCTGCATATATCGCTTCGCAGTTCATCCGATATCTCCGTCGTATTGGTCCTTGCATCATCATCGTCCACATATTCCGTATCGAACGCGACAGGATAGGATATCGTATGACCCTCTATAAGCTTCAGGACATATTCAGCCTCATCTTCCGCCTCCTCGACGGTGAGAGCCTGCGTAAAGAAATACACGCCGATCTTCAGTCCGACCCGCTCGGCATCACTAATGTAGCTCTCGAACTTTTCATCCTTCGCAAGACCGCCGGCAGAGTATCCGCGATACCCGCAGCGGAGCATTACGAATTCACATCCCGATGCGGCAAGCTCGTCGAAGTTGACCGATCCGTTATGATAGGACAGATCGCATCCGAGATGGCTTATCTTCTCGCCCTCATCATTGAAATAAGCCATAAAGCCGTTATCAAGCCGGTAGTTTTCCTTCTTGTACGTATTCATGAATATCTTGCCCTCGGTAAGGGGTCTTTCCGGCACATATACATTTGTAACGTTTATATGGCTCTGCTCCTCAATGACGGTGTTAAGCTCATCGTTAATTGCGGCGATCTCCCTGGAGCTTTTGACGGATACTATGACCATACCGATCACGATCCCTATGATAAGGCTTGTAAATATGATAAAGACCGTTACCGCCGCGCTCCGTCTTCTGCGCCTTCTTTTCTGTTTCGGTCTGGCTTCGCCGCGGTATACTCTCTGCTCTTCTTCCACTTATATCCCCCTGTTACCGGCTCTTATTGAGCACATCCCTTACCCGGTCGACAAGCTCGGCAGTAAAGAACGTCTCTTCCATTACTATCGCGATCGTGCCTTCCGACCTTATGGAGGGCGCTATCGATTCATATACTTTCTGCGGCTCGTTTCCGGACGCATCCCTGCCTATTATGAACAGATCCGGGTGATGCTCCCTGATGTATTCGACGGCCGATAATGTATTTCTCGTGACTTTGACTTTGTAATTGTTCTCCAGAAGTGTATCGCGCATCATTTTCAGATGGGATACATCATCATCAACTATCAGGACTTCCGCAACGGAAGCATTACGGCCGCGTTCCTCAAATACCTTTTCTATCCGCTGGATTATCTCCTCGCTCGGAGTGGTCTTGACAATATATCCCGCAGCGCCTTTTGCCATAAGTTCCCGGACAAGATTGGGATTGGTCACTCCCGACAGGAACACGACAGGAATGTCCTTCATTTCGGGCTTCTTGAGCAGTTCGTCAAAGGCCTGCAGACCGTTGACAACAGGCATTTCGATATCAAGGAGGATCAGATCGGCATCATAGCCGGTCATTTTCTCAACAAAACGATAGCCCGCATTTTCAGTGACAACATCATACTTATCCTCGAGATACTTTTTCAGTATCTTGAGTGTCATTATATCGTCATCAACTATGAGAATTCTTTTCTTCATATCCCTTATCCTCAGTCAGCGCTCAAAAAAACCATCCACTGCCTCTACGATCTTGCCCTGGCTTACAGGCTTGTTAAGTATGCCGTATACATGTGGGCCGGCAAGGTTGTCGTGCGGCCCCGTGTATCTTTCGTCAACAATGAACATTACCGCGATATTGGCACATCCCGGCTGCATCCGTATCGATGCGAGCGTTGCAAGTCCGCTCATTCCGGTCAGTACCGGGTTGATTATGAGAAGATCTATGTGGGTCCTTACAATAAAATCGATCGCTTTGATCCCGCTGTCAAACGCCACAACGTTGTATTTACGCGTCAGGAACAAGGTGCACAGCTTTCTCGTCTTGACATCATCGTCTACGACCGCGATACTCATCTTCGTATGATCAAATCCGGAGGACAGCCTGTTCTTCGGGCGATCTTCCATCCGGGCAACACCCTGTGCGCTGTATGCGCCGGATGGATCGCTGGCAGCCTTCTGCCTTAAGGCATCTATAGTTCTGGCAACATCGTCTTCGGCGTTTGCATCAAGGCGCTTTCTGGCCTGCGTTCCGGAAAGCTGTGCCTCTGCCTGCATATCCCTTGCTATCCTGCCGACGCGCTCATCAATCTCCACGTTCCGCACCGGGGTAGTGTCAGTAACCGCCGGCTGCCTGTACTCAGTCCTGTTCCTTTTCTCTCTTCTGTTTCTTTCCGTAAAGTACAGATCGACATCATCATCGTCATCGACACCATCGGGCTTTTGGGCATTCTCAAGAAGCTCCCTGATCTGTCTGACTCTTTGCTGACCGCGTTCCAGTGCAGCTTCAAGATTCCGGGCTCTCGTCTCCATATCAAGGACAACGGCACGCTGCTTACCGTCCCCGTCCGGCGCCGGAACCGTGTGCCCAATCAGACGGTCGATACTCTTTGTCTCCTCATAGACGGCCTCTTCCGGCTCGGCAGCAAATTCCGCCGCTTCGATCGCTTCAGTGATCACATCAAACAGCCGTTCTTCATCGACTGCGCCTTCATAGAATGTCACATCTCCGATCTCAAGGAACTCAAGGCTCTTCTCACTGAATTCATCATCCGTCATTACGATGACCGGTGTCGCGGCTATAGCTTCGTCGCCCGATTTGTTTACCATCCAGTCATATACATACAGACCGAAGCTTTTCGGATCGTCTCCGTCCAGTATTACAAGATCGGGCGGATCCGCACCGTCCTTCCGGATAAGATCAAGTACTCCTTCCCTCGGGGAGTAGGCATCTGTTTGTATATAATCAGGAATGATATCGGAGATACTCTCCAGCCTTGTGCTGTCGTCATCGATAATAACGATGCGTAGGTCTGACATATCTACTGCTCCTTCTTACCGTTTTCAGGCGCTTCCTTTTCGGGCTGCGGCACCGCTTTCTCCGGCACCCGCGCTTCCGTGATCCTGAACCTTCCGCCCTTTTTGGATTTGGCTCTGTCGATATTCATGTTGCACTTGCCCTGGAATACCGACTGCTCATCTATCAGTATCTTCCCGGTTGTAATATCCCCGTATACCTCGCCGGTAGGTTCGATATTCGTCTTGTCGCTTACCGTCAGGTTGCCGTCTACAACGCCCGCTATGACAATATTTTCCGCGATGACATTTCCCTCTATCTGCCCGCTTGGGGACAGTACGACCGTTCCGTCCGCGCACACGCCTCCTATGATCTTACCGTCGATCCTGACCGATGAATGTGTGATGAGAGTGCCTTCTACCCTGGTATCGCTCCCGACAAACGTGGATATCGATGTCTGATTGACCTTAACCTTATTGTCTTCCTTAAAGAACATTTTTATTCCTCCGCTTCCTGCCTTATCATCGTTTCCGGATCGATAAACTCTCCGTTCTGCTTGATCTCGTAAGCAACATATCCGCCCTCGGTGAGAACCGCCAGAACATCGTTCTTGGCAACTGTATCTCCTTCTTCGATCGAAACGTCGCCGTTCATCTTATAATATGTCACATATCCGTTCCCGTGATCTATAACTATTCCTCTGTTATAAAACGGATTCCCGTCATCGGAATCCACGTGCGTTATTGTGCCGTCCGCGGCGGCAGCAACTACGGCACCTTTTGTTGTCAGAAATACAAGCCCGCTCGTCTGTCCACCCGTAGAATCCTTGTAGGGATCTTCTATGAGGATGGCTTTGGCGTTCTTAACGGGGATCTCATCCGGGATCAGTGCCCTCTCGGCTTCAAGCGCCTCCTCTTCCTCACGCTTTGAAATGGTGTCCTCTATCTTCTCGAATATTTCCTTGTCCGCTTCCACCTGATCCGTAAGCGCCGATATCGTACTCTCAAGCTCATTATTGGTTGCCTTAAGCTCTCCCGCCGTCTGTTCGGCCGCTTCAAGAGAACTCCTGAGATTACGGTTATGGTAGATCATTGAGACTATCAGCCCGATGATTATAATGCCGGTCGCCACGGCACCGGTGATCAGCTGCAGCAGATGGTCATAGGTTATTTCCACGGTCTTGGCCGAATCCGATGAATTGGGGATCAGCAGCATCGTAAATCCCGTGGTTCTGCGCTTTGTATCAGCCCTCTTATTATTATCTCTTTTCCATTTATTCCAGTTCAAGCTTCATATCTCCCGATTTGATCCATCCGCGTCTTCTCATGAATTCGGAAATACCAAGGGACAGTGCGGCCGGAAGCAGAAAATGCAACACGATGATCTTGATGACAACGACAGCCGCGCTCTCTCCCGCCGCTGTCATGTCCTGATATGTCATAAGCTGTCCCACAAGACCGCTTGTTCCCATTCCCGAGCCTGTCGCGTTGTTTGTCATTTTGAATACAACAGTGCCGACCGGACCTAAGAGTGCGGAACTGATTATCGCCGGAAGCCATATTACCGGTTTCTTCATGATATTCGGAACCTGAAGCATGCTCGTCCCTAGTCCCTGCGCGAACAGACCTCCCCATCCGTTTTCCTTAAATGACGCGACGGCAAAGCCGACCATATTGGCACAGCACCCTACGGTCGCAGCTCCGGCTGCCAGACCGGACAGGTTGAGTATCAGTCCAAGCGCCGCCGAGCTTATCGGCAGGGTCAGTACCATGCCCATGATAACAGATACGAGTATCCCCATGAGAAGCGGCTGTCTCTCGGTGCTCCAGTTTACGATCCCGCCAAGCCACGTCATGAATCCCGATATCGGTGGTCCGAGAAGTATCCCCGCAACGGCTCCCGACAGTATCGTGACCGACGGAGTGACCAGAATATCAAGCTTTGTCCTTCCCGCGACCAGCCGTCCGAGAGTGATCCCGACGAGTGCTGCTATATAAGCGCCGAGCGGTTCTCCGGGTCCCTTATATACGATCGCTCCGTCAACAAGTATCGTTCCCGCGATTATGCTGCTCGCAAACGCACCGATCATTCCGCAGACCGCAGCCGAGAAGATTACGAGAGGCTTTTCACGAAACCTGACCGCAACCCCGCAGCCGATACCGGCTCCGGTAATGCTGCTCGCGACCTGTCCCGTAACTACGAGATATGTCCCGATAACACCCGGGATATACGAACCGACCTGCTTGATGATCGTTCCGATGATCAGCGTCGCAAACAGACCGAGCGCCATTCCGGACAGCCCGTCTATAAATATATAGTTAAGCACTTTCTTCATAATATAATACCTGCCAATTCCCGGACACCGATCCTTCATTATCGAAGTTCCGGGATCCGTGTTCAACACACGCCTGTCATATAGTTTACTATCATGAGAACGATTTTTCAAACTTTTTATTTACAACCGCTTATTGATATGATAATATTGGTAAGTGTATTTTTTACACAGGCTATTTGTTTATTTTTCGGAGGTATCTCAATGAAAGGTACAGTTAAATGGTTTAACAACCAGAAAGGTTACGGATTCATTTGTGACGAGCAGGGCAATGACGTATTTGTGCATTACTCCGGAATCAGCGCAGAAGGCTTCAAATCTCTTGAAGAGGGAGCTGCTGTTGAGTTTGATGTAGTCAACGGTGAGAAGGGACCTCAGGCAACAAACGTAACAAAGTTATAATCTCCGTAACGTGTGCCTCATTTACTGCATTAGCATATATAAGGTAATTTATAGGGATTATAAAAAAGGAGCCGCGCAGCGGTTCCTTTTTTACTTCTGCAGATTGATGATCTGCTGCGAAGCATCCGCATTCTGCTGGAGCTGTCTTCCGATGGAGACCGACGCATCGCGGATATCATTATGGACACGCTGGAATGCAGCCACAACCTGCGGGTCGAACTGTATCCCGGCCTCCTGTGTGATGATGTTGTATGCTTCTTCGTGCGTCTTGGCCTTCTTGTAGCTTCTCTCGGCGACAAGCCCGTCATATACATCGGCAACTGCCAGTATCCTTGCCAGTATCGGAATATTGGCGCCGGCAAGCCCGTCGGGATATCCGTTTCCGTCGACTCTCTCATGGTGATATTTGCACATCTGGAACGTATAATACAGGAACTTGTTGTTCGGAAGAAGATACGCGTATTTCTGAATGGCGCTCGCGGCCATCGTGGTATGCATCTTCATCATTGCGAATTCCTCGTCGGTATATTTGCCGGTCTTCGACAGGACCTCGTCGGGAACCCCGATCTTACCCATATCGTGAAGCCTTGAGCTTAGAAGTATCAGTTCAAAATCATTGGGATCTATCCCGTAATTGACCCCCGACAGCAGCATCTCCTTGAGCAGTATTTCCATGTATTTGCTGACGCATATGCAGTGCATTCCCGTATAGGGATCCTTCTGCGATATGAGATCGGTTATTATTCCTATGATGAAATACTCCAGATTCATAGCATTTCTCGCCTGGAAACTGGCGGTCTGCTGAAGCTGCGAGTTGTATGAATCCATATGTGATTTGTAATCAAGGATATTCGCTTGAAGTTCCAGACGTTTGCGAAGAAGATCGGGGATTATGGGCTTACGGATAAAATCAACACCGCCGAGTCTGTAGGCTTCCATTTCCGTCGTATTCTCCTTGTCACCCGACAGAAACAGGACGGGAATGCTCTTCATCTTCTCATTGGCCTTGAGCCTCATCATAAAATCGAATCCGTTAATACCCGGCATTTCAACATCGAGCAATATGAAATCCGGCATGATCGTTGACTTGGCAAGACGCTGCAGCGCGGCCTTCGGGCTGCTGATATCGATTACACGGAACTGCCGCTCGAGCGCTTTCTTGGCAACGATCAATTCTGTTTCGTTGTCATCAATGATCATTATCGTGTACATTCGATTATCTCCTCTATACCCAATGATCCTCCGAAAATGTCAAGCGTAGAGCCGACTGTAAAGTTAACACGGTTATTTCCTATATCGCGAAGCTTTATAATATCACTGATGGATGATATCCCTCCGGCGTAACAGCACGGTTTGGATACCTGTGCCAGAATATGCACCAGTCTGTCGTCGATACCCTTTGCAAGTCCTTCGGAATCGACAGCGTGAACAAGGAATTCGTCGCAGTATCCGGATAATCTGTCAAACAGCTCCGCATCCGCCTCTTCGTCCGATATCTTCTGCCACCTGTCGGTAACGACACGGTACCTGCCATCGATATACCGGCAGCTCATGTCAAGAACCACCCTTCCGGCACCCACTGCGCCGCACAGGCGTTTCAGATTATCCATATTGATCCTGCCGCCGGCAAACACAAAGCTTGTCACGATCACATGACTCGCACCGGCATCGATGAATTCCGCGGCGTTGCTGTCGCTTATCCCTCCACCTATCATGAGGCCTTCGGGAAAAGCTTCAAGAGCATCAACTGCCTGCTGCTTCGATGCCTCATAGTATTCGCTGTCCCTGCCGTTCAGTATTATCACATGACCTCCCGGAAGGTTCAGATCCCTGTATAAGCGCCCGTAGTACGCGCCGCCCCTGTCGGATACGTAGTTTTCCGTGGCACTGCCGCTTTCATCGTTAAGTGTCGATCCGACTATCTGTTTGACGGCTCCGTTATGTATGTCTATGCACGGGCGAAATTCCATCGCGGTTAACCTACAACACAGGACATATCATACATTCCCGCACCCTTTCCGGCGACGAACTTTGCCGCCTCAATGGCACCTTTGGCAAATACGGCTCTTGAATATGCGCTGTGGGAAAATGTAATGACCTCATCGTGGCCGGCAAAGATCACATCATGGTCTCCGACTATGGAGCCTCCGCGTATCGCGCTGATACCTATCTCCGAATCCGGACGTACCTGCCTGCGGTTCGATCTGTCATACACATAATCCTTCTTCTCTTCAAGACCGCTGTTTACCGCATCCGCAAGGGCAAGAGCGGTTCCCGACGGGGCATCCAGCTTGTTCCTGTGATGCTTTTCAACTATCTCGACATCATATCCCGCCTCGGTAAGCTTTGCGGCATTTTCCTTAAGTATCTTGGATATGATATTGATCCCGAGTGACATGTTAGCTGATTTGAACATGGCAACACTTGCGGATGCTTCCCGGATATGTGCAAGCGTTTCATCACTAAGACCCGTGGTACACTCAACAAGCGGAACTCTATTGTGTTCGCACCAGGTAACAACACCGTCAACAGCCGCAGCGTTTCCGAAATCGACCACGACGTCCGCTGCTTCACTGACCTTGTCTATGCTTGATACGACCGGAAATGGCGCCTCTCCGGTGTTGATATCGACTCCGCACACTATCTGTACTTCACCGTCTCCTGCAACTATATCAGCGATCATTTTGCCCATGCGGCCCATGCAGCCGTGTAATATCATCCTGATCATCTCTACAGTACTCCGTAATCTTGCATTGCCTTTTTGAGTACCTCTGCGTTCGCGCTGTCCATTTCACAAAGCGGCCGGCGCAGAACTCCGCGGTCTCTTCCCTGAAGCTCCAGTGCCTTCTTGACCGGAATGGGATTGACCTCGCTGAAAAGAGCATTGAACAGCGGAATAGCATCAAGCTGTCTCTTGGCTGCAAGAGCCGGATCATTATCAAAGAATGCCTGACATATATCATGTGTCTTTCTGGGGGCGACATTTGACAGAACCGATATTACTCCGAGTCCTCCGAGTGACAATATCGGGACGATCTGGTCATCGTTGCCGGAATACAGCTCTATCTGATCCCCGCACAGGCTCATGAGCTTCGCTATCTGTGAGATATTGCCGCTTGCTTCCTTGATGCCGACTATGTTCGGAACTTCCTTAACAAGAGTTGCCACGGTCTCGGGAAGAACATTGCATCCCGTACGGCTGGGAACATTATATATGATGAGCGGAACCTTCACGCTGTTCGCGACCATTGTATAATGCTCTATCAGACCTTTCTGTGTCGACTTGTTGTAATAAGGCGTCACGACGAGAATAGCGTCCACTCCGAACTTCTCGGCTTCCTGTGACAGATATATGGCTGTTTCGGTACAGTTCGATCCGGTTCCGGCAATGACCGGAAGCCTGTGATCCACGACCTCCGTACAGAACCTTATGCACTCAAGATGTTCTTCATGGGACAGACAGGATGACTCACCGGTCGTACCGCATACGACTATCGCATCGGTACCGTTCTCTATCTGATATTCGATCTGCTCCCTGAACTTATTGTAATCCACGTCTCCGTTTGCAAAGAAAGGCGTACATATTGCTACGGCTGCTCCTTTAAAGACCGACATTTTATACCTCCGTTTCTGATCCTGTATGTTCTGTTTGTTGTTATTCGGGGGCTTTCCCCAGTGATACTATCCAGTCAAGCGGCTGCTGATTGATGAATATCGGGATTACCACGATCTTCGAGCCGCTGATCTCGACCGGATCCTTTGACAGTTTCGGCGGCATAAGGTTAAGCTCCATGCCCTCCTGGCTCTTGGCGGTTGCAAACAGTCCGTCGCTGATATTAATGAACTCCCCGACCGAATCAAGGGCATTGATATCCACCTCGTCAAAGAACTGCTTGGCAAATGCCTCCGCTATTGCAAGTATTCCTTTATCGTCTCCCGAAAAAGCGGTGACAACATTATAATCGCCCACTATCTCCTGCATCGCGACCGCTCCGGTTCTGTAACTGGTAGTTGTATATCCGCGCTTTATCGAAATATCATCCGATGCGAGCCGGTTGATGCACCGGAAAGTTACCGCCAGAAGATCCGTGAGGGGACCGCTCGGAACATCGGGAAGAAACAGTGGCAGTATCCTGTCAACGTCACCCGATTTGATCGCTTCCATATCGGCAAACGTGAACCCGTTTTCCTTCTTGTAATAGTCAAGCGCACCCTCGATCTGTTCAAGAGTCATGAGCTCCTTGTCGACAGCGCTCTGACAGAATCTCATATATTCATTGCCCTGAAGGTTCAGCAGCCTTTCAACCTGCATCTTGCTGAGATACCCCATAGACACTGCGATATCGCCGAACTTCCTGTCCATTATCTGCTGCTTGAGATTAATCTCATCCGCCTGTTTCTCGGTCATCATTTTTTCGGAAACGGCAATAAGACCAAGCTTGACCCTTGTCTTGTCGATATCCATTTTGATACTCAGGAACTCATCTGCCGTGATTATCTTCTTCCTTACAAGATAATTTCCAAAAATGTTTGTAAACATAATGTCTCCTTTGCCATTCAACACATAGGATAAATGCATTTGCTATAGATCATTAACAATATTATACAAAAAACAATTAAAAATGTCTTTATATTTATTGATTATTCTTCTGGGCAAATGCGGCACGTTTCCGAAGCGTCGGATCCAGGATCCTCTTGCGTATACGAAGAGACGTGGGAGTGATCTCGAGCAGTTCATCCGTATCGATGAATTCGAGCGCCTGCTCAAGCGACAGAATTCTTGGCGGTGACAAGCGCAGCGCATCATCGGATCCCGATGCCCGGGTGTTGGTCAGGTGCTTCATCTTGCATACATTTATCTCTACATCCTCCGGTTTGCCGGTCTGGCCTATCACCATACCGGCATAGACCTTCTCTCCCGGACCGATGAACAGTACACCTCTTTCCTGCGCCTGGAAGAGACCGTATGTCACTGATTCTCCCGACTCAAAGGAGATCAGGCTTCCCTGTTTCCTGAACTGTATATCGCCCTTGTACGGTGCATACTCATCAAACACCGTATTGATTATCCCTTCGCCCTTTGTGTCAGTCAGGAATTCTCCGCGGTATCCTATGAGACCTCTTGCGGGTATAGAGAATTCAAGGCGCTGGTAGCCTCCGGTTATCGGCATCATGTTCTGCAGTTCGCCTTTTCGGGAGCCGAGCTTTTCTATGACATTTCCGGCA
Source organism: uncultured Lachnospiraceae bacterium (assembly GCA_905235745.1). Classification (GTDB taxonomy): domain Bacteria; phylum Bacillota; class Clostridia; order Lachnospirales; family Lachnospiraceae; genus UBA2868. Next base: position 30,130 of record CAJOMN010000001.1, read on the forward strand.
TAGCTTTCCGGTACGTCTATATAGGCGATCTCCATGGGCTCGCATTTGCGTCCCTTCGAATCCGTACGATAGAGGACCTCCGCCTTGCTTACGGCAAATTCATAGCCTTCCCTGCGCATGTTCTCTATGAGGACCGACAGATGCAGCTCGCCTCTCCCGGATACCTTGAAGCAGTCTGTCGAATCCGTCTCCTCGACGCGAAGAGACACGTCGGTGTTTAGTTCCCTCATCAGTCTCTCGCGCAGATGACGTGAGGTTACATACTTTCCTTCCTGTCCGGCAAGAGGTGAATCGTTGACCATGAAATTCATGGAGATCGTAGGTTCTGATATTTTCTGGAAAGGGATCGGTTCGGGAGAATCCGGATCGCATATCGTATCTCCGATATGTATGTCGGATATTCCTGATACGGCGACTATCGAACCGACGGTCGCCTCCTTGACATTGACCTTGTTCAGACCGTCATATTCATAGAGCGCCGATACCTTAACCTTTCTTTGCTTGTCCGGTTCGTGATGATTGACGATCACAACGTCCTGATTGATCCTGATCGTTCCGTTGCTTACTTTCCCGACACCGATGCGTCCGACATAATCATTGTAATCTATTGTGCTTATCAGCACCTGGCATCCGGCGTCAAGATCTCCCTCCGGGGCAGGGATGTAATCCACTATCGCCTCAAACAGCGGGATCATCGATCGTTCAAGCTTATCCGGATCCCTGCCGCTCATCCCCATCTTGGCCGACGTATATATGAAAGGACAGTCAAGCTGTTCATCCGTTGCATCAAGATCCATGAACAGTTCGAGCACTTCATCGACAACCTCATTGCAGCGTGCTTCCGGACGGTCAACCTTGTTGACACATACAAGCACGGGAAGTTTTAAGCTCATTGCCTTCTTGAGTACGAACTTGGTCTGCGGCATAACGCCTTCGAACGCATCAACAACAAGTATCGCACCGTCAACCATCTTGAGAACACGCTCAACCTCTCCGCCGAAATCCGCATGACCGGGCGTGTCCACGATGTTGATCTTGACGTCCTTGTACGAAACGGCCGTGTTCTTCGAAAGGATAGTGATACCCCTCTCTCTTTCGATGTCATTCGAATCCATTACGCGCTCGGCTACTTCCTGATTGTCACGGAATACCCCGCTCTGCTTGAGCAGCTCGTCAACAAGCGTTGTCTTGCCGTGATCGACATGCGCGATTATCGCGATATTTCTGATGTCTTCCCGTTTTGTGATCATTATATACAGTCTTCCTTCATGTTATATTAAACGAAAATAATGATTTATCCGTGCACCCTCTGCAGACATCGTCGTCATATACCAAGTATACGCGTCGCGAACTGAAAATAGATCAGAAGCGAGAGCGCATCCACGATCGTTGTGATAAAAGGGCTCGCCATTACCGCCGGGTCAAATCCTATCTTCTGCGCGATCATGGGCAGCGTACATCCGACGATCTTGGCAAAGAATACCGTTACCACAAGTGTCAGACATACAACGAGCGCAACAATAGGCGGCACCTTGTCGACTAACATTATCTTACCGAAGCCGACGGCCGCAAGGGTGATGCCGCATACGACAGCAACCCTTATCTCTTTCCATATGACTCTCAGCAGATCGGACCACTCGATCTCATCAAGCGACAGTCCGCGGATGATCGTAACGGAAGCCTGACCTCCGGCATTACCGCCCGTATCCATTATCATTGGTATAAAGCTTGTAAGTACTACGTATGCGCCGAGCGCTTCCTCATAATGCGTTATTATCTTTCCCGTGACCGTTGCGCTTATCATGAGAAGAAGCAACCATGGGATACGCTTCTTCCATGTCTCGAACGTGTTCGTCTTCATGTACGGCTTGTCGGTAGGGAGGATAGCTGCCATCTTTTCGATATCCTCCGTAGCCTCTTCCTGCATGATGTCGACAACGTCATCGATGGTGATGATACCGACAAGACGTCCTTCGTTGTCAACGACAGGCATTGTCGTAAGGTCGTACTTCTGGAACATTCTGGCGACCTCTTCCTGGTCGGTCATCGTATTAGTCGATATCACGTTTTCATTCATGAACTCGACAACATGGGTATCCGGCTGATTAAGCAGCAGATCGCGCAGTGAAACGGTTCCGATAAGGTGTCTTCCGAGATCAAGCACATAGCATGTATCTATTGTTTCTTTATCGACCCCCGTAGTCCTGATCCTGTCAATACATTCGGAGACCGTAAGATTTTCTTTGAGATCCACAAACTCGACGGTCATGACGCTTCCGGCGGAATCCTCCGGATAACGCAGCAGATGATTGATATCCCTTCTTGCTTCGGGATCGGCGTTTGCGAGAAGCTTCTTGACAAGACCGGCCGGCATCTCCTCCATCAGATCAGCCGCATCATCCGCCATCAGATTATTGATGATGTTTGCAGCTTCACGATCCGTGAGCGTGGTGATGATCTCCTGCTCGGTCTCAACCGGCAGAAATGAAAATACATCCGCCGCAATACCCTTAGGCAGTATCCTGAATACTTTGATCTGTTCCTCAAACGGGAGTTCTTCGAGAACCGCGGCAATATCGGCTTCATTCCATTCCGCAAGTTCCTGTCGGAGCCGGGTGTACTGTTTGTCTTTTACGAGTGACAATATTTCTTCCATTGACATATTCTCTTCCATTCCGTCTCCTCCTTTATCTATAGTAACCGCATTGAATAAATGATTTTACTGTTAATGCGCCCGATTGCCGGTCTCACGTCATTGCGATAAACGCACCGTCCCGGTCTGCGCAATATACTACCGGAACCGCATCCCCTATCTTTGCTTTTCCGGATGTGGCATCTGTTATATCCGCTTCGGGATCGCATGTGCTGTCCGATACGATAACTGCCTCTACAGCGCTGTCGTATCTGATATCGGAAATACCATAACCCTTACGGGCGCACAGGCTCTGCACCCTGCCCCAGTCATTGTAATCACACCGGACAGTGACTGCTGTGCCCGGGATCCTTCTGATGAACTCGCAGCTGCCCAGACCTGCCTTTACGGCTGCCGAGTATGCTCTTATAAGTCCCCCGGTCCCAAGAAGTGTTCCTCCGAAATATCTTGTCACAACAACGCAGGCGTTCGTAACGCCTTCCCCGGCAAGCACATCCAGCATCGGTCTTCCGGCAGTCCCGGATGGTTCTCCGTCGTCGGAGCATCTTGACCTCTCGCCGCCTGTTCCTATTATATACGCGCTGCAGTTATGCCTTGCATCCCAATACTTCTTCTTCATACGCGCAACAAAATCCGCCGCTTCCTCTTCGGAAGAGACAGGTTCAAGCGTAGCTATAAAGCGGGACTTCTTCTCTTCTATCTCGCCCGTCCCGCCTTTATATAATGTCAGCCATTCCATGATCGAAATATATATGTACACTACTGCACACTATGCCATTTGCGGCAAAAGCTTTGTTTACTGCCCTGCTTCAGCGGCATTTTGTTGAGCATGCAGCATATCAAGCCACGCCTGTGCGGCAAGATCTGCGGCAGGGTCTGCGGCGGCTGTATTCGGATCGACAGGATTAACAGCAGCGGCATCCGCTCCCGGTACGAGACCGGCTGCCTGCATCTGCAGCAGATTGTAATAATCCTGAGCCGCAACACCGTTTATCGTGCTGTGAGGGCAGAATCCTTCCCCGGAAGGCTCTCCTTCATATGCATAAGGGCAGGTCGCAGTCGCTTTCTGTCCTGTCATCGCGCATACGAGTCCGGTATCGAATATGTCTCCGTAATGGTTCGTGCATGGCTCAGTCGGTACCGTTCCGGCGGCAAAATATTCCGTTATCGCGCTTCCGTCAGCGCGGCATATATCCGTTACGAGTCCGCCTGTCTTCTTGCATACCGTTGCGGTTGTAATGCCTTCCGGCATTACGAACGATCTGTACTCCTTGTCCTCGTGAAGGCGGCTCATTATCGCTTTCCACATATTCTTCGACGTGTTCGTCTCACCGCTTCCGTTCATGTGAACATTATTGTCATATCCGCTCCATGTACAGCATGTATAATAGGGAGTAAATCCTGCAAACCATACATCCACGTTGCTCGTCGTGGTACCGGTCTTGCCGGCGATCGCCATATTATCGAACTTAACCCTTGCGCCTGTCCCCTGCGTTACAACGTCTTCCATTGCATCGGTCAGCAGATATGCGGTTGTCTCCTTTAACACGCGGCGGCTCTTCGGAGTATTATCGATAAGGACATTTCCGTCGTGATCCAGTACCTTCGTATAGAACATCGGCTTGATATACGTTCCGCCGTTTGCTATCGTTGCGAACGCCGCAGTAAGCTCGAGATTGGTGACGCCGTCAGTCAGACCTCCGAGAGCGAGCGCCTGCGTGATGTCTGACGATACAGTACCGTTGCTTTCCTCTCTTCTGTCAACAAGTGTCGTAAATCCGAAATTAAGAAGATAATCGAATCCGAGCTGCGGTGTTATCTCCGTTATCGTCTTGACCGCGACTATATTAAGCGACTGCTCTATCCCGTATCTGTACGTGCATATTCCTTTGTATCCGCTGTACCAGTTCTTGACGGGACGTCCGTTAGCGTAACTGTACGGTTCGTCGACCTGCGTTGATGCAAGCGATTTGCCCGCCGCATCAAGTGCGGGAGCGTATGCGGCAAGAACCTTAAAGCACGATCCGGGCTGGCGCTTTGTATCCGTTGCACGGTTAAGTGTCAGGGAGGCCTTCTTTTCTCCCCTTCCTCCGACTACAGCCTTGACTTCACCGGTATACTGATCCATTACCGTTACGCTTGCCTGAGGCTGCGGCGTGATAGAAACGGACTCGGTTATAAACTTGTATCCCGGCTCTTCGACATCCTGCTTGAATTCTTCTATCGCTTCATATGCTTCCTCTTCGGTATTGAATATACTGTTGAAGCCGTTCCCTCTTTTTTCCTTGAAATGCTTTTCGAAATACTGTGTTGAGAAATTAACGGCATCATTGTCCGCATCCGTATATGAAGCCTCATACTTCAGGTAGTATCTCGTGTTGGGAGGATAGTTCTCCTCATTGGCGAATTCCTCGTCGCATATGCTCTGTATATGGGAATCCTGAGTTGTGAAGATCGACAGACCTCCGCTGTACAATGCGTTATATGCCTGTGTGTATGAGTATCCGAGATTTTCCTGAAGATCATTAAGTACCTGCTCGGTAAGTTCATCAACGAAATATGTGTATATCGTTGTCTTTTCGACCTTTTCGTTCACGACCTGGATGCGGGAATATACATCATCCGCCAGAGCCTCATTGTACTGGATATCATTGATATACCCCTGGTCGCGCATTTTCCTGAGTACTTCCTCACGCCTTACCGCATTGTTCTCGGGATGCGAAATCGGATTCCATCTCGAAGGATTCTGGGTGATACATGCTATAACGGCGCTCTCCGAAATGTTAAGATCCCATACGTTCTTACCGAAGTATCTCTGGGAAGCGGCCTGGACTCCGAGCGTTCCCTGTCCGAGGTTGATGGTGTTCAGATAGTTCTCAAGTATCTGATCCTTGGACAATCTTTTTTCAAGCTGGACAGCGCAGTACTGCTCCTGGAACTTACGCTTGAACTTGTCGATCATATTGCTCTCTTCAGTCCACGACGTGAATACATTGTTCTTGAGAAGCTGCTGCGTGATCGTCGATGCACCCTGATGAAGATCCCCGCCGAGAGCCTTGACTCCGGCTCTCATGATACCCTTTATATCTATTCCGTTATGGGTGTAAAATCTCTCGTCCTCTATCGCGACAAATGCGTGCTGCATATCGAGAGGTATCTTGTCAAGCTTGACATAGACACGGTTGGAATTCTCCGCCACAAGCTTGGTGAGCTGGTTCCCCTCGCTGTCATACACGGTCGTGGAATAGCCGGCAGGAGCGACATCAACGTTCGAGATATCGGGGGCAGTATCCACTACTCCCATGAATACCCCGATGCCCGCACACATTCCGACAGCGCAAACCAGAACTGCCGCAAATAAGGCCGCAGTAAAAAGTGTGACGCCGCAGAACCTTCCAACCTTTGCGGTAGGAGAATTAACAGCTTTCCGGCGTTTTTGTATACCTCTTCTTCCGTAATTCATATACAGACCCCAATGATCATCGAATTATAACAAACACTTTATTTTATCAGATTACAGCGTGACACGCAATTCATATGCCCATCCGTCCGCTGTATCGTATCTTTGATATTCGTCCACTATATTGTTGAGGATATTGGCGATATATACCTGTATATCAACCGGAGCATCCGTTATCTTCTCCCCGGTGACAGACATCTTGTATTCGCATTTCCTGGTCGTTACATACCTGCTGTCGATATTGATGACGGCGTTGTCGCACTTATAGCCTTCCACTACGGCAAGTATCCACAGGCTGAACGTAAGATCCGCCATCGCGGATCTTGAAACTTCACCGTACAGGCAGCTCTTTACCTCTCCCACGGTAACGTTTTTACTGTTCTTGAGTGCATCGGATATATTGTCATATATGATGTTGCGAAGCTCCGATACTTTGAAATAAGCCGTTGTCTGGAGACGCAGCATCTTGTCACATGATTTTCTCACAAAATCCCTGTAGACGTCTCCGAGATCGCGCCGCTTCAGGAAAGCATCCAGTACCCTGTTGAAAAAAGGAGCGATCTTGTTATAGCTGTACTGCTGCCGCAGAAGCGACTTGCGCAGTGTATCGACCGTATCCGCAAATGTCTTCTCCTCTGCGGCAAGTTCTTCCATCCTGCGTACAAGATCCATATGTATGTGAGCCTCGTCTATCGAAGCTTTGACATTTTCCACGATATCCTCTATGTTCCACGGAGGGAGGAAGACCTTACGCACGCAGTCCTTGTTGACGATCAGCGGGACGTATTTCGGATCGTTCAGATCCATGCAGACATCGAGTATCATGTCAGGATATTCCTTCTCGCATTTTTCGACAAAATCATGCACTCTCATGTCCGGGATGAACCCGTCACTGAGTGTCAGATAGAACTCTCTGCTTGCGAGAAGCTCGAATGCCTGCGCGGCGGACGCAGCGTTAATGAACTCAATGCCTTCCGCATTGAATCTGTCCTTGAGGTTTGACGCAATACTCTCATTTGCCTGCAGGTATAAGATACTTGTATCCATGACACCGCTCCGTCATTAATCTATGCATTTCAAGTCCCGCCCATGTAACCTGTCGCCGGATTTGCGGCCGCATCGTCGGTCTTTGTCTGCGATAAATGAATATAGTGAACGGACAGAATCCGTTCACTATAATTATAGCACCTGGTGACGCATAAGACCACAATATATTGAAGTGTCAACACTAAGCATTCGCAAGCTTCAGCATTATCTCATTGCTCCTTGCAACGAACTTCGTCATTGCATCGGCCGAAAGCGGTCTGTTTGCAAGAACCGCAAGATCGTATAGCTGTGCCGCGAACAACTGTGCATCCTTTGTCGTCTTGTGCTCAAGAAGATATTGTACAAGAGCATTCCTGCTGTTGAGTACAAGAGTCTCTCCTTCAGAGCCGAACATATCCATATCCATTCCGCCGACCGAATACATCTTCATCATATCCTGCATGCGGCGCGATTCCTCGGATACCGTGAGCACTGACGAGATATTCTCATTCTTGAGCGACTCGACCTTAACCGTGATCTTGTCATTCGAAAGAGCCTTATGGAACAGCTTGGTAAGAGCCTTCTCGTCCTTCTCCGTCTGCTTCTTGTTCTCTTCCGTATCTTCTCTGGAAGAATCGGTGATATCGGCATCTATCCTCTGGAACCTGACGTCTTCCATCTTGGATTCAAGCTGGTTGATGAACGGCTGGTCTATATTGTGCGTAAGGACAACCGCATCAAGCCCCTGCTCGCGGAACATATTGATGTACTGGCTCTGCTGCTGCATATCCGTAACATAATATACTGTCTTTCTGACCTTGACCTCCCCGTCTTCGTCAAGTTCGGGAGTATCGTCGGTCGCCTCCTCCGACTCCTTCTTCTGCGGAAGTTCAAGGCACTCCGGCAATGTCAGGTATTTGCCGTCTATATTCTTGAACAGGATGTAATCCGTCATCTTCTCGCAGAACTTGTCGTCCTTAAGGCATCCGTACTTGATGAACGGGCTGATGTCATCCCAGTATTTCTCATACTCTTCCTTCTCGGTCTTGCACATTCCGATAAGCTTGTCAGCGACCTTCTTGGAAATATAATCACTGATCTTCTGAACAAACCCGTCGTTTTGAAGAGCCGATCTTGATACATTAAGAGGAAGATCCGGGCAATCGATAACACCCTTTAACAGCATCAGGAATTCGGGAATGACCTCTTTGATGTTGTCGGCGATGAACACCTGATTGCTGTACAGTTTGATCACACCCTCTATTGACTCGTACTCCATATTGATCTTCGGGAAATACAATATACCCTTCAGATTGAAAGGATAATCCATGTTCAGGTGTATCCAGAACAGCGGCTCCTTGTAATCCATAAATACCTTGCGGTAAAATTCAAGATATTCCTCTTTCGTGCAGTCACTCGGATGCTTCGTCCACAGCGGCGAAGGATCGTTGATCGGAACCTCGCGGCGGACGATCTTGGCCATTTCCCTCTTGGGGCTGATCTCAACCTTTTCCTTCTTGCCGTCCTTCTCCTGCTCCTCGTACTTGGCCTCCTCGGTGTACTTCTCGATTACAGTATCCTTATCTGTGACCTCGTCTTCGGGAATATTCTCATATTCGGTATCGGCGCCGGCCTTTACAAGAAATATATTGGTCGGCATGAAAGAGCAGTACTTCTTGAGAACCTCCCTCATCCTGTATTCGTTGCAAAACTCCAGTGAATCCTCATTGATGAAGAGAGTAACGGTTGTTCCGACCTCGGTACGATCACCCTCTCCCATCGAGTACTCCGTCCCGCCGTCACATTCCCAGTGTACCGCCTTCGCTCCCTCTTTGTAGGAAAGCGTGTCGATATGAACCTCGTCGGATACCATGAACGCCGAATAGAATCCGAGTCCGAAATGACCTATGATCTGGTCGTCGTTTGCCTTGTCCTTGTACTGATCAAGAAATGCCGTTGCACCCGAAAAAGCGATCCTTGTAATGTATTCCTCAACCTCGTCCGCATCCATTCCGAGTCCGGTATCGGAGAATGTAACCTTCTTGTTCTCGGGATCAACCACAACCCTGATCTCCATGTCATGGTCTTCGGGAATACTGTATTGTCCGATAACATCAAGTTTTTTAAGCTTTGTTATGGCATCGCATCCGTTACTTACAAGTTCGCGGGCAAAAATGTCGTGGTCGCTGTACATCCATTTCTTGATGATCGGGAAAATATTCTCGCTGTCAATTGATAAACTGCCCTTTTTTTCCATGTTCCTTACCTCTTTTCTACTCCTGTTTATTTGCCCCCGACCGATTATACTGTATAATAAACCCAAAAAAATCCAAAGTCAAGAAAAAATTAGCACTCAATCAAATCGAGTGCTAACAACCGTAAAATATTTATCATAAACATCAAAAAAGCCCGTTGTCGTAACGATCCCGCCCGGATCATAATGGATGCTGTCCCAGAGCGGTTTGTTCAGATTGGACGTAAGAGTCGTTACATAATCATCATATACTTCGTTAAAAGCATCCTGCTTGCGCTTCTCGACTATCTTGATCTTATTGGCATCCGTCTCTTCCGGATTGAATGTGGATATGCAGTATATCAGATGATATCCGTATTCGGTCGCAACTATGTCGCTGACATCGCCCACTCCGAGATCAAAGGCTGCTTTTTCGAATTCCTCCGGCATAACGCCGCGTCCGAAGCTGTATTCGCTTTTCGAATCCTCATTATAGTCCGCGGCAACGGATTCAAACGGCTCACCGTCGGCGATCTTCTGCTGTGCCTCGGCGATACGCATGAGGGCGCTTTTCTTCTCTTCGGCATCATACTCTATCCTGTTGCCCTCATGATCAAGCTTGTAAGTCTTGACGAGGATAGTCCTGACCGTTATCGTCCTTGCTTCATCATCGCTTATTTCCGGGTTGACGTCTTCGGTAATGGCTTCGTACAGCTTGTTTGCCACCGCGAACTCCCCGTACAGCTTTGCCACCGTTTCCATATCCACATCAAGATAATCCGCTTCGGCATCGCTAAGAGTTCCGAAATAATCCCTTGCGGCCGCACGGGTCTTGGCCTCCTCTTCCTCGGAAAGCTCAACGCCGTACTCCTGTGCAAGAAGGTTCATTGTCTTGATCTGCGCCACCCTTGCCAGTATATTATCCTTATAGGAATCCTCCAGCGTACCGTCACCTACCGGAACAGCCCATATCCCGTCTCCAAACACCTCACTGTATCCGTTCTCCGAATTGGCAAGATACAGCATGATCTCATTCTTCATGCACGGATGCCCCTCCAGCCGGAACACTTCGTTCTCGAGAAAATCCGATGTCAGAACAACCTCCGTAGGAAGAGTGTCACCTTTGCATCCGGCAAGAAGCAGGCATGGTATGCAGACTATGGCGGGCAGTATCCTATTCGATTTCAATCTTGGATGATTCTTCATCAAGATCTTTGAATTCAAAATCAGAGGCCTGCTTGTCATCCTTTACGAGTCCGACTCCCTTTGCCGCATCTTCTGCCTTGGAAATGATATCCCTTGCCGCACCTTTTACGGCTTTCTTGAGGCTGTCCTTGTTCTTTAACGCCTCTTCCTTAATTTCTTCGGCTTCTTCCTTGATATCTTCAGCCGCTTCCTTCACATCTTCCCTGACCCCGGAATCAAGGGTTACGTATGAACGCTCTCCGGTATTGCCATCCGCAGACGGTTCACATGCTTTCCCCTCCGGACATTTCTTCTTGTTGACATCGCAGAAATACCACAATCCCGCAACGGCAGCACCCGCAACACCTACAAATGTGACAAACTTGCCAAAGCCTTTCATGATTATTCTCCTTTCGCCTTCATCTGCTCAAGAACCTGATCCTTCAGATCCCGCGCGCGTTCCTTGATCCTGCTGTTTGCGGACTTGTTCAGCAGTATTCCCGCAATCAGCTTCTGAGCCACATCAAATTGTTCAAATCTCGCGGACAGCACCGCAAGAAGATAATCTATCGTGATCTCATCCATTCCGGCTATCGGAAATGATTCCTTCTGTCTGGCGCTGACGAACCCGTCATAGGCCGCCTTTAACGCTTCATTCTCATCATCACGGATCTTTGCCATCTGCTCGTCATAATCCGGCAGATCATCGGGAAGAGACTCCTTCTTGCCCCTGATCACCCACGCCATCTTCAGGCATACAAATGCCTTTTCACTGTCTTTGGCACGCTTGACTATTGACGATGCAAGAGCAAGCTGATACCTCTGGATAGCGTCATCATATGACAGTATCGGATTATTGGCGATCCCGCGAACCTTGCCGCCTATCCCTTCACGCAGAAGCTTCACCTGTGCTGCGGGAAGTGACGCAAAATACCTGGCCAGTACACCATAACCGCAGTTCGGGCATACCACAACATCATATTTGTTGGGATCGAACTTCTCATATCTTGTCCGAAGATCCGGATCCTGTCCTATCGGTCTTGCCTTTCCGGTACGGACCGCTCTGTACGTAAAGCTTTTGCCGCACACGGGACATTCCGCCGACTTGTCAAACAGCACGTCGTTTTCATCAAACGGCGCCTCCTCCTTCGGCTTTTCCGCCGCCTTAGCTTCAGGCTTCTTTTCTTCCTCATATATATCGGCTTTCTCAAGCTTTCCCAGCCCCAGATCCGACAAACCTGATAATAAACCCATTTTACCCTCCTATCAGCTTATAAATGTCGCTCGCCCATTTAGGTTCTCCTGCGGAGAAAGGGCTCGCGGTGCAGACAGGTTCCTCCCACTTCGTGGGTCCCTCCTATCAGCATATCTTAAAACTGCTCTTTAATGATACCACTCTGTTGAATACCGGATGTCCTTCCTCGGAATCCTTATAATCCACACAGAAGAACCCGTTCCTCACAAACTGGAATGACTCATATGCCGCAGCGTCATGCAGTGACGGCTCAAGCATGCAGTTCTCAAGAACAGTACGTGAGTTAGGATTGAGATTAAGGCTTCCGTCATCATTATATACGCCCTTTTCCTCATCGATAAGGTTCTCATACAGCCTTACCGTTGCGGGGAATGCGGTTGCGGCATTTACCCAGTGGATCGTTCCCTTGACCTTGCGGTCAACTTCCCTTCCGTCCTGACGGGTATCCGGATCATATGTGCAGTGCACGCACGTTACATTTCCCGACTCATCCGTCTCATAGGACGTGCATTTCACGAAATACGCATTCATGAGGCGTACTTCGTTGCCCGGATAGAGCCTGAAGTACTTCCTGACCGGCTCCGCCATAAAATCATCCCGTTCAATGTACAATTCACCCGAAAACGGCACCTTTCTGCTGCCGAGAGATTCATTCTCAAGGTTATTTGGAACCTCAAAATACTCGGTCTCGCCTTCGGGATAATTGTCGATAATAAGCTTTATCGGATCGAGCACTGCCATGACGCGCGGGCGTGACAGCTTCAGATCCTCTCTTATGCAGTATTCGAGCATCCCGTAGTCAACGGACGACTGGCTCTTCGATACGCCGCACAGATTGACGAAATTCTGTATCGACGATGGAGTGAATCCTCTTCTCCGAAGCGCAGCAATGGATACAAGCCTCGGATCGTCCCAGCCGTCGACTGTTCCGTCCTCGACAAGCTTCTTGATGTATCGCTTTCCCGTGACCACATTAGTCAGATACATCTTCGCAAATTCGATCTGCTTGGGGGGATGCGGATATTCGAGCTCGCTCACCACCCAGTCGTAAAGCGGTCTGTGATCCTCGAACTCGAGCGTGCAGCACGAATGCGTGACACCCTCTATGGCATCTTCTATCGGATGCGCAAAATCATACATCGGATATATGCACCATTTATCTCCGGTATTGTGGTGGCTCATATGGGCGACCCTGTATATCACGGGATCCCTCATGTTGATGTTGGGGCTCGCCATGTCTATCCTGGCGCGAAGCACCTTTTCGCCGTCGGCGTACATACCGTTCTTCATGTTCTCGAACAGTTCCAGATTTTCCTCCACGCTGCGGTCTCTGTACGGACTGTTTTTCCCGGGAGTATCAAAAGTGCCGCGGTACTCTTTGATCTCATCTGCGGTAAGGTCACACACATAAGCTTTTCCCTTTTTGATGAGCTTTACAGCTGCCTCATACATCTGGTCAAAATAGTCCGACGCAAAGAACAGCCTGCCTTCCCAGTCAGCCCCGAGCCATTCGACATCGGCCTTGATAGAATCGACAAATTCCGTTTTCTCCTTGGTTGGATTGGTATCATCGAATCTCAGGTTGAACTTTCCGCCATACTCCTTGGCAAGACCGTAATTGATCAGTATCGCCTTGGCGTGCCCAATGTGCAGATAACCGTTCGGTTCGGGGGGAAAGCGCGTGTGTATCTCGTCGTATTTGCCTTCCTCGAGATCCTTGTCTATTATCATTTCAATAAAATTTTTGGAATTATTATCTTCGCTCATTGTTATCCCTTTGCATGAATAAGGCGCTTAGGATCGCAGATACTGGCTGTGGGCCATAAGCTCCGCCGGGATCTCATGTCCTGCTTTTTCTATCCTTCCGGTTGCAATTTCAAACAGGTGTATGTCATGCGCCGCCTTGTGCTCGTACCGCTCGATCAGCTGGGTATACTGCGGGTTCGTGGCGATGGCGCCCTCGCGTATGACTTTCGAGAACGGACAGTAGTTGAACAGTATCGCTCTTACGACCTTGTTGAGCCGGAGTGCTCCCGAGCTTTCATACTGTATATATGTCGCATAATCGGCAACAAACATTTCCTTGTAGCTGTTCCTGTGCTTGGCCATCGCGGATTTGATGCGCTCTTTGGCCTCCTGCGACAGATCCCTGCTCTTTTTGTATGTATCTATATAGTCAACGTAATCGCTTGTAAGCGACCTCTCCGACAGATCGTTCCACCTCGCGCCCTGTATCCTTTTACACAGTTCCCATCGGAACTCCGCGCACATCTTTATCAGTATTCCGGTAAGCTCCTCTTCCTGCGCGACCGGAAGCAGAAACCTTCCCGGAGTAGTCCTCTTGGCTCCGGTTATTTCCTGCCACATAGCGGATCTCGTTCCCACTACCGGCATGAGGATAATATCCGGAAGGATCTCGACATCTATAAATGCCTTGTCAAGTCCGAGTTCCGGTGCCGTATATACAGTCTGTCTGTAGAAAAGCGAATAATCAACCGCTTTTATGACCGCAAGTGTCTTGTGGATAGTTTCAAAGGTCAAAAGCGATTTGTCAAGGGGCTTGGTAAGAATCTGCCCCGAGAAAAACGGAACAAAAGTCGTTATCCTCGAGCTCATCATACGGTTGGCGCTCTTGAACATGTTGTCTATCTCGAACTCAACCCTTGCGCGGCCGTTCCTGAGCGCTTCCTGCTCTTGGGATTCCGTAATGGAGCCTTCTCTTTTCTGCTTGCGCAGCGTCGTAATATAATCAGTGGAAAAATCATTGACCGACGGATCTTTCTTGCACATATATACGAGACGCAGCCACTGGTAGAACGTAAAGATCCTCATCTGCTCGTCAAGCCCCATCGACCTCACCGCATTGTATAGGATCTCGGTATTCTCTGCTCCCGCGAGCTTCTCATCGATATAACCGTAATACAGAAACATCAATACCTCGTCGGGAATATGCGGATCCTCGAGCGTCTTGAAGAAGACCCGTTTGTATATCTCGTAATAATATGCACTAAGCTCCTTGCGCAGTCTCCTTGCATCATCATCCGATGAAGACTGGTCTGACATAGCCGCAAACTGTTTGATCTTAGAGCTGATCTTATCACGATCCGCATCTCCGATTCCGGCATATATGAGAATATTATTACATGAATCCGAAAAATCAGGCATCTTTTTCCCCCGTATGTTTAAAAAAACCCGTTTTTATATTATATGATATTAGCCTGCGAAATACAAATCATAAAAATACACGTGCTTTTGATCAGTAGAATTTCTCCTTGGCTTCCTTCTCAGGATTTACCCAGTCACTCCAGGAAGGCTGTATCTTCTCGATTTTAAGCGGTTCTCCCGCTTTTACGACCACCTGGAAATCATCCTCGTAAACTATCTCTCCGGGCATATTCGTATAGACAACATAATACGGATGGTTGTATTTCTCAAGGAGCCACATTGCAGGTTTGATGAGTTTCATCATCATATCCGTGTTCTCGGTCTTGAAAAAACACACAACGTTTTCGCGCCTCATGCACTGCGGAGGCCAGGGAAGTATTTCCGCAAACCAGGCATCTATCTCACGAAACAGATCCGCATCTTCTTCCTCCATTATATTGTTCTGTATAAGTCCCCAGCACATACTGAAGATCCCTTTCGGATACAAGGTATTTTCGGCTAGTTCTCTGCCCTGTATTCTGACGTATTTAAAATCCATCACATCCCCTGTTCACAGCGAAGAATTACAACGCGTTTGTACAGCCGCCGCAGGAAGAACAATTGCTGCAATCTCCCTGCTTGTCCCAGCAGTATGTGCACAGCTTCGATTTGTCTATTCCGACTGATCTTACCATATCATCAAGACGATGGAACCGCAGCGAGGTAAACCCGAGCTGGCGTCTGATGCCTTCGATCATCTCCCTGTAGTTGTCGCTGTCGGGATCGGCATAATCGGCAAGCACCTCATCCGTTACATTGTCCCCCTCACGCTCCTTTATGATCCTCCGCGTTATCAGATCATATTCCGAACTCGACCTGGAGAAATTAAGGAACCTGCATCCGTAGAGGAGCGGAGGACACGCAGGCCTTATATGAACTTCCTTCGCGCCGCTCGTGTACAGGAATTCCGTGGTCTCACGAAGCTGTGTGCCGCGCACTATCGAATCATCAATGAGCAGGAGCGATTTGTCCCTTATAAGAGCATCCACGGGTATAAGCTTCATATGGGCGATCAGGTTTCTCATGCTCTGGTCGGTCGGCATGAATGATCTCGGCCATGTGGGTGTATACTTGATAAAAGGTCTCGCAAAGGGAATGCCGGATCTGTTGGCATATCCTATCGCATGCGCGATACCCGAATCGGGAACTCCCGCGACTATATCCGGAGATACATCATCTCTTTCGGCAAGCATCGAGCCGCAGTTGTAACGCATTTCCTCAACATTCACACCCTCATATGTTGAATTGGGATACCCGTAATATATCCACAGGAAAGTACATATCTTCATAGTATCCCCGGGTGGAGACACCGTCTCATATCCGTCCGGAGTTATGTAAACTATTTCGCCGGGTCCCAGTTCCTTTTCGTCCGAATATCCGAGATTGATATAGGCAAAGCTCTCAAAGGAAACGCAGTACCCGTCATCCTTTTTCCCTATCATGACGGGTGTCCGTCCGTACAGATCCCTTGCGGCATATATGCCGTTTTCGGTCATGACGAGAAGAGTAATGGAGCCTTTTACCTTCTCCTGAACATACCTGATCCCTTCCGTAAATGAATCCTTCTGATTGATCAGGCTTGCCGCAAGCTCGGTCGGATTGATATTACCGCCGCTCATCGCCAGAAACTGCGTATGGCCGGTCGACACCTCATTTACGAGTTCATCAAGGTTGTCTATCCGTCCCACCGTCGTGATCGCAAAGGAGCCGAGGTGCGATCTTATCAGAAGAGGCTGCGGCTCATAATCGGATATGCATCCTATACCGATATTGCCTTTAAGCTCCGCAACATCCCTGTCGAACTTGGTCCTAAACGGCGAATTGGTTATGTTATGGATCGCCCGGTCAAAACCCTTTTCCCCGTACACGGTCATTCCGGCACGGCGTGTTCCGAGATGCGAATGGTAATCGGTTCCGAAGAACAGATCCCAGACACAGTCTTTCCGCGAAGCTACACCAAAAAATCCTCCCATAATATGTCTCCTTATTGAGTGTTTATACAGCGAACGAATCTATTTATAGTTAATGTCAAAAATAATATGTCGTTTACTATAATGCGTTTACTGTAAGATGATCCCGACTGCCGTATAGAATACAAATGAAGCGGCTGCAAACGCTCCCGATACCGCCATGACAGCATATGCCGCCGCACGTTTTTCATTCTTGCGCAGCATGTCATACCACATGCCTGCGAATATCGCCATGACTGCTACCGATGCCGCAGAGTATCTGTAATCCATCGCCGACAGATTGGCTCCCTTAAGCGCAAACATGAGATATCCCGCCACATAGCATACTACGGTTCCGCACAGCAATACCTTAACAGCCGTATCAACACCTGTATGGCCCATGCATACGCGCACTATTGCGATTATCAGAAGGAGCAGAAGTATCACGGCAAATGCCAGCAGTATCCACCCGGTAACAGTCAGCATCGCGCTTTTGCCGCCAAAGTCGCCTTCACCGAACAGTGACGATTTTATCGTTGCAAGGATCAGATTGTATTCATCATATGCATACCCGCACGACTTCATATACAAAAAAGGCGAGGCCGTCCTTACGTCAAGTATCGTCGGCACTAAGCCTCTCTTTCCAACCATCTCCCCTACTTCGGGTATATAGCCTGCCGGCATATCATAGAGCACTTTGTTCCTGACTGTCCACCACAGCCCGGTTGGGATCACAACCACGGCAAAGGCGGCAAATTCCAGCAGATATGATATAGTCTTTGCCTTGTCCGAACAGTGGGCGCTGTCCTTCCAGAACTTGCATATCATCATCGCTCCGATCGCAGGAGCGACAAGTGCCGATGACAGCTTGGCCGACATCGCAAGCCCGATGGAAAGAGCAAGCAGAATGATCTTTCCCGTCGTGGGATACATATACCACAATATCGCCATATATACCGCAACTACGGAAAGGAGCACGGAAAGCGCATCATTGTTGATGCTGCCTGACATCAGAATGTATATCGGATGAAACGATACGATCAGCATCGTAACGATCGTACCGCCGCGTCTCATATTGAGCTGCCTGCATATAAGCAATACCATGATCATCAGTATGCACATATACATAAGCGGCAGGATCTGCACATTCTTGTGCATACGGCCTTCCGGGATGCCGGCCTTTATATTAAACCACATCCATACGGCGGAAATTATGTGATGAAGGGGCGGCTGGAAAAACGCCCAGACATTTCTCGGATCAAAATCGGGAAGCGACCTGTTTGTCAGGATATACTCCATATACGCAGCATGCCCTTCACCGGCGCCAAAATCAATCACATCATGCTGCCTGCACCATACGGGAGTATACAGCACGTAAGTGAACCGAAGGAATGCTCCGGCAAGCATCGTGTACAATACCGGCGTTTTGGGAAGCCTGTCATAAAACGCGATGATCGAGACCGCAATGCATATCACAAGAAAGCAGTATGCGGGATTACGCATGTCTTCCGTCGAAAGATCATATATGAACGCAAGAAAAAAAACGGATATTATTATCGTCGCTATACATTTAATAACACTGTTATTTTTCATTTAATATCCAGTCTCCGCCCGCAGTCTTCCCCTGCAGATCCGTGTGCATCCCATCATGCGGTCAATCCCCGCCTGAGATATATCCGGCAGCATCGATCGCGTTGTCCGTCTCGGAAAAATCCCTCATGACCTGTCTGTATATCTCATCCGCCTTTTCGCTGTCACCGGATTCACGGTATGCATATGCAAGCTCCATCAGATAATCCGAATTGTCCGGTGCGATCGAGCACACCTTCGTGTAATACTCTATCGCCGTCTTGTAATCCTTGGTCTTGAGAGCATCCTTGGCGGTTCCGATGTAATCAGCGAGCGCCGAATCCTCGGATGATTCCATTACCTTCGAATACAGGGCTTTGAAAGTATCGGATGCGTCATCAAGATAATCGGGGCCTATACTTTCCAGCTCCCCGATGGATTGCGAGGCATTTGCCGGATCCTCTATATACAGAAGCGCGGCACGAAGTAATCTGTCGTTTTCCCCCGTGGCGCCGTTCGTTCCGCGAAGCTCGTCAAGCTGACGCGTAAGCTCCTGATTTTCCGTCTCGATGGTTTCCGCCTTTTTGACAGCCTCCTGATGGGAAGCCTTTTCGGATGTAAGCTCCTCGCTGACCGCCATGAACTTCTCATCTGTCTCCGCGGTTGCCGAGCTTATCCTCCCTGGAAGTATCAGATACCAGCTTATCGCAATGCCGATAACGAGACCTATGACTATGTTTATGACGCTTGAAAAGCCCCGCTTTTCCTTTGCTCCGACAGGCTGTATGATCGTATCATTGCCGTTCTGGTACGTGATGATCTCCTGCACTGCGAGGTTTCCCGCGCCCGCACTTTGATCCTTACCGTCCGCCTGCTGCATTATAAGATCATTGATATCCTTCAGGTATCTTTGGGTCGTTATGTCGGTCCTGTCTATCCTGATCGCACGAAGAAGCGTCCTTCTGGCCTTCTCAAGATCGCCAGATTCAATATATAAAAGAGCCAGGAGCTGATAACCGCTTATAAGGTTTTCGTTAATGGACAAAACCTTTTTGAGCTGTACCATGGCAAGATCCAGGCTGTTTTGATAACAGAAGTTGAGCGCCTGGTTGTATTTCTTGATCGTCTGGTTCAGTGTATCAAGCCGTGACGGATTGCTTTGAAGATAATCGATATACTCATCCGCGATGTTCTTCTTGCTCTCGTAATTCTTGCTTATGATCCACTCCGAAAGAGCCTTGACTATCTCTCCTCTTTCGTAGTAGCACAGTCCCAGCAGATTTCTTGCATCTATATTTCTCTTGTTGTATTTCAGGCTCTCGTTAAGAGACAGTATCGCCCCGGATATGTCACGTACGTTTGCCTTGGCAAGGCCGTCATTGTACAGCATATTTGACATGCACATGATATGACGGTACGTCCTGACATCGGTTCCGCACGAAGTACAGTAATCCTCACTTCCGAGACGGCTGCCGCATACATAGCATTTCATAATTCTTTATTCTCTTTTTGGCGCCGGAGCAGTTCGACCATGATATCGGTCATGTCCGTAAGCTCATGCTCTCTTACGGTGTTCTCCACTTCTTCTATTTCCGGGCTCGGATGAAACTTTTTGAGCTCTTCTTCAAAAATGATCATATCGTTGTAACCTCTATAGTACTGCTTCCCGAAGGTCTGTAGAACTTCACGTGCTGCATTTCACTGCTTATTGCCATTTCCTTATTGTCGATCCTGACGACTACTCCGGGATTGACCGCTTCTTCGACGACGACCGCCGCGCCTGCACCGATATTTATTGTGTTCTCTATTTCCGAAAGTTCGCGTTCGACATGTTCGAGCATTCTTTCATCGCGTTTGAGCCTTCTCGTAAGCTGGCTGATCTTTGCATCCTTCACATCCTTGGGATCATTCGTTATTCTGATATCCCTTATCATCTCGATCTCTTTTTTGCACTTGCCGATGCTTTCCCTTGCGCTCTCGGCCTTGGATGCGAGAAGATGATGTCGCTTATCGTAATCATCGCTTATTCCCGATGCGATAACGGTCTTGCGTTCCGCCCTGTTCCCCGCGTATGTTGTCGTCATTTCACCCACGCTGTAATTGCTCCCGCCGATTATGGCGCCGCGCTTTCCCTTTACGATAACGCTCTTTCCGGCGGACACGGTCGAATTGAGTATTATATTTGCCTCTACGTTTCCTTTTGCCTTGACCTCGGAAAACTCTATGAAATCGGCATATATGTTCGCATTTGATGTCAGCCTCGCTTTTCCCGCGCCCTGTATCCCCTTCTTGAGCACGATATCTCCTCCGGCAATTATCGTTGCGCCCTCGACAGTACCGTCCACAGTTACCGATTTGGTCGCGCGTATATAAGTTCCCGCCGTGACATTCCCGTGTACTATCACGTCTCCGCGAAAATCAATACGCCCGGTTACCAGATCAAGATCTTTGCGAAGCTCATACATATCCCTGACATGAAGCTTGAAATTGTCATACTCCACACGGCCTTCCATATTGGCGGTATATGTATTCCCGTCGAACGAGACATCAAAACCGCTCCCCTTAAGAGCCGGGAGCTCCTTGGCAGGTTTACAGCGGATCTCACGATTTTTAACGTCCATGCCCGAAGAGCCGGAAACCGCCGGATGATATACGGCAAGAACATCCCCGGGGCTGACGGACTGTATGACGCTCATGCTCTGATAATCGACCGAGCCGTCCGATCTGATCGCCGGATGCTTGATCTCTCCCAGACTAAACATGAATTCATAGTATCCGCTCTGTGTCTCTATGAGCTTTTTGCCCCTTGCAACAACGATATCCTTGTAGTAGATCTTCTCCCTGACTGCTTTTTCGATCTCGGAATAGACATAGCCGAAGAGCACGCCGTTTGCGCGAAGATACAACGTGATATCCTGGGAGGTGATCGTCTCGCCCTCCTTCGGTTCGGCAAGAAGCAGTGTTGCAGTCATTGAATCCTGCGATATATTGCATCTCCATTTATCTGTCGAAACAGCCATTTTCTCCTACTTTCAGGGCTTCATTCACCTTTTAGCGCGCCAAGGCGCTCTGATACCTGCTCGAACAGCTGCGTGTATTTTTCGAGCTTTTCCTTTTCCTCGTTAACCTTTGCTTCCGGTGCCTTGCTTATGAACTTCTCATTTGAGAGCATTCCCCGGCAGCGGTTTATCTCGCCCTCAAGGCGCGTCTTCTCTTTACCGAGTCTTTCGATCTCGGCAGATATATCAACGAGCTCGGCAAACGGAATATAAAGAGCCGCGTTTGCTATCATGATCGAGACCGCGTCATCGTCTATTCCGCTCCTGTCGCTTTGAATGACGGTTCCGGACGCTCCCGCAAGACTTTCGAAGAACAGCTTTCCTCTTTGGAACGCCTCCTGTACGGCCGCATCCTCTGTTACGATGAATATGTTTACCTTCCTCGACGGGGGGACGTTCATGCTGCTCCTGACGTTCCTGATGCCGCGCACCGCCTCCTTGATAAGCTCTATCTGCGCCTCATCCTGTTCGTATTCACGATCCTTCCTGTATACGGGCCATGAACAGATCATAATGGATTCGGCCTCGCGGTCGTCATCCGATCCGGTAAGGGTACAGTATATCTCCTCGGTAATAAACGGCATATACGGATGAAGAAGCTTGAGCGAGTCAATGAGCACTGTTTTGAGTGTATAAAGAGCCGCATTTGCCGACGAAGCATCTTCGGCGTTATACAGTCTCGGCTTTATCATCTCTATATACCAGTCACACAGTACATCGTATATAAAATCATACACCTTCTGCGCCGCGATACCGAGCTCATATTTCTCCATGTTGTCGGTAATTTCTCTGATGACACTGTTAAGCCGCGACAGCACCCATCTGTCCTCGGCATGCAGTTCGTCTCCGGAAGGCTTCGTTATATTCTTGCCCTCCATATTCATCAGGATAAATCTCGAAGCATTCCATACCTTGTTGGCAAAGTTCCTGCTTGCTTCCACCCTTTCATCGGTAAAGCGCATATCGTTGCCGGGAGCGTTTCCCGTGATAAGTGTAAAGCGCAGCGCATCCGCACCGTACTTGTCTATCACATCGAGAGGATCTATCCCGTTTCCGAGGGACTTGCTCATCTTGCGTCCCTGTCCGTCACGCACCAGCCCGTGGAACAGCACGGTCGAGAACGGTTTAGCGCCCATATGCTCATATCCCGAGAAGATCATCCTGATTACCCAGAAGAATATGATGTCGTAACCGGTAACGAGAACATCCGTCGGGTAGAAATAGTCGAGCTCTTCTGTCTTTTTTGGCCATCCGAGTGTCGAGAACGGCCACAGAGCCGATGAAAACCATGTATCGAGCGTATCCTCGTCCTGAGTGACATAATCCGATCCGCACTTCGGGCATTTGGTTACAGGCGTTTTCGATACGACCATTTCACCACAGTCCTGGCAGTAATACGCCGGGATCCTGTGACCCCACCAGAGCTGGCGGCTGATGCACCAGTCACGGATATTATCGGTCCAGTTATAGAATGTCCTGTCCATTCTCGGAGGGACAAGCTTTATCTCTCCGGTCTTTACCGCGTTTGCAGCCGGCTTGATAAGACCATCCATCTTAACGAACCACTGCTGCTTGACAAGAGGCTGTATCGTGGTGCCGCACCGGTCGTGCGTACCGACGTTATGCGCATAATCCTCTATCTTGACGAGAAGTCCCTGTTCCTTCAGCTCCCCGACTATGGCAGCCCTTGCGTCAAGATCGGTCATTCCTTCATATCTGCCGCCGTTTTCGTTGATCGTCCCGTCATCGTTCATAACATTAACGATAGGAAGATTGTGGCGCTTTCCGACCTCAAAGTCATTCGGATCATGTCCCGGGGTTATCTTAACCACGCCGGTTCCGAATTCCATGTCAACATATGTATCCTCGACTACCGGGATCGCCTTGTTGACGATAGGAAGCCATACGCTCTTCCCGTGCAGTCCGGTATACCTGTCATCGTCGGGATGAACCGCTACCGCGGTATCGCCGAGCATTGTTTCGGGACGGGTCGTCGCGAATGTCAGAAATTCCGTCTTCGACGGATTGCCGTCTTCATCCACGAGCGGATACTTGATATGCCACAGATGCGACGGCTGTTCAATATATTCAACCTCCGCATCGGATATCGATGTTTTGCAGACCGGACACCAGTTGATTATCCTGGCGCCTTTATATATCAGTCCTTTATTGTACAGATTGACGAACACTTCGGTAACTGCCTTGTTGCAGCCCTCATCCATTGTGAAACGCTCGCGTTCCCAGTCGCACGAACTTCCCATCTTGCGAAGCTGCTTCGTGATCCTGCCGCCGTATTCGTCTCTCCACTCCCATACCTTTTCGAGAAACTTCTCGCGCCCGAGATCGTTCTTGTCAATGCCCTGCTTCCTCAGTTCCGACATGACCCTTACTTCCGTCGCGATGCTTGCGTGGTCGGTTCCGGGCTGCCACAGCGCATTATACCCCTGCATCCTCTTAAACCTTATGAGTATGTCCTGCATCGTATTGTCAAGCGCATGACCCATATGAAGCTGCCCCGTGATATTTGGGGGAGGCATCACTATCGTAAACGGCTTCTTCGACCTGTCCACTTCGGCATGAAAATAGCCGTTCTTCTCCCATTTTTCGTATAATCTTCCCTCCATTGATGAAGGATCGTATGTTTTTGCCAGTTCTTTGCTCATCCTGCTATATTTACTCCTGATATTATTAATCCGCTCAGAGATCGGGTCATATTATATCATAAAATCAACGCCGCTACATTATTACCCTGTCTCTTCCGCCTTCTTTTCCTGCGTACAGTTTCTCATCCGCATTTCTGATGAGATGGTTGATCGGAATACCGTCTTCCTGCTGTGCAACACCGAAGGTCATCGTGACTTTATGTATCTGTCCGTTGTATTCGACCTCCTTGTCATGCAGTGACTGGCGGATAAGCATGAGAGCATCATATGCCTCCTGAATCCCGACATTGACAAATATGAGAAGGAATTCCTCGCCGCCCCATCTCGCGACGAATCCCTCCCGGCCGCTCATCCCCTGATTCAGCAGCTGTGCGACCTCTTTCAGGACAACATCACCGCATTCATGTCCGAATGAATCGTTAAAGATCTTGAAGTGATCGATATCTCCGATGGAAGCGCAGTATTTGACACCGCTTTTTTCTATATCGTCTAGCCTCTTTTCGGCGCTTCTCCTGTTATACAGACCTGTCAGAACATCCCGCTCAATAAGGCGTCTTAGGGATATCTGCAGACTGTTCAGATTTCTTCCCATCTCGCCGAGCTCATCCTCGCGCTGCGCCACGCCGGGATCAAGCTTGGCATCCAGCCTGTTTGCCGCAAGCGCCTTCATGAATTCGAGCATACGCTTGACGATCATTACAAGAGTATTGGCAAATCTGATGATAAAGAAAGATGTGATCAGTATTCCCAGAAGCATCACGATGATACTCCTGCCGGCAGAACTGTTGATACTTTCCATCAGACTGTCCGCAGGTTTGGCAACGCCTATCATTCCGATGCATCCGCTCCCGTCCTGCGCCATGATCGGTGCATAATACGCGTAATAATCCACTGCCTCTATCGTGACGTTATCGTAGAATGCGCTTGACACGCCGCGGTATACATCGTCAACTATCTTTTCGCTTGCAACAGTCATCACAAGCCGCTCGTCGCTTGCGGAGCGGAGTGTCGTAAGGAGTCTCGTATCCATATAGAATATCGAGATCTGAAGGCTGCTTTCCTTACTGATCCCGTCAAGAAAATCATATGCATACGAAACAGGTGTGCCGCCTTTATAGAGCACAACGTTATCTCCTTCGGAATGTACCTCCCATTCGCCCGGATAGGTCATATCATATGCCGAGAGCACGGAGGCGGCGACGTTTCTGAGGTTATCGGATACCTCCGCCTTCATGCTTTTCCGAATGGACATCGAGCTTACAATGATCATGACTATCCCGCACAATATCAGCGGAACGAGTGTCATCATCATGAACTCGATGTAAAAAGACCGGTTCCCCTTTTTGGCTACTCTTGCGAGCTTCATATTATTCCTCCTGTTAATTCTTGAGAGCCACGCCATTAAAAGCTCGCTTCGCCCCTCGCCGGGGTGGCATCCAGCACTTCGTGCAGGATAAACGAGTCGTGGCCTACGTGCTTTACACCACCTATGAGATCATATCAAACAGCGACAACTGGTTCGACTGCGGCAGGCCTTCCAGAAGACCCAGCTCGACCATGTGGTCGGTATTGGTTTTGGAAACCTTTGTCCGTGCCGTAAAATCATCGATCGACAGGAACGCGCCGTCCTTTACGGCGTCCGTGACTCCGTCAGCCGCCTTGTCACCGAGACCTTCGATGCAGTCGAGCCTCGGCATGATCTTACCGTCAACGATCTGACAATGATGGGCTTTGGCACTGTATATGTCGATCGGGCAGAATTCATATCCTCTTGCGTACATTTCCTCGGCGATCTTCAGATCCCTCAGCGTATTCTCCTGCTTGCTCGTCATCTTGCACGAAGGATCGGACGCCATTTTGCGATACTGTCCTATCTCCTCTGCCAGAACATCCCTGCCGAGACACATTGTTTCATATGAAAACGCCGACGCCCTTATCGAGAAATACGCGGCATAATATGCGAGCGGGTATTTGATCTTATAATACGCGATCCGCCATGCCATCATTACATATGCGGCCGCATGGGCTTTCGGGAACATGTATTTGATCTTTTCGCAGCATCCCGCATACCAGTCCGGCACTCCATGATCAAGCATCTCCTGCTTCCATTCGGACCACTCGGCACATTTTCCCTTCGCCACAGCGCCTTTTCTTACCTTTTCCATTATATTAAATGCGAGCGAACTCTCAAGACCCATATTGATAAGATATGTCATAATATCGTCTCTTGTGCATATCGCTGTAGAGATGGTCGCCTTGCCCTCTTCTATCACGGTCTGCGCATTGTTGAGCCACACATCCGTTCCGTGCGACAGGCCCGATATCCTGACAAGATCGGAAAATGCCGACGGCTTTGTATCGACAAGCATCTGTATTACAAAATCGGTTCCAAACTCCGGAATACCGAGACACCCGAGCGGACATCCGCCGATATCGTCCGGGGTTATCCCAAGCGCTTCGGTTGATATAAAAAGGCTCATAACCTCGGGATCATCAAGGGCGACCGCCTTCGGATCGGTTCCGGTAAGATCCTGCAGCATCCTGATCATCGTCGGATCATCGTGTCCTAATATATCAAGCTTCAGCAGATTGTGGTCGATCGAATGATAATCAAAATGCGTCGTTATGATATCGGACTTCATATCATCGGCAGGATGCTGTATGGGCGTGAATGAATCTATATCCTCTCCGCGCGGCAGGACTATGATCCCGCCCGGATGCTGTCCGGTAGTACGCCGTACACCCGTGCACCCTCTTGCCAGCCTGTCTATCTCGCACGGCCTCTTATCTATATGTTTATCTTCAAAATAATTCTTAACGTATCCGTATGCTGTCTTATCGGCAAGCGTTCCTATCGTTCCCGCTCTGAACGTCTGTCCCGCTCCGAATATCACTTCGGTATATTTGTGGGCTTTTGACTGGTACTCGCCCGAGAAGTTCAGATCGATATCGGGCTCTTTGTCACCGTTAAATCCGAGGAACGTTTCAAAAGGAATATCAAATCCGTCCTTTTTAAGCGGCGCACCGCACTTGGGACATACCTTGTCGGGCATATCGCACCCTGCCCTTCCCGCATATGATCTGACCTCTTCGGAGTCAAAATCGACATAATGGCAGGAGCTGCAATAGTAATGCGGAGGAAGCGGATTGACTTCCGTGATACCGGCCATCGTCGCCACGAACGATGAACCGACCGATCCTCTTGAGCCTACGAGATATCCGTCCTCGTTTGATTTCCACACGAGCTTTTGTGCGATAATGTACATGACCGCAAATCCGTTTGATATTATGGAATGCAGTTCTTTATCAAGGCGTGCCGATACCTGCGGAGGCAGATCGTCTCCGTATATCTCCCTTGCTTTTTTGTAGCATATATCCGTCAGCAGCTTATCGGAATTCTCGATGACAGGCGGGCATTTGTCCGGGCGTACCGGCTCGATCACCTCTATCATATCCGCGATCCGCCGCGTATTGGTGACAACGACCTCATACGCCTTGTCATAACCGAGATATTCGAACTCCGCGAGCATTTCCTCAGTCGTCCGAAGGTAGAGAGGTGCCTGCATATCGGCATCCTCAAAGCCCTTTCCGGCCATAAGAACGCGCCTGTAGACCTCATCATCGGGATTCAGGAAATGAACGTCGCAGGTCGCCACAACTGGCTTGCCGAGCATATCCCCTATCCTGATTATCCTCCTGTTGATATCCTCAAGATCCTTCACGGAGACGATATCCTCATACCGGTCCTTGCGGATCATGAATTCATTGTTGCCGTTCGGCTGGATCTCCAGATAATCATAGAACCTTGCTATCCGCAGTATCTCATCATCACTCTTCCTGCTGATTATTGCCTGGTAGAGTTCTCCCTGTTCACATGCGGAGCCGATCAGCAGGCCTTCCCTGTACTTCTCTATAAGGCTCTTGGGGATCCTGGGCACCCCGTTATAAAACCTGACATGAGACTGTGATACAAGGTGATAGAGGTTGACTCTTCCTGTTTCATTTGCTGCGAGAAGTATTATATGATTACTCGGAGACTTCAGTATCTTCTCGTCGGACGCCGCGCCAAGATCATTCAATCCCTTGAGCGTATCAACGCCCTTTGCATGAAGCCGCTCAATAAGCTTTAGGAAAATGTGCGCCGTTGCCTCGGCGTCATCGACCGCACGGTGATGATTTTCAAGGGATATCTTGAAGAACCTGCACAGATTATCAAGCTTGAACCTTGCTATCTCCGGAACAAGGAGTCTCGACATTCCGAGCGTATCCACATAGCTGTATTCGCGCACTGTCCCGGCTGCCTCTTCCTTCGCCATGATAAAGCCCATATCAAAAGAGGCGTTGTGCGCCACGTATACCGCACCCTCGCAGAATTTTGCAAACTGCGTGAGCGCATCATTGATGTACGGGGCATCCTCTACCATATGATCGTTGATGCCCGTCAGTTTTTCTATCCTGTACGGTATCGGTTCCGCCGGATTGACGAACGTGGAAAACCTGTCAATGATGTTACCGTCCGCTATCTTGACCGCGCCTATCTCGATAATACTGTTCTCCTCCGGAGAAAATCCCGTGGTTTCTATATCGAAGACGACAAATGTATCTGCTGTCGTATGATCCTGCGGGTTTACGGCAATCTGAACCGTGTCGTCAACGACATAGCCTTCCATGCCGTATATCACCTTGAAATCATCAATCTTCTTGTCGCGCAGATGGTGAAACGCCTCCGTAAATGCCTGGACAACGCCGTGGTCGGTTATCGCTATCGCGCCGTGTCCCCATCTTCTGGCGCAGTCGATTATATCCGTTACGTCCGATACGCCGTCCATATCGCTCATCTTCGTATGACAGTGAAGCTCAACACGCTTGACCGGCTCGTTGTCCTCGCGCTTTTGTCTGAAATCGACCGTCTTTTTGATGCCGTCCACGTATCCTATCGAAAGTGCTCCGTCATATTTGTCTATACCGGTCGTGCCCTTGATCATGACGAACCGTCCGTCTTCGATATAATCAAATAACCGTTCCTGCTGATCCTCTTTCGGAAACAGTTTGACATCTATCGAATCGGTATAATCGGTCACGGAAAATGTCACCATTTTTCTTCCGGTTCTCGTATCCCTTACATTATAGCCGAAAACCTCTCCGCGGATCACGACTGTTCCGATATCTCCGTCGATATCGCATATGTTCATTACGCCTTCTGTAAAGTCTCTCCCGAATATCACGTCGGGATTGGACGGCTCTTTTCTCCTGTACCGCGGCTTTTTGACTTCCTCTTTTGCCGGAGGGGGAGCCGGCTGCTCATTCGGGATAATGACCGGAGCACCGTTATCGTATATATTATATACATCGTTCTCATCAGCCATCTTCTCATACATCATGAATTCTTCATCGCCCGCAGGCTCGCTCTTCGGATGTTCAAATGTCTCCAGCGATATCTTCCGGACCTCTTCAAGAACCCTTTCCTGTGAATGGACATAGCTCCTGCGTGTTTCCTTATCCTTGAAAGCGACGGTTATCTTATAGGAGGTATGGTACCTTTCGTTTATGGCATGGTCGATAAAATCCGTTATGTCATCAGCCATATCATGGGACAGCAGCCGGTCTTCGAGAACGAGGATTATCGTATCATCTCCTTCGGGAAAATCATAATCGGCATGCGTCAGAAGATCCGCCCAGACCGGATTGATACGGGCAGCCTCGGTAATGATACTGTTTTTGTACTGGCCAATGATGGCTTTTGCGGTGTATGTGCCGCCAAGCTCAAACCTCTCTATGATCCTGATGTTTACCGGAGAGTTGGGATAATACTGCATGGCTATCCTGTTCTCCATTTCGTATATCTTGTCCTTCGGGATGATATAGGAACTGACAAGGTGAATGTGAAGCTTATCATGACGTGAAGAAGAGACCAGCCTCGTGACTCTGGTCTCCTCCATTAATTCTCTGTCATCATCGGATACTTCCAATGAGGAAAACACATCAAAAAATTTCTTTTCCATTATTTATTCCAGTTATCCAGTTCATATCTGAGCGCGGGAATAAGATCATCCTCCGGAACTTTCCTTATGATCTTTCCTTTCCTGATAAGAAGTCCTTCCTTGTCCCCGCCTGCTATTCCTATGTCAGCTTCCCTGGCTTCTCCGGGACCGTTGACCGCGCAGCCCATTACGGCGACCTTTATATCAAGATCGTATCCGGCTGCCATTTTCTCCACCTCATTCGCGAGCGGTATGAGGTCTATGTTCGTCCTGCCGCAGGTCGGGCACGACACCACTTCGATCCCGCCCTTTCGAAGGCCGAGGGTCTTGAGTATATGCTTTGCGCATACAACCTCTTCTACAGGATCTCCTGTAAGGGATACACGTATCGTATCTCCGATCCCCTTGTGAAGTATGACCCCGAGTCCGACCGATGATTTGATGCTGCCCGAATGAAGAGTTCCGGATTCGGTTATCCCGACATGAAGCGGGTACGGACAGACCGGCGCGAGTTCTTCATGGGCTTCGATCGCCATAAGTACATCCGATGATTTGATCGATACGACTATATTGTCATAACCGCACTCCTCGATCATACGGACTTTATCAAGCGCCGATTCCACGATCCCTTTTGCCGTAACGCCTCCGTACTTGCTGACTATGTCCTTTTCCAGAGAGCCGCTGTTAACACCAACGCGTATGGGGATATTCCTTTCCCTGGCAGCGCGTACAACCTCAGCGACCTTTTCCCGGGAGCCTATGTTTCCGGGATTGATCCTTATCTTGTCCGCCCCGTTTTCGATCGCCTCGATCGCCATTTTGTAGTCAAAATGGATATCGGCGACAAGCGGAATGTTTATTTCTTTCCTGATCGCGGATATTGCCCGGGCTGCCTCCGTATTCGGAACCGTTGATCTTACTATATCACACCCCGCATCCTCCAGACGCTTTATCTGGGAAACGGTTGCGGCAACATCCTCCGTTTTCGTATTGGTCATCGACTGGATAAGGATAGGATTGCCTCCCCCTATTACCCTGTCTCCTATCGTGATGACTTTGGTATTATCTCTGAACATGATTATAATTTACAACTATGTAAGGTATTAGTCAATTTTTCTATTCGCTTACTTTCCCGACATGTATGTCCTGTATGTCAGCCCGAACGTACCGGACAGTACTGACATGAGCCCGATCACGAGTCCTCTGAGGTCAAGATCATCTTTCGCATCTGCGGCAGGCAGCGTGATCGTCTTCTCCTCAACCGAATACCCGTCAAACAGTCCCCCGTACATATAGCATTCGGTTGCGATACTTGTATCCGTGACGTTACCGGCAGCATCCGATGCTCTGACCGTAAGAACGTAATGCCCGTAATCATCTACCGCGACCGTTGCCGTATTGTCGGAATCTATTGCTATATTTCTTCCGTTAAAGCCGACACTCTCAAGCCTGTCCTCCTCATCAAGAAGTCCTACCTTTACAGTGCCACCCTTCCTGATATTACCGTTCCTGTCAAATCCCGATAAGACGATCTGCGGCGCGGTATGATCGACAATAAACGAGACCGTCTCGCTTGATGTATTGGATGCGGCATCCTCGGCAATAAGAGTAAGAACATACCTGCCCTCTTCTATAACAACGTCCCCGCCGGCATACTCACTGTCGTTCAGAAATGCTTTCGCAAATACAGGCGAGGCGTCGCTTACGTATTCCGCGATCTTCCTTGTCAGGGAAAAAGACTTGATAAAACTGTTGTCAATTCCCGATATCTCCGATATTACCGGCGGCGTGTAATCAACGGTAAAAGTCACGGCCTGCTGTGACCTGTTCCCGCTCCTGTCGGATGCCGTACACGTAAGCCTGTATTCTCCTTCCGAATCTACGCTTATATCCATGTAGTCCCTTTCCGATCTCATTACATGCGAGCTGTCCGAGACCTTCACATACTGTCCCGCCGTCTTCTTCTCCAGAACGGCCTCCATAATGGTCGAATCATAGAACATTTCCCCGGCATTGAATCTCAGTACGCTCTTTTCATTTGTATACTCTCCTTCACGGATCCCGGTAACCGATATATCCGGTGGCGTCTTGTCTATTCTAAAGCGGCACCTTTCGGCAGTCACATTTCCTGTCCCGTCTGTTGCGCGAACGGACAGTTCATATTCTCCGTCTGATCTTATGTAAACATCTCTTATATCGTGCGATGCGTTAAGATCATATGATTGTAGCAGTATATTCTGCCTGTCTCCCAATGCGGTTCTTGTCATACTTATGTCAACCGCAGTCTCCTCGTACAGATTATCATATACATCGATCGATATACCGGCTTCGGATCTTATATCCACTCCGTCACTTACGCCGTCGAACCTGACCGTCGGAGCCGTCCGGTCGATCATAAAACCGATGCGGGTCCTGCCGCTTTCATTGCCTGCGCTGTCGGATGCGTACAGAACAACACTGTATATCCCGTCCTCATCAAAGGATATCCCGGTATCGCCGGAAAGATTATATCCGGAAGTGGTTATTACTTCATCATCCGTCACTCTTTCACATGTATAGTTTACATACGCCTCCGATTCATTGTCGGCCGCCTCCGCCTTTAATACCACAGCTTCGCCGTATCTGCCGCCGTCATCTATCCCATGCGTTTGAAGTGAGGGCATCCCCTCATCGAGCATATATTCATACGAGAGCACCGTCTCATTGCCCGCAAGGTCACGGGCCGTTATCATTATCACATCACCGTATCTTATCCGGCCGTCTTGCGTAAGTTCCGTCTCATAATCTCTTACAGGCTCCTCATCGTCAAAGACCTCCTCATCTGTTATTTCGTCTCCGCATGTGACAGTGCATCTTCCAAGCCCTGTATCATCGCTTACTCTGAAGCGCCCGCTGCCGGTACACTCTATCACCGGAGACGTGACATCAAAGCTTATCCTGTATATGTCCGAAGTCCTTTCGATACCCTCGCAGACATTGGCAAACCTTATCTGCCACCTGCCGTCCGGGGCAGTCGCATCATCGGGATAGAGCATAACATTATCATCATCCATCTTCACATACATTCCGAACGAATTACCGTCATCGGTGCTTATGCTATAATAGCTGTCGCCCGTATCCGGCACGGTAAATATAACGGGAACCGCACTTGGAAAATAATGTCCCGGCATGATAAGAACCGATTCACCGTTCTGTAATGTTATGTCAACCACGAGCTTTTCGTTTTCCTCTGCATACAGTCTCATACCGAAAATCATCCAGATAAATATAAATGTACAGATACATACAACTGTTTGTTCCACTTTCTTCATACGTTCCTCCTTATATTCTTACGGTACATGAGCATTCCTCTTCCGGCCGGGGAGACGGTCATTCCCTCATACAGACCCTTCACGTCTCCGGTTATATCCCAGTCCTCGAATATAACCGCAAAGAGCAGCCCGATATGGAGCTTTAATACCGCGTTATCATCAAATGCGCAGCCGAGATTAACATGCCACGATCCGTCATGCCAGCGCATGAGCCTTATAGCGCACAGTTCAAACACTTCGTCGTGTTCTTCGATCTCACCGCATACAATGACTCCGAAGAACAGGAAGAACAGCGCCAGCAGCAGGAGGGCAAGCATCAGTGCGGCTATTACGGCATACCCGGGAGCTGTTCTCCAAAAGCTTATCTCCTGTCCGGCAGTGTACATATTGCCCTCTATCGCAAGGTCATCGGCCGAGTATGCATTTTCGATCTCGCTTTCTTCAATCGTGTCCTGATAGGTGCCATCGTCAGTTCCTATTGCCGTATCCTCATCATCGACAATATAGAGCACGCCGTTCTTCATGATGTAGTTCGCGCCGGGGCGGCGTCCCGATGACGATGAGCCACCCGGTGTCTTTGATGATGAGGACGACAAACTGCTCTTCCCGGAAGATGACTTTCCGGATGATGACTTTCCGGAAGATGCGGCAGAAGATCCTCCGTTGGCTGTGATCTTCTGATCGGTAGATGATACAGAGGGTGTAATGTCACCCTTGTACGTATCCGTCTCGTCTTTGCTGCGGGACGAGCTTGACGATGAGGATCCACTATTCGCAGGATTTCCCTGCGGCTCTACATATGCCGACGATGACGCCGAGGGAGTATATGAGGTATCCGATCCCGCCCCCGGCGTTATGGCAGGTACGGTCGTAACAGACGGCGGTAATGTCGGTACCGGATTATAGACTGCAAGAGACAGTCCGGCCGGCAGCGAAAAAGCCTTTGTATAGTTGGCTCCGGTAAGTGCGCACCGGAACTCGCTTCCGTACAGGTTCTGCCCGATACCCGCAATAGTCAGATGATCAGTGTCGCTTCCGCCAAATACCGTTCCCGACCCGTCCGGTCCGTCATTTACCTCGCTCCATTCGCCTCCTGTTCTCATTTCCCACTTGTAATGATCGAGGCTCCTTCCGAACACGTCCCTGTATGTATCAAGTCCTACCGAGAATTCAGCCGCACCTCCGTATACTGCATCCACTGTCTGCGGCTGCGCCGAAAAATCAATGCACGTCATCTCCCACATAAGGCCGTCCACCGTTATCAGATCGCCTATATGTCTCCTGCAATACGGACAGTAATCTCCCGGTGCCTGTGTAAGCTCTATACCGACTCTGAGCGGTGAACTTAAGTGTTCAAAATCAAGACCCGTACTTTGAAGATCCGCCCCGGTAAGCTCATACCCGTTCTTTCGTATGTATTCGCTTCCCGAATCATCCTCCAGGAATATCTGGACCGAATACAGCCCGGCATTGTCGGCCCAGCTGCTGCAGTAATCGCATGTGACAACCTTCGGTTTCCCCCACCGGATCAGTCTGGCATACTGCGGACGGACGCGCCTTTCCTCCATATGGGTTGCCCTTGTCCCGTTCGTTTCAAAATCGAAATGAAAGCTTGCTTCATGAATTACCGATGTATTTCCGCAGTCCCCGTCCGCAAGAGGCCGGGAAATATTGTACAGATAGTAATTCGACGCAGAGCCCGTATATACCGTTCCCGCCGCCGCAGGGGTGCCCGCTCCCGCGGTAAAGGCTGCCGCAAATGCCGCAATGCCTGCGATCTTAAGTATGTTCTTTATTACGATATTTCTCATAGTCTTCTCTCCAATCTTTTCTTACTGACTGCCCTCATACGGGTCTTCTTAACCTCCAGGAGTTCCTCAAGCCTGCTGCACATTCTTTCGCACTCCTCATCATCGGACATGGTTTCCTTTGCTTTCGCATCTTCAATATCCTGTTTTGCCGCTTCGATAACGGCAATTGATTTGGCCAGTCCCTCCGCTTCATCTTCCTCGTAGTTCTCGCAGCATTCCGCGACAAATATGAGTATCTCGTACTTTTGAGCCGACGGCCTTCGCCTGATCGTCGAGGCGAACAGCTCGCCCGTGATTACAGCCGCCTCTTCCCTGTCATAATCAAATCCGCTCTGCATCCCGCACAGCCTGACATAATCGGAAGCGTCGGGGTACATCCTCTCATCGAGCATGGAAAAATAGCGGGATGCCGTCCTGTAGTCATGCTCGACAAACATTGCGTTCATTGCCACTTCAAAGATGTAATACTGCTCACAGTCTTCAGGAAGACTGCCGCCTGCTATCGCCGTCCTGATGAGACTGATCCCCTCGGGCGAATACCCGCCGTCCCGCATATATACGGCTGTATCTGCTGCAAGCTCGCGTGCGGCCGCGCTCTCTTTGGCCGTTTTGCCAAGCTTCTCCGTTATGTAATATGCCGACACCAGAATACCTGCCGTAATGATCGTTATCTCGATACTCTTTTTAATCTTCTGCGGGATCGATCTGATATGTCTGATCTGTTTTAATACTTCGTTTGCTTCGGTGTATCTGTCTTCCCTTGACGGGCAGCAGCACCTTGCGAGAAATGATTTTTCGGATGAGCCGAGGATTCGTGAATGAAGTATGTCTCCAAGCGCCTTTTCGGGATTCGGATCGGGAACGACGCCGCTCCTTATCGCGTAATATGTCATTCCGAAAGCATATATATCCGCCCTTGCATCAAGCTTTGCGCCTGCCTCATACTGCTCCGGCGGTGAATAACCTATCGTCCCGACCGGGATATGGTGTCCTGCAAGACACGAGGCGATCCCGAAATCGATCAGATGCGGCAGGCCGTCTTCGCCGATGATGATGTTGTCCGGCTTGAGATCAAGATACAGCATCGGGTGCTTCAGCTGATGAAGGTATATGAGAGCCGAACATATATGCTGCGCTATCGACAGGGACTGTGCTCTGGGCAGCCCCTTCCCCCGGCACAGCTTCCCGAGTGAATCCCCCTTGACGTAATCGCTCACAATGTATATGTTGTCACTGTCATAAAACGCATCCCATATGACCGGGATAAGCGGATACCTCACGCGTCTAAGCGCTTCGATCTCGCTTGTCGCAAAATAGAATGACCCGACCGAAAGGCGTCCTATAACCTTCATTGCAAGCATCCTGCCGATGTGCCTGTCAAGGACGAGATATACGCAGCTCGTTCCTCCTCTTGCTATCAAATTGACGATCTCATAACGGTCATTTACCGTCTGACCAATATCCGGCATCTTCTCCTCATTCATCCTCCGGTGATATCCATGTGCTCTCCTGGCGGTCTTTACGCAAAACATAAACCACTTATTTGCTCCCCGTCAATACGGTATATTTTTTTCTACACCTTTTAAAGAACGCCTGTAATTTATTCGCCGTCCGCGCCGTTTTGAGATCAAAATTTCGTACAAAAAAACCGATACCCGATCATAACGGATACCGGCTTTTGTTCAAATTGTACAGCGGCATTACAAGGCGACGGATCACCCCATAAACAGCCTTGTTATATCATTGTACATTACGACCACGAGCAGAATGAGCAGAAGTCCCACTCCTATCAGTTGTATCGTACCCTCCACCTTGCTGTTGGCAGGCTTGCCCCTTACGGCTTCGTACAGCAGGAACAGGAGCTTTCCTCCGTCAAAAGCAGGCAGCGGGAACAGATTGACTATCCCGATGTTAGCCGACAGCAGCAGCGCGATATTGAGCATACTGACAACAACCGCAAGCGTACCATCCGATCTCGCGCTTTCGTATTCGTCACCGACGATCTGCGCGGCTCCGACGGGTCCTGCAAGATCCGAGACATGCGCCTCGCCTGCAAACAGCATCCTGAAGCTCGAGAAAGTCATCTTGACCATATATCTGACATACTCATAGCTTGATGAGATTATTCCGCCTATGCTCTTCGGGGCTTCCTCCTGTCCCCCGAACACCACGCCGATCATAAAACGGTTGTACTCGCTGTTCATCTTCGGAACAAGTTCAACCTTATATCTGTCGCCTTCGCGTTCATACACAATGGTCAGGGGCTTACCGTAGCCAAGCTCCACGGCAGTCGACACTTCCGGATAAAGGTAACATCTGCTCCCGTTAACCCTGATGATCTTGTCGCCTGCACGCATCCCCGCTTCATATGCCGCGCCGTCCTGCATCACATCCGAGATCGTCGTATCGGATATCGTAATGTAATTCATCAGGAACAGTCCCAGTACAAATGCGAGAAGCAGGTTAAAAAAAGGACCCGCAAGCGTAGTGGCTATCCTGGACCATACATTTGCCTTTCTGTATGGAGAATTGGCTATAACGGAAGCAAAATCGGCATCATTGTCATCAAGCTGTGCGTCAAGATCGTCAAACACGCATGCCGCCCCGAACAATATCAGCCGTACGGAAAACCTCGTTCCGCTCCCCGTTGTCCACCCGAAGATCTTCGGTCCGAAACCTATCGTAAACTCAACGACATCTATCCCGTTCAGCCTGGCAATAAGGTAATGCCCCATCTCATGGACAAATACTATTACTGCCAGTATCAATACAGCTATCAATATCTTCACAACATCATCTCCTCTGCAGCATATCCACGATCCCGGCAGCTTCTGCCTCGGCCTCGAGTATCTGTTCCACTGTCGGATCGGCTATAGGCTGCGCACTGTCCATGGCATTCCTGATAAGTACCGGAATGTCCGTAAACCCTATCCGGCCGTCAAGGAAAAGCGCCACGGCTCTCTCGTTAGCCGCATTAAACACCGTAGGCATTATCCCGCCTGCGCGCGCTGCCTCCAATGCATACTTAAAGCCCGGAAACCTTTCCGGATCGGGCGCTTCAAAAGTCATGGAACCAAGCTGTGCCAGATCGACCCTTTTCGTATCAAGACGGGGTCTTTCCGGATAGAACAGCGCATACTGTATCGGAAGCTTCATATCGGGACTTCCCATCTGGGCTATGATCGCTCCGTCCCTGTACATTACCGCGGAATGGATTATCGACTGCGGGTGTATGACAACCTGTATATCGTCAACTCCGACACCGAACAGGTGACACGCCTCCATGACCTCAAGGCCCTTATTCACGAGAGTCGCGGAGTCAATCGTTATCTTGTTTCCCATGTTCCAGTTGGGATGCTTCAGGGCATCGGCCGCCGTGACATCTGTAAGCTCCCCGGCGCTTTTGGTTCTGAACGGGCCTCCCGATGCGGTCAGTATGATACGTTCGAGATCATTGCGATTGTTCCCCTGAAGGGACTGGAAGATAGCGCTGTGTTCACTGTCGACAGGATACAGTTTTACATCATATTCCTTAATGAGCGGCATGATTATATGCCCGGCGCACACGAGCGTTTCCTTGTTGGCAAGCGCAATATCATGACCCGCCTTTATCGCCGCGATAGTCGGACGTATCCCGATCATTCCGACCATGGCGGTGACAACGATATCGGCCTCCTCCATCCGCGCGGCTTCAATGAGACCGTCCATTCCGGAAAGAACCGTGATGCCTTCGCCATTAAGCCTTGACGCAGCCTGCTTTGCAGCTCCTTCGTCATTTAATACTATAAGCTTTGGCCGAAATTCCAGCGCCTGTGTAACTATAAGGTCAACGCTTGAATTGGCGGTAAGCGCCACTGCCTCAAGCTCATCCCTGTGACCGCTTACGATCTCAAGTGTCTGTCTTCCGATCGATCCGGTCGATCCCATAACTGCAATCTTCTTCATCTTCTATCTAACCCAATAGATCTTCAATATATATTCCGCGGTAAAATAGATCATCGGAGCGGTAAAGATCACACTGTCAAATCTGTCAAGCACGCCTCCGTGACCCGGTATTATATTCCCGTAATCCTTGATGCCGAAATTGCGCTTTATCGCGCTCGCACTTAAGTCCCCTATCTGCGAGACTATCGTCCCGATCAAGGTGACAACGGCACAGGCCGCAACAGGAAATCCCGCAAAAGCATATCTGTTAATGCACCAGCCGTATAACGCTCCGAATATTGTCGGGAATACTATTCCTCCTATCGCGCCCTCTATTGATTTCTTGGGAGACAGAACCGGCGCGAGCTTGTGCTTCCCAATGAGCATTCCGGTACAATACGCAAAAACATCGCAAAACCATGAGCAAAAAAAGATCAGCCACACAATGTATATCCCGCCGTCAAGCATCCTGGTATGCCAGATAAAGCCAAGCATGACGCTGACATAGAAGAATCCGAAGAATGAATATGCCGCAGATGCTGCATTATATTTCGGAAACGTAAATACGTATACAGACATGATCGCGATGAATACGAGAACCAGTAAAAATACTATCGTCATCATGTCAGCCCGTCCGCACAAAAGCAATATATAATATACGCATGTTCCGGCATATCCCGCACAGGTAACGGCATTCACGTACCTGCCTTCTTCAAGAACTCCGGTCGCGTGATACAGTTCATACAGACCCGTGACCGATACGCACAGAAGAAACAGTGCGAGATAACTTCCTCCAAGCCATGCAAAGACCAGCATAAGTGCTGCAATGGCCGCTCCGCTTATCACTCTTGTCTTAAACATTAGTCCTCCTTATGACCGCCATACCGCCTGTCTCTGCTGCTGTATGCTTCGCATGCTTTTATCAGTTCATCCTTGGAAAAATCAGGCCAGTGCACATCCGTGAAATAGAATTCGGAATACGCGACCTGCCACAGCAGAAAATTGGAAAGCCTCTGTTCTCCGCTCGTCCTTATCAGAAGATCCGGAGCCGGAATCCCCCTTGTGTCAAGATAGTCATCAAACATCTCCGCGGTAACGGGCAGGCTGATAGCGGATGCAGCGGCATCTTCCACGATACGGTTAACGGCGCGCACTATCTCGTCCCTGCTTCCGTAATTGATCGCTATCTGGAAATGAAGGCCCGTATTGGACCGTGACGCCTCTTCAAGAGCTTCTATCGCTTCTTGTATATCATCAGACAGTCCGGTCTTGTCACCGATCACCCTGACGCACATATTGTTCTTCGCGGCTGTCTGCTGGCAGGTCTTTAAATAATTGCGCAGAAGCTTCATCAGCTGATCCACCTCATCTGCCGGCCTTGACCAGTTCTCCGTGGAGAAAGCATAGACCGTCAGGTAGTTGATGCCCATCCTGTAGGCTTCTTCACATATCGTCTCAACATTCCTGGCGCCCTGGACATGCCCGTAGTTTCTCGGCATCCCTTTTGATTTTGCCCATCTGCCGTTTCCGTCAAGTATTATCGCAACATGGTTCGGAACATTCATATCATCCTCCCTGAACAGATACCTTTCTGTCGGAAAAAACAAGGGTCACGACATACCGTAACCCTTGTCAAGTGTCGCTCGAAAGACCCGCTCCTCAGACAGTCATTATATCCTTCGACTTGGCGTCTACCATCGAATCTATCTCCTTGATGAACTTATCCGTTGTCTTCTGAAGTTCATCCTCGAGATCCTTAACCTCATCCTCGGAGATGTCATCCGATTTGGAAAGCTTCTTGAACGCATCATTACCGTCACGTCTGATATTACGGACAGCAACCTTTGCATCCTCGCCCTTTTTCTTGATATCCTTCACAAGCTCCCGTCTCCTCTCTTCCGTAAGCTCCGGAAAGACTAGACGAATATTGGTTCCGTCATTGGTCGGGTTGATGCCTATATCGGATGCCTGTATCGCTCTCTCGATATCCTTGAGTATGCTCTTCTCCCAGGGCTGTATCTGTATGATGCGCGGATCCGGAACAGATACGTTTCCAACCTGCTGTATCGGAGTCGGTGTGCCGTAATAATCCACGCGTATCTTGTCAAGTACGTGCGGGTTGGCACGTCCGGCACGGATCGCCGCATAATCCGCCTGCAGATGATCGATGGTCTTCTGCATCTTCTCTGAATACTCTTTTACCTTTTCACTCATATACTTTCTCCTTGATGACGTTCCTATAGTAAACGTATTATATTCCCCGCGCAGCGTGTATCACACAGTCACGCGCGTTCCGTTGAACCTGCCGCTCACCGTATTGACGATGCTGTCCTTCTCGTTAAGGGAAAAAACATACATCGGCATATGATTTTCCATTGCAAGGATCGAAGCGGCAAGATCTATAACCTGAAGCTTCCTGTCGATAACCTCCTCAATGGATATAACATCATAACGCTTTGCATCCGGATTCCGGTCAGGGTCGCTGTCGTACACCCCGTCTACCGATTTGGCAAGCAGTATCGCATCCGCATCAACCTCAACCGCACGGAGTACCACTCCGGTATCGGTGGAAAAATACGGGTGCCCCGTTCCTCCTGCGAAGAATACTACCATACCCTTTTCAAAATACTTATTGGCACGGTCTTTGGAAAACAGCTTGGTAAACGAACCGATCTCAAACGGAGTCAGTATATTGGTCTTCATACCCTCCGAGCGGAATATCTCAGATACATATATGCAGTTCATTACCGTTGCAAGCATTCCGATCTGGTCTGCCTTGGTACGATCGATCCTCTCGCTGCTGCGGCCTCTCCAGAAATTCCCCCCGCCGATCACGATCCCGACCTCGGTGCCGGCATCGGTGATCTGTTTGACCTGGGACGCCACCATGCGTACTGTATCTTCGTCAAATCCCGTTTTCCTGTCACCGGCCAGTGCTTCACCGGACAGTTTGAGCAGTACTCTCTTCATGTGATATTAACCTTCCGTGAAAAAGCTTGAAGCACTCACTTCGGCATAGCACTGCGAGCACAATCCCTCGATGGCTGCACCGTTGTTGATCTGTATCGACTTACTCTTGATGTTGCCCATGATGATCGCAGTGGAATCAAGAACAACCGGTCCCTTCACGTCTATATCGCCCTTGACAGCGCCTGCAAGTACTGCGCTCGTAGCACTCATATTTCCCTTGATGACAGAGCTCTGTCCTACCTTTATAGTACCGTTCGAGACAACTTCGCCGATTATTCTTGCACCGTCCGCAAATACTTCATCAGCCTTTGAATCGCCTTCTATATTGCCGGTGATGTTAAGCTTGCCCGCAACGGTAACATTACCCTTGACTGTTCCCATTATATCAAGAGAACCGTTTGTCGTAATATCTCCGACAACAGTCATTCCGTTCGGGATAACACCGGTCTCGTTAACGCCTTCGGCGTATGTGTTGATAGGTGCCGGGCGTTCCGTATTCTGGGGGAATATAGGTTCGGTAACCTGATTCGGAACCTCGACCTTCTTCTCCTCCTGTGCAAATATCGGCTCTATAACCTTCGGAGCTTCTTCCTTCGGAGGTTCCGGCGCAAATATTGGCTCAATTGCCGGCTTCGGTTCTGACGGCTGTATCTCCTGCTGCGCAGTGGGCTTGATCTCCTCCGTATATACGGGGATCTCAACAGGTTCGGGAACCGGTGCGGGTGCAGGTTCAGGAGCCGGCGCAGGTGCAATCTCCGGTGCGGGCGCGGGTGCGGGTGCGGGTGCAGGTTCAGCAGCTGCTGTCTCCGGCGCTGCTTCAAACATAGGCTCAGCAGCCGCAGGCTCGGCATCGTCGAGTCCCTTTATCAGTTCCGCAAGGTCATCCTGTCCGATGGGAGTGGAACTTTCGGTAATCGTATCAACCATCTGCGGCGCAGCCTGCGCTGGCTGCTC
The DNA here is from genome assembly GCA_905235745.1 of uncultured Lachnospiraceae bacterium. Taxonomy (GTDB): domain Bacteria; phylum Bacillota; class Clostridia; order Lachnospirales; family Lachnospiraceae; genus UBA2868. The sequence continues at coordinate 73,337 of CAJOMN010000001.1, forward strand.
CTCCGGCATCAGATCATTGACCGCCTGTGATAAATCGTCCTTAAAATCCTTGAAAAAGCTCATTGTTCATCCTCCGTTTAATTTGTTTTGCTATAGTGTTGTATTGCCATTGTTGTATCATCAATCACGCAGATCGGAATATCATTGGCCTGTATTGCCTCGATGATCTGTGGCAAAGCCTCTACAGTGCTCGTCTTGTTGGACAGATCATGGAACAGTATCATTGCCTCCTCGTATTCGCTGAGGTCGCATAATGAGTTCTCAACTATCCTGTCCGCCGAAAGCATCGGATTGACTGCGTCTCCCGCGACGATATTCCAGTCAAAATATCTGATGCCGCGCCTGTCAAGCACATTGATGAATTCGCTCATCGGAATTCTGGATATACTGTTGCTCGATCCCCCGGGAAAACGATATGCCACCGGTTCGGTTCCCGTAGTCTCATACAGCAGATTATATATCCTGTCCAGATCCTCCGTAAATGCTTCCACGGATGAATATACCTCGCTGTATTTGTGACTGTATGAATGTGCGCACAGTCCATGACCTTCGTCAACTATGCGTTTGTACATTTCACGCAGCTGTTCGTTCTCGGTTCCTACTACGAAAAAATTCCCCTTTACGCCATACTCATCCAGTATATCAAGTATGGCCGCCGTGTTGGATGAAGGACCGTCATCAAAAGTAAGATATACCTTTTGCGGCCACGCAACTCTCGCATGTCCCTTGGATCCGGCGTTCCCAAATGTTCCGATATCGATAAGGGACAATTCATTGCTTATCGCTCCGACCGCGCTGCCAAGCTCATCAACGGAAGACGTAACGGAACTGACCTCTTCAATAAGGCTGTCCTGATTCATCGAAATATGATCAAGCTCTTCCTCGACAGCATCTATCCTGCTGTTTTGCCTGCCGACAAGAACGAACAAAGCAATGCACATTATGAGCGCAGCGAGAAACATCACATACGGGCCAAACAGAAGAATCTGTTTCAACCTTTTAACGCGCATAAATAACCCCCATATGTAAGATATTATAGAGGTTTTTACCAAGTCTTGCAACAATATATTGTAGTTTTATAAAAAAAAGAGGAGACGCCTGTACGTCTCCTCTTCGGGATTCAAATGAGTATATATGATCAATAGCCGTATTCCTGTGCCCAATAATTGGTTCCGTCATCATCCTGGTAGATGGATATTGCAACCTTTTCGAATTCATCATAGAGGATATTGTCTCTGTGTGTCGGGCTGTTCATCCATGCTTCAACAGCATCACCGGCCGTATCGAAACCGAATGCAAGGTTCTCGCCGCCCTGGATCTTACTGTTAACAGTATACCACTGACGTCCGTCGGGACGGGTATGTGAGAACTTGGTCGCACACTCCTCGGCTCTTACGCTTGAAACGGACTCAAGGTTCTGATCCCACTTAAGATTGTCAAGTCCCGCTTCAGCTCTCTCCTCATTAACCTGATTGTAAGCTTCAAGTGCCTCTGCGCGAAGCCCGGTATCGGAATCCGATGCGTTGGATAACGCAATTGCTTCGGAATCGAGATATGCAACCTTCTCATTGCTGATATCCGCAGATGCACGGAAAGCATTTTCCTCAAGCAATCCTACATTTTTGCTGCCGGCGAGTCCGAAGTATGCTGCGACCGATACTACAAGCACTCCCAGAACTGCCAGCCCGGCTATTAGTTTTCTGTTCTTCATAGTAATTACCTCCTAATACGGCTATACAACATTCCTTTGGTTGATTAGATTATGTCACATATTTTTGGAAAATGCAATAGTTTTTTGAAAAAAAATTACATTTTTTATTATTTGTGACAAATTGCCCGCCTTTACCGGTTTCCCCGCGTCAAAATGACGGCTATTTCCTCAAACCCGGCTCCCTCCGGGATCGTATGACTTCCCGCTGATATTCTCCTGTCATATCCGTGCTCGCACAGATATGCGTTAAAATCGGATGCGTTATCTATAACCCCCGCCGATTTCAGCTGGTTGCTCACAGACTCTGATCCGCTTCCCTTTGCTATCGTTACCGTAACCTGTTTGGTCGTTTTCGGCGAAGGTGTTGGCGTAGCTGTCGGCGTCGGCGTTGGTGTTGGTGTCTTCGTCGGTGTTGGCGTAGCTGTCGGCGTCGGAGTTGGCGTAGGCGTAGGTGTCGGTGTCGGTGTCGGTGTCGGTGTTGGCGTCGGTGTCGGGGTCGGTGTCGGTGTCGGCGTAGGCGTAGCAGTTGGCGTTGGTGTCGGCGTAGGTGTTGCAGTTGCCGTTGGTGTCGGGGTCGGGGTTGCTGTCACCGTCGCTGTCGGAGTCACCGTTGCTGTCGGTGTCGCTGTTGCTGTCGGAGTCACCGTTGCCGTCGGTGTCGGCGTTGACACGAGCACTTTGTCCTCTTCGACCATTCCGAGCTGTGCCGCTCTTTCTTTTATTTCCTCATCCGTCATCGACTGTTTTGTATTGCTTCCAAGCGCCAGCCCCATAACAAGAGCTGTTACGGCAATACCTATTCCCAGACCGCGCAGATAATACTTCAATTTCATAATCAGAAGATCCCTTTAATTAACTGAACAGATCAAGTACCAGTTTAACCTCACCGACCCCCAGTCCGAGTGTCTTGGCTATCTGTATCGTGTCAAAGCCCTGCCTGGCCATTGACAGTATCTTGTCGTTATTGTTAGTGCCCGGCGCACCGCCCTCGCTGCCGCTTGTCATAGCTTCAAAATCGGCTGCGGTTGCCGAACCCATGGAAGGCGACTCGACATTTACGATATTTCCCTCTTTATAAGCTCCTCCGGATAATATATCATAGACGACTTTTTCCCTGACCTCGGTGGGAGCATCGGCAGTGACGGCCTTTACGAGCGCGTCATCGTTCTTGTTGGTCCCGAGGAGCTGAGCCTCTATCTTCGACTGGGTAAGTGCCTTTCCTTTTTTGGGCGCATCGGCTCCTTTCCCTTCGTCCTTGTGCTCGAACACTACCGGAGCCGCATCCGGAATGACTATGTCAAATACGGATTTTTGTTCATTCGTCAGACCCTTTTGGGATACAGACGCAACGCTCATCCCGCGCAGCAGCACTTCAGACGCATCCATGGCGGAATGCGATGCGTTCTCTATCTCTTTGACTGTCGCGTCCGCTTCCCTGATCGTATTATTGAGATCGCTCTGTTTATCCTTGAGCATATCATACAGGAACATGACTTCCTTATGATTTTTATTTATCTCTTCAAGGACTGTTTCCGCATACTCACCGACTGCCATTATCTTCTCATTGGATACTTTCTCCAATGAACGTTCTGCCTTGTCGACGGCAAATCCGACTGTTTCGTTCGTCGCCTCTCCCACACGAAGCCTCATCGTATCGACTTCCTGCTCAACAAGGTGCCGGGCCTCTTCTTTTTCCGCAGCGATCTGCCTGTCCGATTTTTTCATCGGAACTTCCGGCATCACAAAACTTATGACAAAAATAATCACTCCTATTACAAGGAGTGCTATTTCCATAGGTGTCATTTAACCCTCCCGCATGATCTAAATGGTTATGTTGAATCCACCGGAATTCAGATTGATAACCCTGCCCTCTTCCGGGATCTCATCCTTCTTTTTCTCTTTACGCGTCGAAAAATACTTGTTCCTGCCTTCATCCCTTGCGTCATGTTCGGTGCCCGATTTGGAAGCATCATCCTTTTCGCGCACGGTATTTACATGAGAATCATCATTCCTGTCAATGTCCTCCTGTATTACCATATGCTGGGTATGGGGCATCTCGTTCTCATTGACCTTTACGGTCTGATAGTCCATTGCACGGACTACCATATTATTATTTTCGATAGGCGTAATCATATCAGAGACCTTTTACACGTACATCGGCGCCGTCCTTGACAAACCTTCCGTGCTGCACGGGCTTGCTCAGGACTGTGCTCGTATCACTGATCGTTATCTTGGTTCCGGGATACGCATAGCTTTCGACCTTTACACAGCTCTCCCGTCCCGATGTTACTTCGACCGTGTCCATAAGCTCGTTTAATTCATTGAGCTTTTTATCAAGCTCCTCTTTCATTTCCTTGTACTCGGTTGATATCTGCCTGAAATACAGTATCTGCTCGGGGCGCAGCTGTTCTCCCGCCTTTATCCTGCCGGTCAGGGTGACAAGAGCCGGCTCCGCCTGCTCCACCTTCTTCTTCAGCGCTGCGACTTCCGCATTAAGATTATTGATCCTGAGCGTAACCTTCGGATCCGTCCCGACCTCGATCTCGGTGACGACTCCCATTGTGGAACCTATAATCTTGGCCGATACCGATTCGGGTGTCCTTACAACACCTCCGGTAATAAACCCCTTTTTGCCCGTAACCGTAATATCGCCTTTTGCCGTAACATTGCTGTGAAGTATGGCTTCGGCATGAACATATCCGCCGGCATTGACATTCGCATTTTCGATAAACTTCGATATGACATTTCCCGCGGCGTTTATCGTCCCCTTGCTCATTCCGTTCATGCCGCGCGCAATAGTGACGTTTCCGCCCGAATCGATCGTTGCGTTTTCAACGACCCCGCGCACTTCCACATCACCGTCCGCCTTGATCGCGAACCCGGTCTTGACATTGCCGAGCACACATACATTGCCCGCATATTCTATATTTCCGGTCGAGGTATCAACATCACTCACCTCGTATACGTCCGAAACGAACACTTTATCCTCTACGAGTGAAGCATGCCCGTCGACCGAGGATATTATCGTCAGTCCGTCTTCGGTCGGCTCAATATTTCTCCCGTACTTGAGTGTAAGCTTTCGAACCTCCGGAGGCGGCAGGGTGTCACCGACAACATTGAATCCCGGCTCTCCCGGAATCTCCTTCGTAAGCGTTGCAAGCTTGTCTCCCTTCTTGACAACGCTTATCGCCGATAATGTAAAGAAATCGACTGACCCGTCCTCATTAAGCTTCGGTTTCAGATTCGGGTTCGTATTGAAGAAATATTCAATGGATGCATCCACACCCGGTTTCGGTGCCTCTCCTCTTGCAAGAACATAATCCGTGCAATAGTTCCTGTTGGCAAGATAAGCGTCTATTGCCGCTTCGTCAATACCTTTATTTACACCCTCAAGCCTGAGTGTACTCTTTATGTCATCGGCGGTGGCAACAGCCCCGCCCGTTGAAGGCGGATAGAATCTGCAAGTCGCTGTCATCTTATCGGGTGAGATGGTTACACGGAAGCTTTCCGAGCACGGAATACCCTTCTTGGCTGCTATCTTCAGATTCATCTGTTGTGCAGTGTCGACAGCCTTCTTGAGCACAACAACATCAACATTCGGGAATCCCTTGGAAACAAGATAATCCCGCATCTCATCAACCTGTATGGGCGCACCTCCGTCCTCCGGCGGATACAATCCCACAAATGACTCCGTATCACTGAATAATAGCTTGAAATAACCGTTCTTCATCGTTCTAACCCTCTGTCAGGATACCCATATAATTGCCCATTTTGGACTTCATCTTGCCGAGCGCTTTCGTATGAAGCTGCGATACCCTCGATTCGGACACATCAAGAACATTGCTTATTTCCTTAAGTGTCAGCTCCTCATAATAGTACAGGACGACAACCATTCTTTCCTTCTCGGTAAGAAGATTGAGCGCCTCACCGAGCATCTGCTTGAGCTCCTCCTGTTCGAGATGTTCCTCCGGACGGCTTGGCTGTGAGGATAACCCTCTGTTATCGGCAACATCGCTTCCCTGTTCGACAAAATCATCAAGCGACACGAGATTGGTGACATTCATCTGTGCCTGCCATCCGGAATACTCTTCATCGGAGATCCCGAGAGCCAGGGCTACCTCTTCATCTGTTGCTGTTTTGCCGGTCTGCGCTTCTATGTCGGCTATTGCCGTAGTGATCTGTTTCTGTCGCTGGCGGACTGTTCTGGGAATCCAGTCCATTTTTCTGATCTGATCAAGAATTGATCCGCGAATCCTCAAGGATGCATATGTTTCAAACTTAACATCCTTCCTGGCATCAAATTTGTCGATCGCGTCGATAAGTCCGAATATCCCGTACCCGCACAGATCGTCATACTCGACATTGTACCCCAGATACATAGAAAGACGCCCCGCCACAAGCTTGACAAGCGGAGCATACTCAAGTATAAGCTTTTCCCGAAGCTCCGGAGTCGGATTATTCGTATAATCCTGCCACAGCTTCAGCTTTCCGTTTTCATCCATTTGCCCCTCCAGATCTTACACCGGCTCATCAAAGACCTGCTTAGCCTTATAAGCCAATGCACTTTACCAACTCCCTTATTACTCCGGCCCGGCCGCCTCTTCTCCCTCTTCCGGCCGGTCTTCGGCATCATCGCTGACGGAGCCGTTCTCCTCTCCTTCTTCCTCATTATCCTCATCCGACATCCCGGTCTTGTCGACGACTTCCCCATCATCATCGACCCTGTCTTCATCCGGCTCGTCAATATGAAAAGAATCAAGGATCATTTTGATCACGACACCGATGACCAGAAATATAATAAGTGTCAATATCAACACAACGAGCATATCTTCCAGACTGTAATGGTTGATATATGTGACGATCACGGCTACCGCGCCTGCAAGAAGCATTACCAGCGCAGGTATGCGATTAGTATTCATATATAAAGCCCGCTTCCTATATTGTCTTGACACCCTTGCCGACTGCTTTGATCACATAATCGCCGGTCTCGGGATAGAATTCAACGGTCCTACCGAAGTTAAGTCCCGTATCACTTGCAAGGATCGGGATCTTGAGCTCCGCAAGCACCTTTTTAACTGCTTCCACGTTTCTCTCACCTACCGCAGTCATATCATTCTTACTCTGAAATGCGAACATCTGCGCCCCTCCGGCGATCTTGGCGACAAGCCTTGATCTGTTACCTCCGGCGGCTACTATGATCCTCACCAGCTCTTTCGTTCCCGTATCCGCAAATTTGGGAATATTGTTATGATTATCAAAACTGTTGCTGTCCGGCAACATGATATGCGCCAGGCCCCCGATCTTCGTGGCGGGATCTCTTATGGCGATCCCGACGCATGATCCAAGACCAAGTGTTGTAATGGCATCCGGAGCTTTGCACAGTTTCAGATCCGCCATGCCAACCTTAATCATTTCACCCATTATCTTCCTCGTTAATCATCATACAAGCCACGCCTGTTCATAAGCAGGAGGCATGACCTACATCCCAATGGATGTTAATATCTTATCATAGGACTCAAGATCCGGAACAAGTATAAAATAACCTTCCAGCTTAACATCGTCCGTAAATTCGGTCGCTATCAGAAGCATCTTATCACTGATCGCCCCGAATTCGATCGCGGGAACCGACAGTATCGCTCCGCACATATCTATGCATATATCCGGAGGCGACGGATAGATATTCAGATTGGTAAGCGTGGAAAGTGATGACAGATAGGAACCCGTGATAATGTTTCCGATCTCCTTGAGAGCGGACAGTTCCATCTCGTCAAATTCCCCGTTCGGATCATCATTCGTGGTACCCATAAGCCTTCCGACCAAAGTCCTGGCAGATGATTTTTCCAGAAGGAACATTATCGAGCCGTTGATATCTCCCTCAACTACGAGATATATCCCGGCCATGATCTGCTCTTCGCCGCCCATGGCTTCTCCGACCTCGGAGAACTCCAGCAGGTCAACCTTGGGAACATGCATGTCCACTTTGGTATTGAGCATCTGTGCAAGGGCTGTTGTGGCGTTTCCCGCACCGATATTTCCTATTTCGCGGAGTACATCAAAATATACTCCTTCCATATTGTTAAGATCAACTTTTGCCATATTATGCGTTATCCTTCTCGTTAATTACAGCATTAAGATCCAGAAGAGATATCAGGGTTTCCCCGTTCTTGCCGATACCGTTGATATAGGTCTCATCGACCTTTCTGTCATGTGTTACCTCATCTATCGAACGCTCGTCAAGAGTTACGACCTCTCTTACTTCATCCACTATCAATCCTATCGGGGCATTATTCTCCATCTTGACGATAATGATCCTTGTCTTGTTCGTAAACTCATCCGGCTCGAGATCCATTTTGACACGTATGCTCATTACCGGAACAACCTCGCCGCGGATATTGATAACTCCCGAAAAATACGGCTGTACATGAGGCACCCTTGTAATGCTCTGCATCCTTACGATATTATCGATATAACTGATATCGATACCGTACTGCTCCTCTCCGATCTTGATAACTATATACTGAACAGTGTCATATTCTCTTGCAATATTCAACGCATCCATTTTATTTCCTCCCGCTGCTTATATCAGAACATTTGCATCAAGTATCAGAGCAACCTCTCCGTCGCCGAGGATCGTGGCGCCCGAGATCAGGTGGCTGCTGCAGTTGATGTATTTGCCGAGTGATTTGATAACGATCTCCTGCTGTCCGATAAGCTCGTCAACAACAAGACCCGCCAGCTGATCACCTTTCTTGACAATGATAACGACAAGATTGGAATCGTTCTCTCTTTCGCCCTCAACACCGAGAACATCCCGAAGCCTGATGATGGGAATAACGGTATTGCGGAGATTGATGACCTCTCTCGCCTCAACATATTTGATGTCTTCTTCGGCAACATCTTCGATAGTCTGAATGCTGCCAAGCGAAATGGCGTATTTCTCGTTTCCGATAACAACCATGAGAGCCTGGATGATGGCAAGTGTAAGAGGAAGCCTGATCGTCCATGTGCTGCCCTCTCCGAGCTTGGTCTTGACGGAAACATCTCCGCCGAGAGCACCGATCTTGCTTCTTACGACATCAAGTCCCACGCCCCTGCCGGATACATCCGTAACAACCTTTGCGGTTGAGAAGCTCGGAAGGAACAGGATATCTATGATCTCCTTCTCGCTCATCGCCTCACCCTGTTCGGGTGTGATGACTCCGCGTTCTATCGCTTTTTGCTTAACGGCTTCGGTATCGATACCGTTACCGTCATCTCTTACCTCGATAACAACGTTGTTGCCGTCCTGATATGCATCGAGATAAATCTGTCCGGTCTCGCTCTTGCTGCGCTCTTTTCTGACCTCGGGACTCTCAAGGCCATGATCGGCACTGTTACGGAGCAGATGCATCAGAGGATCTCCGATCTCATCAACAACGGTACGGTCAAGTTCTGTTTCCTCACCGCTCATGTGAAGCTCCATCGGCTTGTTGAGCTTCTTGGACAGGTCTCTTATCATACGCGGGAACTTATTGACAACGCTCTCGATAGGAACCATTCGAACCTTCATGACCGATTCATGCAGATTGGTGGTTACGCTCTCAAGATATTCTATCTGCTCGTTGAATCCCGTGTGAGCACCCTGATTATCACTCGTTGCAAAGCTGACAAGTGAATTCTTGGCAATGATAAGCTCGCTGACAAGGTTCATCAGCACATCGAGCTTTTCAATATCAACACGAACCGTCCGGTTAACAGCGGGCTTATTAGCGCCGCCACTCTTCTTGCTATCCGCGCCTTTGCTGTCCTTGGCTGCCGGAGCGGTGGGCGCGGGAGCGGTAGTCGCTGCCGGCTCTGTGCCGGGTTCATTCGCTGCAGCATCCTCTGCGGGTGCAGCCGCCTCTTCCTCTTCGTCCTCGTTTGCGATCTTGGCTTTATCCATGTCGATCTCGTCACCGACGACATGATCGATCTCGGAAACACTCATGACTGCTTCTTTTACCTTGTCGAGAGGTGAATCCGTAACAAAATAAAGCGAGAAATCAAAATCAAACTTCTCATCTTCTATATCCTGAACCGAAGGTTCCGAAATGATAACTTCGCCGAGCTCTTCAAGCGCCTTAAATACAAGGAATGCTCTCGCGGCCTTAAGAATACACGAATCCTGAATGAAAACGGTCAGACCGTATACCTTCTGGTTGTTCTTGATAGCCTCTGAGATCACATGCTGTTCGGGCTCATGAAGTACTATGTCATTCCATTTCTCCTCGCCGGAGGCTGAATCGTCCGAACCGGCAGATGCTTTTGCATCATCCCCGCCTTCTTCCGCTTTGGGAGACGCTTCTTCCGCCGAAGATGCTGCCTCACCGTTAAGGATTGCCTGAAGCTCCTTGATTATCGGCTCGTTCTCATTCGTTCCTTCATCCTGATTTTCGGCAATGTTCTCCCTGTACTCTTCAAGAGCATCGAGCGCCTGGAACAGGATATCGACCATATGTCCGTCGACCTTGATCTTGCCGTTCCTGACCTCGGAGAACACATTCTCCATATCATGAGTCAGATTCTGCATTCTCTTATAGCCCATTGTTCCGGCCATTCCTTTAAGAGAATGCGCGGCACGGAAGATCTCATTAATGGTATCCTCGTTCTCCGGCTCGTTCTCCAGGATCATCAGCTGATCCGAAAGAGTCTGTAAATGTTCGTTTGTTTCATCAAGGAAAATTCCGAGATATTGGCTTACATCCATGATTAATGTACCCCCACGTTCTTAGTAATCTGCTCCGCTACGCTCCCGAGCGGAACCACCTCACTGACGAGTCCCGTCATTGCTATTGATTTTGGCATTCCATATACTGTACAGGTGCCCTGATCCTGTGCGATTATATATGTCTGTTTCTTCAGGTCGAGATTCTTGATGCCTGCCGTACCGTCCGCGCCCATTCCGGTGAGTACCACACATATGACCTCATCATAATCACAGTCGACGAGTGATTCGTACATGTAGTTGGCGCAGGGCTTGACACCCTCTCTGCTCGGTTCGTCCGAGTACTTGATGCAGTGCGCTCCGTTCTTCTTTTCCAGCTTCATGTGGACACCGCCCGGGGCAATGTATACATGACCGTTTTCGATCCTCTCGCCGTTTACCGCTTCGCTGACCCTGATATGCGAAACCTCATCGAGCCTGTCGGCAAGTGATGCGGTAAATCCCTGCGGCATATGCTGCACAAGCAGTACCGGACAAGGCAGATCCGCCGGAAGGAGAGGTATGATGTCATTCAATGCCTTGGGACCGCCGGTCGAACTTGCGATCGCCACGATCTTCCTGCGTCCTCTGTGGTCGACCTTTCTGAGCCGTACATCCACCTGGTCGGTATGTGTCGAAAGCGAGGCTCTCTGCCTGTCACTTGCAAGCTTTTCCGCCGTTGTATGGATGTTGACGTCGAAACGCTTTGTGAACGTCTGACCATGTCCCGCTCCTCTTGCCGGAAGTGTTGCACCTCCGAATCTTGGCATCGGCGCGGTCGCCACAACATACAGATGATTCAGGAATTCCGATGAAAACGAATCAACTCTCGCGTTTGCCACATTCTCGGGCTTCTTGATAAAATCAATCGCCCCGAGGGCTAACGCGTCAAGCGTTTCCCTGGCTCCTTCGCCGGTCGTGGTGCTAGCCATCATGACCCTGGCGCTTACGTGAGACTTCTGCATCTCCTGAAGCATCTGAATTCCGGTCATCTTCGGCATATATACGTCGAGCACGACCGCATCAAACTCTTTCTCGCAGATGAGCTTGAAGCCTTCAGCACCGTCGGATGCAGTATTCACAACCTCAAACCTGTCGTCGGAATTTATTATATCACAAAAGACCCTTCTCATGAGTGCAGAGTCATCGACAAGCAGAATTTTTTTCTTCATTTTTCCTCCAAAATCGCGTTTTTTACCTAAAAAGTGCCTCTTTCGCGATGCCTCATCTTCCGCTCTTCTTCAAAAATATACTTGATGATGCTCTCACGGTCATCATTGACCATATTAACGAACTGTATCCTGTTTTCGTAGGAATCATCACGATTTTCCATCAGCGTAGACTTGAGTACCTTGCCGATAAGCTTGTACTCGGTGACCTCGCCGTTTACAAACAGTGAGAATACAAACCTTATAAGCGACCCTTCCGTGTACTTTACCTGTGAGATAAATCTGGCGCCGCCTCCGCTTATATCCACCATAGTGCCGTTATCAAACGTCAGATCCGTATCGAGGAACTGTACCTGTTCGAGGCTTTTTCTGTCGGTATTGTCGTCTATCGCCTTGCTCTTCATGTCAAGAACCGTGCTGAGACGGTAATATTCCCTTCTCTGATACTTCTGAAGATCGGTCTCAAGCTCCATGGACAATACGAACAGGTTGTTGCTCTTATATCTTTCGATTACTCTCGCCAGGCACTGGTACAGCCCGTTTGCGGTATAAAAGCACAGGCTGTATTCGGTATCGACCGGCAGGAGCACTATCTTGCTCTTTTCCGTAGGCATCGCGATCTTGATGATATCTTCGCTTTCTATATCATACAGTTCACTCGTGTAAGTCTTGCGCGTTACCTCGCCCAGTTCCCCCGTTGTCTTCTGGATCGATTCAATCTCTATCTTATTCCCGATCTGGACAAATTTTGAAATCATACCTTTCTCCTATCTGTTTCTTACCATTGATGCGAAAAATCCCGACATCCCCCTCTTATGGTATATCGGATCCGTTGCATTTGTCTCAAGAGCCTGCGCAAGATCCGCAAATGCCTGCGCGCTCTTCGCATTCGGATTCTGTATCGATATCGGCATCTGGCTCATTACCGCCTTGACAAGCTCATGATCCTCGGGAATGACCCCCACAAGTGTAAGAGGGATCTTAAGATACCGTCCGACTACCGCATTAAGCTTTGTATACAGCTGCCTGCCCTCCTCAAAGCTGCCGACCTTGTTAGCCGCAACCTTTATCACGGAATTGCTGCGGTCGAACCTGGCGTGTCTTGCGAGTGCCTTGAGCAGGGAATACGAATCCGTGATCGACGTCGGCTCCGGTGTAGTAACGAGCAGTATCTCCCCGCTTGCCACCAGGAACTCAAGAACCGCGTCGCTGATCCCCGCACCCGTGTCTATTATTATAACATCCGCCATAAGATCAAGTTCGGCAAGATTGCTGATAAGATAATCAATATAATCCTTGCCGAGATTGGACAGGCTGGCAATGCCCGAACCTCCCGAGATAAAGCCTATATCCATCGGACCTGTCGTTATGATGTCGCGGATGTTCATTCCGTGATATATAAGATCCGCAAGATTATACCTGGGGATAGCTCCGAACATCACTTCTATGTTAGCCATTCCGAAATCGGCGTCGAAGATGATGACCCTTTTACCCATACGCCTGAACTGCACCGCAAGGTTTATCGAGACATTTGACTTGCCGACGCCGCCCTTGCCGCTTGTGACCGTTATGACCCTTGCAGCCGGATGCGAGCTTAGATTGTTGTTCTTAATAATATTTCTGAGTCCGTCAGCCTGGTCCATCATTTACCTCCGAGGAGCTGCTTGACCGTTGACTGGGGCGAGAAAACAGCTATATCATCCGGAACGTTCTGTCCGCATGTCACGTATGACATTGAAGCTCCCGTATGCATACAAAGGTTGAACAGGTTGCCGAGCGTTGTGGTCTCGTCCAGCTTGGTAAATATGAGCTTATAATCCGTGAACTCGGAATATGCATCCGCGATCGTGAGCAGATCCCTGTACTTTGTAGTGGCACTGACAACCAGATAAGTGTCCTTATCAACGGAATCTCCGATGCAGGACAGGAAATGCGCCATCGCATCCTTCTGAGCCTCGTTGTGCTGTGAATGTCCCGCGGTATCGACAAGAATATAGTCATAGTCCTTGTAATCGTCTAAGGCTGCAGTCATCTCTTCTTCCGTATATATGACCCTGAACGGAACATTGAGTATACCCGCATAGGTCTTGAGCTGTTCCGCGGCGGCTATCCTGTATGTATCGGTCGTAAGGAGCACAACCTTTTTCTTGTGATTGATGCACAGCTTTGACGCGAGCTTGGCGATCGTGGTCGTCTTGCCGACTCCGGTAGGACCGATGAAGAAGATCACGCGCTGTCTCTCCAGCCCGAGAGGTATCGTAACGGGCTGTCCGAACTTCAGTATCATCTTCTGATATATGTTTCCGAGGATAAAATCAACACTCGATTTGGGCGTATTGATCTTGCCGATCTCATCAAGAAGCTCGTTCGCGTATTTCTCGGCGACCTCATTATCAATGAGCGTATTGTATATAAGCTTAAGGAAAGCGACTGAGTCGTCTTCCTCGCCGGCCGTCTCGAATTCGTCCTTCTCAGGTTCCTTTGTCAGCTGCTTTTCCAGAAGCGACTGGAGGCTGTCAAGGCGCTGCTCGATGACTTTTTCATTCTTGCCCTTATCCGGTACGGGCTCATCGTCCGCAATGATATCTGCCCCGGCCGGCATCTGCTGCCGTACCATTCCGCGGTTGATGCTCTGCCTTGCAAGCTCGGAAAACGGATTGGACGAAGGCGTCCTTTCCGACTCTTCTTCCATACCGACGGTGACTTCCACGACGGGCTTTCGCATGAAGGATGTCAGACCTTTTTTTCTGACGCTGCGGACGCTCATGATGACGACGTTCTCGCCCATCTCCTTCCTTGCTGCCGATACGGCCTCTTCTTCGGTTTTTGCCTGAAACTTTTTGATTATCATTTATGCCGTTACCATTCCGACTGACTGAAGTTCCACATTTGTATCGATCTCATTATATGATACTACAATAAGATCCGGATAGTAATCCTCGGTAAGTTTTTTAAAATACATTCTTACGATAGGTGAAGTAACGATGATCGGATTCTTGCCGAGATTCTCAAGCTTGGCGATCTCATCCCCTGTCGAATTCATTATCTGTTTAACCCTTTCGGGATCAAGCGTAAGGTACGCTCCCTGCTCGGTCTGTTTGACCGAATTCATGATCTCCTGCTCGATCTTCGGATCGAGCGTTACAACGCTCGTCGGCTCATTGGGGGCAAAATATCTGGCGGATATCGCCCTCTTTAAGCTCTGGCGCACATATTCGGTAAGGACGTCCGTATCCCTCGTGATCGGCGCGTGATCCGCAAGCGTTTCGAAGATCGTCAGCAGATCCCTTATCGATATGCCTTCCTGGAGAAGATTCTGCAGTACCTTCTGTATCTCGCCGAGTCCCAGCAGCTTCGGAGTCAGTTCCTCAACAAGCGAAGGATTGCTCTCCTTTATATTGTTGACAAGATTCTGGACATCCTGCCTTGTAAGCAGCTCCGATATATGCTGCCTTATTATCTCCGTAAGGTGCGTCGCAATGATCGACGGAGGATCAACAACCGTATATCCGAGACTTTCCGCACGTTCTCTCTGGGATTCGGTTATCCATGTAGCGGGCAGATGGAACGACGGTTCAAAGGTGGGAATACCGGATATCTCTTCCTCGACAAATCCGGGATTCATCGCCATATAGTGATCGAACAATATCTCGCCTTCACTGACCTGTATGCCCTTTATCTTGATAATATACTGGTTCGGGTTGAGCTGTATATTATCGCGCAGGCGGATTATGGGAACGACGGTTCCGAGCTCAAGCGCTATCTGCCGACGGATCATAACGACTCTGTCAAGAAGGTCGCCGCCCTGATTGACATCGGCGAGCGGGATGATACCGTAACCGAACTCAAGCTCGATGGGATCAACCTGCAATAGCGACGTGACGTTTTCCGGTTTTCGTACCTCCTCCGCCTCCTCTTCCTCGGTCTCCACGGTCTTCTCCGTTGCGGCAACCTCTATGTTGTTCGCGACTATTCTGCCGCTTACTATGAAGAGCAGCCCTATCGCAAGAAACAGCACTATGTTAAGAGGCGTTACAACGCCGAGGAAGCAGATGACCGCCCCGACAAAGTACATGGCTCTCGGTACTCCGAACAGCTGGGATACGAGTACCTGCCCGAAATCCGCTTCCTTGGATCCCTTCGTTACGAGAATACCTGTTGAAAGCGATATCAGCAGCGACGGTATCTGTGATACCAGCCCGTCACCTATCGTAAGTATCGTATATTTCTGTATCGCCGCGTTAAAATCAAGCCCCTGGCGCAGCATTCCCATGGTAATGCCGCCGATGATGTTTACAAACGTTATGATAAGACCTGCGGTCGCATCTCCCTTTACATACTTAACGGCACCATCCATTGAACCGAAGAAGCTCGATTCCTCCTGGATCTTGTCACGGCGCAGCTTTGCCTCATCATCCGTGATCGCTCCGGTATTAAGATCGGCATCGATCGCCATCTGTTTACCCGGCATTGCGTCAAGAGTGAATCTCGCGGTTACCTCCGCTACTCTTTCCGAACCTTTGTTAATGACCATAAACTGGATGATTATCAGTATTATGAATACGATCGTTCCCATTATGAGGTCGCCGCCGCCGACGAACTGTCCGAACGTCTCAACGACGTTGCCGGGCGAACCGGTGGACAATATCAGTCTTGTGGACGATACGTTCAGCGATATACGGAATATCGTCGTGAACAGCAGAAGCGTCGGGAAAAAAGACATATCCAGAACTTCCTTGGCGAACATCGTATTAAAGAGAACGGCGAACGCGATCGCCATATTGGCTGCAAGCGCAACATCGAGCACGGGCGACGGGATCGGAACGATAAGGAATATGAATGCGCATAAGAGATATAACGCCACGCCTATATCCGCAGCGGCAATTCTTTTCAGCAATTCATATCACCTCCCATCTCAGCCTACCCGGGCATTGTATATAGCCGCCAGTATCTCAGCCACTGTCTGATACAGCTCCGGCGGTATCGGCGAGCCAAGGTCAACGTTATAGTAGAGCATCCTCGCGAGGGGTTTGTTCTCAACAACTTCGACTCCGGACTCCGATGCCATATCCCTTATACGCATTGCGAGAAAATCCTCTCCCTTTGCCACAACATAAGGAGCATCGAACACCGTGACATCATACTTAATGGCGACAGCAAAGTGAGTGGGGTTGGTAATGACCACATCGGCCGACGGAACAGCCTGCATCATCCTTCTCCTCGAGGCCTCCTGCATCCTCTGCCTCTGCTGTCCCTTGACAGCGGGATCTCCCTCTGCGTTCTTCCACTCGTCCTTGACCTCCTGCTTGGTCATCTTCATGTCTTCGGCGAACTTTCTCTTCTGGTAGTAGTAATCCGCAAAACCGATGACTATATATACGGCGCTTATCTTCAGTCCGAGATTAATGGCAATATCACCGATAACGGTCACCGCAGTGATAAGATCCATATCAAACAGCGCGAAGAGGACCGAGAACTCTCCCTTTATCGTCGAATAAGCAAGATATCCGAGTATGGCGATCTTGAGCAGTGATTTTAGAAGCTCGACAAGCTTGTCCTTGGAAAATATCCTCTTAAATCCGCTTATCGGATTGATCTTGGAGAATTTGGGCTGCAGCGGCTTGGCAGTCGGCTGCCACTTGACCTGGATCACATCGGCTAATACCGCAACGAGAAACGCGGCAATAAATACCGGCGCAACTATCACGATCATTTCCAGAATATTTGAATTGATCAGTCTGCAAAAATCATGGACAGAAATCTCGCCGCCGACGAGCGTGGTCATCTCTTTCATCTTGGTATAGTTCGCATTGAACGTTCCGAGGAAACCACGTCCGATCGCTCCGACCCATATCTTGAGCACAACAAACAGTGCCAGAAGGGCAAATGCCTGTCCGAGCTCCTTGCTCTTGGCAACCTGTCCTTCTTTCCTCGCATCGGAAAGCTTCTTCTCGGTTGCGGGCTCGGTCTTCTCCCCTCCCGGACCTTCCTTGGCAAATAATTGGAGATTCAAATACAGCAGATTGTCCGTCATCTATGCCCCTTATTGCATACTTTCCACCATTGCCGTCACCATTATCCTCATCTCCCTGAAGATAAATTCCGAAGCGGCCGGGATCGTTCCGATCGTCAGGAACAGTATCCCGAGTCCGACTGTAATCTTGATCTGTATACCGACAGAGAACATGTTCACCTGCGGCGCTGTCTTGGCCAGTACCCCCAGTATTGCGTTAAGCAGCAGCATCGCCGCTACGATCGGAAGACACAGCCTGAAAGATATCGATATATAGTCCGTCAGGAACTGTATAGTTGTGGTCATTACCTTCTCGGACGAAAATCTTGCTCCTCCGACCGGGATAAGCGTGAATGTTTCCACTATCGCACGGAGGAAAAAATAGTGCATATCCGTTACGAGCATGATAAGTATCAGTACATACTGGTACAGGCTTCCTACAAAACCCGTACTGTCGCGGGTGACGGGGTCGAACAGCTGTACCATCGACAATCCTATATCCATGTCCGCCACCTTGCCGGCGAACTGCACTATCGACATACACATATTGGCTCCGAGCCCGATCATAAGACCCGTTATCGTCTCGCGAAGCACGATGATCGAATAGCCGAGTACCGTTGAATATGCCGGAACGCTGTGATCCTCCAATACCCCGAACAGCAGGAAGGATACGAAGATCGAAAACCCCGCGCGAACCCTTCTCGGCGTATTGGTCATGGAAAAGAACGGAGCCACGAACATGAACGAGCT
Organism: uncultured Lachnospiraceae bacterium; assembly: GCA_905235745.1. Lineage (GTDB taxonomy): Bacteria > Bacillota > Clostridia > Lachnospirales > Lachnospiraceae > UBA2868. The sequence continues at coordinate 91,702 of CAJOMN010000001.1, forward strand.
TATCCTTGCCAATACGAGCAGAAAGAATTCCAGATCTTCGAACGAAAAAGTGTAATCGATCATACTATCTTATATACAGGGAAAACCCGTTCCACAGCTCGACCGTATATGTAACGATCTCGTTTAATATCCAGTGTCCCAGTATCATAATGGCGGCAAATATTCCGATGACCTTCGGAACAAATGTAAGCGTCTGCTCCTGTATGGAAGTCACGGTCTGGAATATGCTGACTACAAGACCTATGACAAGAGATACAAGAAGCATTGGAGCCGCGCACTTGATGATCGTGTACAGCGCCGTCCTTGTGATAGTAACAACGTTATCAATGTCCATCATAGCTTTGATCCCTTTCCGCCTTACAGCATCTAATAGAATGTCCTGACGAGGTTTCCGATAACGAGATTCCAGCCGTCGGCAAGTACGAACAGCAGTATCTTGAACGGCATCGATATCGTAGTGGGCGGCAGCATCATCATACCCATTGACATAAGCGTTGACGCCACAACCATATCAATAACGATAAACGGAATGTATATCAGGAATCCGATGATAAACGCCCGCCTCAGCTCGCTTATCACAAATGCGGGAACAAGAACGCTTGTCGGGATGTCGTCGACCGAATCAACGCTCTCGATCTTGGCGATGTCCATGAACAGCCTTACATCCTTGGTCTGCGTCTGCGGATACATGAACTCGCGCAGGGGATCGATCGCCCTGTCGAGGAACTCATCCTGTTCGATCTCCCCGGCTTCAAAAGGCTTGACCGCATTGTTGTTGATATCCGTTATCACGGGACTCATTATAAAAAAAGTCAGAAACAGGGTCAGCCCTACAAGCACCTGGTTGGGCGGTGCCGTCTGGGTACCGATCGCGGATCTGACAAAGTGCAGAACTATTAGTATCCTCGTAAATGACGTCATCATTATCACGAGGAAAGGCGCCAATGCGATGAGCGTCAGTATTATGAGGATCCGGAGGGCGCCGGACAGATTTCCCTGCGAATCGGTATATGTTATCGATAGGTTGTTGGAAACATTCAGCTCACTTATATCCGCTGCATCTGTCGCTGTACCCGGTTCCCTGATAACTGTCGGAGTACGCGGTTCGGATTCCGTTGTAATCCCCAGTTCATTGACATCACTGGCATATATTGTTGTAGGTGACATAAAGAAAAATGTCAGAAAATATGCAAGGAAGCAAAAGATGACCAAGCCTCTTCTGCCCCCAATGCTACATCTGTTTCTCATTATTATTATCGCCTTTTTTGATACTGCTTTTGGCCTTGTCCAGAAAAGCTCTGAATGAATAATCGCCTGTACCGGACGGAAGATTGGTCTTAAGGTCCCCTTCTGACAGTTCACATATGAAAGTGATCGTATCCTTCCCGATCCCGATGACCGCATACCTTTCTCCGATCTTGACGATCTGGAGATATCTGCCGTTTGTGACCTTGCATGTCTCGATCACTTCAAAGTTCCTGCCGGCGGATCTGGTCTTCTGATAACTGCCGACGAAACGCGTCGTCAGATATGTCAGGGCGAGCACAAATACAAATACCAAAATCACGGTCAGAAACTGTGTGATGCTTTCTGCCCTGTCCGGTAAACCCGCAAGTACCATATTATTAACCTACGACTTTTTTAACTGCCTCTATGACCCTGTCCGCCTGGAACGGCTTAACAATGAAGTCCTTTGCTCCGGCCTGTATCGATTCGATAACCATAGCCTGCTGACCCATTGCCGAGCACATGATAACAAGTGCGGAAGGATCTGTCTCCTTGATCTTCTTAAGCGCCTGGATGCCATCCATCTCAGGCATTGTGATGTCCATGAGAACAAGATCGGGCTTGAGCTCGGAATACTTCTCCACAGCCTTCGCACCATTCTCTGCCTCGCCGGCTACATTATAGCCGTTCTTGGACAGGATGTCCTTGATCATCATGCGCATGAATGCTGCATCATCACAGATAAGAATGTTTTTTGCCATCGTTTTTCTCCTCTATCCTGTTTAGTTGATAATTTCGGTGACTCTGACACCAAAGTTTTCTTCAATAACTACTACTTCACCTTTTGCAACAAGCTTGCCGTTTACCAGAACGTCTACCGGCTCACCGGCTATCTTATCCAATTCTATGATAGTTCCGGGTGCAAAATCAAGTATATCAGAAATTGCTTTACTTGTCCTGCCCAGTTCAACCGTAACCTCAAGCGGAACATCCTTGATAAGGGCTATGTTCTCCTGCGACTGCATCGCATTTACGTCCATGGAGAACGGTGTAAAGCTTGCCGGCTGTATATTTACATTCGGCATCGCGCCCATGCCCATCTGCTGGGGAGCACCCATCTGGGGCTGCATGCCCATTCCCATTGAAAAGTCCATGGACGGGGCACCCATCGAAGGCATTCCCATTGCCGGTGCGGACACTCCCGGAGCACCCATCGAAGGTGCGGCCGTGCTCGGAGCTCCCATCGAAGGAGGCGCCATTGCCGGCGCTGCGGGTTCCGGTTCGGGTTCGGGCTCGGGTTCCTGACTTCCTATAAAATAATCATACAGATTCTTTGCAAAGTCAATAGGATACAACTGCATGATCTTGCTGTCAACCAGATCCCCGATCTGCATCCTGAATGTGATGCGCACGAATCTCCCGAGAAGGAAAGAAGAAATATTCTCCTGGGATTCGAGTTCGCCTATGTCGATAAGGTTGGCTTCCGGCGGACTGATGTCTATCATTCTGCCAAGCATCGAAGATAACGAAGTCGCGGCCGATCCCATCATCTGGTTCATTGCTTCGGAGATCGCCGACAGGTGGATATCCGTCAGCTCCGTTTCCTCAACATTCGTACCGTCGCCGCCCATCATCAGATCAGTTATGATCTTAACATCATCTTCCTTAAGTATCAAGATATTCGTGCCTTCAAGGCCGACGGTATACTGGATCTTAATGAATACGCACGGTCGTTCGTACTCCGTGACTATGTTATCCCACGTGCACATATCAACGACAGGCGTTGTGATGTTGACCTTACGGTTGACGAGGGAATACAGCGTGGTTGCCGAGGTTCCCATGCTGATATTGGCGACCTCGCCTACGGCATCCTTCTCTTCTTCGGTAAGATCATCCGCGAAGGATTCCGCTTCCGGAGGAGCATCGGATGGAGTACTGGCAGGCTCATCGGCCGGTGCATCGGGTATTCCGCCGTTTAGCAGAGCATTTATTTCATCTTGCGATAGCATTCCGTCCATACTCTATTTTTCCTCCTCTCCTAATACTTCCGTTACTCTTACTGCATATGCGTCTTTGGACGTTCCGGGCAGTGCCTTGAACTTTTGTATATTTCCGACATATACGTCCAGCTCGTTATCGACCTTGCTGTTCAGTTTGATAATATCTCCCCGCTGGAGATTGACAAAATCGCTGACTGTTATCGTACTCTTGCCCAGCACGGCCTTGATCGGCATAGACACCTTCCTGATAATGGTCTCTATGCTCTCCGCGAACTCCTCGCCGTTGTTGTCCTTCATATTCGCATACCAGTACTTGGTATTGAGCTTATCCATAACGGATTCAAGCGTAAAATACGGAAGACATATATTCATCAGGCCTTCAACATCGCCTATCTTGATATTAAGCGTTACTATGGCGATCATTTCCGAAGGCGCTATTATCTGGGCAAACTGCGGATTGGTCTCAATCCGTTCAAGAAACGGATTGATCTCCGTAACATTTTTCCACGGCTCCCGGAGCAGCTGCACGCATATAGCCATGATCTTATCAATGATCGTACGCTCGATCTCGGAAAAGTCCCTGCTCTTGTCAAGCGGAACACCCTGTCCGCCAAGCATTCTGTCGATGATCGCATATCCGAGGTTGGCGGCAAGTTCGAGAAGGATATTCCCGCCGAGCGGATCAAAATTGACGACCGCGAGCAGAACCGGATTGGCAAGAGCGGTTGAGAATTCCGAGAATGTACACGCTTCGGAGTTAACAACACTTACCTGTATATTTTTGCGAAGATACACCGGCAGGTTGGTGGACAGCAGCCGGCCGTAATGTTCGAATATGATCTCAAGCGTCCTGAGATGCTCTTTAGAAAACTTGGCGGGGCGCCTAAAATCATAACTTTTAGCGGATCGCTCGTCAATGTTATTGATCTCTTCCGCATCAAGTTCACCTGAGCTTAGGGCCTGAAGCAGACTGTCAATCTCATTTTGCGAGAGAACTTCGCCCATTAAGCTCACCTCGATTCTGGCATCTTCACTCCGTTTCGATGCTCAAATAATGTATGCACCCGATCGCGATAGGAAAGACGCTTCGCGTCCCGCAACCGGCGCAACAGGAAATGAGTCCGTTCATTTCCTGATTAAAACGCATATGTTGCATCATTGGAACTTGATATCCCTGAAGTATGCCTCATACACAAAATCGGAATCAAACATCTCCTGTACCTTGGCAAGTATCTCTTCCTCGATCCCGTGAACATCCGCCTGGGCTTCTTCCTTCGTGTATTTTCCAACAACCTCTATTATCTCGCTCTTGATCTTGCTTTCCTTGGCGGCAAGCATAGGCTGATAAGTCTTGTAATCAGGATGCTGGTTATTGATGGAAAAAGAAACCGAGCACATGGCGTAGTGATCCTTGCCGTCATCACCGGAGCGGAGCGCTATCGTCATGGCATCAGCTATATCATATACTTCCGAATTCTCCGGTGGTACGGGCTCTGCCATCGCAGCAGCTTCGCCGCCGGCAGCCGCACTTTCAAGCTCCAGATTGAGTATGCCCGCTATGTCGTCAACAAGCGCAATGGTCTTGCGATTGGCGCTGACCGTGAAAAACATGATAATGGCGGTAAGAACAAGATTTACCGTAACAAGCGCCATTATAAGTACCGACATCAGATTTTTTTTCATAATTAATGGTACCCTCCTATATGTCTACGGTGCCGCAAGCGAATTGTATATCTTGATCTCGACCCGGCGGTTTTTGGCTCTTCCTTCGGGAGTTGAATTATCCGCAACCGGAATGTATTCGCCGCGTCCCGAATGCTTTATCATCGCGGGATCAAGATTGGTATTCTCCGCAAGATAATCAAACACCGACAATGCTCTTGCGCTTGAGAGTTCATTGTTATTTGCAAACCTTGCAGTATGAATAGGCACATTGTCGGTATGTCCCTCGACCTCTATCGTGGAATCGGCGTATTTCTGCAGTATCACAGCCACCTTTTCCATGAGCGGAAGCGCCTCGGTCTTGAGGTTGGCATCGCCCGAATCGAACAGGAGCGCACCGTTAAGTGTCAGTTCAACATACTGGCTTGTAAAATCAACATCTATATCGCCGGACAGATTCTGTTCCGCAATAGCTTCCTCTATCTTCTCGGCAAGCTGCTCGTTCTGCCTCAGCATTTCCTCCTGTACATCCGAAACTTTCTGGTCGAATTCCTTATATTCCTCCGATTCCTCATCCGAATCGGAGGACTTCCCCATCGTGTTCATATATTCGTCGAGCTGGGACAGCTGGCTGACTCCGTTATTGATGAGCAGTCCTTCAAGGAGAGATGATCCGCCCGAATCGAATATCGAAAACGTCTGTGAAAAACTTGCTGCCAATAGAGCGAACTTCTCGGCATCTATCGTTGACATGGCAAACAGCATGACGAAGAAGCACAGCAGCAGGTTCATCAGGTCGGCAAAGGTCGATTGCCACGCCGGCGCGCCTTTAGGCGGCTCGTCTTCTTTGCGCTTGGCCACTATTCTTCGCCTCCCCCTTCTTCATCGCCGGACGACCCGCGTGCTCCGGGTGCCAGGAACGATTTAAGCTTTTCTTCGATAACTCTCGGGTTCTCACCTGCCTGTATTGACAGGAGTCCTTCAATGGTGATTTCCTTGACTTTGATCTCGTCACCGTTGACCTTTTTAAGCTTTGAGGCAAAAGGTGCGCATATCCAGTTGGCAAGAACCGAGCCGTAAAATGTCGTGATCAGGGCAACGGCCATGTTAGGGCCAAGTGCCGCAACATCATCCATATGATAAAGCATCATTACGAGACCGAGCAGGGTTCCTATCATACCCCATGCGGGACCCATGCCTCCGAGATCCTCCCAGAAACCGATATTGGTCTTGTGGCGCTCTTCGATGCTGATAAGTTCCGTTTCCATTATTCCTCTTACAAGATCGGGATCCGTACCGTCGACAATGAGCATGATTCCTTTTTGCAGGAACACATCATCCAGATCGGAAGCTGCTTCTTCTAACGAAAGCAGACCTTCCTTACGTGCTACGTTAGAAAGATCTATTATCTTCTGTATGATGACGCCGGGATCTTCGTTTCCGTGCATGAAAGCGATCTTGGCGCTCTTTAATCCGTTAACAAATTCCTGAATGCTCCTGCCGCCGAATATCGCGGCAAAAGCTCCGCCGAATGTGATCATGGCGGAGGGTGCATCGAGGAAGTACTTGATGCCGGCCGGTCCGTCCTGTCCGATGAATATCGACACGATCATGAATATCAGACCGGCTACTACACCAATCAAGCTTGCTAAATCCAAAACTCTACACCATCCTAATTACATAAATGAACACACTGATTAATTGTACTAAATTTTTATGTAAATGTCTATGCTTTTTTAGATGCCATTGGTAGTGTCATGGGGACGGTTCTTTTTGTCACATTCCCGGCTGTGACAAAAAGAACCGTCCCCTTTGACAATCTAGCGATTATTATCTCTTAAGGTTTGTAAGTTCCTCAAGCATCGAATCCGAAACCGTGATGATACGGCTGTTTGCCTGGAAGCCTCTCTGGGTTGTGATCATCTCGGTGAATTCCTGCGACAGGTCAACGTTGGACATTTCGAGAACGCCTGTTGAAAGTGCGCCACTGCCTGCGGTAATATCATCACCTATACCGTCGAATGCGCCGGAGTTCGGTGTTGACTGGTAAAGGTTATCTCCGATCTTTTCAAGACCGGAAGGATTCGCAAAGTTGGCGACCGCGATCTGACCTAAGAGCTTTGATGTACCGTTATCATATGTTGCGGTGATCTTACCGTCCTGTGCGATAGCAACGCCGCTCATCTCGCCGACCTTACGTCCCGCATAGTTGCCATTATAATCACCTGCGTTACCTTTGATGGTTGAGGTTCCCTTATGATCATACATTGTTGACGTGCCCGCGCCAATTACGATTTCGTTTGGAAATGCATCAATTCCCCCGATTGTAAGTCGGAATGGAACGTCATTTCCATCAGCAGTCACATCCTCGCTCTCACCGGTAATAGTGTCATACGTAAGATAACCCGGATTTGTTCCTCCTGTAAGATTCATTGTTTTAGGATATGTACCGGGGCTTGTTGTCTGAGGTCCTCCCGCAACATCATATCCGTTCTTTTCATAACCATTTTCTGTTGATGAATGCATCAGGCTATATCCTTTTGAATCTACGAGATCAACCGGCGTAAAACTATATTGGCCAGGTGTCGTACTTGACTTAATCGAAAATTTTGCAACATAACTGTAACCAAGCTCATCATATATTCCTATGTTTACAATAAGTCCCTCCGTAGATGTAAGCTGAGTGCTGTTCTTATCAATAACGCCAGACAGGTACGCCTGCCTTGTCTGTTCCGGCTCGCTTGTCAGATTCTCGGCAGACATTATCTTAAGAGGCGTAACGGTATCTTTGATTATCGTACCCGGCTCGTTAGGATCCTCCTGCCATCCCATTACGGTATAACCGTTTGATGTCATTGCAAGATTTCCCATACCGTCTACATAGAAGGCACCGGCTCTTGTGAAGTAGTTGTTCGCCCCGTCGCTTACAATGAAGAAGCTGTCGCCCTTGATCTGTACATCAAAGGGATTGCCTGTCGTCTGTGAAGCTCCCGATGTCGTAACATTGGCATTTATCGCCGCCGTCGAAACGCCAAGACCTATCTGCTTGGCATTGATACCGCCGCGGCCAGTCTGCGCATTTGCTGCCGATGAGGCCTGCGTCGTCTGGTACATAAGATCCTGGAATGTCACGCTCTGTGACTTGTACCCGACCGTGTTAACGTTTGCTATATTATTACCGATAACGTCCATCTTGGTCTGATGTGTTCTAAGTCCGGCAACTCCGGAAAAAAGTGATCTCATCATAAGGCATTTACCTCCAAATATTATGCCGTCCCGTCTGTCATTCGGGGACTGTGCCGGGATCTCCTTATCGGTCCGATCCCACCATGTGTTCCTTAAGCTATTACCGCTCCGTCAATGTTCGTGAATACGTTCCGGTCGGCATCTTTGCCGTCAAGAGCGGTTATAACGGTCTGATTTTTAACATTTACTATGAATGCCAGCTGGTCGACCATTACCAGCGATTCATTAATTCCCTTCTGCCCTGCAGCCTGCATCCCTGCGCTAAGCCTGTCCATGAGCCCGTCCGATATTTCAATGTTTCTCTCGGACAATCTGCTTGCGGCATGTTTGGAAAACTTCGGCACTGCTTCGTGCTGCTTGTCGCTTAGCACCTCTGCAAATGATTTTCCGTCCGTCTTCCCGGCTTCGCTGCGTGAGCTCTTCTCAAGATACCTGTCCGCTGCCTGTTCGATAGAGGGGAACTGTCCGGATAAAACCTTCATAGCTTACCTCCTTACCTGAACAATCATTAGTTTCCTACGCTTCCTCTGCCTCAGAATCATCGTCCGCCGCTGCAGCCTCTGCCTCTTCAATGTGCACAAGCTCATCCATTCTATCACGGTACTTGCCAAAATCAACGATAGTCGCCTGTGAAAGAAAGCTCTTCTCATAGGTCGTCATATCATCAAGTACACCTGAAAGATTGTCTATAACATCCCTGTAACTTGTTGTGAGGTTTGCGAGCGTGGGAAGCGCGCTCATGCTTGACATGAACTCGTTAGCAAGGTTGTAGGCGTTCAGATACTTCTCATCGACAACGGAATCGAGATTATCTATAGAATATTTGTTCTCGCCGATGTTAAGGTATCCTTTGCCGTTCTCAACCGTTACATAGTCGACCTTACCGCCGACTATCTTCTCCTCGAGAGTATTCTCGTTGACATCCTTGACCGTTACATACTGCCCTACGAGCTGTGAGGCACGTGTAAGATCGGAAGATGCAACAAGGTTAGTCATCTGCTCGAGTTCCGAGAAAGTAGCGAGCTGTGAAACGTATTCGGTATTGTCTGTAGGCTCCAGCGGATCCTGATATTTCATTTGAGTAACTAAGAGCTGGAGGAACGCTTCCTTGTCAAGGTCGCCGGACTTCGCCGTGTTCTTCGCCTCGGAAGCAGCAACACCATTATTAACGATATCTCCGTTTACAATATTTGCTACTGATGACATATCCGTCTCCTTTTCTAAGCTGTGTAATCAACACTGTTACCCGATCTTGCCATCATGTCGGCCGAGATCCTCTCCTCGTCGGAAAGTTCCCCGATCTCCTCTTCCTCAAGATCGTTAAGATTGATACTGCGTCTTCTTCCGCTTCTGCCGGCCCGAGCCATCTGATCACGGTTCGTATTGCCGTCTGCATCGGAATCCGCGCCCTTGTTCAGATCGTAATTGGCGACCGATACTTCAACCGCTTCTACTTTCTGACCCTGTTCTTCGAATGTCTGCTGCAATGTGATGAGCTGGCTTTCGAGAGCTGCTTTTACAGCTTCATTCTGTACAAGGATATGGGCTGTAACCACTCCGTTCGTTGACGCGATGTTCATGTTCACCGTCCCCAGGCTTGCGGGGTGCAGCTGCATTTCCATCGAGGTCGTCTCTGCCGAGTAGTTGACTCTGATCGATTGGGTTACCTGACTCATTATCGAATTCGCATCCGCATTTGAATAACTGGTCACCGTCTCGACCACTTCTCCGAGGTTATTGATCTCGGTCGTAACGACCGTTTGGGAAGGTGCCGCGTTCGCCTGTTCAACCTCGGCGAATCTCGAAGCCCGATCAAATCCTTCGCTGTCTCCTTTGAGCTGCGATTCCTCACTTCCGGCCGCGGCCGTAAATGATTCGGTTGCGCTTCCGCCCTGTCTTTGAATCGGATTATCGATTATAGCCTCATGTCCTTCGGCTGCCGCTCTGTCTTCAGGCCTTCCTGTAACCTCTACCGTAACAGTTTTTGCTTCCGTGCCGGCTGCTACGTCCGTATCTTTGATATCACCGGCTGCTGCCGCATGATCGTTGACGTCCATGTCAGGCTTTGGCATTTCGATGTCCTGCATATCCTGTTCAAATGAATTAACTGTTTCAACAAGTGCGGGATCGTCTGCCAAGGCATTGTTTTCAAGTTGTGCAACCGCTTCTGCGATCCGGGCTGCAAGCGTATCGTCATTCAGTAATTCCGAAAAATCATCGCTTGTAATGCCGAAATCGGCGATCAGCCTGTTACCCGCATCTTCCGCCGCGCTTACTATCTCTTTAATGCTTTCGTACAGATCGGCGTTTGTGATCAGTGAGATCGAATCCTCAACGTTTATAAGTTCCATGCACAGATCTTTGACGTTTGCGGGATCGAGCAGATCGGCTGCGCTTATCCCGAGGTTTTCCATTGCCGTTTCGAGTTCTTCGTCACTCACATCCAGTACTTTTTTGATCTTGTCTATGAGCTGTGAAGCTTTCCCGGCAACTTCTTCGGCAAAAAGCTCCTTGTCGTCTTCATTGGCGACAGGATCCTTTCTGACCTTTTCCCCGGAACCGATTTCCTTGCTCCTGGAAGAATTGACAACCGTTCTTGATGTTTTGGCTGCATCATCCGTCTGGGTGCTTTGTGCCTTTGCCGTTGTATCCTTGGCATCCTGCATCACAACACCGAAATTCTGAGCATCGGAAACCTTCTGTTCGCCGGCCTTGATACCGGCGGTAACGTTCGTAAGCATCATTTCGCTTACTTTGGTTACTGTGGTGTTTGCCATTTTCCGTCCTCCTCTCTTCAGTTTTCAAGGTGCATCAACACTCATATTCTTTATCGGTCAAAGCAGGGAAAATCTTAACCCCCGAATCTCAGTCGGGATCCATTATCTTTGTTAGCTTCGACGCAATATCCCTGTCCATTGCCTGCAATATCTTCGCGCGCGGATTGGCTTCCATATGTCCGAGTATCTTGGCGACAAGGTCAAGGTTGTCGCCCATCTCATTGAATATGGCGGCTGCCTGCTTGGGCTTCATCTCGCTGTACGCCTTGACGTACTCGTCCATGATCTTGTCGGTCTCTATCTGGGCAACAACCTGTTTGTACAGATATTCCGCATTGTCCGGATCGATCTCCTCGTAATATGCCTTGTACTGCTCTATCTCGGGCGCTTTGTCCGAAAATACCACTTCCTCGTAGAATTCGGTCTTAAGCTTCTGGAATTCGACCTGGCTGTCCTCAAACGTGCGCAGCCTGACTATCTCCTCCTTGAGTGCCTTGATCTCCTCGGATTCCTCATCGCTTCCGCTTGCAAGATCCTTTTTGAGCTCATCTATCTGCTTGTTAAGTCTCTCGATCTCCGCAAGAGCATCCGGAAGATTATCAAACTCCCCGGCATATTCTTCGGTGCTTGCCGGCTCCGGAAGTATCCTGTTGATGACCGGAACATCCTTTAATATCGGGCGCAGCACTCCGGAACCGAATCCTCCGATATCAAGCTTTATCAGAAGCGCCAGAATGGCTATCCAGATGATAACTATCAGGATTACGATCAGCAGTACGGAGGCCGAAAATCCCTCATCTTCTTCAGCATCCACATACATTCCGCCCGCATCCGTTGCGAGAGCATCGAATTGGGAACCCTTGCCGGACTTTTTGGCTTCTTTGTCTTTTTTCTTTTTTTCCTTCGGGGAAATCTCTTCCTCTAATTCTTCTGCCATATTAGTTCCTCAGATCACTCGGCCGAACCGAATCTGTAACTTACGAGCTCGTCTATCTCCTTGCTCTCCTTGGCCGCCTCATCGGCCCTGAACTCTTCAAACTGCTTCTCTTTCAGCTTTTCGTGCGTCTTGCGGTCCTGCATTGCCGCGGTAAGCTTCGACCGGGCAACCTCAAGCTCCTGTCTTGCCGCCGCAAGATTCAGCCGCTGCTGGTTGACATGGTACTTGATGACCTCGAGACCGTCCTCCGCCTCTCTTATCTGTCTGATATCAAGATCGGATTCGCACAGCTGCTTGAGATGCGCTTCATACGCGGCCTGCTTCGCGACGAGCGCGTTCAGCTTTTCCTCTTCCTCGCGCTCTCTGGCCGCAACGATGGCGAACTCGTTCTTTGCCTGCGTTTCAAGTTTTTCTTTGACGTTCAGGATGTTCTGCATCCTGTATCTGAATCTGGCCATAACTTGTTGTTAGGGGGTACCACCGAAGGTGGTGGGACCCTGACTACACCGCGAGCCCCCCCCTTCAGCGAAGCTGAATTCAAATGGGCGCGCTCTCCGCCTCTTCCGCAAATATATCCTCAAGAAGCTGTATCTCTTCATTAAGCGTATATCTGCTGTCAACATCCTGACACAGAAAATCATTCACCTGGTCTATCTTCTCGATTGAATAATCTATGTTCGGATTGGCACCTGCCTTGTACGCCCCTATGTTAATAAGATCCTCAGCCTCGTTGTATGTCGCCAGCACGGTCTTTAAGCGGTTAGCGACCGCCTTGTGCTCTTTGGTGGCTATCTGGCTCATGCATCGCGATATGCTCTGGAGAACATCGATCGCGGGGTAATGATTTTTGTGTGCAAGCCGCCGGTCAAGCATGATGTGCCCGTCAAGTATCGACCTTGCCGTGTCGGTTATCGGTTCGTTAAAATCATCACCGTCTACAAGTACCGTATAGAGCCCCGTGATCGAGCCCTTGTCATCGCATCCCGCGCGCTCAAGGAGCTTGGGCATCTGTGAATAGACGCTCGGCGGGTAGCCTCTTGTTACCGGGGGTTCTCCGCTGGCAAGCCCGATCTCGCGCTGTGCCATCGAAAAACGGGTAAGCGAATCCATCATCAGAAGAACATCCCTGCCCTGGTCGCGGAAATATTCCGCTATCGCGGTCGCGGTCTGGGCGGCCTTTCTGCGGACGAGCGCGGGCTTGTCGCTCGTGGCGACAACGACCACGGATCTTGCCATGCCTTCCTCGCCGAGATCGCGCTCGATAAACTCCCTTACCTCCCTGCCGCGCTCTCCGATAAGAGCGATGACGTTTATATCCGCTTTGGTGTTCCTCGCAAACATTCCGAGGAGCGTGCTCTTACCGACACCGGATCCGGCGAATATACCGATACGCTGCCCTTTGCCTATCGTCATCGTACCGTCCACGGCCTTGACCCCGAGCGGCAGTATCTCACTTATTATCTCGCGCTTTAAAGGGTCGGGCGCGGGAGCTTCTATCGGATAGCTTGCGGTGCAATTAAGCTCCGAGCCGTCTATAGGTCTTCCGAGTCCGTCAAGAGTCAGTCCCAAAAGCTCCGGCCCTACGGGAACCGAGAGCGGATAGCCGAGATTTTCGACAACACATCCAAACCCGATACCTTCGGTTGACTCAAAGGGCATGAGCAGTGTTTTGCCGTCCTTGAACCCGACTACCTCCGCATGAACATATCTGTCCTCTTCAGCATCGATGATTATCTTGCACAGATCGTCAAGCTTTGCATCGGGTCCGTTGCTTTCTATCGTCAGTCCGACAACGTTTACGACCTTGCCGAGCCTCTTGAAGAAAGTCCTGTCATATACTTTGTTGTATTTATCAAGATCAATGTCCATATAAAAAAAGAGACCTCACGAGTACGACAGCATCCGCAGTTCTTTCTTCAGCAGTTCCATCTCCGTTCCGATGCTGCAGTCATATATTCCGCTGTCAGTCTCCACAAAGGATGCTCCCTCACTAAGCGTCATATCCTCAACTATCTCTACGGTCGCCGAATCGCCAAGTCCTTCTGTCAGCTGGTCACGGTTCGCGCTAACGTATTCGTAGTCATCCTTTGACACATGAACGAGGAAGCTTCTGCCGCCTTCTATATTTCTGACAGTATCCTTGAGAAGATACATTACAACATCATTTCGACCGGACAGGTCAATCCCGAACACATGCGAATAAATACCGGTCAGCTTCTCGACCAATAACGGTTCGAGCTCGCTCATCTTCTCCTCATACTGCCGCTCGAGCTCTTCCGCCTTCTCCTGTGCCTGCCTTTCCGCCTCCGCCGCGCGCTGCATTCCTTCGGCATAGCCCTTTTCATTGCCCTCTGCCAGACCCTGCGCCCTTGCATCCTCAATGACCTTCTGCGCCTGCGCGTTGGCGTCTTCTATTATGTCTTCCGCCTGTTTGTTGGCGTCTGCAATTATCTCCTCAGCCTGTTTGTTCGCATCTTCCAGTACTTCCCGGGCAGCCTCTTCCTGACGCTCCCGTTCTGCGGGATCATCCTGATCCGCAAGAAGCGCATCTACCTGAGTCGCATCCAGTCCCTCGTTAAAATCATCCGCAAAGTCTTCCTCCTGCTCCTGCACCTGCTCCAGCATTTCCGACAGATCACGGATCCTTTCCGAAACAGCCTGATTGGAATCTATGACGCGTTTATTCTTCTTCTCCTGACCGTCCTTGTATGAAACGCTGTAGGATTTAATGATTGAACTAGACAATTATCTCGTCTCCTCCGCCACGGGATATGACAATCTCCGACGCATCCTCAAGACGTCTGATCGTATTGACTATCTTCTGCTGCGCTTCCTCAACATCCTTCATACGAACGGGACCCATGAACTCCATATCTTCTCTTATCATAAGAGCAAGACGTTTGGAAAGGTTGTTGAATATGGCATTCTGCACTTCCTCATTGGCACCTTTAAGCGCAACGGCAAGATCCGAATTGTCGACATCGCGCAGCACTCTCTGGATGGCGCGGTCGTCGAGGAGCAGTATATCTTCGAATACGAACATCTTCTTTCTGATCTCGTCCGCAAGTTCGGGCTCGTCGATCTCGAGAGTCTCCATAATGTGCTTTTCAGTACTGCGGTCGACGGTATTCAGGATATCAACAACGGCATCGACACCGCCGATGATCGTGTAATCCTGATTGACGAGCGATGACAGCTTGGACTCGAGAACCTTCTCGACTTCCTTGATAACATCGGGGCTTGTACGATCCATCATTGCGATACGCTTTGCAACATCAGCCTGTCTGTCGGGGGGAAGAGCCGATACTATAAGAGCAGCCTGTCCCGGATTAAGATACGACAATATAAGGGCGATAGTCTGCGGGTGCTCGTCCTGTATAAAGTTCAGCAGCTGCGAAGCCTCTGTTTTACGGATAAATTCAAACGGTCTTACCTGAAGCGAAGCAGTAAGCTTGCCGATAACATCGAGAGCCTTTTCGCTTCCGAGCGCCTTTTCAAGAAGCTCCTTCGCGTATCCGATACCGCCCTCGGCGATATACTGCTGGGCAAGGCAGACACCGTAGAATTCGTTTATCACATCCTCCTTGACCTGCGGCGTAACACTTCTCGTGTTTGCGATCTCAAGTGTAAGATCCTCTATCTCTTCTTCTTTGAGATGTTTGAATATCAGCGCGCTTCTCTCGGGGCCTAATGCGATTAACAGTATTGCCGCTTTCTGGAGTCCTGTTAAAGACGCCTCTTTTTCCTTGGCCATATATTACCCCCAATCCTCGTTCAGCCAGTTTCTGAGAAGCTGAGCCGATGCCTCCGGATTCTCGTCAACAAATTTCTCAACCATAAGCCTGACTTCCGACTTGGCCTCAACATCAATATCCTCAACAACCTGATGCTCCTGCGTGGTCGCAAGAAGATCGTCAACAGACAGCTCTGTCTCCTCGGGAGTCTCTTCTTCCTTGTTCCGGCGAAATGTCGTTAATACGACTATTCCGAGAAGAGCAAGGATCAGAACTATAAGAACTATCTGCGCTATGTTGGACGCTGACAGGTTAAGTCCCTCTCTCGGCTGGAAGATAGGGACATCATATGCAACGATGGAAATGTTCGCAGTGGGGATCCCGGTTGCGTTGGCAACAAGGGTGATCATCTCTTCATCAACATCCTTCTTGACCATCTCGCTGTTCTGAAGGATGAACTCATCAAAGGTTATCCCGTCAAGAAGTCCCTGCGCTCTTACGTCATCTTCCTTGTAAATGACAAAATGCGATGCCGTAATACCTATTGAAGAATTGGCATAGTCTATCGCTCCGGGCGGAGTGACGCGATCGGTTATCCTCTCTCCCGGAAGGTAATCTCTTGATTCTTCGGTAACGCTGTAGTTGGAGACGTTACCGTCCTCCATTACATATGTCGTTTCCTCCTGATTGGTGTCGGTGCCGGGAATTCCTCCCGCGCCGCCCGTACCCTCGGCCTCGTATGTATTCTCATGCGCGATTACGTTTGTTCCGTTCTCGTCCGCCTGTGTATAGGTGTGATTAGTCTCCTTAAACGACGAAAAATCCATACGAAGACTGGGGGATACCTTTACATCCTCGTACAGATTGGTGCCGAGCAGAACCTGAATGACCTCTTTCTTGAGTGCGGTCTCTGCCTGGGTCTTGAGCGCTATCTGATTGCTCGTGTTGACCGTTCCTGAGTTGGCCTCTGCCGCCTCCGCTCCGGAAAAGAGGAGATTACCTGCCGAATCTATGATCGATATATTCTCTGTAGTCTTGTTGCCGAGCGCGGTTGCGATATTCCTCGCAAAGTTCTCCGCCACTCCCTCGGGAAGCGTATCATTGAGCTCGAGCCATACACTGGCAAATGATTCCTCTTCCTTGGCAAGAAGTGTTCCGTCATTATCGGGTATGGAAAGCGTTACGTATGCCTTCTTGACATACTCGGTCGATTCCATTATGTCCTGCAGATGAGATTCCTGATACAGCTTATAGGTCTTCTGCTTGTCGGATTCGGTCGTAGACAGCCCTCCGGCAAGAGCGCTCTCAAGGCTGTATGAATCCGCGGGATAATTATTGGCGCCAAGCAGCAGTGTCGCCGCTGCGATATCCTGCTTCTGCACCGATATGATAAGACCGTCATCCGTGATCGTATAGGGAATCGCTTCCCCGTCGAGCAGGTCGGTTATCTCTGACGCTTCCTTGGTACTCTCACATGTGATCAGCGTCTGATACTGCGGTCTTGTCAGAATAGTAGCCAAAATGGCAAGTGCCAATATAACACCTGCCGCCACGCTGATAATTATTGTTTTTTGCTTTGCGGTAAACTTATTCCACCACTCCAAAACCTTTTGGAGTATTTCCTTAAGTCTGTCTGCCATTTATATATCCATCCTTGAAAAATGTATCGTGCCCACCGGCAGCATATCAGACTTGTATCTGCATCAGTTCCTTGTATGCTTCGATAAACTTGTCGCGAAGCGCAACCGTATAGCTGAGCGCCGTAGAAGCTTTGGCGGATGCTATCGCAAGGTCATGGGTATTCTCGGAGATTCCGAGAGCAAATTTCATCTCTTCCTCCTCCTGCTTGTGCAGAAGTGTATTGGTCTCATTGACATTTGAGAGCATCGAATTGAAGAGCGAAGTGAAGCTCTCGTCGGGATTCTCGACTCTCGTGGATGCCTTTGCCGCCGTAGCGGCGACCGGTTCGGAATTAACATTCAGAAGCTGTGTTATGTCCATGTTATATTACGTATCCTTTCCCGTAAACGAACTAAATAATCTCATTTACGATACCAAAATGATGTATTGTCAGCTTTATGATTTTGCAATATCAAGACCCTTCATCGCAATGGTCTTGCTTGCGGTAAATGCGGTAGCGTTTGCCTGATAAGCTCTTTCCGCATCTATCATGTTGGTCATCTCGGTTACGATATTAACATTGGGATAGAGGACGTATCCGTCGTCGTTGGCGTCCGGATGCGACGGGTCGTATACCATTATGAGATCCGACTGATCCTCATACACTCCCACGGCCTTGACTCCGTTGCCGACATCCATTCCGCGCGCCTTACGGAATATTGTGCCGAAATCCCTTATATCCGTAGTCCTCTCCTCGAACTTGACGACTTTTCTCCGGTACGGGGTACCCTCTTCGGTTCGGGTCGTATTCGCGTTTGCCACGTTCTGCGAGATGATATCCATACGGAACCGTTCCGCAGTCATACCGGATGCATTTACTCCGAAGCTCTTAAATATACTCATCAGATCCCTCCCGTTACTTAATTACAAGCTTAAGATTGGCGAACTCGCTGTCAATACTGTTCGTAATGCCGTTGTATTTGATCTGGTTGCTTGCAAGCTCAACGTTTTCGGTATCTATATCCACATTATTCTTATCCATTCTATATGACCAGTTGGGGATGTCCGTGTAGGTTCTCGGTTCCAGACGGTTCAGATGAAGATTGGCCTCGGCAACCTTGGAATCAAGACTGCGGTATCTGCTCGCCTTGAGCGCATGCTGGAGTTCCGTCTCGAACGAAACGTCCTGCCTCTTATATCCCGGCGTGTCCGCATTCGCGATATTGTTGGAGATCGCCTCATTCCTTGCCCATGCTCCGTCGGCCGCTTTGCCGAGGACATTGATGTAGTTAAATACTCCCGATGATATCATGGTTATTAATGCCTCCTTACGAATACCCCTTCAATATAAAGAGCCACTGCCAAAAAACCCTTTATATTGTACTCTAACATATTGATATAATCAAGATATAGTTTTTTATTTATCAAAAAAACGGACTTCGACATTCGAAATCCGTTTCCGATCAGCTAAAATCCGTTTAAATATCTATCGGCAAATTACATGTAAAAGTTTACCACTTTATATCAATATCGTCTACACCCTTGATCAAAAATCATTCAAAATGCATTACCAGACGCATATCCTGTCGGCCGGCGCGATATACATACCATCGCCTTTCCCGATCCCGTAGGTATCATAGAATTCATCATACTGTGCAAAGGATACATTTGCCCTCAAATACGGTAACGGGTGCACATCAGTCGCAGCGAGGGATTCGAGCGCCGCAAGTGTATCGGCTTCCGCTACCATGTGTGCGTAAGCACGGAAGAACTTATCATAATCAAAGTCTTCGATCCCGCCTCCGATCGTAAGCATGCATTTCATCCCCGCCATGTCGGCTATAGCCTCGGACTGGATAAGCTGTCCGAAGCAGGGCGTCCCGTCATCAAAGGCAACGACCTTATCATAATAGGCGGTAACCTTGTCCGCTCTTTCCGTAAAGGCCTTATAGTCAGCCTCCGTCCACCAGTTTCTGATATTCTGATCCGCGTCATACATGGCACCGTTGGTATCAAAAGAGTGGGATATCTCATGCCCGATGACATTGCCGAGAGCGCCGTACTTTTCTTCCGGGCTCATATCGCTCCGGTATGTAGCGTCACAGAAAAATCCGGGAAGAACGTAGAGGGAATTATCCGACTCCTCATAGAAAATGTTCGTTGAGAGGACATCCACTTCCCAGATCTGCTTGTCTCTTTTCTTGTTGATCTTCTTTCTTGAATCCTCATTTACAGCATTCACATAATCAAGAGCAGCCTGCAAATGATTGCCGCCCTCTGCCTTCGGCGTTACCTGATACATCGAATCGTCCGCCCATTTATCGGGATAAACCGCACGGATCGTAATTCGATCCAGCTTCTTCCCGGCCTCTCCCCGGGTCTGCTCCGACATCCATTCTTCACTGTCAAGTATTTCCTTATAAGCATCGATGGCATCTTCGCAAAGCGAAGTGATCTCCTGACGGATCTCCTCGTTTAAGTACTTATCAACATAGATCCTCGCAAAACAATCCGGAAAGAGTTTGCGGGTCTCATCAAAGGCGATCTCCTCATCCGTCCTGCTTTCCGTGATCCCGGAATACTCATTGGCAAGCCTCTGATTTTCCCGGAACGCTTCCTCATCAATGTCGCTTATCCAGCGTGCGAGACCGTGCGTAAGCACATACGCCCTGATGCCGGGAAGATTGTCCTCCGTATACAGTTCATTTAACCCGGAAAGCCACTCGGGCTCGTAGAGATTGATGAGCTTTGACCCGTCATAACCGATCTGCTCCATTGTTCCGACAAGCGGATAGGCGGGGGACATATTCTTCAGATCCCCGATCGTTACCGGATTGATCGACTCCTGAACTGCATTCGAATCGCTCCATTCCAGTCTTGTCTTCTCATAAGCGGCAATCTTTCCTTCAAAATCATACATATCGGATAATATGTCTTCGATCTCATCCCCGGTATAGCCGGTTCTGGAAAGCATATATGTATAGATCCCGTCGTTGCGCTTCCTGACGCGCTTTCCGTTTTCCGTAGGTTCCTTATACTCTGCCGGATCACCAAGGGAAAGTGCCGTGGAGTTGATCGCAACCTCATATAGAGAGGGATCGACCGCATTCACCGAAAGCCTTATCTGCGCAAGAGTCGTTCCATAGTTGTAACATTCGTCCGACAGGAGAAATTCTGACATATCATCGAGAGTATCGACTTCTTTGATCTTGTCCACAAAAGGCTGCAACGGAGCCACCCCTATCTCGTTTCTCGTATCCCAGTCAAGCCACATCTCATAATAATCCTGTATCCTCTGCGCATCACTTCCGGAAAGGCTGTTATCCGCCAGGATATCTATGCAGCGTTTCTTAACGGTATCCATCGCATCAAAGATCGGAGTCTCCGATGAATAACCGGGACGCAGCTTTGCATTCATCAGCCAGTCATGGTTTATATTCAGATAATAATCGTCCGTAAGCTTTGCCGTTACATCCGGCGTTACTATCCCGAGAATGTTACTGTTGACCCATGGAGTCATTACCGTCGGATCCATCGGAAGCGCAAGAGCTTCTGCGTCACTTTCCGACGAAGCGTCTGTCTGCCCGGCAGTCTCCGTCTGCTTCGCAGGATCATTTGCGGCATCGTTCTCTTTATTGCCGCAGCCCGTTATACTCCCTGACAACAGCATTGCCGATAACAGTATTGCGAATATCTTTCTCTTCATTGCGTATCGTCCTCGCAGTTATATTTTCTTCAGTTCCTCGATCTCATCATAGATGAGTTCATTGGTGACCTTGATATACGTACCTTTCATTCCGGAGGATCTCGACACTATCACACCGGCGCTTTCAAGCTTGCGCAGTGCGTTGACGATGACCGAACGCGTAATGCCCTCCCTGTCCGCTATGCGGCTCGCTACAAGCACGCCTTCCATTCCCGACAATTCATCAAAAATGTGAACGACCGCTTCCGTTTCCGAAGCGGAAAGGGTCGACATAGCCGCCCGGACTCCCTGGGCGCGCCTGTCCTCTTCGGCAGACTCTTCCGAGACCGAACGGACCATCTCGAGTCCGACTACAGTTGCTCCGTACTCCGTAAGTATAATGTCTTCAATGGAATACGGACTATCCGTACTCGGCTTGTATATCATAAGCGTTCCGTAACGCTGCCCCGCAATATCTATCGGGGTGATTATCGCCTGATAACTCCTGCTTGTTTCTTCCGAGAAACCGAGTGTCTCAAGATTGACACTCTCCTTGGTCGACAGTATATCCACCAGCCGTTCATTGAGCCGGGAATCTATAAAATCCGAAACCTTGCCGCCGGAGAGCTTCTCTATTGCATCAAATGACGTACTGTATCCCATGCCGAGTATCTTTCCCTTTTTGGATAGAACAAGCACGTCCGAATCGAGAACACTGCGCATTGCATCGCATATATCGTTAAATGCGACCTTCCCGCTGTTCTTGCGGTGCAGTATCGAATTGATCTTTCTGGTATCGTCCAATAACCTGACTGAGCTCATATTGTAACCTCCGCTATGATGTCTTCTCCTGCGGCATTTGCTGCAGATGCTTGCATTCTTCATTCATGCACATAAGCTTATTGCCTTTTCGCACCATGAGGCTGCCGCACTTTTCACATTTAACGTTAACGGGACGCTGCCATGACATGAACGAGCACTCCGTTCCGGATTCGCATCCGTAGAAGGGGCGCCCCTTCTTGGTCTTGCGTATGACGATATCCTTGCCGCATACAGGGCAGGGAATGCCGATCTTCTCCAGATATGGCTTGGTATTACGGCACTCGGGAAATCCCGGACATGCCAGGAACCTGCCGTGAGGTCCGTACTTGATCACCATCATGCGTCCGCACTGATCGCATTTGACATCGGACACTTCATCCTTGATCTCAACCTTGGCAAGCTCATCTTTTGCCTTGTTAACGGCCTCTTCAAGATCGGGATAGAAGTTCCTGATGATCGTCTTCCAGTTGATCTCTCCGGCTTCGACATTATCGAGAAGCATTTCAAGATTAGCGGTAAACCTGACATCGACTATGCCCGGAAAGGCATCTGTCATGATCTTGTTGACCGCTTCTCCCATCTCCGTTACAAACAGATTCTTGTCTTCCTTGACAACATAGCGCCTTGCTATGATAGTGGTGATCGTCGGGGCATACGTACTCGGCCGTCCTATCCCCTGCTCTTCGAGAGTCTTGACAAGCGAGCTTTCCGTATAGTGTGCCGGCGGCTGGGTGAAATGCTGCTTGTCATCTATATCCTTAAGAGTCAGCTTCATTCCTTTCTTCAGATCTGTAAGCACAACATTGTCGGAGATCTCTTTATCATCGGCTTCCCTGTACACTTTCAGGAACCCGTCGAACAGACACTTTGAAGCCGATACCGCGAACCTGTATCTGCCCGCGCCTATCTTAACATTGGTCGTCTCATATCTGGGACCGTTCATACGGCAGGCGACAAATCTGTTCCATATAAGTGTGTACAGACGGAGCTGATCCCGCGACAGAGAATCCTTGACGGATGCCGGAGTCCTCGCAATATCGGTCGGACGGATCGCCTCATGGGCATCCTGGATCTTCTTGGTGTCGGTCTTCTTCTGAGCCGGGGTGCTGTCGAGTGCATATTCTTTTCCGTAGGTTGCGGTAATATAATCCTTCGCGGAAGATACAGCCTCATCCGCTATTCTGGTGCTGTCGGTACGAAGATAAGTGATAAGACCAATAGTCCCTTCACCCTTTACATCCACTCCTTCATACAACTGCTGGGCGATGCGCATCGTCTTCTGCGTGGAGAAATTGAGCGCCTTGCCGGCCTCCTGTTGCATTGTGCTTGTCGTAAACGGAAGAGGTGACTTTCTCCCCCTCTCACCCTTTTTGACCTCAAGTATCTCAAAGGATTCATTCCTGATACTGCTTAATATCTCATCCTTCTGCCGTGCTGATGTGATGTTGATCTTGCCCTCTTCATCTCCCGTAAAATGTGCCGTGAGGGGTTTCTTTTCGCCTTTGGCGGCGAGTGACGCGTCGATCGTCCAGTATTCCTCGGGTATGAACGCCGCTATCTCATCCTCGCGCTCGCATATCAGCCTTAAAGCGACCGACTGTACACGCCCGGCGGACAGCCCGCGCTTAACCTTGGTCCACAGGACCGGGGAAATCTCATATCCGACCATCCTGTCGAGCACACGCCGCGCCTGCTGCGCGTCAACAAGGTTCATATCGATCTCCCTCGGATGCTTCAGGGATTCCCTGACCGCGTTCTTGGTGATCTCGTTGAATGTGATCCTGTATACTTTCTTGTCTTCAAGCTTAAGGGCATATGTCAGATGCCAGCTTATTGCTTCTCCTTCACGATCCGGGTCGGTTGCCAGATATATCTTCTCGGCCTTTCTGGCCTCTTTGCGAAGAGATGCTATCAGATCCCCCTTCCCCCTTATCGTAATGTATTTGGGTTCAAAATCATTGTCCGGGCTTACTCCTATCTGGCTCTTGGGAAGATCCCTGACATGTCCCATTGAAGCCATCACCTCATAATTGGCTCCCAGAAATTTCTTAATCGTTTTAACCTTGGCGGGTGATTCCACGATGACAAGATATTTTGCCATTTGTATATCTCCTGTTTCTTGAGAGCCACGCCATTAAAAGCTCGCTTCGCTCGGGCGTGGCCTACGTGCTGCAAAGTTTTCATAGAAAACTTTACACCACCTTATGTATTTGCGCATGATGCGCCGTTACTGTATTCGCAAGAGCGGATCCCCGTCATAGTATGCTATGCGGGGAATTGCAATTACAAACGTTGATTACTATACAATAAATATATTTGTATATCAAGAGGAATTATCAGATAATTGTAAAGTCATGGTAAACGCATTATATTCGTTCACTATGATATGAATTGACCGCATCTACTACCGTTGTTATCTCATCTTCATCCATATGATCCATCATCGGAAGTGTTACGATATGAGCACACAGTTCCTCCGTTACCGGAAAATCACCTTCCCTGTAACCGTAAGTGTCAACCATACAGGGCTGCAGGAAAGGAGGCGTACGCCAAGAAATGTCTGTTTTAACGCCCTGTTTCTCAAGATAGCTCCTGAACCTGTCCTGGTCGTCCACACGAATGATGAACTGATACCATGTATGCCTGCATCCGTCGGCAATAAGCGGCAGTTCCACCCGGGGATTGTCAATCTCGGACAGATATCTTCCCGCAATATGATCCCTGTTGGCAAGAAGTTCGGGCATATGCCTTACCTTCACGCGCAAAAGGGCAGCCTGGATCTCATCAAGGCGCATGTTGAATCCGACCTCGATATTATGATAGCGTCTGTCGGAACCGTAATTTCTGAGCACTTTGACCTGTCTGATAAGCTCGGGATCTTTCGAGATAACGGCTCCGCCGTCTCCGAAACCTCCGAGGTTCTTGGTCGGATAAAAGCTGAAAAAACCGGCATCGCCAAACAGCCCCGTGTTCATGCCGTTATAAGAGGCATAATGGGACTGTGCGCAGTCTTCAAAGAGCTTCAGCCCTCTTTCGCGGCACACTTCGACGATCGGATCCATCCTCGTCGCCTGCCCGTACAGATGGGTTACAAGAACTGCCTTTGTTCTGTCAGTGACGGCATCCCCGATCCTTGCGGCATCAAGCTGATAATATTCGTCAGGCTCCACAAAGACGGGCTTTGCCCCGCATTGCATCACTCCGAGCATAGTCGCTATGTAGCCGTTTGCCTGAACGATCACTTCATCACCCGCGCCTATGCCCGCTGCCTTAAGCCCCAGCATTATCGCATCAAGACCGTTTGCAACACCGGCGCAGCAGCACTTGCCGCCAAGAGACGCGGCAAACTCTGTTTCAAAGTCCTCGACTTCATGTCCCAGAACGTACCATCCGCTCCGCAGCACCCGAAGCGCTGCCTCCTCATATTCATCCTGATACAGTTTGTATCCCCGGCTAAGATCGTTAACAGGTATCATAATCTTCCCTTTCATCTTCTTGAGAGCCACGCCATTAAAAGCTCGCTTCGCTCGGGCGTGGCCTACGTGCTGCAAAGTTTTCATAGAAAACTTTACACCACCCTATTTGTCCACGCAGGCTGACTTGCCCTCATAATCACTTCCGGTCTCCGAGCGGAATCGGTTGACATAACTTGACGGGTCGTCCACTACATCGGCCATTGTATAGAATGCCCCCAATATCATATGGGGACCGTTATATTTAAGCGCAAACTTGCCTTCGTCAAGTGCCGCCTTGAATCTGTCGATCTGCCACACCAGGATATCCGCGACCGTGATCCCGCCCGGCTGCAGCTCACACAGAAAATCATTATTCTTCCGATAATAATCGAATTCCTTCATTATGTCAGGATACGCCGATATCCTGCTCCAGAATACATCCAGCGTCCCCTCTTCTTCGCATGCCTCTTCGCAAAGGCAGCGCGCATATTCATACAGCTCAGTATTATCCATTTTCTCAGAAACAGAGCTTCTTGTGCTCCTGCGGACAGCTTCCCACCTTGGCGCACTTGTAGCAAAGCTCGTTATCGCACACTCCTTCCGCAAAGAACTGTTCCACGTTACTAAACGTTGTATCCGCTATATTGGACAACGCCTCGGCAGTCAGGAACGCCTGATGCGACGTTACTATGACATTCGGCATCGATATAAGCCTTGCAAGCGTATCATCTTCAATTATATGGCCCGAAAAATCATGGAAGAACACGTCCGATTCCTCCTCATATACATCGAGGCAGGCCGCACCTATCTTCCTGTCCTTGATGCCTTCAAGCAGTGCCTCCGAATCGATGAGGGCGCCTCTCGAAGTATTGATGATGACCACGCCCTTCTTCATCCTGTCGATCGATCCGGCGTTAACCACATGCCGTGTCTCATCCGTAAGCGGGCAGTGGAAGGATATGATATCAGACTTCTCCCATATCTCGTCAAGAGTGACATAGTTGATCCCGGAATCCTTTGCCGGAAACTTGTCGTATGCGATCACGTTCATTCCGAAGCCTTTGCAGATGTCGATGAATACCCTTCCTATCTTACCTGTTCCGACAACACCGACCGTCTTGCCGTGCAGATCGAATCCGGTAAGACCGGACAGGCTGAAATTAAAATCACGTGTCCTGATATATGCCTTGTGTATGCGTCTGATACTTGTCAGCAGAAGTGCCATGGCATGTTCCGCAACGGCATAGGGCGAATAAGCCGGTACCCTTACAACATGGATCCTGCCATATGCATATTCAATATCAACATTGTTGTATCCGGCGCACCGCAGAGCAATGAGCCTTACATTATTATCCACGAGCCGGTCGATCACCTTGTCATTGACCGTATCGTTGACAAACACGCACACCGCGTCATAACCCGCGGTAAGGTTAACAGTATCTTCCGTAAGCTTTGTCTCATAGAACTTGACCTCATAGCGGCCGTCCGCATTGGCGTTCTCGAACGACGCAATATCATATTCCTTCGAATCAAAAACGGCTATCTTCGTCTTCATCGCGGCAAACACCTCCTTATATTATAGTAAACGCATTAAACAAATATTCTTGAAGACCGGAAGTCGCCTTCAACAAGCAAAGGAGTTGTTTCATTGCCTCCAACGGTTGAGGTCATACCAACCGATTTGATCTTGTATGGCTTACCATTGGCATCCAATATCCCGATACCATTCTTCAGAACTGAATCATCTCCCTTGATAATTACTGTTGTATCTCCGTTTATGGGAGCGGAATCAATCACTTCCAATATGGTCATATCAAACACCTCCTTCATAATAGCGTTGCAGATCTGCATAATCCTTTTGTAGTGCATCTTGAGTAATGGTTATATCCATTTTTGTCAATCTGTACGATTTTGCATATTTCAATACTTTCTCTTTTGCTTCAATTTCACATTTAATACGAGAAACTCTTGTCCCGTCACATATGTTATTCGCATATTGCCATAGGTGAATCAGTTCTTCAAATACTACCGCTCGACTTGGATTCCTTCGAAATACAACAGTATTTTCATTTAATGTGAATGCTTCGGCATTCTGAACATCACAGATTTTATCCGCTTCGTCTCCTACCCAGACTATTACACCATGTTTTCTTAAAGACTTGCAAATGCGATAAAACTGCTTTTTGGGCATAGGTTCAGCTCTCTTTTTACCGGCTTTCTTCCTATACATCTTATACCTCCCTTCGGTTAAATCCGGCAGGAGATAAATAATAATTCCTGCCTGTTGTTTGTTGGATTGATAAGCAGGAATTTCAGAAATACTCAGATGAGAATATAGAAGACAAAGAATTGTCAAAATTGAAATATAACCGCTTACGGAAAAATCATATCATATTTTATTACTTTTGTCTTGAGTTTTCTTCGCTACGGCAGATGCTCTTTACGAATTAGATTTGTTACTTTAAAGTGAGGCAATTCAATCAGTTATAACATCAGACACATGTTCCATAACATCAGATACATCACAGTTTAGAACGGTGCATAATACATCAATGGTATGAGTATTGACATTTGCGTTTGAACGTAAGCGGGATAACTGCCCGGCACTAATACCATATTCATTAATCAGTTTATACTGGGATATTCCTTTTTCCTGAAGTGTTTCCCACAGCTTATCAAAAACAATCATTATTGGGAATTGACTCCTTTGTGAATCAAAAAATCTAATGAACTATATTGAAATATTAGCCGTATTCTGCTAATATTGACATTAGCCGTATCTGGCTAATATAGGGGCTCGTTCCGTTTTCACAGTTTATCGAAAAACAATTAAGGAGTGCTCAGGCCTTTCAATTAATATAGGATTAGTCACGGAGTTTCAAATGAAAAAAACCGGAATAATCAAAATCTTATCTTTAGTTTTGGGCGGGATTATTACAGTAGGCGCTATAGGAGGCAGCATATACCTTTATTCTGCTTCTAGAAGGCTACAATCCATTCAGTTGCTACCTGATTTTGAAGAAACAACCTTGGATGTTGAAGAACCGTATTATTTCTCTGTCATCACCACTCCCTCCGAGGCTAAAATCAACAACATAAAATGTGTTGTGGA
The DNA here is from genome assembly GCA_905235745.1 of uncultured Lachnospiraceae bacterium. Lineage (GTDB taxonomy): Bacteria > Bacillota > Clostridia > Lachnospirales > Lachnospiraceae > UBA2868. The sequence goes on from CAJOMN010000001.1 coordinate 119,979, forward strand.
CGATCCGAATAGTACATTTGAAATTTGCGAAAACGGAAAGATACTGCTTGTCACTGGAAAAAGTGAAAACACCTTTTCTTTGTACGTTGAATGTGATGATATAAAAAGTGAAACGCTTTCATATGAAATCATCGACTTAAAAGCACATAAGCAAAAAGAAAATGCTGACAGCGCAGAATCAGCAATGGAGTTAAGAGAGGGCGAATCGAATGACTCCAATATGACAGATAATTCAGATCTACCCAAAGAGTTGAAACCAGAAAAGATGTACGTTATTGCAGCAGGAGATAATGTAAATATACGATCTGACAGCAGCACTAACGGAGACGTTCTCGGGAAAGCCAGAAGAGGCGATAAATTTGAAAAGGTCGAAGAAATTGACGACTGGACTCACATTCTGTATAACGATAAGGATGCTTTTATAAAAACAGAATTTCTTGATACAATTTCCGAAGAAGAATACTATAGAGAATCGTTAATTGACAAGCAAGAGCAAGCTTCCAATGATTTACCGGATAATACTTCTATCATTACTGGAGCTGTTAACGACATGTCTGCAGAAATAGCAGAGAAAAATGATGCTAAAGAAGATGCATCCTTATCATCAACTTCGCAGGTAGTTAGTAAAACTTTCTCATGTAAGATAAGCGATTTTCAATATTTTCCTTATACTTATCCAGGGCTAGAAGGTGGGTATTACCAAAAGAACGAAATCTATGAACTTAAAGTTGGAGATACGTTAAACTATGCAGTAGGAATAACAAATGATACAGGAAAACTATTTACTCAAACAGGCGGAACGATATTATCAAATTCAGCTCCTACAGAGGCCAATTTGGTGGGACTTTCTGAAAACCTTGGATTGATTAACCCCGGGTCTACACAGATAGTGCTACAGGGAAGCATAAAAATAGATGAGGTTTGCCAAAAATTAATAATGCTAGGAATTCAGGAAACCGGTAACCCCTTGGAACTTCAAGGCCCTTTTGGTCCCACTTACAGATACGAAATAACAGTCAAATGGATAAAATAAACCCAATCTTACACAATTAGGATAAACAGAGTAATACTTCTGAATAATAAATATATAGCCACACTTTTACCAATAATCAAGCGCAAAAAGAGCTTGATTTTACATGGATTTTTGCGTTTTGATATTTCCTCATATAGACTACTGTCACGAATATGATCTCAAGGATAGGAAAGGAGCAGCCATCATGATGACAGCCGCTCCTCTTGGACTCTGTATTATCACTTCAAATAGTATCATCACCCAGTTTACCAATTAGATTCCCTAAACCCTCCGACGATCAGAAGCGTCATTATATCAGCCGACTGATGATATTCCTGGTGATACTGCTTTGCCTCTTCGTCTGTTCCGTTTGCTGTTGCGCTTCTGACCACATCCAGCACATATCGGTATTCCTGAGCATTCATCATTCATATTATCCATGAATCAATTGCTTCTGATTACTCCTGGAGGATTGTCAAAGTCAAGTAACTGAATTAAATCAGCTGCGGAATGATGAGTGATCATTTCAGCTGCGTCTCCCGTATACTCCCACTTACTAAGCAAATAATTCCATTCGCTCTGCGTAAATGTATGTCCACCATACGAATGCCCTCCCGCCGCAGCAAGTGCTGCAGCAACTGCGTCAGGATCTATAGCAGGCGTTGTAGCTGTTGCATCAGGTGCGGCTGCATCAGGTGCGGCTGCATCAGCATTTGCATTTTCCGTATCAGCTTTTACCTTAGCATCAGCCTCTTCCTTTGTCTGAATCTTCTTCTCTTCTTTTTCCTCTTCGGTATTGGCAGTTGTATCTTCGGTAGGCCCTTCGTTGTATTCCTCTTCCGATATCTCCGTGAGGAATTCGGTCTTCATATAACCGTCCTGACCCTTATAGATTATGTGCGTCCAGTCTTCGACATCCTCAACCTTCTCGAACATATCGCCCTTCTTGGCTTTTCCGAGGACATCTCCGTCCGTGCTGTTCGTGGATCTGACATTTACGTCATCTCCCGTTGACTTAACATACTTCTTGACTGCTGCCGCTGCCTCTTCCTCAGCCTGTGCCGCTGCCTCTTCTTCGGCCTGCTTCTGCGCTTCGGCCTGTGCCGCCGCTTCAGCCTGTGCACGCGCGACCGAATCAACAATACTGTATGTCAGCACCTGGCTCTTGATACCTTTACACTCAACATATACCGTCACATTGCCTTCATTCATTCCGGTTGTAAGAACCGCCTTGCCGCTGCTGTTGATCTCGAACGAGCTTGTCGGATCATCGACGACGCATTCCGCCTTCTTGATGCTGGCACTTGAAGGTGTCGTCTTGATCGAGAATGTGTACTGCGTTCCGACCTCAAGCGATGTCTCCGCAAAATCCGGCTTAAGCTCTAACGTCTTAAGAGACCTTGATGCCGCGAACAGATAAATGCCGCCGCCTATGACAAGAAGCGCGATAAGCGCGGCAAAGACAAAGACCAGGATTCTGATGATACTGTTTTGCTTTCTCACAATATTTCTCCTTTATATTCGTGACTATATTGAACGAACCGGGTTCGTTTACAGTTGATCAAATAATACCCTCACAGATCAATGTATTATTATACACCATAAACATGGGATTCCACAAGTCTCAAACTCATTTGTTTTAATGCGTACATATTAAAAGGAGCTGCGTCGCAGCCCCTTTTTGAATCGAATGATTTAATTTGTTGCTGCTACAAGTAAAATCTCGTTAACAGCATCGTACACGTCATAATGCATCTGCTCCTCGGGGTATTCATCAAGCGCACTCATAAAGCCTGTTTTTCCGATTACGCGAGGTGCGTCAGCATTAGATATTCCACGTTTTTCCATCTCAGCATAAACATCTGCAATATAACGACTTTTTCGTTCATCTAATGATTTCATAATAACATCATTCCCTTTCTTCCTAATGCCATTATAGCAGATTTAGCATATTCTGTATATAAACAGGCGGCCTGAGAGAGGTATTAAGTTCTCACTTCTACAGAATGAATTTCCGTATTATTTCCGATACCCCGCTTTCATTGTTGGTGCGCTCTGTCACGTAGCCGGCATGTGATTTTGCCTCATCAGTGCCGTTCTTCATGACGGCTCCGATCCCCGCGGCGTCAAGCATCGGAATATCATTTGCTTCATCTCCGGCAGCGACCGAATTGGATACCGGGATACCAAGCAGTTCGCACAGATTCACTACCGCTCTTCCTTTTGATACACCAACCGGCAGATATTCAAGCAGATAATCATTGGAGAACACGCTGACTGCTCTGCCTTCCGCGATCTGTTCGTGGCGCAGGCGGAAATCCTCCAGTATACCGCGGCTTCCCTCTTCTATTGACATAACGATAAGCTTGGGCGGAGGTGCCGGAAGGTCTTCGGGGATCCTGTCGAGAATCCTGTAAGGCATACTGATCCTCTGGGTATACACCTCCAGTGCCATAGTCTTCCTCATTGATACAACGTAATCATCCGTATAGGTGTGGACATGCAGGTTTTCCGCCATGGCGGCCTTAAAGAGATCGTTCACCGTATCCATATCAAGTGTGTCGGCCTGTATCGTCTGCTCCTTAGTGCAGTCATACAGCACTCCGCCGTTTGATGCCGCGATATATACACCGTCACGGTAGAGTCCGAGCCTGTTGGCCACGACCTTTGCGCTGTATATGGGTCTGCCGGTGGCTATGACTAATCTGTGCCCCTTCTCGAGCATCTCATTTATCGTATCAAGATCTTCACTGCTTACATTCTTGTCATCATCAAGAAGCGTATCGTCGAGATCGGTAAACAGTATCTTATTGTCTTCCGAACTATCAGTTTTCATCATCTTCTATATTGGCCGTATATACGAACCTCTTCCTTGCCATCTCGTCGCTTGCAAGATATTCGTCATATGTCGTGACTTTATCGATCATCGTTCCGTTCGGCAGGAATTCTATTATACGGTTGGCCGTCGTTTCGACGAACTGGTGGTCATGCGACGCAAACAGTATTACACCCGGGAACTTGATCAGTCCGTTGTTGAGCGCCGTTATGCTTTCCATGTCAAGATGGTTTGTCGGCTCATCAAGTATGAGTATATTCGCACCGCTTATCATCATCTTCGATAAGAGGCATCTTACCTTCTCGCCTCCGGAGAGGATGTTGATCTTCTTGACACCGTCTTCGCCGGGGAAAAGCATACGTCCGAGGAATCCTCTTACATAAGTAACATCCTTGACCGGTGAATATCCCGTCAGCCATTCCGTTATCGTATAATCATGGGCAAATTCCTCGGTGTAGTCTCTGGGAAAATACGCCTGCGATGTCGTAACTCCCCACTTGTATGTTCCTTCGTCGGGTTCGAGTTCTCCCATAAGAATCCTGAAGAGCGTTGTCTTGGCGAGCTCGTTAGTGCCGACAAACGCGACCTTATCATCATGTCCGAGTATGAACGAAACATTGTCAAGTATCTTGACACCGTCTATCGTTTTGCTGATACCTTCAACGGTCAGAACCTCATTACCTATCTCCCTGTCGGGGCGAAAATCAATATACGGATATTTACGGCTCGAAGGTTTGATCTCGTCGAGCTGGATCTTTTCGAGCGCACGCTTACGGCTTGTGGCCTGCTTCGACTTCGAAGCATTCGCGGAGAATCTGGAAATGAACTCCTGCAGCTCCTTGATCTTCTCCTCCTTCTTCTTGTTCGCCTCTTTCATCTGCTGTATCAGAAGCTGGCTTGACTCATACCAGAAATCATAGTTGCCGGCGTACAACTGTATCTTGCCGTAATCAATGTCGGCGGTGTACGTGCATACCTTGTTCAGAAAATACCTGTCATGGCTGACCACGATAACGGTATTTTCGAAATTGATCAGGAACTCCTCCAGCCACTCTATCGCGTCCAGGTCAAGATGGTTCGTAGGCTCGTCAAGAAGCAGTATATCCGGGGATCCGAACAGAGCGCGCGCCAACAGAACCTTGACCTTCTGCGAGCCGTTCAGGTCGCCGACAAGGCTGTAATGAAGATCTGTTTCGATACCGAGACCGTTTAGGAGCGTTGCCGCATTCGACTCGGCCTCCCAGCCATCCATCTCCGCAAATTCAGCTTCAAGCTCGCTTGCCCTTATCCCGTCCTCGTCGGTAAAATCCTCTTTGGCGTATATCGCGTCCTTTTCCTTCATAACGTCATACAGGCGCTGATTGCCCATAATGACCGTATCCATTACCGTCTGATCGTCATACTTGAAGTGATCCTGCTCGAGAACCGACAGTCTCTGTCCCGGAGTGATCGTTATATCCCCGTTTGTCGTATCAAGTTCGCCGGACAATATTTTCAGAAATGTTGACTTTCCGGCTCCGTTTGCTCCGATTAGTCCGTAGCAGTTACCCTCTGTAAACTTGATGTTCACATCCTCAAAGAGGGCTTTCTTACCGACACGGTATGTGACATTGTTCGCACTTATCATTTCATAATTCTCCTCATTGAATGTTAGCTGTTCACGACAAGATATCTCCCGTCGGGAAGCTTGAATACCTCCGCCTGCTGCTCGATCTCATCCTCGCTCAGTCCGTCGGTATCGACTCCCATCTCGTCAAAATATTCGATGACCTCATCGAGACTGTCCACAACCTCTGCCATCGCATCCTCCAGAAAATCCTGCGCTTCATCCGGCGTCGACGCGACGTCCCTGTCAAACAGCCTGCTCTGATTGTCGAGAAAATAATTGATCACTTCATTGTCAAACATATGCTGCGTCCCCCCTTTACGCTCCCTCAATAGGAACAAACACCCTGCTGCTTTCCACCGGATCTTTTCTATCCGACAGTTCGGCAGCCCATTTGCAGAATGTCTCCTGCGCCCAAACGGGATCCTTTCCGTGTATTTCCACCCGCTCGTAAGTTCCGTCACTCTTTTCTATCCTTGCCTTAACAGTATCGGCAAGCAGTGTTTCGAGTATATAAACTACTCTTCCTTTCAGTTGTTCGTCAAGTATCGGGAACATTATTTCCACACGCTTTAGCAGATTTCTCGGCATCCAGTCGGAAGATCCGCAATATACTTCGCTGTTTCCGGCGTTTTCAAAATAGAATATCCTGCTGTGCTCAAGAAAATCACCTACTATGCTCCGCACGGTTATATTCTCGGACACGCCCTTTATACCCGGCTTCAGGCAGCATATTCCGCGGACGATCAGCTCGATCTTCACTCCGGCGCATGATGCCGCATACAGCGCCTCAATGACCTCCTTGTCGCACAGGGAATTGACCTTTGCAATGATATGCGATCTCTTACCCTCGGCCGCATTATTTGCTTCCCTTTCGATAAGGTGTATGAATCTGTCCTTGAGCCACAAAGGGGCAAGGCACAAGCGGTTCCAGTACAGCGGCTCCGAATAACCGCTCAGCATGTTGAATACCGCAGTGGCATCCTCTCCTATCAGCTCCGCGCATGTGAGCAGTCCTATATCCGTATAGACCTTTGCCGTACTGTCATTGTAGTTTCCGGTACCGAGATGCACATATCGCCTGATCCCGTCTTCTTCCCTTCGTACGACAAGCGTTATCTTACAGTGCGTCTTGAGCCCTACAAGTCCGTATATTACATGGCATCCGGCCTTTTCAAGCATACGCGCCCATACTATGTTGTGCTCCTCGTCAAAACGCGCTTTCAGTTCGACGAGAACCGTCACCTGTTTGCCGTTTTCGGCGGCTTTGGCAAGCGCGGCGATTATCGGAGAGTTGCCGCTGACCCTGTACAGCGTCTGCTTGATGGCAAGCACATCCGGATCTTTTGCTGCGCTTTCCACAAAATCAATGACCGGGGCAAATGACTGGTACGGATGATGCATCAGTATATCGTGATTCCTTATCGCTTCGAAAATATCCGCTCCGTCGCTTATTTCCGGAACGGGCTGCGGAACGTATGCTTTCTTCTTGAGATGATCGAACCCTTCGAGTCCGTAATGCTTCATGAGGAAGGTAAGGTCTATCGGACCGTTGATCCGGTAAATATTGTCGTCCCTTACCGACAACTCCCTTTTGAGTATTTCCATGAGACGCGGATCGATATCATCGGCAACCTCCAGCCTTATGACCTCTCCCCACTGCCTGCGCCTGATCTGTTTTTCAATCTCCTTGAGAAGATCCGCCGCTTCCTCCTCATCTATCGTAAGATCGGCGTTTCTCATGATCCTGTAAGGGTATGCGCAGTATACGTCATAGTTCAGGAACAGCTTTGGTATGTTGCGCTCTATGACTTCCTCGAGAAGTATGAACGATCTGTTATCCCCGGAAGGTATCTCGACTATACGGTTAAGCATTCCCGGAACCTGTACGGTTGCAAAATCACGGGTATCCTCTCCCTTTTTTCCGATAAGGGCTCCGATATTAAGCGTCTGGTTTCTCACAAGCGGAAACGGTCTTGACGAATCCACTGCCATCGGGGTCAGAACGGGATATACCTCCTCTTCAAAATACCTGTCGACATATTCCCCCTGCTCCCTGGACAGTTCTTCATGCCTGGTAATGAAGTGGATCCCTTCGTCCTCCATGAGAGGCAGAAGTGTATGCATCAGGACAGAATACTGCGTTTCCACAAGCTCATGCGTCTTCTTTGCTATCGTCTCAAGCTGCTCGTCGATCGTCATCCCCGCAATATCCCGCTTGCTGTAATTGGCGTGCTGCATATCAATAAGGGACGCCACCCTTACCATGAAGAACTCGTCGAGATTCGATGCGGTGATGGACAGGAATCTGAGCCTCTCCATGAGCGGATTGGAAGTATCCGTCGCCTCGCCGAGAACCCTTTCGTCAAACATCAGCCATGACAGTTCCCTGTTAACGTAGTAATCCTTATTATTATATTCCTTCATACTCATATCCTCTTATATTTCAGCACGGGCCTTATCGAAAATACTTCCTCGAACAGCGATGCTTTTCTGTAGAAAAATCCCTGCTCAAGATTGATATCATCCACTGTATATACGTTTATGACAAGCTCGCTCCCCTTTACCGAAAACCTCACGTCGTTAACCTTCGCCCGGTAGCTTCTGCATATGCCGTCCGCTATCCTGAAGAGCGCAGAGAGCTTGGCTATCTTGAGGTAGCTCCCCTTATCGAGAAGAGACTGCGCCGCAAGCTCATCGTAGTATATGAACTGCATTTTGTTGAAGCGCACAATATTGGCGACGATCTCGCGCTCAGCGTGTGACAGCCCTATCATCTCCGTTGCCATGATGATATCATATCCGCATTCCGCACCCGCTTCTATGCTGATGTATTTGCCGCAGTCGCCAAGAAGTGCCGCTATACGAAGGAGCAGTTTGTCTCTTCGACCCAGTCCGTGTATCTTACGGGTCGCGTCAAACAGATCGCAGGCAACCTTTTCTATCAGCCTGTTCCTTGCCTCGTTCCCCTGATACCTCTTGGACATTGCCATGGCACATTCGATTATATCGTTTTCAAAATCATGGCGGTAATGAACAAGCTTTTCCTTTTCCGCATACTCATAGGCCATACCGTCACACAGGGACACTCCGGGCGACCATATGTTTTCCGCCTTCATTATCTTGATTACGCGGGATATGATCGATACAGCAGGCATCAGGAGAGGGATCGTCTCCTCATCCATCCCGTATTTTGCGGCGATATCACCCTTGGTCATTATCGACAGTTCTTCACAGAGTTCCTTGAAGCTTTCGGCTGTAAACGACCGGTCTTTCGATCCGGTGTGATAGAGCATCGATGAAACATAGTCGTCGATCAAGATAATATTCTTGATGATCCCGCCTTTCAGATAGAGCTTCCTGAACACCTGAAGCTGGTTGTCGATTAGTTCCCTCAGTATCCCCTCGACATCCCTTGTCCTGGGCTGAAGCGTCGCAAGCATATCCATTGTGCGCAGTACCCCGAGCCTTATGTTCTGCGTCGTAACAAGGGCGTCGTTGTCGAAAAGCGATATCTGGATGCTTCCGCCTCCGATGTCGACTATCGCGCATCCCTCACTGATGAACTCATCAAACCGGGAGCCTTTGATCGCTGCCGCTTTGTAATGCAGGAATCTCTGTTCGGAATTCGACAGCACATCAACCTTTATTCCTGTTCTGAGCTTGATCTGTTCTGTTACTATGGCGGTGTTCTTGGTCTCCCTGATCGCGCTCGTTCCGTATGCTTTATAATCGTCGACCTTGTACGTTTTCATTATCGAGGCAAAATCGGACAGCACATCACACAGCTCATCCATATGTTCGGTATTGATGATGCCGTTCTGGTATGTATCCGTACCAAGCTCGATCGAGTGCCTGACACTGTCTATTTCCTTCATTCCCATCTTGTTGGAGAACTCAAAGATCTTCATTCCGAGCTCATATGATCCGACATCGATGGCGGCAAAAGTCCGTACAGCCATTTACACCTCCCGCATTATTCCTCTTCCTGTTTCATTTGTCCGCGCAGATGATCTATAAACTGCCGGGCGCATCTCCCGGACATCCCTCCGCTGCTAAGCTCCCATTTGTTAGCTTCGAGTAACAATTCCTTTTCATCCATTTTAATGCCGTACCTGTTGGCAAGCGTCCTCACAATGTTATCGAACTCCTTCTTGTCAGGTCTCCCGAAATATATCGAGATCCCGAACCTGTATGACAGCGACAGCTTCTCCTGAACGGTATCGTTCCTATGCAGATCGTCGTCGCTCTCCTCCCGGTCGGAATATTTCTCCCGGACGATATGGCGTCTGTTGCTCGTCGCATATATAAGTATATTCCCGGGTTTCTTTTCGAGCCCGCCTTCTATGACCGCCTTCAGGTATTTGTAATCAGTCTCGAAATCTTCAAACGACAGGTCATCCATATAGATGATAAATCTGTAATTCCGGTTTTTGATCTGCGCTATGACATCGTTCAGATCCTGAAGCTGGTGCTTGTAGAGCTCGATGATCCGCAGTCCCCTGTCATAATATCTGTTAAGGATACCCTTGATGCTGCTTGATTTTCCCGTTCCGGCGTCACCGTAGAGCAGGCAGTTGTTGCACGGTCTGCCGTCAAGAAACGCTTCGGTATTGTCGATCAGCTTCTTCTTGGCGCTCTCATATCCGACGAGATCTTCAAGGTACACATGCATAATGTTCGTGATCGGAACTATATCCGCGTGACCGTTTATATGTTCCACACGAAAGGCCTTGTGAAGCCCGAACTTTCCGACTCCGAATTCCTTGTAGAACTGCGCGACGCTCTTCTCAAACTCCACGTCCGATGAAGACGCCGCAAGTTCATCGCGAAGCTCGATTATCCTGTCCCGGATCCTGCTGTTATATGTCCTCGACCTGTCATCCGCCGCTTCGAATGAGCCGATAAGTCCCGAAATATCGTTCGATCCGATCTCGTCGAACGCGGACAGGTCGATCATGAACATCTGACGGAATATCGCAAAATCATGGAGAGCGGCATCGCGAACCGTGCCGGGAACTTCGCCCTTCATCTCGCATGATGTTGAATAAGCGTTCTCGCTGTTGGCGATAAGATAAGTAAGATATGCCTGCCACAGATTCCCGTTGTAGCCGCAGTTTACGGCAAGCTCGATAAGAGATCCGGCAAACCTGCTCACGCGGTCCTTCTGCTTTTCTTCACCGGCGGCAGATCCCGACAGTATAAAGGCCGCATTATCAAGTATCTCTTTGCTGCAATCAAAATCCCTGTATAGTATCAGTTCATTACTGCGTATCTTCATCTGCATCATTTCCGACAGCCTCAAGCCTTATCTCTATCGGTTCTCCGTCCCAGTTAAAATCATCGTAATCATCATCCTCAAGGCCGGCCATATCCTCCTGCATCTCACGGCTCGTCTGCATGAGCGTAATGAACAGCTGGGCGGCACCGTCCGCATATTCCCTGTTGGAAACGGCCGCCAGTATGTCTTCAAGCTTCTCATCTTCACGATCCGGATCATATATGGGGAGGTTGTTCTCCAGCTTATATCTTCCGATATCCGCTGCCACGTCCATTCTCTCTTCGTAAAGCTTCAGTATCTGTTCGTCTATACTGTCGATCCGATCACGCAGTTTCTTAATATCCGCCGCCATATGCTTCCTCCGTTATATCCGGGTGTTATCCTGCCCTTTGACCCTATATTTGTCGTTTACTTAACATCATATTATACCAGTTACGCGCACTCTTCCACAATAATTTTCCGCAACAGACCGTGAATATGATATTATTAATAATTATGAGATCAAAACCTTTCAGAACCTATACAATATCATTCATACTGCTTCTTACTGCATGTTACCTGAGCTTTTGGAGAAAAGGGATAATCCCGGTGTATTCGATTGACGGTCTCGGACAGTATTACCCTTCGTTCCTTTATATAGGACGTACTGTCAGGGAATTCCTGTCATCTCCCGCGGCGGGGCTTCGCTTCTATGACCTTGCGATAGGAATGGGCGATGATGTGGCAGGAACACTTTCCTACTACGGATTCGGCGATCCGCTTAATCTTATCTCCGTCTTTGCGACCGCCTCAACCGGACCTTATCTGTTTGCTCTGACATACTATCTGAGACTCTATCTTGGCGGGCTGTGCTTTATGCTGTACTGCAGGCGGTTCATGCCGCTGTCGCACGCAACTGTAGTTTCCGCCCTTGCATATGTATTCTGGGGTTACGGGATATACGCATCCGGAATGTATGCGGAATATGCGGCGATGCTGTATGTCCTGCCGCTCGTTCTGACAGGCTGTGAGAAAATGTTCAGGGGCGAAGGCGCCCTTGTCCTCTTCCTGTCTGCGGCTCTGCTCGGCCTGTCCGGATTCTATTTTACATACATATGCTCTTTATTTGTCGTTGTATACAGTATAGTACGGCTGCTGTTCATATACGGGACAGCCGGTATTCGGGAAGCAATAAAGGCAGGAGTGCTCACCGGTCTTGTCTGTTTGCTCGGAATAGGCGTTTCCATGATATTCATGCTCCCTTCGGTCTGTGCATTCCTGTCAAGCGAGCGTGAATCGTCGTCTGTCATTGCGACGCTTCTTACGCCGTCGAATTACATTCCGTCGTTAAACCGCAGATTTGTCGAAGATGCAAACATCATGAATGCGATCCGCAACTATCCTGTGATGATCGCTGCCGCGAGTGTGTTCATCATGCCGAAGAGCAAAAGGGTTACGCAGTTTCGTATTGCCGCTTCCTCGATCCTGATACTGTCTTACATTCCTCTGACCGGCAGGGTATTCAACGGTTTTTCCGTTCCGAGGGACAGATGGGTATTCCTTTCCCAGTTTGTGCTCTGTGTCATATTCGCTTCGATCATTAACGACATATACAATGACGATAAGAAAAAGCACATATCGGTATTTGTCATGACTGTTCTTGCCGCTAACATCATACTTGCGTTCTGGGGGCGCTACTCATCGCTTGGAGAAAACCGCAAATCAATGTATGTTACCGCGGATACCGCGCGTAATGAGATGGAGTCCGCAACAAAGCTCTCGAACGTTCTGGCAAATGACAATGATCTGTACAGGATCGCGGGCGATATTACAACATCCGGTGTAAACGGGCGTCCGAAAAACAATGCGATGCTAAGTGACTACTACGGAGTGTCGTACTGGTTCAGCATAGTCAACAGTGAAACACAGGCATTTGTCGACGAAACGACAGGGACGGCAAACGACTGGAGATCATACGGGTTCGCAGCCAACAGCACTGCATACAACATGGCAGCGGTTAAATACCACTTATACAGGGACGGCAGACCATATGAAGGTCTCAGATCAGTAGAGAAGATAGAGTCTTCAGACGGAACATGGACATTATATGAGGATCCTTCCTTTGCCGGTTTCGCAAGGCTCATGTATGACGACGGTACGATGAAAGCTTGTGAAGATATAACATATGACAGGAACAGGTTCACATTCACGATACCGGAAGGAGAATCTCTTTCGCGATGCCGGGTTGTAACTTCGATACCCTACAGCACGGGCTGGAAGGCGTATATCAATGGTATGGAAGTATCTGCCGCTAACGTTTCGCATTTTCTCGGAATGGAAGATATAACGCCGTCACCCGGCGATACGGTGACGCTCGTCTATACGTCTCCGGGCTTTACTGCGGGAATGATGATATCGATTGTCTGCCTATTCATATTCATCATATTCGCATTGTCATTTCGGAAACGCAATGTTACAATATACAGTGAACGAATTTGATTCGTGACCATAATTATATTCAGGAGGTTATACTATGGCATTTTGTTCAACTTGCGGTACAGAAATTCCCGACGGAGCTTCCGTCTGCCCTTCATGCGGAACACCCGCAGGACAGGTGGCACCTGTGGAGACCGTTGATCAATGGGATCACACATCCGAATTCGATCCGAAGGATATATCGGATAATAAGATATATGCCCTTTCGGCATATATGTTTTCCATCTTTGGCGTGATACTGTGCCAGATTCTTGCAAAGGAATCTCCCTATGCACAGTTCCATGCGCGTCAGTCGCTCAAGCTCGAGCTGACTGCACTGCTCTCGACGTTCGTAGCGGTATTATTATGCTGGACATGTATAGTTCCGATCGCATGGGTAATATTCGTAATAATGCTTTCAGTCATTGAGATCATTGCGGTCGTGCAGGTCTTCATGGGAAAGGCCAAGGAGCCCTGGCTTGTCAGATCGATCGGCCTGTTCCGTTAAATACAGGATTGACATCACGAAAGGAAAAAGGGCATGCCCTTTTTCCTTTTTTGAATGCATTAAGGCAAGATGCTATAATACCTACCATGAGAACATACGATACATTTAACGGCAAGAGAATACTTATATGGGGATACGGGCGCGAGGGAAAGTCGACCGAACGGTTTCTTTCCCGGTATTGTGCTCCGGAATCGGTCGGTATATTTGAGGGAAAGCTCGAAGATATCAACGAAGAGCAATACGACTATATCGTAAAGAGCCCGGGGATCGTAATGCCTTACGATGACAGGAGATACACTTCCCAGACCCAGATATTCCTGGAAAACTTCAGGCAGAACACTGTAGGTATAACCGGTACAAAAGGCAAGAGCACTACAAGCGCACTGTTGCATCATGTACTTGCCGCTTCCGGTCATAAAGCTGTCCTTCTCGGTAATATCGGGGAACCATGTCTTGACTATTTTGACCGGATCGATGACGATACCGCCATCGTATTTGAAATGTCATGCCACCAGCTGGCTCATGTAACCGTATCACCGCACACGGCGGTATTCCTCAATCTGTATGAAGAACATCTTGATTACTACCGGACACTTGACGCGTATTGTGCCGCCAAGGCGAATATCACAAGATTCCAGACGGAAGACGACCTGCTGTATGTCGGGCAGAACGTTCCGGATATACCGACCAAAGCCCGTGTGACGCGGATAGCCGACAGTGACATACCGGATTATGACCTTAAGATCTACGGACAGCACAACAATCGCAATGCACATTTTGTATATATGATAGCGAGGGACGTCTATGGTATTGACGACCGGGCGATACGCAATGCTCTTTCCGGTTTTACCGGACTTGCGCACCGGCTGCAGCATATCGGGACCATTGCCGGGGTAGACTATTATGATGATTCGATCTCAACGATACCCAATGCTACCATACAGGCGCTGGAGTCCGTGCCAAACGCCAGGACAGTGCTCATAGGCGGTATGGATCGCGGCATCAGCTATGATGTGCTGATCGATTATATTAACGCGCACCGTGAATACAATTATATTTTTTCATATGACTCGGGACGGCGTATCTATGACAGCATAGAGCATACCGGTAACTGCTACCTGTGTGATGACCTCGAAGGTGCTGCCGCACTTGCCGCCTCGATCACGAAGGCGGGAGAAGCGGTTCTGCTCTCACCCGCTGCGGCAAGCTACGGATACTTTAAGAATTTTGAAGAACGCGGAGATGCTTTCAGACAATACTGCGGTCTGTAACAGGATAAGATATGGGACAGGAAACAGTTCTTACTTTTACCGGCGACATCGGTTTTGACAAATACATGAAGGATAAATGGAATGACGAAACACTCCTGGCAGAGGATGTTGCCGCATTCATTCACGACAGCGATCATGTAATCGTTAATGTCGAGGGTCCTCTGTACGCTGCCGGAAGGAGCGGCGGCAACACTGGCGCGGAATCTCTTATCCACAGCATGGATCCTCATGTCCGGTACTTTCTTGACAGAATAAATGCGGACATCTGGAACATATGCAACAATCACATAATGGACAGCGGCCGTGAAGGTATCGCAAGCACGCTTGAGCTTGCCCGAAAAAGCGGTGCCGCAGTGCTTGGCGCCGGAATGAACATTTCGGAAGCATCGGCTCCCGTTATGATTGATGAGGCGGGCGGGATCGGAATGATCGGTGTCGGATACCAGCGTGCCTGCAGAAAAGCAGACGATGATAACCCGGGATGCTTTTCATGGAGCGATCTTGAACTGATACGCGGGAGAATAGAGCAGATCAAACGCACCAACAGGTGGTGTATCATCGTATCTCATGCCGGGGAAGAGTTTACCGCCCTTCCGTCCCCTTACACGCGCGACAGATATATGCTTTATCTTGAAATGGGCGCTGACATCGTAATAGCCCATCATCCCCATGTCGTCAACAATTACGAACTTGTCGGCGACAAGGCGATATTCTATTCTCTCGGGAATTTCATATTTGATACGGATTACCAGCGCAGCCAGTTCGGAACCGAGTACGGTATCCTTCTGAAGCTTCGCCTTAACGAACACGCATTTTCTTTTGAGCCGATGCCGGTCAGGGTTGACCGCGCTTCGGAGAAGATCATAAGCTGCGATCCTCCCGGTATATTTACCAATGTTCCGGCGGAGGAATACGAGAAGCTGAAAGGTCTTGCCGCTGCCGTCCTTATCGAGAACACCAAACGGCAGCTGCGGTATATGCGTCCGGATGAATATACGGATGCCACAGAGGATGATTACGTCAGGAACTTTTACGAGCCTTTGCGGAGCGGACGCGTTCCCGGCGAAACGCTAGACATGCAGATAATCTATCCGTTGTCGCTTACCGCAGAAGATGAACTGTGGAAGAAGAGCTCACTTACCGGCGTCGTCGAATATATGCAGGCACAGCTTTAATTGACATCTATGATATTGAATTCGGATTTGCAGCCCGTTTTGAATATGACCGCCCAGTCCGAGATACCGTCCGTAACGATAAAATCAGTAGCTTCCCTTCTTTCGTACCCGCGAACATTGTCGTTCTCCGACACAAGCGGCTGTACATATTCAAGCGGCCACAGCTGTCCTCCGTGGGTATGTCCGGACAGGACCAGATCCACACCGGCTGCGGCTTCGCCGTCGTAATCCGTGGGCTGATGATCGAGAACTATCATATATTTGTCCCTGTCAAGCCCCTTTACAAGCTCCGATGTGTCAAGTCTTGAATCTCTCCCGTAGCCGGCATCCTTTCGTCCTATGACATAGAACCTGTCATCAACAAGGACGGATTCATCCCTTAACACAATAACGCCCGCCTTCTCAAGTTCGGCTATAAGCTCGTCACCGGTATAGCCTCTTCGCGAACTTCCGTAATATCCCATATCATGATTTCCAAGGCAGTAATAAACACCGTATTTCGCCTTGAAGTTCGCAAGAGCCTCGCATGCATCAACCATATCCTCTTTCATCGAATAGTCATCGACGAAGTCGCCCGTGATCACCAGAATATCCGGCTCCGTCTCCTGAATCTTCTCAAGACGCTTTGCAAACCCTTTTCCGTCAAATCCCGCTCCTATATGCGAGTCCGCGATCTGCGCTATACGAATGCTTCCGACCTGCTTATCCGTAGACAATGCATAATCCGTCTCCCACACACCGTGCATAAGTATATATCCTATTACCAGATAGACGAGACATAGTCCGATAGATACGAGATCAACGACTCCTGCGCGTACTGCGGCGCCCGATGCTTTACGTATGATATACCCGACAAGGTCGCCTGCAAGCATAAATACCGCCGCATGCACAAATATAACTATCGTGTTGGTAACGTTAAACGCATAGTACATCACCACCGCAACCATTGCCACGACAAGTATGGCGCAAGTCTCCCGCAGTGCGGTACTGCCTATCCCCGAGATCAATCCGATTCTTTTTATCTTGCCTGCCATATACAGCACGGCGGCAATACCGGAAAGAATTGCAACAATAAATATCCCAAGCCACATATACTTCTCTCTCATTATCCTTCCTTGAAAATCTCCATGACATTAGTAAGAAACAAATCTGACTTTTACTATTTTACAAAACTGCAAATTTTTTTCAACTGCTTTTACATCTTGTAGGTAAAGTCATTTGTCTGATATAATGTAACATGCTTTATATTTTAAACGGAGGCTATTATCAATGAAATCTCAAAAAAGAAAATCCCTTAAGAAAGTTCTGTTGACAGAGATTATCGCTTTTGTTGCGATCATCGTACTGATCATCACAGGCATCAATATCAAGATGGAGACGGACAAGATATCGGAGCTTACGCAATCCGTACTTTCAAAAGAATCACTCTCCTACGCCAATGAAGTATATAACTGGTGGAGCAATATCGAGCAGAGAGTCGCCCAGACATCGGATGTTATCGGAAATCTTCCCGAACAATCCTATGACGACACTCTCGCAATGCTCTTAACGCTCACGGAACTCGATCCGGACTCACAGGATATCTACATGGCCTACGGGGAAACAGGGAAGTTCCTTGACGGATCAGGCTGGATTCCCGACGATACATTCGTATTTACCGACAGGGCATGGTATACAGGGGCTGTCGAAGCCGGCGGTGCCATATATACATCAGATCCTTACGTTGATGCGTCTACCGGAAAGACCTGTCTTGCATGCGCTGTTCTGGTCAGGGACCAGGTAGTACTCAGCAGTGATATCACCTTTGATAAGGTCGAGGACAGAATGGCCAATTTCAAATCCTCTTCACCCGATGCCAAATTCTTTATTATTAACAAAGATACCAAAGATATCCTTGTAAGCAGCATCGACGGACTAACCGGAACTACTGTCGATGAAAGTACGGATCCCGTTATGCAGGGACTCGGCCGGGTATTTTCATCGCTTAACACTTCCAGCTCGACGGCTGACAATAAAGTATTAACAGTCAGCACATCATCCGGCAGGATGATGTATGCGGCCACCGATATAGAAAGTACATCATGGGTGGTTGTAAGTGCGGTTCCTTACTCATTTGTGAGCAGCGCGGTTACAGGCACGATCAGGATTACGATCATTGCCGCCATTTTACTGCTCCTGCTTCTGGCCATCACGCTTTACATAGTTATCAACAAATACATCAATCCCGTTACCAAGGTTACGGACCGGATCATCGACATCAGCCAGGGTAACTTTGATGTTACATTAGAGCCCGAAGGAAATAATGAGATCACTACTCTAAGTGAAAAGCTGAACGAGTACATCGCGGGCATGCGTACCATGCTGATGAACATGTCCGAGATCTCGGGACAAATGAACTCGAGCGCGGGTGAGTGTTTTGATATCTCAAGCGCACTGTCATCTTCCAATCAGGCGCAGGGTAAGCTGATCGAGAATCTCAATTCCACCCTGTCCCTCATGAATGATTCGATAGACAGCATTGCCCGTGGAGCCACTGAGCTTGCCGCAACTTCGGGCGAGCTCAAGGAGAACGCTCTGAACGTCAGGGATCTGTGTGACGAGACGATGAATTCGTCGCAGTCGGGAAAAGACCAGATGTCCAACATGACGGAAAGCGTCAATACCCTCAACGACACTATGCGCGGACTGACCGAGATCATCCGCCAGACGGCAAAATCAATCGAAGAGATCACCGGCATCACGGATACGATCAATTCCATTTCGGAACAGACAAACCTGCTCTCGCTCAATGCTTCCATTGAAGCAGCAAGAGCCGGCGAAATGGGTAAAGGCTTTGCAGTTGTAGCTTCCGAGGTCGGAGTACTTGCCAATCAGTCTTCGGAAGCCACCGATACGATCCGCCAGCTTATTTCAGACGTTACCCACAATATTGAAGATATCAACCGTAAGGCAGATATCTGCATGACGGATATGGAGGCTTGCCTTGAAGGCGTTGAAAATGCCAACCAGTCGTTCAATACTATCTTCGAAGACGTATCCAAAGCTACGGAAGGAATCACCGAGATCGCTTCGGGAATCGAGAAGATCAATGATTTTGCAACGGACAATGCGGCTACAACAGAAGAACAGGCTTCCAGCATCAATGAGATCCTCGGTCTGAGCGAACAGATCGTGGCGGAGAGCAGGAAGGTTCTCGAAGAAACCGACAGTATAACCGATATCTCACAGCATCTGAACAAGTTCTCGGATGAGATCAACTCGGATCTGTCACAATACACTCTCGGAGAATAAAAATGGCGGAGCTTAAATGTCCTCACTGCGGGCAGGCATTTACGGTAGATGATGCCGAGCTCGGATCCATAATCTCACAGATAAGAGATGCCGAATTTGAAAAAGACCTGAGCTCGCGTCTTGATGAACTGACAGGGCATCTTGAGGAAAAGCATTCCCTCGAGATGTCCTCTCTTGAGAACGAACTGCGTCTTAAGATCCAAAGTGAGCACGATAAAGAGCTCAAAAAGCTCGGAGATGAACTTCACCGTGCCGAGGAAAAGGTCAATGGTTATGCGGCAAAGCTTGAGCATATGGAGGACAGGAACAGGATCGCCGTAATGGAAGCGGTGAAGACTGTCGAAGAGGAAAAGCGCGAGCTTGAGCACCGGCTGATGGACGAAAAGAGCAGGGAAGAACTCCTGCTGAGGCAAAAGGACGAACAGATCGCATACTACAAAGATCTCAAGACAAGGATGTCTACCAAGATGATAGGCGAATCCCTGGAGCAGCATTGCGAGGAAGAGTTCAACAGGTTTCGCGCCACGGCATTTCGTAACGCTTATTTCGAAAAAGATAATGATGCAAGAACCGGAAGCAAAGGTGATTACATCTACCGTGAATGTGATGAGAACGGCGTGGAGATAATCTCCATCATGTTCGAGATGAAGAACGAGATGGATGAGACCGCGACCAAACATAAGAATGAAGATTTCTTCAAGGAACTCGACAAGGACAGACGGGAGAAGAACTGCGAATATGCTGTTCTTGTATCTCTTCTCGAAAGCGACAGCGAACTGTACAATGCCGGTATTGTCGATGTTTCGTACAGGTATGACAAAATGTACGTTGTACGGCCGCAGTGCTTCATACCGATCATTACTCTCCTTCGTAACGCCGCAATGAACGCACTTTCATACAAGCAGGAACTTGAGATCGTGCGCAATCAGGATATCGATATATCCAATTTTGAGGAAAGCCTGTTAAAGTTCAAGAATGATTTTTCCAGAAATTATGACCTGGCGCATTCGCATTTTGATAAGGCAATAGAGGAGATAGACAAGACTATATCCCATCTCGAGAAAGTCAAGAAAGAGCTGCTTGGCTCCGACAACCAGCTTCGCATCGCAACATCCAAGGTCGACGATGTCAGCATCAAAAAACTGACAAAGGACAATCCAACAATGAAGGCCAAATTCGAGGAAGCCGGCAGATCATGAAGTGCCCAGATATGCCGCGCGAACTTTCTCATCGGACAAAAGCTCTTCTCCGGTACCTTCCATTGCTATCTTTCCGTTTTCTATGACATATGCCCTGTCGGCAACATGAAGCGCCATATTGGCATTCTGCTCGATAAGCAGCACCGTCGTCCCCGCTTCATGTATCTGTTTGATTATCTCAAATATATCCTGAACAACCTTCGGAGCAAGCCCGAGTGAGGGCTCGTCCATCATAAGGAGTCTGGGGCGCCCCATAAGAGCGCGACCTACCGCCAGCATCTGCTGTTCACCGCCGGAAAGCGTACCGCCCTCCTGCCAGTGCCGCTCCTTCAGTCTCGGAAAATATCCGTATACTCTTTCAATATCCTCTTCAAGATCGTCCTTGCGAAGATATGCACCGATCTTCAGATTCTCGAGAACGGTGAGGTTAGGGAATATGCGTCTTCCCTCCGGAACCATCATGAGACCCTTCGATACGATCACTGTAGGATCCTTGCCCGCTATATCCTCGCCTTCGAATATTATCCGCCCCGAAGAAGGCTTGCTAAGGCCGGAAAGCGCACGAAGTATCGAGCTCTTACCTGCGCCGTTGGCACCGATAAGGGTCACTATCTCACCGGCTCTTACGTCAAAGCTAATGCCGCGCACGGCTTCAATTCCGCCGTAATTGATCTGCAGATCTTCTATTTTCAGGACTTCTTCGCTCATCATTCTTCCTCTACGGTTCCGAGATATGCATCGATAACTTTCCGGTTGTTCTGCACTTCCCCCGGTAATCCCCGGGCTATCTCACTTCCGAAATCTATGACATAGATATAATCCGATATGTTCATGACAAGATCCATATGGTGCTCGATGAGGAACACGGTAAGATCGTATTTATCGCGTATCTGTCTGACAAAATCAGCCAGCTCCGCAGTCTCCTGCGGATTCATCCCGGCAGCCGGCTCATCAAGAAGAAGGAGACTCGGTCCGGTCGCAAGTGCCCTTGCGATCTCAAGACGACGCTGCAGTCCGTATGGAAGTGATACCGCAAGCTCGTCCTTATAGGCATCGAGACCCTGTTCCACAAGAAGATCCATCGTCTCGCTCCTCATCCTCTCCTCCTCGGAAGGATTGGTGCGAAATGTCGCCGAGAATACATTCTGTTTTGCGTGCTGATGCTTGGCAACAAGAACATTATCAAAGACAGTCATACTCTTCCACAGACGGATATTCTGGAAAGTTCTTGCTATCCCGAGTCCGGTTATCTGATCCGGTGTGGGCATGAGCACGGGATCGTTTGCGTATTTGCCGGCATTTTCACCTTTATATGTCTTGGCCGATTTGCCCGAAGGGTGATTGCGGACAATGGGCTTGCCCATGAACTCGATCACTCCGTTCGTAGGCCGGTATACTCCTGTAATACAGTTAAATGCAGTAGTCTTGCCGGCGCCGTTCGGTCCTATAAGCGCTATAATCTGGTGTTCGGGAACGTCTATCGAAAGGTTGTTTACCGATACAACACCGCCGAACTGCATAGTCACATCCGAAAGCCTGAGTGCGTTTGCCATCCCTACTGTTTCCTTTCCGCCTTCGGTCTTCTCTTCTTGAAGAGTGCGCCGATGTTTATCTCACGATTCCCCATGATGCCCTGTGAGAAGAACAGCACGATGACCATGATCACTACCGAAAATACAACCATCCTGAACCCGTTGCGAAGAAGCGGAACCTTGAACGAGCCTATATAGTGTTCGCTGTCAAGGAATCTGAGCCACCATTCCGAACAGGCAACGTACAGAAAAGTTGCGATAACGCTTCCGCTTACCGACCCTATACCGCCGATGACAACGATCAGAAGTATTTCGTAGGTCATGACCGACGTAAATGCTTTTGCCTGGGCATTGGCAACATACATTGCAAACAGGGCGCCGCCGACCCCGGCAAAAAAGCTCGATATCACAAACGAAAGCATCTTGTGCTTAAACAGATTCACTCCCATAGCCTCAGCGGCAACCTCGTCGTCCCTGATCGCCATAAATGCCCTCCCGTATGAAGAGTGGATCAGGAGTACGATCAGGAGAATGCACACCGACGATATGAGAAACGGAACAAATGTCGAAAGACGCAGTATAGTGTTTCCTGCGCCGTCCGTTATATTAAAGCTTGAAAAAGTCGGGAAACCCTTTATCATGTTTGCACCGTTAGTAACCTTACCGAGCTTTTGCCACTGAAAGATCGCCCGGATGATCTCGGCAAATCCCAATGTCGCAATCGCAAGATAATCGCTCTTTAAGCGAAGCACCGGTATCCCGATCAAATACGCAAATACACCCGCTACGCATCCCGCAAGAACTATGGCAATCAGACACGCGAGTATCATGCTGACCGCCCCGCCGGCTCCCGATGAACCGAAAATTCCCTCAAACATGTCAAGCAGCGAAAAATCAAAAGCGCATCCTCCGAACAGATAATACACCTGCTCCTTCATTGCGGTCGGAACCGTAAGTATCGCATACGTATATGCTCCCAAAAGCATGAATCCCGCCTGCCCGAGCGAAAACAGACCCGTAAAGCCATTGAGAAGGTTCATCGTCACCGCAACGAGCGAATACACTGCCGCTTTTTTGAGAACCGTAAACAAAGGGCTTGTGGGCTCGAGTACCTGCGGAACATTCGGGACAAAGCCGCTTATATTTTCAAGTATTATGACAAATATCAGAAGGACGCATATTCCGATAAATGCCGAAAATGATTTTTTCCTGTCTTTCATGGTCTACACCTTGTCGGTTGCGGCTTCACCGAACAGCCCCTGTGGTTTGAATATTAGTATTACGATCAGGAGTGCGAAAGTGAATGCATCCGAGAATACCGAGACATCCCATGCCGAGGGAAGTCCCTTTATGATCGTCTCGCATATTCCGATAAGGAAAGCACCTATCACGGCTCCCGGAATGGAACCTATGCCTCCGAACACGGCAGCGACGAACGCTTTGAGTCCCGGCATCGCACCTGCAGTAGGAGTGATCGCAGGATAGTTGGTAAAGAACAGTACCGAACCTACCGCAGCAAGTGCCGAGCCGATGATAAACGTCACCGAAATGACCATATTGATCTTAATGCCCATGAGACGGCTCGTCTCATAATCCTTGGATACGGCCCGCATTGCCATCCCGATCTTCGTTTTGTTGATAAGGAGATTCAGAGATAACACGAGAGCCAGTACAAGTACGGGCGTAATGATAACAACCCATTTTGTCTGCGTTCCGGCGACGGATATCGTGTCGGAAAGCAGCGGGATCGAAGGATATGTCATCGGCTGCCCTCCGGTAACGTATGTCGCCGTATTCTGCAGAAGATAGCTGACACCGATTGCCGAGATCATAACGGACATCCTCGGAGCATCCCTAAGCGGCTTGTACGCCACCCTCTCGATCGTAAATCCGAGCACCACTGTCAGTATGATGACAAGAGGAATGGATACTCCGATCGGCATGGTAGCCGTAAAATATATCCCCATAAGACCTGCTACCATGAAGACATCCCCATGTGCAAAATTGATCAGACGGAGTATACCGTATACGAGTGTATATCCGATCGCTATAAGAGCATATTGTCCGCCCACCGATATACCGGAGAGCAATACCGAAATGGCATATTCCATAATTATTATCCTTTATTACTGGGCTGATGAACCGGTCTGAACCTTTTCAAATGCCCATGTTCCCGAAGCTGTATCTGCTGTCTTGATATAAGCAGTGTCACGAACGGCATCACCGATCTCGTCAAATGCTATCGAACCGGATACGCCATCCCATGTAACCTGGGGGATCGCACCCTTTATCGCTGTCTTGTCGGGTGAGCCTGCTGCCTTGATCGCCTCAAGGGCAACATAGTATGCATCGTAACCCATTGCCGTAACAGCCGAGATCGTATCGTTTCCGCCGTTAGCTGTCATTGCATCGGAATTGCTGTTGATATAATCCTTGATGCCTTTATCAAATGTTTCCGAACCGCCCTCCTGATAGAATGTCGATACAAAGAGCTGAAGGTTCGTTCCCTTTGTGGCCTCAAGAACCATGTTGTCATCAAGTGTATCTGATCCGAGGAAAGGAATACCTATATCAAGAGAAGCCGCCTGCTCCATTATCTGCTTTGCATATGCGATGGATACGGGTGTGAATATAACGTCCGCTCCTTCGCTCTTGGCTTTGTTCAGGTATGAAGTAAAGTCCGAATTGTTCGTCGGGAATGAGTCGGCGATGACCTCTCCGCCTGCCGCTTCAAACACCTGCTTGAAGAACACAATAAGACCCTGGTCGTATTCGTTTCCGTTCTCACCAAGACAGTATGCTTTCTTGGCGGAAAACTTGTCGATCGCAAAGTTTGCGAGTACATCAGCCTGGAAGTTATCCAGGAAGCATATCCTGAAGTAGTAATCGTTACCGGCGGTAACATTGGGATTGGTACATGTAACACCGATTGCCGCAAGTCCCGCTTCATCAAACTTGGGACCGCCTGCCATCGAAACGCCCGAACCGTATGATCCGAGAACAAGAGATACGTTCTTGCCTACAAGCTCGGATGCTGCCGAAGGAGCCTTGTCAGCGGACGAGCCGTTATCGGCGAGCACAAGCTCCACATTATAAGTCTTGCCGCCAACCTCTACGGTAGGTGTCTCGGAGTTGGCATACTGCATGCCGAGTATCTCCTTCTTGCCGCCGGAAGCGGAATCGCCTGTTGAAGGCTCAAACACACCGATCCTGATAACATCGCCCGAAGCCCCCTGCGATGTTGGTGCTGCGCCGCCGGCCGTGCCGCAGCCTGCAAGACAAACAACAGACAATGCCGTTAATAGTGCAATGATCTTTCTCA
Organism: uncultured Lachnospiraceae bacterium; assembly: GCA_905235745.1. GTDB lineage: Bacteria > Bacillota > Clostridia > Lachnospirales > Lachnospiraceae > UBA2868. Next base: position 145,466 of record CAJOMN010000001.1, read on the forward strand.
TAATCTACCTCCTTTACAATACAAACACTTACAAATTCTAATAATTAATGAGAAAAATGTCAATCTATAACAATAAAAGAACGGTTCCGCGGCAATTTTGCCAAAGAACCGTTCCTTATTATCCCGGCCGGAGCCCTGATCCGGACCGTGTTATACTGCACTGATACTGAATGTGAGCGTCAGGGGCTTCGAGTTGTCTATAAGGTATTCCTTATACGGCATCGCTCCCCATGTATCGTCTCCTGCCACGCCCATCTGTCCCAGTCCTACTCTGATATAGGTTCTGATAACATCCGGCAGTTCATTCGGATGCTTGGCGCACTCGATCTCGTGCGGCGAGTGGCCGGTAACAGACAGATAAAGATCGTCCCCTTCTATCCGAAGACCTCTTCCCCTGCTGTTTGTAATCGTCGCCCAGCGTACACCCGTCCTTGTCCCACTCTCCTGCGGCACAAGATATCCGGCGGTCATTTCGGACACCTTCCTTGTATATACACCGAGCCTTGCATGATCCCTGTCCGCATATGTTTCTTCGGGGCCTTTCCCATACCATTTTACGTTATCGTAATCTGCGTCCATCGCAAATATGACCGAGAACTCCGGTAACTCGCCGATATCGGAAGACTTATCCATTGTAAGAGCCACATCCGTCACTCCGTCGGAATGTACCGTATACGTCAGGAGGCACTCTCCTTCGGGCTTTGTCGGCAGATGATACGTGAAGGCTGCCTTAATGCCGTCCGGCGTCCTTTCGATGACGCATGGTGTTGCGCTTCTTCCGTGTTCGGTCTTGAACGAGGAATACATGCTTGCAAGCTTCCATTGTCCGGCACGGAACGGCAGAAGATTGGCAGTATCATTGTCGGTGAGCGCTCTCCAGAAATTGGGGCGCGGTATATCTGCCAACAGGTTGACGTCTCCGCTCATGTATGCGGTAAGCCCGTTCTGGAGCTTTGAGAACAATACCGAATAATCATCCCCGTGCATTCCCGTATTCCAGTAACCGTTAACGAAACGGTACGGGCGTATCTCATGTTCCATCCGGGGGCGGATGCCGTACACAGCCTGACCCCATGCGACCTCGTGCCCTGCCTTTGCCCAGACGCTGTCTGATCTCGTCCGTACAGATATAGTGACCGTGTACAATCCGGCGCCTTCCGGAAGGGATACAGGGAGCGGCAGATTGGCTTCCGACATCGGAGGTACTTCCATGCGTCCCGTCTTTTCTTCCATTACAACCCCTTCTCTTTCAACGGTGATCAGGCTGTCATATTCGTTGACATCCGTGAAGAGATTCAGGTTTTTGACATGGATATTCTTATCGGATATATCAATACAGATATTCTGGTAGACATATTTGACCTCCTGCATCTTCGGAGAAGGGCGGCGCTCAATGCCTCCATGCACGATACCGTTTCCGGAGAAGCTGCCGTCATTCGGGAGATCTCCGAAATCTCCCCCGTAGCCCTCGTAAGACCTGCCGTACCGGTCCCGGAGCGTCATGGACTGGTCTATGAAATCCCAGATAAACCCGCCCTGGTACAGTTCTTCCTCACATACGTAATCAGTGTACTTCTTGATCGCTCCGTTCGAATTGCCCATCGCGTGAGCGTACTCACAACTGATATACGGTTTGTCGCGGTGCTCTTGGAGATATTCTCTTATATCGTTTACCGGGACGTACATTGAACTGACAATGTCGGTCGTTTCCGGATAACGGTCATCATGGATCACTCCTTCATAATGAACGGGTCTCGTAGTATCCCACCTGCGAAATGCCTCATGCATTTCATATATGTTGCGTCCGCCGAACGACTCATTACCGAGCGACCATATCAATATGCACGGATGATTCCTGTCACGCCGGTACATACTGTTTGCACGATCGAGTACCAGATCCCGGTATTCTTCCCGATCGCCCGGAACCGCATAATCCCTGTCATGAAATCCGAATGCGATCGAATCCCATACTCCGTGTGTCTCCAGATTAGTCTCGTCAATAACATACAGTCCGTAAATGTCGCATAACCTGTAAAACATCGTGGTATTGGGATAATGGCTGGTCCTGACCGCGTTAATATTGTTCTGCTTCATGATCGCAAGATCATGCCTGATGATATCCTCACTCATCACGCGGCCGTTTACGCTCCCGAACTCATGACGGTTGACACCGCGGAATATTATGCGTTTGCCGTTTAGGCGCATTACATGGTCGGAACCGATCTTAAATTCCCTAAAGCCAACATTCTCCCTGACTACTTCGGTAAGCTTTCCCGCTTCCGTATATACCTCTATTGTAAGCTCATACAGATTGGGCTTTTCGGCACTCCACAGATCGGGAGCATCAACCTTGTACGCAAGCGAAACTTCATCACCGATATCGCATGTCTCGTCAACCGGACATCGTACCCCGTCGCTTAACTGTATGTGAGCCCTTCCTTTGCCCGTGACCGCAAGATCCAGCTCAAGCGTTGCCGAAGAATAATCATCCGACAGCGGAGTACGTATGCACATATCATTAACGTGAACCTCGGGAAACGTATATAGCCATACATCGCGGAATATCCCCGAGAACCTGAAGAAATCCTGATCCTCGCACCAGCTGCCGGCAGTGAAGCGAAACACCATAACGGCAAGCTTGTTCTCCGCGTTCCTGTCAATATACGGAGTCAGGTCAAAATCCGAAGGAGTAAAGCTGTCCTCGGAATAGCCCACATAATTACCGTTAAGCCAGACCGCGATCCCGCTCTCGGCTCCCTGGAACGAGATACAGACCGGACCTTCCCGGAAGCCGTCGGGAAGCGTAAAATATCTGACATAGCTTGCCACGGGGTTGAAATATTCGGGTATCTGGCCCGGTTCGACCTCTTCGAATCCGTCCCACGGGTACTCTACATTAGTGTACTGCGGTACACCGTAGCCCTCTGTCTGTATATGGGAAGGCACATGTATCCTCTCCCACTTGCGGCAGTCATAATCCATTTCATAGAAATTCTGAACCGCCTCCTCATAGTTCCTGGCACAGGAGAACCACCATATCCCGTTCAGCAGGTATTTGTAATCCGAAATGCCGCCTTCCTGCGCACTTGACAGACTCCTGTACCACTCATGGTCGGAGCGTGCTTCCAGCCTTCCTTGTTCGAAAACCTTCGGATCCTTTACAATCTTATAATCAAATTTACCCATAGTATCTCCCTATTATAGTGAACGAATCTAATTACTTCACTGCGCCGGTGATTCCCTCGGCAAACTGCTTCTGCATTATGAAGAAGATCACCATCGTGGGGATCGAGCAGAACAGAACCGCCATCATGAGAAGACCGTAATCTATAACATAACCGTTAGACAGGTTAGTCAGCAGTATCTGCATCGTCTGCGCACTGTTTTTGGTCATTACGGCACGGGGCCACATGTAGGCGTTCCATGCGTTCATAAATGTTATTACCGCCGCAGCCGCATATGTAGACTTCATGATAGGCATATACATTTTGAAAAAGATGGCCCACTCCGACAGACCGTCGATCCTTGCCGCTTCCATGATATCCACCGGAAAGTTACGTGAGTTCTGACGGAACATCATGATCATGAAAGGGGTCGCAATAGTCGGAAGTATAAAGCCGGTAACAGTATTAATGAAACCAAGCTTCGACATCATGACAAAAAGCGGTATGAGTGTCGCAACTCCCGGTACCATCATTGCAAGCAGCAGGATCCCGAAGAGTCTGTCCTTTGCCTTGTCGTGGTACAGCTCAAATCCGTATCCGGCAAGTGAACACAGGAATATACTGAGTACGGTCTGGGTAAGAGCATAGAAGAACGAATTACCCATAAACCTTCCGAGTGATGTTCCCGCACCCTGTGATGACGCGGCTGATATCAGCGCCCGGAGATTATTAAGCGCCTGATCTCCGAACCATATCTTACCTCTTGCGATATCAACGGTGTTATTCGTCGCCGCCGTCACCATCCAGAAGATGGGAAACACCGATATGAAGCATACTATGACAAGAAATATATAACTGGGTATGAGTCTGCGCTGAATGGCGGATTTATTTCTTTTATCAGTCACGTGAATCACCTACTTTCATATTAATAGCCGCCAGTACGGCAACCATTACAAATACAACAAATGACATGGCAGATGCATAACCGAAATGACCCACGCCCTGTCCGAAGGCTTCATTCCAGATGTAATGCGACATCGTAATCGATGTGTTGGCAGGTCCCCCGTTTGTAAGGTTGACGGATTCATCAAACAGCTGCAATGTTCCGTTTATGGACATTATTGCAGTCATTACAATTGTAGGCTTGAGAAGCGGCACCGTAATACTCCAGAAAGTCTTCCATCCGCTGGCGCCGTCGATCTTGGCAGCCTCATATACCGAATACTCAATGTTCTGCAGTCCGGCAAGATAAAATACCATATTGTAACCGGTCCATCTCCATATCAGACCGATAATAATGACTGCTCTTGCCGTTCCTGTAGTTCCGAGCCAGTTGATGTTCTCGGATATAAGACCCATTCCCATAAGAGCGCTGTTTATAAGACCTTCTCTTGCGAAAAGTGTCCTGAAGATCAGCGCATACGATACAAGCGATACCGCGCAGGGCATGAATACCATTGTACGGAACAGTCCTCTGAACTTAAGATCCCTGTTATTCAGTATCTGCGCCAGTAGAAGCGCGAGGACAAGCATGATCGGAACTTCTATGATAAGATACAGGAACGTGTTCCCCATAGAGCGGATGAATATCTTGTCTGCCGGAATGTTCCTGGTATAATTGACAAACAGCGGTTCACCCCATTTAAGATTGACACCCGAACCTGTTTTGAGCGAGGTTATAAAAGCCTGCACCATCGGATAAAAGCTCATTATAATGATCAATAACGTTGCAGGCGCCAGAAATACCCATCCGGCAAACTGCTGTTTCCTTGTGACCGTTCTTTTCTTTTTGTTCATGTGGAACGACCCTCCCTGTTATACCTTCCCTGAGGATGACTTTTATGCATGCAGGGAATCGGAGAACCCGATTCCCTGCGATAAGATCACTATTAACCGGCAATATCAGTTCTGTGATCAAAGATTCATCTGACGAACGATATCGTCCTGTGCAGCCTGTATCTCTGCTGCAAGATCGCTTCCGCCGCCTGCTTCCGTAGCATTTGTGATTGCAGTGCCGACCGCAGTACGAAGATTGTAATGGAAGTCATTCTGCTCAACTACGGGAACGTTTGCGCCCATTGCAACGATGTCGGCATATATGGGCTGACCGTTGAAGTATTCGTCAGGCTCCTGGTATACGCTTGACTTGCCTGCAGATATGCAGCATGTGATAACGCCGCCGTTCTTGAGGGCATTGTCATATGTTTCGATCGCACCTTCACCGCCGCCGAATGTGTAAGCGAGGAAATCCTGTGCAAGGTCAAGGTTCTTGCAGTTAGCCGTTATGTAGAGTGAAGACCCGCCGTTTGATGCGTATCCTTCCTTGCCCGAAAGCGTAGGGATAGTTGTAAGCTCCCATTTTCCGCTGTTTTCTGCGACCTGCTTGATAGTCGGGATGATCCAGTTACCGTTCATAACGCCTGCGACCTGGTCGCCAACGATCGACTCGTCGGTGTACTCAGACCAGCTGTTGCACAGAAGTATAACTCCGTCATTTGCGCCGTCCACGATAACCTGAAGGATCTTCTGATATGTCTCGTTTCCTGCAATGTCAGGATCGCCGTCCTTCCACTGTGACAGGCCTTCTGCCTGCATGAACATGTAAGGAAGGTCATCTCCCGAATGATCCATGGAGAGAAGATATTTGCCGGTCTTCTCCTTGATGTCGCGGCCTATCTCAAGCCAGCGGTCCCATGTAATCCCGGTTACATCGTCAATTGTATAGCCGCACTCTTCAAGAATATCCGTACGATATGCAAAGATAGCTGTTCCGTTATCTACGGGAGCTCCGTAATGAACGCCGTCTATAGTGCTGTAGGACAGTTTCTCGGAACCAAAATCGCTCCAGTCAATGTCAGCGCCCGAAAGATCCTGCCATGCGCCGGGATAGTTGCTTACATACTGCTGGATCCAGTGATCCTGGAACAGAACAATGTCGGGAAGCGTGCTGTAATCGCTTGCCTGTGCCGCGTTTGTAACAGCATTCTCTACATCCGATGAACCCGATACAGTATTGATCTCAAGCTTGAAATCGGGATTCTTGGTCTTGTAGGCTGCCGCTGCCGCTTCAAGGGCAGGGATATTAAAGTTTGCGTCCCACGCTGCAACCGTCAGTGTATTGGGATCATCCGAAACACCCCCGAGATCCGTTGTCTCTTCCTCTTCGGGAGCAGCCGCTTCCGTGGCTTCCTCTTCAGCCGCTGCAGGAGCTGCATCACCCGCATCAGCCTCAGAACCGCCGCAGGCCGTAAGAACGCCTGCCGTCATAGACATGACCATCATTAATGCCAAAAGTTTCTTCTTCATAAATACCTCCTTATAATATCTGCGGAAATCAATCCGTATTTGTAAAACCGTTAACAGAATATCATGGAAGTATTTACAAAAGTTAACAATAAAAACTATGTTTTTTGCAAATTCGACTATTTATTTCAGGCTTCCCAGCCCCTCTCGGCGGAAATATGGTAATTGGCGCGGATATTACCGTTGCGAACCTGTATTTTACGCCATTCGTTCGGAGTCATGCCGGTCAGTTTCCTGAAATTTCGTATAAAAGTGGATGGCGTATCATATCCGACCGTAATACCTATCTGGTCTATCGACCGGTCTCCGCCCCTGATCAGGCGGCACGCCTCGTCAATGCGTACCATATTGAGGTAATCCAGAGGCTTCATATGCATGCTTGTTTCGAATAATCTGCGAAAATGACTTTCCGACAGGCCGCAGGCTGATGCGACATCGGCCATCTTGACATCTTCGGCGTAATGGGAGTTGATATATTCGACCGAATCCTTGACAAAGGAAGTAATGCGGGCTCCTTTTGCGCGCTCGCGCTCCTCATCGAGCCGCAGTATCTCTATCACAAGAGCCCTCAGGTAGCCATTCACGCTTTCCTTATAATACATTCGTTCATTACGGCATTCGTCTATGATCCTGAGGATGAGCTCGTTCATCCGCGGATGGTTCTGCGCTGTCTTAAGTGTTCCTCTTTTGTTAATTATACGTATCATCTGATCAACGGACATATCATCCGAGTTCATCTGCGAACGTATGAATTCCTTAATATCTATAAACAGAAATTCCCACTTACATATATTTCCGGGTGAAGATATCGTCGTGTGCGGTATATTTTCGGGTATGATGCTGAACATATTGTCGCCGTACACATAGGTTCTGTCCTCGATCAGAAGCTCTCCTCTTCCCGAATAACAGTACCCGATCTCCAGATAGTTATGAAAATGCAGCATTCTTCCGTATCCGAGACCGTACTCCTGTTCCCATCCCCTTCCGAGCTTCGGAAGGACATAGTCACCCTTCGGTATCTCATAGAAACGGAATTCCATCCGCGGTTTTTCCTTCGGCATGTTACCTCTCTTTCGGCCCGGCGGCAACAAGAGTGCCGCCTTCGGCGTCTATGGTTATGACATCGCCCTCCGATATATTGCCTTCAAGTATCTTCTTGGCGGCAAGCGTTTCAACGGTCCTTTGCATATACCGTTTCAGCGGCCTCGCTCCGTATACCGGATCGTAAGCGGATGCAACTATAAGATCCTTGGCCGCATCGGTAAGACTTATCGACAGTTCCCTGTCGGACAGCCTCCTGTTGACATCCGCAAGTATCAGATCCATTATACCGCTGATATTCTCTTTTGTCAGAGGCTTGAACATTATCGTCTCGTCAAGGCGGTTTAAGAATTCCGGGCGAAAGCTTGTGCGCAGCTCGTCCATTACCTCTTCGGAAGCTTCTTCGCTTATATTCCCGTTATCGTCTATCCCGTCAAGCAGATACTGTGCTCCTATGTTGCTTGTCATAATAAGTATCGTGTTCTTGAAATCCACGGTACGCCCCTGGGAATCGGTGATACGTCCGTCGTCAAGCACCTGGAGCAGTACATTGAACACATCGGGATGGGCCTTTTCGATCTCATCAAACAGCACGACGGAATACGGCTTTCTTCTGACTGCCTCGGTCAACTGGCCTCCCTCCTCATATCCGACATATCCGGGAGGCGCTCCAATGAGTCTTGAAACGGAGAATTTCTCCATATACTCACTCATGTCTATCCTGATCATATTGTTCTCATCATCAAAGAGACTTGCGGCAAGTGATTTTGCAAGTTCCGTCTTGCCCACGCCGGTAGGTCCGAGGAACAGGAACGAACCGATAGGCTTGCCCGGATCCTTGATCCCGGCCTTGGAGCGGATTATCGCTTCGGTGACCTTTGTTACGCCTTCATCCTGTCCGATGACGCGCTTATGAAGCTCACTGTCAAGATTCAGTATCTTGCTCCGCTCGCCCTCCGTGAGCTTTTGTACCGGTATTCCGGTCCAGCGGCTGACGATGCGCGATATCTCCTCTTCCGAAACACTCTCATGGACAAGGGAGAGGGTTTTATTCCTGACCGTATCCTCTTCGGCAGCCAGCATCGCACGAAGCTCGGGAAGCTTTCCGTACTGAAGCTGACCCGCCTTCTCATAATCATTCTCGCGCTTGGCAATCTCTATCTCATTATTGACGCTTTCGATCTCTTCACGGAGTTTTGACAGCTTTTCAACCGATGCCTTCTCATTCTCCCACTGCGCCATCTTGAGGGAGAACTCATCCTTCACCTCGGATAATTCCTTCTGCAGAGTCTCAAGCCGTGATTGACTGAGCTGGTCAGTTTCCTTTTTTAGCGCAGTCTCTTCGATCTCAAGCTGCATCTTCCTGCGGTTGAGTTCATCAAGCTCGGCAGGCATCGAATCAAGTTCCGTCTTGATAAGAGCGCATGCCTCGTCAACAAGATCTATCGCTTTGTCCGGCAGGAATCTGTCCGATATATATCTGTCGGACAATGTGGCAGCCGCGACAAGCGCATTATCCATGATTTTCACTCCGTGGTATACCTCATATCTGTCCTTGAGGCCTCTTAAAATGGATATCGTATCCTCAACGGTCGGCTCGTCGACCATAACGGGCTGGAATCTTCTCTCAAGCGCGGCATCCTTTTCGATATACTGCCTGTATTCGTCAAGCGTCGTCGCACCTATGCAGTGAAGCTCGCCGCGCGCAAGCATCGGCTTTAGCATATTGCCGGCGTCGAGTGCCCCGTCCGTCTTGCCGGCGCCCACTATAGTATGAAGCTCATCAATGAACAGGATGATCCTGCCGTCACTTGCCTTGACGTCCTCCAGAACGGCCTTGAGCCTTTCCTCAAATTCGCCGCGGTATTTTGCGCCCGCAACAAGCGCGCCCATGTCGAGCGCAAATATCGTCTTATCTTTCAGACCTTCGGGAACGTCGCCGCGCACGATACGCTGCGCCAGACCCTCAACGACCGCCGTTTTGCCGACACCCGGCTCACCGATCAGCACGGGATTGTTCTTGGTCTTGCGGGACAGTATACGGATGATGTTCCTGATCTCCGAATCCCTTCCGATCACAGGATCAAGCTTCTGGTTCCTTGCCTGCTCGACAAGATCCTGTCCGTATTTCTCAAGAGTATCGTATGTTGCCTCGGGATTGTCGGTAGTTACGTTATGATTGCCCCTGACCGTTGCGAGTGCGGTAAGGAAACGATCGCGGGTGATCCCGTACTCCTTCATAAGATCCTTGATATCGGCATCAGGGTATTTGAGCATACTCAGGAACAGGTGCTCGACCGACACATAAGAATCGTTCATTGCCTTTGCTTCATCCTCGGCAGATACAAGCACCTTGTTAAGCTGGTTCCCTATGTAGGCATTTCCCCCCGAAACCTTCGGGCGCCTGTCGATATGCGTCTCAACATTGTCAGTAAAATGTTCAGGATTGATCTCCATCTTCTCGACAAGCTTCGGAAGTATCCCGTCTTCCTGGGTCAGCATCGCGTACAGGAGGTGTACCTGCGCTATCTCCTGATTGCCGTGATCATATGTTATCTTTTCAAGTGAATTGATCGCATCAAGCGATTTCTGCGTAAATTTCTGTATATTCATAATATCAGCTCCTCTCTCTGAGAACATTCTAAAAAAATACTATGGTAAGTTTTACCATAGTATAGCATTGGTTGTTAGCACTGTCAATAGATGAGTGCTAATATTTTCAGAATATTCTACTTACATTCTCTCGGGTGCCGAAAATCCCAACAGATCTATGCATGTTTCCAGAATTCTCCTCGTCAGGAGCAGAAGCGCTATCCAGCCGTCCTTCCGGGCAGCATCCTCTTCGGTGAGTATCCTCGTCTCATGGTAGAACCGGTTAAAATCATTACATATCTCGTATATATACGCGCATATCCTGTGCGGAGCTATCTCTTCATATGCCGACCAAAGCACATTCGAGAACCCGGCAAGATCGAGCATGAGCGCCTTCTCGGATCCGCCCGAAGGCACTCCAATCCGGTGCGGCAGCTTTTCATCCGCGCCCGCTGCAATTCCCGCAGATTCCGTATATTTGTTCAATATAGACTTGATCCTGACTATCGTATAGAGAATGTACGGTCCGGTATTTCCCTCGAATGATGTGAACTTATCGGTATCGAACACATAATCCTTCGTCGCCTGGTTCGACAGATCCCCGTACTTGATCGCGGAAAGCGCAACGATCCCGGAGGTTTCGCGCGCTTCGTCGGGATCAGTCTCATGATTATCCGTTATCTTGTGAAACATCGTCTCCCGGATGTCCGATATAAGCGTTTCAAGACGCATGACGCCGCCTTCTCTTGTCTTGAAGGGTTTGCCGTCCTTGCCGTTCATTGTCCCGAATCCGAGAAAATCAAGCTCTGTATCCTCGGATACGATCCCGCATTTTTTCGCGCAGCGGAACACCTGTATGAAATGCATCTCCTGCCTTTTATCAACGACATATATCACCTGATCGGGATCAAACATATTCCTGCGGTAAAGCAGCGTCGCAAGATCCGTCGTCGTGTAAAGGGACGCGCCGTCTGATTTCAGTATCATGCACGGGGGAACCTCCCTTGTGTCCGTATCCTCCGCGACGTCAACAACAAGAGCGCCGTCACTTTCATATGCGAATCCGTCCTTCTTCATATCATTGACCATATCAGCGATAAGGTCGTCAACATCGCTCTCGCCCTTCCACCAGTCAAATTCCACGTCAAGATCCCTGTAGTTGCGCTTAAGGTCGGGAACGGATATCTCCATGATATGCCTCCAGAGCGCGCGATATCCTCTTTTGCCCTCCTGAAGCTGTCTTGTCGCCTCGAGGGCTGCTTCTTTGTACTGCTCATCCGCTTTCGCCCTTGCGCTGGCACACGGATATATCTCTTCAAGCTCCGCAAGGGTAAACGGCGGCTGCGAATAGTAGGGACCCGTATAATCATCATTATAATATTCAAGATAAGGCTTGCGCTCCCGAAGCTCCGTGATAATCAGTCCCATCTGCAGACCCCAGTCTCCGAGATGGACATCACCGATAACTTCATTTCCGAAATACCGGCATATCCGCTTTACGCTCTCGCCGATAATGGCCGCACGAAGATGCCCCACATGGAGAGGCTTGGCAACGTTCGGACCGCCGTAATCAACTATGATCCTCTTTGAAGGCGGCGTATCCAGTCCGAACCTATCGGCATCCTCCATCTTATTGAGATAATCCGCGAGATATTCATCCGCAAGGGATATGTTCAAAAATCCGGGGGCTGCTGCCGATATATCGGAAAATGCGGGATTGTCCGCAAGTTGTGCGCATACATCCGAAGCGATCTCTATCGGAGCCTTATGGTATTCCTTCGCCGCCGCCATTGCGCCGTTACACTGGAACTCGCACAGATCGGGTCTGTTGCTGATCCCGGCCTTTCCGTACGAGGCGTCGTAACCGGCCATGGCAAACCCCTGTGATACGATATCCGATATCTGATCTATAATTGTCTTCATACATCCTGTCCTTTCAAAACACGTTTTTATGACTTGCTGTACATGCATCCGCAATAATTCTGTCTGTACAGATCATATTTGCGTGACAGCTCTATCGACTGTTTGTATCCGTCTTTTTTCTTGAAATCCGATGGCAACCATCCGGGACCTTCGGGCACTTCCTGCAGCGAATATCCGATCGAGTTGATAAGGCGGGCATTCTTTAACGGGCTGATAGTAAGCGTCGTCGTAAAATACTCGAATCCTCCCGCAAGCGCCGTCTCATATGTTTTGCCAAGCCGCATGCCAAAACACATCTCGCATCTGCTGCCGCCCTCCGGCTGTGATGAAAGACCCGATCCCTCAACCGCGGATATGAATCTGCCGGGTTCATATTCTCCATTGATCACCTTTATATCGGAGCGGCCATTACCCGTAAGGTACTCGCCGTTTATGGCTCCGGCCAGCCTTACAAGCTCGTCATAACGCTTTATATACTCATCCTCATCCGTAATGTTCGGATTATAGTAATAGCACGTTATGTCAAAATACGGCAGAAGATATATCAGGCAGTAGCTGCTGCATGGCGCACAGCAGCAGTGAAGCAGGAGCCCGGGTCTGTGATCGAGCGATCCGATGATCCTGTCAAGTTCTGTTGCATAATTGACATTACAGTTCTTCATTATCGTAATCACCGTCGGAATCATACGCTGACGGACAGCTGCCCTCAACGGGAGTATTGTACTTCTCCATAAATTCCTCGATCGGTACGGGTCTCGAATACAGATAGCCCTGTGCATATATACAGCCGATGCCGAGAAGCATCTCAACCTGTTCATGAGTCTCAACGCCCTCGCATATGACTTTCAGATTAAGGCCTTCGGCCATTTCAACTATCTTGCGGAGTATCCATTTACCGCTGTCGCTCTGAACCGACTCGTCGAGAAATCCCCTGTCGATCTTGAGAACATCGAAAGGAATATCCCTGAGCAGATTAAGTGACGAATAACCCGAGCCAAAATCATCTATGGAGATGTTCATGTTAAACTCCTTGAGCTGTCTCATGACATCAAGCATTCTCTCTTTTTCACTGAAGAACACCGTCTCGGTTATCTCAAGCTCTATAAGCCCCTTCGGTACCCTGTATTTGAGCATTATCTCCTGCACCCTCAGAATATAATTCGGATCATACAGAAGGTATCTGGACTGGTTGATGGATACCGGATAGACCTCGCGTCCCTCATCTATCATCTCCCTGATATATCTGCACACCTCTTCAAGCATGAAGAAATCAATATTCTCAATAAATCCGTTCTGTTCGAATACCGGAATGAATTCATCGGGAGGAATGACGGTCCCGTCGGCCTCAACCCATCTGATAAGCGCCTCCGCACCGGATATATGATCGGTCTGCATGTTCCATTTCGGCTGCAGATACGGATGGAACTCGCCGTTCTCGAGAGCCTCGTGCATCCTTGATTCAACACGCTCCTGCTTCCTCGTCTCCTCCATGAGCTGTTCACGGTATTCCGCTTCCATATCCCGGTTTTCAGCAGTCACGGACTTACGCGCAAGATTGGCCTTGTCGATCATATCCGATATAGGCTCTTTCTTATCCCTGATATAGTATATGCCCGTCTTGAACTTTATCGGGTATTTCATGCCTATCTCTTCGGTTGCCTTGGCGATACGTTCGTTGATAAACACTTTTCGTTCGGCACCCCTGTCATCATCAACGCACAGTCCGATAAATCTGTCAGCAGAGATTCGTCCGAACGTTTCCTGATAAGTGAATGATTCGCCCAGTACCACGGCAATATCACGCAGGAGCATATCGGCTTTCAGGTGCCCGTATCCTTCATTGATATACCGGAAATTCATCACATCAAAGCACATGATCACGTAAGGAACATCAGGATTATCCCTTAGGAGCTGTGCGGCTTTTTCCTTGAACGCGTTCTCGTTCGGTGCCCTTGTCAGATCATCGACATAGGCAAGATCGTATACTTTGTCCTGTTCCTTCTCAATATATCTGATAACGACTACTGCCATACCCGCCATTAATATGATAACCATCAGCATGGACGCGAACGCCTCAACAAGTGTCACCATGATCGTCCGGCGGATCTCATTGACATATATGATATAGAAAATACTCCATCCGCTCGACCCGTACAGCTGCTTATACAGAGCATGACCCTTTTCCCCGTTGACCGAGAAATCCCTTGCAACGATATTATCGGGATTCACTTCGTTGAGAACCTCGTCTCTTATCTGTCCTGCAGCATAGTCATCAATGCAGTCCATCGTGAGCAGATCAAATATATTCTTGCCTGTCCCGTCGTAGACAGTCTCATTCTTAGCGTATACAACGATATCACCGTTTGAATCGGTAAGATATCTCTCCGCTATCATCATTGTTGCGTTTGAAGCATTTGATTCGAGCATTGTTCCGGCGCCCGCAACTCCGATCACATATCCCTGGATCAGTCCGTTCTTCGACACGGGAGAAGCGAAACACACCTCGTCGTTGGACCGTTCCGGAGAAAAATTCTTGTATATCGTTGTTGTGCTGTTCGGATCTATTGCATCGACGTATGAAGATAGCACAATCGAATTGATCGCGCCGTTTGACCTGTATCTTATGTTGCGGTCGCTTACATAGTAAGCATATGAGAACTCGCCGGTCTCCTCCAGAACCTTCAGACAGTTGCATATACTCTCCTTGTCGATCGTATCGGCCTGGGCGAGCACCTGTGCTTCGGCGGCAACAAGCGTACCTCTTCTGTTAAAGTTGTCGGAAAAATACTTGGAGGTTATATCGGATCTGTTAATTATCTCATCGTAGGTTGCCTGTTCAAAAGTATTGAATATACGCTGTACATGGACCGCGGCAAGAGAAATGCACCCGATAAAAAGCACAAAGCACACACCGATAACATGCATGAGTGCTCTGTCCTTTCTGACCTTCTTGAGCCAGGAGCCAAAAGTTATTTTATCTTTTTGCCTTTTCGCTTCCATGGATACCCCCGTCCGTACCTATCCGTTACATGAAATACTTAACGCCGGACTCAAATATCTTCATATCCTGATCGCCGTAAATGTTAACGGCAACACCGTCACCCCGGCGTTCCGCATGTCCCATCTTGCCGAACACCCTTCCGTCGGGACTCGTAATACCTTCTATCGCGTAGTATGAACCGTTGATGTTGTACTCTTCATCCATCGAAATATTACCGGCGGGATCACAGTACCTCGTCGCAACCTGCCCGTTTTCAACAAGACGTTTTATGACATCGTCGCCTGCAACAAACCTTCCTTCACCGTGTGAGACCGGAATGACGTATGTTCCTCCCGGTTCCGCTCCGCCAAGCCACGGCGACAGATTCGAGACGACCTTTGTGTATGCCATCTTCGAAATATGTCTGTTGATCGTGTTGTATGTCAGCGTCGGTGAAGCCTCATCCTGCCCCGTGATCCTTCCCGAAGGCAGGAGACCGAGCTTGATAAGAGCCTGGAAACCGTTGCATATTCCGAGCGCAAGCCCGTCGCGGTTATCGAGAAGATCCATTACCGCTTCCGACAGAATCTCGCCGCGAAAAGCAGTCGCGAAAAACTTTGCCGAACCGTCCGGCTCGTCACCCGCGGAAAATCCTCCCGGAAACATGATAAGCTGTGACTGCCCAATTCCCTTTCTGAACTCCTCGACAGACTGCCTTATATCATCCGCATTACGGTTCGCAAACACCTGCGTGATGACATCGGCTCCGGCGCGTTCGAACGCCCTGGCGCTGTCATACTCGCAGTTCGTACCCGGAAATACGGGAATAAATACAGTCGGCCTTGCGACCTTATGCCTGCACACATATACTTTCCTGCCGGCTCTTCCGCAGTCATATACCGTATCGTCAAGCCGTTTCGTATCGGAATAGCTCCTTGTCGGAAATACCTTCTCAAGAGGCTTCTTCCAAGCATCAACGGCATTGGCAAGATCTATCGAATCACTGCGATAGCTTATTGCCGCCTTGTCCGTTACCTCACCTATGACAGTGTATCTTGTCGACAGTCTCCCGACATCGGCGCCGGATACCTCGGCTATTATCCATCCGAATCCCGGAGCAAACAGCTTTCCGATATCGACCGAATGATCGATCATAAACCCTAATCCGTTGCCGAAGGACATCTTGCACAGCGCACTTACTATGCCGTATCCGTCAACCGCATACGCGGATCTGATAAGCCCGGCAGTAACATCTTTATGAAACTTTCCGTACTGTTCGGAAGCGTCCCCATAATCAACGATCAGATCGTCATCATATGCGATATCAATAAGTACAAGCTTATTTCCCGCCTCCTTGAGCTCTCCGGTAACAACGTCGGACGAGCGCGCAACGTCGACCGCAAACGAAACGAGCGTCGGCGGAACATCTATATCCTGAAACGATCCCGACATGGAATCCTTCCCGCCTATCGAGGGAAGACCGAATCCCATCTGCGCGGCAAAGGCACCGAGCAGCGCGGCAAACGGCTGGCTCCATCTTTCCGGATCGGATGACATTCTTCTGAAATACTCCTGGAACGTGAAGCGGATCCGTGTGTGGTCTCCGCCCGCTGCGACGATCTTTGCGATCGACTGCGTAACGGCACAGACCGCACCGTGATAAGGACTCCAGCTTGACAGATATGGGTCGAACCCGTAGCTCATCATCGTAACCGTATCGCACTTTCCGCCGTAAACGGGGAGCTTAGCGATCATAACCTGCGACTCGGTAAGCTGCGTCCTGCCGCCGTACGGCATCAGAACACTGCCCGCACCGATGGAGGAATCAAACATTTCCACGAGCCCCTTCTGCGAACATACGTTAAGATCCGTAAGCGTGTCAATTGCCGCCGACGTAAAATCATTCCTCTTAACATCACCGGCTACGCTGTCAATAACAGGCTCATCGAAATACGCCCTTTTCTCCGGCATCCTGACATATACTTTTGTCTCCTGATGCGCTCCGTTCGTATCGAGAAAAGATCTTTTCAGATTGACTATTTCGCGGCCGCGCCATGTCAGAACAAGCCTCGGCTCCTGTGTTACCACCGCGACGGTCACGGCCTCAAGGTTTTCTTCCGCGGAATATTTGAGAAACTCCGCCTCATCCTCCGCCGCGACAACGACAGCCATTCTTTCCTGGGATTCCGATATCGCAAGCTCCGTTCCGTCAAGACCCGCGTATTTCTTGGGAACCTTGTCCAGATCGATGCGAAGCCCGTCAGCAAGCTCTCCTATCGCGACCGACACTCCTCCCGCACCGAAATCATTGCATTTACGTATGAGCCTTGATACTTCGGGCCGCCGGAACAGCCTCTGCAGCTTTCTTTCCGTAGGTGCGTTACCCTTCTGAACCTCGGCACCGCATGTCTCGATCGAAGATAACGTATGCGCCTTGGACGATCCGGTCGCGCCTCCGCATCCGTCCCTTCCGGTTCTGCCGCCAAGAAGTATGACAAGATTGCCCGGATCCGACGTGGCACGGACAACATTCGATCTTTTGGCAGCGCCCATGACCGCTCCGATCTCCATTCTCTTGGCGACATAATCGGGGTGGTATATCTCTTTGACATAGCCCGTTGCGAGACCTATCTGATTACCGTATGAGCTGTATCCGCCCGCTGCGCCCCTTACAAGCTTTCTCTGCGGAAGCTTTCCGGGAAGCGTTTCCGACATAGGAAGCGTGGGATCGGCAGCACCGGTAACGCGCATTGCCTGATATACATAGCTTCTGCCTGACAGCGGATCACGTATGGCACCTCCGAGGCATGTCGCGGCTCCTCCGAAAGGCTCAATCTCCGTCGGGTGGTTGTGTGTCTCGTTCTTGAAGCTGACAAGCCACTCCTCCTCTTCCCCGTCAACCTCAACGGGCACCACTATCGAGCATGCATTTATCTCGTCGGACTCTTCCTGATCCTGCAGTTTTCCCTGCTTTTTCAGCTCCTTCATTGCCATAAGGGCGATATCCATAAGGCAGATGAACTTATCGGTCCGGCTGCCGTACACATCGTCCCTTGCCTTTTTGTAATCCTCAAATGTCTGACGGATGCGCTCCGAACAAAATCCCTCTTCAAACGATACATCGGTAAGCTCCGTTGAAAACGTCGTGTGTCTGCAGTGATCGCTCCAGTATGTATCGAGCACTCTTATCTCCGTCATTGAAGGATCGCGCTTCTCATCATTCGCAAAATAATTCTGTATATGCAGAAAATCCCTGAATGTCATTGCAAGCGAAAGTGAATCATACAGCGACAGGAGGTCTGCCTCACTCATCGATGTGAAGCCGTCAATTATACGGATATCCTCCGGCTCTTCATAATCCGTCACAAGCGTTTCGGGCTTGTCGAATCCCGTCTCCCTTGAATCGACGGGATTGATACAGTATGATTTTATCGCCTCAAATTCATCATCCGAAATGTTCCCGGTAAGGCAATATGTCGTTGCGGTTTTGATGATCGGCTCCGCATCGGGCGACAGGAACCGGACGCACTGCGCGGCAGAATCCGCACGCTGGTCAAACTGTCCGGGAAGATATTCCACGGTGAACACCTTATCATCAGCCCCTCTTGGAAAATCATCCTCATACAGATTATCAAGGGGCGGTTCACTGAATATGCATTTCCTTGCCGTATCGTATACGTCGTCATCAAGATTCTCGATATCGTATCTTATAAGTATCCTGACAGCGCCAAGACCATCAAGCGCCAGATATCCCTTAAGATCCGAGTACAGTTCTGCCGCCGCTGCCGCATATTCGCTTTTCTTCTCTACATAAATACGTCTGACCATATCATCTTCACCTTTTTCTTTATTTACAGGGGTCTACAATTCCCGGATCACATCGGAAAGGCTTTCGACCGCGATGATCCCCGCGCCCCTGATATCCGCGACGGATGCCGCGTTTGTTGCCGGAAGCATGATCCTCTTAAACCCGAGCTTTACCGCCTCCGCTGCGCGTATGTTCGAATACGAGACCGAACGAACCTCACCCGACAGGCCGACCTCCCCGAACATAACAATATCCTCCGGAATGACCTTACCCGTAAAGCTTGATACTATCGACGCGCACACTCCCAGATCCGTTGCGGGTTCGTTCATCTTCATCCCGCCCGCGATATTAATGTAGGCATCGCATTCGCCCATCTTCAGTCCCATACGCTTTTCGAGGACAGCCATCAGAAGATTGACCCTGTTGTAATCGATACCGGTCGCCTGTCTTCTCGGGATCCCGAATCCCGACCTGCACACGAGAGCCTGAACCTCGACAAGCATCGGCCTCGTGCCTTCCATGGCGCAGACAACGCACGACCCTGTCGAATCCTTCGGTCTGCCGGAAAGCATATACTCGGAAGGATTCGTAACTTCCGTCAGTCCCTGCGAGCCCATCTCAAATACGCCGATCTCGTTGGTTGAACCGAATCTGTTCTTGGCCGCTCTTACAATCCTGTATGAATTGTACCGGTCGCCTTCGAAATACAGAACCGTATCGACCATATGCTCAAGAACTCTTGGACCAGCAACGGTTCCCTCCTTGGTGACATGCCCCACGATAAACACGGTGATCGTCTCACTCTTGGCAATGCCAAGCAGGAGGTTCGTGGCTTCCCTGACCTGCGATACGCTTCCGGGGGCGGAAGATACGTTATCCGAATACATCGTCTGTATACTGTCGATGATAACAACCTCGGGTCTGTGCTTTCTTACGACCTCTTCTATGTCTGTAAGATTGGTCGCGCACAGCAGCAGGAGATTATCGGAAAAATCACCGATCCGCATTGCTCTCATCTTGATCTGGGACAGTGATTCCTCACCGGAAATATACATTACCTTCCTGCCGTCTGATGCAAGGTTCCTGCATACCTGCAGCAGGAGCGTCGACTTGCCGATACCCGGGTCTCCTCCAACCAAAACAAGGGAGCCCGGTACTATACCGCCTCCCAAGACCCTGTCCAGTTCACACATTCCCGTATTGTACCGGCAATAAGATTCAAGCGATACTTCGGTAACGCTTGTCGGCTCCGGAGCATTGATACGGGATGCCCCGCTTCTGCCTGATTGTGACGTCCTGCCCACCGGCTCTTCTACAAGCGTGTTCCACGCCTTGCATGCCGGACACTGCCCCATCCATTTGGATGATTCATATCCGCATTCATTACAGAAGAACACGGTGGAAGGTTTGCCTTTTGCCATTAATTATTCTGCAACCTTTACGTTTATTTCTCCTTTGCCTTCAAGCTCGACCGAGATGCTGAGCTTACCGCCAAGATTGGTTTTGATCTTTCCGATATCCCGTCCGTCCACATACACGTTGTATTCGGCATCCTCTTTCAGCCCTATTGTGATCATGGCATCCTTGTCGCCGCACACGTTGAAACTGACCCCGTCGGGATTAACCTCAAAATTATTGACGCTTGTTCCGGGTTCGGATTCATATACGAACATCCCGTCCCTTTCAAGCTTTGTAAGTTCACTGAATGTCTTGACCTTGTAGAGATTGCCGAAGGCATCAAAATCCTCGACTTTTGATTTTTCACCAAGCGTGTGGTTGCCGAAGCTTATCCCTCCGCCTTCTTCCTTACGGATCAATTCAGAAACTGCTGCCATTCCCTGACCTCCTGTTGTATTATTACTGTCGTGATCATTCGCATCTATAGTAAACGCAACTACCGATATACAGTAAACGCTGACGATAAATGCTGATATTATTATATTCTATACACACTAATTTATCCACTACAAACTGTATCTTTACCGGAATACGATCTTCCCTCCTTTTGCGGTCGCCGTCACCTCATCTCCTTCCACGAACCTGCCCTCGAGCAGTTCGAGAGAAAGCGGATCTTCAAGCATTGTCTGGATAGCACGTCTTATCGGACGTGCACCGAACTTCTTGTCGCTACCCTTCTCGGCAATAAGCTTTTTGGCGGAATCCGTAATACGAAGCCTGATCCCTCTTGCCTCAAGTGCCCTTGCGCACAGATCCCTTGTCTGGAGCGTTACGATCTTTTTGAGGTCATCATCGTTAAGCGTCCTGAACACCACAATCTCATCAATACGGTTGATGAACTCGGGCTTGAACGTATTTCTGACCTCTTCCATTACACCGGACTTCATGCGGTCATGATCGCTCTTCTCATCCGTCTGTGTTATGAAGCCGAGCCTCTTCGGATCAATGATGCGGTTCGCTCCCGCATTGCTCGTCATTATTATTATCGTATTCTTGAAGCTTACCTTCCTGCCGTTTGAATCCGTTATGATCCCGTCATCAAGCACCTGCAGGAGAATGTTGAAAACATCCGGATGAGCCTTTTCTATCTCATCAAAGAGCACGACGGAATACGGATTCCTGCGTACCTTTTCCGACAGCTGTCCCCCTTCTTCATATCCCACATATCCCGGAGGGGATCCTATCATCTTCGAAACGGTATGCTTTTCCATATACTCCGACATATCAACGCGGATAAGTGCATTCTCGGTTCCGAACAGCACTCTTGCAAGGGTTTTGGACAGTTCCGTTTTTCCTACACCGGTCGGTCCTAAGAACAGGAACGAGCCTATAGGTCTTCCGGCTTCCTTTAATCCGACGCGCCCTCTCTTGATGGCTCGCGATACCGCGCTGACTGCCTCTTCCTGCCCTATTACCGAAGAAGACAATTCCTTTTCGAGCCGTAATAGTTTGCTGCTTTCGGTCTCGGAGAGCCTCTCAACCGGGATCTTGGTAATCTGGGCGACTATACCTTCAATGTCCTCTTTCGTAACTACTGTCCGCTCCCTGGCCTTTCTGTTGTCCTTCTTTTTTTCGATCTGCCGCGTTGTCTTTGCGGCTTCGCGCTTCGCCGCCGAGAAGCCTTCGATATCGTTGTTTTTAAGACATTCCTCCTCGCGTTTTTCTATCTTGCGGAGCTTGTCGTTAAGAGCACCTATATCTTTCGGATCCGCCAGATTCGTAAGCCTTACCTTTGATGCGGCTTCATCTATCAGATCGATCGCCTTGTCCGGAAGGAACCTGTCGTTAACATATCTTGCAGACAGCTTTACCGCTGCCTCAAGAGCATCATCTTCGTATCTGATGTTGTGATGCTTTTCGTAACGGGGGGCAATGCCGCGAAGTATCTCTATGCAGTCGCTCTCCGCCGGCTCCTCGACATATATCGGCTGGAACCTTCTCTCCAGGGCGGCGTCTTTTTCTATATGCTTCCTGTATTCGTCGTATGTGGTCGCCCCGATCAGCTGCACTTCGCCGCGTGCGAGCGACGGCTTGAGGATATTGCTGGCATCTATAGATCCTTCGGCACCTCCCGCGCCGATTATCGTGTGTACTTCATCCATGAACAGGAGGATATTGCCCTCCATGATCACTTCGCTTATTACCCTCTTGATCCTCTCCTCGAATTCGCCTCTGTATTTGCTTCCCGCCACCATGGCCGACAGATCGAGTGTCAGCAGCCTTTTGTCGGCAACGGTTTCGGGAACCTCACCGTCCACTATACGCTGCGCAAGCCCTTCCACTATCGCGGTCTTGCCGACGCCCGGTTCTCCTATAAGGCAGGGGTTGTTCTTGGTCCTTCGCGAAAGTGTCTGGATCATCCTTGTTATTTCGGCATCCCTGCCGATAACGGGATCAAGCTTTCCCTCAGCCGCAAGCGCCGTAAGATCCCTGCTGTAGCGGTCTATGAGCAGGCCCTGTCCCATGCCGGACCCTCTGCCTGTAGCCTTGATCTGCTCCTTGTAATCTTCAAGATTTTCTCCCATGGCAACAAGGGTGTCCGCAAACAGCTTCTGCGGATTCACCGACAGTGTGTTGAGAAGACGCAGGGCAAGATTGTCGCCGTCCGCTATTATGGCAAGCAACAGATGCTCCGTACCGATCTCCTCGCAGTCAAAAGACTCCGCAATCTCCTGTGATGTATCAAGTATCGCCTCAAGCTTCGGAGTAAGATTATTCCTGTCTTTTTGGGCTACATTCCCGGGAAGTGCGATCTGTTCATCAATCAGTCTGAGTACTTTGTCCTCATCAACATCATTTGCAAGCAGGACATTTGAAGCGACTCCGCTCTTTTCCATGCAAAGCGCAAGCAGCAGATGCTCGCTTCCTATGTATCCGTGTTCATACTGCGCCGACAGCCTGCCGGCCATCGTTATTACTTCCCATGCTTTTTCCGTGTATTTACGTGCCATTCATTCCACCTCTGTGAATTCATGCATGTCAGTCAAGATTCAGGAACTCGAACTGGAAATCCTCATCCAGATCCGGCTCTTCTGTCCTTGAATCGATAAACTGCTGCTGTTGCTTCTGCCTTTCGGCTTCAAGCTGCTCGTCTTCTATCCTGCGCTGCTCCTCTATGCGCTGCTGCTGCTCGAACAGCCTCTTCTGACGCTCGCGCATCTCCTCTTCGCGAGCAACATGCGGCTTCTCCTGATCATCGTCCCTCTCAATCCGCTTTCTCGGAGGAAGGTCATCCTTCTTCGAAGCACTTCTTTCTTCATCATCACGGTTGCGCTCGGCCTCAAAGTTCTCCCAGTCTATCGGAGTTGCTTCCTCATATCCCCTGGCGCGGTTCCTGGCCGCCTTCTTCTCTTCCCTCAGGCGCCATTTCTCTTCGCGCTCCTGCTCTTTACGCTCTCTTTCAAGCTCCTTGCGCTCTCTTCTTGTGAGGTACTCTTCTTCGGGAGCGTCGTCGTCATCTTCGTCATCTTCTTCAGCTTCGCCGGTGCCTTCGTCGTCTTCGTCTTCCTCTTCAACCTCCGACAACGAGCGCCCTACAAGTGATGCGGCGGTTACAGCACCCCGGCTTTGTCCCGACCGGTATCGGACGTCATCTTCTTCCCCGTCATCTTCGTCCTCATCGTCTTCTTCCTCGTCACCATAATAATCCCCTTCATAGATCGCATCAAGCTCATCCGCATAATCGTGGACACGTACCGCAAGTATTATGACCGTTATCAGGAGGATAAGCGACAGGGCGGCGCATACGAGCGCTATGATCGACTGGATGTTATGCGGGACGTAATCGTCGAGTATCCCCTCCGTATCGTCAGCTTCCGCTTCATTTGTGTCTTCATCCACCGTATTCCCGGCAGTATCGCTTACAATATAGCGTTGATATGTTCCCTCATTCTTGTCATATCTGTACCAGCCTTTGTTTCCCTCGGAGCTTACGGCGTATACGAGGAAAAAATCAGCCGGATCGACATTACCGGCAATTGCCGCAGTCCCTTCGGCAACATCCGTTTCCATAAACGCCGTAAGAGTCTGTCCGTTCCAGTCGAGCACCGCTTTTGTATATCCGTCGGGGATCTCGCCTTCGCAGTCTGCAAGGACTATGATGAAACGATTTTCTATACCCTGTATCATCCTGAAATCATCAAGGCTTCCCGCCGCACTGTCATATATCATAAACTTGCCGTCAGCGCCCGACTCATCGGTCGTATACAAAAGGGTAATGTCCCCCATGTCAAATTTGGCGCATTCTGTGCTCTGGCCGTTATAATCCGCCGCTTCCTTGTGGAAGAGTATCGGCATGAACTCCTCGGCAAATACGGTCTGTATGACCCTTCCATCCTGTATTTCTATAGTTCCGGGGCTTACCCCGAGATCACTTCCGGCAAAAGAATCAAGTGCAGCTGCGGTATCTTCTCCCGCAACCGAAACAATTACGGATGCCGTCTCGGGCTCCGGAGAATCTTCTGCGGTTGCGGTTACTGCTATCTCGGCATCTCCACCCGAAAGAGTCGTGAACTCGACTGTCGCCGTTTTGTCCTTAAACGTTACGAGTCCGCCTCCGCCTCCGCCGTACTCCGCCGAGCAGTTTACGAAGCCGAGCCGGTTACTGTTGAATTCAACCTGGACATCTGCCGGGGTCTCGCCCCCGATGCCCGTCGTGTCTATAGTAACCGTGACGGTATCACCTGTCTCGCAGCTTTCCTTGTCCGCCTGGACACTGAGTCCTTCCGCATATACGTTCACTGTCCCGAGATAAAGTACAGCCGATAGATATGCAGCCGCTCCGATGATCTTTGCCAATTGTTTCATGTCTGTC
Organism: uncultured Lachnospiraceae bacterium; assembly: GCA_905235745.1. Classification (GTDB taxonomy): domain Bacteria; phylum Bacillota; class Clostridia; order Lachnospirales; family Lachnospiraceae; genus UBA2868. The sequence continues at coordinate 170,548 of CAJOMN010000001.1, forward strand.
TCCTTTTTATCTTATGACGTTTATTGTGTACGTCTTGGATGCTCCGTTCTGTGCTTAGCTTATGTAGAATGTATTGGTTCCCGGCGATACATGATAGGTTCCCGCGCCTCCTACCGATGACGACGGGCTGACTGCGGATGCCGCAATATCGACAGTCTCCCTATCCTTGTCAATCCTTACCGTATACTTATCGTATACGCCCGAAAATGCGGGTGACAGTTCACCTCCGCTTACCGACAGCGCAGCAAGATATGTGTTCGGATTGGAATCCGACACAGGTTTCTCGCACGGCGCCTCCGGCATATTTTGATAGTACGGTATACGGAATCTGAGCACTTCGTCATCGCCCAGATATGCGAGCTGAAGTCTTGAGCTTTCCGAGGACGCTGCCTGGATATTCGACATATACTGATGCGAATACAGCGTGTTCTCACGGTTGACAACGTTGAATTTCTGGAAATACAACGTATTTTGTCCCTTGGATACATATTTATCCTTCAGATACCGGGCTCCGCCGTATATCGATCTCGCCCTTGTATTCCACGGGCGCATATACTCTTCTTCCGATCCCGAAGCATATATCAGTCCGTTGACTGTGGCGCTCCTGCCGCCGTATGCATATGCACCGACATTGAAGAAATTGTAATATCCTTCATATCCCGCAACAGTACCGGAAATACTCTGGCTTGTTCCCTTTACGCCCATCTCCTGGAGCGCCCGTCCGGCAAGAAGATACGGTGATACACCTACCTTTTCGCCGACCTCTTTGAACTTATCGGCATATCCGAAAACCGTTCCGTCACTGTCGGCAACTTCACCGCTCATGAATGTTCCGGTCAGCATTTTCGCAACGCTTGACGCAGTCTGTGAATCGGAGTAGTCAAGCTTCTCAAACATATATATACCGCTCTCGTTCAGGAAGTTTCTCGGATCCATGTAGTACGCGATAAGCTCCGGCGATGCCGATGCCCAGCTTCCGCCGTCAAAAGTATACCACTGGTTACTGGCCTGATTATACGCCTGGGGCGCTGTTGATTTCCATGACGCGATCGAATTCCTGGAAACAAGATTCTTGCCAACGGAGGATTCCGCAGCAAGGGCGCTTGCCCACTCAAGTTGTGTATCAACGACCTCAAACTCCCACTTCGGATGCTTCGCATGAAGTTGCCGCAGAGAATTCTTGTATCCGTCGGGAAGCTCTGCGATCGATCGTTCAAATTCCTCGTCACCAGGAGGCGCGGTTCCCGCATCCGACTCCGCGCGCATCACGAGATCAGACCGTACATAGCCTTCGCGTTCTCCTCCTAAATACGAAAAAGACACCTGGTACCAGGTGTAGTTATCGCTTCCGGATGTTTCTTTGTTGATAGTCAACGGATGTCCCGATGATAACTGGCACACTATACTTCCGTCAACCGGAGCCTGTCTGATCCTGACTCCCACTCCCTTTATCGAAGCCGAACCCGGGGAGGGTCCGGTATCTACCCTGTCGGCAGACGAAACCGTTTGTCCTGTATTGCCCGCATCACTGCTTACTATCGTCTGGGTGGTTTGGGTGACCTCTTTGACTTCCTTGGTCACTGTGACATAATCCCTTGCTATATATCCGTTGACGGCCTTGCCGTCCAGTGTTGTCTCTATCTTGATCCAGTCCCTGTCGGGCGCCTTTTCGACTCCGAGAAGCTTTAACTCCAATCCGTTACTGACCGTCCCGACTATATCTCCCGATGTCCCCGCGATACTTCTGATCCTGACATTTGTCCCTTTTACGATCCCGCTCCCGGGTTCTACCGTTTTAACTACATTTGAACCGGAAGATGCTGTCGCGGCACTTGTGGCTGCTGTGGTCACGGCAGGCGTCGCTGCTGCCGTTTTATTAATAAGATCGCTTCTGATGAATCCGGTCTGGTCATCCTTCCTGACCTGATACCAGATCTGGCCGTCGGCTGCCTTTCCTTCGGCGAGAATGCTTACAACATCGCCTGTATTTAAATAGGTAACAACTCCGGAATTAAGTGTTGCATTCTTGCGCATCCTGACCGACGTGCCTTTGACCGTTCCGGTTCCGGCAGCTGCCGCTGCTGATGCAGCCGTTGTTGTTCCGCCTTGCGCAGCCGTCGTGGCTGACGCGGCGGATGAAGTATTTCCGGCAGTCGTTGATGCTTGCGCTTGCGTATTCTTCACAAGCGTATCGCTTACTGTTATTGACTTAGAGGTTTTGGTGACAAGATCCGAACGGATATAACCTGTGGAAGTGCCGACAGCAACCTTGTACCATGTGTTGCCGTCCTTTCCCTTCTCTTCACCGAGAATTGCCACTTCGTCCCCCGAAGTGACACAGAAAGCTACAGATGATCCGGTAGAGGCGGATGACCTTACGAATCCGCTCCTTGTTTTGACCGTTCCGGATGATACGGTCGCGCTATGAACCTGTATCGGGAAAGCAGCCACAAAACCCTGTGTCAGGAGAATTGCGGCAACTATTCCCAAAACATTGTGACGCTTCATAATATACCTATCCCCTTTAAGTATATCATTTCCCTTATTAACCGTCTTACACAATTGACTCCCCTGGTCAATAATGTCTACTCAATCATATAATACAATCACTTTTGATTTATGTCAACTGTTAATCGGAAATTTTCTGCGTCTTTTATCATTCCTCCAGTGAACTCTTCTTCGATACAACAACCGTCTGTGTGTAGCAGGAGAAGATCGCGTCCTTTGATGAATCGGAAAGCTGCGGCGTTATCCGGCTGACTATCGGTACTATTACGAGCGACACCAGCATGGCGACCGCTCCGGCAACTATCGGAGATGAGAAGAATCCCAGGAACATATTGAGAACCGTGATCCCGACTCCCGTAACAAGGCTTGCCCATACGGCGAGCTTCGTCGTCTTCTTATCGTACAGGGCATATACAAAGGGTCCCAAGAACGCACCGGCAAGAGCGCCCCAGGATATACCCATGAGCTGGGCGATGAATGTTGGCGGATTGAGTGCGATCACAACCGAGATAACGATAAACACCCCGATGAACACCCGCATTATCAGAACCTGCTTCTTCTCATCCATATCCCGGACGAACAGATCCTTGATAAAATCAAGCGTCAGGGTTGAACTGGACGTAAGCACGAGCGATGAAAGCGTTGACATTGATGCCGACAGAACCAGTACGACCGTCACCCCTATCAGGATATCCGGAAGCGTTGAGAGCATATGCGGCATGATCGCATCAAACATCATGCTTCCGTCCTCCTTGTAAAGCGAAGGGTCGTCAAACAGTCTGCCGAAGCTTCCGATGAAGTATGTACCGCCTGCAACAACGAAAGCAAATAATGTTGATATTATCGTTCCGGTCTTGACGCTCTTCTCGTCCTTTATCGCATAGAATTTATGAACCATCTGAGGCAGACCCCATGTACCGAGCGACGTAAGTATGACAACCCATAACAGTCCGGCAGGATCTGTTCCGAAGAATGATGCAAAAGCACCGGGCTGACCCATTGTCTGCGGAACGTCGCTTTCGATCTGCGACAGTGCCATTATCGCATTCATGAATCCGCCTTTTCCGTTAAGGACCGCTGCTATTACGAGGACGATACCGACAAGCATTATCAGTCCCTGTACAAAATCATTCCACGCAGTCGCCATGTACCCGCCGACAATTACGTACACAGCGGTAAGCAGTGCCATGACCGTGATGCACACCTCATAAGGTATCGAAAACGCCATGGAAAAGAGTCTTGATAACCCGTTATATATTGATGCCGTATATGGAATAAGGAAAACAAAGATGATCACCGAAGCAGCGATCTTGAGCGAATGACTTTCAAATCTCTTCGAAAAGAATTCCGGCATCGTCGCCGAATCAAGATGATTGGTCATGACTCTTGTACGTCTTCCGAGAACGACCCATGCCAGAAGAGAACCGATAACCGCATTACCGATCCCTATCCATGTTGATGCGATCCCGTACTTCCATCCGAACTGTCCCGCGTATCCGACAAACACCACGGACGAAAAATATGACGTGCCGTATGCGAAAGCCGTAAGCCACGGACCGACATTTCTGCCTCCGAGGACAAAACCGTTAACATCTCTTGCGCTCTTCTTGGAAGCAAATCCTATTAAGAGCATAACTGCAAAAAACAGTATCAGTAATGTGATTTTAATAAGCATGATATACCCCTTCCTTTTATTGCTTTGACGCGTTAAAGTAATGATATATCATGCTTACAGAATTGTCAAATACGTTTGCTATACATCAAGCTCCGATGTGCAGTGCGGGCATCTCGTGGCCGCGATGTCTATCTCGGATTTGCAGTAGATGCATACCTTGGTCGTGGGGGATTCCTCCTCCTTCTTCACAACCTTGTCCTTCATCTTGTTGAGGGCTTTGATAAGACAGAAGATGACAAGCGCGATAAGCAGGAAATTGATGATAGCCGCGATGAACATACCGTAATTAAGGGTCGCGGCGCCCTCTCCGGATCCAAGTTCGACCGACAACTTCGTAAAATCAAATCCGCCCGTAAGGAGCGACAGGAGCGGCATGATCATGTCATCCACAAGCGAACTGACTATCGCCGTGAACGCTCCGCCGATAATGATACCGACAGCCATGTCCATCACGCTGCCTTTTGATATGAACTCTTTAAATTCTTTCATGAAACTTTTCAATATTCTATACCTCTTTCCGGTAAATAGGAGTGTCGCCCATTAGAATCGCCTGTCGGCGAAAGGCCCCCTCCTATCAGCATATCTCTACAACCCAGCCTTCGGGAGCCTTGATCCTGCCCATCTGGATCCCGGTGAGCGTATCATACAGTTTCTTCGTAACAGGTCCCATATCGCTCATTCCCGCAGGCAGGCAAATCTCTTTGCCGTGGTCAACGATCTTACCTACGGGTGAGATAACCGCTGCTGTTCCGCACAGACCGCACTCCGCAAAATCAGAAAGCTCGTCAACATATATCTCACGCTCTTCGGCTTCCATATCAAGATACTCTCTTGCAACCTGAACGATCGATCTCCTCGTGATCGAAGGAAGTATGGAATCAGACTTCGGTGTAACAAGCTTGCCGTCCCTGGTAATAAAGATGATGTTGGCTCCGCCCGTCTCTTCAAGCTTGGTGCGGGTAGCGGCATCAAGATACATATTCTCATCAAACCCTTTTTCATGGGCGTCAACTATCGCATACAGGCTCATCGCATAGTTAAGGCCTGCCTTGATATTACCTGTTCCGCGCGGTGCCGCACGGTCATAATCACTTATGCGTACCGTAAGCGGCCTGACCCCGCCCTTGAAGTACGGTCCCACGGGTGTCGTAAATATACGGAACTGGTATTCTCCCGCAGGCTTAACACCGATGACCGGATCAGAACCGAACATATAAGGGCGCAGATAAAGCGACGCACCGCTTCCGTAAGGAGGTACAAATGCTTCGTTTGCCTTAACAACTTTCTTGACTGCTTCAACAAACTTCTCCTTGGGATATACAGGCATCTTGAGACGTGCCGCAGACTGCTCCATTCTCTCTCCGTTAAGATCCGGGCGGAACACAACAGTTCTTCCATCCTCTGTCGTATATGCTTTCAGTCCTTCAAAAACGGACTGGGAATACTGCAATACACATGCGCATTCATTGAGTACGACATTTGCGTCATCCGTCAGTTCGCCTTCGTCCCACTTTCCGTCCTTATAGTTGGACACGAACCTGTAATCAGTCGGCATATAAGCGAATCCAAGATTACCCCAGTCAATGTTTTTCTTATCCATTTGCCACTCCTTCTTTCTGTATTTTTCAAATAATTATCGTCCTACATCCGCAAAAAGTCAAGTAATGTCAAGTGATTCGAGGCATTACTTTTTCCCACCCTTTATCGCAACAAAGTCAGCTTGAGCAAGATAGCGTGCACCAAAATACCGTTTCGTTCACTTTGTGCACGCATGCCATTCAAAGAGATTTGTACTATGGTATATGATTTCGACTAATCTATATAAAGAATATTTCTTGCATAATTCTTTATTTTTTCTTATAATAAGAGTAACTAGGAGGTGCAAAAATGGCTCGGGTAGTTAATGTTAATTTTAAGCTTGATGAGGATGTCAAAAAAAGTATGGAAAGGGCTTGTTCTGATATGGGGCTGTCAATGAGCGCCGCATTTACTATTTTTGCAAAGAAAGTAGGACGGGAGAGAAGAATACCTTTTGAAGTATCGGCTGATCCATTCTATAGCGCCGAGCACATTGCCATGCTGGAAAAACGTGTTTCAGACATGAAAGCCGGTCGAAACATGCATGAACATGATCTGATCGAGGCGTAAATGATGAGGAAGCTATGGCATGATGATGCCTGGAACGATTATCTCTATTGGCAGACTCAGGACAAAAAGACTCTGAAAAAAATCAACAGGCTTCTCAAGGATATTGATCGTAACGGCTATCAATGTACCGGAAAGCCGGAACCACTGACCGGCAACCTTTCCGGGTATTGGAGTGTTCGCATAGATGAAAAGAACCGTATCGTCTTCCGTATAGAAAACGACTCATTGGAAATTGCTGAATGTGGATCACATTACGGTGATCATTGATTTTTTAAAAATGAGTTTTTCAGATCCGTGAATGTAGTTTTTCCTGCTTGCGAATTTTGAAAACCGCAAGTGTCAATGGGGACGGTTCTTTTTGTCAAAATTATTTTTGCTTTTCGTTGGATTGTTGATAAAACAGAACTGATCATGTTTTCTTACAGTGCAATCTAAGAACTTTTATACAAATTTTTAATATCCCAAAAGAGACACCGGCAGTACAAATGCATCATCGTTTAAAACCCGGATTTTTTCCGCATTATCAATTACAACGCCCTGTTTTATAGGCATATTATACTTTGCAAGTACATTAAAGTTTTTCGTTGGTTTACTCGGTGCAATCCCTTTCTTAATCTCTACAGGATACAACGCTCCATCTTTAACCAGCAGGATATCAACTTCTTTTTTGTCGATATCTCTATAGTAGTATAAATACCGATTCGGCTCTATTCCATGATTATAAAAACTCTTTATTACCTCACTAACCACATATGTTTCAAAGAAAGCACCGCTCATCGCACAATCCATCAACATCTGCGCATTAGGCCATTTACAGAGATATGCGCAGAGTCCCGTATCCATAAAATACAACTTTGGTGCCTTGATAATACGTTTGGAGGCATTTGCCATATATGGTTCAAGAAGATAAATAATGCCCGATGTCTGCAATATAGAGATCCATCGTTTGCATGTTTCAACATTTATCCCTACAGAACCGGATATTTCACTGTACACAACCTCCTGTGCTGTTCTGAATGCTAAAAGAGAGATGAATCTGCGAAACTGCATTTCACCGGAAGCGCTTATAAGCTTCCTCACATCTTTTTCAATATAAGTATCAATATATGCTTTATAATAAGTTTCCCGCTTGGATTCGCCCGTACAAATATCCGGCATTCCACCTTGAAAAATATCTTCAAACACTGAACTGCTGCTTCTGTAGAAATCCTTGTGGTCATTTTGTTTATTTAGGTAGTTCTGCAGATCAATATCAAATAATGACCCACTTATGCCGCGTTTCTCCGTCTGTGTAAAACCGGACATATTAATAACAGCTGTCCTTCCGGCAAGAGACTCCGATATTCCCTCCTGAAGTTCAAACTGGTTCGACCCCGTCAGTACAAACATCAGCCTTCTCGGCTCATTATTCTTCATCCATATGCGTCTCTGTTGGTCAACAATTCTCTTAATCTCGCTAAGCAACCCAACTGCTTTTTGTACTTCATCGATTATCAGAGGCCATGGATGTGATTCAAAGAAAGCCTTAGGATTTGATAGCGCCATGTCCAATTCTTCCGCATCATCAAGCGTCACGGTTTCAAAGGTTTCTCCGAATAAATGATCCACAGTAGTTGATTTACCTACCTGGCGACTCCCATATATAGTTATTACCTGAAAGGACTCTGCTGCATCAAACAGTATTTTTTCTATATCTCTGTTAATATACATATCTCTTCTTATCCCTTTCGGGATAATGATAGCATACCTTTTCGATCAAATCAATGCCCGACTATGGTTTTGATCGCAAGTATAGGTAAACTGTACAATTTCAATATTATTGACCAAATTAGTTTAGCCTTTCCTTACTTATTATCAATACCCGCTCCCGATCCTGATGCTGTCCTTCAGGTCATAACCGCATATTGGGGCCGCCAGTCCGCAGCCCATGCATTGTAATTATCTGTGTATAACGATATAATTTAGCCGCTAACAAGGAGGCTCATGATGGCGGGCATATTACTCTATCCCTTAAGTATCGTTCCGGTAATACTGATATATATCTGGATTAAGAAAAAAATCATTTCCGATGATGAGCACATAGAAATTTGCAGGCAGGCTCTCTTTAACGGTGCAAAAGCTCTGGGACCTGTTCTTCTGCTCGGCGCACTGTTTTCCATTATAGAGCTCATACTGAAGATGTAAGCAGGATCTTCATGATCTTCTATCATAATTTCTTTGTATTGGCGCTGGCCGAAGAACTGTCCAAAGCGTATATGCTAAAACGCCTCTTTACGAAATATCCTATCGGGTATTCATGGCTGGATATTGTGGTATTTCTTCAAATAATTGCCATAGGATTTGATATACTCGAAAGCCTTCTTTATTCCATAGGTGCTTCTGTTCCGATAGTGATTGTACGGGGGCTTACCTTTCCCCATCTGGGATATGGTCTCTTAATGGGATATTGGGGTGGAAAGGCGGTAAGAAGCCGCAACAGGCTGTATTACATCCCTGCCATTGTACTTCCATGGCTGATTCACGGTATGTATGACTTCTGTCTAAGTCCTGAAATACTTGACTTATACGAATCCATCGCATTATTTGCAGTTTTGATCGCTTTTCTTGACATAGTTCTTGTGATCATTATGGTCATCTTTGTCTTAAAAGCAAGAAAAAAGGCAAAATATACCGAGATAATACTTGAGGCCGGATTCATCTATAAAAACACTTAATTCGCTCATGAAAATCTCCAAAAAAAATGACGGGAAATTCTTCCCGCCTACGGTGATCCAAGGGGCTATCGCCCAAACCATTATTATAGTACCATACAACACGGGATATTACAACCCTTCTTCTTCCAAACAGTGCAATAAACTCGGAAGAGTTTCCTTGGAAAGCTTCATTCAATGATTGTATTTCTTCTCTGCGACCCACAAGCATATTTTATCTCCATTTTTATAATTCCCTTAATCTTGCCGTTTCTTTATGATTAAGGGAGTTATATCATGTTCTCCTAAGAATCTCAATATCCGTTTAAACATATTTTCTACGGTAATTACTGCACTAAATTTATCCAAATCTACATATATAATCTTTCCGTGCCTGATGAGTCGGGTACTATAAAATATGACGGAATAAAATAGCCCATTATCTGATAAGATATGAAAGCCCTCTGCCGGCTCCATCTTCTGCCTGAAGATCCCTGGCCCTTCCTGCAGCCTGCGCTCCGTCATCGATTGCTGCAAGCCATGCTAATTCCTTTTCAAGGTCTGAAGAGACGGCAGTTGCCAGAGCAGGATTAACCGAATTAAGATAGTCGAGCTCCCTTTGTGCAGCCGCAGCGATTTCATTATTTCTGGCATGGTGAGCAGCTCCCGAAGCCCTGTTTATGGAATCAAGATAAATGGATCCTTTCTTAAGACCCGAAACAGCGTCTTCGTATCCCTCTGCAGCTACCACAGTCTCCTGTTGCCCAAACTTCGGATATTCCATCTCCTTCTCGAATGCATCCTGTATCGGAGGTGCCGGTTCGGCCTTTACAATAACCGCCGAAACAAATGTTGCTGTAATAACTGATGCGATGAGCGCAACTACTTTTCCCGTAATATTGATTTTTCTTGCCATACTGATAATTTCTCCCTGAATGTTAACGTAAAGATGTGTTGCTTTATGTACGATGATAGTATATCGCATTTGTCAGAAAATTTCATCAGAAGAATTCTTGAGATTCAGGAGGCTTTCCTTATACAGCCTGATGCCGTCGCATATTATAGAAAATGGTAATTTATTCGCCTGTCTTAGATCAATGGCTACATTCCGAACAGATCAGAATGTGTTCCGGTTCGGGATAATGACAAAACCAGCACATCATCATTCAAATGATATATTAACAGCCAGTCGGGAAGTATATGCAATTCCCTGTGATCCTTCCAATTGCCGGACAGGGGATGATCGTTATAATCATCTACCAGCTTTTGCTGCTGATTTCCGAGCGCAATAAGGTGGACAACTTTTTTGAGCAGTTCCATGTCATAACCACGTTTCTTAAGAAGTTTATAGTCTTTTTTGAAACGGGTTGTCCACTTGACTCTGTACTTTTCTTTTTCGCTGCTCACTTATCGAGTTCCTCGAATGCTTCTTTTACGGTATATGATTTTACCTTGGGATCTTTTGCGATTTTTTCTGCTTCAATCATGGCAGCCATTGTTTCTCTGCTTGGTGTTTCCAGATTGATATCAAACGGGAAACCTCCCACGCGTACAGCCTTCGAAAGAAAAACATCTATTGCAGTTCCGAGACTCATTCCCATTGCATTAAACAGGGCTTCGCTTTGCGTTCTAAGATCAGCATCTAATCTGTGTGTATAAGTCGATGTTTTTGCCATATCAACCTCCGGATTATCTCTTTGGCTACTAATAGTAATACAATATGTATCATTATATTAATACTGTCTTGCATTGTCAATCAGAATATCCGATATCGTTATGATCATCATATTACGAAGACGTTTCGATAAATCAAATCTATGTTTTAATTCCTTGATTGACTGATCCTGTGGTAGCCCACAACGTCTCAGATCTACGATAATATTATTTGACTGATGTGTTGCATTCTGTATATTATGTTTAATAGTGTGCTTGCCGCTTCCGGTAGGAGATTTAATTTCCCAGGGAACATTATTGATCATTATATCAGGCATCCGCAATCCTTTTATGCTTGATGGCGGAATCAATTCAACATCAAAACCGTTCTCCATCAGCAATTTCACAGTTTCATATTCATGATTGGCTAAATGTACTCCGTTTGTCTTAAGTATTCCTTTCATGCCTAATCCTCCGCATCTGATCTATAAAATAAACGTAATCAAAATGCAAAGTTAAATCATCAACTTTTTTATAAATAAAGAGGAAGCGCCTCATCGGCGCTTCCTGTTGTAACAACTATTTCACGAATATCCGTTATCCGGAACAATTGCATTAACCTTATCATATTGCCAAGGTCCGGAAGACTGTCACCTCGCTGCCATTTATATACAGCCTGCGTTGACTCAAAGCCCATATAAGAACTGATATCCGTGATCTTAAGACCTCTCGCCTTTCTAAGCGACTTGATCCTTGCCCCTGTAGCTACCTGATTGATTCCCATATAACATGTATCCATAATGTGCCTCCTTGTGTAAAATCCAGCTCCCCTTTAAGCCGACCAACCTGTTAACGGTAAAATCACAGCACTCTCCGGCTATCACCGCTTGCGTACCACCGCTCAAAAGAATGCAAGGCTTTGAATGGTTAGTAGCACATTATACAATATTCATACAGGAATGCAAGCATAAGTTACGTACATTTTAAGCACCCGATTTTGTGTATATTTACTAGGCAATATGCCTTGTTATGTAATTTGAGCTTAATATCATACGATTAACTTCTCAACTTACTCTAACACTCCGTCTGTAATGATGACTCCGGCAAAATTACCAAGGACTGTATCAATGTGAACTCTAAAAGTTAAGAACTCAACACCAGTCACGTCCAATTCAACAGGCGTAACGGCAATATTACGGCCAAACTCCATGCTATACAGTTCCTGCTCCTTGTCATCATTTGCATAGATAGTCAGCGGATATTTTTTTGTAATGGAATGATCCTCCGGGCAACACACGTTTCCTTTGAATTTCGTGTATTCCCCGCCCAGATAATATGTTACATAACCACCTCCATAGCCATTTACTACGACAGCATCCTTTAGTTCATCTCCAAGTGAGTTATTAATGGTCTTTTCTGTTTTGCCATTATAATTTGATACGATCGTCATCTTGCTAAGATATACTGTATGATTGGCATCTTTTGACTCGCCTATTATTTCCGAGTTTGCTTCTGACTCCGCTGCCATCGTTTTACTATCAGATTCGTTTTGCGCGGAATGATTTGCCACTTCTGATAGCTTTCTTACACTATCCTCCGCCTGTTTTTTTGCTTCATCTGCTGCTTCCGCTGCATTTTTCGACGTTTCAAGTGCCTCACTTACAGCCTTCTCAAGTTGCTCGTTTCTTTCAGTCAGCTCATTCATCTTATCCAATGTATCTGTCGAAACTGTCTGGGCTTGCGCATACATCCTTAAAGCCTTGTTAAGTGTGGCAATTGATATGCCTAACATAGCAAGAATAACCAGAGTTACTATTGCAGGAATGATTAACACTTTCCTATTTTCCCGGATAAAGTTTATACAAGCTATTGTGCTGTAGAAAATATTAGTATTATTCACTGTCGCGTTATATACATTTGTTGTGTTTTTTTTGTCATTTGACATTTGTGTTTCAACGGCAGAAGCAATCTCATCAAACTGATTTGATTCGTTGTTGTTTTTCATGCTCTCTTCATTCATATTTCTACCTCCAACATGCTTAAGAAACTTGTCTAGCCGCTGCAACCATCTCTTCGAAGGACGTCTTTACGACCTTATAAAACCTGTGACCGGCTGTAGATCCCATATTTCTTGTACAGAGCAGATAAAAACATTCCGATAAGCCCACTCTGATGAACATTCTCGTAATCAACTAAGTATACTGCCATATCAACACACCCCCCTTTTATGAAGTAGATTATAGTAACTCACCGGGGTGGTGAAAAAAATAAACTGATAGTTTACTATCTCCAGATATTATTACTTTCTTATTATACTAACAATTATGGGAATACTTACCCCTATAAGAATGACAGCAAGGACGCTCCAGTGTATAATTCCAAATGGATTCCCGTTCTTAATCCTGTCCGCAAGGCTTATGGCATCAATTAATATAGAAAATACTGCCAATACAGAGATGGCGCTTAATAACATGTTGGTTTTACGACTCTTGTAATCATTCATGTACCTTTCGACATTTTCAATTACTTCACTGATATCATCTCTTAAACTGCTGAGTTTGAACTTATCACATAACTCTTCATAGAATTTCTGATAAGATGGTTCTATAGATACCGTGTTGAACCTGTATAGAATGTCCATTTCCAAAAGATGCGGCTTCATACTGATTAGATTTTTCGTATTATTTCTGTTGTGCACTGCCTTATAGTTATCCTCAAGAAGAAGTTCTCTTTCGTGGAGAGAAAGAATATAAATACTATAATAGTCTCCTCTCACATTCCGGCAATGGATTTTTTCAAGAAAATCCTTATTATCACCATTGACATGTGCCAATGATACCACCCCATTGGGTAGTATTCCCCAAAGTTGACCGCCAAAAGAAGAAATCGTGTTTATGGATTCCTTGTCATCCCGATATGCGTTTGTATGTAAAGCTCTGCAAAGTCTGTAAATACGATTATTATCATTATCAGTTTTATCATCCACTATTACTGAATGGTAGACTAACAACCTATTCCTGGAAGTCGACGGAAATAGTTTTAGATTCTCTTTATGTTTATCAATACACAACATATTATGTAATGACTTTTTTACAGAAAAAGTATTATCACCCGCGCAAAACACAAGATTGTTTTCTCTTAATCCGTCATCATGTTCATTAGTAAAAATATTCGAGAAACAGAAACTAAAATCCGTGATTAAATCAATATTATCTTCCGGATACAGAACCTCGACCGAGATAAATCCCATACCGGTAGAGAAATATATCATTCTGAATTCAGACAGATAGAACCCATATTCTCCTGGGCAGGCAGGCATTTTGGAGCTAAGCTTTACCAGAGAAGTTCTATCAGGAAGACCATATTTAACGCGAGCATCCTCCTTTAAGCGATACTGCTTACATGCAGATGCCTCATTGTCGCGAAACAGCTCATATACTGCCGGTGTTAGATATTTTGTATTAATATGAATCTGTTCCCAATCAAAAACGCTAAATGGAATAGCTTTTTTTTCATCGATTTCATAATAAAACGGTAGTAGGAATCTGCTGAAACTAAGTCCTGAAGCATACTTCAATTCTTACTCCTCCTTTCATCAGGAGTCAATAAAACCCAAAATCAAAAAACCGCCAACAACTAACAGGTATATCCCATATATTATTCCCGATCTTCCGATATTTTTTGCATATATTACTATAGCTAGTATCGAAATAATGTGGCCTATTGCTGCAGCAGCTTTTAATTTATAAAGAATAAATGCATCTATTATGGTGTATGGTATCGAAACGAGAAGCCAATTAATAAATGGATGCGCTCTCAAAGACTCTTCGCCCTTTACATACCAAAAATGGTTTATTGCCAGATTAACAGCCGGAAAACAACACGCCATCACCATCAATACGCCTAAAACTCCAATGCCAACATATGACAAAAGTTTTCCATAATATTTCCCTCGTTCTGTCTTATCTATATTAACCAGGCCCACAGCCCATTCCACATCTTCATCACATATTTTTTTTACCACATCCTGGGGAATTTCTCTGGAGCAGGAGGGACAATACCTTTTAGCAATGCTATTCGAATTTCCGCATTCACAAACCCATTTCGTTATCATAACGTCCTCCGCTTTATTGATTTATGAATTGAATTTTGGAAGGTTCTAATTCCACATCTTCTATGGATTCATCCGTGTAATTTTCAGATTCCATCCTATCAATCATGATATCCGCATTTTCATCATCTGAAGTAGTTGGAAGTATCTGATCTATTAAATCGGAATCGATACCTTCTGTATTATTAAACAGTTCTTTTTGATTCTTCAGATACTCAAAACATTCATCGTCTCGTATAAGATATTCATGTATTCTTGCGGAATAGTCTATCTTCATCGCGTCTGATGTTGCTATTGCGATCGGTGTTATAACCTTTCCTGCGCGTCTGTTTCTTTCCGGATAATACATTATTGCAATGAATGGGTACTGAAACCCCTTCATTTGAACAAAGAACGATCTCCTGTATCTTGTTTCCCTTGTTCGAAGATTATCGATATCATTTATGGTGTCTCCTTCATTAAAATATCCATCTTTCAGATATTGCCACAGACGTTCCTGTATTTCTCTCTCCAATTCATCATCAATCGTGACAGAGTTCCTCGGAAGAATATTGGGAGTAATGCTATCACTAAATACTGCCATTCTTTCTTTCAATTCCTCGGCTTCATATCGTATTATTGTTCCCGTAATAGAATCAGCTTGGATTTCTCTTTTTGCGTTATATAATGCATGTTGGAAGAGGTTCTCTATATCTACATTGTCTTCAAGTGTTTGTCGGCCTGCTTCAGTTAATTCCTTAGTTTTAGGATCAATATGTCCATACGTGAAGGCTTCTGTACGTAATATAGACCTTACCAGGCTTCGATCTATTCCAGTCAATGCACTAATTCCATTTGAGTTCGTTATTCCCGCATCAGCCAGTCTTAGTACAAGCAATTCAACGCTATCATACTCATCGATAATGTACTCTTTAACATCGGCTTCTATGATAGAGACTGGGCACATAAAACTATGAAATATTTCTATTTCATTGTTTTTTACTAATTCGGGACAGCATGTTTTAAACAGAGCAAGTTCATCCGTTTTGTTTTTCATTTCTAGACCAATCCTTTAAGAAACTCGCCGGAATCGTAAATCTCACCTTTTCCGTTTTGTGCCTGTAATACCACTTTCCTGATAAACTCAGAGAATTTCTTCTCGCTTTGATTCGGTATTGGTTCTCCGGTAATCTCATCAATTCTTTCATACTCACAAGATGTCAGATAATCAAAATCCCCAATTATGACAAGCTGTATCTGACATCTGGTAAATGCAACATTTAAACGTCTAAGCTCTTTTAAGAATCCCACTCGTGCTCTTGTCGGAGGAACTCTTCGCGGATCAGCACTCCTTGTGCAACTATATATTATCAACGGACGCTCCTGCCCCTGAAAACTGTCAAGCGAAGCGACTATGCTACTTACGTTCTCCGGACTATATCCGAGCTTTGCCTCTTTTATCTTCTTTCTTATAAGTCTAACCTGTTTCCCATAAGCAGAAATAATACCAACTCGAGGAGAAAACTCTCCACCTTCACTTGTTTTAAACACTTCGGAAGATATAGATTTAATTATCCTCGTTGATATATCAGCTTCAAGTTCATTTGAATATCCTCCACCCTGTTCCGCCTTTTCAAATCTTCTGTTTTCCTTACTTGTTGATATTAGAATTAATGGAGATTCTGTTCCTTTTATAATGGGGCTCCACTTACCCATATCGTATCTCGCATGATAATTGCCGTTATAAAACCACTCCGATATAACATCCGATATATTAGAAGGCATCCGAAACTGTTCATCTAATCTCGTTAAATTGGGAGTGTTCTCATCAAGCTTCTCAAATCTAGTAAACAGGTATTCGAAGAAGCTTTCTTCTAGCAGTTTTGTTTTGATTCCGTCATCATTACATAGCTTAACTACGGTTTCATTAGCAATTGGCGGGATCTGCAGATGGTCTCCAAGCATCAATGTCTTCGGTGCCCTCGTCATAGGAACAATTGCATTATGAATCTGAATCTGACCACTCTCATCAATGATTGAAACATCAAAATCAAGATTACTAAATTGAGATCTTGTGTTTATACCAATACATGTTGCGCCCACAATATTCGCATTCTGAATAAGAAGATTTGTTACAATTTCAGTACGATGCTTTTGGATGGAAATCTCCCAATCGTCCAATGCTTTATTTACTTTATCAAGTTTCTCCTTAATGGCTAATAATTTCTCTTTATACTCATCAAGCAACTCTATAGGATCTGATTCAGGATCAATCATTCCACTTGTAGTCAAATACTCCGTTGTAAAAGGCCCTTCAAGATTAACCGCAAAAGAATACTTACCACATTTATCCATCATTTCTCTGTAGTCGTTCTTGGAAGCGACATAATCCTGCCGATTAAAAAACTTATATAGTATATCAGCTTGATTATTGTAATCTTCTACTGCTTTGATAAGATCATCTGCCTGTATACTAAGTTGATTTATGACTGAATTAAGCTCATTTTCAATTTTTTTTGTGACGCGCTTGAAAAGAATCCTCTCGATTCCAGTTTTCTTAGACAGCGACATCTTCGATATTTCCATATGGATTTTTGAAAGATTTGTTTTCCAATATTCGGTATATCTTGTTTGGACAGCGGCTTTTAATGAGTTTACATGCTCATATCTGGTCTTTAAATCCTCCGAATACTTATTAAGGGCCTCTCTAGATGATACCAGCTTTTCAAAATCCGGTTTTACTGAGTCCAAAAAAGACAACCGTTCATCAACAGCAGATAAATCATGTATAATCCATTGTTTGTTATCTTCAATCTTTTTTTTGTATTTCTCCGCAGCTTGTATTACTTGTTTTTCGGGGGCATATTGCTTACAATTATCCTGTATCTTCTCGATATCACCAATTCTGATTATTCGCGCATCTTTATCGCGACCAACTCTCTCTAGAACATTATCAACGGCTGAGTTATTCTGTGAAGATACAAGAACACGTTTTCCATGTCTTATAAAGTACTTTACCCAATTGACTATAACTGTCGTTTTTCCTGTCCCAGGCGGCCCCAGTACAAGCTGAATATCCTTCGTTTTAATGCCTCGCTCTATCGCTTCCATCTGTGAGGCATTAGGTCTGTGCTCAAGTTTTGATAGTTCTTCTTTAAACTCATCCCATCCTGGCGCGTCTTCTTCATCAGTGTCCGGACGCCCTTTCTTGCCAAACAGTCGATACATATATTTTGAATCAACTGTCCCGTTCTCAATACCTTGAACAACGCGTTCTCGAACACGCTTTTGTGTATCATTTACCTGTAAGTAGATGTGACCATTATTGGCAACAAGAATATCATTATCAAACTGTTCAATAATGTCTATTGTAAATGCTGTCCCATTTTCATCCTCAATCCGGTCTGATATTACACCTTTAAGTTTTCTATTCAGATCCTGGTTTATTCTCTCGCTTGTTTCAATAGCAACGCGATTACCGAGTTGGTAAAGCTCATTATCCGGGTCAAACGATGTTGAATAAAAACAGTATGTTTTCTTTCTAGCAGAACTTTTTACAAACTTATATGAATCATAGTTGATATAGTTTTCTCTATAGGCATCTAACTGTTCTGCCAGATCCTCATAATGTGTGAAATTCTTAATTGGTTGAATGATTTCCTTGTAGAACTTGTTATCAACTGTATAGTTGTTTATTTTTTCTGTGCTAAAGAAGTATTCATCTATCCCGTCACACAATTCTCTTAATCCTGAGGGAGACATTCCCCAATCTGTGGAAGTCCGTACGAGGGATGAATGTTTATACCCATCGGCAACAATAGATACTCCACCCCGAAGTATCATTAGTAAAACGCCTTGATTGTACATGTATTTCTTCTGTGTCTGGAATTCTTTTGATGAGAAGATTCGTGTTATAGCAAAATTGTAGTTTTCAGATAGTTTAACATTAAACTTGTAGTTTCCAGTCATCATGACGTAGTAATCTCTGTCTTCTCGAACAATATGATTACATACGGTTATATATTCAGACCGGATTATCTCATTAACAAAACCGTCCCTTATTTCAGGATAATCCGAAGCAACTCTGCTCCCCATGTAGAAACAGAGTTCCTCGTTGATTTCATAGTAGTTAAGTGGCCGTAAATTAAGCGTTTTATTCTGCATACGGACTCCTCAATAGTTGTTCTTTTGTTTGAACATCATATTGAACAGTGATGACAATATCTTCTTCCTCTGATAATCCAAGAATCTGCTTGTCAATATCATCTAAGACAATTTGGCTATTATCTTCTGTTTTCACTTCTGTATTTTCCATTGACTTTACCTCTATTATGAGCTCGATACACCATTTTTAATGCTTCGTATAGTTCTTTAGCATTCATATAACGGTCAGCCGGTTTTAATGATAATGCTTTTTCAAGTAGTTTCCCCAGTTCCGGATAATAGTCTAAGCCCACTCTCGAAATATCCTTCTTTTCCTCCCATTTTCCCCCCGTCTGATCCGGAATCAAATCCACACCATATCTCAATGGAGTAATATTGAATAGTTCAAGGCCTATCTGTGCAAGCGCAAACACATCCGATGATTGAATAACAAAATTAGTATTTGCTCCTCTTATCTGTTCTGGCGCCATATATTTTTCTGTACCAACACCCTTGTTGGTCATTCCGGGACCACTAATTCCATAGTCTAAAACATATACTTCATTTCTTCGATTTATAACTATGTTTTCCGGCTTTAAATCCTTATGAACAAATCCTTTCAAGCTATGGATATAAGAAACGGCTTTTACTATATTCATAAGTAGTTCGTACTGGTCCTTATACCACTTTTCTTCATTTTCATTCACTCCATGCGAATCATTAAGACGATCTCGGAGAGTTTTTCCTTCTATATTCTGCATCTCAATGACTATTGAAGATATCTTATTTTCAATATGATAACTATATATAGAGGGTATATATTCTGTGTATTGCTCTAAGGCAATTTGGTTGTTTATTTCTTCTAGAATACGACGTTTTTCCTCTTGGCTCTGATATTTTTGAATCTTTAAGACAACTCGTCTTTTCAACAAATCATCTATAGCAACACATACTCTTGTTCCTGTGGCATCGTTTCTATGCAAATCACGTTCTATTGTAAAGCTCCTGTCATAAGAATAATTAATCTTCTCCATTTACCAATTCCTTCTTTAGCATTTCGTCAAACTCTCTTATGCTTGGTATCTGCTTTAGGGAAGCCGCCTGTGTAATGCGATCTAACTCGTCAATAAAATCATCCGAATAATAATCATATAATGCTGATGTGTCGATGATGCCGGTTTTCTCTACCGTTGGATCCAAGCTTGATACCATAATAACTGCTAATGAATACACGTCCCCTGCTTCCCAATCATTTCCATCATATTCTCCGTCGCTTCTCAGTAGTGGGTGAGTATATATATTTTTTGATGCCGCTTGAGACACCCATGAGTATACGGTTTCCATGTTTTTTTCTGAATAATCAATCTTTGCCATTTCAAAACAACCGATTTTTGCTTCATATCCATCATCAAATGAAGTAACAAATATGCATGTCGGGCGGATTCCCCTATGATGAATACTAATCTTAGAAGAAGCTAGGTTGCTCAACCCATTAGTGATCTGTTCAATAATATCAAGCAATTCATATGGCTTAAGCTTTTCTGCTATTTCGTCAAGAGTTCTTGTGTTTTCCTGAATCTCATATTTTAAATACTTAAGGTCACAGTACCTGCTTGTTCTTAACTCATCTCCTTTGATTATACTGTTTGATCCTCTCATATTCTTAAAGAACATCTGGGCTTCCATATCTCTATCATTAAATACCGTACGATCATCAGTATTAAGAAAAGGTCTTATATATGCGTATGTTGAGATATTATCGTTTTTCTTTCGAACGATATATTTATAATCTCCTTCTATTGATTCATATGGCCTCTTCTCTATCTTATTTATTACTTCATATTCTCCAAAGGGAAGCATTGTTGGTTCAATCATCTTCGAATTGACCCTAAAAAGCTTCGCTAAAGAATCATATAGCTTAATCGTTAAGTGGCAAGCCATTTCAACATTGGCATGTCTGTCTGTGATCTCATACTTTCTTACTCCCGATACCTCTTTGGAGATGTGTACAATTTCGTTGGCTTCTTTTTTTAATTCGTAGAACGGATTGATATCCTTTCTTTCAACCCATAATCCGGGGATTCTTTTACATTCTCGCATTGTTGCTGATAATGTATCTGGAAGTTCTGTATTTCCGGCATCCAAATATAATCCTGTAAATAGTATCTCCATAGCCTGCCTAATGTTTACTAAACACGTATCGGGATCAATACGTGTTGCCATTTCTGCTGCAATACACATACTGTGCAGTTCTTTCCATGCCCCAAAAACTTGACTCCTATTATTAGGCATCTTTACTTCTATCAAAAAATCGAAAAACATCGTGTATTCTCTCCGTTCCAATCATTATAAGATACACTTGTTTTTCTATCAATATGCTTCTCATTTCTGCTAGATATTTGTAAGTAGTAGATGATAATACATCAGAATTTTGGGAGACAACATAAACCATTAGTTTATAAAAAAGAAGCCTCTCATTTAAGAAAGACTTCCTCTCGTCACCATCTGTCGCGGATTTCACTCATATCTCCCTTTTCTATGTATCACACCATCTGTAAGATTGGTTATGACATCGGGAGCGTTGATCTTTATCTGGGCATCATCGCCGTCTATGGTCATCTCAACGGTATATACAAATCCATCCACGGGAACCCAACCTTCGCCTGGGGAGTCGATCTCACAATGATCGAAGGTTATGAGAACCGTATTGTCGCCGGTTATCTTGTATGTACCGGTATCATTGTTCCGGTATCCGAAACAGTTTGCAGATCCGTCCCGTCCAAGATCTATCCTATAACTGGTCGCCCAGTCATTGTACTCATCATATCCCTCCGTGTACCATATACCTGAAGCAAGAGTTCCAAGGTCTTCTACACCCATTATCTCATGGTTCAGTTTTCTGTAATCGTCGTCAAAATCGTCCCAATAATACTCGTCTGCTTCCTCAAGTGTATCTCCCATACGGACAAATAATGTATCTTTCTCACCGAAAGATAAAACAAACACAGTCTCAAAGCCGTCATGGCTTCCATCAAACACAGCGGTATAGTCCTCACCATGATATTCAAAACCGGCTTCCGGATCATCCACTACACCCCTGTCTTCAACAAAAACCTCATATTTGTTCTCGGAAATCTTTTTGACCTCTGCTATCTTCGCATCCGGCAGGATATCGGAACCGAACCATCCTCTTGTTATGGTAGTTCCCTCAAATTGCTCGAAGACTCCGCCGTCATTACCCCATACTCCTGCTATTTTATCCGTAAATTCCTGTACGGGATCTATATCCTCTACATTATCTTCCGGTGCTTCCGTTGGCGTAGATGTAACCGTCTCATTTACTGTATTATTATTCGAAAAGCTTTGATTTGCAGTACATCCAGCCAAAAAAAGCGACATAGATACCAGTATTACTGTAAGCTTATTCATCTTCACGCCCCCTCTTCATATCCTGCATCAAGCACATCTATTACCCTCTTCTTTCTTGCTGCGATCATGTATATCAGAATAGCTGCCGCATCATCGATCATTTCTCCCTCTTGTATTCCATGTTTACCTTCTGAGCTGCTGTAAAACATATTCTACGCGCCTTATAGCCTCATCCACCTGTGCCCTGGCATTGTTAATCTTGGACTGAACATAAAAGTCAGCAATTCAAAGATATTCATTCCAGCAGTCGTTATAATCTTCGACCGTTTTGATTCCAAAGAGCGTATAAATAACATCCCTTCGCGTATCTAATATCCGAATGATTTTTACAAAATCGCCATCCACACGATAAAATGCATAATTCTTGTGTGTAACAAGATATGCATAATCAGTATCGATACCGTATTTTCTGAACATCTCCATACTTCCGGAATCGGGATACTCCTCAAGAATCCTCAGATCAGAAAAAATGCCCCTAAGAATCTTTTTCTCGAGCGCTTCACCGTAATTGGTGTCCAGATCCTCTTTTAAGATCTCCAAATCGTTTAAAGCTTCGGGAGACAGATCGATCTTCTTCATAATCCAAGTCTTTCTTCAGCATCATCAATAGAGATCCAACCGTCCCTGCGGGCGGATTGTTCACCTTTTTCCAACTCTGAGAATAATCCTTTAAGAGCCTTCAGCTCATCCAGTTCATGGATGTCCACTATTGCATAATCACCTCTCCCGTTCTTTGTCAGATAAACCGGGCTGCCGTATTTAACCTGACTGAGAACATTCTTATAATTTCTTAGATCGGATACGGGAACGATATTAGGCATAAGCAACCTCCTTGCGTCTACTGATTTTCCGGTTGATAATATCATAACATTTTACGATTAATATGTCACGTAATTTGGCACATAATTATATTTATAAATGCGATTTTCAGAGGGATTTAGTTTCGCATTCTTAAGTAAGTATACCAACAAGAAAGCCACAGACAGATCCATGTCTGTTGCCAAGATCTCTCATATGGCTTTAATAGGAATCAATCTGTTTTTTGCATCCAGAGGAATTATCGAAGATGACATGCAAAGAACGGCACCCTCAGCTGTTTCTTCTTGGAGAGAGTCCAGTACCGAGAAATTCTTCAACGCATTTTTTCCGGGATCAGCATTCATTTTTATCTCCACGGGATATAGCTTTCCGTTCTCAATTATCATCAGATCAATTTCTTTCCCGTTATTGTCTCTGTAATAAGTCAACCTGCTTCTGGGTTCAATGCCATTATTTGCATAGCTCTTGTATATTTCGGAAATTACATAATTCTCGAACATTGCTCCGGCCATCGCCGATAACTCCAAAGCCCTTGCGTTATTCCACATGCTTAAATAACAAGACAGGCCGGTATCCATAAAATAAAGCTTGGGTCTTTTAACAATTCGCTTTATGGTATTACCGAAATATGGATTTAAAAGCACCACAATACCGGATGTTATCAGGATTGAAAGCCAACTGTCAGCTGTTTTTCGATCAATATCAACGTCCCTGGCAAGATCTGAGAGATTTACTTCCTGACCGGTTCTTGCCGCAACACAAGATATAAACTTAATGAATTTCCCCTCATTTTTGATATTGACCAGATCACGTATATCTCTTTCGATATAGGTCTGCATATATGATCCATAGTAATCTTCCAAAGATAATCCGGGATCGCTTATGATCTGTGGCATTCCACCTCGCAGTATTTTGTCGAAAATATCAGATATAACGTCATTTGAAGTTAGATTCTTAGTAGTGGAAGGGTTAAAGGGAACACTATCCCTGCCTTCAATCTCGGAGCGAGACAGGGAATACATGGATAATATGCCAACCCTGCCGGCTAAAGACTCGCTGACATTATTCATCATGTTAAACATCTGAGATCCTGTCAGATAGTACTGTCCGCTTGTTCTTTGCTCATCAACCTTTATTTTGATAAATGGCAATAATTCAGGGGCATACTGAATCTCATCAATGATAACAGGAGCAGCATATTGCTGCAAAAACAGTTCCGGATCCGTTTTGGCAAGATTCCTGATTCTCGGATGATCCAGCGTTACATATTGGATATCTGACTTATGTTCAGCAATCTTTTTCAAAAGTGTTGTCTTTCCGACTTGTCTCGCTCCGCAAACCAGAACAACAGGGAAATGTTCTGCCATCTGCTTAACTCTTATCTCGAGACTTCTTTTTATATACATCAAATCACCTCATACAAATAGGGAGTGCAATTCCTTATTTGTATTATATTCAAATGTATATCATTTTTCAACAAGTAAATATACTAATACTCCGGTAAGCGGCAACCTGTATGCTTAACATATGCGTCCGAATATCCCTTGTTCTTAAGATTTTCCAGCGCTTTGTCCGCTTCACTCTTCTGTGTATATGTACCGCAGGTAACGCAGTAATACGGATCTTTATTTAAGTTTTCCCATTCGGGCGAGTAATATACTCTTGCATCAAACCCTTCATCATTTAACTTACGGGCTGCCTCCACCGCAGCATTATAATCCTTTGATGACGCAATCCATACTCCGAAAAATCCTTCGCTAAGTGTATCTAATCCCCCGGGATCTCCGAACTCTTCATAATCCGCAAAAGTTGATTCATCAAGTTTTATCTCGTTGACAGAGTAAACATGAATATCCTCCCTGACGGCTTTTCTAAGCTTGACCTCATCTCCCAGCACGGAAATCTCATCAACGTATTCGAACACAATGCTCAGCCTGTCTCCTTCAAGCTTATATCGTCCGCTCCACTCATACGGCTCATCGCCGCTTCCGAGGAAGTTCATCATGCATTCGATCTTCCCGTTTTGTGCCGCGTATCCGCCTGCTGCATAGACCACTTCACTGTCAGGCTTCTTCTGATATATACGTACATTACTTCCGTCAAAATCAACCCATACGCTTTCATCTTCACCGATTCCACGCCACAGCCCGTCAAGCTCATGGGCTGATTTTTTGCTCTCATCGTTCAGATAGACAAAAACATCTTCCACACGCTCATCCCTAAGGTAAAGAGTACTCTCACCCGGATTTACACACAAAAAACCGTCGCCGAAACCTTCAAAGATTATCCCGTCATCGGACGCCTCAACATAACCGTGAACAGGCTCACTCCAATATTTACCGAAATTACTCATTACGGAAAATTGAAGAAGATTAACTCCGACCCTCATCTTTCCGGTATCGGACATATCGGAAGCGTTATCCGGCAAAAACTCCATTGCCCAGAAACTGTATGCCTCAAGAATATCCGGGTCTTCATTCCCGATAGCCTCTCCGGCATAAGCATACAGATTATCTCCGAAAGATATGACATCTAATATATAATACTCATCTTCCTGCCCGTTACCGGCAACATGGTAACTGTATTTACCGCAAAGCCGGCTGGCAAGAGAAGGCTTGGTATTCCTGATATCTTCCTTCACGGGTTCTGCGGAATCCGCTGCTTCGGTTTGTACTTCAGATTGAACTTCGGTTTGTACTTTATCCTGGGATTCTTCTACGGTGCCTGATGTGTCCCGACCGGTGTTTTTATCACACCCTGTCAGGAGGACACAGTACAAAGAAAAAAAGAGTATTGATTTGAGAACGGGTGATTTTTTCACAGGGTCTTCCACTCCATGGGCCCCTCCTATCTTCATAGTCTAAGGTCGCTCGGCATTTGGATCGCTTCGCGATGGGCCTCGCGGTGAAGACAGGGTCTTCCCATTCCATGGGCCCTTCCTATCTTCAGTTCATAAAAGGAGGATACAGGCGGACGTAGTATGTCTCTTCCATTACGTATGGTGTCAGATAAGGATCAAGTGCGTATGATTTTCCGTTTATCGTTACACGGCACCACTGCTGCTTCCATTGATTCTCGTTAATAGGATCTGGAGCATGTTAAGGCACAGTCCCATTGCACGCGTTGAACCCGCGCAGTCGCCGCCATAAGGTATCCTTGTACCGTCCGGATATTTGTCAACATTTCCGAACACGCTGCATGGATCATTGTAATGAGCGCCGCTTGTCTTGTACGGGACTCCGGGATTGTAATTGATCCGGTTATAGAGCACGTTCGCAACATATGCCATCTGTCCGTACATATTGTTCGGCGCTGCAGCTCTCGCGGCAACAACGATCGGATATGCCTCATCATATGCATTGTAGAATTCGGCCTCGGAGCAGTTCTTGCGAAGTGATTTTCTCTGGTATAAAAGCTCCTTCGGAGTAATATCGCCTATTCCGAGAGCATCCATGTTGTTAATGTAATACGCTG
Source organism: uncultured Lachnospiraceae bacterium (assembly GCA_905235745.1). Taxonomy (GTDB): domain Bacteria; phylum Bacillota; class Clostridia; order Lachnospirales; family Lachnospiraceae; genus UBA2868. The sequence continues at coordinate 197,177 of CAJOMN010000001.1, forward strand.
AAGGGATACGCCGCTCAAATATGCCGTAATTGATATAGTGATCAAGCAGCTTATGAGCATTGTATCCGTATTTGGCCTTCAGATCCGGATAATAGTTCGCGTAGAAATCCGAATCAAACCGTCTTCCGGTCTGAAGATAGAAAACTTCCGCATGAGCATCGACTGCCCCGAAAGGAATTGCAATACTAACTGCAAGCAGAAGACATACCGCTGTCTTTGCCGCACATCTTTTATTGAATCTCATACCTCACCCTCCGGTCTTCCCAAACAACGGCTCCAAACAATAACTATTATTCAATATACATTCTGCGATTCTGCGTGACGCGAATCCATCCCCATAGGGATTTACTGCTTTTGACATTTTCATATAAACCTCTTCATCATTCAGTAATTCCGTAAAATCATGATATATGCTTTCCCTGCTGGTTCCGATAAGACGCAATGTTCCGGCTTCAATGCCTTCCGGGCGCTCAGTGGTGTTACGCATGACCAGAACAGGCTTCCCCAAAGACGGGGCTTCTTCTTGTATTCCGCCGCTATCGGTCAGTATGAGATATGACCTGTTCATGAAATTATGAAAATCCACTACATCGAGAGGAGGAATAAGCTTAATATTAGGTGTGTCCGCAAACACTTCATTGGCTGCTTCCTTAAGTTCGGGATTCAAATGAACCGGATATACGGCAACAACATCATCATGCTCATCCAATACCTGTTTAATCCCTTCGAATATTTCTTTCATACAGCTTCTGTTCTCACGTCTGTGGGCAGTTATAAGGACAATTCGTTTATCCTGTATTTCATCCAGAATCGGATGTCTGTATTCCGGTCTTACGGTCGTTTTTAAAGCATCTATTACAGTATTCCCGGTAATAAATACGTCTTTTGGATCTTTTCCCTCGGATATCAGATTATTTGCGGCGGTTCTTGTGGGTGCAAAATGCAACTTTGTAATAAGTCCTGTTGCGGTTCTGTTGAACTCTTCCGGAAACGGTGAGTAGATATCATGGGTACGAAGCCCTGCCTCAACATGTCCGACGGGTATTTTCATATAAAAGCAGGCAAGACTTGTTGCAAATGTTGTCGTTGTATCCCCATGTACCAGAACTATGTCAGGTTTTTCCTGTTCCATAACATCTTTTATTCCCGCCAGAACTCTCTCCGTAATATCAAATAAAGTCTGGCTTTCCTGCATAATATCCAGATTATAATCCGGTTCTACATTAAATACATCAAGCACCTGTTTTAACATTTCCCTGTGTTGCCCTGTAACACAGACTTTTGTAATAAGTTCATTATGCTTTTTTAACTCTTTTATAACCGGACACATTTTTATCGCTTCCGGTCGTGTCCCGAAAACCGCCATTACTTTTTTCATTACACTGCCTCTCCGACCATTATTCCCATTTTGTTAAGTATAATATTTTCTTTTTCTCCGTAGTATTCGGCATAAGTACCGGCAAGAATTACCTGTTCAAAACTTATAATACCTTTATCAAACCATTTAAGAGAGTCAAGTTTTAACAGCTGTTCTGCAGAATCATGATAATTTGAATATGCCTCGGACATGCTGTTTTCCGTTATAAACATTTTCCTGCATACTTTACCGGTTTCTTCGGAAAACGACCCGATATCATCATCATTTGTCAGTTCATCCACGCCAACATATATTGTGGTCTCATCCTCGGCAAGCGGTAAAATACGCCGGGATATAAGTTTCTTTGCATCATACTTATTTAGTGTTTTATAATAATCCAATTTAACCAGAACGTCATTTGGTATGTACTGGATATGCTTCACATGTCCCAACATCTTCAGAAAATCTTCATTTGTGATAGCACCGGTTCTTGTAAAATACTCGCCTATATATTCATTATTCTTTTGTGCCTCTGCCAGAGCGCTTTTAAACTGCTTGGGGGTTATATAGCCCCAGGTGATCATATAATCACCCAGCATTCTTCTGTAGGATCTAAGCTGGTCACGTGTAAGAAACTCATGATCGGTTTTTGCCCATGCAACCTTTTTCTTTTTTCCCTCCCGGTTAACATCGACTTCCTCGACTTTTTTCCGGGCAGTTTTCTTCTTTGTCCCGAATATCCTGAGCTTATATGCTTTGAGTGTTGCAGTCAGATTTATTATATTTCCGTATACAAGCCTTATCGGGAATACAGGGGGAAACAATATCCCGTAAAACATCGAGCGAAAACCATATACCCGGAATAAAGCATATCCTCTGAATGCCTGACGGATAAGCATTGTCGTAAATACACATAACGCCATGTAATAAATAGGCGTTCCGTAATCGTATAAATGCGGAAGGTCAAAGAAATAAGTAAGGATGCAGTACACCAGAAATATATATCCCACAAGAGGAACCAGATTAACCATTTTAGTCTTTACATCTTTATAAAAAGAATACCTTCCCGCAAATGACACTTTACTGGTTGTAAATATATCCCTTATTCCCACTGACTGCATAGCTATTCCATATGTCCAGCGGGTTTTCTGTTTTACGGCAGCTTTAAATGTTGTGGGAAATAAAGACCTTGTGGTGATAAAATCCGTCTTTATTTTTCCGCTTTTTAATACACGTGGAAGCTTATTAAGAACATAATGCAGGGGCATGCCGTTTTTATATAATGATATTGACAGCAGATAATCTTCTGTCAGCGCATCCATCGGAAAAACATCTTCCCCATTATAGCTATCGATCAGTTGCTTTGACAGAGCGAATCCCGTTCCGGCGCACGGAACAAATGCTCCGGTTCTGTTACGATCAACAAGCGTTGTATAATGATTTTCCGCAAATTCATCAGCATACGTTGCCGTTGTCAACTGCCTGAAGAAATTCGACAACTTAGGCATCTCCAGTATGGGAAAGACCGGAAATTGCAGGGCGATATGCTTATCTATAAGATAATTGGTCGCCAGGAGTTCATATGTATGCACTACATCCTCGGAATCATGCACGGTCAATGAAGCAAAACTGACATGATTTTCCGCTTCATAGATCTTTATCTGTTTAATTACCCAGTTAAGGTTCTGCGCTTTTGTAGTCGGTCCTTCTATCTCGTTAATTACCGCATGAACATTAGGAAATGTCTGACTGATCCTGTTTACACACTCTATTGTATCGGGATCATTAGGGTAAACACCCACAAATATGTGATACATGGATTTGGGATAATCTGTTGTGTTTATAAAGTTGGTAAGCACTCCCTCGATTACGTTTGATTCGTGCCATGCCGCAATAGTTACCGCAAGCATTTTGGGAGGGATATTATACAGCTTTTTAAAATCAAGAACCGCATCAGGATCTTTAGGTTTGTACAGTTTCGATATCGTTGAGTAAAGATACCATATAATATCGTCTATACCGAAAAAAAGATAGACGATGATCATTATTGCTCCCGCTATTTTTACTGCTTTTTCGAAATCCAACTCTCTTTCTCCTGTTTCCTACAAAGAATCGGGGGATTTGACATTCATATTCCGGTACTGCCTGAATGTATACTCGACGCTGAAATACGTCATCTCTTCCGACTCGGAAACCATTTGCCAGTTTTCATTCTCATCAAGATTCGGAAAATAAGCATCCGATTCATAATTCTGATCTATCTTTGTAATTATCGCGGTGTCGCAATAATCGACATATGCAGCATAAACGCTTTCCCCACCGATAATGTATATATCGTCGGTATCATAAGTTTTCAGAAGATCAAACAATTCTTTGTCATCGTGCACGACGATTGCATCCTTCACTTCATAATCCTTATCATGGGACAGGATTATGTTGGTCCTGTTCTTAAGCGGGAGGCCCTGCGGAAATGTCTCAAGTGTCTTGCGTCCGAGGACTACAACCTTTCCGGACGTCTCATTTCTGAACATTTTCTGGTCGTTCGGTATTGAAACAAGAAGCTTTCCTTTATAACCGATCGCCCAGTTATTATCAACGGCTGCTATGCATTTCATATATCTTACCTCATATACCCAGATCAAACTTTAACTGCGGATTCTTCTCTTTTATTTCCTCACGCGGATATCCTTCAACTTTAAAATCATCCACATCAAGTTCCCAGAATGATTTTCCGTGAGGGAGTGTAATAACAGGGCTGCATTCAACGCTTTCCCTCGCAAGCATCTGCCTTGCCTGCTCTATGTGCCTGTCATAGATCTGGATGTTTGCCACAAACCACGTAAATCTCCCGGGTCTGTATCCGAGGTGGTTAGCTATTGCTATTAGGAATGCCGTATACTGCAGCTGGTTGATGCATCCTGCCGTCATATAGTCGGAGCTGCGCTGGAATAAGCACATATCGAGATAGTCAGTTTCTCGTTCATGCCGTACATTCCAGACAGTCTGGTACGCGCATGGCTTGAGCCCGTGCTTCTGCTTGAAATCATCCTCCTGCCACATATTGATTATATGGCGCCTTCCGTCCGGGTCGTTTTTGATATCGTTTATAAGATTCTCGGTCAGATTCCATTTTTTGACCGTAGCCCCATAGCACTGACCGATCGTGCGATCCCCGATATCCCAGTCATCCCACCATGTGATATTGTATTTGTCACGAAGCACATCAAGGTCATTGGACATATCCCTGTATATCCACAGCAATTCACCGATCGAAGACTTGATCGCTATCGGACGCAGTGTTATAAACGGCGACTCGCCCTTTGCAAGATCATAAGTGCACATTACATGATCGATCGAAAGAGTATGTGCCGGTGTTCCGTCAGCATAATGAGGCCGTGGATTAACATCCATCGAGCCCTCGTTCAATATGCGCTCAACAATTTCCCTGAAGTAAATATCACCTTTTGTCATAATGCAAATCCTTTATCATTAGCTTATCATCACCAAGCAAGTATAAGAATGATTAACCATTTGCGAGAAAACCTTGTGGAGACGCCGGTACTTAGTTGGTGTTTTTACCAACTTATGTACCGTTGCGTCCAGAACAGGAGCGCAAGCGCGTTTTCGAGCAAATGCGTTAATCATTCGAAGTTTATATCAAGATTTACCTGTCCCACTTATCACAAAGCGAATTGATCTGATCCGCGAACTTCGCCAGATCCTTGTTCGCGCCGCCTTCATTGTGACTGATGACCGCAAGCAGCCTCTGTCCTGCTGCAACGAGTCTGTCAAATACGGTCGATGCGGCTCTTGTTTTCTTCTTCGCGCCCTCGATCCTGATGCCTGCTGTCTCTTCGATAAACCCATCCGCGATCAGATCATAGCTCGTGCCCGAGAACGGCGCGTATGTGTTGAATCCGTGCTCATCGTGAAGATACGCGGCAAAATCATCCGTCACGGTATCATCGCCGTGAACAATAAATACCATCTGCGGCTCATTCCTGAATCCGAGCATCCATCTGGTAAGTCCCGCCTTGTCGGCATGACCCGAGACTCCTTCAAGCTTCATGATCCTGGCTCTTACTTCTATAGTCTCGCCAAACAGCCGGATTTCCTTCGCTCCATCGACTATCGAGCGTCCGAGCGTTCCTACGGCCTGATATCCGACGAACAGTATCGTACATTCCTCACGCCACAGATTATGCTTCAAATGATGCCTGATACGTCCTGCCTCGCACATTCCCGATGCGGATATTATGACTTTCGGTTCGTTATCAAAGTTGATCTCTTTGGATTCATCACTTGTTATCGCCAGGTTCAGTCCCGGAAATGCGAGCGGGTTGATCCCGCGCTTTACAAGTTCAAGCGCTTCATCCGAGAAGCATTTGTATATGTTCTTGCTGAACACGCCGGTAGCCTCAACGGCAAGCGGCGAATCAACGTAGACCGGAAAATCGCCAAGATCGTCAAGCAGATGCTGCTCCTTGATCTGCCTGATATAATACAGTATCTCCTGTGTGCGTCCTACGGCAAACGAAGGAATGACAACATTTCCGCCCTTTGCGAATGTGTCCCGTATAATGTATGCAAGTTCACCGGAATAGTCTATGCGTCCCATTTTATGAAGCCTGTCGCCGTAGGTTGATTCGCACAGCACATAATCGGCCTCGTCAATGGTCTGAAAGTTACGTATGAGCGGCTGATTGACATTGCCTATGTCACCGGAAAAGACGATCTTCCTGGTTGTCCCGTCCTCCGTCAGCCAGACCTCAATTGCCGCTGATCCGAGCAGATGCCCTACATCCGTAAATCTTACCGACAGTTCATCGCATATATCGACTTTTGTCCCGTAGCCTACGGGAACGAGGCATCTGATCGCTCCGTCGGCATCCTCCATCGTATAGAGAGGAACGTATTCCGTTACATCCGACGAACGCTTTGCCTTACGGTTGCGCCATTCGGCCTCCTGCATCTGAATATGGGCACTGTCGCGAAGCATTATGCTGCACAGATCAACCGTCGCATCGGTCGCATATATCTGCCCCCGGAATCCCTTGGCATACAGAAGCGGCAATAGACCGGAGTGGTCAATATGCGCGTGGGTCAGGAGCACATAATCGATCTGCGCCGCATCCACAGGCAGCGGTGCGTTCTCATACAGGTTTATCCCCTGCTCCATGCCATAATCCACAAGGATGTGCTTATCTCCTGCTTCGAGATAATGACAGCTTCCCGTTACCTCATGGGCAGCACCGATAAATGTTAACTTCATACTTTCCGCCTTTCTGTCGCTTTATCCTATGATCAATACCTGTCATAATCGTCCGTCCGGCCGGGCACATCACGGTCTCGTTTCTTTTTCCTGTTCTTCCGCCGTCTTTTTGACGCGGCGGATATTCCGAGAACGACGGCAACCGCAAGGGTCATGCACCCTATCAGAACGGTCACTATCAGATAAGTATGAGATCTTTTGACAGTGGATTTTGTATTCTTATCTATTGCATTTGCTATCGCCGACGTATCGACCTTAGGGACATCTCCTCCGAGCACCCATCCGTCGTCCGTAACGGGCGTGTTATCCTCAGGCTCATCGGACTGCGGCTGCTCTTGTGCAACAAGCGCATTATCCTCTTCGTCATCGGGCGCTTCCTCGTCCGCAACAAGTGTAACGGGTTCGCTGATCCCGTCAAGCTGATATACATTGAATACCTTCGCGGTTATCTTGCCTTCATAACCGGGCTGGATATGAAAGGTCCCTGTAAGCTTTCCGTTTTTGCCGTCCCACGGCTCAAGCTCGGTAAAGACCGTATCCTTGCTGACATCTCCGGTCATAAGTCCGTAATACATCAGACGGCTCTCATCATCATACGCATACAACGTAAAATCAACATCGCCCTTATTGCTGTTATAGCCGTTGATCTCCAGCCTGACACCTTTCGGCTCCGTATCATCGGGCATGACCGGATCTTCCGGCTCTTCTATCTCTACAACCGGCCCGACCTCATCCTTTACAACATTCTTCTCAAGACCATAGAACTTCGCAACACCGGTTGCGTCGAGCACACCGAATCTTCTCCATGCGGCATCGTTCCTCATCCGCTGGTAATCCCTGTCATTATCAAGATATCCGTGTTCGAGTATTATCGTAGGGATACCGGCTGTTACCCCGTTTCTGATGATTCCGTAATAGTCGCCCTTCTGGCCTATACGTGTTTTGATATCCTTTTCTATGTTGCCGTCCGCCACCCACTCATCCATTATATAACCGGCAAGCGCGTGGCCTACACCGTAGCATCTTCCGTATGCGGAAGTAAATATCTCCGACCCGAAATAATTATGATGTTCGGACGCATTGTAGTGTATCGAGATCAGAACATCGGCATCCACCTCGTCGGCATACTCGACACGCCGGGACAGGGACATCTCCTCATCCCCGTCTCTTGTCAGATACACGTTGACATTTCCGTACTCGCTCAGCTCATCATACATGGCAAACGCGGTTATCAGCGTGATATTCTTCTCTTCAAGTCCATGGTAAGACGCGCCCGAATTGGTCTCATCACCGTCTTCGGATATACCTCCGTGTCCCGGATCGATAACGACAGTGATGCTGTCTTTTGCCATAACGCTGTACTGCGGGTGTACAGCAAACACACCGGTCATGATCAGAAGACCGATGATCTTCCCGGCACATATAACCGGTTTATGTTGTTTTATAATACCGGCAACCATACAACATATAGTATAACAGAATCGCAGCATATAGTAAATGTATAGACCATCTGCCCGCATATATTGAGCAACATCAGTTTCCGTCCTATAGTGAACGAATCCTGCCCGTTCACTATAACTATAACTCTAAATCCGAAAAAGTAAAAGCGGATGCCGATCATTCAACCTGCATCCGCCTCTACTTCGAGACTGTATCCAATGGACTGTACCTCCGATCAATATCCCAAGTTCTACGATACTTCACCTGACCCTTCATATCAGGTATTCATTGTATACTGTGTTACCTTATTCACTTGTCATTCTACCGGAACTGCATTGTCATGATGCATACTCTGTGTGCTCCCCGGCACCCGCATCTTCGCTTTACATCGCGCTTTCCTTGTCGTAGATATTCTCTATATCAATTCGTATCGTCTCTAAACCCGGGATTTCAAATATCATACACTATGTGTTTCACTTGAAATCTAAATCTTAGGTTTTAGGTGGTCCGTACCTCCTTTTCTCGGATTCGGATCCTGTCCTTCGCGGATCCTTGTCATTCATAACCTCTGTTTCTTTCTATGGTTGTATTATATAATCGTATTCTCTAATTGTCAATACAATTTTTGAAAAAAATTATATTTTTTTAAAAAGATTTTCTAAATGTTATGAATATTCTGACATTTATAGCCTGATATCTTACATATATCCGGCTATTATACTGCCCGCATCATCGGGAGAGGCTGATACGGACAATACCGCATACCTTCCGTTTACCTTGATAACGGCAGAATTAAGCTTCGTAAGCTCTTCGGGAACATAGTCGGTAAAGCTTTCGATCTGTTCGGCAACCCTTGTCCTGAGCGCTTCCGCTGCCTTTTGCGCGTCTTCTTCGGTAGCGCATTCCATAACGACGATCTCTTCCGCGGTAGCTCCACTCCCTTCATAGATCGCGGCCTTCGTGATATCTATCCCCGACAGGTTGAGGAACATCCCGGCAGTATCAATGTCGAGCGGCATGAGCGTATCTTCATACGTTATCTTATCATTAAGATCCGATGCCAGCGCATCAACATCAAAATCCGCCGCCTTTTTGCCGCATGCACCGAGCACCAATGCAGCCGTAGCGGCTGCGATCACAAACAGTCCATTCTTTCTCATCATCTTATCTCCTCTCATTCTATTACAATTCCGTGTTCAAACAGATATTCTTTCCACAGCTTCATATACTCGGGCTTCAGGTGTATGCCGTCGCCCGTCATCTCCGGCCGGAGGTTCCCGTCAGCGTCCGAAAGGAACGGCCCGGCATCAAGAAAATACGCTTTCTGCTCCCGGGCAAACTGCTCGAGTGCAGCGTTTCTTGCCGCTATGTTGGCATTGTTATGGGCGCTGTCCGTGTTTGATTTTTCCAGCGTAACCGGAAGTATCGCATGAACAAATATTATCGCTCTCGGCTCATACTCGCGGATCCTGGCGATAAGATCCGCATAGGTCTTCTCGAAGTTCTCCTCGGTGCCGTATCCAAGCTCATTGAGCCCGACCTTGATATACACTTTTGTAAAAGCGTCATAAGGCATGGCGTCAAATATCGGAACCTTACCGTTCTCGGTCTGAACCACATCCGTAGTCTCGTATTTGTATACATGGAAGCCCGTTGCGCAGTAATACGTTGCCGGAATACCGGACCAGAATCCGAACCCCTGCAGCCTCGAATCTCCTATGAAGAGTGCATCCGTAAAATAGCTTTCGTCCACAGTCGTAAACGGCAGCGGATAATCGGCAAGAGGATCTATGACGACGGGAGCCGTATCATCGGCAACATCGATGACATCTTCGCTTCCGGCCTTTGCGATCGATCCCGCGCCTTCGTAACCGGAATCTATTGTCTGTCCGTAATCTCCCGGATCATCCTCCGGCTCTTCCTGCTCCGGGGGTACAGCATCTTCACCATCGGCGGTATCTTCATCCGCGATCTCGATTGCGGACTCTCCGGGCTCCTCATTCTGTGCAACGGCAACATCCATTTCCCTGGCAAATACTATCGCACCAAGCTCCCCGAGCGTTCTTCCTTCATCCCAGAGAGCCAGCCCGATACCGCCTGCCATGGCAAGGATAACAGACACGATCATCACAACCGCAACGGATACAATCCTTATCGCGACAGTCTTCTCCGACGGCTCCTCTCTTCCTTGTTCCGGCACCTTTATGCCTTCATCGTCTTGCGGATATATCTGTCTGATCCTGCGCGGATCGTCTTTTTTATTATTGCCTTTATTCTGTCTGCTCATCTGCTTACCAGCTTGTAAAAGTGATTATCGTCGTTAATAAACGACATGTTATACACGAGAAGTATGTCCGCATCCTCATCCCCGGCGATCTCTTCCGATACGCTTCCTCCGAAATACCGCAGATCTATCACGGTAATATTATCATAATTCATCACGAGATAGGGAATCAAGCAGTTTGCGTAAGAATCTTTGAAAATATACAGATTCTTTCCGATGCCCTTGTCGGCGTGCACGACGCACTTCCCGTCGTTTCCGTACATAAACGCCCCGTATTTGTCAAATCCGCCGAACCCGGCCGTATCGATAAGATCATGCTCCGACCGGTCGGAAAGCTCAAGCTCATCTACCGGTACATCATAATACTCTATCGTATCCGCAAGTACAAACGGCCCCTTATATCTGGCATAAAACGTCCCGAGAAAATCATACACCTCGTGTCTCTCATACCTGCCAATGTCCTGCCTGTCAAGACCCATGCTTTCCGCTATAGCCGCATAAGCATATCCCGCGCCTCTTGTTGTCCAGTGATGATCGGTCCGGTAATATATATTATCGGACCTGTTTTCCGATAATATGTCATACATATCTATGATATGCGCGTTTTTACTGCCCGCAAGCGCTGCCCCCAGTTCATCCGCAAGCGCTGCCTCGTCAAGTACCGGCATGCCAACAGGAAGGTCTTCGGCATTGACCCAAACGGAAGTCGGCGCAACGGCTATATACACGTCCCTTCCGGCACCTGCCGCAAAATCGCCTATCGCGGCAATGTTCTTATGTGCGTTGGCTGATACCGCCATTGTTTTATCAAAGAGCAGACCCCTCTGTCCTCTTGCTATCCCGTTATTCTCGGAAGATCCGGTCGCCCACACGAAGGCGGCCTTGCATCTGACAAGAATGTCGCGAAACGGTACCTGTTCGTTCGTATACGTTTCAAAGCTCTCCATATACGATCCGTCGGCAACGGAAGGTGCCGAAACAGCAGGGCGCTGCTGCAGGAATCTGTTTTCCATCTGCGAATACTCATTATCCGGGCAAATGAGATATCCCGCAAACATTGCGGCGCATATCCCGAAGAACAGCACCACGACCGGATATTCAATTATGTATCGTAACGTCTTATTCATGACCGGACATCCTTAAAAGCGGAAATATAAAAATGGGTTATATGCGGCATCCGCAAGAAAGCAGACGCTTGCAAACAGCAGTATCAATACGATGCCGCACCTTGCCGTCTTCGACTCCAGTCCGTCAAACCACCTCGAAGCGGAAGGCGTAGAGAATATACACCCCAGCACTATGACCGTGCCGTAGTTTCTGAGATAATACACCGCGTCCCGGCAATCGGCCGCCGCCTGCGGCGAAAACAGTCTTGTCATATATACTCCGAGCTGCGTAAAATCCGTGATCGCAAAAATCATCCATGACAGGCCGATAAGCAAAAGAGAATATATCCTTGAGAACACGGTATGCCTTTCAAGAAAACCCGAAAGAAATGATTTTTCCAGAGTAAGGAAGACGAAGAAGAACATTCCCCAGCATATAAAATTCCAGCCGGCCCCGTGCCAGAATCCTGTCAGGAACCAGACTATGAACAGGTTAACATAAGTCCTGATCTTTCCTTTCCGGTTTCCGCCGAGCGGGATATAGACATACTCCCGGAACCATCCCGACAGTGTAATATGCCATCTCCTCCAGAACTCGGTGAGAGATCTCGATATATACGGGTGGTCAAAATTGCGCGGGATCGTAAAACCGAGCATCGAGCCAAGACCGATCGCCATGAGCGAATAACCGTTAAAATCAAAATAGATCTGGAGCGTATAGGCGATCACGCCGAGCCATGCAAGCGGCATCGATATATTCGCGTATCCGATCGCTTCCAGATCATTCCACAGCGCCCCCGCGTTATTGGCGATGAGCACCTTCGAAGCGAGCCCGAACACAAATATCGTGATGCCGTCCGAGACTGCCTGCCACGTTATCCTGCGCTCATGAAGCTTTTCGCTTACCTGCGAATATACAACTATCGGTCCCGCGATAAGCTGTGGGAACATTACAAGATAAGTCCCGAGAGTCAGTATGTTCTTCTCGGCATCTATCCTGCCCCTGTACAGATCTATTATATAGGATGCTATCTGGAACGTGTAAAAACTGATGCCGAGAGGAAGCGTAAATCCCGGATCACGCAGTATGTTTCCGAATACGGCATTGATGTTTGCCACAAAGAATCCCGTGTACTTGAATACAAAGAGCATTCCGAAATCATAGATGAGCGCCGCCGCAAAGATCAGCTTCCTGACGCGGGGCATATCATGCCTGTCGGAGCACGACCACGCCATCATCACTCCCGCGCCCCAGTTGACGATTATCGACGCAAAGATAAGGAGAAGATACGACGGCTCTCCCCACGCATAAAAAACAATACTGCCCAGAAAAAGCGCAGTATTGCGTAATCTTGCCGGAACAAGATAATATACGGTAAAAAATACCGGTATGAACCAGAACAGAAACAAAAGGCTCGAAAAGACCATATTATTAATTACATGCAGAGAGGATATTTCGCAGTGATATCATCTACGATCGCGCGTGCAGGCGCAACTCCCGCTTCCTTGTCATTAACGACATATGCTATAGCTTCGGCGATCCGGTCCATGTCACCGGTATTAAGTCCGCGTGACGTAACCGCAGGAGTACCGAGCCTGATCCCGCTTGTGACAAAAGGCTTCTGCGGATCATTCGGAACAGTGTTCTTATTGGCGGTAATATGAGCCTCGTCAAGGAGCTTTTCGATCTCCTTGCCTGTAAGGTTCTGGGGGCGCAGATCAAGAAGCATCAAATGGTTATCGGTTCCCCCCGATACGATCGACAAGCCTCTCTTCTGCAGTCCTTCGCAAAGCGCCTTGGCATTCGCGACAATGTTCCTGCCGTACTCTTTGAACTCCGGAGAAAGAGCCTCCTTGAAGCAGACGGCCTTTGCCGCTATTACATGCATGAGGGGTCCTCCCTGAATGCCGGGGAATATGGCCTTATTGAAATTGAACTTGTCGGCTGCCTCCTGATTGCACATGATCATGCCTCCGCGGGGTCCGCGGAGCGTCTTGTGAGTCGTCGTTGTTACAACATCCGCGATCCCTATCGGGGTTTCATGCATCCCCGTCGCTACCAGTCCCGCGATATGGGCTATATCGACCATCATGTAGGCGCCGACCTTATCGCATATCTGTCTGATGCGGGCAAAATCAATCGTTCTCGCATATGCGCTCGCCCCCGCAAGGATCATCTTCGGCTTGCATTCGATGGCTATTCTCTCCATCTCGTCATAATCTATAAATCCGTCATCATTTACACCGTAATGAACGCAGTTAAAGTATTTACCCGAAATGTTCACGGGTGATCCGTGCGACAGGTGACCGCCGTGGTCAAGATTCATTCCCATATAGGTGTCTCCCGGCTCAAGCATTGCAAAGAATGCCGCGAGATTAGCCTGCGCTCCGGAATGCGGCTGAACATTGACATAATCGCATCCGAACAGCTTCTTTGCTCTTTCCCTTGCAAGGTCTTCAACAACGTCGACACATTCGCAGCCGCCGTAATATCTCTTTCCCGGATAACCTTCCGCGTACTTGTTCGTAAGCGGCGAACCCATTGCCGCCATAACCACACGGCTTACCCAGTTTTCCGATGCGATAAGTTCAATGTGACTGTTCTGTCTTGCCATTTCGGCTTCGATCGCTTCTGCTATCTCCGGATCAGCTGCCCTGACTTCATCGAGTGAATACATATTATTTCCGTCCTTTCCATTAATAAGCACAATTATATAGAAAAACTCCTATCCGCGCAACCTGTTGGTCTCATATTTCTCTCTTGCAAGCAGTGTGCGAAGTATCTTCGAACTTATCTCTTCTGCGTCCCCCGCTGTATCAAGGTCAAGAGATGCCGCCGCAAACTTGAGTGTTTCAGTATCCGCAGTTTTCTTCATATCATAGAATATATCAAGCTTTTCCGATATGGAGCCGGCATCAAGAAACGCCTCAAGGAGCGGATCGATATCATACTCTCTCATGATTTTCTCCCTAAAAAGGCAGCGGCGATGCCGCTGCCTTTACCTTTAATATGACCGTTATGATCAGAATGTGAACTTTCCGACCGCTTCAACAAGACTATCCGCAATACCGTTCATTCCTTCGGAGTCGTCGCTGATCAGTCTGATATTGCCGGCAATGCTCTCCATCGAAGCCGTAACTTCCTCGGTGCTTGCAGCGTTCTCCTGGGAAATGGCCGACAGGTCGCTGACATTTTCGACGATGACCGACTTGATATTCTCAAGGCTCTCCGTCTGCGATGAGATCCCTCTGATATCCTCAACGGAATTGGTGATCTCCGTATTAAGTATATCGAATCTCTTCTTCGTCTCCGACAGTATCTCCTGTTCCTCATTGATCGCCGTTTCAACCGATTCGGAAGCGGCTACGCTCTGCTCGGACTGCCTTGTAAGTTCATCTATTATCGATCTGATCTCAGCCGTTGACTCGGCAGACTGATTGGCAAGATTTCCTATGCTCTCGGCAACTACCGCAAATCCCTTGCCCATCTCACCGGCACGGGCCGCTTCTATGGAAGCATTGAGGGCGAGAAGGTTAGTCTGGTTCGCAATATCGGATATCATTCCTACAGCGCCGGTAATACGGTTGATAGCTTCATTGGTATCGACAACCTGCGACTTGATCCCGACAACGGCTTCCTTTGTCGTATCCGACGATCTTTCAAGATTGTTGATATATCCGTACGCTTCATTATTGGCCTGCTGCATGGCTGATGCGGAATTGGACAGAAGGTCAACAGACTCTACGACGCTGTTGATAAGTCCGCCCATCTCGATAACCTGTTCATTGATATTCTGAACATTCTGCGCCATTGAAGTTGCACCGTCGGCAAGCTCGGCGATCGCCGAATTGATCTGTTCCGTCGACGAATTGCTCTGCTCCGAAAGCTCGGCAACATCTTTGACTCTCTGTGCAAGATCATTTGTATTGGTTCTGATGTTCTCAAGCGTTCTGCGGATGTTCTGCCTCAGGCTCTTATATGATTCGATAAGGCTGGATGTCTCCGCAAGCGCAGATGCCGTTTCGGAAGATGTGGCAAAATCACCGTTCGCGATAGTCTCAAGGCTGCTCGCGGTCGCTCTTAACGGAGCGGACACCTTCTTGGCCAGGAGAATGACTATCACTGTAAATAATACCAGAAGTACAGCAGCCATTATTATCGAAACCATTATGATTCTGTTCCTTGCCGATGCCAGATCCTCTCTCGGTGTTCCGGCAAACGACATTCCTATCACATTATTGCTACCGTCAACAAGGGGCAGATATACAACATAATAGTCTCTTCCCGCCACCTGCGTATTGTCGTTGATATAATTGTTCCCCGCACTGACCGTCTGCCATATTCCGTCCGCTGCCTGGGTGCCTTCGTTACGCTCTCCCTTATCGTTGAGAACGGATGTGCAGAATCTCGTATCACCTATGAATACCGTCAGGTCTACATTGTTAACCTTCTGGCTGTCAATGTAATCAGGATCGTATGTTACCTCCGTTGCACCCTCCTTAAGTTCGTACTCAGAGTAGAACTTCAGTCCCTGGGCTGCGACCATCAGCTCGTCCTCGATCTTTCCTTCAAGGCTGTTCGTCACAAGAATGATCGAAGTGATCGCCATTGCAACAAGACCGATAGCAAGCGGAATCAGGCTGAGCATCAGCATCATCCTGTTCATATTCAATGCTTTTTTCTTATTACTACTCTCCATATTAGTCCCTTTCCGTGCGTTTGCGGACGCACCCCCCCTCTGTAAATATCTATACTTAATTATAATATAGATAAATATAAAATTATGTCAATTATTTTATCATATATATACATTTTTTTGTATATTTTATGTATTTTTTATTAGAAAAATTTTTTCACTTCTTTTCCGGTTTAAGTGCGGCCGCTGTGATCATATGATATACTGTAGTGCAGGGCAAGCGACTATCGTAAATGACGTTTGCGATAATAAAATAAAGCACAATATAATTATGAAATCACTCGAATCCGACATCAAGAATAAAATATACAAAAACCTTTACGTCCTGTATGGCCCCCAGAGCTACAACAGAAAACGTTACGTGAAGGCTCTCGTCGATCTGTTCGCTCCGGGCGCAGACTCAATGAATCTCACATATTACTATGGCCCGAAGATTGATATAAGGGAGGTCATCGACCTGGCAGAGACGATGCCGTTTATGTCCGACAAAAGAGTCATCGTCCTGGAAGATACAGGCCTGTTTACGGTCTCATGTGATGAGCTTGCGGACTATATACCGGATATTTGCGAGACCTGCTGCATGATTTTTTCTGAAGATAAGATAGATATGCGTCTCAAACAGACTAAGGCCGCAAAAGCAAAGGGCACCGTCGCGGAGTTTGCGGATCTGTCCGAAGCGCAGCTGCGTGATCACATAATGAAGAGACTCGGACGTGAGCACCGGCCTATCACCGCAAATGCGCTTGAACTGTTCATGCAAAGATGCGGTGACGATCTGTGGCAGGTATCCAATGAACTGGAGAAGGTCATCTCATATACTTTCAAAAAAGACGGGATACGTCCGGAGGATGTCGAGGCGGTAATGCCCCCGCTTCCGGAAGATAAGATATTTGTCATGATAGACGCGATCCTTGCGCACGATACTCATAAGGCAGTCCGCCTCTATGCCGATCTTCTGTCACTTCGAAACGAACCGGTCGCAATGTTATCTCTTCTGCGTGAACAGCTTCGCCTTACCCTTCACGCGAAAGAACTTGCCGACGAGGGAGTATCGGCAAAAGATGCCGCACAACTGCTCGGCATGAGGGAGACGCGTGTCAAAATGGCATTGCCCGCCGCGCGAAAGAGTAGTAAAATCGATCTGGAAAACAGGATCAGGATGTGTGCCGATACGGACGAGCGGATCAAAAGCGGACTCATTGACGCAAAGATCGGTGTCGAAACGCTGATAGTCGAACTGTGTAGGAGGGAATGAAATGGCTGATTTTACGGAAAAAGTAAGCGAAGTGATAACGAAAGTTGCCGACAAGGCAAGCGAGTACGGTGAGATTGCCCGGCTTCAGGCACTTATCAAGACCGAAGAAGCAAAAAAACAGGAATATTATTACAAGCTCGGTAAACTGTATTATGAGCTGTACAAGGACGCACCGGCTTCGGATCTGATGGAGTATATGGCAAAGCTTGTCGCCTCCGACGAGAAGATAGCGGATTACAGGGAGGATCTGAAGGTTGCTTCATCCGGGGAATCCACAGAAGACACTTATGAAGATGTTGATGCGGATCCCGCTGATACCGCTCACCTTGATGAGACGGTATAACTGAATATATTGTTATATTTCTGTTCGGAACGGCTGGCGGTAATGCTGCGCATGAGCGTAACCTCATCCGGGACGTTCAGCAGTTCGTATTTTTTCTGTTCTTCGAGAGCGGCAGCAGCCTGTCGCTCTTTTTCTATCTGCTCCTCCTGCATTTTCCGCTTCTGTATGTTCATCTCGGCCATTCTCCTGTCATGCCCGGCGCGCTCTGCCACTCTTTCCAGTTCGGCCTGCTCTGCCCTTAATACATCCTGCGCCGCTATAAAGCCCGATATAAATGTCCTTACCGTATCCGCCCATATCCCGTATGCACTGTTTGTAAGATGACAGCTTCCGTCCGAGCAGTATCCGGAGGCAAGATATCCGTCCGCGTCCTTGAGCGGGGATGAGATATCGAGATAAAACATATTGGGAAAGAGTGCGCAGTAGCTTTCCGTGTATGCATTAAAGTCATTTATCTTGTCATTGTTAACATTGCTTGACGGTCTTGACGGCGGACAGCTTTCTATGAATATCGTGACCGACGGATTATCGGCGATAATTCCCTCAATATATGCCTGGTATTGTCCGAAGGCAGACTCGGCGGATGCCGAACCGACAAGGTCGTTCGTTCCCATGCATATGAACACATACTCGGCGCCGCACTCCTTTATCGCATCCTTTGCCCGCATCGGAACCCCGTTCAGCTTCGGAATGAACTTCCCGGTTCCCTTTTCATCGGCGTGGAACGAATAGCTCACTCTTGTAAGCATCGTCGCATCGCCAAGAGGCTCTTTTTCTTTGTATTCATTATATAAGGCCAGTCCATCCCCGACCGAATTGCCGATAAAGGCACTCCTCGCCCAAAAATCATCAAGCGGCTCCGCGCAATAGGCCGGAACCGGATGTATGCAATATATAATAAAGGTCATTACCGCGCAGGCGATGATGAGTGCTGATTTCGTGACTTTTCCCGATCTCATGATCTACACATTTCCCAGATATACATATTGAAGCGCGTCCTGTGCAATCTCCTTAAAAGCATATAACGTATCAAGTGCGGTAGGCGGCGTATCCTTCATGGTGCCTGCCGGGAAGAACCTTGTAATATGAAGGACGATGGAAGGGTCAACCGATGATATAAAATCAACGATACGCCTGAAATCATCCTCCACGTCATTAAATCCCGGAACGACAAGCGTGGTGATCTCAACGTGCCTTCCGTATCCTGCCGCGCTTTTGATATTGTCCTTAATAACGCCGATATCGCCGCCGATCGATTCGTATTGTGCGGCAATGCCGGTCTTCAGATCGATGTTGTACGCATCGATATACTCAAGAAGAGTGCGAAAACGATCCGGCGACAGCATCCCGTTCGTCACCATGACATTAACGAGGCCTCTTCCGGCAGCAAGTTCTGCACAGTCCCTGACATATTCATAACCTACCGAAGGCTCGTTATACGTATAGGCGATCCCGATATTACCGCGATCCTTCGTCTCAAGCGCAATGTCAATAAGTTCCCCGGGAGTCAGTACATCCGCCTCGACAACTCCGCGTGAAATGGAATCGTTCTGACACCACATGCAGTGCATGTTGCATCCGTACGAGCCTGCGGACAAAATCATCGAGCCCGGGTGAAAATGCGCCAGCGGCTTCTTCTCGACAGGATCAAGGGCAAGTGACGTGATGCGCCCGTAATTGCCGCATTCCACCTTTCCGTCCCGGCAGCTCCTGGCATGACATATTCCGGTCGCTCCCCCGGAAAGTTCGCAGTTATGGGGGCAGTTATTACATATCATGTGTGCCTCTCCACAGTGAACCTTTCAATATCGATATCCTCCGCCGGACCTATTCCGCCTTTACGGCGGGCGATATCGATCTGTTCGGCTACCGAATCCACTCCTTCCAGATTCGGCAGCAGCAGCCCGCGCCGTCTTCCACAAGACACTATGACACCGTATCTCTTCTCGTCAAGCTGCGAAATATCGGCTGCCGAAGGCTCGCCCATGACATCTACGGTATATTCGAGTTCCCCGAGCTCTTCCGCCGTTACCGGAGAAAATCTCGGATCGCATGTCCCCGCGCTTATCGCAAGGGCGCACGTTTCCCTGAACGTATCCTCATATGAGGGAAGTATCGTCCCTATGCAGCCCCTCAGTTCCCCTCTCTTCTTGATGCAGACGAACACTCCGGCCTTTTCTTTCGTAAAGAAGGCGGGAAAGCCCACAGAATCCTTGTCACTTAATTCTCTGCCTTCTGTAATGTACGTTTCAAGCGAGGTCTTCGCCAGCCTGACGTACCAGTTCTCGCATCCGAATATACAGATGGCGTATCCTACTCCGAACACGCCTTCATATGATTGAAAATCAGGTGTTATCTTATAATCCTGCAGCGCTCCAGCAAGCATCACAAAGCCGGGGTAACCGCAATTGGCCGAAAGATCATTGATCTTCTTGTCGATATGGGTGAAATCCTCAAGCTTTCCGCTTTTCATAACATCTGTTACTAATCTGTCGAATTCCGGCCCTTCCTTGATATATCCGTAAGGTCCGTCCTCCCTGAGCTTATGGGACAGATCTCCGCTCGCGATGATCACCGCCCGCCTTCCGACATGCGCTATTGCTCTCTCGATCAGATACCCCATGTCATAGAGCGTATCATCCGGCAGGAGCGACGGAGCTATGCGTACTATTTTATACGGAGCGGTACCGTCAACGCCAAGCTTTTGGTTGACATAATATAACGGTACGACCGTTCCGTGGTCGATATTATCCGCGCCCTCTTCCGTATAGGCGGCAGGAATGCCAAACTGCACGCATAGTCCGGCTATCTCATCGGCAAGCTCCGTATCATACCGGTAATATACGCTTGGCTGCGGCGCGCCAAACTGTGCAAGGTTTCCGGTGCCTCCCTGACCCTTTGCGATGTAGAAAGCATCGCTGTACATCGGATTATGCGGGGATATTACAACTATCGTCTCCGGATCATATCCGGCGATATCTTCCGCTGCCTTTGCGAAAGCCTTCTCCGTTGCCTCTATCCTGCGTGTTTCATCTCCTCCGACCTCCGGAACAGCTATCGGCGGATGTGGAAGTATATATGCTCTCATATTCTCATCTCCTGCATATCATTGTACAAAGAAGGCGCCCCGTCAGGCGCGCCTTCTCTTTCCGTATGCATCACATTCATTGATCAGCCTGTCATATGACTTGTTAAGTGCCTTCACCATTTCGGTGTCACCGCCCGGGCAGTCCGGATGGAACATCTTCAGAAGATCCTTGTACCGTTTCTTCAGGAGGAGAATGTTATCGGCGCCCTTAAACATAATGTCGCATGCTTCGTCGGAATTAAGCATGTAGCTGTCTGCTGCCATCTCCCGAAGGCGCATCTCCTGATCCCTTACGGCGTTTTCCCTCGCGGCAAGAGCCTGCCTGTCGCGGTCAAGCTCCTCAAAACCCCGCTTTATCACATCATGCTTCTGGGCGATCAGCTCCTCTTCCCTCCGAAGCTGTTTGCCCCTGACCGCCAGATGCTCTTCATACCTGCGGTTTTCCTCGCGGGTGTTCTCCCGGTCGTTCTCAAAATCCCTCTGTTCCATCTCAAGCTCATGCCTCTCGTCGCGAAGCCTTATGCTCTCTTTGAACAGCCACAGCTTGAGCTCCTTAAGTTCACCTTCATCGGCACCCTCAAGCCGTTCGAGTAATTCATCTGTATTCATTTATATTCCCTCACTATCCTTCTTGAGAGCCACGCCATTAAAAGCTCGCTTCGCTCGGGCGTGGCCTACGTGCTGCAAAGTTTTCATAGAAAACTTTACACCACCAATTGCGAACACGTTCCCCGTGACCGTTTTCGTCCGAACAGTAAACGCATTATATCCGTTCACTATAATAAGTACGCTCACAAATAATAAGATACCATATATTGTGCAAAAATCATATACCTAATTTTATTTTTTCTTTCACTTTAGTGTCTCCTGTCCAGATAATTCGTCACCTGTATCCTTCCGGGCTTCGCATATACTATGACCTCACCGCCGGTATCGGTCCGGAATATCATGCTGTCTACGCTCTTTAACCTTTCAAGGGTCTCCGGGGCCGGGTGTCCGTAATTATTGTCCTCGCCGACCGATATGACCGAAAGCGTCGGGGATGCTGCCCGAAGAAAGGCATCGGATGACGAGGTACGGCTTCCGTGATGGGCTACCTTAAGGTACGTTACATTGCCCACAAGATCCGCGATGCGTCTTTCCGCATCTTCGCTTATATCTCCCGTAAAGACACCCGAAAGATCTCCGTAATCGACCCTCAGTACAAGAGAAGCGTCATTCGTATCAAAAGTGCCTTCCCGTGTGCCATCCGGAGCAATGACCGTAACACTCATATCTCCGATCCTGAACTCATCTCCCGCCGAGGCAGTGGATACGGCACATCTTCCTTTGCGGGCAAGTCCTATGAGCCGCTGCATATTCTCATTATCACGGTCACAAACGTATGAGATTTCCGATATCACGACATTTCTAATACTGATCCCGCAGCCCTCATCTTCGAGTATTTCCAGTATGCCGCTTACATGGTCGCTGTCCATGTGGGAGAGAAAACAGTATTCTATGACAGTTGCCCTGTTCGCTTTGAGAACGGGAACTATCCTGTACTTTCCGACCCCGTTAATGTCCGTACTTCCGCCGTCTATCATGACCGCCGGTATATTCTTCCCCCATAGAAGAGCACAGTCGCCCTGGCCTACATCGACATTTCTTATCTCCAGTCCGCAGCGTTCTGTCGTAATGAGAATGAGGATGGCACATGCCGACAATATTGCAGCCAGTGCAAGGAATGCTGTTTTGTGCTTCTTGTGCCGCCCCAACTGCTGTGCCGTTTTGATAATGTATGTTATTTTATCGGCGCTGCCACTTCGATATCTAATGTTATCTTTTGACAGATGCCGACCAGTCCGGTCAATGATTTTTGACAGCGGCGTTATTTTATTGTCCGCGGAAATCGCGATATTTCCGACTATTACAGCCGTTATCGTAATAATCACATATGCTATTAATTGACCCTTTCCGGGTTTTCCGGTAACGAGCATATTCCTGCGATTTTTTTCAAAAATTGCTGCGAGCCTCTCGAAAAACAGTAAAATATAATGTGTTATTTTAAAAATAAGTGACGGATCAAGGCCGCACAGTCCGATTATGATGCCGCAGAATCCGGTCACAAGCACTACTCCCATGAGAGGTATCACAAACAGGTTGATGATCACCGACCCGACGGACACCTGCATGAAGCTGTTTGCCATTACCGGAAACGTGGCAAGCATAACCGCAATACTGACGCACATTCCCTGCCAGACCTTACGCACCGGGGAAGGACACGTTATCTTCCTGCCTGCAAAGGGGTTGCCGCCGGCAAGCACGGTGCGCGGAATATATTCGAGCACCGGGGTAATAAATGCGATACCGATTATGGCAAGGAAAGAGAGCAGAAACCCCGTGTCATACACATAATACGGATTGACTGCCGGTATTATGACAGCCGACAGCGCAGCCGCGGATATGAGGTCATATGTCCTTCCCGCCAGTATCGCGCCTACCGACAGCAGGAACATTATGAGTGCTCTTGCCGTTGATACCGACATCCCGGTCATTATCGCATACAGTATGATCAATGTGCCCGACATGACGGCTGCCAGCCTGTCCCTTATCCCGACCCTTCGAAGAATGCCAAGAAGGGCCAGTCCCACAGATGCGATATGCAGGCCGGAAAGCGCCAGTACATGACTGATCCCGGCGTTCTGATACAGTTCCCTTATGTCGGGATCAAGATCGCTCTTATCCCCCAGAGTCATTGCTGCCACGAGTCCCGCGTCACTTTCGCTCATGTTATCCTGCAGTACCGATACCGAAGCATCCCTCAGGACGCGAAGCTTTTCCTTTAATATCCCGTAATCCCCCGACGCGCCGAGCAGCCGGGCGCGTTTTAACTGACCCTCATATCCACGTACCAGATAATATGTCCTCGAGTCGAACATACCCTCGCACCTCGGCCTGTCAAAGGGCGCAAATACCCCTTTGAACCTTACCCGGGCGCCTATCCTTATATATTCCGCGTACTCTGCGCCGCCGGACATCTTTACCACTATTCCTTTTATTCCTTCCGGAAAGTATGTCTGATCTGATTTGATCGAATCTGATATGTTCCGGGATTCGTCCGAAATTCGGACGTCTGTCAGATAAACCTGAAATGTTCCTGCCTTTTCCTGCCTGTCGGCGACTGTACCTGTAACCGTGACGGTTTTTCCGTCCGCCTCGTCAACATCCCATGAAGGTTTTGGCGGACCACCCGTTACAACATATATCCCCAGCAGGAAAAGGAGGCAGATAAGACATACCGGTCTTCTTACCGGCATTTTCAGCCCTCCTCTCCTGATTCAGGTGCTTCTTACTTATTGTTTTATCAGTTCAAGGTTCCTTTCAAATGGGGATGCAAGATCCATTACGCCAAGTCTTTCGTCCTTGCTGCCGTCGATCAGTATCTGGACTTTATTGACGTTTCCAAGCTCGGTAAGAGAATTGACGAGAGAATAGATTATGACCTCGTCCGATACATTGGATGTCTTGTTGAGAAAAACCCTGCTTAAGTTTACATAACATATCCCGTCCTGTGTTGTTACCGATATGACGGAAGTCGCCGGATCTATCGTCGCAAAAGCATCCGTGCTGTCAGGACCGGATAAGATATTATCAACGACCAGTCTGTCAGTGGGTATATTGCCGTTATATGTAATGTTCTGTGTCTTTTCCACGAGCATCTGCCCGTCCTCGTCGGCAAAATACAGAGTAAGCGTTGTTCTTTCATACGCGTTTATCATTGCCCCGTCATTCTCGACAAATGAATCCGGAGTAAGCAGCCCTATGGGAACGTTCCCGGAATCGCACAGCGGAACCGAATCGACCGAAAAACTGACCGCATAGACGTCGTCAAGCTGACACAGGGTTCTTACGACGGCCGCCTCGCACAGAACCTTCCGCAGCTGCGGCACATCAAGGAATGCCGCATCAAAATCAACATTGACGGTCTGCGCTCCCACTCTGTAGGTAACACTTGTTATTTCCTGTGGAACGGCTGACATGGCACGCCCTCCCGAAGGTCCGTCGATCAGTCTCTGTAACAGGTCTCCCACCCGTTCCGACAGGTCCTCATCTTCGGACAGGTGGTATTCACATTTTTCTATATATGACGGATCTTCTGCCAGATCGTACACATATGCATTGGCATCCTCGATGCCGCCTCTCCCGGAGCAGGCGCACATGATTAGGCACACAAGCGCGGTTGCCGCAGTCTTTGTAATTATAGGCATTCTATTCATCGTTCCTGCTCTCCCGGCGCTCCGCTGCCGCATCCGTCTGCACGATATAGCTTATCGGTATCCTTATCTCAAATTCGGTACCCTCTCCGACACGGCTTTCTGCCTTTATTGTTCCTTTATGCATCTGGACCGATCCTTTTGTGATGGCAAGTCCGAGTCCGGTTCCTCCGATGCTCCTTGAATGCGATTTATCCACTCTGTAGAATCTTTCGAATATATTCGGCAGATCTTCCTCCGGTATCCCCATTCCGGTATCCGCAACCGTAACTATAAACATCATCGGGGCACTGTCGAGCGTTACCGTGACGCTTCCGCCTTCGTGATTATATTTGATCCCGTTTTCTATTATATTGGTAAATGCCAGCGAAAGCTTTGTCTCATCGACCTCGGCCTCCACATGCCTTATAACCTCATATTTAATACTGACTCCCTCTTTGTCGGCGATCGGAGTCAGCCGCTTTATGACTTTCTCAAGAAGCGCTTCGATATCGCATTTTTCTATATTAAGACCGGCTCCCGCCCTGTCCATTTTGACGAGTTCGAGCAGGTCATTGATTATCTTGTCCTCCCTGTCAACCTCGGTTATGATGTCCTCCATGAATTCCCTGTATATCTCATTCGGAACTTCGGGCTGCGCTACAAGGGATTCGGCAAGCACCTTTACCGAGGTGATCGGGGTTTTGAGCTCATGCGACACATTTGCGACAAACTCGCTCCTTGAATCATCAAGGTTCTGCATACGCGCAAGAACCTGTCTGAATGATCTGTTTATCTGCTCTGTCTCACGGTACGGCAGCGTCTTTATCTCGTCTTCGGTTCCGATCCCCTCTTTGATGCTCTCCACCGATGCGGAGAGGCGTCTGAACTGCCCCGTGATCCTGAGCGATACGAAAAATGCGGCACCTACAATGACAGCACCCATTGCGGCAATAGCGATCGTGCACAGTCTCCCCAGGCTTCCGACAGTATTGTCGATCTCGGAAGTAGAGACACTGGTTAACATAACTCCGACAACGGCGGAATCCCTGCCTGTTATCGGTGTAACGGTTTCGATATAATGATCGTCTTTATCGTATTTGGATGTACTTTCACCCGCAAGACCCGCGGCGACCTCGGGGGAGATCATATATCTGCCCTCCCCGAGTCCGTATGTATCCCTGACTATCCGAAGATCCGAATCGATTATAATGACACGGCCTTCATACAGATTTGACAGTTGCGACAGTTCCGAATTCGCTGTCTCATTCCCGGTTTCGGCAGGATACCCCGCCGAATAGAGATGATCGGCTATGACAAGACACTGACTCTGAACGAGCTTGATCCTTGAATTAACGGCCCGGCGCTCATAGCTGTGCAGATACAGCCTGCTTAAGATAACGCATGGTACTATACCTGCAAGGCATATTATGATGAACAGATCCGCACGGAGACTCCTTGCGAACTTCCGTTTAATTCTCCTGATCCTTTCCAGCACGCATTACTCTCCGTAAAAATAACCGACGCCCCATTTGGTATGCACATAGGACGGCTCCCCGGGATTCGGTTCTATCTTCTCGCGAAGCCGCCTTACATGAACGTCCACCGTTCTGACATCACCGGGATATTCACTGCCCCAGACAATATTCAGCAGCTTCTCCCTCGAAAAGATCGTGTTGGGATTGCTGCATAGCAGCGCTAATATATCAAACTCCTTGGATGTAAGGTTGTATTCCCTGCCGGATATAAAACAACGCCTGTTATTCGTATCGAGCTTGATGCTTCCTATCGCGATCACTCCGGTGTCGCCCGTACCTGCGCCAGCCTTATCGGTCGTATAGGACACTCTTCGCATGACCGCCTTCATCCTTGCTTTCAGCTCCAGAATGTTAAACGGTTTGGTCAGATAATCATCGGCTCCGTATTCAAGTCCCATGATTTTATCATCGTCCTCGCTCTTGGCAGTCAGCATGATTATCGGAACCCGTGAAAATTCACGAACTGCCGAACATACTTCATATCCGTTCATTTCGGGAAGCATCAGGTCGAGGATCACTATATCATAGTCGTTATCCCTGATCTTCTGCAACGCTTCCTTTCCGTCAAATGCGCAGTCAACAGTATTACCGTCCTGCTCAAGCGAAAACGCCAGACCTTTTACAATGAGTTTTTCGTCGTCCACAACAAAGATATTCATCATTTTACTCCGTACATATCAGTTCTTTGATCTTATTATACATCCCTTCTTTGATCCCTGCGACAAGCATTATATCCTCGGGAGAGGAAAAGCCGCCGTTTTGCTGTCTGTAATCGATTATCTTGTCTGCCTTTGATTCTCCTACGCCGGGAAGTGTCATAAGCTTTGCCTTGTCCGCGGTATTAATATTAACCTTCCCGCTTTGTTCCGGCACACTCTCCTGACCGGACTGCACAAGTCCCGCGGCAAAAGCCTCCTCGACCTCATCATTGGTGGGAATGTATATCTTCTGCCCGTCCTCAAGCTTTGACGCAAGGTTGATATAATCCCCGGCAGCATCGTACCGGAAACCACCGGCCGCCTTCACCGCATCGATCATCCTCATGTCACTGTCGAGAGAATACACATCCGGATACATGACAGCGCCGCATACATACACTCTGACAGTCCCTGCGGAAGCACTGCTCTTCTCACCCGGTGCCGCGCTGCGATCCGGCTCCTCCTTCTCCGCACCTTCCGGCGCTGCTCCTTTTGCTGTTACTTCGGGAGAGCCGCCTGTTGCGGATATCTCAATGATCCCGGCATCCTTGTCCCCGCAGCCACAAAAAGCCGCAGCAATCCACAGGATTGCCACGGCAACACAATATTTAATTGTTATTTTATTCATAAGGTCAACTCTTTCCGAGTTTCCCGATACCGTCTGTTACTTATCTTCCGAAGCCGAAGAAGAATTCTCTCAGATCGTCCGGAAGCGAATTGTAAAGGTCTTCCGAAGGATCCCGGTCTTCCTTACGGCCGCTGTCATCGCTGTCTGTATCATTTTCGCCGGAAGGTGCGGAATCAACGGCACTTCTTGTTGTTAAAGTAACCTCTACCGTTCTGTCGGTATATTCCCCGTTCTCCTGACGGCATATGACAAGTTCGACCTCTTCGCCTGCTTCGTAATAATCCAGCTTACTGCGCAGATCGGCTATTGATGTTACCGAAACGCCGTCAAACTTCTTGATTATATCACCCTTATGGATTCCGGCCTTGTCGGCAGGTCCGTCCTCTACTACCTGCTGAAGATATATGCCTTCGGGGATCCCGTACATTGAAGATGTCTGTGCGTCCACGGATACTCCCGTTATCCCGAGATAACCCGCTTTGTCATCGCCAACCTTGTCTCTCGTCTTGCGGTTCATTAATACTTCTATAGTTGAATTGGCTTCATTCATCGGAATGGCATAGCCCATTCCTTCCACATATGTTGACATGATCTTAGCGGAATTGATCCCTACAAGCTCTCCATTCAGATTGAAGAGCGCCCCTCCGGAATTACCCGGGTTGATCGCGGCATCTGTCTGGATATAGCATACATCGGAGCCGTCGTCGGGTATGTCACGCTCAAGAGCCGACACGATACCGGTCGTAACCGACTGTCCGTATCCGATGGCATTTCCTATGGCCACAACCTGCTCGCCTACCTCGAGCTTATCCGAATCGCCTATTACGGCTACTTTTATCCGGTCAACCGTATCTGATTTTAGATCTGACATCTTAACGCCTATCACGGCAAGATCCAGATCGGTATCCTCGCCTTTTATTGATGCATCATATATCTCCGAATCGATAAAACCTACCGTTATGGAGTCTGCACCGTTTACAACGTGGCTGTTCGTTGCGATCAGCAGTTCCTCATCCGTCTGACCGACTATGATGCCGCTTCCTCTTGAAACATTCTCATACTCGTGCACGCCGTTTCCCCACATATCACGCAGCTGTTTAACGGAAGTGTTGGTGATCGATACGACTGACGGAAGATTGTTTTTGACAAGCTGTGTGACGCTCATTCCGGTCTCGGATGACGCCGCCGGTTCTGTCTCATCGACCGTTTTGGTCAGCTTCGCGGTCTGTATCTTCTCTTTTTTGGCGCTTTCGCCCTTACTTTCGGATTCTTTCGTTATGTTATCAACAGATTCCTCCCCGGCACTATCCTCTGCCTTTTTCCCCGCAATTGTAAGGGAAGCCGCTCTTTCCGGGAAAAACCTGTTAATTGTTCTTGTTACTCCTATAAACGAAGACGCGGCAAGAAGACCGAATATGATACCAACCGCTGCTCCCGTTCCTACTTTTTTCCAAAATTTACTCATGATCATTCACCTCTTTTTTGATCTCACAGTAATCGACAAAGATTTCGTTTAGCACGTTACCATAGTTGTCCAACTACGTTTATTGTCATTGAAAACAATTATGAATATGTGATGAAAATGTGTATATTTTATGAAACGGTCAATAAACAAAATTTCCCGCGCCGGCGTTAAACGACTCCTGCGTCGGCAGATTCGCCCTGATCTGTTCTATCTGGGCACCGATAGTATCCGAAAGCTCCCTGAGCGTTTCATCCGGATCGGCTCCGTTCCATACTTTTGTAAATGCTATCTCGAGCTGCACCCAGTAATTGGCCGCCTCGACCATTTTGGGGAGCGGTACCGACTTCTCGTATTCGTCCATTACATTTGATATTTCCGCATCCTCGTATTCCACGCCCTTAGAGCATGAAACCTTACCCGATTTCATATACAGGTCGGATGCCTTGTAGTTGACGATATAGGTTGCAAGCCTGTTGGCGTCGGCTTTATGCTCCGAATACCCGTTAACGGCAACGGCATTCGTAACCGACAGCCCCCGTGCCTTTAAAAGCGATGATACGTCCGGAAGTGTGCTGACACCGTATTCAAAATCAAATTCACCCGCTTTTTGCGCCTCGTGTATCCGCCTTATGGCGTCGGTCGTGGCAACGGTGAATACCATCTTTCCGTCGATGAAGTCCTGAAGTATCCTGTCATAATTATCAACCTTGGTATCTATCGAGAAGAACCGGTTCATCTCCTGATACTCGCGAAGACTCTCAACAGCCTGGCTGTTGTATATGTTGAAAACGGCTGCGTTATCGCCGTGCGGTCCTCCGACATCCATATAGTTGCCGACAAAGAAATAATTATAGAAGATATCCGATACATCCCACTTGAACACGGACTCGACCGCTTCGGGGGCATCGTAGTTATTGGCAAATGTCTTGATATCCTCAAGCGACGACGGGATCATGGTCGCAAGCTTTTCAAGCACCTCGGGATCGGCTGTCGCATCCTCTTCCCCCATCGGGTCGGACATCATGTCTTCCTCTCCGGTATCGGAATCCCCGGCGGCATCTTCCACGTCTCCGGCTTCTATCTCGGCAGCAGCCTCTTCCGGCTCCCCGTTTTCCAGAAGCTCCTGTATGGCTTCCTCACCCTCGATCATATCGGCATCTGCCTCTATCTTGTTCTGTGCTATGCTCGCCATGTATGTCTTGTTATACAACAGGAAATTGGTCTCGTAATAAAACGGATACGCAACATAATGGTCATAACACGTGATCGCGTCAAGCGCCGTCTGTGGGTACATTTCAGGAACGACGACTCCCGACGGGTCGGTTATCGGGCTTGCAAGTCCGGCAAGATATGCCCTCAGCAGATTATCGTGACTCGTGATGTACAGATCAGGCAGCGCCTCATCCCTTTCGGGAGGCGTACTTACCGAGCACGAGTTAATGGCCTCAAGGAACCGGACTCCGTCCTTTAATACGATATTTACTTTTATTCCCTGATCCTGCTGGAAAGAAAGCGCGACCGAGGACAGATATTCGGTAAGCGTATCATCCGAATACCAAAGCGTGAGGCTTCCGTCGCTGTAAGTATTTACAGCAGCTTCTTCCTCACCGGAGGATGGCGCATATTCCGGATCATCGGCCGTAAACGCCGTATACCATAGAGCGCCGGCAAACAGCAGAACAATGCCGGCGCATATCCATCTTTTTAACATGTCTGCTCCGCAAATGAAGCCTCCAGCTTATCGATCATTTCATCAACATCCTGTTTTGATATGATAAGCGGAGGAAGAAAACGTATTACATTGCTGCCGGCAGTGATCAGGACGAGACCGTTTGAAAGAGCGGCTTTTACGACATCCGCGGGCGACTTCTTATCCGTATCAAATACTATACCGCGCATCAGCCCGAGCCCGCGTTCCTGAAGGAGAAAATCATGTGACGCGACTACGTCCCGAAGCCTTTTCTCAAGGTAGGGAGCCACTTTTGCAGCATTTTCGATTATCCTGTCCTCTTCAAATATCTCAAGTACGCTCTTTACGGCCGCACAGGAAAGCGGATTGCCTCCGAACGTCGTTCCGTGATCACCCGGGACAAGCGACGCCGCCGCGACCTTCTCATTGACAAGAAATGCTCCGACAGGAATACCGCCTCCGATCGCCTTGGCGCACGTCATAATGTCGGGCTTGACACCGTACTGCATGTAAGCGAACATGCTGCCGCTTCTCCCCATTCCGCACTGTATCTCATCGAGTATCAGGAGGATATCCCTGTCATCGCACAGTTTCCTGACCTTCGTGATAAAATCCCTGTCGGCGGGATATATTCCTCCCTCGCCCTGGACAGTCTCCATTATTATGGCGCATGTCCTGTCATTTACCAGCCTCTCGACACTTTCATAGTCGTTGAACCGCGCAAACCTGACATTTCCTATCATCGGCTCAAAAGGCTCGCGGTAATGGCTGTTCCCGGTCACGGAAAGCGCTCCGAACGTCCTGCCGTGGAACGAGTTCTCCATGGCAATGATCTCATGGTCGCACTTGCGATCCTTCAGATATGCATATTTTCTGGCCGCCTTTACGGCACCCTCGACCGCTTCGGCTCCGCTGTTCACGAAGAAAACCTTCGGAAGTGCTGCGGCAGCTGTCAGGGCAGCACTTGCCCCGGCAAGCGGTTCGCTGTAGTAGTAATTGGATGTATGCGTGATCTTCCGGATCTGCTCGCTCAGCGCCTCTTCGAATCTCTTGTTGCCGTAACCGAGGGCATATACAGCAATACCGGCGCAAAAATCAAGATACTCCTTTCCGTCGGTATCATACAGCCTTACCCCTTCTCCGTGATCGAATACGACCGGATAGCGGTTATATGTATGCAGCAGATGTTCTTCCGCTTCATCTATTATTGTTTTTGTATTCATATTCATAAGCTGTCATCATCCTTAAAAAACATTGTTCCGATACCCGTATCGGTAAATATCTCCAGCAGAAGGCTGTGCGGCCGTCTTCCGTCAAGAATATGCACACGGTTCACTCCGCTTTTTATGGCGTCCGTGCAGTTGGCGATCTTCGGAAGCATACCGCCTCCGATATATCCTTTCGCTACAAGCTCATCGGCCTGTGAGACGGTCAGTCTTGATATAAATGTCGCGGGATCATTCGGATCCTTGTAGACGCCCTCAATATCGGTCAGGAATGCAAGCTTATCGGCCTTCATCGCCTTGGCGATGGCGCATGCCGCATCATCTGCATTAATGTTATATGTGTTAAAATCCCTGTCAAGTCCAATCGGCGCGACTATCGGGAGAAAATCCTTCTCGAGCAGATCGTCAAGTATCTTGGTATTTACGCTGCTGACTTCTCCTACAAGTCCTATGTCCTGCCCGTTGGCATACTTCTTTTCGACTGTGAGAAGGCCCCCGTCCTTGCCCGAGATGCCGACTGCCCTGACACCGAGCTCTCCAACCATAGTGACAAGTGATTTGTTGACCTTGCCCAGTACCATCTCGGCTATCTCCATCGTCTCCTCGTCGGTAACGCGAAGACCGCCCGCAAACTCACTCTTTTTACCGACCTTATCAAGCCATGCGGAAATATCCTTACCGCCTCCGTGAACGACGATCGGCTTGAATCCGACAAGCTTCAGAAGAGTGACATCCTTTATGACGTTTCTCTTAAGCTCTTCATCAGCCATCGCACTGCCGCCGTACTTGACGACAATGACTTTCCGGTTGAAGCGCTGTATGTACGGAAGCGCTTCTATCAGGACTTCCGCCTTATGAAGATATTTCTCTTTGTAGATTTCTTCCATATTGAATAATGACCCTCCTATATGAACAGTTCCTCAGCTTCTGTAATCCGCGTTTATCTTAACATA
This sequence comes from uncultured Lachnospiraceae bacterium, assembly GCA_905235745.1. Taxonomy (GTDB): domain Bacteria; phylum Bacillota; class Clostridia; order Lachnospirales; family Lachnospiraceae; genus UBA2868. The sequence continues at coordinate 230,452 of CAJOMN010000001.1, forward strand.
GTCATACGACAGGTCGCATCCCCATGCGGTAGCCGTCTGATCGCCGGCGTTCATATCTATAACAACTGTTATTTCATCCTCGGACAGTATCTTCGTCGCCTCCTCCTCGGAATAATCGGCTTTCAGTCCGCTGTCAAACACGGTCACGCTTCCCGCGCGGCTCCTGTATCCTATGCTCACCTTATCCGGGTCAAAGCTTACGCCGCTGTATCCGATCGCGCACAGGAACCTTCCGAAATTGGAATCGTGTCCGTATATTGCGGCTTTACACAGGGACGAACCTACAACGGAGCGTGCGAGCTTCTTCGCGTTCTCCCTCGTATCCGCATTAACAACCATTGCTTCAAAAAGCGCAGTTGCACCCTCTCCGTCCTTCGCCATATGCCTTGCAAGATATTCGTCCACATAATGAAGGGCAGCGAGAAACGCGTCATAATCATCCCCTTCGCTTACTATCTTCGGATTACGGGCAAGTCCGTTTGCCATCACGATGTATGTATCGTTCGTTGACGTGTCTCCGTCCACCGTTATCATATTGAAAGTGTCCGGTATATCGCTCTTTACCGCTTTATCAAGCATTTCCTTCGAAATATCGCAGTCGGTGCATATATACGCGAGCATCGTGCACATATTCGGATGGATCATGCCGCTTCCCTTGCTCATGCCGCCTATCGTGACGACTGTCCCGCCGATGTTTACCCTGACCGCAACCTCCTTCGGCACGGTATCCGTCGTCATAATAGCCGACTCGGCATCTGCCGCGGCCTCCCTTGACGGGGAAAGTCTGCCGGCAAGATCGTCTATTCCCGCAACCATCCTGTCAATCGGAAGCTGTTCGCCGATAACGCCGGTCGATCCTACAAGGACGGATTCTTCCGGTATGCCGAGCGCCTTGGCGGCAGCCTTTGCGGTGTCTTCGCATATGCTCATGCCCGGCCGTCCGGTTGCTGCGTTTGCTATCCCCGAGTTGACAACGACCGCCTTCACATACGGCGAATCCTTCACGATCTTCATATCATACAGAACCGGGGCCGCCTTGACGGCATTTGATGTAAACGCCGCGGCAACAACCGCATCGCTGTCGGAATAGATCATAGCCATGTCATTTCTTCCGGTATATTTAATACCCGCTGCAACGCCCGCTGCCTTATATCCTTTTGCCGCCGTAACTCCGCCGTCGATCTGTTCGATCTTTATTTCGCTTTTACTCATCATCCGTTAAATCTCACTATATTCTCACTGTTTAACACAAAATCATAATAATTAAGATCTTCCCGCTGCGTCCAGCCTATCGTCTTCCAGAAAGCGTTTCCTATATCATTCTTCGTAAACGCGATAAGGCTGACCTTGCTGATGCTCTCCGCCTTCAGGGCATTCATGCAGAAGACGACCATTGCCCTTCCGATACCCTCCCGTCTTCTGTCGGGATGCACGCACACATGATACAGGCAGCCTCTCCTGCCGTCGTGTCCGCACAATATCGCTCCGATTATCCGTCCGTCCTCTTCGGCGACAACGCTTGTGGTGGGATTGCGCCGCAGGAATCTTTCAACCCCTTCCTTCGAATCGTCTACCGACCTTATGGCAAACCCTTTTATGGTCATCCAGAGCGCATGTACGTTCTCATAGTCATCGACGTTCATCAATCTAATCCGCATAACAGGTCATTTCCTTCATATATTCTCTGCTCATCTGTTTCCATATAAACGGTTTCCAGATGATATTACAACAACCGCGGTAATAACACAAATATGATTTTATGCATATCAGCCGCCGAAAAATGTATATTATGCATTTATATGTGCATATTATTCATTATTTCATTTTATCCATTTTTACATATATGTCAACAAATTTTCGTGATTTTCCAGATTTTTATCAAAAAGCGCTATTGCATTTTATGCACGGTTAATATATGATGATATGGATTCAAACACGAAACGGGACTTACGGGTCCTGCTGCAAATATTATCCCGGAGGATTGTGTAATGAAAGAAAAGGTTATACTGGCATACTCGGGCGGGCTTGATACAACTGCTATCATCCCCTGGCTCAAGGAAAACTATGACTACGAAGTAATATGCTGCTGCGTTGACTGCGGTCAGGGTAACGAACTTGACGGACTGGAGGAGCGCGCGCTTGCAAGCGGCGCGTCGAAGCTCTACATCGAAGACGTTACCGATGAATTCTGCGACGAGTACATTGTTCCGTGCGTACAGGGCTGTGCGGTATACGAGAACAAATATCTTCTCGGAACATCAATGGCAAGACCGGTCATCGCGAAGCGTCTTGTCGGGATCGCGCGCAAGGAAGGCGCGTCGGCGATATGCCACGGCGCAACCGGCAAAGGCAACGACCAGATAAGGTTTGAACTGGCGATCAAGGCGCTTGCACCCGACCTTAGGATAATCGCCGCATGGCGCGACGACAAATGGACGATGGATTCGAGAGAATCCGAGATCAAATACTGCAACGACCACGGTATCAATCTTCCGTTCTCCGCGGATAACAGCTACAGCCGCGACAGGAACCTCTGGCACATCAGCCATGAGGGGCTCGAGCTTGAAGATCCCGCAAACGAGCCGGATTACAACCATCTTCTTGTTCTCGGAACGACACCCGAGAAAGCTCCCGATGAGGGTGAATACGTTACCATGACCTTTAAGGCCGGAGTTCCGACAAGCATCAACGGCAAAGAGATGAAAGTGTCGGATATCATCCGTGAGCTTAACAGGCTCGGCGGCAAGCACGGCATCGGGATAATCGACATCGTCGAAAACCGTGTGGTAGGCATGAAATCCCGCGGCGTATACGAAACACCCGGCGGAACCATCCTCATGGAAGCCCACCAGCAGCTCGAAGAGCTCATCCTTGACCGCGATACATATGCTCTCAAGAAGGATATGGGAAACCGTCTCGCACAGATAGTATACGAAGGAAAGTGGTTCACTCCGCTTCGCGAAGCTGTCTGCGCATTCATCGAAAGCACCCAGAAATATGTGACCGGTGAAGTCAAATTTAAGCTTTACAAGGGAAATATCATCAAGGCGGGAACGACCTCACCGTATTCACTCTATAACGAAAGCATCGCAAGCTTCAAGACAGGCGACCTTTACGACCACCACGATGCGACCGGATTTATCAACCTGTTCGGACTGTCATGCAAGGTCCGCGCAATGAAGATGCAGGAAGCCTCTAAACAGAACTGACTACATGAACGTTATATCATACATCGCAATTTATCTTGCGGCGATCAACCTTGCCGGTTTTCTGGCTTTCGGTATTGACAAGAGCAGAGCCCGGCGCAACAGGTGGCGCATACCCGAGGCAACCCTTTTTCTGTTCGCCATATCCGGCGGCAGCATAGGGTGCCTTCTGGGAATGCGCGTATTCCGGCATAAAACGCAGAAGATCAAATTCTATGCCGGGATTCCCGCCATCCTGATCATCCAGTTACTGATAGTCATATATCTCATCTTCCTCTCTCCGCTGTCTTTCAGGATATTGTAATTCCATTCCCGATACGGCGTCTGATATCATAAGACCGCTATACTTGCAGCCTCCGTTTCGCACATCTCATACATTCCGAGTATTCTTGAGACCGTCCCCGAATATGTGTCAATCACCTTTTCCAGCCGCAGGATATCATCGCAGATGCTGTCTAATCTGTGTTCCGCACATATCTTTGATGATATCGTATATGCAAGGCTCCTTCTGACCGAATCGATCCGGCAGGCTGTCTGATCCATGGCAGACACCTGATCCGACAATGTCCTGACCGCGCTTTTGCAGGCGTCAATATCGATCCCGGCATATCTTGCCGCGATCCTCTGCTCCGCGATCGGAACGCTTGCCGCAGCAGTTACGGTCTTAATGAATTCTCCGGCACATACACCGAGAAGCGGCGCCGCCACATCAGTCATCATCCGGTCGGAGGGAGTGCAGAGCATGCCCGATATCGTGCTTCCCGCCGCACGGGCAAGCTTTTCCTTCTCCCTTATATCAAGCGGCTCCAGTTTATCGCACATCCTATCCGTAAAGGCGTCAAGTATCGCTGATACCGCGCCTCTTTGCCTTATGCTCGCAAAGTTCCCGTACCGGTCAAATGTGTTTTCGGTAAGGAGTGTCACCGAAGAATGCGCTGCCTTCGCGGACGGTTCATTCTCAACGTATATGCATGTGCCCGCGATCCCGGTCAGAAGTATATTCACAAAATCATTATATGCGGATACCGATTTGATCCTGGGTGCGGCGGCAGCGATAGCTTCGCTGTTTTCGGCAATAAAATCATCCCCGAAGCCCTGACCGTCGAATGATACGCACGAGCTGATCATTTCCCGGTTCTTCACGGTCACGTACTGCGCCATATTGCCGCCTTTGGAATGTCCCGTAACGACTATGCCGTCATATATACCGCACTCGTATTTAACAAAATCATCCGCAACCTTCTGTATCCTCGTATCTTCAACATACGCTCCTTCAAAGTTATCACTCCATGCTTCCGGAGTCCCTCCGGTCCCGCGAAATACGACGACCGGCTTCTTATCCTTCGGATCCGTATAGCATATCGCCCTGACATCCGCTTCCTCAAGCCTGCGGCTTGCCGAAAGCTCCCCGAACTGCGGATTTTCCTGTATTCTCTTATCCATTTCCCCGAAGACTGCCGCCACCTCCTGCGTACTCATGCCACCGCCCGCGGCGGCAGCATATACGCTTCTTTCGGTAAATCCTCCGTCCGCTTCCCTGTACGAATCTATGATCTTTCCGATAGGTTCGTCCGAAAGGCATGCCGGAATATACGCAAAATTAGAAAGCAGCAGGAGTTCCTGTTCAGTATAGTTTCCCATTATTCAATCTCCACGGCATATGTTCTCGCTCCGAGCGAAATGCTGTCCGAATCCCGAAGCAGCGAGGTACTTATCCGCTTACCGTTTACCTTTGTTCCGTTTGAAGACTCAAGATCGCGCACATAGACTTCGCCTCCTTCTTCATACAGTTCGCAGTGGCGCTTGGAAAGCGCATCATCTCCTGTAATGTTGATATCACAGCCTCCCCTTCCGACACTCATGCGTCCTGCCAGCGCTATCCGGTATGTCCTCGCGCTGTCGCAGTCGGTCAGTGTTACGATACGGGTATTGTCTCCGAGCAGCCGCGTTCCGCGGTCATCATCAAGCATTACCGTCTCACTTGTATCATTTCCCATGCATTTCAGATCGTAATCCTCGAAATAATCATCCTCATCGGGAACGAAAGGCTCTCTTGCCGTGTATTCCTTTCTTCTTACCTTCATTATGACAAAGCCGCCGACAATGCCGACTATAAGGCCTGCCGCTATCAGTACGGCAGCAAGTACGAGGGCGCCGGTGCTCTCCATAAACCCCGGGGTCTCGTCATATTCATATATTACATCCGCCGAAAGGTCTTCACCCGCATACTCCATTTCCTCTTCGGTCTTCTCGAATACTTCCTCCGTTTCGTTATCCGTATCCGTTTCATCTGCCGCTTCATCCGCCGCATCCTCTTCCTCATACTCTTCCTCGTATTTCTTCCAGTGGGAAAGCGCATACTCATCCATAGCCGAGAAGATCATTTCGGTAAGCTGCCTGTCGACCTCCGCATCCGAACCCTTAAAGTCCGTCTCAAACAGTTTTCCGCCGCTCGTGGTGGCGATCGCGGACAGGCTCTTGCGCTCGGACGCGTTGTTTTCCTGATCGAGCATGACAACATAGACCGGATATTCCGAGTTTTCGAGCAGGTAATACAGCTCCTCTTTCTCATGTCCGGTTGCCGCTCCCTCAAGCCCGTCCGTAAAGACCAGAATGTCCCTGCAGGCAAAATCAGCCTCTTTCCATCTTATGACCACCTCCGAGAGCGTGTCGCACAGATTGGAATCCTTCGCGGAAAACTCAAGCTTATCGATCTCGCATACAAGATCGTTTACATTGTCCGTATATTCCTCGCCGGATACGATATCGTGCCCGTAAGTATTAAAACAGAACGTCCTGTCATCCTGTTTATGATAAAAAAGGTACTTGAGCGTGGTCTTTACTATCTTTTGGTTGACATCACTGACTGTTGCGTCATTATCGACAAGCACAAGCGTCTGTCCGCACACATGGATACTCAAATTACCGCCTCCGTAACAAGATTGGCGGAAAGATCCCTGCTGTCAGCCTCTGCCTGCATGTATTCGTTCGCGATCTCCGTCAGCGAGTCCGAATGCTTCCTGATAAGCGCATAGAGCTTATTCATGTCATCGGAGAGCGCCGCGAACCTGTTGGCAAATCCGGTTGCCGCCTCGCCCTGCCATACGGGCTTTAACCCGTCAACGATAGCTATCATCTCCTCCGTAAGACTCCTTACATTAGCCTCGGTATTCTGAAAATCACCCGCCGCCTCGATCAGCTTTTCGGGCGTAACTTTAAGCATTGTATTCATCACATAACCCTCCCAAGATTCTTTTCTTCCGCAAGATCGTACCGTGAAGCGATGGATTCTATCGCGTTCAGATAACGTATTATCGTATCCGCAAACGTATCCATCTGCCCGGAACTTCTCATGAACTCACCGTGAAACTTTTCATTTGCCTCTCCTTCCCACATTGACTTGAGCGCCGCCTCCTTGGAGCACAGATTCTCCTTTTCCTGTCTGAACCTTTGCACGAGACTTAAAAGCTCCTCCTTTTTTGCCCGCAGCTGTCTGCTGTCCACCTGATAGAATGACATGTGTTATTCAACTCCTTTCTGTTTACATAACTATCGACCAGTAGGGTCAATATATCATATTTATGGCTGATTTTTCAGCCCGGTACACTATATTTGCAGTTGTTCTGATGCTCCTGGCCGTATCGACCAAATCCTCTGCAGTCCTGTAAATATCGGCTGTCGTATTCCTCCCGGCAAGCTCTATTGACTCACCTGCTTCACCCCTCCAGTTATTCTTCAGGACGAGAAGCGCGGACTCGACTCCGCTGTTGGCGATCCGGCTCAGATTATCCGCCAGACGGTCAAGCTCTCTTGCCTGTTCCATTGCCCGAAGAAAATCCATCTCGATCTCATACTTTGTTCTTTCTTTCATGTAATAATTCTCCTATCATTCTTTGTACTTCGTTCTCATTGTTGATATAAAGCTCCACTGTTTTACGCATCGCCTTTACCGAATCGTCGATCCTTCCGAGGAACAGCCCCATATCGGTGATATCATGTATTACCGCGGCCATAAACGCTTCATCAGCGTCACCGTCCCAGAAAATGTCTGTATTCTTCGTATATTCCGCTATCTTTCCGATCTCTTCATTAAGCTTCAGATTAAGCTCGGACAGGCGGACCGACCGGTCGCGAAGCTGCCTATAATCTATTTCAATCCTCTCCATTGTCTATGATCACCCCGCTCCCTGTATACATTCCCGCCTCCGCCAGACTCATGTCATCCGATACGTGATTAACCGATGTGAGCATCAGGATCCTGTCATATTTTACATTGTAATAACGTGACAGAAAGCATTTAAATTCCTTTACCGTCATATCTTCCCCGACTCTTACGCAGAGCCTTTTATCTTCATCCGGTATTATCAGTTCTATAGATATCATGTGTTACTTAACCTCTGTTTTACGGCTGTTTTGAGTTATCCACATTATTTTCCGGCAGGGAATACAATATCCCCGAAATACTGCTCGTCGTCAAATTTCAGCACTGTTGCACATCCTCTACATTGTGATTTTTGCATTTGTGAAAATGGCATGTACGAGAAATCAAATATCCTGTTTTCATCAAGATTTCCTCCGAGACTGATGCCGTATATATGTCTGCACAGCTCTTCAAAAACTTTTCTTCCAGCAAATCTGATCCTTGCTTCGTTGTCGATTATGCCGACCGTCATCCTCCGGCTACAGTCTTTCGTTACACCGACGGGATTGGCAAGGTACGAGATAAGCTCTTCTTCCTCTGCGGCATCCCTGTCCGTGCTGTAGTAATCATCCAGTACCGCTGTCATGCTCTCTATCGTAACAATGAGCGGTCCTGCCGCGTGGCGGAATGCTTCGGTAAGCTCTGCGTAAGATGTGGCACCGGTACAGGTGATTCCGGCGTTTTCGGCCGCGGCTTTAATATTGGCCATAAGTGTATGTCTGCCGCTGTATGTCCTGCCGTATATGAGCGCACAGTTCACCTTTCCGAAAGGGAGAAGGCATATCCTCCCGCTCCTGTGCTCATATCCGACCGGAATACCTCTTATTCCCTGCTTTTTCGCTCCGCCAAGCAGTTCTTCAAGAGTAACGTGCTGCGGCACATGAGGGTATGCTGCCGCTTCGACCTCGCAGGGCCCTGATCCGCCCTCATGATCCGCTGTTATGACAGTCTGGAATTCAAGAGGCATTCCGTCCCACAGACCGACCCCTCGGCCGGGCATGCCCTTTATCGCCGGTATATCCCGCGAGGGCACTTTAAGATATTGTGATATCATGTACGGATCTTCTTCCCCGAGAAACAGGTATGTGTCAAACAGCCTTGATACCTTTCCCGGCGGCATCTGGCCCGAAGACGCTATTACCGTGATGCCTGCCATCCTTCCGCCGGTCAGTATCCCGGCGAGCAGTTCATATACATCTTCCGATGCTTTTTCTATAGCGTTACAGTCGTCAAGCACAAGCACTACCGGGGGTTCGACGTCCTTTGTCTCTTTCTTTCTCCTGCCGGATAACATTCCGTCAATAAACAGCAGAAGCCTTACCGCATCATCATTGTCGCCTTCGGGAACATAACCACCGCAGCGCTTCCTGTGTGCCTGATCCCGTAGCCTCCCCCCTCCAAAATCAATTATGTAAACCGATGCATTCGCTCCCAGACGCTCGATGAGCGTATGTATCAGCTCACTCTTGCCGCTTCCTCCCTTTCCGGTAATGAGAATGTGCCCTGTCTGTTCCGGGTCAAATACAGCCTTTTCATATGACTGCATATACGGGTTGTCATATAGAGCATACGCACTGTCATCCGCACATTCCGGCGGAAGAGGCGGAAGATACAGCCTCGCGCACGGTGGTATGTCAAGACGCTCAACCGCCGCCCGGATCGCCACCAGCGCCACATCAAGCCACGTATTGCTGCCGCCGGAGCCCTCTTTGTCATACTGCCCGGTACATGTAACCTCTTCTTCCAGCCAAAAATCATCAAATATACGGGGACGCTCTACGGAGTCTGCTGCCGCGCACATGGCGTAACCGCTCTGAAAGCATGAGAATATCTCATCATTTCCGACCTGAAGATATGCCCTGCCGCGCTCTTTTAACGTAACCGCATCCTCCCTTCTGAGCATATCCATCGAATCTGCGCGGTCTACGAGGCGGAGCGCTATCCGAAACCCCGAATTTGCGCGTATCCTGTCATCCACTACTCCGGCAGGCTTTTGCGTCGCCAGTATCAGGTGCATCCCAAGGCTCCTCCCGACCTGCGACACACTTATCAGCCTGTCCATAAAATCGGGTTCTTCCCTGCGAAGCTCGGCAAACTCGTCAACAATGATAAATACGTGAGGAAGTGGTCTGGTAACCTTTCCGGCGTCATACAGCCTTGTGTAGTCGTTGATATTGTTCACGCCTTCTTCGGCAAATATCCTCTGCCTTCGTATATTTTCGCTCTTGAGGGAGATCTCGGCTCTTTTCGATTCGCTCTTTGACAGATTGGATATGCTCCCGATAAGGTGCGGCAGATCCGCGAACAGATTCGACATTCCGCCACCCTTATAGTCTATGAGAAAGAAAGCCGCCTTATCCGGCGGGAACCTTACCGCCAGGGATAATATGAGCGTCGTCAGAAGCTCGCTCTTTCCGCTTCCCGTCGTGCCGGCGATAAGGCCGTGGGAACCGGCCGATCTTTCATGAAGGTCAAGCACCAGCTTCTCTTTGCCTTCCGTCATCCCGACAGGAGCCCCTATCCCGGTGGTTATATCGTTGTTCCCGTAGTTACGGATCACCCCGCGCACACACGCTTCCGTATCCCCTGCGCTCAGTTCGGGAAACAGCGTACCAAACGGCACCACATCCGGCAGCTTATGATCTGCCTCGCCCATCCCCCACAATTCCGACATCCTTCCGGCATATGACCAGCACAGTTCCGGAGACAATACATCGTATCTTACCTCGCGGCCTCCCATATCACGATTTATAACAGCACCTACCCCTGCCGGAAAATCATCATCATACCTTACAAGTATCACCATGTCAGAGAATGCCGTACGGTCAAGGGCTTCTTTGGCGCTGTCCGTGACAACAAGACGAAATGTGCCCTCTTTATCATCAGCGTAATCACTGCGGTAATGCGGAAGAACGGCTGTCCACATATAATAACGCATGGTATTTTTATTAGCTCTGACAGTAATGCTCATGCTGTCCGGCGAATATGTTGCCGCAATGCGGAGCAGTATCGCGGCGAACACTCTCCTGTCCTTCTCGCCTTCAAGCCTCACCCCCGATATGTTCCCTGCCTCTATCGGTACCAATACCGGCGCCGGGCATATATACTCATATTTCTTTACGAGGTCGTTCGGCATTTCTCTCAGTGAATCGTCGATCTGGGCAAATCTTTCCTTCGGTACGGCAATACAGAGCGGATTAGTGATCCTGCCCGTTCCGATCCGTACGCTTATGCTTCCGTCTCCGGCTGCCCTGCCGCTCCATAATGTAAACGGGTCACCTCCTTCCCTGAATATGGAGCTTATGGGGGGATTACGGGATTCGAGAGAATCCGCAGCCTGCCTGATACCGCTTCTTATCTGCTCTTCGCACTCCGAAAGATACGCCAGATACGAGCTTCGCCTGCGCCGCTCATCCATGCGGCTTCTTCTCACCCTTGCAAGCACATTCGCCGCTGCCCATGCGGCTGCAAATACGGACGACAGTACTGCGATCGATCTTCCGGCGCCGAGGAGCACCGGCAAAGCCATTGTAAGTGCCGGGCCTACGGCAAGCATCAGCGAAGGCTTCTCCGGGATCTTTCTCGGCGGCGGAGCTTCGATCTCAACTGTTCCGGGCTCCGGATACGGCTTATGCGGCGGACATTTTATATAGTCTCCTCTCTCATACCTGTCACCTATCCACACAAGAACTTTTTTACCGATCTGAACCCGGTCTCCCGCTCTTACATGACACCTGTACCCTTTACAGACATGTATTCCCTTTACGACCGCCCCATTGCTGCCGCAGACCGTCAGACGTGCAACGTCAGGTGTCAGAGGTTCGAATTGCAGATGGATCCTTGATATAAACGGATCCGGAATTACAAGATCACATCCCTTATCCCTTCCGACCGTATACAGCGGCAAACGGGCGGAAACATATAATAACTCCATTAACAAGCTCCAAAAAACAAATTGAAAATTTCAGGAATCATTGCGATGCGTCCAACGCATGAAACGAAATCAGTCGGGACAAGTCCCGGTGAACTCCCCGAACGGGAGTCGAATAGAACCTTACCGGTTCGTATGACGCATAATATCATACAAGCCGGCAAGGTGCAATATCTGAATAATAGACAAACAGAACGATGAATTTTCTGTAAATTTGAACAAAGGGTCAGGCTACGACCGAGGCGCGTATCTCATCCGATCTTTCCTTGCCGAGAAGAAGCGTGATGAGTTCGCATGCAAAATCAACAGCAGTCCCCAAACCCCTGGAAGTAGTGATATTCCCATCGGTAACAACTGTTTCGATAACAGGTGTTGCTCCACTGAGCATGTCCTCCATGCCGGGATAGCATGTTGCCCTTCTGCCCTCTAACATGCCTTTTGCTCCGAGTATCCTCGCCGGGGCAGCGCATATGGCCGCAATGCGTTTTCCCTTTGCATTTTGTGTATCAACCATGTCCATAAGCGTTTTGCACTCAAGCAGGTTGACTGTTCCCGGCATTCCGCCCGGAAGCACGAGGATCTCTGCCTTGTCAATGCCGGCTCCGTCGATCGTTATATCGGCATTTACTTCTATGCCTCTTGCTCCCGTAACCGTTTTCCTTCCGGGATAGATGGAGACGGTCTCCACATCCGCTCCGGCACGCCTCAGAAGATCGACCGGCGTAAGCGCTTCTATTTCCTCAAATCCATCTGCCAAAAATACATATACCATAGCATTTCCTCCTATACATTTTTGTATATCGCTGCGTACTCTTCCTAGATTATACAATATATATTCCTTATGATCATCAAAAAAACAGCTTGCTATTCCGTATTTTCGCATTTACTTAATGCTTCTACTATAGTAGTATTATTGACAGCGGCATAAGCAGAAAGGGCTGTGTCGCTCCTGTATACATATGGGTATGGAAATAGAGAGAAAATTTACGGTAAAGCGGATTCCGGATGATATCGAATCGTATGAATATCATACGATCGAACAGGCTTACCTTACAACAGAGCCCGTGATCCGCGTCCGCCGCGAAGACGACCGGTATTATATGACGTATAAGGGAGTGGGAGGGGACAATACTTCACTGGCACATGAAGAGTATAATCTGCCGCTTACTGCCGAATCCTATGACGTACTATCCCGCAAGGCAGACGGCAATGTGATCGGTAAGCGCCGCTATCTGATACCGTATCTTTCCCATACGATCGAACTGGACATATTTGATGAGCCTTTCCGGCCCCTTGTGATCGCGGAAGTGGAATTTTCCTCGGAAGCTGAGGCAAATGATTTTGTCCCGCCGGAATGGTTCGACAAGGACGTTACCGATTGCAGGCAGTACCGGAATGCGTATCTGTCACGCATGACATTCGACTGATATCATACATGTCTTACGGCACCTATCGCGCAGCATATCCCGAATGCCGCCGCATCCGCCGCTACTACCGTTGAGCCCGTCGGGGTTCCGGCCAGTATCGAGACCGTTATCCCGATAACGGCGCAGATGACCGAGAGCGCCGCCGAAAACAGCGTGACCGCCCTGAAGCTGTTAAACAGCCTCATTGACGACAGTGCGGGGAATATAACAAGCGCCGATATCAGAAGCGACCCCACGAGATTCATTCCCATGACGATTATGACTGCCGTGATGACCGCTATAAGCGTATTGTAGCCGTCAGCGTGCACTCCGGTTGCTTTTGAGAAATCCTCGTCAAACGTGACCGCGAATATCTTGTTGTAAAACAGCACAAAGACCGCGACCGTCAGGGCCGAGGCAACAACGCACAGTATAACCTCGCGGACTGTAAGCGTAAGTATCGAGGCGGATCCGAACAGAGTCGAGCATACATCCCCCGACAGATTGGATGACGCCGGGAACATATTCATGAGAAGATAGCCGAAAGCAAGCGCGGTGACGGATATCATCGCAATGGCGGCATCCCCTTTGATCCTTGCATTCCCGCCGCTTTTAAGGAGAAGCACCGCGCATACAACAGTAACGGGAAGGACAATGATCATTTTGTTCGTAAGACCGAGAAGTGTTGCAACAGCGATCGCTCCGAACGCCACATGGGACAGCCCGTCGCCTATATACGAGAAACGCTTCAGGACAAGCGTAACGCCGAGAAGGGATGCGCAAAGTGCTGTGAGCACTCCGACTATAAAAGCGTAGCGGACAAAAGGATACTCCAGATACATCATAAGCGTGGCGATCATGCAGTCACCCCCTTCCGACTCTGCAGCATCGTATATGCGGCTCCTCCGGCATTTATGTATTCTTCCCGTGTTCCGAAGAACACCCTGTCGCCGATATGCAGTATATGGCTTGCATATTCTCTTGCGGCATCGATATCATGAGATATCATTATTATCGTTATCCCTTCCTTGTTAAGCTGCGCTATGAGCTCATACATCTGCGCCGTAACTACCGGGTCCAGTCCCGCAACAGGCTCGTCAAGGAGCAGTACTTTGCCTGTCGCACACAGCGCTCTTGCAAGCAGTACTCTTTGCTGCTGTCCGCCCGACAGTTTTCTGTAGCATGACCCGGCAAGATCCGATATTCCCATCCTTGCGAGGTTTTCTTCGGCCAGCTTCTTCTCTTTGCGGCTGTAGAACGGGCGAAGCCCCGTCCGGTTCTGGCATCCCGACAGCACTATTTCCATGACCGATGCGGGAAAATCCCTCTGCGTGAGCGTTTGCTGCGGAAGATAACCTATCTCGTTCCTTGCCAGTCCTTCACCGATCACGATCTGTCCGGCAAGCGGCTCGCACAGACCGAGAAGGGTCTTCATAAGCGTTGTCTTACCGGAGCCGTTCTCTCCGACAACATACAGATAATCACCCGCATTAACCGTAAAATTCAGATTTTCAACGATAGTCGATCTGTCATATCCGAGTGACAGATCCGATACTGTTATCAATGCCATCTGTAGTCTCCGATCACAGTGAACGAATCTATTTCGTTCCGAGCGCCTCCTGCAGGGCGTTCAGATTATTCTCCATTACGGACAGATATGTTACGTTGTCTTCGATATCCTTTGCGGATACCGACTGCATGGAATCCATCGTGACAATGTGTATATCCGGAACGTTTGAACATCCGGCTATCGTGTCCGCAAGCCGGATGTCGCCACCCTCAAGCGTTATCACATGATGCAGCCCCAGTTCATTGATCCTGTCCGCCAAAAAGGTTATCGTCCCCGGTCCCGCGTCTGTCTCTGCCGAACACCCCGGGAAGGCGGCATAATAGTCAAGTCCGTAATCATTCACAAGATACACGAACGGAAAGCGGTCAGCAAACAGCAGTGTTGAGCTTCCCGCCTGCGAGACAGCCTTTTCATACCTTCCGTCAAGATCTTCTGTTTTTCCGATATAATCTGCCGCGTTTGCGCGGTAGATCGCGGCATTATCAGGGTCGGCAAGCGCTATCGCATCCGCAATATCCGATACCATTATCCCCGCGCATCTGAGTGACAGCCATACATGCTCGTCATATTCCGGCTCATCGTCGCTTACGGAAGCCTTCATGCCTTCAACGGTCTCCTCGAGCCTCAGGGAATCTTCGAGTGTATCAAACAGGCGTACAACGATCATATCCTTGTTGACAGCCTCTTGTAAGGCGTCATCCGCCCAGCTGTCGGATTCTCCCCCGACATATACAAAGACATCGCATTCCGATATATCCGCGATATCCCTTACATTCGGCATAAAACTGTGCGGATCGACGCCGTTGTCATAAAGCATCGATACTTTCGCACGTGCCGGATTATCTCCGAGGATATTCATTACCCAGTCATATTCGGGAAAACCGGTTGTCACGATCTTAAGCGTATCCGCTTTGGCAGTATCTGACCCGACTATCGAACATCCCGCAAGAGCCGTAAGCCCAAGCAGGACGATCGTAAATAATGATATGCATTTTATCATGCAGGTTATGCATGCTTTATTAACTGACATTACATTTATTCTTTATATGACAAGTCCCGTTGCGGGATCTATCCCCATAGATATGTTCATGCACTCGACAGCAGCCCCGCTCGCGCCTTTCCCGAGGTTGTCAAACAGGGCGGTCACAACGATCCTGTCATCATTTCCGGTTACAAGTATATTGGCATAATCAAGACCTGCCATGTTATTGGCTGCAAGAAAGCCGTTCATGCCGGCCTCGGCGCCGTATTCGCACACCCTGATCAGCTTCTGCCCTTTATAATGATCGGCGTATACGTCACGGAGCACATCCGGCGTCATGCGCTGCTTCATAAGATCCGCATGAATGGGCAGGTTGACTATCATGCCGCAGTAATAATCATCCACGACCGGGATAAATACAGGCTCGCGCGTAAGTCCCGCTATCTTTTTCATTTCCGGAAGGTGCTTATGCATCTGGGAAAGCGCATACTGCCGCGGTGCATTCAGATCTTCCGTCTTATCGGGCGACTCATACAGCGCGATCGCCTTTTTCCCCGCTCCGGAATATCCGGAAAGCGCAGGTACCGTAAACGGATAATCCGCCCCGAGAATACCATTTGCGACAAGCGGGTACGCCAGCATGATAAATCCTGACGCATAGCAGCCGGGAACCGCGATACGCTTTGAGCTTCTGACCTTGTCATAATGCTTGGCGGAAAGCTCCGGAAGCCCGTACGCCCAGTCGTCTCTCGTTCTGTGGGCGGTCGATGCATCAATGATAACCGTATCGGGATTATCGACAAGGCTTACAGCCTCGATTGCGGCTTCATCCGGAAGGCACAGAACCGTGTAATCCGACATATTGATGAGCCTCTTTCTCTCATCCGGATCCTTCCTGAGTCCGGGATCGATCACAAGAACCTCTATATCGTCCCTGGTTTCAAACCTTTCGTTAATACGAAGCCCGGTAGTGCCCTCGGCTCCGTCTATGAATACTTTTGTCTTTGCCGTCTTATTACCGTTAATCATTGCATCGTCCGTATACAGTTGTGATCCTGCGTATTCTACCTGCGAGCGTCTTTGAAAACGCCCCGCTCTTCATGCGCCACATCCAGTTTCCCCCGAGAGTTGACGGAGTATTGATCCTTGCCCGCGAGTCAAGCCCGAGCCAGTCCTGCATCGGAATGATGCACATCCCGGACACGGAACCCATTGCAAGCCTGATAAATGAATACGCCAGATCCCTGTCCGATGAAAAATCAGTCCTGTCCAGATAATCGAGCGCCAGCTTACGGTCTTTACCTTTGAGTGTCCCAAACCAGCCCACGATCGTGTCATTATCGTGAGTTCCCGTATAGCAGACCGAATTGGAAGTATAGTTATGCGGCAGATAATCGGATTCCTCTCTGGAATCAAATGCAAACTGCAGCACCTTCATTCCCGGATATCCGGTCCTGGCAACAAGCTTTATGACGGAATCCGTCAGATATCCGAGATCCTCCGCGATAATATCAACATCCCCGAGTTCCTCCCGTATAGCTTTAAAGAGACCGAATCCGGGACCCTTTTTCCACTTTCCGAATTCTGCTGTCGGATCACCGTATGGTATCGAGTAATACTCGTCAAAACCCCTGAAGTGGTCAACCCTTACAATATCATACAGACTGAAGCAGTGCCTGATGCGGTTTATCCACCACCTGTAACCTGTCTGCTTATGATAATCCCAGTCGTACAGCGGATTGCCCCAAAGCTGTCCCGTTGCCGAAAAAGCATCGGGAGGACATCCCGCAACAGCGGTCGGATATCCGTTCTCATCAAATTGGAACAGTTCCGGACCCGCCCATGTATCCGCACTGTCAAATGCGACATATATAGGAATATCACCTATTATTTTAATGCCCTTGTTGTTGGCATACTCTTTCAATGCCTTCCACTGGACTATAAACTTATACTGGAGGAATTTGTAGAACTCAATGTCTTCGGCATACTTCTCTTTATAAATAACAAGTGCTTTCTTATCTCTTTTCCTTATATCCTCATCCCATCCGGTAAAACCGGCTCCCCCGAATGAATCCTTGACAGCCATGTAGAGTGCATAGTCATCCAGCCAGAACGCGTTGCTGCGGGCAAACTTCGCATATCCCCTGTCTGATGCAAGATCACAGCGCTTATATGCCTTTCTGAGCATTTGATAACGTGCGTTATATATCTTTTCGTAATCGATCACGTCCGTCTTCTTGCCAAAATCATATGCATCGGCTTCACCCCTTGTCAGAAGCCCTTCATCTATCAGCATTTCCGGATCTATAAAGTACGGATTCCCTGCAAATGTCGAGAACGATTGATAAGGCGAATCACCGTAGCTTGTAGGTCCGAGGGGCAGTATCTGCCATAAGCTCTGACCTGACAGGCTCAGCATATCGACAAATCTGTAGCTTTCTTTTCCGAAAGTCCCTATGCCGTATTTACCCGGGAGCGATGCGACCGGCATAAGGATCCCGCTTTTTCTGTCTGTTTTCATTTCAGTGCGTACTCTGAAGCCCATCCGTCAACAAAGGCGGATACGACAGCATCCCATTTTTCCGTACCGGCTGCATAGGCCGTAAGAGCGGAGCCAACGCCGTTCTTCCACTCTTCGGAAGGCATTGTTGTAAAGTTCCAGGCTACCGGAACCTTTCCGTCTGCCGTGTACTGTCTGTCATTGAGAACGAACAGGTTAGTTGAGTCGACAGCGTTCCTGAAAGGTATAACGCCGATAGTGTCGGCAAGCATCGTGCAGCCCTCGGATGATGTTACCATCCATGTGAGGAAATCAATGGTTGCCTTAATGTCCGCTTTGGAAGATTCATTGTTAACGCACCAGTAATTCTCCGTACCCGTGCATAACCCCTGATTGGCTTCATCACCCACTCCGATATAGATGGGGATCATCGCGAGCTGATCATCCGTCATGCCCTTACCTGTAAGGTTTGCGTACTCCCATGAACCGTTCTGGTAAAATACCGCTTCCCCGTTCGCAAATTCGGTCTCGGCATCGTCGCCTGTTTTGTCAGCAAGCTCCCCGGGGTCGCATGTAGCATTGTTGATGTACAGATCCCAGATGTTCCTGTAGTTATCAAGATATGTTCCCTTGATCGCGGTCGTCGTATTGATATTATCCGTCTGATACTCGAAATAGATCGGAACGTTGGCAAGGTGGGTCTTGAATCTCCAGTCGGATGACGGATCCATTCCGGCGGATGCGAATGCCGAAAAGCCCAGCTCATCCTTATGTGCGGTAATATCCTCGGCAGCCTTTTTCAGATCCGCAAACGACCTGATGTCGTCGACCTTGTATCCTGCTTTGCCGAGGAGCTCGGTATTGGTGATTATCCCGTATGACTCGATCACATAGGCGATACCCGCTACCGCCTCGCCGTCCTTAAGCGTATATGCGTCGCTTGTAAGTTCATTATACAAAGAAGAGCCGTTAAGGTCATAGCAGTAATCAGACCAGTTGGCAAGACCTACCGGACCGTTTACCTGGAAAAGAGTAGGTGCCTTGTCTCCGGTGATCTCTTCCGAAAGCGTCTCCTCATATGTGCCGGATGCGGCCGTTACAACAGTTACGGCAACCCCCGTCTGCTCCGTATAGGTATTGGCGATCTGCTGCCATGCTTCATCCGCTTCGGGTCTGGAGTTGAGGTAGTAGACCTGTCCGCCTTCGAGAGATTCCTCTTCCTGCGTCTCCTCTACGGTGACCTCGGCAGCCTCTTTCTTGGACTTGGAACACCCTGCGAGTACCGCTGCTGCCATTGCCGCAGCCAGCAGAACGCTTACTGTTTTCTTCTTCATAGACATCCTCCTTTAATATATGCTGTGATGGGTGGATCTACACATACGGTCTGTCTACTTCAATAACCGCATAGTGATTTCCCGGCAGGCTTTCTACCTTTGCGCAGATCGTGTTGCGTATCTCCTCCTCGGAAAGCCTGCAGTCAAAAGGTGCAACAACATCGAATATCAGATTGGTATGGGACGGACCCTTGACCATGCGAAAATCATGTATCGTAAAGCTCTCATCCACGCTTTGGGCGATAAGCTGGCACAGCCTCTTCATCCTGTCTGTCGCCTCATCATTGACAAGAACAGGGTCCATATGTATCACGCACTGGCATCCGAGCTTTTCGTTTATACGGCGTTCTATATTATCTATTGTATCATGAACATCCATGATATTGCGATCTGCCGGAACTTCCGCATGAAGTGAGATCATCGTCCTGCCCGGACCGTAATCGTGAACGAGAAGGTCATGTATCCCGATGATATCATCATAAGATGTCACGAACTTCTCTATTGCACGGACATATTCCTCTGACGGTTTGCTTCCGAGAAGCGGATTGATCGTATCCTTTGCGGATGAGAACCCGGCATACAGCACAAGCGCAGAGACCGCAAGGCCGCACCAACCGTCTATATGAAGGCCCGTATAATACTCTGTAAGCGAACTTGCAAGAACGACGAGCGTCGCTATCGAATCGGTAAAGGAATCAAGTGCGACGGCCTTCATCGCTGCCGACGAGATCAGCCGGGCAGTCTTCGAGTTGTAATAATACATGTACAGCTTGACGATTATCGAAACAAGGAGTATGACCGTAACTGTCGCCGTTAGAACAACGCTTTCCGGATGGATTATCTTGCTGACGGATGATTGTACCAGTTCAGCTCCCATAAGTATCACAAGCATTGAAATGATAAGCCCTGTTATATATTCAATGCGGCCGTGTCCGAACGGGTGCTCGGGGTCGGGCTTCTGCCCCGCCATCTTAAACCCCACTATCGCGACAACTGATGAGCCCGCATCGCTCAGGTTATTGAAAGCGTCCGCGATTATCGCAACGGAGCCCGACAGCAGTCCTGCCGTCAGCTTTATCGCAAACAGCAGCGCATTTAAGAATATGCCGACCGCTCCGCACAGTATGCCGTACGCATGGCGCACGCGCGCATTCGTTGTGTTCTTATGGTCTTTGATAAATATTCCCGCAAGTAATCCGATCACGTCCGGTCCCCACTGTCTGCATTATCTTTCGCCGCATTCCCGTTATTTAGTCCCGTATCGGACTCCTCGATGCCTTCCTGAAGGAGCTCCTCGCTCGTAAATATACGCATCCGGCGAAAATCGGCCAGAAGCATTTTCGTACTGTATATGAAGTTCGAGAAAAGGCCCGCCTTGTACAGGTTGTAAACGATCATTCCGGCAGGAACGGCAAGTATAAGCCCGAGCGCGCCTCCCCATCTGAGTCCTATATACAACAGGAACAGCGTCGGGATCGCCGGCATTCCGAGCGAGTCCCCGACAAGCTTGGGCTGGATGAACTGGCGGATGGCCTGTGACAATCCCCAGACCACGAGCATCCCTATGGCAAACCTATAGTTCCTCTGGAGCAGGGCATACAGCGCCCAAGGCCACATCACGGTACCCGTTCCGAAGAACGGAAGAAAATCAAGGAGCGCTATCAGGAGCGCTATCAAAAAGGCATACCTGACACGCAGTATCAGAAGGCCAATGAACAGAACAACATAAACAACGCACATGATCTTAAACTGTGCCTTGAAATACCCGCCGACCGCTGATTTCATTGTTGCGGCAACTATTTCCAGTCTGTTCTTGATATGCTCCGGCGTTACCCGTTTGAGGAACTTTCCTATCTGCTCACGCTCTGCAACAAACAGATAACTTGCAAGTATACAGATAATGATACCTACAAGAACAAACGGTGCATTCCTGACTCCGTTCCCAGCGGATTGTGCTGCTCTTTCCGTTACGGCAGCTCCCATCGAAGACAATGAATCATATATGCCTGTTCCGATATCATCGAAGAACTTCTGCGTTCCGACAGGAAGAAGCGCGAATCTTCTGGAGAATTCATCCCAGACTCCCTGAAGCGATATCCTGACATTTTCCCACATATCGGGAGCGGTTGAGGCAAAACCTATAATCTCGGTCACGAGAAGGTATATGACTCCGTAGCATACGGCGACCACGGCAGCGAGCGTCAGTATTATGACTACGACCGACCCGGCACGCCGTTTTATCTTCATTTTCTTCTCGAGAAATCTAACAAGGGGATTGGCAATGGAAGCAATGATCGCTGCGACGACAAACGGCCAGAAGTATCCGATAAGCCACGGCAGCACAACAATCAGCAGTACTGCAATGATTATCGCAAACAGATAGTTAAACAGTATCTTCAAGTACTTTGTCGATGATTTCATATATTTCCTCCCTGCCCTGCTTACCGGTTGCGGAAAAGGGAATGATAACCGCATCGTCTGCCCCCAGGCCTTTACGTATTGCGGCAATCTGCTTGTTGATCTGGCTTCTGTTTATCTTATCAAGCTTGGTGGCGACTATCACGGGCGTAAAGCCGCTTGATGTCACCCAGTCATACATTATCTTATCATTTTTTCCGGGATCGTGCCTTATATCGACAAGAAGAAATACGCACCGCAGCATCTTCGAGGTGTTCAGGTATCTTTCTATCATGACGCCCCATTTTTCAACCTCGGTTTTCGACGCCTTTGCATACCCGTATCCGGGCAGATCCACGAAATATATCTCTTTATTGATGTTGTAGAAATTGATCGTCTGCGTCTTGCCCGGCTGGGAACTCGTTCTCGCATAGCTCTTGCGGTTCATTAAAGCGTTTATGAGGGATGATTTTCCGACATTCGACCTGCCTGCAAACGCAACCTCGGGAAGCGTTGTCGCGGGAAGCTTACTCGTAGGTCCGCATACGATCTCCAGATCAACATTCTTTATTATCATTTATCTACCATTATACAATAGCTTCTCTTAACACTTCATCCATGTGCCCGACGAACACGATCGTCAGCCCGTGCGTGATCTCTTCATCGAGCTCATCTATATCTTTCCTGTTCTGTACCGGTACAAGTACTTTCCTGATGCCCGCGTTTTTGGCGGCGAGTATCTTCTCCTTGAGTCCGCCTATCGGAAGTACGCGGCCGCGCAGCGTGATCTCACCCGTCATCGCGAGATCGCAGCGGACCTTCCTGCCGGTTATCGCCGAATACAGTGCGGTCGCCATCGTGATGCCGGCGCTCGGCCCGTCCTTCGGAACGCTTCCTTCGGGAATATGCAGGTGAAAATCATGCTTTCTGAAATAATCGGCGCGTATCTTGTGCTTCGACGCTATCGAGCGTATGTAGCTCATTCCTGCCTGGGCACTCTCGCGCATCACGTCGCCGAGCTGTCCGGTAAGCAATATCTCGCCCTTTCCGGGCATAACGTTCACTTCTATCGAAAGCGTATCTCCGCCGACGCTTGTCCATGCAAGTCCGCGGACTATACCGACCTCGTCCGCCTCGTTTTTCCTGTCCTGTTCGTATTTGCGCACCCCGAGAAAATCATAGAGGTTGCCTCTGTTCACCCTGATCGTCTTCCTGCCGTCCTGATATATCATACGGGCGGCACGCCTGCATATCGCGGATATCTTTCTCTCAAGCGACCTTACTCCCGCTTCTCTCGTATATCCGCTGACTATGTCGGGCCATACCGTGTCCGCTATCTTCAGCTGGTCTTCCCGGAGCCCGTGTTTACTTATCTGCTTGGGAAGAAGGTGTTCCTTCGCTATATGGATCTTCTCGTTTTCCGTGTAACTGCTGACTTCAATGACCTCCATCCTGTCAAGAAGAGGTCTCGGAATGTCCGCGAGCGAATTGGCGGTCGCGATGAACAGTACCTCCGACAGATCGATCGGAAGCTCGATGTAGTGATCGGAAAAGCGAGAATTCTGCTCGCTGTCAAGTACTTCAAGAAGAGCCGCCGCGGGATCTCCCTTGAAATCATTGCTCATCTTGTCTATCTCATCAAGCAGCATCAGCGGATTCTTGACACCCGCATTCCTGAGTCCGACAGCAATCCTGCCGGGCATCGCGCCGACATATGTCCTGCGGTGTCCTCTTATCTCCGCCTCGTCCCTTACACCTCCGAGACTGATGCGGACGTACTGCTTTTCAAGCGCTGAGGCGACTGATTTGGCGATACTGGTCTTGCCGGTTCCGGGAGGTCCTACGAGACAGATGATCGGGGACTCGCCTTTTCTGGTAAGATTTCTGACGGCCAGGAACTCCAGCATCCTCTCCTTGACGCTCGTAAGTCCGTAATGATCCCGGTTAAGTATCATTTCGGCTCTGTCAATGTCGCGGTTGTCTCTTGAAACCTTGTCCCACGGCATTTCCAGGAGAGTCTCGATATATCCTCTGGAAACCTCGGCTTCCGACGACCCGTCGTGCAGGTGACTGAACCGGTCAATTTCCTTTAATATTTTGTCTTTTATCTCTTTCTTCGCCTTAAGCTTTGAGACCGCTTCCCTGTACTTCTCTTCCTCGGTCGCGGTGCTCCCCTCTCCGAGCTCTTCCTTGATGACCCTAAGCTGCTCTCGAAGAACGTATTCTCTCTGATTTTTGTCGACCCGCTCCTTGATCTGTTTGGCGATATTCGTCTTGATGCCGAGAATATTGACCTCGCGCTGGAGTATTGTCATGAGTGTCAGGAACCGCTCGTCAACGGTTTCGGTCTCAAGGAGCTTCTGCCTGTCGTCAAAGTTCATCGGAACGTTGATCGCGACATAGTCGAGCAGTTCCGCAAGCGTTTCGGCCTCTTCAAACTGCTTGGTGAGCGTCTTGCCGAGCTGCGGATTGTATCCGAGCATCGTTGTAAGGAGTTCCTTCAGTATATTGATCTTTGCCAGAACCTGCTCTCTTACTTCGTCGTTATCGATGGTAAGCTCGGGATTGGCCGGATATATGTTCTTGCCTATATACCAGTCGTCGGTTACTACGACTTCCTTTGCAGTGGCAATGAGGACATCTTCTTCCGCAACATCAAACAGTCTTGCGCGAAGGTCTCCTTCCACAAGGACGCGCAGTATCTTTCCCGGAAGCTTTACGACCTGCTTTATTATGCATACGCATCCGTAATCATAGAGAGCGGTCTTGTCGTCCTTTGCCTTGGCGTCGTTTTCCTCATCCCGGTGCCTGGCGATGACAAAGAGCTTCCTATCCTTGAGCATTGCCTTTTCCACAGCCCTGATGCCTGCGGGTGTGTTGATATCGAAATGAATGACCATGCCCGGAAGCACCGCCAGATTACCGACAACAACGCACGGATATTTTTTCTTTGTAATCCTACGCAAATCTACTCTGCCTTCTTAAGACCGGTCATGACGTTTTCATTGTTCCGCACGATGAGCGGAGACCCCTCGCCAGTCACTGCACCTTTTGTTATAACGCATTTTGTGATCGAGTCATCGGAAGGGATCTCAAACATAAGATCATTCATGAGTCCCTCAAGAATTGAACGAAGACCCCGTGCTCCGGTCTTTTTCTCATATGCTTTGTGGGCGATCTCGGTGATCGCATCATCTTCGAATTCCAGCTCGACTCCGTCGATCTCAAACAGCTTTTTGTACTGCTTGACTATGGCGTTCTTCGGCTCGCGCAGTACCTTTATGAGCGCTTCTTCATCAAGGCCTTCGAGACTGACACATATGGGAACACGACCGACAAACTCGGGAATAAGCCCGAACTTGATCAGATCCTCGGGCTGAACCTGGGCAAGAAGCTGTCCCACTTCATGCTCGGTCTTGGTTGCTATCTCTGCATTAAAACCGATCGATTTCCGGTCAAGACGGTTCTCCACGATCTTCTCGAGCCCGTCAAACGCTCCGCCGCATATGAACAGTATATTGGTCGTATTGATCGGAATAAGCTCCTGATGCGGATGCTTTCTGCCGCCCTGCGGAGGGACGGAAGCGTTCGTGCCCTCGATGATCTTCAGAAGCGCCTGCTGCACTCCCTCTCCGGAAACATCGCGTGTTATCGAAACATTCTCACTCTTTCTCGTGATCTTGTCTATCTCGTCAATATAGATTATACCGTATTCGGCCTTTTCGATATTGTAATCGGCCGCCTGAATGACCTTGAGCAGGATATTCTCAACATCCTCTCCGACATACCCTGCTTCCGTAAGCGCGGTAGCGTCGGCAATGGCAAACGGAACGTTGATGATCTTGGCAAGAGTCTGTGCGAGCAGCGTCTTCCCCGAACCGGTAGGCCCGAGCATGATGACATTTGATTTTTGAAGCTCGACATCCCCGTCTTCCTTCTGGGACAGAATCCTCTTGTAATGATTATATACGGCGACTGACAGAACCTTCTTCGCCTCTTCCTGCCCGATGACGTTCTCATCGAGAAACGCCTTCATCTCCCTCGGCTTTACAAGGTTGATCTCCAGATCATTGCTTGGCTCCACTTCTTCAACCTGCCGGTCATATATCTCATCTTCCACGATATCCATGCACACTTCTATGCATTCGTCGCAGATGAATACTCCTTCCGGACCCGCAATGAGTTTTCTTACCTGTTCCTGGCCCTTTCCGCAGAAAGAGCATCTTATATCTTTCTTTGCCATTACATCTCCCGTTATTATGAACCGTTCTGCAACGGATCCTTACTGTCTGTTTGCGATTATCTTATCAACCAGTCCGTATTCGAGCGCCTCCTCCGCGCTCATCCAGTTATCTCTCTCAGTATCTTCCGCTACCTTTTCAACAGGCTGGCCTGTATTTTCGGACAATATCCTGTTGAGCCTTTCCTTGGTGCGCAGTATCTGCTTGGCAACGATCTCTATCTCGGTCGCCTGACCCTTCGCGCCGCCGGACGGCTGATGTATCATTATCTCGGCATTCGGAAGAACGAATCTCTTGCCCTTCTCGCCGCCCGCGAGCAGAAATGCTCCCATGCTGGCAGCCATTCCGATACAGTATGTTGCGACATCGCATTTTACATAGTGCATCGTGTCGTAGATCGCGAATCCGTCCGTGACCGATCCGCCCGGACTGTTGATATAAAAATGTATATCCTTCTCCGGATCTTCGGCCTCAAGGAACATCATCTGGGCAACGATAAGGCTTGCCGTTGTCTCGTTAACCTCTTCTCCGAGAAATACGATCCTCTCCTTGAGAAGTCTCGAGTAAATATCGTAGCTGCGCTCTCCGCGGCTTGTCTGTTCAATGACATAAGGTACTAAGCTCATATTGTCTCCATTCCGATGTTTTACCAGTTGCATGTTACGCAACATAAATGATACAACATCTGCTTTTTCTATTTTAATCCGTTCACCTTGCGCCTATTGCGGCAGATTACTTCTCCTTGGCTGATTCCACGATAAGGTCGACTGCCTTCTGTATCTTGAGGTCGTCCTCTATCTGCTTCCTGCCGTATTCGTCTTCGCCGATATACTCTTTGAGCTTGTCTGTTTCCATTCCGCTCTCTTCGGCGATCCTGGCAAGTTCCTGTTCGTATTCCTCTTCCGAAACCTCGAAATTCTCTGCCTTTACAATCGATTCAAGAACAAGCCTTGATTCTATGCTCTTTCTGGCGCCTTCCTTCATCTGGTCGGTGAATTTCTCCATATCAAGGCCGGTGAACATGAAGTACTGCTCAAGCGACAGTCCCTGACTCTGCAGTCTCCTTGCATAATCGTTTACCATGGTCTTTGCCTGGGTATCGATCATCGCCTCGGGGATATCCATCTTGGAATCCTTGATGATGGCTTCAATAACGGCATCCTCTTTCTTGTCCCTGGCTTCTTTTTCCTTCCTCTCGGCAAGGTTCTTCTTCACATCCTCGCGGTACTCTTCCATTGTATCGAATTCGGATACCTCTGATGCGAACTCGTCATCAAGCTCCGGAAGCTCCTTTTCCTTGATCTCGTTGATCTTAACCTTGAAAAGCGCATCCTTGCCCGCAAGATGCTCGGCGTTGTAGTCCTCGGGGAATGTTACGTTGACATCCACATCATCGTCGATGTTTTTACCGATAAGCTGCTCCTCGAATCCCGGAATGAATGAACCCGATCCGATGACAAGCGGATAATTCTCGCCCTTGCCGCCTTCAAATGCCTCGCCGTCGACAAAGCCTTCGAAGTCTATTACGGCAGTATCACCGTCCTTCACCGGGCGATCCTCGACTGATATCGTCCTGGCGTTGGCTTCCTGCTCGCGCTTGATCTCATTGTCGATATCCTCATCGGTTACCTCAGTGTCGATCTTGTCGATCTTGACACCCTTGTACTTTCCGAGATCTACCGGGGGCTTGAGCGCAACCTCGGCGGTAAATATGAAATTCTTGCCCTTTTCGATCTGCACTACGTCGATCTTGGGCTGGGATACGATCTCCAGATCCTCGGCAGCGTCGATCTCCTCGGCGTAAGCGTCGGGAATGATGAGGTTTGCCGCATCCTCATAGAAAACATCGGGACCGTACATCTTTTCTATCATCGCCTGAGGCACTTTGCCTTTTCGAAACCCCGGCACGCTCATCTTGTTTTTATTTTTATTATATGCCTTTTTGATCGCGTCGTTAAATCTTTCGGCGTCAACTTCGATCGTAAGCTTTGCCATGTTCTTTTCCAGTTTTTCAACCTGCATACTCATTATTAATCCTCCAAACTTCAACATTGACCCGTTAGAATATGACTTAACAGACCCGATTTTGCATTATATCATATAAACATAGGAAATAAAAGCGGAAAATCGCTGATATGTTTACTGTCTGAGCAGTTTGATCATCTCGGAATAGTTCCCGGCCTTGTGAGGCCAGACGCAGTCGCTGCAATCCTTGATGCTTTTGCCGTTGCGCGTTATCATCCTGTATTCGCCCGGACATGTGCTCCTGTTATAGAGCGGGCAATAGCAGAACAGGCAGTTTATGTCCTCTTCGCATGTATGACACGGATAGTATTTACAGTCTTTGTTGGCAAAAAAAGCAGCGGAATTCTTCATCCTGACAGTTACTCTCCTATCGACCTTACAAACTGCGCGACCGCTTCCGGACGCGACGGATAATACAGATGGGGAAATCCCCACAGATGGTTGGCACCCGCAAGCATCGCCGGATAACGTATGCCCGTGGAAGCCTTGGTCAGCATCATATCTCCGGCATCCGCGGTGGACTCGTAATAGTGAAACTCATGCCCCCTCATGCCTGCAAGGAGACTTTGCCGCTCATCCGCATCATCTCCGGCAGAGGGGTTCTT
The DNA here is from genome assembly GCA_905235745.1 of uncultured Lachnospiraceae bacterium. Taxonomy (GTDB): domain Bacteria; phylum Bacillota; class Clostridia; order Lachnospirales; family Lachnospiraceae; genus UBA2868. The sequence goes on from CAJOMN010000001.1 coordinate 258,850, forward strand.
AACGCCCTTGTTGTATCCCGATATCATAACATAGCCGAAGTTTACGAGATGACCCGAATAAATGCACTCCCCGTCTATCACTCCGGCCATTGGATACGGCTTATCATCTCTGTCCCTTATACAGCCGTGAAGATACATAAAGCCGCCGCACTCGGCGACAGACGGCATTCCCGACTCTATCGCGCGTCTTACGGACTCAAGCATTGATGTGTTGCTGCCGAGGGTATCAAGATACAGCTCCGGATATCCTCCCCCTATAAGCAGAGCGTCGGCATCCGGTATACATCTGTCATGCAGCGGCGAGAAATACCGGATAACGGCTCCCATATCTTCAATAAGCGCTATATTCTGCCTGTAATAAAAGCAGAATGCCTCATCTCTTGCAACCGCTATGACCGGAGCGGCGGCAGAATGCGGCATCTTCACTTCACTCCGGCTCTCACGCTTATATTCCGGCCCGCTCCCGCCTATATCGCCTGCGCCATTTGCGATCTCAATGATTTTACCTATATCGCAGTGCTGCTCCATAAGAGCTGCCGCCTTCGATATTATCCGGCGGGTATTGTCCGCCTCCTGCGGCATCACAAGGCCGAGATGCCGGCTGTCGATATGGATACTGTCATCATTCGGGAAATGTCCGGCAATGCATATATCCGGGCGAACCTTTGATACCTCGGACGACAGATACGGCAGGAGCCTGTCGTAGTAGCCGTCCGATATCCGGTTGAGTATTATCCCTTTTATCAGATGCTTAGTATCGTCGGCGATTATCCCCTTTATAACGGATACTATCGTCCTGCCGACTGATGATGCGCCAACCACCAGGATTATCGGTGTATTCGTGATCGCGGCTGCTTCATATGACGACCCGGCGTCCGAGTCGGTACCGACGCCGTCATATATCCCCATCACGCCCTCTATGACCGAAATATCGGCGCCATAGCGTATGAGCGTGCTTCTGATCTCATCCCCGGAGGCAAGATAGGTATCAAGATTGAGGCTGTCGATGCCAAGTACGGTCCTGTGGAACATCGGATCGATGTAGTCGGGTCCGCATTTGAACGCGGCCGGCTCATAACCCCTGCCGTTTAGCGCGCTAAGAAGCGCGCATGTTACGGTGGTCTTGCCGGAACCGCTTGATGCCGCGGCTATCATGACTCTTGGCCGGGACTTTCTGTCTGTATTTTCTGTTATAGCTTTATTATCATTCATGTTCTGCCGCAGCCTACAGCGTAAAAGAGAAGATCGTCACGGGATTTTGCGCCTGCATCATATGGTGCTTTCCGACTGTCCTGACATCGGAAACCGCGATCTGGACGATCCTGCGATCCGACACATTCATTTCATCCGTTATACGCATGATCTCGCTTACCGTTTCAAGGCTCACCGCGTTAACGACATAGCGTATTGTGCTCCCCTTGCGTGACAGTTCGTCCATGATCCGCGCCAGATCTCCTCCGCTTCCTCCGATAAACACGCAGTCCGGCCTGGCGAGCGTCTTAATGGCATCTGCTGCATCTTCTTCTATGATTCTAATGTTATGTAAACCGTGCTTTTCAATATTCTTCCTGATAAGCGCCGCAGCAGACGGATCACGTTCAATGGTCGTAACATCAAGCGTATCGCTAAGCCCCGCGATCTCTATTGCAACAGAGCCGGTGCCGCCGCCAATATCGTACACCCTGTCGCCTTCCCTGAGATCCAGCCTCAGAATGCTTTCATGCCTGATACATTCCTTCGTCATCGGGGTACGTTCCCTTATGAACTCATCATCGCTCTTTGCGGCATATATTCTGCGCTTTTGCGGATGCTCGTTGATAAATAACACTGTTATTATTCCGTCTGCATCATAGTCTGCCGCCTCACGGCATGATAAAGTCATGATCTGCTCGGAAGCATACGACAGATTACGTCCGATCGTAACGCTCACATCCACACCGCCATCCGCGAGTATACGGCAGACAGCCCTTATATCGGAGGAATCCGATACAAGCGTGAATGTTTTCCGGTTATGCCTTATAACGCCTGTAAGCCTTTGTATATCGGCTTCGGTGTTTCGTCCATGGACGCTTGTTACAGCCGCATCATCATAGCCGGTTCCGAGCTTTGACGCCAGGTATGATACGGAAGATATACCGGGAAGTACCGATATTTCCGCATCGGGATACAGTTTACATAACTTCTCATAGCCCGGGGCTGCGCCGCTGTACAGTCCTGTATCTCCCGAATACATCACCACTGCCGTGCGGATATCCCTGTTGGCATCAAGTACTCTGGCTATTTCGCCGGCATCATACATTTCGTATTTGTTCCTTGCGCTGATACCTTCAAGCAGCCTTTTGGCTCCGAATACGGCATCTGCATTCGCTATTGCCTCCGCTGTTTGAGCCGTTTCAAGTGCACGGCTCCCCATTCCGGCGCCTGCAATGATGATTTTAAGCCCTCCGGCATATCTTTTTCCGGTGATCTGCTCATATACTTCGAATATACCATATCCACTGACTTCATCCGGTCTTGCAAGTACATGTATATTAACGCCGAGATCCTCCGCAGCGCTGATCTTCTCGTTATAACCGCCCGCTGCCCCGCTGTCCTTGGTCAGCATATGCCGGATATCATACTGCATGATTACAGCCTTGTTCATCTCATATGTGAAAGGCCCCTGCATGGCAATGATATGGCCGGATGCGATACCGAGCCCACGGCAGATATCAATACTTTCGGCTGCGGGAAGCACTCTCACATACGTGCGTCCGAGCGTTTCGGGTGATACCGCGCGGCAGTATTCTTCAAGCGTGTTTGTTCCCGTGGTCAGAAGGATGTTTCCGGCGCCGCCTTCCATAACGCCGGCAAATTCAGCCATCGAAGCGTATATCCGGGCATTTTCCGTCATCGTCTGTTCCCTTGCGACCTTATATACAGTAAGATGCACATCCCTGGCCATAGTCTGTATATTGGCGCTTGCGAGTGCCGCATACGGGTGCGTTGCATCGACTATCACGTCGCCTGCCGCGAATCCGTTCTTTTCAGTATATTCAAGCATTTGAGCGCTGTCCATCCTTCCGGTATGCACCGCGGCATATTCGTTGGTTGACATAACTTCTTCGCCATATTCGCTCGCGACGCAGACTATGTGCCTGATCCCGGCTTCCGACAGCATTTCCGACAGCCTCTTTCCTTCAGTTGTCCCGGAGAAAATCATTACCTTCACTTTATATCGTATCCTCTCGGTGTGATCAGTCTGCCGCATTTAATGTATGTAGCCGAATTTCCGACAAATACGGTCGTAAACATATCTGTCTGCTCTTCGCATAGTTCCGACAAGGTACAGACCTTTACAGATGTGTCGTCCCTGCCTATATTCCTGACATATCCGCACGGCCTGTCGCCGGGAAGTATCTCCAGCAAAATACTGCATGCTCTTTTCAGGTAACCGGCCCGGTTATGACTAGAAGGGTTGTAGATAGCGATACAGTAATCCCCTTCGGCAGCGCACCTCAGCCTTTTTTCTATTACGTCCCACGGTGTCAGAAGGTCGCTCAGGCTTATCGTACAGTAATCATTTGCAATGACCGCGCCGAGGAGTGCGGAGCCCGACTGCGCGGCAGTTACGCCCGGAACCGTTTCAACATCGGAAAAGCCGTCATCAAGCGCTGTTTCCATCATCGGGGATGCCATCGCGTATACTCCGGCGTCTCCGCTGCATATCAGGGCAACTGTCCTGCCTTCCTTTGCCAGCTCAAGGCATGTGCGGCATCTGTCGATCTCGCTTCTCATGCCGCTTTCGATGAACTCTTTGCCGGGATACAGTTTACGGATAAGTTCGATGTATGTCCTGTAACCGACTATGACATCACAGGCTTCGATCGTATTCTTTGCATGTAATGTCATCATTTCTTCACATCCCGGGCCTATGCCCACAACGTATATCTTTCCCATATGTCAGCCCTGTCTGCGTTTTGCCACGGAAACGGTCACCCCGTCACCTGCCGTCTTCGGAACGATAAGCTTTGAGCCGCATCCTGCCGCAAGGATCGCCGCTCTCTCGCATACATTATCCACTCCGACTGTCTCCTCCACAAAGCCGGAGGAAGTGAAGTTTCCCTTACATCGCTTTAGTACATCCGCTTCGAACGTAATGAGAGGTATCCTGTACCTGCCGGTAAATTCCCTTATCGCAGGCTCTTTCTCTTTGATATCTATAGTTGCGAGAGCATACACTTCGTCTATTGTTATACCGGCTCCTTGTATGGTTGACATAACATTTCTCTCGAATATATCCGCGTCTATGCCCTTCCTGGTTCCGACACCTATTACATAGCTTCGTGGCGACAGGAGAAGCGAATACTCGCTGTCTGTTTCATCGGCTATTATTATGTCAACCGGATCGGCAGGCGGATAATCTTTTACGGATATCGTTACGCTCTTGCCTTCTATAGCCTTGGCGGATACTTTCCTGATGCCGTCTCGGTTCCTGATCCGAAGCCCGTTTTCTGCCGCAAAGACATCCGCGGAAAATGCGCCGTTAACATCCGTTGATGTCGTGATCACGGGTATGGCTCCTATAAGGGAAGCGATCGTTACGGCAAGCTTATTGGCACCCCCTGCATGTCCCGACAGGATAGGTATTACATAGCTTCCCGCGTCATCGATCACGATGACCGGACTGTCGGTCAACTTATCTCTTACGCACCCGCTTATCAAGCGTACCGCGATCCCGCAGGCTCCGGTAAATATAAGCGCATGACCCCGTTCAAATTCGCTTCTTACGAACTCTTCGGCGGACGGTGCTGCGGAATCTTCACCGGGAAACATATGAAGGCCGGCGCCTTCCATCCCTTTTTGCGCGTATGCTTTATTTAGTTTTTCTATTACTTCTTTTCCGTTTCCGGTAAAGCATATCGCGGTTTTTATCATCTGTCGCCTGCCTTCTTTGTCTTCGGACGGTAAAGCGTCTCAAAGTCCGGATCATACAGCCTGGAACGGTCATAATCACCGTGTGTTACCGCCTCTCCCACGAGCACGATGGCTGTTTTCGTTATCCCGTATGCTGCCGCGCTTTTTGCAAGGGTTCCAACGGTACATATGACTGTCTTCTCATCAGGATGAGTGGCCTTATATACGATCGCCGCCGGTGTTTCGGCGCTTATGCCTCCTTCTATGAGGCGGCTGCCCAGTTCGTCGAGCATTCCGGTGCTCAGATATATTGCCATGGATGCGTTATGTGCCGCAAAGCTTTCTATGCTCTCTTTCTCGGGAACCGGTGTCCTGCCCTCCATCCTTGTGATGATAAGGCTCTGGCTGACGGAAGGGAGTGTGAACTCCATATCAAGAGCTGCCGCTGCGCCGAAGCACGCGCTTACTCCCGGGCACGATTCATATATTATCCCCCGCCTGTCAAGCTCGTCCATCTGCTCCCTTACGGCTCCGTACAGGCTCTGGTCGCCTGTGTGGAGTCTTACCACGTCTTTTCCGGATGCGTCTGCAGTTGACATAACTTTAATAACTTCCTCAAGCGTCATGACCGCGCTGTTATATATCTCCGGTGATTTTTGCGCATATTCCAGTATCTCGGGATTTACCAGGCTTCCCGCATAGATGATGACATCGGCTTTTTCTATCAACCGCATTCCGCGTACTGTTATTAGATCGCGGGCACCCGGTCCCGCTCCGACAAAACTAACCACTCTGCTCCCTCCCGGCAATACCTATAGTAAGGATGCGTCTTTAAGCATGCTTTCCGCATTATCGGTTTTCCCCAGGAGTCCGTATTTATTGGAAAATACGATGCATGCAATCTGCATGATCCCAGCGCGTTTATTCAGATGATAACCGATACGTTCCATTATGTATTCAAAACATTCTTTTTCGATCCCGGCTGTAAGCATCAGCTTATACGCCTCATCCGTTGAGACACAGTCAAGAATGGAAGCTGCAATGTCCGCCCGGCCGGATGATTTTACAGCGGCGGCGGCCATAAGCTCCATCCTGCAGTCCGCCTCGGCCGAATGTGTATTCATTATCCCGCCGGATACTTTGATAAGCTTTCCAATGTGCCCGACCAGCAGCATCCGGCCGAATCCCGCATTTACCGCGGCATCTATCGCCCCGCCGATATAATTCGAGCATTTAACCGCCCTGTCGAGGTCATAGCCGTACTGCTCCTGCATAAATGTCTGTCCGTAGTTTCCCGGTGATACGACGAGAATCTCCTCGCCCATTGCCCTCTTCTGGCGTATCTCGACCGCAATCGTATCAAGAATCGCCCGCGTACTCATAGGCTCGACTATCCCGCTCGTCCCGATGATCGATATCCCGCCTTCTATTCCAAGCGTTGGGTTGAAGGTCCGCGCCGCCACCTCTTCACCCTCCGGGGCGGAGATTTCTATACCAATGACTCCGTCATATCCGTATCTGTCGGCAACAGAGCATACCTCCCGCTCTATCATCTGCCGCGGAACCGAATTGATCGCCCAGTCGCCCACTGGACGGTCAAGTCCCGGTCTCGTGACCCTCCCGATCCCGACGCCGCCTTCTATTATCACACGTACCTTATCATTGCCGTTCCCGCAGGGCGCTTTGCCGGGATGAAGAACTGCCTTCGCGCATATGAGCATTCCGGCAGTGACGTCCGGATCGTCGCTGTCTGGCTTTCGGACAGCGCACGAAGCTTCATTCTTGGTTAACATAACACGCTCAACGGGTGCTGTATAATCTGTTCCTGACGGCGTTGCTACCGTGACTTTGTCGATCTCCTCCTGCCCGAAAATCATCTGTACTGCTGCCTTGGCCGCTGCAGCGGCACAGCTTCCCGTCGTAAATCCGTATCTCATATTCACCGCATACCGTACAATACGGCATTCATTACCGCAGCAGCTACGTTGCTGCCACCCTTTCTCCCGGTATTGACTATACAGGGAATATCAGTACCCATTATAAGCTCCTTTGATGCCGTAACGTTAACAAACCCCACCGGGACGCCTATGACGAACGAAGGTACATAATCGCCGCTGTCATAATGCTCCCGAAGCGCAATAAGCGCGGTCGGAGCATTCCCTATAACGAATATTACGTCACCATAGGATTTCATGGCACGTTCCATTGATACCGCTGCCCTTGTCATATTCCTTGCGGCTGCTTCTCTTACCACGTCCTCATCGGACATATAGCACTTCGCGCTGCATCCGTACTTTGCAAGTTCACGTTTGTTTATGCCGGCAAGCGCCATGTTCGTATCAGTCACTATTACAGCCCCGCCACGTATCAGCCCCTCAAGTACACCTACGGCGCCGTCTGTAAAATACATTGTCTTCGCGTAGTCAAAGTCGGCTGTGGTGTGTATACATCTTTTAATAACTTGCGTTATCTTATTGCGTTCACCGGCAGATTCAACAGGAATATCTCCGTTTATGAGCACCTGCATGTGTTCAAGCTCGGAAGATATTATTGCAAAGCTTTCCTTTTCTATCTCCGACGGATCCGATGTTCTGATATTAATGTATGCGTCATCCATTTTTCCTGACAATCCCTGCCAGACTGTCCGCAAGTCTGATATTATCTTCACGGCATCTTACCGCCGTTCTGTAGAACCTCTCATCAAGTCCGTTATAATCAAGGCATTTTCTGATCATTATCCTATCTTCAAGAAGCTTCTCATAAATGTCTTGTTGACCTTTAAATAAAATGAAATTCGTGTTGCTCTCAAACGGCTTCAGACCCGTTTCGGATAATCTCTCCGTTAAAAAAGCACGCTCGTGCTGTATCATCGATATGGAATTTCTGTAAAATCCCCCGTCATCTGCCACTGCTGAAAGGCTGCACATAAGTGCAGATGATACCGACGAAAGATTCCATTCGGGGAGATGCTCCCGGAGCCGGGAAACGTTGTTGCTGCTGCTTACAGCGTATCCCATCCTGATACCGGGAAGAGCAAAACATTTAGTGTATGATACTATTATAAACAGATTGGGATACTTTTGTATCCAATCTGCCATATTCTCACCCGTGCATTGCAGATACTTGTCCGACAACATATAAAAGCTGTTGTCAAGTACGACCGTTATATTCTCATCACATGATTTTTCAAGTATGCCCGCAAGAAGATCATTATCGATGTTCTGCCCCGTCGGGTTAGCGGGATCCGCAAGGAAGATCATGTCCTCTTCCGGTGTTATCGCATCAAGAACATCCGCCGTCAGGACAAAACCGTCGTCTTCTTGTACATAGTAACGTTTGATATCACTGCATCCGGCAGCCTTGAGCGCATATTCATAGCCGCTGTAGCACGGTTCAACGAGAAGAGCCCTCTTCGGAGCACACATCCCTGCGACAGCCATTATAAGCTCCGATGCCCCGTTTCCAGCGACCACGCAGCCGCTGTCTATCCTTTCCGAATCGGCAATGGCTGACCTTACGGCAGACTGGGCAATATCCGGATACGCATTTGCCAAGGCTATGCCTTCCCTTACCGCCTCCCCGATTATACGCTTAAGCCCCGGGGTGCCATAGGGGTTTAAGTTAACCGAAAAATCAATATCGACAATGTTATTATATATATCACCGCCGTGCATACTGCCTCCGTCGCGTACATAAGCTTCACCGAACGCCCGATATCCGCAATCTCCGGCTCTCTGTATCCGTCTCCTATATACGGTTTGGAAACGGGGACGCCTCCGTAGCTGCTGGTGCCGCCAAGCCTTACTCCAAGCGCTCCGGCACAGGCACTCTCACACTGTGCGCTGTTGGGGCTGCTGTGCGCCATCCTGTCGCGCCGCCATACCTCATAGGAACGCTTCATATCATAATTCGGTTTGTTTCCTGCCTTTCCGATAAGTTCGAGCAGACCGGCCGCGGCGATCATAATAATTGCGCTGATCCTGGATGGTATGTAATTGGCCGCATCATCGGATCGTGCCGCAAATCTTCCGAAATACTCATATCTTGCGTTTTTATAGCCTATCATCGAGTCCATAGTGTTGACAGCCTTATACATTAGCCCAAGAACAGGTCCGCCGACTGCCGTATATATGAGCGGCGCTATGACACCGTCGGACGTATTCTCCGCAACTGTCTCCACTGCTGCCCGGGCTATCCCGGTCTCGTCAAGCTCCGCGGTGTCGCGTCCAACTATCATGGAAAGGGAAGCCCTGGCATCCCCGATATTGCCCACGCACGATCCTGCATCTCCTGTCAGGCAGTAGTATACTTTCATGCTCTCACGGCCAAGCTGCCTTGCCGCAAGGCAGTAATACGTAAGAACCGCCTCTGCCGCCGCAAACAGGATTTTACCCGTCATTGCGGCAAGGATTATTATCCCGGCGGCAATTGCCCCCGTCGTCAATACGACCGCAAACCACAGCACAGCGCCGCGCCGGATCAGGCTTTTTCCGGAAAGCTCTTTATCCGGCAGAAGGCCTCTTTCAAGCGCGGATATATACGCGCCTATCGCTCTTACCGGATGCGGAATGCCATGCGGATCTCCGATGGCAAGGTCAAGTATTATCCCCGCTGCCAATGCGATCATATGTAACGTCATATATTCTTTCATCATTCACCGTCATCCGTATAACATATCCGTCAAGATTCGGGACAAGATAATCATAGTAGTTCCCGCCGCACAGGCGGCTCATTATCGCCATTATACAGCCCCCGTGGCACACTACCGCTGTTTTATCATTATCCCTCGACCGGTCGATGATGTTATGTAAACTTCTCATCGTCCTGTCCGTGAATTCTTCCATACTCTCACCGTTTGGAAACCTGAGCGTCCCGTACGAATCTATCCACTGCCTGTAACGTATGTCCCCGGAAAGTTCTTCGGCGGATTTTCCTTCAAAATCACCGAAATCGATCTCCGTCAGATCCTCTTCCACATATATGCTCTCATTCGGAAAGATGAGGGCAGCCGAATCTTTTGCCCTCTTTAGCGGTCCGGTACAGACCATCGCGCCTTCAGAGAGCTTCCGGAGCCTGTCGGCGTTTTCTTTTACCCTCCGTATCCCCTCGTCAGAAAGCGGAGCGTCGATGCCGCGGCCCATATACCTTCCGCCCGCATTATATTCGGTCACACCGTGCCGTATGAGTATCAGTGTCTTATTATATGCAGTCATACGTTAATATAAAGTGCGGATACGGCAAGAACTGCCAGCGCGAATATCTCACCTGCCGTCACATAGTAACCGGCAGTATCTCCGGTTATCCCGCCGAACTCTTTTGCCGTCATATGCCGGTAAAACAACGTGAATACGGTAAATGCGAGCACTATCATTCCCGTATGCACCGGATTCAGATACGCCATGAGCGCCGTTACCGCTATGAGCTGTATCATCAGGACGACAATGTCCGCATTCCTGATGTTCATAGTCTCGGTAACGAGCATGCCGTCGCCTTTTGCCTTTTTCATGTATATCGATGTAAGGGCGGCAAGCGCCCTTGCGATAACAAATATTCCGCAGGCGAGCACATAGACCGGCCTTGACGCCCTCGAATCAAGGTTGATTATGACAACGAGTGAACAAAGCGCGATAATCCCCGCCGTGACCAGTCTTATGACTGAGAAGGCGCCAATGTGCGGATCCTTTAATATTGCAAGCTTTTCATCCATGGACCGATGCGAACTTTTCGCATCCACCGTATCCATGAATCCGTCAACGTGAAATCCGCCCGTTACTATTAAAGGCACGATCATTATTATCATCGCCCTGACCGACACAGGCGCGGGCAGTATAGTAAGAATCCTCACAAGTGCAAACATGATCGCTCCGATGAGAGCCCCGATAAGCGGAAGAAACATGATGCACTGCGTATCCTCGTCCTTTGCCTTAAATCCAGGCATCGGGATCCTCGAGTACATCGAAAAAGCAGCCGGTATACACCTTAATATCCTTATCATCCGATCAATCCCTCCGATCTGTGAATAATAATCTGTCGTTTACTATCACTGTAATACGCCGGTATCGATAACTTTGTCTGCCATATTTCTCAGAATTATGTTAACTATATCCAGAAGCGTCTTGTACAGCCTCGTCTCCTCATCGTCCGCTTCCTCTGGCCCGTACACGCCGGTTACAACAATAAGGCTTCCCACCAGGTCCGCAAGCGCCGCTACCTTATCTGCCGCCCTGCGGGCAAAATCACGTGCCCCGTCTTCACCTGACCGGCAAATATCATACGTTTCCGGATCATACATCATATTGGCGGTCAGATTGGCAGCGCATTCAAGTAAAACAGCGCTGTTTGGCGGATCAGCCATAAGCTTTGCTGCCGATACAATATCCGTTTCGATCTCAAGTGTTGTAAAGCCTTTTCCTGCCCGCATTGCCCTGTGGCGTCTTATGCGTTCATATCCGGCTTCATCGACGGCTTTCATTGTGGCTATGTAGTATCGGTCCATATATGGTTCGTCAAGCAGCATCTGCTCAGCCAGATGTGATTTTCCGCTCTCAGGCGGGCCGATTATAAGCGTGATCAACAATCATACCTCTCATACTGCCTGATACCGGTATCCGCAAATACCGTTCCGTTATCATATACGGACATAACCATATCGAGCAGCGGAAAGAGCATTACCGCTCCTGTGCCTTCGCCCAGAGCCATATCGGCGTATATTACAGGATCAAGCCCGAGCATATCAAGAGCGCCTTTGCATCCTCGTTCCTTCCCGCTGTGCGATGCAAGGATATACCCTTTTACTTCGGGATGCCATGCATATGCAGTAAGAGCAGCGACCGCGCTTATGAATCCATCGATAACTACTGTTATCGCATTGCGCGCGCATCCTGTATACAATCCCGCGAGTGCTGCTATATCAAGGCCTCCTACACATTTCAAGGCATTAAATACGAACTCGCGGTCAAGCGCATTTTCATGGGTGTTATTTAATTTATGGAGTCGAAGGGCTCTTTCTATAACATCTGTTTTTATTTGAAGTCCTTCATCATCCAGACCCGCGCCCCTGCCCGCTACAGCTGTTGCCGGGCTTTGTGAGAGTGCACAGAACAGGGCAGAAGAAGTAGTCGTGTTCCCTATTCCCATTTCTCCCGTTGCAACAAGCTTAATACCGCGCTCTTTGCACATATCCGCTGCCCCGATGCCCGCGCTTACGGCTGCAAGGCATTCTTCTTCGCTCATCGCGCATTCTTTTGCAATGTTTTTTGTGCCATGGGCTGCTTTACAGTCAATGACTCCGGGTATCTGTCCTGACGAATCCGTTCCGACATCTATCGGTATTATGTCAACCGGATAGCCCTCTGTCATCACACCTACCGTACTTCGCCTCTTTCCCATAAGACGTGCCACGGATCCCGTAACATCAGGCGTTGTCTGCGAAACACCCTCCTCGACGACACCGTTATCCGCTATCATTATAACAAGACCCTTTCGGGAAATGTCCGGTCTGTCGGTACGCTGATCGGATGCGATCTTGCATATCATCTTCTCAAAAGCCCCGAATCCGTCGATGGGTTTGGCAAGGCTGTCAAATCTGGCTGCGGCATTTTTATAAGCGTTTACGTCAGGCTCATCTATTATAATCTCAAACAGTTCTTCTTTTGTCATCCCCTAATTTACCTTTTCAAGACCCATCATCCTATAGATCGCATCCATATCAAGACTGGCACGGACGGTGTCGGCAAGTATGTCTGCCTGCTTCTGCCGGTATTCGTCCCGGTCGCAAAGCTTTGGTATATCCGTTTCCCGTCCCGCGAAGCGTAGGATAGCATTTACTGCGGCAGCAGCCGTACCGCCTTCATCAAACAGCCCATGCACATACGTTCCGTATATATTGCCAAGGCAGTAGCCGGTTGCGTCCGACGTGAACTCGTTCACGTTTTCGTATGGTTTCGTGCTTCCCATATGTATCTCGTAGCCTTTTATCATCCGTCCGGAAAGCGGCGACAGCGCTCCCGTGGCATTTACTATAGTGCCTTCAAACTGTCTCGTCGTTTTTTGGGGCAGCAGTACGGTATCGACCGGGAGCAGCCCGAGACCTTCCGCAGCCTCTCCTCCCTCTACCGACTCCGGATCGCTTACATTTCTTCCAAGCATCTGAAATCCGCCGCATATGCCAAGAACCGGAACGGATGACTTTGCAAGGTTTATGACGGCATCGGCCATTTTCGTCTCCCACAGCCACTTAAGATCCCCTATAGTGTTCTTGGTTCCGGGAAGTATTACAATATCGGCGCCTTCTGCCTGCCCGGGGCGGCTAATATACCTTACGGATACATCCGGCGACGCGTCAAAAACATCAAGATCGGTATAATTAGCTATATGTGGGAGCCTCACGACAGCAATATCAAATGATCTTCTCCCGGTAAGCCGCAGTCTGTCGGAGAGGGAGTCTTCTTCGTCAAGGTTTATATCGATATAAGGGATAACGCCGATGACTTTTGATCCCGAACGGGCTTCAAGCGCCCCGATACCCGGTCTTAGCAGTTCTTCGTCTCCCCTGAATTTGTTGATCACAAGCCCTCCGACCCTTGAGCGCTCTTCCGGCTCCAGAAGATCAAGCGTTCCGATAAGCTGTGCGAATACACCGCCCCTGTCTATATCGCCCGCGAGTATCACCGGACAGTCGATCATTCCGGCAAGGCCCATATTTACGATATCGTTTTCCTTCAGGTTGATCTCTGCCGGGGATCCGGCACCCTCGATAACGATCACGTCATATTCCGATGCAAGATCATCATATGCCTTCCGGATGACCGGAACAAGCGATCTCTTATATTCGTAATACTCTCCGGCGCGCATATTCCCTACGGATTTCCCCATGACTACGACCTGGGAGCCGCAGTCGTCGGTAGGCTTTAACAGTATCGGATTCATGCGCACATCCGGGGAAGTATAGGCACACATTGCCTGCAGCGCCTGGGCTCTTCCCATTTCAAGCCCGTCCCCTGTAATATATGAGTTATTTGCCATATTCTGTGACTTGAAGGGAGCCGTTTTGTACCCGTCGGCAGCAAATATCCTGCAAAGAGCGGCGGTAATGACGCTCTTTCCGACGCCGGACATCGTGCCCTGGATCATGATCGCATGCGTACGGCGCTCACCTGCTTCCGGCCAACCGGCGGACGCATCGCGATCTGTTAACTTATCTTCATCTACATCATACCAGAGTGTTCCCATCATTCCGACATCGGCGTCCCCGAGCTTATAGAGGCTCCTGATGAAACTCTCGGTAAAGACCTCCCGGGGAGTACCGATCCGCAATATCTTCCCGTCTCCTACCGCCGCCACTGTATCCGACAGCTTCATGGCAATCTCGGGCTCATGCAGTGACAGGAGGACCGCTATGTTATCCTCCTTTGCAAGCTTTCTGATCCTGGTAAGTATATCTGTCTTGTAGCGTATATCAAGATATGATGTCGGTTCATCGAGGACGAGTATTCCCGGATCCTGGGCGATCGCCCTAGCAAGCAGTACCCTCTGCCGCTGTCCGTCACTGATGTTCGTAAACAGTCTGTCGGCAATGTCAGCCGTATCCGTTGCTTCCACAGCCTCTTCGACTTTCTTCCTGTCCTCTTCGCTCATCCTCCCGAACAGACCCGTATAAGGGTAGCGCCCGCTTTCTATCACCTCTCTGCACGTCATAAGTTCGGCTTCCGCACGACCCGTCATGAGCGTCGAAATCCTTCGGGCGCTCTTTTTGACGGGAATCCCGGATTTATCGCATCCGTCAAGCATGATCACCCCGGCTCTCGCATCGAGCAGTCCCGTAACGGTTCTGAGGATAGTCGATTTTCCACTGCCATTCGGCCCGATGAGCGTTACTATCTTACCGGGTCTTACCTCAAGCGCTATATCCTTTACGATATCACTGTCATATCCTACTGTAAGGTCAGATGTGCAAAGACCCGTATCCCTTCCGTTATCCGTCTTCGGGTCATACATTGTCCTTTTTCCTCCTGATCATCACGGTAATGACAACGGGAACAAGAAGCACAGCGGTTATCGTGCTTACCGAGACCTCCGTCGGAGCAAACAGACTCCTTGCTATGCCGTCGCATATAAGCGTGACCGCTCCCCCGAGCAGAAAACAGCCCGGTATCATGACAGCCGGTGAACTTGTCCGGGCCATTGATTTCCACAAATGCGGAACCGCAACGCCGACAAATGATATAGGACCCGCAAACGCAGTAACCGTTGCGGCAAGCAGGCTCGATATAAGGATCAGCAGAATCCTTAACAATGTTATGTTAACCCCTTCGGTCCTTGCGATATCTTCGCCGAGTCTGTAGGCTCCCAAAGGCTTGACAAGAAATACCGATGCAATGAGGCATAGACCGACGATAGTTGACATAACTCCGATATCCCGCATGCCGATGCCGGAAAAGCTTCCGAGCGACCAGTTGTGAAGATTAACTATATTCGAGTCGTCGGCAAACGTTACAACAAGATCGGTTATGGCCGAGCATATGTACCCTATCATGATCCCGCATACAACGAGTACGCCCATGCTCTTTACGCGGACCGATACAGCAAGGACAAAAGCCATCGATATCAGGGCTCCGATAAATGCCGCGACTACAAGGGAAACCGTTCCCGGTTTTCCGGATGCGGTCACGCAAAATATAAGCGTAAGCGCAACCGCAAGCTTGGCTCCCGAAGATATTCCAAGCACGAACGGTCCCACTATCGGATTATTGAAGAATGTCTGGAGCATATATCCCGAAAGGGCAAGTGCGCCGCCAAGAATAACAGCTGCTATTATTCTTGGAAGACGAATAAATAACACCACGTTAGCTTCAATCGTCCCTGCCAGCCTGCCTGCAAGAGCCGCAAAAACCTCGGATGCAGACATAACAACCGTTCCTGTTATGATATTTACATAAGCGCTTATGATCAGCAGCAGGATAACTGCAGCAAACGCGATACAACATCGTCTCTTCATTTCAGTTTCTCAAAAAACCCGTTAAGCGCCGCATTTCCCTCTGTCAGATTTCTAAGATCCGACAGATATCCGGCTGTTTCGGTCGGATGTTGGAAAAAATCACCGCTCGTACAATATACATTCCGGTCATTGACAGCCGCAAAATCGGCAAAAAGGGGATTCAGACCGATAAGATCCGAAACGGATCCTATCCCGCCCTGTATCGTGCTGTTATATATAAGTATATCCGCATCACATGTCCCTGCATAGAAGTCTTCCATCTGCATATTGATCGTACCGGACACTCCTTCCATGGAAACATCGGAGTAATCGGGGACATAATCGCCACCGGCTAGCTCTATCAGATTTGTGATGTAATCCCCCGGCCGTCTCACAGTGATCAGCCCCGAAGCGGATACCGAGAAGAAAGCGACCTTCTTGCCGGTCTTCCCGGATTCAATAACTTGTGTTATTTCTTTCTCACACTGCCTGAAACTGTCTTCGGACTCCTTCTCTTTCCCGTAGAGAGTTCCGTAGAGTTTGATCCATTCAAGGCGCCCTATCGGATCCCTTTCATAACTGGATGTTTCCACAAGAACAGGAACCGACAGTTCCTCGAGCTTTTCCTTGACCGCGGGATCATGATATATCATGGTGTTTTCGATCGCAAGGTTACATCCGTCGGACAATATCAGTTCGTAATCCGGCGTCCTGTACTTCCCGGCGTAGACAATCTTACCCTCTCTCATCAGATCAGCCGCCTCTTTCACGGACCAGTCTTCCTCCCTAGTGCCCGAAAGACTTATCATATCCAGCGCGCCAATCTGCCTGATAAGATCCATGACCGATGTGGAGACGAGATACGTCCTGTCAAGCGGCTGTCTCAGTATAGTTATGTTAACCGCATCTCCCGTTTCGGCATCCGTTATCTCAGGTTCCGGCTTTCCTTCAGGCACAAGCAGATAATCGTCCGCACCGTATATCCTTATAAGTCTGTAATCGTCGTATTTAATTATATCAAAGCCTTCGGCATATGAAAGTAATATTCTGCCCGTAGAACTCTTGCCGTCCACAAGATACTCCGCAGACTCTTCGGGTCTTCTTCCGAATACGGTATTTTCCGGCTCCCCGTCATTACCGGATTGCGATATGTTTCCGGTTTGAGGAGAGCCGCTCCTGCCCGTCGCGCCCCAGGTGATGGTATACTCTATCTCGTGAGGCTTGCTCATCGCAACCGTATCGGCAATAAAACGGAATGGCTCATCCAATGATTTTACCGGGACGGTAAATGAAGACTTCCCACCGGGATTCTCGTTTAGGTACTTATCGCCGTCAACGATAACATAGTCGTAGTTTTCACTGTTCCAGACAAGTCTTGCGTATGTAACCCCGTCTTTTTCGAATATCTCTACAGGCGACTCAACATAAGCTTTTCCGGAGCCTCCCTCCATAGTTATGTCAACCGTATATGGCCGGGTATTCTCTTGTTGCGATTGAAATGTAACCTCCCGCGAAGTGCAGGAGGTTACAAACAATGCTATTATTAACGGCAACAGTGCCGCTGCTGCTCTCTTTACGATTTTATTCGGGATTTGAAACCGAGACTTTATGGTCATACCATTTTCCCTTTGTTCCGATAAGCGCCAGATCGAACTCATCATCAAGGTAAGGCACCGGAACATCAAATCCGTATACTTCCTCTGTCGTTCCATCACTGTATTCTACCGTATCCGTCGTTGGTTCGAGGATTCCGGCTTCGTCTTTTACCGCTTCTTCGGCCGTTCCCGGGAACAGATTGACTATATTTTTCGAACCGAGAGTTATATGCGCCGTCATTTGACCGTCCGCTACTGTCAGATCACATTTTCCGTCAAGTTCCTCATTGACCTTGAACATTGAGCTGTCGGTCGTAAAAGAGGCTTTATACACACCGTCCGCAAGGACGGCTTCTTCCTTGTCCTTGTCCGTTTCCGATGATACTGCATCACCAAGCGAGTCAATGGCTGCCTTTGTATGTGCAACGTACAGATCCTGTATCTCTTTAATCCTGCCAAGCCCCGCTATCTGGCATTCTACATCCTCAAAGGCAGCGGAAGCGTTAAACCGGCTCTTCCAGCTGTCATCATCATCCCCTGCCATGTCATTGTTTGCGTGATCTCCGGCAACTACCATAAGAGGACGCAGTATCACATCGTTATATCCTGCCTCCTGTACAGATTCTATTATATTTTCGCAGGATGTCTCTTCAGGCTCACCTTCAACCGTTCCGATAAACACGTTCTTATATCCGAGATCCGCCATCTGTGCGGCCATCTGGCTGTAGCTTATCTTGGCGGTATGCGCCGTTCCGTGACCCATGAACACAAATGCCCGGCTGTCCGAGGCAGCCGCGTCAATGCTCTCATAACCGGCATCACTTACCGCTGCGGCAGTAATTGCTTCGGCAACTGCCTTCTTGTCATCGTTTATGATAGTAGCGTCTTCTCCGACTTTGCCGAGGAGGGGCTCGGCAACAGCAACCTTCTCAAACCTGCCTTCATACTGCGAAAGAGCTTCCGTCAGCTCGTCATACTCCGCACCATGCATCAGATGGGTCGGCTGGATCACAAGATTCCTGACACCGTTTTGAACAGCCCTGTCGAGCGCCTGGTCAATGTTATCGATCTTCTCACCGTCGCGTGCCTGTATATGGTTGATGATTATCTGCGCGGTAAATGCTCTTCTGACTGACCAGTCGGGATATGCGGCAGCGATCGCTTTTTCCACTCCGCCTATATCCGTGGCTCTCGAATCATTGAATGATGTACCGAATGACGCGACGATTATCTCGTTATCGCCTATGTCATCACCGTTAAGAGGATCATCGTTTGAGGCATCCCCGGTATCTCTTCCGAAATAGTCGGGGTCTGCGTCCTCGCCCTCTACGAGCTCCTTCTGGGCATCCGTCAGTTCGTCCCATTTCTGCTTTGCCAGTCTGCACAGCTCATCAGTCTCATCGGTACGCTCCTGAACGTAGATCGCGTCTATAAGTGCCGCGACCTCATCGGCCTTTTCCTGATCGGAAACCGCTTCGCTTTCCTCCTTTGTCTCATTCCCTTCGCCACCGCCTGCCGGGATGCCGGTATTTACGCCTGCACATCCTGCAAGGATTGCCGCTGCGGATACCGATACCGCAAGAACTGCCATGATCTTATTCTTCATAATAATAATCCTCCCTTCTTTCCCTGTCTGCATAATCCAGGGACGTTTGCCAGCCGGGTAAGCTGCATTAAAAAACTCACTCCGGCAATTCGGAATGAGTATTGAATCGTACACAAAAAGGCGCGAGAACTTCCTCACGGCATGCTTCCAACATCACCTTCGGTGATGTCGCCGTGCGCTGATCCTTCGGATCCGTGCATATCTCGCAACATAACGTACGATCAATTACTCGTGACCTTGAAACCCGGGATAACCCTGTTTCTGTACAGGCAGAAGGCCGGTCTCCTGGCTTGTATATCAGCATATGCCCTTAGCCTTCCCGGGAAGTAAATGTCCCAGTGACATGTTACGGTAAATGCATTCTTTACCATAACATCAACAAAAGCATACTCCATACTTACAGTGACGAGTTCGCACAGGATTTGCACCTGTTTCCCAAATTGTTCCTTCTGTCTTTCGATATGACCAGGCATGATCACCCATGCCTTTTTGACCCTGACATCATAGCATACCGCTGCAATGTTTTCAATAATATTCGGCAAATGCATCGGAATTAGCGGCAGGTCTTGCATTGGCGCAAAAAGTAGACATTGTAACGCATAAATGCTATAATTCAATTCGTTGCGGCAATTTGCGCCGCCTCTATGGAAGACGTGCATCGGCGCAGGTGATCGGGAGACTATATGAGCAAGGATAACAACAGACAGGAATATGTCATTTCTCCGGCAGCCTCTGAAAGGCTGACGATATTAAAGGTCATATTTACGATCATGGTCTTGTTTGGTCACTCCTACAGTAACACGCTATCCTTTGCAGACGAACAAATAGTCGTTACCGGGGCGGAATGGCTCAGCCGCTTCAAAGTCATAGTATCAAGCGTCATCGTATCAATCTCGGTTCCGGGATTCTATTTTATGTCAGCGTTTCTGTTATACAAAAAGCCATATTCATATATGGATAATCTGCGCAAAAAGATCAGAAGGATAGTTGTACCATACTTGATAGTTACCACATTCTGGATCGTTGCGCTCTATATTGCACAAAAAATCCCGGGACTTAATCTGCTCTTTTCCGGCTCTAACCGGGTCATTACCGGATGGAGCGCAAAAGGCTGGATAGAGGCATATTGGGGATCAAGTAACAGCAGATTTCCATTTGTTTATCCGTTGTGGTTCCTCCGGGATCTGTTTGTAATGAACGCACTTTCCAAAGTATTTGATGTGATAACCGATCTTCTGGGCGATTTTTCCATTATACTGTTCATTCTGCCATGGCTGTTTGCAGCTTCTTCGCCTGTATACTTCTGCGATATAAGAGCCGTTTGCTTCTGGGGGATTGGTTGTTATTTCGCCAAGAGACCCGGATCGTTATCTTTTCTCGAACGTGTTAATAAAGGCGTATTAACCGTCGCCTTTATAGTTCTTACCGCAGCATCTTATATCGTCTCCGAAGCAGGTTTGGGCGGAGCACTCGTTGTATACAGGATATCTGTTATAGTGAGCCTTATGTTCTGGTATATGATAACGTCTGTTATCGGATCGCGATCCAAGACTTTTTTATTGTCCCTGGCCAAATACTCCTTCTGTATATACCTGTTTCATGAGTTCTCCATGACTACCTTGAAGAAAATACTGGCAAAGATACTTCCTGCATCCGTAGCATTTCAGTTTATCGAATTTATTCTCATTCCTGTGATCATTCTGTTCTTTACCATTGCATGCTGTATGCTGCTGGAAAGATTCACGCCGGGGCTGTATGCCGTCCTAAACGGCCTGTCTCCAAGAGCGCGTAAAAGCGCTGCCGCCAAATAGGCAAGCAGCATATCCGCCACAGCCGCTCACTATCAACGCCAAAAGCAATCTTGATTAATGCCGGGAACGAAACGGTCACGCACCTTCAAACATCCTCTCGATTGCTGCCTCAACAACAGCCATGTCTTCGGTAGGCTCGAAGCGGGATATAACATTTCCGTAGGTATCAACCAGAAACTTTGTGAAGTTCCATTTAATATCGGGAGTATTTTCGTATCCCGGAATCTCTGAAGCAAGCTTCTTACGCATATAATCGGCCTCAGGAGATTCACCGAAGCCCTTAAAACCCTGTTTTGATTTCAGATATGTAAACAGTTCGCTTTCGCCGGGCCCGTTTACTTCGATCTTCATAAACTGCGGAAAAGTGATATCGTATCTTGAAGTGCAGAAGCTGTGTATTTCGGAAGCCGAACCGGGAGCCTGCCTTCCGAACTGGTTGCAAGGAAAATCAAGGATAGTAAATCCTCTGTCATGATATTTGCGGTATATCCTCTCAAGGGCTTCATACTGCGGGGTAAATCCGCAGCCTGTAGCGCTGTTGAGAATGAGAAGAACCTGCCCCCGGTAGTCGGCAAGGGACGTAAGAGAGCCGTCCCGAGCCTGTACACTGAACTTGTATATGCTGTTACCGCTTATTTTGTCGGAGATTATATTCATGACATAAGACAGATTATCGATGTCGGCCTTAACATCATCCACCTCCAGAGAATGATTGGCTCCTTCAATGCGGTATGCTTCGATCCTTTTAGCGCGGCATATACTTCCGATAGTATCGGGATCTGCGAACGGGTCGCCGCCGCCGTAGAATACGATTTCGCAGTCGTCATCCGCAAAATCACGAAACTGCTCGATCGGAGTAAAGAATATATGTTTTGCCTGTATCCCGTGGCGCTTTGCGATAGCGGCAGCTACCACACATCCAAGACTCTTGGATATGAAGATGACATCCCCGGCTTCGGAAAAGTCCGTATCTGACAGAATATCCTCAGCGCTGTTGATGCATTTTCCGAGTATCCTGGTCATTTCGCCGTGATCCCGCAAAGTTTCCTTGTCAAACGAGATATCCTCGTACCTGATAAATATAAGGTTATATCCGCAATTCCTTGCGATCTTGCCTGCGTAGTAGAGCAGGGGTCTGTCTTTCGTATAGCCCATTCCGGGAAAAATCACCGCGATCTTGTTCATGATCCACCGCCTTTTATAGTTACGAATAGTTTAGTGCGTTTTCTATAGTTTTAAGCCTAGTGATATTATGATATCATTCTTATAAATAGGCAATCATTATTTGGAGCATAAGCGCGGTCGTGCGGGCAATTGCCAGATCGCGACGAACCTGAGACGGCTTTAAATGCTGCAGAATAAGCGGTATATGAGTAGGAGAGACGATGAATTACAAGATCAGGGTTGCTGTCCCGGACGACGAATTAAAGATAAGCGAATTGTTTCTGGAAATGCTTCGGGCGATATACCATACGGATGAAGTGAACGGATATGAAGAAGGGGAATTGGACAGATTCTTCACCGGGAACGAAGACCGGATTTATGTGGCGGAAGATGGGGATGTCGTAGGGTTCTTGTCAGTCGAGGTTCACCATGAAGAGGAAGATTTTATCTATCTTGATGATTTTTCGGTTGCGGAAGCGTACAGGAATAAAGGCATAGGAACAAAACTGCTCATGACCGCGGAAGAATACGCAAGGACTATCAATATTTCCCCGGTATTTTTGCATGTTGAAAAATCAAATGGCGCGGCATTGCGGCTTTATGAGCGGTCAGGATACTCGATAGACCGGGATGACGGGAACAGATATATGTTAAGAAAAGCATTATAGTCTCTTTTCCATCCGGATACACCTGAACGTATCACCCGGCGAGGTTCTGCCACAGACCTCATATCCCAGCTGTTCATAGAATTCAACCTTATTATCGCGGCTGTCCACAACAAATCTGCTATATCCGAGATCTTCAGCCCACGCCTCACATTCCGTTACCACCATCGTACCGATACCAAGGCGTCTGTATTCCGGCAGCACCACAACTCTGCCGATCATAACGCTTTCGTGATCCAGCGGATACATTCTGGCCGTTGCTATTGGAAAATCATCCTCATTGATAACGATATATTTGGTGTCCGGTGTATCATGCTCATCAAACTCCTGCTTTAAGGTTATATGATGCTTCTTTGCCATACCCCGGATCCTGACATAATACGCTCCGGCCTGTTGCCACAGTTCCTGCGCCCGTATCACTTCCATGCCTTTAAGAACTTCTATTTTTTCTATGGCGTCTTCGAAAATCGTATACCCGTTTAGCTCTAAGGCATCCTTTTCTTTTCCGTATTCATGAAATGCATATTCCGCGGAAACAAAGCCTGCTTCCCCGGTGAATATCTTTCCGCCTGTGTCGGTAATACGGACTATTTTATGGTCGTATTTGTTTATATTCGCATCTTTCATTTCATTGCCGCTTTCTGAAATATAATACCACAGATCAATATTTAATGACCATTTGCAGGGCATCCTGTATAATACTGTTTGTACCGGAGATAATAATATCATTTTATGCACACGATTGCGACAGAAAGGGCATTTGCTAAACCTTATCCTGTCGATGCCATATCCGAAGGGAGGAGTCCGTCATGCCAAAGGGAACAAATCAGAAATTGAAACTGTATTATCTGGCTCGTATTATGACCGAAAAGACTGATGATGAGCATATGATCACCATGCCGGAGATTAAAAGCGCTCTTGAAGAATACGGTGTTACGGCAGACAGAAAGAGCCTGTATGACGATCTGGAAGCGCTCAGGGTGCTTGGCATAGATGTCATCGGCGAAAAGGTCGGCCGGAACTTCTACTATCATGTTGGCGGGAAACAGTTCGAGATCGCAGAGCTTAAGCTCCTGGTGGATGCGATCCAGTCCTCCAAGTTTATTACGGAGAGGAAGTCCGGTGAACTTATAAAAAAACTGACCGGTATGGCAAGCAACTACGAGGCAACGCAGTTGAAGCGGCAGGTGGTGGTGCAGGGCAGGGTCAAGACCATGAACGAGTCCATATACTACTTTGTGGATGATGTGCATCGCGCCATTGCCGAGAATAAGCAGATCAGCTTCGAATACATGAAATGGAACGAGCAGAAGAAGATGGTCCGCCGCAAGGACGGCTCATACGTGGTCAGTCCCTGGGCGCTGACATGGGACGACGAAAACTATTATCTGATCGCATATGACGAGGAAGCAGACTGCATCAAGCATTTCCGTGTGGATAAACTGAAGAGCATACAGGTACTGGAAGCGAGGCGTACCGGTGAAGATAAGTTCAGAGAGTTTAATCTCGCAAAGTATGCCAGGATGAGCTTCGGGATGTTCGGCGGAGAACCGGTCAAGGTGAAGATTGCCTTTGACAACGATATGGCAGGCGTATTCATCGACAGATTTGGCAGAGATATCACCATATTTCCGTCTAAACGGGCAGGGTGGTCAGAGACTACGGTGGATGTAGCTATGAGCGATCAGTTCCTCGGATGGATATTTGCGCTGGGAAAGAAGGTTAAAATCCTTGGTCCGGAATCAGTGGTTGACAGATTCAAGAGCGAAATAGCAGATCTATCCGAAATATATAATCATTGACCCGATCCGGGAGGATCAGTAGGAAACGTTAAAAACAACCCAATTATGTGACCATGGCACCGGAAGGCCAAAGAGTGTTACAACCTTCTCATCTGCGCCTCGATACCACGAATAATTCCAGCCGGCACCCATATCCATATACAGAGCGTTCGTAACATGGAGCCGCAATAGCTCCTCCATGAATTCATCAAAGTGCAGCATATTGACGGAATCGATAATGCAGACATTTCCATTTAGCTCTGCCAGCGCCCGATAGCAGCGTGCCCGTGGCCTGTCAAAGTTCATAACCGGCTCGCCGTCCCTGATCAGCCCAAACTGCATAAATCCGCTCCCACCGGCGTTCGCTGCTTTTTTTATGGCTTCGGTGGGATTCTCAAATTCGAAGCCGAATTGATCCTCTGCAAATACAAAAGCCGCAAAGTTTTCCTTATTATAGGGGCTTTCATAGAGTTTGCCGCGAACAGCGTGATCGCCCTCCACGTTTTCCTGGGTAAAATCCAGGCTGACCGTATGCTGAAAAGCTGCCCCGCTGCACCACGTAATAGAATCATCCGATTTTGAGGGACGGTTTTCGCATACCAGCTCTATTTCGGTATACTCCGGGAAGAATACGTAGACCGTACCCGTATTGTAAATCACTGTGTGATCCTGTGGGAGCAGTTCTTCGACCGGCATCGATTCCGCATGAATACTCTCCGGGATATTCACGTGATACTGGGAGATCAATCCCATGAAAATAAAAACGAAGGATGGTATCACAAAAACAGAGGATGCACAGAGGATACGATAGAGCATCTTTAACGGCCTGATTTTCAGCTTATCCGGCCCCCACATGTAAATGATCAGTGCTGCAATCTGCAGTATCGGAAGTGTCAGATATACTGCAAACAGGATATTCAGCCACATCTGCGCCACAAAAAACACAGTAAATCCGCAGAGCGACAGAAGCGTCATCGCCATAAGCCAGATACCGGACAGCCGTTCTCTTAGTTTCACCTGGTTTTGCTTCCTTTCCGTTTTTCTCTCATCAGCTCCTGACGTATGACCTTAAAAGAATCAAATTGCGATTCCATGCTGACAAGCAGCAGGAGCAAAGCGATGTCTGTCAGATACTGAAGTGCATTTTTCCACATAATTGTTGACGATATATTCAGTCTGCTGTTAGCTGCAAACAGAAGAATATAGACTGCAAATTTGAAAATAAGGGCAATGCGGTTCAGTATTACATTTTTGGGACTGCCTTGTAAGGTATAGCTTATAAAAAAATGGTTGACGGTTATGATAATAGTCATCATAAGAGCCATACCTGCCGCAGCCAGATAAAGGCTTCCCTGCACGCCGGCCACAAGGTAGGTATCAAAATCCTGCTCTCCCCATAGCCTGCCAAGAACAAGATACGCCTCCTGGTAGATCAGGCTGAACAGGACTCCACCCATCAGCCCCTTTGCCACATCCCACTTATAGAAGCGAAATGCCTGATACATAGCAACAGCCGTAACAAGCTTTGCCAGCAGTTCAAACACCTCAAAATAATCACTTCCTTCGTGAAAGAAAATCAAAGAAATCAAGCTCGTGACAACAAGAAAAACACATATTGCTGTCATAAAGCGTTCATTTAAGAAGAGAGGTTCGATCAGCTCCTTTTGCGTTTTGTTTTCTTCTGACATGTCAATTTCCTCAATTTCTCCCCGGCCAAGCTATGATCCCGGACTTTCCGTCTGGCGGCATGACAAAACATGACAATACTGCCCTGAACGTATAACGGATACATTCTAACACATATTCCCGATATGTAACACAGTAACCGGATTGAAAGAATGGCATGATACTGCCGCGGAGATATTGCTTTTTATTATTGACATTATATATGGATAACGTTTATAATAGAAAACATAAAATCGCATGAAGGGATGACTGTTATGAAGAAAGCGGCGTATAATATCGCACCGGCAACAGAAGAGATATTAAAATCTATGGGAGAACAGATTAAACTTGCAAGATTACGCAGAGATTTATCTACTGAATTGGTTGCAGAGCGTGCCGGAATAAGCAGAGCTTCGCTTTGGAAGGTGGAATCTGGTAATCCTGCAGTAGCAATGGGAATATATGCTGCTGTTTTACATGCACTTAATAATATGGACAAGGATCTGCTACTTGTTGCCAAGGATGATGAATTTGGCAGACAAATGCAGGATTTAAGCCTTATGACAAGAAAACGTGCGACAAGGAGAAAGGGGCAATAATGGCAGGAGAAGATAAGACAATTCTTGTATATGATGATTTTTCCTCTGATGCACCTATGCTTTTGGGAAAGCTCTATGTTGGAGTAATTAAGGGTGGAGAATCGTATTCTTTCGAATATGACAGGGAATGGCTTGCAAAGAATAAGCTATCGATTAACCTGGATCCGGAGCTCCAACCATTTACCGGACGACAGTTTTCTTCGGGAAAGAATATATTTGGGTTGTTCGCTGATTCGTCTCCGGACAGGTGGGGGCGTGTACTTATGAACAGGAGGGAAAGAATACTTGCGGAAAAAGAAGGACGCAAGCCAAGAAAATTGTATGACAGCGATTATCTTCTCGGAGTGTATGATGAAACACGAATGGGTGGAATTCGTCTTAAGCTTGATAGCGATGGGGCGTTTCTTTCGGATGACAAAGAAACGGCTACGCCTCCATGGACATCGCTTAGAACTTTGGAAGAGGCTTCAAGAAATTTCGAGAAGGATGAAACGGGTAATGACGAAAAATGGCTGAACCAACTGATAAGGCCGGGTTCATCTCTCGGTGGTGCAAGGCCAAAAGCAACGGTTGTTGATGCAAAGGGGGAACAATGGATCGCAAAGTTTCCATCAAAACATGATGAGAATGATACTGGAGCGTGGGAAAAAGTTGTTCATAATCTGGCAAAGCTATGTGGACTGAATGTTCCTGAATCTATGGCTGAGAGGTTCTCGAAGTATGGAAGCACCTTTCTGGTAAAGAGATTTGATAGAGACGGAAAGCGAAGGCTTCATGTTGCATCTGCAATGACGTTACTTGGAAAGTCTGATGGTGCCTCAGCTGCGGATGGAACCAGTTATCTCGATATTGTGGGATTTATTAAGTCTTATGGAGCAGACCCTCAAAACGATTTGATTGAACTGTGGAAAAGAATAGTCTTCAATATGGCAGTAACGAATACAGATGATCATCTTAGAAATCATGCCTTTCTTTTGGCTGAGAAAGGGTGGAAACTATCACCGTTATTTGATGTAAACCCGGTTCCTTACGGTGATGAGCTTTCATTACTGGTTAACGATACGGATAACACCATTTCGATTCCGCTTGCAGTAAGCGTTGCTCCGCGATTTGGAATAACAGAAGCAAAAGCAAAAGAGTATGCAGAGGATATACTGCAGGTCGTAAAGAATAACTGGGAACGTATAGCCAAAGAGCATGGCATATCAAGAGGTCAGATTGCGTTTTCTCTCTCTATAATCACTTGAAAAAGAGGATTTAGTCTTACTTTCTTATCTTTGATATATATATCGTCACATATCCTGTAAAACATTACCCCTTGTTTTAAAAATATCATATTCGATATCTTTCAGTTTATATAAACAAACTCATGTCTGATTTTTCACCCGACCCGATGAAAGTGGCAACACCGCCAAGCTCAACACCGTCTAGCAATTCTTCCTGTTTTATGCCCATAATATCCATGGACATCTGGCACGCCACGATCCTGACGCCGTGCGCCTTGGCTTCCTCGATCAGTTCCTCCAGAGAAGCAATTCCCTTCTTTTTCATGATCCATCGGATCATTTTGGGACCCGCTCCCAACATATTCATGCGGGACAGACCGAGTTTTTTCGTTCCGCGCGGCATCATAGCACCGAACATTTTCTCGATGAAGTCCTTTTTGACCTTGACCTTTTTGGCCCGTCGCAGAATATTAAGACCCCAAAAGGTGAAAAACATCGTGACATTTCTGCCCATGGCCGCTGCACCGTTTGCAATGATAAACGCAGCGATCGTCTTATCCAGGTCTCCGCTGAATACGACAAAAGTCTTGTCATTATTCAGATCATTTGATCCGGCTGCCCGGGACGGATCCGATTTCCTTTTTGTGATGTTCGCCTGAATCAAGCCGGGCTGCACCTCCAGAGAATCCAGTTTATTTCCGGTTCTTTCACACCAGACCTTTATATCGGAAGCAAACGCATCCTCCGTTGCTTCCACCCGGACCAAAGTTCCCTCCGGCAGTTCCCTTAAAGTATCTGCCACCTTTACAATCGGGCCCGGACATCGCAGATTTTTGGCGTCAATGAACACCTCTTTGCCGACGGTTTGGTCGGAAGAATCGATATATTCTCTGTAGGCATCATATCCGCCCAAAACATTGGTGGCATCATAGCCTCTGTCCGCCAGAATCTCGGCGATTTCACCGCTGAGATCCCCCGTTCTGCAGATTACATACACCGGCTTATCGGTGGGTACGTTTTCCAGCTCCGATCCGATCTTGCTGAAAGGAATATTAATAGCGCCCGGGATTTCATGTATCAGAACCTCATCCTCTTCCCGGGCATCGATAATCGTAATATCCTTATGGTCTATTCCTGCAAACTCTTCTGCCGAAATCTCTTTTGCTTCCGTAACATCACTCATGAACATTCCTCCATCCCGAAGACACAACCCGATTTATCCATACTGTCTTCTCAAATTATGAATAGTATCACACGGTATTGTCAATTACCTATTAATTATATCGGGATATAGGGTGTTTCTATAATCGGGTCATCGTTTCCCCTCAAGTCTGCGGATCAAAGTCAGATGCCGAAGAGCGATGTATGAGCATGAGCGCATATATATGTTCCACGCTCGCAGCTGCTGCCCAGATGGCCTATATTTCCATCTCTTCCAGAACATCAACTGCGGATTCTATCATTCTCGGACAAATGTCCTCAAAAAGACCTTTCTCCTGGGCATAGAGCATCCCTTCTTCAGAGGATATGTCACAACCAAGTATGTCCCTGCAGACATATGAAGCATTCTTTTCT
Organism: uncultured Lachnospiraceae bacterium; assembly: GCA_905235745.1. Lineage (GTDB taxonomy): Bacteria > Bacillota > Clostridia > Lachnospirales > Lachnospiraceae > UBA2868. The sequence goes on from CAJOMN010000001.1 coordinate 288,408, forward strand.
TTGAATCTGTCCATAAACTCGGCGGCCTTGGGGTAAGCAATTGCTTTATAGTCGGTTCCTTCTCCATATTTCAAACCGATCACCATGATCGCAGCGGATACAGCACCGCACACTTCACCTTTTCTCAAGCCCCCACTGAAACATGCTGCCACTTTCATAGCCTGGTCTATCGTCAAGCCATAATCCTCGGCGTATGCTCCAAGAACTGCCTGCGAGCAGTTGAATTTTTCATAAAATATCTTCATTGCTTTTTCTTTGTGTGTCATAGATATTCACTCCGCGTACTGTAGTTTTTTCTGCAACCATAACAGATTATACCATCTGTCAGATTTCTTTCCTATAGTCTTCATGTGAGCCACTTTTGTATATCCCGTTTGTATATGAAACTTATAGCTGTCATGTGTTAGATATTCATCCTCTTCTTCACTATAGATCAGCATCTCTTATAAACAATTCTTTTTCCATATTATCCTACAAATTAAGTGAGCGACGAACTGGATTCTATCTTTCAGTAACAAATCGAAAAAGCTCTACATTGCCGTCTCTTTCCGTTGATTCTATTCGAAAACCACATTTTTCAGTATAAAACTTCACATTTTCTTTCTTGTCGATTGGTGTTACTAAGGTGAACTTCACCCAATCTTCATAAGATGTCTTCACAAATTGAATTGCTTGTGTCCCAATCCCTTTGCCTTGATACTCAGGAATTACGCACAAACAGCCAACCTCATACACTCCATTTTCCAGTTTAATACACGATATACAACCAATAGGTTCATTATCACATAGTATGATGTGCTTCAGATATTTGCTGATTGACTCTTCCATCATTTCTTTTGTTCGTCCATATCCCGGGCACGAACCATACCGCACATAATCGTCATAAAATGAAGCATTATAAATATTTACCAATAGCTCTGCGTCTTCTGTAACCGCTTGTCTATATTCTAATTTCATAATATATCAACACCTCAAACATCGATTTAAAATCCCCATAACAGGATATAACAAGGTGTGGCAATCGGGATCCTGTGACATATGTGCGATATACAGCGTCCGGTACGGTTTATTTCGTACCGGGCATTTTTCTTGTCCTCGTAATCGTAGGCTTTTCCGCATCCTCCGGGATGATCCATATTCTACTGAGCTTAACAGCTCCTTTGATACGATCCTGTTTGCAAAGCGATTGTACCTGCCGAACCGTAATGCCCCATTTGTCTGCTGCTTCTTGTGCTGTTATATATCCGTTCATGTTTATGATCTCCATATGCTTGAATTACGAAACCAATTACCGCTGTTCCAGTTGCTCTTTTGCATTGGCTATAGCGATAGCCAGCTTTTCTTCCAACAGCTTCTTCGGCGGCATTTTTGTCAGGTATTGCGCCACATGAATGCTTCCCTGATCAAGTTCCATCAATTCTACGGTTTCTTGTGACTTCTCAGCACAGAGGATCAGCGCAACCGGGTCATCCTCTCCATCACGCATTTCATTCTTTTTGAGCCAGCGCAAATATAGTTCGACCTGGCCCTTATGTTCCGGCTCAAATGCGCCGAGCTTTAACTCCACGAGGACTAATCTTCGCAAAGACCGGTGATAGAACAGGATATCCATGTAATAATCCTTGCCGTCGAGAACGAAGTGCTTCTGCCTTGCTAGAAATGCAAAATCGGAGCCCATCTCCAGAATAAACCTTTCTAACTCGGCAAGGATCGCAGTTTCAAGATCCTTTTCGCTATAAGTATCCTTGAGACCGAGGAAGTCCAGTACATAAGGATCTCGATAGAATAGATCCAACGACATCTTATCCTGATTCATAAGCTGCATGATATCGCCCCGGATCGTTTCCTCCGGCTTTCTGGAAATGGCAGTGCGCTCATAGAGCATGGAGTTTTTACGGTCACGAAGGGTACGAACAGTCCAGCCCTCGCTTTTGCACATGGACGCATAAAAGTCCCTCTTCAAATCGTCCTCGATTGGAAGAAGTTCCACAAAATGAGACCAGGTCAATTGTTGCGACAGCGTCGCGACTTTTTCTCTGTCAGGGAACTCCTGATAAAACTGGATCATACGAAAAACCGAGGCTCTGTTAAATCCTTTTCCATATTCTTGCGCCAGCCTTTGGGACACCTCGTTTACGACACCTTTACCATAATCAGGCTTAGTATGATTCAATACATCCTGGCAAATCGTTTCGCCGATCTCCCAATATAGAAAGATCATGGCCGCATTCATCGTCTGCGTAACGGTGATCTTTCTTGAAGTAATAATACTTGTAATTTTTGAATAGAGCTTATTGGACTCTTCATATTTCATAAGTTCGTCAGACATCGTAGACTCCCTTTCAAATTGTCGCGACACGTCGCGACTTTTGATGATGCTTAATAGCTTATGCTCTCGAGATACGTTCATATTATATTCGTTCAAACGAAGTAGGTCAATGAAGAAAAGACGCGGACCAAAAAATCGATTCCTTTCGGATGAAACAGCTCTGCTTTGATATCATCGACCGTCAGCGTATACTCCGTATTCATGGTAATAATGCTATTGATAAAAGCATTATAGGCCGTCTCTGAAAGCTTATCTCGCCAGAGCGCCGGAAGATTTACCATTCCATGACGTCCATTGTCATGTTATAATCTGGTCTGCGGTAAAAATAGTAAAACAGAACTGGAGGATGGTATGGAAACATGGTTTTATGAAGTAATAAGTATAGAAGGTGACTATGCCAACCTTAAGAGGACTGATATCGAAACCTCGGATCTTAAGCTCGTGGCAAGGGCCCTTCTCCCACCCGAGATAACGGAAGGGAGCCGGCTTAAATACGAGATGCTCCAATATTCTCTAATCTCATGATAATCCTTAAAAATAAGAACCCGGCAGAAGCTCTGTGTTCTGCCGGATGCTTATACTAAGAGGATTCAAATGAAAAAGAGGATTTAGTCTTACTTTCTTATCTTTGATATATCGTCACATATCCCGCAAAACATTACACCTTGTTTTAAAAAATATTATATTCCCGCCTGCACCACAGCCAAAGCGAGCCGGAGACTTCTTTACGGGATTTAGCAAGAGGGTCTATGACTTTAAGGCGCTCGAAAAGGAAGTCTGGGGGATATACTCTGCAATAAAGTTATTTTTGTTATTCAGCACCCACGCAAACGCCTTCGCCGTTCTAAGATCCGGATCCTTGAAGTGATTACCCTTGTTCCATTCGAGAATGCAGTTCACGCCTTGTTCTTTCAGCAGAACATGCGCTTCGCGTATCCTGTCTCCTACTGTCGCCATAATGGGATTGTGTGCTTTTTCCTCCCTATCTCCAAGACTGAGATAAACGGTATCGGTTTTGATCGCATTCTTTTTCATATATTCGGCAAAGCCCGTGAACCACATCGACGGAGACGCAGCCGCCACTCCTTTGAAAACATCGGTCTGATACGCCGCCCATAACGCGAACAGCCCCGCGAGCGAATAGCCGCCGATGTAATAAGTCCTGCTTTTATCGCTGCACAGTTCGAGCAATTCATCAAGTGTTTCTGAAGCCCCGTTACCGAAGCTTTCTTTACCGAACACCGCCGGTGCTTCCCACGGCGAAAGGTCATTGTTCCAATCATCTATCCTAACAGCAATCAGGCAAAAGTTCCTATCGCAGCTGTTGTTAATTGTCATATACTCGTTTTCGATCCCTTCAAGGTCGTGATCGTCGGCTGGATGGATCAGAACGATGTCAGAGTCTGTAGTACCGAATTCGTATGTTTTCATCTTCACTGATCCTTTCCCATCAAAATCGTGATGATATATGGCCGAGCAGATGATATCTGTTTCTTCAAATGTTGTGCCAGCTTATATATAATTCAGGCTTTGTCATCTGCGCGGCTGTTTTGATTAACCACATTTCTGAGCCTTGAATGGATAGTATTTTTTATTGAGTTCCTTTGCTCGTTTCTATCCTTGAAAACATGGATCCTTCTGACAGTGCTCTTGGTGAATTTGTTTAATGAAGTGATCTGTTCATTTATAGAGTGTCTCTTTTCAATCACATTCTCTTTAATCTGATTAGTCTGCTGAACCGTGACATCTACAATTGCTTCCATTCTGCGATTAAAGTTATCCTCCATCCGGACTACCAGTCTGTCAAAGTGCATTAAAGCACTTACTGTAAGAGTAAGATCAACAGCAAATATAAACACGAAACACAGCGCAAAGAACTCGATCATTATAGAAGTTATATGACCAAGAATATTATCTGTAAACGGCGCTATAACATAAAAAATAAGCATACCGGCAAGTCCAAAGCCCAGACTGGTAAACAAACTGATCCTGCCATGAAGATTCAGCGGAAGTTTACTATAGTCCCACCATGTCGCATGAAACAATTTCTCCAATCCCCACGAAGTTACATATTCCAGCACCGCGCTTCCTATTACTGAGATAATAAAGATCTGCCAGGCACTTATTGCGATTCCTTTTCCAATTGTCTCTTCTATTATTACAGAAACAATTACAGCACCGGTTCCGTAAATCGGGCACACGGGACCATACAGGAAACCTCTGTTTTCCCATCTTCCTCCCTTTATCGTACAAAAGATAGTTTCATAGACCCATCCCATAAAACTGTATATCATAAAAAGACAAACATATCTGCTTATCCACATCTTGGAAATGCCTCCTGAATAAAAATTCCTGCTTCTTGTAATGCTTCTTTCCGTTTAGATAATAGCCTTATTTGGATGATTGTTCAATACATTTTAGACTGAATGAGGCATCATGGCAGTTGCTTTTGTACTCTTAAAAGAATACAATCTGTTTTAGTTAGAAGTATAACAATGAGGTACTGGGTCGGATGAAACGATTATTGATTATTTTTGCGGGGGTAGTGATGCTGTTTGGTTTATTCGGGTGCGGGAACGGCAACGGCGGAAAGGATCTCGCCACACAGGGAACCTGTGGAAGCAATATTACATGGGAGTACAATAAAAGGACAGCAACGCTTACCATTTCGGGAACGGGTGCCATGGAGGGAGAAAAGTTCCTCTGGTCGGACTATAAGATAAACTTCCCTCAAGTCCGGACTCGTCCGTAAAAACTACCGAAAAGCTTATCGATATCTGGAAGGAAGAGGCTTCAAAGCAGACTTCGGGTAATGACGAAGTTAAGGACGCCCCGCTTCGTGATGAGGAGCCCTATTACTGGACACAATCCCTTACAGGCTTCGATTATGTGGGCGGGGGATACCTGGCCGATGTCACATTGTTGTTTGACAACAGCCTTCATGTGAAGATAAACGGACGCGAGCTGCTGGATGTTCCGTATTATGCTGATAAAAATGCATACGAAGAAGGAGAACAGGTAGTCCTGACCGACGGGTTCTTCTGCAGGGCGGGACGTATCACAAGCCTGCAGTATGAGCCCGGATTTTCCTATGATCACCAACTGTATGCCAATATGGTCAAGCCTGATGGCACCGTGGAAAAAGTTGTATTCCACACAGGCTCAGAGGAATGCCTGTACCATCTAATCAAGTGATACCGGCTCTAAGCCCATATCCTGATAACTGCTTATATTTAAACCGTTCATATTAACGTAGTCTGATATGATCTGCTTTTCTACTTTTGCCAGCTCATCGGATGAAAGATTTATAAAGTCGTCATAGTGCGAACCAAATATCTTTTTAGCAGATTTTTGATACTCTGACCCGTCGAGAACTTCGTCAAAGGAAGTGCCTTCAAAGCCATCCGGAGTTTTCTTCAGATGTATCGCCCCTGATACCTCCGAACCGGACTGCATCTGAAGCTGATCGCCCTCAAGATTGTATGAGGATACCCAGCCACTCAACATAACAATTATGTCCTGATCATCACTTTCATCCTCTGCAATAATATACACATAGGGAATCGTAACGTCCGTCATGGAAGTATCTGCGATCTCCATATATGACTGAAGGATATACTCATAAACCGCATATTCCACGGATGCAGGATCAGGATATTCGTATGCAGGCAGGTTCGCGCTTTCTCTGTATACTGTGATAAAAGACGGTGGAAGTTCTTCAACAGAATCTGCATAAAGCTGATATTTCGTTACGGAAAGACCATTTGCTTTGACATAATCCGCAATATTTCCTGCTATCCCCGAATCCCTCATCTCTTCGTCGGAGGAAAGGGTTAAGTAGTGCTCATAATACTGGCCGAAGATCTCTTTCACCTCATCATCTGTAAGTCCCTGATCCATACTAAGGCCATAATAAAGTGCATTATCCTTATCTCCAGTCTGTTCCATATGTATTACTCCCGGAATGTGTGATGCTGATACTGCCACGAGCGTATCATCATTTATTTCAAATTCCCAGAGATAGTAATCACCGTACACATGGACATCTTCCGGATCACTGTCATCAACGTCTACGATGTTTGCATAAGGGATCAGCGCATGTTCCGAATCTACCATATCAATCGCATCAAACGAAAGATAATTATATACCGCAGCCCAGAGCGGATCATGCCCGGAAAATGCGTAAATAGAATCGTACTGGAACATAGGCAGGATTTCACCCATGCCCTCTGTGTAGTCAGTTTCATCAGCCGTAAACCGATACACATCCCCCGTGTCGGTTTTCATGACTACGTAAGAGTCTTCCTGCGTAATTGTTACTTTCTTCTTCTCTTTCTCATTTCCTTTTGAGTCATAGGATATGATATCCCCCTTCAGGGAGGCATTTTCTTCATCCATGAAACCGCCATACATCTCATCAGAAAGAATGGCTGATACGGTCCAGCCGTACTGCCCCATCCCCTCATCTTCGCTGTAGTAGGCAAGTATCAGATGGTTGTCCTGATCATCGATAAACACTCCATCCAAAGACCATGTTTGGTCGTTGGGCGTTTCTGATGCTGCAGAAGTTGCATTATCAATCTCGGCAGATTGGATTGCTTCGGGCTCCTTTGACGTGCTGCCGCAAGCCGAAAGGATGATTGTAATAAGAAGTATCGGAACAGATAGCGTTAATTTTTTCATAAATACTTGGTCTCCTTCATTGATATTCTGCTATGCCAAATTTAATGCTGAATAATCATTAGTTGATTATTATATCACATTTGCCCTCAAATGTGCGCTTTTGTATATTCTATGAATAACGAAAACAGGGCGGTTACGATTTCACGCCTTGCATATATAGTCATCTTACGATATAATTTGTCTATCAAGTTATTGGAGGTGACATATGCTTGCAATGCAGGAAACCATCCGTCCCTCTGCGGATCTAAGGAATCACTATAATGAGATTTCAAAACAGTGCAGAGAAGGTAACGAGGCAGTTATAATAACTGTAAACGGAAGGGGCGATACTGTTTCGCTATCATACGAAGATTATAAAAATATGAAATCAAGGATCGAGCTTCTTGAAATTCTTGGAGAAGCTGATGATGATGTAAGAAATGGTCGGGTTGCTCCTATAAGTGAGACCTTTGACGATCTCCGATCTACTCTTAAGGAGGGCTGACCTTGAAATATATAATCGTCCGCACTGACACAGCGGATGCCCTCATAAGAAAAATAGTTCTGTATGTTGCAGATAAGTTTGATAATGAGACAGCACTGGAAAAACTTGATGAACTTGAAGCATCTATCATGACACTTGTCGATAAACCGTATATCGGTGAGGAACCAAAGTATCCGGTTCTGAGAAGACAGGGATACAGGGTTCTTGTAACAGAAAAAGATCTCGTTTTTTACAAGATTGATGAGGATAAAAAGGTTATCACGGTCTACGCTGTTGTGGATCAAAGACAGGATTATTTAAGCATAATCAGGGGATTGTGAAGTAGCGAAGTTCCTGTTTTAAGGCATTTGCGAAAGCATCTATCTGAAGTTCAGTCTCCTCGGATTTTCTTGATTTCGGATCATTGAATACGGCTGTCTGCTCAAAAGCCGTCTCATTCAAGCATTTTGCAAGTCTGGCAATGGCTTTGTCCCCGCCGGATCCCGCCTGGCAGGCAAATGCTGCAAATCTCTTTCCGACAAGTGCTTCCCTGTTATCTTCGATAAACGTTCTTATCGGGGGAGTGAAGTTTGATGCCCATACGGGAAAACCGAAGATTATGCGGTCTACTTCCGAAAGGTCTATATCATATGGTTCAAGCTCCGGCTTTTCCGCCATTATGGCACTCTTCCCTCCCCGGAAATACTTTGAAAACCCTTTTGTACTGTAGGCCTTCTTGGGGGTAAGGCACCTGATACGGGCATCCAGCTTTTCTTTTAGGCGCTTCGCGACATATTCAGTGTTCCCTTCCAGTGAGTAATACACTATCAGGTCTCTCATTGTTATTATCCTCCTGTGTTTCGCCAGACCTGCATTTTCTTATATTTACCTTTTTACAGTGCCACAGGTCTTAGAATTCATTCCCGCAGTTTGTGCAAAACTTACCGCCGTTATTGGGAGTTCCGCAGTTAGGACAAAACTTTGGCCGGTTATTTTCGTGCGTGCTTTGTACCATTGCCATGATGTCATTATACTTCTTTTCATTTTCCTGCATCATCTTTTTTGCTTCTTCCTCAGCCTTCTGTCTTTCCTCCGGCGTCAACTTGTCAGCCATCTCCTGGGCAGCACGGGTTGCCTCTTCCATCTTTCTGGCTATCTCTTCAGGAGACATGGCGGCCGCTCCCTTCATGCGCTTCATTTCCTCAACATACTCCCGGCTCTTCTGCGTAAGATCTACCCCTGTGATCGTGACACCGCTGCATGGTATTTCGTTTTTCTGCAGGGAGGCTGATATTTCTGCCTCTAACCGGCTCTTGTTATCAGCCAGGGTAAGATAAGATTTGTTTTCTTTTGTTATTTCATATGCCGTCCCCATAATTGCGGTTTCGATAACACTCTTTGCGAACTCCTCATCCGATCCGGATATATCGGCCTGTCCGATTATATCTACATCGACTGAACCGTATTCATTGTCAAATACCGGAATAGTTACATTAAAATCTGCTGCCATTTTTTCTCCTCCTTTTGTCTGGTGATTTTCCTGACTTTCTTCTTTGCTTTATATGTGTTCCTCTGTCTTTTCCGGTGCCTATCGTTAAGCGGCACCTTCAAGGCTGTTTTGCCTTGCCAGATCCCGGGGCAACGCATGGATCAATCTCTGGGGATCAGTTCTTCTCGTTCCTCCTCCGTATACTGCGCGCCGTGACAGCCCGAAAGAACGCTGAGGCTGACCAGGGCAAGCAGCAGAACAAAGACCCGATAAGGACAACCTACCGGGCCTTCTGTATTCGGTTCTTGCCATATTTTGACTGCTCTTATATCCCGCTCGTTCATAGTATGATTTTACCACATAATGATGCGAAAGTGGGAAAAAGTATCAATAAAGCCACGAACGGATTCCAACCCCGGATCCTGCAAAGCTTAGTATGGCGGATTTAAGACCGGCAGATATGGAAACCTGTAAGGAAGATCTTACAGTCTTTGAATCATCTGCTTCTTCGCTGTTCGTAGACGCGCTTCAGAAGTTCGGAGTTATTGACCTCACGGCTCTCATCGGAGGCCTCTCCTTTGGAACAGTAATCACCTGCCGTCGGAAATGCCAGACCCTTTTCGTTCTCGCACATGCCTATCCCCTCCGGGTTTACAAAAAAATGCGTGCAGTTTCCGCATAATATTACGTCTTTATACATCTTTTCCTCCTTGTATACAAAAAGGCCCAAATGAGCCCGGCATGGCAATGATATACGCCGCAACCCTCCTAGTCATCGTATCATAAGGAATTATACCATATTGTATGTATAAAAGTTACATCAGATCCCTTAATTTGGCTATCACGCGTATTGTCTTGTAAGAATGCGGGTTTCTTTTTGCATGATAACATATCCGTCCGGTAAATCTTCACAGTCTTTTCACCATATAAATCACATCATCCATCGGATTATCATAATAAGGTTCGCATTCCGTAAATCCATTCTTTTTATACAATCCGATTGCCGCCTTCAGGGGAGTTATCGTATCGAGAACCATTTCCTTATATCCGGCCGCTTTTGCATGTTTTATTATTTCTCCAACGAGCATTTCTCCCAGATGCATTCCACGTGCTTCGGGCCTCACATACAGTCTTTTCATTTCGCATCTTTCGGGATCATGCCTGTGATATGCGACCATGCCGAAAACATTGTCTGCTTCGTCCACCGCTACAAGCAGTTCTCCTTCCGGTGCAGTATACTTTGCGGCAGGATTTTTCAATTCTTCTTCTATATTCTGAAAGGACAGGTCCCTGTCCAAACGTTTTGTATATTCTATGATCAGCTCTCTTGCCTGAAGGATATAATCTTTTCCGTCTTTTACAATTATCGTCATTCCTGTACTCCTCAAAAATTCCTGCCCGACCCGGAATGAGTATGTCCGCTGGAGCTCGAATAACCTGACGAGTATGACGACCTGCCGGACGACCCCGATGACGAAGAAGATGATCCTTCTTCTACAGGGGCATATACCCGGCTGGTGTCACTTGTCACAAAGACATCTCTTCCGGCAACATTAACAGATCCGGCAACAATATACAGATCAGCATCCGGCTCGGACGCAGGGATATCCATTTTCATTTTTGCTATATAGAGCAGCACGCCTCCGAATATCGAGCCCGAAACTATCCCCAAGAGCATCACGGGCAGCCAATACCATAGACTGCGGCCAACGAGTCCTTTTTTGTACATATCGCCGAGTTCGTCAAGATATCTGTCCATTCCCTCATAATTCTTATCGCCTTCGGAACCGACGTGGAATCTCAGATTGCCCAGCAGCCTTGCTCTGTTTACATCACTGAGTTTATCAAGTCCTTTTCCCGAAGCATACAGCCACGCCAGTGATGCATCCTGCTCTTCGTTCTTATATATCACGAGCACGATCCCGTCTTTGTCCTCTCCGCGACCGATATCGTTACATTCATAATACTTTTCGGCAAATTCATCTATCCCGAAACCGGCCGCGGCCGCAACGGGCACCGTGTAGATCATTACATCAAGATCATATTCATCCGATAATCTTGCCGCATGTTCCGTAAGCGCCGCTTTTTCTTCGTCGTTCAGATAGTGCGCCTCATCATTTACCTGCGGCGTTTGCGTACCGCTTTCCTTTCCGCCGCCAAGCAGCCAGTCGGGCGCGAATGGATTGCCGTTAAGGTAGAGCAGCCTGAAGTTTTCGATCCAGCCCGAGATCCCTTCGGCATATGAGCCTTTTGACATATACTCATAAAGCTCGTCATCAATCGCATTCGCAATCTCCTCCGTATACAGTCCCATGGTCTGGCTTCCAGAACATGCAGCCCACCATCCCCTGTCAGAAGGATCCATGCAGACAAACAGCACCACTCCCTCGTACTCATCACCGGTTCCGTAGCCGTTCATCTCAAAATAATCGGCAGCATATACTTTTCTTGAAAGCCCGTAGGTCGAAGTATCCGTGAATATCACAATGTCCTTGCCGATTTCGTCTTTAATCTCCCACAGGCGCTTTGTCATGCCGGCTATTTCCTCATCGGAAAAAATTCCCGCATCATCCACTACCCGGGCGGCATCTTCGTCGTGGAAAAGTTCGAAATTGTCAAGATCCTTCACATACCAATAAGGTCTCTCTCCTGCGCCCGCATCCCCGACCTTTTCGGGAAAATCCGAAGCCGTGTCAGGATCATCATCTTCCAGATAATTGAAGAGAAATCCCTGTGTGGAGTACAGTACTCCAAATACCCCGTACTCTTCCTTATATTCAAAGACTCTCTCCTTAATAAAATCATAATAACTCTGCGGAATGAGATCCGCGGCATTCCCGAAGGTTACAAACTCCATCTCCCCGGTACTTACATCACATACCATTATTATGCAGGAGCGGTCCTCGCCGTATCCGAACACATCATCTTCATAGTATGACTCGGCGATCTCCCGTAAAGACTCGCCAGGATACTCATCTTCAGTGATCGAGATCACCAGCAGGTCAGTCTCATACTTTTCTGCAAATTCAAAGCACCGGGAATCCAGGTCATCCCTCTGCATTTCCGAAATATCCCCGCTCGTATCATACACCCTGTAGTAATCCTCGTTTATCATCTGAGCGGCAAATGCGTCAACGGGAAGCACTAACACCAGAAGTATTAATATCAGACCAAAATATCTCTTCATGTCTCACCTTCCCATCAAATATCTTGCCACGAAACAGCCGATGATGATTAGAGTTACGGGAACAGCCCTCAGCAGAAAGTATCTTGCGCAAACTTTGAAACTTATGGGAAGACTTCCGACGATCTTTCCCGTCTGCCCGTTTACTGCGAATTCATACTCTTTTTTGGCGTACTCCAACTTGAAGCGATAAACCGGAATGAGGATGTAACGCGCCTTAAGGTCAGCTTTCAGATGACCGCCGGTCTTATGTAGAGATGTATAACCGCTGCCGATCCGGGAGGTCGCAGCATTTTCCGCAGATGTAAACATCCTTTTTTTGGCTCTTTCCGACATCTGCTCCTTCGTTTCGTCAAACCGGTCTGCCGTGTAGCCTGCAAGATAATTCATATTAAAATCAACAACATCAAAAGGTTCTATGGAATCCATCAGTTCATCATCCATCTTGCCGCTCGCATCCACCGGAAGATCCGAAAACTCCATTGAAACATTCCTGTCCACATCGAACACGGATGTCGTCGTCTCCAGATAGTCTCCCTTTCTACTGCTTTTGATCTTTTCTCCTCTGAAATAGAGAGTGCCCGAAAGCCTGCCCGAAAAGATCCAGAAAGGCACATATACACCCGTGATCTTCTCCATTTTGCTTCGCGAGAAAAAATCAGGCGGCAACAGAACCTTGCCGCGATAGTATTGTTTTATTGCTTCAGGGAGTTTTTTCTTTTCGATCTTAAACGGGATCAGACCGTCCGGACGCAGCTTCCCGGACACCTTGTCAGTCAGGACGACATTGCTGCCGCAGTGAGGACATGTTAAAGAAACCTGCTCGGGCGGCGCGATAAGCTCCGCTCCGCATGATTTGCACAGATATATCGGAAGTGTATTGGCGTTCTCATCCGAAACGTGGCTGTTTAAGCTATTGATATCAAGCCCTTCAAACTCGTCATATTCACGGCTGTTCGCGGTATCCGCATAATTATCCGCATCTTTCTTCCCTTCGATCTCAGCCGTGGTGCCACAGAACTCGCAGAGCATCTTACCGCTTGCGGGATCGAACCTCATCGGCGCCCCACAGGCCGGACATTTTATCTCATTGACCGCATTATCAACCATTTCCTCATGTTTCGGACACCGTGTTATGCTAAAAGCAGGAGCCCGATCTGCCAAAATATATTTGCCGCATTATTATTTGTTGACACACCATTTTTACATTATCATCAAAACAGCGTCAAATCAAGTTTTTCAGCCCCTTTCCCTCCTATAGAATCCAATGCTCCGATCACTCGCACGTTTACTATAAATCATTAATCACGCCCTTTGACTATATCCGCCACTTCCTCCGGCGAAATAAAGGCAGATCCATGTGTGCTATTTGACATCTTTTTGATATAATATCTTAATACAAGAGCAGTATGTATGTTTCGGAAAGGAAGGTACGGTATGGTCAGGAAAAAAGATGATTGCAATATAGAGTACAGGGAGAAGATGCGCGACGGAAACGGCACCGTTAAAATAACCAATTTTATTAACGATCCGTCGGAGATGTCTCAAAAAGGGCGTCTGTTCTCAAAGATCACCCTGGACAGGGGATGCAGCATCGGTTTTCATATTCACGAAAAAGATACTGAGCTGTTTTATTTCCTTAAAGGAACGGCAGAATATAACGATAACGGCGAAACCAGGACCGTATGCGCCGGCGATGTTACCATCTGTCCGGCCGGAACCGGTCACGGCGTCGAGAATAAGAACGATGAGCCTGTTGAGATTATAGCAGTCATCGTATATGCCGATTAATTTATTTCTTGTGCCGCCGAAAAATGGCGGCAAAAGGGGGCCTGATATGTATTATTACATGCCGGTAAAAGTATATGATGAGACAGAATGCGTTAGAAATCACGCAAAAGAGATCTGCTCTCTCGGATCAAAGGCACTTATAGTCACCGGACATACCTCTTCGTTCAATAACGGCTCCTTTGACGATATATCGGCCGTACTAAAGGAAAATAACGTGGCGTATGAGGTATTTTCGGAGGTTGAGGAAAATCCATCTACCGAAACAGTCTTTACCGCAAAGGACCGGTATAAGACTTCCGGGATCGATTTTGTCATTGGTCTTGGCGGAGGCTCTCCGATGGATGCCGCAAAAGCGATAGCGCTTGTTCTTATGCATGACGATTACAGTGTTGAAGATCTGTATGACCCCGCAAAAGATTCGTCCGCTCTTCCGCTTGTGTGTATCCCCACGACATGCGGAACCGGCTCCGAAGTAACCGGTATATCGGTACTTACAAGACACGACAGGAAGACAAAGATTTCCATGGTGCATAAGGTTTTTGCCGATATAGCTCTTATTGACGGAAAATACGTAAGCTTCGCACCGCAGTCGCTTATCATAAACAGCTCGATCGACGCCCTTTCCCATATGATCGAAAGCCGTCTTAACAAAAAAGCTGATGACTATGTGAAGATGCTGACAGATACAGGCCTTAGAATGTGGTCATCGGTAAAGGACTGCCTTTTAGGAAACAGAAAGTGCAGCGAAGACTATTCCCTTTTGATGCGCTCTTCCGCCATTGCCGGGATGTCGATCGCGCAATGCGGAACAAGCTTACCGCATGCCCTAAGCTACATCCTCACCTATGACCTTTCTATTCCTCACGGTCGCGCCGTGGCTTATTTTCTTCCGGGCTTCCTTGCGGCCGCTTGCGAAAAAGACCGTAATGAGATCCTTGATCTGACAGGCTTTGCAGGCATGGCGGATTTTGATTCATTTATCTTAGATTCTATCGGCGAAACGGACGTACCCGGACCGGTGCTTGAAAAAACATATGACGCGGTAAGGAATAATCCCGGAAAGATGAATTCCTCTTCATTTCCGGTCGACGATGACACGCTTTGCAATATAGTATTCAAGCGCTCCTTGATGACCTGAAAAACTATATAGGTGCCGCCGGGGCTTGACATAGTCAGCGTTTATACTTATAATGTTCACGAAACAAGGGCGGTTCGGAAGGAACCGCCGTTTTTTATAGGATTCCGTATAGGTTTCAAAGGAGGAGAAAATGAAAAAAAGATTACTTGCACTTATGGTATCGGCGGTAATGATCTGTTCATTGACTGCCTGTTCACAGGGTCAGGAAGCTGCGCCTGCTAATGATGCCGGTTCTGCAGATACCGGGGCGGCCGCTGAAGGTGGTTCCGGAGCCCTTACCGGCACACTTAAGGTCGGCATGATCGGACCGCTTACAGGAGCTGCTGCTCTTTATGGCAGTGCTGTCAATAACGGCACCAAGATAGCTATAGATGAGATCAATGAGATAAGTGGCGATTTTCAGATGGAATACCAGCCCGAGGATGATGAGCATGATGCCGAGAAGTCGGTCAATGCCTATAACAAGTTAAAGGACTGGGATGTTCAGGCCATTGTCGGCTGTGTAACGACTACTCCCTGTGTTGCGGTCGCAGCCGAGGCTAATACTGACCGTGTATTTATGCTTACACCCTCCGCTTCCGCAACCTCTGTTACAGAGCAGGGAGATGACGTCTTCCAGCTGTGCTTCTCGGATCCCAACCAGGGTTCCGCTTCGGCTCAGTATATCAAGGAAAACAATCTCGGAAGCAAGATAGCCATAATCTACAACAACTCGGACGTTTATTCCACGGGTATTTATCAGACATTTTCCGGCAAGGCTTCGGAGATAGGTCTTGAAGTTGTATCAACAACGACATTTACCGATGATACGGCCAATGATTTTTCGGTTCAGCTTACAGATGCAAAGGATAATGGTGCTGACCTTATATTCCTTCCCATCTACTATACACCTGCTTCACTTATCCTTCAGCAGGCGGATAAGATGGGATACAAAGTAACCATGTTCGGCGTTGACGGCATGGACGGAATCCTCGGTCTTGAAGGCTTTGATACCAGTCTTGCTGAAGGCGTAATGCTTCTTACCCCCTTCTCCGCAGATGCAACGGATGCCAAGACAGTCAACTTTGTTACGAAGTATCAGGACAGCTACAATGAGGTTCCCATCCAGTTCGCGGCAGACGGATATGACTGCCCTTACGCAATATATGAGGCTCTTAAGTTCTATGCTGACAAAAATGGCGGTCTTGACGTAACAGGAAAGAGCAATGAGGAGATCTGCGATATCCTTGTATCAGTATTCTCGGATTCTTCATTCTCCGTAGACGGTATCACCGGTGAAGGAATGACCTGGACAGCAAACGGTGAGGTTAACAAGGCGCCCAAGGCTGTTGTTATCAAGGACGGAGTATATGTAGGACTTTAATATTCTTCGGATTCGGTATACGATAGAAAGGAGCTGTGGCTTCACGGCTCCTTGAATCATATACCGAGTAAAGAAAGTATCGGGAGGGAATATGTTATCATATCTTATTAACGGGATCAGTTTAGGAAGCGTATATGCGATCATTGCCCTTGGCTATACAATGGTATACGGTATTGCCAAGATGCTCAACTTCGCACATGGCGACGTTATCATGATAGGGGGATATATGGCTTTTTGCTCGACATCCTATTGGGGATGGCCGGCAGTGCCCTCTGTCCTCTTTTCCATATTTGTCTGCACTATTCTGGGAATAATCATTGAGCGGCTGGCGTACAAGCCGCTGAGGGAGGCAAGTTCCCTTGCCGTGCTCATCACTGCGATCGGTGTTTCGTATTTTCTGCAGAATGCGGCACTTCTTATATGGTCGAGCAATCCCAAGGCATTTCCTTCGATGATAAACCTCCCCAACCTCGTAATAGGGGATATTCAGATATCATCTGTGGCGATAGTAACGATAGCCGCCAGTATAATCATAATGATAGCATTGACACTCTTTACGTCCAAGACAAGGCTTGGCAAGGCAATGCGTGCCGTGTCGGAGGATAAGGGTGCTGCCCAGCTTATGGGCATAAATGTAAATGCTACCATATCCATGACCTTTGCGATAGGGTCGGGACTGGCTGCGATAGCAGGAGTGCTCCTTTGTTCGGCGTATCCGACCCTTATGCCTACAACCGGGGCGATGCCGGGTATCAAAGCCTTCACGGCAGCCGTATTCGGGGGTATCGGCTCCATTCCCGGAGCGATGCTCGGAGGTATTCTCCTTGGCATAATCGAAATATTTGCCAAGGCATATATTTCCACCCAGCTTAGCGACGCCATTGTATTTGCCGTACTCATCATAGTCCTTATAGTTAAGCCGACAGGTCTTCTCGGTAAGAAGATGCCTGAGAAAGTCTGAGGTGGAAATATGAGCGATATAAAGAAAAAGAAACATTCAAAGCAGACTGTAAATGCATTTATCAATTACGGGATCATAATCTGTTTCTTTATCATCTTTCAGATACTCGATTCAACGGGAACTCTGGGAAGTTCACTTAAAGGACAGCTTATCCCGATATGTTCCTATATCGTCATGGCTCTGTCCTTGAATCTTGTTGTGGGAATATCGGGAGAATTAAGCCTCGGCCATGCCGGCTTTATGTCAGTCGGAGCCTTTACCGGCGTTATAGTTGCCCAAAGCCTTGCCGAATCCGTGCCCAATGGTTTCATAAGGCTTATACTGGCTCTTATTATAGGAGCTTTGGCGGCGGGAATCGCGGGTGTTCTGACAGGTATCCCCGTGCTGCGCTTACGGGGTGATTACCTTGCAATAGTTACGCTTGCCTTCGGAGAGATAATCAAGAACGTTCTTAACTGTCTCTATGTCGGGGTTGATGCAAAGGGACTCCATTTCTCCCTGAAGGACGAGGTATCCCTTCATCTCGAGCCGGGCGGCAAGACGATCCTGTCCGGCCCCATGGGCGCTCTCGGCATCACCAAGTTATCTACCTTTTTTGCCGGAGCAGTACTTATACTGCTGGTTCTCTTTTATATCCAGAACCTTGTTAATTCGCGTCCGGGACGCGCCATTGCGGCGATAAGGGATAACAGGATCGCGGCAGAGGCATGCGGTATCCCCGTTACCAAGTATAAGCTCATGGCATTTGCTTCATCGGCGGCGATGGCAGGTGCCGCAGGAGCATTATATGCTCTTAATTATTCAACGGTCGTACCGAAGAAGTTTGATTTTAACACATCGATACTGATACTTGTATTTGTCGTACTTGGCGGTATAGGTAACCTGCGCGGTTCGATAATCGCGGCGGCTCTTCTCACCGTACTTCCTGAGCTGCTGCGCGAATTCCAGGATTATCGTATGCTTGTATATGCCATAGTACTTATAATGGTAATGCTTATTACCAACAACGAAAAGGCAATGACCACTGTCCGTGGCATGATGGATGCTTTTTGGAAAAAGACGCGGAAGGAGGCGAAATAGGATGAACAATAAGAATATTAAGCTTGTACAGCTTCCCAGTCCCAATTTCGTTCCCGAGCGGGATAAGGATAAGCCCCTTATACTTGAAGTATCGCACCTGGGTATCGATTTTGGCGGTCTTACCGCCGTTAATGATTTTAACATCGGTATGAGCCCGACTGAGATCTCGGGTCTCATCGGACCTAACGGTGCCGGTAAGACCACGGTGTTTAACCTGCTCACCAAGGTTTATGAACCGACAAGGGGTACCATACTTCTTGACGGAAAGGATACGCACGGAATGAACACCATCCAGGTCAATCAGGCTGGTATAGCCAGGACATTCCAGAATATAAGGCTTTTCGACAAGCTTACCGTCGAGGACAATGTTAAGATAGGTTTGCACAACAGCATTCATTACCATATGCCCACCGGCGTCTTCAGGCTTCCGAAATACTGGAAGGAGGAAAAGAAGGCTCACGATCGGGCGATGGAGCTTCTGTCGATATTCGATATGGAGGAGATGGCGTCGTACAAGGCCGGTTCCCTTCCTTACGGTGCACAGCGCCGTCTTGAGATAGTAAGGGCGCTTGCCACCAATCCCAAGCTGCTGCTTCTCGATGAGCCCGCCGCAGGTATGAACCCTTCGGAGACATCGGAGCTTATGGAGAACATTGAAAAGATAAGGGATGAGTTCAAGATCGCCATCCTCCTTATAGAGCATGATATGAACCTTGTTATGGGAGTGTGCGAGTCAATCGCCGTGCTTAATTTCGGTGAGATCATCGCCAAGGGCACGCCTGCCGATATTCAGAACAACGAAAAGGTTATAGAAGCCTACCTCGGAAAAAGCAAAGAGAAAGAGGAGGAAGCTTAAAATGGCTTTATTGAGTGTTAATGATCTCCACGTATATTACGGAAGCATACAGGGAGTGTCCTTCGAGGTCAACGAGGGCGAGGTTGTAACCCTGATAGGTGCCAACGGTGCCGGAAAATCAACCAGCCTGAATACGGTGGCAGGGCTTCTCAAACCCAAGGCCGGGAGCGTAATGCTGGGCGGCATGGATATTGTGGGAACACCCGCGCATAAGATCGTGGGCTATGGTATGGCTTTATGTCCCGAAGGAAGGAGAATATTCCAGCAGCTTACCGTCAGGGAAAACCTTGAGATGGGCGCTTATACAAGAGATGGCGGCTCAATTGATTCGGATCTGGAAATGGTCTATGAGTATTTCCCGAGGCTTAAGGAAAGATACAAGCAGATAGCCGGAACATTATCGGGCGGTGAACAGCAGATGCTGGCAATGGGAAGGGCTCTGATGTCCCATCCCCGGATACTGATGCTTGATGAACCGTCAATGGGTCTTGCGCCTATTCTTGTCGATCAGATATTTGAGATCATAAAGAAGCTGCACGATACCGGCCGTACCATACTTCTTGTCGAGCAGAATGCCCAGATGGCCCTGTCTGTTGCCGACAGAGGTTATGTTCTTGAAACGGGAAGGATCGTTACAACCGGAACGGGTAAGGAACTGCTCCATAACGACATGGTCCGCAAGGCTTATCTTGGCGGCTGAAATAACGTCTTTTTTTAGTTACAGATCCCACGCTGCACTTTTGGAAACGCGCGGACAGGTGAGCAGCATATCCGCCACAGCGGCTCAGTCGCTCACAATATTCTGCATCCATATCCCGCTCGCCGATATCGCAAATCCGATAAATACCTTGATAAGCGCGGTTCCCTCACATATCGCATAGATGCTTACAATACCCAGTCCCGTATATCTTGTGAGAACAAATGCAAGCGGAACTCCGACCGCCATCAGAAAACCGCTGTCAAACAGAAATGTTATGATCGTCTTGCCGCCAGCCCTCACAGTAAAATACAGGCTGTGGCACAGACCGAACAGCGGCATCAGTATCCCCGTCACACGGAGAAAATCACCGGCAAGTGATTTTACCTCCGGTGTAGTATTGTAGAATTCCGGAAGGTACGGAGCCAGCATATATACCACGCATCCCATCACAATGCAGGATACGGTGACAAATGCGTTGATCTTCAGTCCCGTATCCTTTGCCTCGTCCATCCTCCCCGCGCCGAGGAGCTGTCCGACCATTATCGCAACCGCATCTCCGAATGCAATAAAGCATATCGAGAATACGTTAAGGAAGGTGGAATTGATGTTCAGAGCGGCTACAACCGCCAGTCCGCGAGTCGAATAGCTCTGTTTCTGCATTACGATGCCAAGCGACCACAGGCTTTCATTTATTATAAGCGGAAGCCCTGTAACGCAGACCTTACGGATCAGCGATCCGGAAACCGTAAGCGAAGCGTATGCACCGTTTATATACGGCTTGATATCATTGTGCCTGTGAGTCCACTGTATTACGATAACAGCCTGAACGATCCTCGATATGACCGTCGCCACACCGGCACCCGCAACTCCGAAAGCCGGCACACCGAACTTCCCGTATATGAGAATGTAATTAAGCACAAGATTAACAGATACAGCCACAAGGCTGGCTCTCATCGGTACGACCGTCTCCCCGGTCTCGCGGAGCGTCGAAGAATAGACAAATTCGGCCGCCTGGGGCAAAAGCCCCGCAAGCATTATCATCATGTATACATGCCCATACCGCAATGTCGCCCCCAGATCTCCGGATTGCGATCCTTCATGCAGGTAGAAAGAGATGAGGGTTTTGTCGGCAAAGCCGAATAAACCCAGTCCCAGAAGCATTATGATTCCGCAGATCACAATCTTGATCCTGAACGTCTGTCTGACTCCCTCTTCATTCCCCTGGCCGAAATACTGTGCGGTAAATATGCCCGCTCCGCTTATTGCGCCGAAAAGGCATAACTGGTACACAAACATCAGATCGTTTGCGATCGAAACGCCCGACAGCTGTTCTGTTCCTATGCGTCCGACCATAAGGTTATCAAGCATGTTGACAATGCTTGATATCGCATTCTGCAGCATGATCGGAAGCGTGAGCGTAAACAGGCTTTTATAGAATTGTTTAGTGCCGATAAGCTTATGCATGGTAAAAAAAATGACCGCATTGCGATCATAGAAGAATATATAAGGCGCTCCGCCTAAGGACGCTCGCCGATTTGGATTCGACTTCGTCGAATGACGGCTCGCGGTGCAGACAGGCTCCTCCCACTTCGTGGGGCCCTCCTATCTGCATATGCTGACGTCGGGAATCGGACCCGAGACCTCCGCACTACCAATGCGGTGCGCTACCTACTGTGCCACGTCAGCTAAACCGAAGAAATTTTATCATAGCGTATATATAAAAGTCAATTCACAACTTTATAATCGATCTCATGGATCGTCACGGGCTCGTCAGAATTGAGCCAGACCGCGATATAGCACGGCTCGGTGCGCAAAACATTCAGTGTTGCCGATCCCGCTCCCCTGATGATATCGGTCTTGTCAACCTGCCCCGAGTTTTCATCAAGAAGCATCAGGCTTCCGATCACGTCGTTGTCGTTGCCGGCAGCACTGTCCTCTTCTCCGGTCTTATGTCCGCTCTCGTAATCAAGTGTAACACTGCACCCGGCATACGGAGCGTCCAGCAGAGGGCTTAACAGAACATAATTATCCACTCCGGTTGTTTCCAGATAGCCGTACAGATCTATATCACCAAGATACCGGTAGCCTTCGGTATAGCAGTAATCTATGCTTTCGTCCATAACGTTATCATTAAGCGGGAAGCCGGATCTGTCATCAAATTTATTGGATCCCGCATGATAAAGGTGATAATCCTTAACATCCCCGACATACTGATAGGAACTGAGCTGGTATTCGCTTAAGACATTCTCCGGCTGCTGGTTCCATGTAACAGCCAGTATATTTTCATCGCCGTAATACGCCCTGTCATGCGCACACATATAGTTCTCTCTTGAGCGAAACGCATATGTCCCGTCATCATGAGTCTCGATCGATACGACACGCAGCGACGGCTCCAGGCTCAGTGACAGCAGCCCGGCATTATCGTCATTTAAGAAAAATACCGTATCCACCCCGTTTGCTTTGGCATAGTCCAGCACCTCATGTATTCCCTGAAGTACTTCCGCATTTGCCCGGAAGCTTCGTATCACACCATGATCGGATATTGCGGCTGTAACGAGTACAAGCGCTGCAGTTAAGATAAGCAGCGTCTTCGAGAGGAGCTTCCGGCTTACCTTGTCAAAATAGTCCATTGCCACAGGTACGGACAGGATAAGAGGAACATATCCGGTAAACAGATACCTTTCCTGATATGCCCAGTCTCCGCTTGAATTGTCCGTAAGGCCAAGGACGAAAATATTCCATACGTAGATAATGGTCAGATATCGAAGGGCATTGGAATTCTCCTCTTCCCTGAACACATGCTTCAGGTTGAAAATAAGGAGCGCGATCACCGCAAAGGCAAATGCTATTATGATCAGCATCCGGATACCCTCCGGACTCATTACCTCCGGCTCCGCCCGATCCGCAAAGATACTCAGATGTCCCCAGAACACCGCGGTAAAATTATCAAACATATCGCGCGGCAGGACAAGAGAATACCCGGTAACCTTAGGCGCATATCCCGTGATATGGGATACAAGAAGACCAATGGCATAGGATACAACAGTGACGGCTGTTACGACCAGTTTGGAGCGTTTTATATGCCCCAGTCCCTCTTCAGACAGCACTACCTCAAGCCCGTAGCAGAGTATTATCGGTATCAGCGAGACAAGGAGTACGTATGTACCTCTTGAAAAGGCCGTAAGCATCGTAAAGAAGGCGTACAATACCATAAGTGCGATATATTTGCCGCGCCCGGCTCTTCCGTCCGTATCATCCGGATACAGGAAGAGATCTATGGCAAGCAGTGTGACAAGTATGCAGACATTATAGAAGCTGCACTCATAAAACAGCATATTCGTATACTGCACCAGTCCGACCCTGAACGGGATCAGATATATAAGCATCGCAACATACCTGTATGCCTCCTTCACGCAGAGCTTGCGCAGAAGGTCATACATTACCCAGAGGGTCAGAGTCAGGAACACAACATTCGATATACCGTATGCCAGAAAGATATCATGAGTCAGACCATACAATGGCATGGCAAGCAGACACGACGTGTCAATATGCAGGAAAGTCTCTTCCTGATAAAACGGCAGGACGTACTTCTTCTGCTCCCACATATACATTGTATGCCGGTATAGCATGGATGCATCATGATCAAGCCACGCATGGCATTTGAACAGATTCAGGAAAACAATATACAGAAACTGTGCTGCCAAAAGCGCCAGCGCACATAATCTTATGATTTTCTCATAATCCCGGGCAGAACCCGCGGATAAACCGGATTTACTCACTTATTTTCTCAACCCCTTTACTTAATCCTTCCGGAGAAGGTCTGTTGCCCTCGAAGCACTCATGATAAGGCGAAGAGGGAAAAGCATAATACCAACACTGATCCCCCTCGTTCGGAAGGTAAACTTTATACCCGTACCAGTCAAGCTCCCGGACGTCGGCTGCCGGATAATCAATTTGTTTTATTAAATAATCCTTGTGGGAAAATCTTCCCTCAGCCTCCTGGTAATCATATTTGATCAGTTCCTTCATGCTGTACAGGGAAGGAATGCTGATAAGAATAACGCATGCAGCAGATAATACCATAAGGACGATCCCGATCGGTCTCCTCCCGTTTTCCGACGCGGCTTTCAGCACAGACAGCGCGCGGTCGAGTATATATCCCGTTACCATGAGAGGCAGCACCAGAACAGGTCCGTAACAGTATCTGATGAGCGGCGCTTTGAACAGATAGAACACAAGGCAGATCGTTATGACCGCCATCAGGAACTTTAAAAACCACTTTTTTCCGTCAAAAAAGGAGATTACCATTGCCGGAAGGCTTATGAGCATTGATAAGATAAACATTCTCGTCGCAAGAAACTGATCATGCCACCATGCCGGTATCCAGCCAAACAGGGAGTCGCCTCCGCTTCCGTTCACATTCATTGATTTTGCCCACGAACCTATTTCTCCGGCATCCCTTGTCAGAACATCCCTGGTAAACTTCCACGGGACATTAAACAGATCTATACTGTCGACCGGATATACCAGCCATCCGCAAATGATAACGTTTCTGATCAGGTACGGTACAATGACCGCAATTACAAGCACTGCGCAGATCACTATGCCTTTTACGTTTTTCTTTTTGATAAGCAGCACAAGCGGCCAGATTGTTATCACTGCTATGACCGCGGCAGACAGTTTGTAGCCTACAAGTGCGAACGAACATACGGCAAGGAGACAATAACCCGATAGTTTGTTCCCGTCTGTCTCGTCTTCATATACCTCGACAAGCCGCAGCAGTATCCATATGATCAGATTGACCGTTATATAATCCGATTCCGGTGACGTTATCTCAAGAATACACACCGCAAAATAAACGGGAGCGGCAAACCTTACGCATGTACTTACTATATGGGAGTGCGACGCCCGGCATGATGATCCCCGCGCATCAAGAGCCCTGATCCAGCCATATATGCTGTATAGGCAAATGGTCGCAAATATGAATCCGCTGACGCTGTGAAGCGACTGACCTCCTGTAACAAAGCGCATACTGTACAGGGCGCACAGGGGAAAATAGGCGCTGTTATAAGCCAGCCTCACATGGATATGTCCGAGACCTTTTATTACTCCGTAATCTTCTATCCAATGGATCGCCTGGGCATGATACAGCCCGGTATCATAGTGAAACGAGCTTTCAGCCGTAAACATGAGAGCCAGTACGAATAGTGCAATACCGGTAGCGGCAATGAAGTAACTGCCTTTTTTGCGTATTCTCCCGGAGGCTCCCGGAAGTACCGCACGAAACCGGCTTATCAGATCTTTACGGCACAAAACTGCGATGAGGACGCAGAAGGCTGTCATTATGATATTTGCAGCAAGACCGACGCCACCTATTAGGCTGAACAGTCCCGCATAGACAGTTGCGGTAACTATCCCCGCTATGACATTATCGCACCAGTTGAATTCGGGTTCCGAATCCCTGTCTATTTGCTTTGCGATCCTCGGAAGCAGATAATATCCTATCAGATATGATGTTATATAAATATACAACCAATTGCCTAATGTTACTAACACTATCCGCTCCCTGTGCACTTACCGGCTGAGTATCTTCCTGACCTTGACCTTGATCCTCGAAAGTGCGTTATCCGTTGATTTTTCATCCCGTCCGAGTATTTTTGCTATATCGGTATACGACAGCCCGGTCAGCTTCAGGTTCAGAACCTTCTGTTCAAAATCACTTAATCCGTCGTATATCTCCCGTTCAAGATTATCGGCAGTCTCCCTGTCTATGAGCATTTCCTCCGGGCTCTTGCCTGCCGCGGCAAGGAGCATCTCAGGGATCTTTACACCCTCATCCGCGCCTTCTTCGCCCGTCTCATCCTCATATATCGATATATATGAATTCAAAGGAGCATGCTTCTTGCGGTTCCCGGCCTCTACCGCATTGTACATCTGCCGGGATACGCACAGATCCGCAAAAGTAGAAAAGCTCGCATCCCTTCCCGGATCATAGTCGCGAACTGCCTTGAACAGTCCTATCATGCCTTCCTGGATCAGATCTTCCTTATCGGCTCCGAGTATGAACATACTCCCCGCTTTTTTGCGGACAAGCGCTTTATATCTCTCTATGATCTGTTCCATTGCCTTTTGGTCGCCGTCGCGAAGGGCAAGAATAAGCTCCAGATCAGATGTCACGATTCCCTCCCATCTGCCTTTGCCTTACCACTTCATACATCAACACGCCGGCTGCGACAGAAGCATTAAGCGAATCTATATTACCTTTCATGGGAACAGAGCAGATCATGTCGCATTTTTCTCGGACAAGACGGCCTACCCCGTCTCCCTCGCTGCCGATAACAAGCGCTATGGGCCCCGTAAGATCCTGATCATACATTATCTGCCCATCCATATCGGCGCAGGCGATCCATATCCCCTTCTTCTTCAGATCGTCTATCGTCCTCGCTATGTTAGTGACCTTTGCGACCGGAACATAGTTAAGCGCTCCCGCGCTTGTCCTGGCGACCGTTGCAGTAAGTCCGACGGCACGGTTCCTCGGTATTATAACGCCGTGTGCGCCGGCAATATCAGCCGTTCTTATTATCGCACCGAGATTATGCGGATCCTCTATGTTGTCAAGAATGATGACAAACGGTTCCTCGCCTGCATCTTCGGCCTTCTTTAGTATATCCGAAACCTCGGCATATTCATACGCCGCGCATTTTGCTATCACTCCCTGATGATGTCCGGTCGTGCTCATGCCATCGAGCCTGTCCCTGCCAACAAACTTAACCTGAACATCCCGCTTTCTGGCCTCGCGCTTAATCGTCGATACGGGGCCGTCATTACATCCGTCAAGTATATACAGTCTGTCTACCGGTCTGCCGGCTCTTAAGGCTTCTATGACAGCATTCCGGCCTTCTATTGTATATTCTTCGTATCCCATTTATTATTCCGTGATCTCCCCAATGCGAAACATCACCCGGCACCGGCGGTTACGAATCAAGGTAATCAACCGCGGCCTTTGTAAGCTCAAGCACACGCTCCATATCGCCTTTTAAATACAGGTATCCGATAAGCGCCTCAAGTCCCGTGGCCTTCCTGTAATCCCCGACCGGGGCATTCTTTGCCGAAGTGGGTGATTTTGCGTTCCTGCCGCGCTTATATATTGCCATCTCCTCGTCCGTAAGAGCATTTGTCTCTATCAGATGATCAGCTGCCTTCGCCTGACTGACGGCCTTGATATACTTGACCGCTTTGTGATCGAGTGTATTTGCCGGACAGTTCCCGCGAAGTACCACTACAGTCTTGGCAATCGCACCGTATATGCTGTCTCCGATAAACGCAAGCGACAGCGGCGAATACTGCCCGGGGGCATCACCCGTGATGGAAAATATCTCTTTAATATCCTGTATCATTATAATCCGCCGTCATTTATACAGTAAAAGCATTAATTGGAACGTCTGAATATGACTCCCTGCCGCGTATCTTCAAGCACTATCCCCTCGGAAAGCAGCTGCGAACGAATCTCGTCAGCCAGTTCAAAGTTCTTCTCCTTCTTGGCGGCAGCACGCTCTGCTATCTTTTCCTCTATATGTGCGATAAGCTCTGGATCGTCAATACCGTCGGCGTTTGCATTAAACTCCTGTGCACCTGCACTGCCCTTTGTCAGATCAAGCCCCAGAACGCGGTCGTAATCATCTATAACGGCTCTCTTGGTCGCTCCGTTTTGATCGGATTTCAGCACATCATACACAAGAGTCAGTCCCATTGCCGTGTTCACATCATTTCCGACAGCCTCCGCAAACTTGTCATGCCACTCCCTGACAGCGCTTTCATCAACATTTCCTCCGGCATCAAGCGAAGATATCCTGTTTCTTAGCTTCTTGTATGTCTTCGCTGTCTGGTCAAGCGCATCATATGTAAACACAAGCGGTTTGCGATAATGGCTCTGCAGTGTGAACAGGCGGTATACAAGCGGGTCATAGCCTTTTTCTTCCAGGAGCGATACAGTCAGAAATTCACCTTTTGACTTGCTCATCTTGCCCGTCTCATCATTGAGATGGTGCACATGGAACCAGTAATTGCACCATTTATGTCCCAGATATGACTCCGACTGCGCGATCTCGTTCGTATGGTGCGGAAACATATTGTCCACGCCGCCGCAGTGGATATCCATGTATTCGCCCAGATGCTTCATGCTGATGCACGAACATTCAATGTGCCATCCCGGATAACCTGTGCCCCAGGGACTGTCCCACTTGAGCGCCTGATCCTCGAACTTCGATTTGGTAAACCACAGGACAAAATCATTCTTGTTGCGTTTGTTCGTATCCTCGGTAACATCTTCTCTTGCGCCTATTACAAGCTCATCCTCGTTCTGATTGCCGAAAACGTAATAATTATCAAGCTTCGATGTATCAAAATACACATTATCCCCTGCCTTGTAGGCATAGCCCTTATCAAGCAGGACTTCGATCATGTGAATGAATTCGGAAATACAGTTGGTCGCGGGTTCCACGACATCGGGAGTCTTGATATTAAGCTTTGCACAATCCGCAAAGAAAGCGTCAGTGTAGAACTTCGCGATCTCCATGACAGTCTTGTGCTCACGCTTTGCACCCTTCAGCATCTTGTCCTCTCCGGTATCTGCATCGGATGACAGATGCCCCACATCTGTTATGTTCATGACGCGCTTGACATCGTAACCGCTGTATCTCAACAGCTTTTCAAGGACATCCTCCATTATATAGCTTCGAAGATTGCCGATATGGGCGTAGTGATATACCGTAGGCCCGCATGTGTACATATTGACCCTGCCGGGCTCGTTCGGCACGAACTCCTCTACCTTCTTGGTCAGTGAATTGTATATCTTCATAGGAATACTCTCCTGTCTGTTTCTTTGCTATTTCTTCTTTTTTCGGGACTTCTTGTCTTTTTTGCTCTTTTTATCTTTCCCGCCGGCTATCTCTTTGCCGTATATGCCGGTATTGGGCGGATCTGCTGCGATACATCCGCTGCATGTTCCGCACGGGCGTATAACATTACCGTTCACAGCAGTTGCAACTGCAATGCTTTCATCACGAAGATCTGCCGCAGCAGACAACATACAGACTGCCTGCGAGCTTATTCCTTCACCGTTTCCGGTAAATCCGAGTCCTTCCTCCGTGGTCGCCTTGACATTAATCTGGGTAACCTCTATTCCGAGTGTCTCGGAAATGCGAAACCTCATCTCATCGATGTACGGTCTCATCTTCGGCTTCTGCGCTATTATCGTGGCATCAATATTCTCGATGATGAACCCGTTATCCGCTATCAGATCCGCAACGAACCCCAGCAGCTTAAGCGACGATATATCCTTGTATCTCTCATCGGTATCCGGAAAATGCTTCCCTATATCCCCCAGGGCCGCCGCCCCGAGCAGAGCATCCATTATCGCATGAAGCAGGACATCGGCATCCGAGTGCCCGATAAGTCCAAGCTCATACGGTATCTCCACTCCCCCGATCATCAGCTTCCGGCCTGCACCAAGCCGGTGCACGTCATATCCTATCCCTACACGCATATGTATTCCTCATATTTTTCCATTAAATCTCTTCACCGACATTGACACAATTATAGCATCATCGAACGTATGTTCTGTCAATCTCAAATGTCTGCTTTAATTGCAATTCCCGAATCAAAATGCGGCATCGGTTTCAGCTTGAATATATTCGCACGATGCTTCCTGTCTATGATCTCCTTTGTTTCAGTATCATCAATTTCACCGGTTCGAATGTAACGATCCAGTACATCATATGTAAATCCGAGATTGTCCTCATCTGTCTTGCCGCACAGACCGTCGATCGGAACTTTCTCGACAAGCGCTTCCGGAAGCCCGAGATTGTGCCCTATAGCCTTGACTTCCTGAACGGTAAGCTGAGAAAGCGGACTGAAATCGCCGGCCGCGTCGCCGTATCTTGTCGCATATCCTACCCAGTCCTCTGAAAGATTGCATGTGTTTACAACTCTTCCGTTCATGGTTTGAGAAACCGCATATACAACAGCCATTCTTATTCTCGGGGGGAGGTTGATCGTGCTTTGCTCCGACAGATCAAACGGAACGGCATTTTTCAGACCGTCAACCGCATCTCTTATATTTACCGTGTAGTTTCTGATCCCGAGATGATCACACAGAAGATGTGCCATGTCGATATCAGCCTGATCTCCGTTCGGCATAAGGACTCCTATAACCCGGTCGCGTCCAAGCGCCTCGACACAAAGCGCCGCCGATACCGAAGAATCCTTGCCTCCGGAGATGCCGAGAACGGCGTTGCACCCCTTCCCGTTTTCCTCGAAAAAATCACGTATCCACTTTACACATTCATCTTTTGTCTTCGCTGCATCAAACATACGGTTACCCCTCTTTTTGAAGTCTTTTTACCTCGTCTTCAAGGTTAAGCAGCCTTGTTATGAGTTCCGAGTTCTCCTTTTTCAGTGTCATTATATCTTCCTGTACCGGATCCGGAAGATCGGTCTGGTCAAGCGTCTCCCGCGGCATGGCGGAATCTTTTCTGTCGACTACATGACCCGGTACACCCACTACAGTCGAGTGCGGCGGCACCTCTTCCAGTACGACCGACCCGGCGCCTATCTTGGAACCTTCTCCTATCGTAAACGAACCCAGTACCTTTGCGCCGGCCGATATCATAACATTATCGCATACTGTCGGATGTCTCTTCCCGGACTCCTTACCCGTACCTCCGAGCGTTACTCCCTGATAGAGCGTAACATTGTTCCCTATCTCCGCAGTTTCTCCGATAACAACACCGGTTCCGTGATCGATAAAGAACCCCTCGCCAATCTTAGCCCCCGGATGGATCTCTATGCCTGTCTTGCGCGCAGCACGCTGCGATATCCACCTGGCAAGAAAATAATGCTTCTTCAGATACAGTTTGTGGGCGGTTCTGTACCGCAGCATCACACGGAACGACGGATACAGAAATACTTCCATCGAAGAGTGTATCGCGGGATCCCGGTCCCTGACCACCGCCACTTCATTTTTTATCCTGCTTATCAGTCCCATAGAGTTTACCCGTCCTTCATTGCATATAACATACCGTATACTCTTTAAGATACAGATTTCCATAACCCATTGCGGTTAGGTTATCTATTATATCCTGATGCTCCGCCTGATTAATAATATATACGGTGTTTGGGCTCATATCAGCATCCTCACCGATATTAACCGAAACCTTGCCGAACGTAAAACTTTCTTCATCTTTGAAAGCTTCGTACTCGGCAGGTGAGGCACCTGCAAACAGTGCTATCATAAGATTCCTGTGTTCAAAATCATCGGAAATGACCGATATATCCGAATCAGGCAAAGTCTTCATAGTTGACTTGATCGCTTCCCCTATACTCTTGTCAACTACCACTCCCTGCTCATGATCCACACTGTTATTAACTTCCGAATTGAAGTTTTCATAATAGTAATGGGTAAATGCCCAAAAACTTATAAAATAAACTGCCAGCACAATAATGTATGTGCCTTTCAGATTTTGAACTATATATATCAGTCCCTCGGTGATCAGAAGACTTATCGCAAAAAACAGAGGCGCTGTAGCTTTGATATCAGCATTAGGCGTCATCAGATCGCAAATCAGCACAGCAATGATAAATAGCCACAAAATGATGCTATGATCATATTCCCTGTTTTTTATTGATCCTATTACTCTTCCGAGTGATACAACTACTCCGACAACTATTACCGGTACGGAAAACACATATATCGTTCCGAATGCGGAAGATACATTGAACGGATGCGTATCATCCCACAACAGTGCCCGTATATTTATTATGTTATGCCAGATATTTGCTAATCCGGACTGAAAGGTAAACCCTCCCGTAAAAGCAATTACTCCTGCTCCTATTATTGGGGGAACTACAAGCGCTGCCACTTCTCCGGTACTTGTCCTCCGAACCAGCACAAGGTAAACAGCTGCAATTATCAAAAACACAAGAGTGGGTAAGACGGATGTTTCTCCTGTAAACAGAATGAGTGCAAACAATACTCCGGATACAGCAAATGTCCGGATACTCCTTATAGCACCCCCCCTCAGTAGAAAAAAGAAGGCTGCAGGAATCACATACAAAGAATACCAGTCACCTACTCCCGTCCTCTGTGCAATGAAAAATACAGGGAGTACGGTTACAAGCAGAGCCTCCAGAAAAGCATATTTCTTTTTTGCGGTCAGCTGTATTACAACCAGATATGAAAAAAACATACCGAAAAGACCTCCGGCTACCGACAGTAGTCTTAACAGTTTGAGCGAAAACAGTCCACCCTTTAGTTTCATTAACAAAGCGTTCAGAATAATCGGCAGATTAACTCCGCTCATTGAAACTCCTGTTCCGAAATGCGCCAGACAATACGACTCATAGGCCGCCTTAAGTTCATCTATATGCATGTAATAGCATATCTCACCCAGATATTTATATCTCGAATGAACAAACAGGACGGCTAACGCCGCAAAAAATAAATAATTATACTTTTCAAAATAATTAACGATCTTACCCATTAAGATGCTCCATGAATCCGATCTTATTTTCCAAAGCAGTTGTTGTCGGACGTCCCAGGTCATCACGTGCCCCTATCTGACATTTGACCTCTATTAAAGTTAATCCATTCCTGTTTTGAGCAAGACCCAGTTCCCTGTCAAGTTCGTCATAATCTGATACACTTACGGCATTCGGATACCCGCATGCCTTTGCTATTCCGACTACGTCCACCGAAGAAGCCACCGTCGGCATTCCGCCTACCGTCTCATGGGCTCCGTTGTTGATCACGATATGTATCATATTTTTAGGACAGACTGAGCCGATAACAGCCATTGCTCCCATGTGCATCAGCATCGCACCGTCTCCGTCAATGCACCAGACCTTTTTTTCAGGTTTGCCTGTCGCAACTCCGAGGGCTATCGACGAGCAATGTCCCATGGAACCGACTGTCAGAAAATCAGTCCCATGACCCTGTCCTGCAGCAGTACGTATTTCAAACAGCTCCCGGCTTATCTTGCCTGTCGTGGATATAACCGGATCATCTCCCGTAACCTTTGCTATATGTCTAATTACCTCTTCTCTGTTTAACGAATACTCATTACCGTACTTAACCTTGCCATCATACTCAAGGGCTCCTTTCCGGATAATGAATGCAACCTGTTTCCCGGCATCAAGTAACTCTTTAAAATCACTCATCGCCTCCGATACTTCTTCATCGGTAGTTTCCCTCCCGATAACAAAAGTGGAAACATCCATGTCATTCATCAGTTTTTCGGTAACAATACCCTGGAAGATGTGTTGGGGCTCATCATGAATTCCCGGTTCCCCTCTCCACCCGATAATAAACACAACCGGAATTGCATAAACTCTATCATTTACCAATGAAGCAAGCGGATTGATTATATTCCCCTCTCCGCTGTTTTGCATATATACAACCGGAATCCGAGAAGTGGCCAGATGGTAGCCCGCTGCCAACGCAAGGCAGTTTCCTTCATTTGCCGCTATTACATGGTGTTCCTTATCTATACCGTATTTTGACATAAGAAAATTACACAGTGCCTTAAGCTGGCTGTCCGGCACCCCTGTATAAAACTGTGACCCTATGATCTCAAATAATTTTTCCGCTTTCATGACTATTTATTTTATCATAAGAGTACGCTATTTACCATCGCCTATTTTGTACGGTAAAGTATTGAAAACGCTGATAAATAATATATAATAAACGACATGGGTGAATTTCTGTTTTATCTAACAATCAAACCGATATGGCTGCTCTTTGAGATTATATTCCGTACCATTTACAAAATATGTGCCAATCCCGGGATATCAATCCTTGCGGTAAGCATTGTCATGAATATTCTCGTTCTCCCCATGTATCTTAAGTCCGACGCTCTTCAGGATGCAGAGCGTAAAAAACAGAAGGACATGGAGTACTGGGTAAAGCACATACGCAAGACGTTCAAAAGCGACGAGAGATTCATGATTCTGTCCGAGTATTACAGGCAAAATGACTATCAGCCTTATTACGTTCTGAAAAGTTCGCTTTCTCTATTACTTCAGGTACCGTTCTTTGTTGCGGCATATGATTTTCTCTCTAATCTCACTCTGCTTCAGGGAACGCCATTTATGATGATAAAAGACCTCGGTCAGCCCGATGCTCTGATCCCTTTGGGAAGCATTCATATCAATCTGCTTCCTATACTTATGACTGCGATAAATCTCACGTCTGCGGCAATCTATACCAGAAAGGGTACAATCAAAGAAAAAGTTCAGACAACGGTTTTTGCTTTGGTATTTCTCGCGCTTTTGTACAAATCACCTTCCGGTCTTGTTTTCTATTGGACTCTCAATAACATCTTTTCACTGTGTAAAAACATCGTGATGGATGTTATTTCGCATAACAAAGAATCACACGCCAAAAATAGCGAAGATCGACCGCTAAAAATGAAAAAATACGAGGATACGCGGAATACCGTGCGGATATGGGCACTTTCTTCCGTCCTTCTTGCGGTCTTTACCGGACTGTCAATACCTCTTTCCGTGATATCTTCATCTCCGATGGATTTTGCGGAAACACTAAAATATACTGACCCCTCCAGATATGCTCTCCTGTCATTCGGTCTTGCCGCAGGTACTTTTCTGCTATGGGGATCGGTTATTTTCTTTTTGGGAAACGCTGTTTTTCGAAAGATATGGAGCCGTATAATCTTCTGCTTCTCGCTCCTTGCAATTGTCAATCATATGCTTTTTTCAGGGAACTTCGGCATCATCTCCTATACTCTTATGTACGATAATTCTCCGGAATATGATTTTTACAGCGAAATCCTCAATCTTATGTTCTGGATACTGTCTGCTCTTATACTGATCATCCTGTCCGGGAAAAATGTCAGAATTATGACTAATATACTGACTATTCTCATACTTGGCGAGAGCATTTTTTCCATCTACAATTTCGTCTCGGTAGAAAAAACCGTCCGATCTTCGTACCTTTATACAGACGAGAATGACACAAGTGTTAAACTTGCCGATATTAATGACAAAATACTGAAGTTATCTGCAACAGAGAAAAACGTTGTCGTTATGATGCTCGACCGGTCGATCGGAGCATATATCCCTTACATGGTTGACGAGCGCCCGGACTTAAAGCGTGCTTTTTCGGGATTTACATACTATCCGAATACGGTATCGACAGGAACCGAGACAATAAATGCCTCGGGCGGACTGTTCGGCGGATATGAATATATGGTTGCGGAATCAAACAAAAGAAGCGATGTACTGTACAAGGATAAACAGAACGAAGCGCTGAAGCTGATGCCAACTTTGTTTGGAAACGCAGGATACCACAGCACTCTTTGCAATCTGCCGGCTGCCAATTTGGAAGGATTTGTGACCGGTCAGGTCATATTTGATGATATGGAAAACTGTGATACCTATCATGTTATAAACGGCGAATATGCAAACTACATGACAGAGAAGGAGAAAGCCTGCCTCTCGCTTGAACAGCAGAAGCGTAATTTCTTCTTCTACAGTCTATTCCGTTCTCTTCCTCTCGTGGCTCAAGAAGGACTATACGACAACGGAGATTACTTGTCTATGACACCCAACAACATCCGTGAGCACTTTATCACGAGCATGGTTTTTCTCCGTCTTATGCCCGAACTCACCGAAGTTACCGGTGACAGTCACGGAGAACTAATCATGATGCTCAACGATGCTCCCCACGAAAACACGCTGCTAAATCCGCCGGATTATGAACCTGAGGCATCTGTGCGCCTGTTTGAAATGGAAGATCGTACTCTTCCCGACGGAAGGCAGATGGCTCTTGCCAGAAGAGATCAGGAAAGTCATTACGATTCAAATATGGCGACTTTTATAGCTATAGGCAAATGGATGGATCATCTGAAAAGGCTGGGGGTATATGACAATACACGAATAATCATAGCAGCCGACCACGGCTTCAATCTGGATCAGTTCTCATACCTTGAGATTCCGCAAATTGGGCTTGATGCCGAAAGTGTGAATCCGGTTCTTCTTGTTAAGGATTTTGGGGCAACAGGCGAAGGATTTGTTACAGACGACTCATTCATGACCAATGCAGACGTTCCTTCCATAGCAATGTCAGGAATAATAGATAATCCCATCAACCCGTTCACGGGCAATGCTGTAAACAATGACAGGAAATATGAAGCTCCAATCGTTGTGATCGGCGACAAATATGAAGTTAACGCTGATACCGATACTGTTTTTGACAGAGAAGATATACCCTGGTATTCGGTGCACGACGATATTTTTAATCCTGATAACTGGGAACTTGTGAGAGAAGCCGATCACTCTTCGACATATCCGAAATAGTCTCTGCTGAAATCCTCTCAGATGTTTGTATAAGGTAATCCACCGTACGACTGGCCGCCTCTCCCTGATTCGCCCATGTCTCCTTACGTGCCTTATCACGCCCCTTTGCAAGGGATTCATCATTAACAGTTTTGTCAATCACTTCTTTGATGTTATCAAAATCCTCTTCCTTGAGCGGAATTCCTATATATGGCAGGATCTTAAGAGTCCACATATCTTCTTTAAGCCACGCCGCGTCATAAGGCGACTTGTCAAATTCAATTGCAGCGTAAATAAATGGTCTGTCAAATATAAGCGCATAATCGAACATAACACCGGAAAAATCAGTGATCATGATATCCGATCTGCTTAGGACATCGAAGTTGTCATTATCACGATTCCAGTGCATTCTCTCACTTTCCGGAAACTTTGACATAAGACCGTTCATCAGGTCTTTTTCCGACTCAAAAGACTGGGGATGCGGGCGTATAATGATGTTGTATCCCGTATTGATAAGCGCGGAAATGATCCGTTCACCAAAGCGCGATAAAATAGCGGTCTCACCCCATGTTGGCGCAAGCAGGACTGTCTTGGTTCCGGTATCTTCCCCGGGATCTTTCATATCCCTTTTTTGCGCATCATATCTGGCCTTCATTGTATCAAGATATGTTATTCCCGTAAGGCACGTATCACGCCTCGGAATGCCTCTTAATTCTTCTATTTCGCGAAGTTGCTTCTCCTCATACTCTCCGGATATCAATACCGCATCATAATGATCCAGCCCGAACATTCTGTAAAATGTCGTATCACCCGGCTGGTGAAGTATATGAACATACCGATCAGCGGTTTTCGATCTCTTCCACTGAAGCACATCCAGCCCGGGTGTAGTAGCAAGAACTACGCCCGCATTCATGATGTTCAGCTTTGAAAATGCTTTATTTCCTTCACCGATAAACAATGTTTTAACGTGATCGTACTTCTCCAAAAGGGCTGGATCATCCTCCGACATGGTCCAATATTGAATATCAATACCTCTTTTTTCAAACTCGTCGCACACAGGCTTGAAAACATTCCAGTACCTCTTACTGTCCGAAAATATAACATATGGAATCTTGTCCCCGTCAGCTGATACCGCTTTTCCACCGGATAGCAGGAACTTCAGTTTCAATTTAAATTTCTGTAATACAAAGAAACCGGCAGATACAGCACCGATTATTATAGTAAAAAGCATGCTTCCCGTTCCGGGATCTATGTACAATAATACCTGACTCATCTATTCACCACGCAATTAGTCGAAATACTATTACATAATCTCATTTAAATATGA
This sequence comes from uncultured Lachnospiraceae bacterium, assembly GCA_905235745.1. Classification (GTDB taxonomy): domain Bacteria; phylum Bacillota; class Clostridia; order Lachnospirales; family Lachnospiraceae; genus UBA2868. The sequence goes on from CAJOMN010000001.1 coordinate 326,122, forward strand.
AGGATCAACAGCGCACAGTTCCTCTACGGAATCAATCTCTGTTACTGACTCATTATCAATGGGATGTACCGAAAGGCTCAGTTTGTCCAGATTGTTGTTAACGACATCATCCCAGAACATCTCTTCATATCCGCCCGTTTTATACATATCATCTATCGCATCGGCAAGGATTGCCGAATCTTTTTGCATAAAATATGCAAGACCACACATATTATAGCAGTCATCTCCGACCTTTCCAACCCGGGTTATCCTTCCGTTACTGTCAAGATCAAAAACCCAGTCATCAGAATGACCCTCGACAAATTTTGCGAAATAGCAGGATGAATCAATATTCTTCTTAAATATCTCCGGATTAGAAATATACAGGTCGGCTTCACATATAAAAGTGTCCCGTCCCCTGATAATGTCGGTAACAACCTTGATGGAAGAGATATTATTTACAGTCTCAAACTCCCTGTTATAAACTATATACAGACCAGGATACTTTTGCTCAAGGTAGGAAAAGCGGCCTCCCAAATATCCTGTAATGACATATATTTCTTCAACATTACGGAACTTTAGACCCTCAATGATCGTTTCGATCATCGGAGTGCCGCAAACCTTAATGAGTGGCTTCGGAGTATTGATTGTAAGTGGTCTCATTCTCGTCCCGAGTCCTGCCGCCATTAAAACCGCAATTTCACCATTCATAACCACCTCTCGGTATGTACAGATATTTACAGTTCATCTATCAAAGTAATAATATCCTTAAATGGCATCAGTTGCGAGTCAACCTCATATGCTCTGTGATTTTTCAGTATTTCCTCGGCAGTCTGAACCATTACGGGAAATGCAGCACGCATGAGTTGATTGGCATATATCACGATGTTAATTCCGTGCGCAGATAACTCTTCTTCTGTAACCTGATTAAACGATGTAGGTACAACAACTAACGGCGTATCTTTATCCCCGTTTCTGAAACTGTCACAGAATTCAAATATCTCAGCGGGATCTTTTTTTCGGCTGTGTATCATGATCCCGTCTGCTCCCGCATCACGGAACGCATACGCACGTTTTAAGGCGTCCTCCATACCTCGTTCAAGAATAAGAGATTCTATACGCGCTATTATCATAAAATCTTCCGTCAACTGTGCCCGTTTACCGGCTGCAATCTTTGCCGAGAAGTTCTCTATGGAGTCCTGAGTCTGCTCGACTTCGGTTCCAAAAAGCGAATTCTTCTTGAGTCCACATTTATCCTCTATAATTACCGCAGAGACACCCATTCTCTCAAGTGTCCTGACATTATAAACAAAATGTTCGGTAAGACCGCCCGTATCACCATCAAGTATTATCGGTTTGGTTGTTACCTCCATTATATCGTTAACCGTACGCATACGCGATGTCATATCAACAAGTTCAATATCAGGCTTTCCTCTGTCGGTACTGTCACAAAGCGATGATATCCACATTCCGTCAAACTGGTCTAGCCTGCCGTTTTTTTCTACAACGGTTTTTTCGGTTATAAGCCCCGTAAGACCGCTGTGAGCCTCCATTATCTTGACAATCGGGCATATTTCGATAAGCCGGCGCAGCCGCTTTCTTCTGTATTCGGGCATAGCAAGCTTCTCTTTAAGCAGAAGATCGGCTTTTGATACGGTCTCATTATATGTATATCCGACTTCAATCAACTCCCCGCCCGTTTTCTCAAGTGCCTTTAAACAATTCTCCCGAAGCGCCCTCTCCGGTCCCGTTTTCCAGTTGTCACCATGGATAATTATGTCAGGTCTGATCCTATCGACAATGTCATCATATGTCATATCATCCTGAACTACCACATCATCAACACCTTCTAGTGTGCGGTACAGAGATATCCTGTCCTCAAGCGATACGGTAGGAAATCTGTTATAGCGTATAAGTGCCTTGTCGGAAAGTGCACCTACGGTAACTCTTCCGTATTTTCCTGCTTCCCTGAGAATATTCAAATGCCCTTCATGAATTATATCGGTTGTAAAACATGTGTATACTTTCTTCACGGGATAATCTCCATCTGCAGTGTTACCGCTGCATGTCATATTTTACGGGAACACTGACTCCCACAAATCCTAATGCCTCTTCGAATACCTTCCAGAAGTCCTTAATGTCTCCTTCATCTATCGCGCCGAGGGCACACAGTCTGAATGTTCCTTTGTTTTGCATCTTTCCGGGATATATCGTAAAGCCTCTTTCGTAACAGTAGTCGTGTATTTTCTCAAAATCCCACCCCGGATCATCCGGATATTCAACAGCAGCAACAAGTCCCGCCTGAACTTCTCTTCTCAAAGCCTCACGGAGCCCTAAATCATCTATCCCTTTACGAATGGCATTCATTACTCTCGTATGCCTTTTCCACTTTTCTTCCTCACTCTCTTCAAAATACTCGATAAGGGCCTGCTTTGCGGCGTAGATGGTCTGAACCGGAGGGGTAAAATGCATCTCTCCCGTCGACTCGAAATACTCATACTGCATGTAGAGATTGCAGTAATATGACCTCTTCGGATAATTCTTTGACTGTTCAATTATGTCTCTTTTTCCGATGATATATGACAGGCCGGTCATACCCATGATACCTTTTTGGGCTGAGGCCATGCAAAAATCGATGTTATCTTCATATACGTTTATGGGGATCATGGCATAGGCGCTTGTTGTGTCCGTAATCAAAAAAGCTCCGTATCTATGGGCAAGTGTCCCGATCTCTCTTACAGGGTTTAACAGTCCCGTACCGGTCTCATGATACGTGACATACACGTACCCTATATCCTTATTTTCTTTCAGCGCTTTTTCAATAACGGACAGATCCGGCTTGTCATCTATAGGCTGCTTAATCTCTACAAGCGGCATATTGTAGTATTTACACACATCACATGCCCTTTGCGAGTACGATCCGTTATTAATGATGAGAGCCTTTTTCCCTTCCGCAAGAAGCGAATTAAGTGCTACGTCTATACAGATTGTTCCGGATCCGCAAAACAGAACAGCCGTATACTCTTTTGTATCGCCGTGAACTATACGCACCAGATCATCTCTCATAGGCGCCATAATACCGGCAAACTCTTTTTCTCTCGGACAGATATCCGGTACTACCTGTGCCATCTTAACCGTGTCAGTCGTCGTTGACGGACCCGGATTTAATAGAATATTCCTCTTAATATCCATATGATCATTCCCTTTTTATACAAATCACTATTTTTAATAATATCAAAAAATCCCAAAAAATCATATATTAAACATGATTTTTGGGATTAATACCAAATAGCGAGGGAGAGACTTGAACTCTCAACCTCCCGGGTATGAACCGGACGCTCTAGCCAGTTGAGCCACCTCGCCATATGTCACGATCCGTACCGGATCCTGATACGGCGACATCGCGAAGAGATGCTGGTTCTATATCAGGTCGATACACTCCGAACAAGGACGCTCGTGCATTAGATTCGCCTTCGGCGAAGGGCACTCGCAGTGGGGCAAGAACTCTTCCCAATTCACTTCGTGAATCGGACCCCTTCTCGCTCCATATGGGACCTATAGGGCTCGAACCTATGACCCTCTGCTTGTAAGGCAGATGCTCTCCCAGCTGAGCTAAGATCCCTTTTGTTCCGTTGCAGAACATTTGAAATTATATAAGATGCCCCTCTGGTTGTCAAGAGGCGATTTTACCGCCTAGTGGTTCTTAATCCTTCTCGTCATCCGCCTCAGTCAGCTTCTCATCAACGAAATATCTTGGTCGTTCTTTCGTTTCAATATATGTCTTTGCCACATACTGCCCTACAACTCCGATCGACATCGTAAGAATGCCCCCTATTATCCACACCGAAAGCATCAAGGATGTCCATCCGGGAACTACCTCGCCTCTTACTTTCCTGAATATTGAATAACCCAGAGCTATGATACTTACAATTATCATGAGTATTCCAGAAGCGACTATGATGCTCATTGGTCTTACAGAGAAAGAAGTTATACCGTCAAGGGCAAAACCTATCATCTTTCGTGGAGTATACTTAGAGACTCCGGCCATCCGCTTTTTTCTTTCGTAATACACGCACTCATATTTAAATCCCATTGAAGGAATCAGACCTCTTAAAAAAAGATTCCTTTCTTTATATTCAGATAAAGCTTCAATCGCTTTTTTACTCATAAGTCTGTAATCAGCATGATTATAAATACTGTCAATACCAAGCTTTCTTTGGAATCTGTAGAATGTCTGCGCCGTAAATCTTTTGAAAAATGTGTCAGTTTCCCTTGACGATCTGACCCCATATACAATATCACAACCTCTATTGTAATAGTCAATCATCTCCTTCATTGCCTGTTCGTCATCCTGTAGATCCGCATCGATGGAAATTGCCATGTCACATGAACTCTTTGTCTCCATGAGTCCGGCAATAAGAGCATTCTGATGCCCAACATTCCCGGCAAGTTTAATCCCCCTCACATATTTGTTTGTCTTATTATTCTCGGATATAATATCCCATGTTCTGTCTGTACTTCCGTCATCCACAAATAGTATATAGCTGTCAGGACAAAGATCCTTTTCCGGGATCATTTCGTCCAAAAGGAGCGACAGTGATTCTATTGTTGATCGAAGAACCGCCTCTTCGTTATAGCACGGAACCACTATTGCAAGTTTATTCATCTGATAAACCTCCCAACCAAAACCAACATCGCGTAAATCACAGGAATTATATAAATAACAAACATCATGGCCAAGTATATGACATCAAAGACCGTTTGCGAGAATCGATCCGCAATAAGCGGCACCGTCCCAGACATTTTAACAAACAATACCGCGATAACGATAGAAATAAAGGATACTATGGCGCCGGCCTTCATTCCACGCGGCACAAATGTCATAATGATCTCATTATCCCCTGTAACCGCCGGGATGCCGGTAAACAACCCCGCATATCTGTAGTGCCCGGTCTTAGTGCCGTTGTTTGTCACTTCAAAGCCCTCGTCATATGCAAGCGGTATCACTATATCCGTATCCTTATCGGGAATATATTTATTAATGATGATACTGCTGCCATCGGTCTTTATGTCTTCCTCATAAGAGATACTGTCGCACAGTCCGCGAAGTTTATCAAGATCTATAGTCATTATCCTGATCGTATACTCCTCATCCTTGTTGCTTACATCGGATAATATCTCGATCTGCGCCGTTTCATCCTCAAAAGTCCCCAGATATACCGCATTGCAGTTAAAATAGGCAGGATATAGGGTATTGTCATATTCACCTATACTGGGGATCAGGACGTCTTGTCCGTTAACCTTAATGGTAGTATTCCTGTATTCCTGATCGACGCATTCTCCCATCATATAACAGGCTTTCTTACCGCTTAAATCGAGACCGATCTTTTTATCGGCGCACGCCGTATATTCAGCAACATATTCCGCAATATCGCCCTCACCTCCGAGTACAGCGAATGCTTTATTATGTATTGTAACGGTATTTTCATCTTTGTATTCTGTATCAGACCCGGTACCTACTGTATTAACCCACGGAAGAACATACATGGGCTCATACAGATAATATGTTACCCGTCCACCCGACGCGTCCTCTATATCCGCCTTGTCCTTGAGGATATAGAGTTTCTCATCCATTGGGATTCTCGTAATGATCTGACGGATTCCTATAAGAGCATCGGAAAAGACCGTTCCTCCCGCATCAAGAAGCCGTGTATACTGGATAGTATACCCCCATGTCTGCGCCGCTCTCTGAAGATCCGGAGACACCATATGTGTCCAATTGGAAAGAACAGGTCTTCTAATAACAAGACCGTAATTTGCGTTAAGTGACTCATCCGGATTCTTCATCCTGTATATGTTTTCGGGAGCAAGGTCAAAGGCTTCCGCCAGTTCATTGCAAAGCTTTATATATTCACCGTTCTGTTCGTAACCTTCTGTATAGCCTGTCACAAATGTCGGCTGTCCGATAAAAACATAACCGTACAGTATGATCTCGGCAACAACCAGAATGGATGAGAAATGCGCACAGCTTCCCTTTTTGTATAGTATAAGAAAAAGGTATACGGCAAACGTGAAGATCATAACAACAACCTGCATGTGAAACACCTTTCGAACGTCCATTCCGGGATGATTCGAATAATAGCATATACCGAATACACATATAACAGCAGATAAGATGAATACCATACCACCGATGACAGGTCTTGAAACAGTCACGCTACCAGTCCCGTCAGAAGTCTTTGATACCGAAGATACATCATCCGACAGCAGATATCCCGCACACATGGCAAACGTAACATATATCATAAATCCATTACGGATCGGATACTGGACATAGGAGCCGAAATGCCAGATAAGGTTGGTGCTTTCCAGGAAGATCTCAAGCGCAACTATGAAGCATGACATGCATATATTAAAGACCAGTTTCCTGTTCTTGCGGTTCCGGACGAGTCCGACTGCTATGACGGCGGATGAAAAGGAAAGACCCAGAAGCGCAAACCACCTTGTAGTATAGGCGGGCTCTATTGTGTTTAATATACTTATATATTTTGCTAAAATGCCTCCCCCACTCTCATTATTGAACCGTGAGGACGTAAGTGTCTGAATGAGCTGCGGGAAGAGTATGAATGCCGATATCCCGATACTTGCAGCGGTTCCGATCCCAAGGCTGAACAAATGATAGTTTCTGTCTTTTTCTTTGAATATACGATCCGATATAAGCTTTGTTCCGAGAATGAGTACCACATACATCAGTATCATAAAGGAAAGATAATATGAATTGATAAGGGAAAGCGACAGGAATATAACATAGATCGCCGGCCTGTTGTCACACACCAGCCTCTTAAGTCCGACAAGGATAAGAGGAAACAGAAAAGCAACATCCATCCACTGGTTAGTCATATAGAGTGTCAGCACAAAACCGCAAAATCCGTAGCCTACACTCATTATGACATGAGCGTAGGATCTTATCCCTTTATTTAAGGAGAGCAGGACGTACATGGACATTGCCATGCATACCATCTTAATCAAAAGAAAGACTGACAGGCTCTCGAGCAGCCTGTCCCTCTTCACAAATAAAAAGAACAGGTTGAAAACGCTCAGATTGCTGCATCCCGATGTACTCATTGCCTGATTGGAGCCGAGCGCTGTGTAATAGTCATAAAATATCGGCTTAGTTCCATGCAGAAAATCATATACATGATAGTAGAACGCCGCAATCTGCTGACCCATGTCATGATAATCAATAGTGTTTGCGCCAAACGGGTATATATGCTTAACAGCGAGGATGACAAGTCCCATCAGCATGGTTATGGCAATCGTATAAGAGATCTTTATGCATTCTGTGCGCTTCATGTCATATATTCCCCGAATTATTTCCAGTTCAGATAATCTTCCTTGTACATACTAATATACTCGTACCTTGTCCTGTAGAAATCTTTCAGATTCTCAACACTATCTTCAAATGACTCTGCCGCTTCTTCGCGGCTGCAGTTTGTATATCTCATTTTATCAAGCACTATCTGTTCCCGGATCTGTTCATAAGTTTTGTCAATGAACTCAAGCACTTTATCCGGGTTGAACTCTTCCATGCTCATCTCATCAATCTTATTGACCAGTTCCTCCCTGAAGCCGGCATCATCCGACACCGTCTCGAAAGGCGGGAACCGTTCCAGAAGATACTCAAATGAATTAAAATCCGGACTCTTCATCGACTCAGAGTTCATATCATAAATGACCGGCCGGTATTTTGCGTCGCCGTAGATCGTCCCCTCATCTTCCGAAGTTCCCCATATCCTGAAGTTCATGTGCGGCCAGTCGCCTTCATGGGCAGTGATAATGTTCGCCGCATAATACTCGATAAGGCTTTCCCGGTCAAACTGTTCCATAGGCCAGTCGGCATATCTTTCAAATTCATCAGTGTCAATAAAGATTACGTCATCTTTATCAACGCCATACCGGTCAGCCATGTAGCTTCTGTCAAAGCGCTCGGACAGCCAGTAAAAGCCCCAGTACTCCCCGTCCAGGAAGAGACAGCACGGAATCCGTCTGACGGTGGCACAGTCACTATAGTACATACAATGCTCCGCTATCGAATCCACCATTTTCGAACCAGTATCCTGTCCACACTTATCAATGGCAAATGAATGAAGTTCAAAGTCATTACCCCCAAGCGTGAAGCTTTCCGAATATTTCCCTCCTACTGCCCGGTGAAAAGTGACGGCGAAACTCTTTTGTATATTCCACCTCGAGGACAACCCTTTCAGTCTCAATCCCGCCGTTGTATCAAGCACTTTTCTATGCAGCTCATCAAATACGGTAACACTTGCTTCTACTTCCGTGCGTCTGCCTCTCGTACAGAAGTTGGCTTTGTAACCGTTATACTCCTGCGGCGATCCGGCAGATACATACTCGTCATATCGTTCCCCGAGAACCATTATTCCGTTTTCATACGAAAATAAATCTTCGGGATCGGTCGTAACGGAAACTACAGCCATGTTGTCATATGCAGGTCTGTCATCATATCCGATGAAATAGACATAATAACTTGTATCCGTGTACCCGCCCTGCGGTTCCTTTGCCACTGCCTTAATGACCGTGCATTTGTCCACGGGAAAGGACGGGAGCGATACTTCACTATTAACATATTCCAGTGAAACCTCCGGAATGACCGAATATACATTATCTTCCCCTGACCGGTCATATATTCTGATCGACCCGTCATATAATATCCCGTTAGTTACGGGATCGCTGCCGTCCGTTGTATAATATATGCTTCTTCCCGCAGCAGAAGACTGCAGCTTCAGATCAAATTCCCCGCCGTAGAATCCGGATCCGGCGGAAGCGTACACTGTTCCGTCCACTATCTGATACAGGCTTTTCCCGCCGCTGTTCTCCCAGCCGCATGTCGGTTCTTTTATCTCCCACCGGGGATCACCGTCAGATATCCTTGCATATACTGTGTCATACTTTAATTTCGGAACAACAACCCGGTCTGTATATTTCCCTTTTCCGTCGGCAAGGGTTATGATACACCCGTCCGAAGATAAAGCAAAACCGGGATCACATACATAGTATGTGCCCGGGTCAATCTGGGTTCCGGCAGGTATGACAAATTTTCCTTTTTCGGGATCGGATGACTTGTAAACGGTATATCCGGACAGATCAATAGCGTGGTCTGTCGGGTTATACAATTCGATCCAGTCGGGATAATCACCGTTATCATCCTTTACGCATGTAACGTTTGATGTACATACTTCATTTATCACTACATTGCCGTCATCTGCGGGATCGCGGTCTGCGGCAATAAGAGCCGGAATAACCGCGGCGGCAATTATGAGGCTGAATACTATCGGCAAATATCTTTTTGCCGGCCTTTTCAGTGATGAAACAGTCTCACTTTGTTGCATACCATTACCATTCCGTATTCATCACACGCTTCGATAACAAGATCGTCTCTTACCGAACCACCGGGCTGTACGATATATGACACCCCACTCTTGGCGCCCCTGTCAATGCTGTCGCGGAACGGGAAGAATGCGTCAGAACCAAGTGATACTCCGCTCATCTGATCAAGCCATTCTCTCTTTTCTTCCGCAGTATACACATCTGGGCGCACCGCAAAATACTTCTGCCACACGTTATCCCCGATAACATCCATGTATGTATCGCCAATATAGTTATCAATCGCATTATCACGGTCTGCGCGCCCTATCCCTTCAGCAAACTGAAGCTCCATAACCTTCGGGCTCTGACGGAGCAGCCAGTTGTCTGCCTTCTGTCCCGCCAGACGCGCGCAGTGGACTCTTGACTGCTGTCCGGCGCCTATGCCTATCGCCTGCCCGTCCTTGACATAGCAGACGGAATTGGACTGGGTGTATTTCAGGGTGATTAGCGATATCAGAAGATCATGCTTTGCATCTTCCGGAATATCCCTGTTCTTTGTAACGATATTGTCAAGCAGCGATTCGTTGATCTCTATCTCATTTCTTCCCTGCTCGAACGTTACCCCGAATACCTCTTTATGCTCGACCGGTGCCGGCCTGTATTCCGGATCGATCTGAATAACAGCATAGTTACCATTCTTCTTGGCAGACAGTATTTCAAGTGCTTCCGGTTCATATCCGGGAGCTATGATACCGTCTGACACTTCCCTTTTTAATATCCTGGCAGTAGGCACATCGCAGACATCCGATAATGCCACAAAATCACCGAATGAGGACATCCTGTCAGCACCCCTTGCCCTTGCATACGCACACGCAAGCGGTGAGAGTTCTCCGAGATCATCGACAAAATATATCTTCTTCAATGTATCGGAAAGAGGCTTTCCGATTGCGGCACCGGCAGGACTGACATGCTTAAATGAAGTTGCTGCGGGATACCCCGTTGCAGCCTTAAGCTCACTGACAAGCTGCCATCCGTTAAACGCGTCAAGCAGATTGATATATCCGGGGCGGCCGTTAAGCACTGTTATCGGAAGTTCTCCTCCATCTGCCCTGTATATTCTTGAAGGCTTCTGATTGGGGTTGCAACCGTACTTTAGTTCCAGTTCTTTCATGATGATCTCCTTGTTTTCTTAAGAATTCTTATTGCAGATCCGCGTCTTGACCTCGCCCGTTGCAATATCAATATATCTCACAAACAATGAAACCTTGTTGTCCAGATTAAGGCTCTCCCATACCTTCCCGGTAAATGTATCAATATCTCCCTCCATTGCAACAAACTTGGGCTCTCCTTCAAATGAAGGAAGCGGATTGCCGTCCTTCATGTATGTATGGATAAAATGTCCCTCGCCGGCAAGAGGATTATCATACGAGTATGTATATCTAAGGCACTGCTCGGGATTGCCGTTATCACTCTTCAATATGGAAAGCGCGTATGTATATTTGCCTTTTTCGATCTCCATCACAGCGGAAATACGCGGTGTGTAATTCGGTGCATCCGGCTCAAATTCACGGCTTCTTAATGACTGCTCGAACGTCTTTCCCTCTTTTAGTCCGTCATATATTGTATCTGTCTGGTCTCCGTTAGTTATTATCGTAGTATTCCCCAACACTCTTACCGGTGCATATATGATAAGCGAAGGATCCTCAAGACTGCCTGCGTCAAACGCCTGTGTCCTGATACCGTCGCCATCCGTGACAAACACGCGGTTTCTCGAATTGGAGCTTCTCCCCATAATAAAATAAGCCGTCACTGCATACTTACCGTCAGCAGAACGGCCTGTCACAATACCCCTCCCGGGATAAGAATTCGAATCGAGTTCTTTGTACAAATTGATCTTCTGCATTAATATCACCTCGTATTTCTATTTCAGATACTTGTCTTCAAATGCGTCCCTCGGCATCGGCCTGTCGAAATAGAACCCCTGAACCATGCGGACGTTCATGTTTTCAAGCGCTTTGAACTGCTCCGCCGTCTCAATTCCTTCGACGCAGACCTTGACTCCGAGCGCTTCGGCCAATTCACCGATCATCCTGACGAATGACTGCGCATACTGATCCGTGGCAAGATTGGTAACAAATGTCTGATCTACCTTTATGACATCGAGAGGTATCTCCCTGATATGATTGAGCGATGAATATCCCGTTCCAAAATCATCAAGCGCAATGCGTATCCCAAGCTTCTTGATATCTCCGAGGATCCTCTTCATTCGCTCCATATCATTGATCGCGAGCGATTCGGTAACTTCAAGCGTAAGATTTCTGGGGTTGACGCCGACTTCATTGACAGTATTCGATATAGTCTCGACTATGTCATTCTGCATCAGCTGCACGACTGAAAGGTTCACATTGACCTTGTAATACGGATGTCCGTTCTCGTTCCAGTACTTGACCGCCTCGCATGCCTTCCTGAGAACATGATGACCGATAGGATTGATCAGCCCCAGATACTCGGCGAGCGGGATAAAATCAGCCGGCGATATGAATCCGAGCTCCTCGGAATTCCACCTGATAAGCGCTTCGGCACCGGTACACGGATTCCCGGGCTTGGTAATATCCACGATAGGCTGGTAATAAACCTCAAACTGGTCATAGTTTGTTGCTGTCGCGGCACGCATGCTCTTTTCCATATCGAGCCGCTTGTATGCTTCCTCATCGGAAGAGTCCGTATAGTGCGCGATCTTGTTCTTACCGGACTTCTTGGCGGTATACATCGCAATATCGGCCTTGCGGATCAGATCCTGAACCGTCTCGCCTTCATCGGGAAACGTAACTACGCCGATACTGGACGTGCAGTAGTAGTCGGCTCCCTTCAGGAACCAGGGCTTATTGAAAACAACCCTTATTCCCTCGATTATATCCTCGAATTTGTCATAGCTCGTATGCGGAACCAGAATTACGAACTCATCGCCGCCCATACGGTAGCACGTATTCTCAACGCCGTTAATGCGCGTAAGGCTGCTTGATATCGCCTTCAGGAGCACATCACCGTACTGGTGCCCCAGACCGTCATTGATATGTTTAAAATCATCCAGATCAAGGTAAATGACCGCTCCCTTGCCGCCGCACTCTTTTGCCTCATCAACGATCCGCAGAAGATCTCTCTCACAGCACATTCTGTTGTACAGACCCGTGAGAAAATCATTGTTCGCCTGCTGCTCTATCTTCTTCTGATACTGTTTCTTCTCGGTAACGTCTATGATCGCGTAGAGAACGACCCTACGGCCGTCGACCCACGTCATGTTCGTTGAAGTAACATCATACCAGCGGTTACGTTCGGTGTAATTGACTTCGCGATAGCTCGATGCGGTGTTGTACCTGCTCGATTCTTCAAACAACCCGACTATCGCGCCGCTTTTGATCTCTTTCTCAAATGTATTCCTGCACATCCTGTTTACGTATACGATGTTCGAAGAATTGACATCACGTACATAAATGGCGGAACCCACGTTATCAAGTATCGTCTCGAGCGACTTGTATGAGCTTGTGATGGAATTGCGCTGTATGCGGTTCGTAGCGCTTGACTGTATGACTTTTGTCGCATCACCGAAGAACTTGACTTCATCAATGCCCCATTCGCGGTTGATCTTGTTGTCGACATAGAAAGCATACATCGCCGTCTTGCCGTTTATCGATATCGGAATGGCGACTGCGGCCGATATCCCTATGGAATCCATCCAGTCACGGTTTTTCTCATCTATCCTTGTACGATAGGAAATGATCTTCGTCTGATCCCCGATCTCGGCCAGAAATGACTGGGACATTATATCTATGACCGGATCGAGAGCGGATTCACCGGTAGCGGTATAGCTTCCGATTATATCAATCCCGTTTCCATCCTTGTTGGGGCGAAGAACGTACGCATGCGATATATCGGCGTATCTGCCGGTGTAATCAAGCACTCTGTTGGCGATGACCTCGAATGAATCGTCAGAGGCAAGCTGGGAAACTACGCCGGTCATTGCCTCGGAACGCTTTAAGGCATTTTGAACCTCTTCCGTGGCAGAGATGGCTCTCTTGGCATCCGCGGCGGCATTTGCCGCATTATATGTCTCTCCGTAGATCCGGTTGGAAACTTCACGTATCAGGTCCACCGATGCGTTAAACTTGTATAGCGGGATCGTGCTTTCGAAATTGGTTATATCGTTCTCGCCGCCTTCATCGGGACCAATTCCGCATATAAACCATGCAAACGCCGGAACGTCGCCGATCCTGACTCCGACGGTGGCGATCTTCATGTTACGGTACTCGGTGTTCTCTATGACCTGTTCCTCGACAGTATTAAACAGCACCCTGTTGATCGCAGCTCTTATCTGCATTTCGTCGAGAAGCGATACGACTCTTCCGATCTCATCGGGATTACCGGACATCTCGGTAACACGCTTGCCCGTATCATCCACACAAAAAATAAACAGGTTCGCAACCTGCGCATACACGTCCTGAAGCTCCTGCAGACGCACCGTATCTATCATGTATTTGCCGGAAAGATTGCTTTCCTTTTGCTTATTATCAACACTCATATGCAAGATTATACCTTATATCAACATGTTTTTCCACAACCGGAAACCGATTGAGTCCGATCAATCGGCAAATTTCACTACAAGCGTATTATCGACCATTTGAACCGAGCCATCATCGGGATATACCGGCATGGCTTCTATCACTTCCACAGAAACATCTCCGGGTTCCGCCTTTACGGGCGAAAATCCACACCAAAGCGCCATAGTCTCTTCCCATGCGTAATCATTGATTATCGAATTCCTGTGATAAGGCGGCAGATAGATAGGATCAAACAGTTTCTCCCCGTTAAAATCTTCATCATTCTTCGAACGATCTTGCCAGTAGAGGACAGGCGTGTCTATTGTATATCCGGGTGTCTCCTGTATCCTCGCGATCAATACATCATAATAACTGACTGCTTCCGCCTGCATTACTTCGGCCTTGAGGTAGCAGACATTTGCATAGCGGGCAGATACGACCCCGATCAGGAACATAAGGGCGACCGATATCCATGCCGTAACATTCATCAGGCGCCCGCCATATCCGTCTTCATGCAGCCGGGAAATGACATATAACGGAATAAAGAACATAAATACCTCACCGTAAGTCATAAGACCGTGTATCTCATCTTCACTTACCATCACATAGATCAGGTAGGCAAACAGCGGACTTATTGCGATCAGGATCCCTGCTTCCGCCATCCTCCTGAAGCTGCCCAGTTTCCTGGCGAATATAGCGATCATGACAAGCGATACGATTATGAGACAGATATGATAGTACTTGAGGCTCCACGGAAACATGTTGGCCGACACTCCCTGACGCCCGACGTAATCTACCGGTCTTATAAACCTCTTATATGCGGTTATCACTCGCATAATATAATCCACCGGAGTCGTCAGACCGAAAGTGCTGACATCCTTATAATCCGACAGACCCATTCCTTTGATCTTAAGGGCGAGCGAGTTCGACAGAACATACTCTGCCATAAAGCAGATGCAGATCAGTATATTCTTGAGTGCAAGTATACAGTAATCCTTCCATTTCATATCGGAGGTGTACACCTCGTCGAGCATAAACAGAAGGAGGACCATAAGGTCAATGGGTATGTTCGCCTGATACAGTGCAGTCGAAAACGCCATCAGAACGGTGCAGGCCAGAAATGTTGATTTTTTTCTGTCGGAATAGTATATATATGCCCCGAGAACGCCCAGAAAAGAGCCGAAATAGAAATACGGCGCTACAAACATGAACCCGAACATTCCGGTCACCGCCGGAAATGACACCGCTACTCCCGTAAGTGCAATGATCATAACAGTATTGTCTATTCTGAGCCTGCGGCAGACCAGCCAGATCATCAGCGCTATACAGGCTATCGTTATAAAGCCGAAAAATACCGGAAGGCTGCTGTGTTTGCCGCCGAACAACCTGCTCGTGAATAACCCCATGACGGCACGACCCCATCTTCCGAGACCATATGTGTCAATATCGTTAAAACCGTCGACCCATATCGCATCATCATGGTAAGAGTATTTATTAAACAGCATCATGCCGTGAGCGATCACGCCCCAGATGAAACTGCTGAGCATTATAAGGGATAATCTTTTGTCTTTCAGAATCTTCAGCTCCATTTATTCAGCCTTTTTGCCTTTTTATTATATAAGATCAGACCGATCACAGTAGCAGCAAGCCCGTACAATATTCCCATTGAAACGATCAGAGCCGGATTCCTTTCCGGATAGGAAAGATAAGGAATAAGCCCGAAGCTCTGCGTTATGGTATATCTTCTGATCGCCCTGAAGAAGCCGGATTTGAACGTATCAAGGGAAAATATCCTGATGCACTGCGGGATCACGACCACAAGGATTGCAAAATACAGGTATGCAAGCTGTTTCTTATCTGCCAGCATGAGAAACATTATAGCAAAACAGATCCCCGCGAACCACAGCGGAAGCGCAAGAGCTGCTTTATCAAGAAACAGTTTTATCACCATCCACGGTATGATGCCTTCGTTGATATGAAAAAGAGCCGTCACGGCATAAAGAGCCGCAAATGCGGCGACGAAGAAGCACGCGGCCATCATTACCGCCTCGATAAGCTTTGAGATATAATACTGCCACGGTTTCATGTCTGACGGTCTGCTGCCGCTTACGGCAATGTGAGCGATGACTATACAGCTGTAGTATGGTATCAGGAAACACCACGACGCATATTCAAATACATTGTACGCAAATGTGCCTTCGTTTGAACCGTATATGAACCTAAAGCAGATAACGGCGATATTCGCAAGCAATATGGCTGCCAATGCCGCAAGCATATACCTTACGGTCCATTTTGACCGCATTGCCCTTTTAAAATCATCTGATATATATTTGAACATGATCATTCATCCACCGAATAGTTCGGAGCTTCTTTCGTAATATGTATGTCGTGAGGATGGCTTTCACGAAGCGCGGCAGCGGAGATCTTCACGAATCTGCCGTTGCGCTTGAGATCCTCTATCGTAGGCGTTCCGCAATAGCCCATACCGGAGCGTAAGCCCCCGATAAGCTGGAATACAGTATCTTCAACCGTTCCCTTGTAAGCGACCCTTCCCTCGACTCCTTCCGGAACAAGCTTCTTGGCGTCGGTCTGGAAATATCTGTCACGGCTGCCGCTCTCCATGGCCGATATAGAGCCCATTCCGCGGTATACTTTGTATTTTCTTCCCTGATAGAGTTCAAATGTTCCCGGACTCTCATCACAGCCCGCGAAGATCGAGCCCATCATGCATACGTTAGCGCCCGCTGCGATCGCTTTTGTCATATCGCCCGAATACTTGATGCCTCCGTCGGCGATAATAGGTATGTCGCGCTTACTTGCGACCTCATAACAGTTCATTATGGCAGAGATCTGCGGTACTCCTATGCCCGCCACAACTCTCGTGGTACATATGGAACCCGGTCCGATACCGACCTTGACCGCGTCGCATCCGGCCTCGATAAGAGCCTCTGTGCCTTCCCCCGTTGCAACGTTTCCGCCGATAAGCGGCAGATCGGGATACGCCTCTTTGATCATACGCGCACAGCGAAGGACGTTTTCCGAATGCCCGTGTGCACTGTCAAGTACAACCACATCAACCTTGGCATTGACAAGTGCTTCAACTCTTTCAAGCACATTTGCCGTTATCCCGACGCCGGCTCCGCACAGAAGCCTTCCTTGGGAATCCTTCGCGGAATTGGGATATTTGATCTGTTTTTCAATATCCTTTATCGTGATCAGTCCCTTGAGATTGAAATCATCATCAACTATCGGAAGCTTTTCTTTTCTTGCATTTGCAAGGATCTTCTTGGCATCATCAAGAGTAATGCCTTCCTTGGCGGTAACAAGATTCTCGCTCGTCATACAGTCCCTGATCTTGCGGGAAAAATCCTCCTCGAACTTCAGATCACGGTTCGTGATGATACCGACAAGCTTCGTTCCCTCCGTAATGGGGACTCCGGATATCCGGTACTTTGCCATCAGTTCGTCCGCATCCTGAAGAGTATGCTCCGGGGTTAACGAGAACGGATCGGTGATAACCCCGTTTTCCGAACGCTTAACCTTATCAACCTCATCTGCCTGCTCTTCTATCGACATATTCTTGTGAATGATGCCGATGCCGCCCTGCCGCGCCATGGCTATCGCCATCCGGTGCTCGGTAACCGTATCCATCCCCGCGCTCATCATAGGGATATTGAGCCTGATGTCCCGTGTCAGATAAGTGGCAACGTCCACCTGATTGCCGATCACGTTTGAGTAACCGGGGATCAGGAGCACGTCATCAAAGGTTATGCCTTCCGAAATAATCTGTCCCATCTCTTTCCTCCTGTAGCTGTTCTTAATATTCCAAAACCTTTCTCGGGAATACATTCTTCACCGCGCGGAGCATATCATCTCCCGGCTCGATATTCACGAGAACGGTTCCTTCTTTTCCTGTTTCGTACACTATAGAATAAACTTTGGCTTCTTCCGTAAGTGATGTAAAATCATATGACCTAAGGTTCCTTGCCTTGTAGGAATCAAGTTCGTGAGATCCAATCGGTGCCATAAGCTCCATTTTGTTAAGATCTACAGTGTATACGTTCCTGCGCTTTTCCTTGGACATGATCTTGTCTATCGAGATCTCCCGGTCAACGTACAGATACTCATATTCGATATCAAATCGCGGAAATACAAAATATGCCACAGCGGCAAGCGCTGCAGCGAATATTATCAGAACACCGTTACCTATGATACCGAGGAGAAACAGCACGGCAGCGAGCACGTAACAGACTACGCGCCCGATCCCGACAAGCGGGCTTGTCTTCCTGTCCACCATAACCTCAACATAAGTATCGTTCATATTCTTCCTCCGCGGGGCATATAATTCTTTAACCCTGACATAATAATCATAATATCCGTTTTAATGTTTAGCAATAGTAAAAATCACCTATAATCTAATGAACAGGAGTAAGAGTTTTGTCACCGTTTATCCTGTCGACCCGGTAAAGCACACCCTCGCGAAGCGGATTATTATCTGCCGTAACCTCTGCCGTTTCCTGCCATTCGCCCTCATATGCGTCCTCTGCGCCGATAGCAATATACATATAGCTTTCCATATACTCATATATGAATCCGGAAAGCTTTCCTTTCTCAACGGCAGGTACGTTCAGTATGCGGTCAATGGGCTGCGGTACGGCCTCATATTCAACAAACTGCATAGTCTCGTCCCATGCATTACCCACAACAGTCAGCCGTGCAGTACCGTCATGGGCAAGGTTCATTTCCGTAATTCCCGATAGTCTCCATTCATCTGCGGCATTTTGCGACATCGTGGCATACTCGTTTGCAAACATGGCTTCATAGTTTTGCGGTACAAGGTACTGCTTCATATCATTGTAGGGAAGAAGCGCCATAAATATTACGACCGAAACCGCCGTCACTATCTTTCCGGCAGTATTCGTTCCAGCCTTCCCCGTCCGATCCGGATTGATAAGGATGCACGCAAATACATACAATATCCCCCCGAGATATTGAGTGATATACCTGTCATACTCAAGCAGCCCATGAGCCTCCCATTCATCAAACACGAACAGGTACATGCTTATGTGCGCAGCGCAAAATACCGCAAGTCCCGCCAGCGAGCATACCAGAAGTGCTGTATATACCCTTGTATGCACTCCCTGGTTTTTCAGGGAAAAGGTTACAATATAAACGGCTATGATAAATATCGCAAGCAAGAATGCCGTTGCCCCGATATTGTTCCTTGTAAGAGGATATGTGAAAAAATGGTTGACATAATTCCTAATGACTTCACCGGTATAAGGCGGGAACGAAAGCGCTCTGCCCGTAATCCCGTCCTTTACCCGGTTTGACAGATATCCGTTATTCCACGAGTAATGCAGAAACAGCTGCCATGATAAATATGGTCCGACGGCAAATAGCAATAACAACATGGTCTTCATACCTGTTATCCTGATCTTTTTACCGTCATCAGAGTATTTTCCTGCAACAGCCTCCTTGACCGCAAACATGACGATCGCAAGGATGCCAAGCACTATACCGCTTGACTTGATAAGCACCAGAAATGCAAGACCTGTAACAATGCATCCGATCCTGAACACTTCATCCCTGCCCGTGTATATGATCGCATCTTCTGATTCATTATTTCCCGATAATGCCGGTCCGTATCCGTTAAAGAGGTAAGAATAATACAACACATATCCGAAAGTCAGCGCCAGAAGCAGATCGACTCCCAGTCTGTAATAGAACTGCGCAGTCAGAATATGCGGAAAGATCGCATATAATACGACGGCAGCCGCCCTTTCGAACCTACCGGCGCTGTCATTACCGAAGATGCTCAGCATCGGCAGCAGCAGAATGTATATAAGGCACACATTTGTACGGAACAGGGCAGGCTCTGAAAAAGACCGCCGCCCGAACAGGGCAATATACTGCAGTATCTGGATTATCGGTGTATAGTCTTTGTAGTCGACCGAGCAGTTTTCAAACAGATGCGGGAGCCTGTCGATCGCAAAGATGTTCTTCGTATAGAGTGCCCAGTAGCTCAGGTCATCATAATAGAACACCCGGCGGTTGCCAAGAAGTACGCAGAATATAATGCAAATCACCGCCGGCACTATATATGGAACAAGCCGCCTCTTACTCTTTGGCCGGGGCAGTCCCCTTACGGGAAAGTCCCTGCGCACACATATGTATATACTCCATGCGGCGCATATCAGTATTAATACCAAAGTAATATATACTGCAGCATTTAATGGCAAAAATAAAGCGAGTACATATACCGTAAGCGTTGTGATAAACAGTGCCGGTGGCAGTGACTCGTATATCTTTCTTCCAAATATTGCAGATATGGCTATCGAGGCCGATATAATCATCAAAATAGCAATCATGTGTTGATTATATCACAAATTTAGTTTATAAACTTAATTATGAATTATCTGATAGTAATCCCCGCTCTTAATCCGAAGAGAGAACTTATAGAATATGTGGATACCCTTCTTCGGCACGGGTACCCCGGAGTGCTGGTAGTCGACGACGGAAGCCGCGATGACTGCCGGTCTATTTTTGATGAGATAGCCGACAAGCCCGGCTGCAGGATACTGCGGCATCAGGCTAATATGGGAAAGGGCAGGGCCCTCAAAGATGCCATGCGCTTTTATATTGACAACTGCCTGAGCGATGATAATGAAAATGTCCGTTTTGACGGCATTATAACAGTCGACTCCGACGGGCAGCATGTTGCAATGGATGTCGACAAGGTGTCAGCTGCCATGTCGGAACACCCGGGGGCGCTAATACTTGGAGCAAGGGATTTTGGACACAGGGATGTGCCACGGAAGAGCAGTTTCGGAAACCGCTGCACCGTTGTTGCATTAAAGCTGTTTATCGGTGGGAGCATATGCGACACCCAGACAGGACTTCGCGGAATACCGAACGAGCTGATCTCCCGGTTCAGTGAGCTTCGCGGAGAGAGGTTTGAATACGAAACGGTCATGCTTATAGACGCGATCCAGTCCAACACCGACATAGTGGAGGTTCCCATCAGAACCGTATATATAGACAATAACAGTGAGACACACTTCAATCCGGTCAGGGACTCCGTCAGGATATACCGGATAATACTCGGAACATTCCTGAAATATGCTCTGTCATCATTATCTTCATTTATAGTTGATTATGCGATTTTCTGCGGAGCGTACTATGTCATTACCAAAGGCGGGGCTGCAGACAGCCGGGCAGTGTGGATATCCACGATCGCGGCAAGAATATGTTCTTCTCTGTTTAATTATACAGTCAACAAGAAGGTTGTATTTAAGAGTAACCGCGGTCCGGAAACGCTTGTCATGTACTATTGTCTGTGCATTGTCCAGATGGCATGCTCCGCAGCGCTTGTTAATCTTGTAAGCTTATCAGGCGTAATACCCGTACAGATTGCCAAGATAATAGTAGATACGCTTTTGTTCCTGGTAAGCTACCATATACAGAAAAAGTTCATTTTTAAAGAGGAGACCGCGAATGGATAAAACCTCGGAAAACCGCGATCACCCTGTCCTTGTCCTTGTAGTTCCATGCTACAACGAGGAAGCGGTGATCGAAAAGACAGCCGGAGTACTGGCCGGTAAGCTTGAAAGGCTTGCTTCTGCCGGCGCCATCTCCGCAGACAGCCGCATTTTATTCGTGGATGACGGCAGCAAAGATGACACATTTGACATACTGTACAGACTGTCCGGGCAGGATCCGGTCTGCTCGGTATTAAAGCTTGCCGGAAACAGCGGGCATCAGAATGCGATACTTGCAGGCATGATGACTGCAAAGGACTACGCTGATATCGTAGTCACGATCGACGCGGATCTGCAGCAGGACATTGAAGTGCTGGATGATTTTATCGCGAAATACAAGGAAGGGTGTGAGGTCGTCTACGGCGTCAGAAATGACAGGAATTCCGACGGACTGTTAAAGAAGGCGACCGCTACAATGTATTACAGGCTGATGCGGGTTATGGGAAGCAGCGTGATACCGAATCACGCGGATTACCGGCTTGTATCATCAAAGGTTCTGGGCGCTCTGGCAGAATATTCCGAGGTCAATCTGTTCCTGCGTGGACTCATCCCGACGATGGGATTTACGTCCGATATCGTGTACTTTGATGTTAAGGAGCGGGAAGCCGGAACATCCAAATATACTCTCAGAAAAATGATGCGTCTGGCCGCGGATGGAATAACATCGTTCAGTGCCAGACCCCTCCATCTGATCGGTGCTGCGGGAGGCCTTGTCATCCTGTGGGGCATCATCATGTTCATAATAACGCTCGTCGATTGGATCAAAGGCAGAAACGTTCCCGGATATACAACGCTCCTGACAGTTATACTCATAGTCGGAGGAGCTATTCTGTTTTCGCTCGGAGTCATCGGCGAATACATTGCCAAGGTATATATGGAGACCAAACGGCGTCCGCTATATATAATCGACTCGGTAATATGGCACGGTCCGTCCGGCGCCACGGACGATAAAGGTAAGGAACAGTGAAGCAGTCTGATATCACAATAGATATACATGCGGACGACTATGCTCTTACCGTCAACACATCCCGTGAAATACTCGGGCTGATAAGGGACGGCGTACTTGACAGCATAAGTATCGTTCCCAACATGGATTGTTTTGATGAATGCATGGATCTGCTAAAAAGCGAGATCCCCCATCTGACAACCCTTCCCAAAATGTCCGTTCACTTAAATCTTGTAGAAGGCCTGCAGCTGTCCGGAGCCGCAGACGGGTCAAACAGCGTATTGATCAGTTCGACATGGAAGAGTCTGTTTCTGGCATCATATAACCCGCTGCAAAGAAATACCGTTAAACAGTATGTAAAAAAAGAAATATCGGCACAGATCGGGCGTGTGCAGCCGGTAATAGAAGAATGCATCAATATCGCGCAGCAGAACAATGTCCGCTTTGATCAGACATCCCTTCGGATCGACAGTCACCAGCACACACACATGATCCCTGTCGTATGGTATGCGCTTTGCGAATACCTTGCCGAGAATAACCTTACTCCCGAATATATCAGGAACTCCAAAGAACCGCTGATGCCTTTTATTGCATCTGTGTCTCTTTGGAAAACCTATTCTCCGGTAAACATTGTCAAGAACCGTATACTGAACTTCTACTCCGGAAAATGTGACAGATATTACCGCAGGAACGGGCATAAACCTATGTATCTGTGGGGTCTTGTAATGAGCGGCAGGATGGATCAGGACAGAATAGAGCAGCTGTATCCGTCTCTTATACGTGTAGCCGGGGAAAAAAGCCGCTCGCTTGAGATACTGTTTCACCCGGGGCGTATGCTCGCCGAAGAGAGCCGGGAAGGTATCCCGGAAGACGCCGCAAATGATTTTTACCTGTCGGATAACAGAGATACGGAGAAGGACGGCGCAAGATGCGCCGGAGGGCTAACGGATCAGATGCCATTCGACCGGCTAACGTAATTCAAGTCTTGTATCTTCGTAAACGGGCAGATATTCACTGAATTCTCTTGCTGTATACTCATATACCCATCCGTAATACTCATCATCGTCATATTCCGGAAGCTGATCCGCTCCAAGACATTGCCCGTCCGGTACTCTGATCTCGAAGAGTCTGTCCGGGTAGCAAAATGTCACTGTATGGATACTGCCGGAAGAATCGGGAGGATCAAGCGCCATCTTCTCGCCTGTCAGCATTTCATCCATCATTAATATCCGGTTATACATATAGTATTTCAGGTATTTTTCCGTGCTATCATAGTTCCGGTACTGTCCGGAATCGGCAAGATTCTCCGATTCTGCCCACCTGATCTTATCCATAATTACGGAATTTCGCACAGTATCACAATATCTGCCGGCCTTCTTCTCATACAGGTCAACAAACAGGGGACGCAGCTGTTTATATTTGTCCGTTAGATATGATCTGTACTCCGGGATTTCAAGCAGCATTTTATCCCATCTTAATGCTTCATCCGAATCACGCAATTGTCCGATCTGCGTTATGCTTTGTGTGTAATCCAGAAACACTCCGTTTGATTCGCCGAACGTACCGTCATAATCCCACCCGGGTCCGGCATACAGCCTGGGATCTTTTGATCTGTAGTGGAAATACCAGCTCGTCATCCCGGCATCGGAATTGAATCCAAATTCTTCTATAAGGAAACGTGTGGCAAATGAATCTATATCTATTAACTTCATTACTTCAGGATCCTTATTCCTTATCATTTCATCAATATTCCGGAATCGGTCCTGAAGATATGCTGCCTCATCTAATGTAAGATTGTTCGGATATTTCACGGAAAAAGCATAATCTCCCAGTGTGAATCCGAGCGGAGCATCATCATAATAGTTTAAGATATCCTTTTCAATTATGTATACGCCTGAAATATCTTTGGGATTATCATCCGAATAATAACCGCTGATCCCCCGGCTTTCGTCATTAACAATTCTGTTGCTTGCGTATGCCTTGTTCTTCTTTTGAAGCTTTTGCCCAAGCACATCAACGCCGTGGTCTACCTGCTCACATACAGTGTATACCCCGCGATAATATCCGTTGATATACAGATCGGCAAATTCGGAATCGATCGTATAATCCATTCCCGCTTCTTTATTCAGATCAAACATCAGCTTGCTCAGTACTTTTGTTCCGTCATAATGATTTGCGAGAAGGATAAATTTCTTATCGGGTCTCATCCCCGCAAGGGATACCTTATCATCAAACGACAGGATATATGGCTGTTTGTCCGTATACCATGTACTGTTTCCTCTTCCCTTGATCATGACCGGACAAGCATTTAGTTCATCTACGCCGTGTCTGTCGGTAACCCTTATCCATCCACTGATATATTCCTCTTTATTGATAGCCGCGGCTTCCAATCCATCAGGCAGTGACAGATTAATGGTATATATGCTGCTTCCCCTGTGAACGCATATATCATCTTCATGGACATTTCCATATTCATCGGTAATATGTATGTGCACAGTCTTCTCATAATCGACTCTCGCTATCTTCTCTCCGTATGCATATACATATCTTACCCTGACAAAGCCCGGGGTGAACAAATGTACCACTCCGTCCGCTTCCCATGTTCCGTATAACTGCTCGTCATCGGTCAACGAATAAAAATACTCCCCGTTGATCGTCAACAGATCAATATCCCTAATATCTTGATCCGGGAAATGTAGCGCCAAAATGCCTGCGCCAGCCAGAATAAGAGTAAGGATAAGTATTAATATCACCCGCGTAGCTTTGTTCATGTCTTTGCTGTTATTCAATGAGGAACTTCAGGAATTCGACCGCATGATCCGTTCTGTTTGAATTGGCGGCTATCGTAAAGACCGGCCTTTCGCCTTCCGTTTCGGCAACCGGATACGCGCCGGAATCTCCCATGTTGTTAAGGTAGGAACAATTATCAAGATATATGCCCGCCCAATATGGCGTAAGATCATCGCCCTCATAGTCCTCTATCTCATCTGCGGACGGGTCAAAATAATAGAATTCATAACCCCTGTCAGCAAGCTCATCTGCCAGATCATCGTCTATTAGTGTGTTAAAATCCGCATATGCGTCGCAATTGGCAGGACGTTCCATGATATCCTTCGGACCTATGACTACATCGATCTGACCGGCAGAATAGTTTGCTGCAAGCCGCTGCTGGAAAGCCATCATCGTAGTATTGAAATCATCGACCGCAAGAGTCATCTCAGTGCCGATCGTAAGGTGCTCCCGGGTTAGATCGATCCCTGCACACCTTACAAAATCATCATACAGTGTATTGGCACCGTCAGTATCATACCCCAGATAAGAGTTCAGCATTTCCGCATACAGATATGTCGGTTTGGAATTCTCGCGGTAATCCCTCATAAAAACCGTCAAGGCAATGATTACCGCTATAACGCCTATTATCCACCATTTATAGTAATCCCAGATGTATCCGGCCTTCTTCCTGCCGGACAGTTCCAGAAACTTCTCAAGTTCTATTTTCATGTTCTCTAGAGTTCTCAAGCAGTTATAATAGCATTAACAATGGTCGTGGACATATAGTCAAGCATCTCATCTGTCATTCCGGGATATACTCCTACCCAGAACGAGCGCTCCATTATCTCGTCAGTGTTATGAAGGTCACCGACAATCCTGAATCCCTTTCCGGTTCTTCTCATCTCATCAAAGCACGGGTGTTTAGTAAGATTTCCCGCAAACAAAGCTCTTGTCTGGATACCTGCCTTCTCAATCTTCTCTACGACTTCTTTACGGCCAGCCCCTTCGCGGCATGTCATCATGAACCCGAACCAGCTCGGATCTGAGTGTTTGCCTGCCTTGGGAAGAATCAGCTTATCCTCTATAGCAAATCCCTTTGCAGCAGATTGTTCCTTCAGACCATCATACAGACGCTTAAAGTTCTTCTTTCTCTTTTCTACAAATGACGGGAATTTATCAAGCTGGGCGCATCCGACCGCAGCCTGCATATCTGTCGCCTTAAGGTTATAACCGAAGTGCGAATACACATATTTATGGTCATATCCGAACGGAAGTTCTCCATACAGCCCGTCAAAGCGGTGACCGCACAGATTATCCCTTCCCGAAGGGCATACACAGTCTCTTCCCCAGTCACGAAGACTCCTTGCTATCTTGTTAAGCAGCGGATCGTCCGTATAAACGGCACCGCCCTCGCCCATTGTCATATGGTGTGGCGGATAGAAGCTCGAAGTTCCGATGTCTCCCACTGTCCCGGTAAAGTGCCATCCGTCTTCCATTTCATAGCGGCTTCCGAGTGCATCGCAGTTATCCTCGATAAGCCACAGACCATGCTTGTCGCAAAACGCCTTCACAGACCTCAAATCAAACGGATTACCGAGAGTATGTGCTACCATTACCGCACGTGTCTTATCCGAAAGGGCATCTTCAAGCTTTGACACATCTATGTTGTATTCGGGGATCGTTACATCAACAAACACCGGAACAGCCCCATACTGGATTATCGGAGCTACCGTTGTGGGAAAGCCTGCTGCAACGGTTATTATCTCGTCTCCGGGGAGTACTCTTTTTTTGAGCTCTCTTCCTTTTCCATCGTTTCCCGTATTTTCATCAAGCAGCGGCGAAGTCAGCGTCATGAAAGCAAGAAGATTGGCACTCGACCCGGAATTAACGAGAGAACAAAAGCGTACACCAAGATAGTTGGCAAATGACTTTTCAAACTGCTCGGTGTAATGTCCGGCAGTCAGCCAGAACTCAAGCGCCGAATCGACAAGATTTGTCATCTCTTCCCTGTCATAGACACGGGAAGCGTATGTGATCCGGTCTCCCGGCTCGAACTCCTTCTTCGTGTTATGATATTTCTCGCAATACTCGCCGACACTGTCAAGTATCTGCTGCCTTGCTTCTTCTTCGGTCATGTTTTCGTACATATCCCGCCCTTTTTTCCACACTTTTCATTGTCAATTACAGTACTTGATCGTACGCCTTATACCTTCCCGGAATTCCACTTCCGGCTCAAATCCCGTGTCCGCATGAAGTGCCGAGATATCCGCACACAGATGCATGACCTGCTTGTCGGAATATGGCACCTCTCCAAAACCAAGGGGAAGCTTGGGATTGATCTCATCCCTTATGATCTCGATGTACTCCCGAAGCGGTCTTGCATTTCCGGAGCCAACAGGATAGATGTTGCCATCCTTCCCTTTTTCGGCAAGAAGCAGCAACGCATTGGCTGCATCTTCGCAATACAGATAATCCCATAACTGCTCTCCGGCAGTAAGAGACGGTTTTTCACCTGCCAGCAGTTTCCTTATCACTGACATTACCATTGTACCTTCGCCGTCATAGGGACCGTATATACTGAGAATCCTTGTCCAGATATGCCTGATTCCCAACTCCCCACACAGTTTGCGGGTTTCATCAGACGCTCGCAGTTTCGCCCTTCCGTACTCATTTTCGGGATTGCATGGTGTATCAGGTGTCAGCACCCCCGATACTCTTCCGTACTCTGCCTGCGAGCCGGCACCGACAAATACCCTGCATCCAAGGCGCTTCGCCAGCCTAACGGCGTCAAGAGCATACGATACGTTTCTGTCCTGCAATTCCCTGTTGTTACGGGCATCTCCGAATGTACCGCCCCATGCAAGATGCAGGAAGACATCGGCAGATATACCGCTTCCGTGTTCTATCTCATTTATCCCTATACTCTTTGCAGTAGCTTCCGCCAGATCATCAAGCCCGCATTTTATAATCCTCACAAGCGGATCATTCGGAATCCTGTCAAGCCGCGAACTTCCCGGATTAACAAGCGCTACTACTTCAGTTTTCGACTGTATGCATTTACTGATAAGCGCCATTCCGATCGTTCCGGTGGCACCGGTGACTATTACTCTACGCATATCTTCTTCGAATAGGTCGCTCGGACATTAGATTCGCCTTCGGCGAAGGGTCCTCGCGGTGCAGGCAGGGTCCCACCGCTTCGCGATTCCCCCTACCAGCATTTCCAAGGTGCTTTGCCCGAATCCCACATTTCCTCAAGCATATCGTGCTCGCGCTTCGTGTCCATGCACTGCCAGAATCCGTCGTAGCAGTATCCCATGAGGTTACCTTCGCGGGCAAGCTGCATCATTGGTCCCTTCTCGAATACAGTCCGGTCTCCCTCGGTAATGTACTCAAATATCCCGGGTTCTAATACCATAAACCCGCCGCTTACGCGCGAATTGTCCGATGGATCCTTCTCGCGGAATGACCTGATGCTGTTGTCACTTTCCATATCAAGAATACCGAACCGCTGATTGACGGAAATAGCGGTAACGGTTGCAAGCTTCCCGTGCTTTCTATGGTATGCCAGCACTTCATTGGGATCCAAATCCGAAACGGCATCACCGTATGTCATCATGAACGTTTCATCCCCGACATACTTCTGCACACGCTTGATGCGGCCGCCGGTCATGGTGTCTATTCCCGTATCAACGAGCGTGACGCGCCATGGTTCGGACTCATTGTTATGCACCGTCATATGATTTTCTCTCGTAAAATCAAACGTGACATCACTGTTGTACAGATAATAGTTGGCGAACCACTCCTTGATCATATGCTGCTTGTATCCGCAGCAGATGATAAAATCATTGTATCCTCTCGCACTGTAACCCTTCATGATATGCCATAATATCGGCTTTTCTCCGATCTCGATCATCGGTTTGGGTCGTAAATGACTCTCTTCACTGATTCTTGTGCCGTATCCGCCGGCAAGTATAACAACCTTCATAAGCCACTCCTTCTCTATAGGTTATCATATTCATTTCTCGCAATCGCGTATTCACGGAATCTTGGAAGTAGCAGGCCTATGTATCCGTATCTCGAAATATCAACCAGTCCTTTTCTGATCAGTTTGTCACGATACGTCGAAAACAGTCCTGAACTCATGCCGAGAGTATCGCGTAGATCCCGGACTTTTACAAAACCCTCGGTTTCACATATGGCAAGAACTACTTTTTTGTCCTTCTCACTAAGTTCATGCCATATTTTATCATAAACATATTCCGACAAATACTGATCGTACTCAGGCATAAGCGAGTCAAGCGATTTTCCTTTATGCTTCCACTGAATATACCCCAAGAGTTGAAACGCAAACGGATAACCATTTGTCAGTTTTGCCATTCTCATTGATTCATCGGAATCCAAATCAAAAACAGACGCATAATTTGACGCTACAGCCCTTATATTAAGCGGTTCAAGGGTTATCCTGGGAGCGCGATACAAAAACGTTAACGTCTTTTCATTCTGGAGATTATATATGTTCTCGTACAATCCTGTCATAACAAGATAAATAGGATACTTCTGACGAATAAGAATCTGGAATGAGTGGGCGAACCGTCTGACATACTCATTATTAGATACTTCGTCGATAGTCACAAGCAGTCTCTTTTTATGTTTTGACATGATCTCAAGCATCTTCTCAATTGCTACTTCGCTTGTGATTCCCGGGTCAACTCTCTCGAACGAGACACCACTTCCTCCGAATGAAATGCTGAGTTTTGATTTTATAAACAGAGGCTTCACTTTTTCAATATTATATAGTTTTGCAGTAAGGCTCTCCATAAGATCACCTTCCGGATTAAGCTCTACTGTGACCCATTCGTCGCGGTCTCTTACTTTTTCTGAAAGTTCAGTTAGCATAACCGTCTTTCCGGATCCCCTGACTCCTGTGATCATGTATGTCCCGGAACTTGGTCTTTCAGATAAAAAATCATCCAAAATCCGGTTTGTCATCACCGGTCTGGAAATAAAGTGTTCCGGAAGAGCGCCAAATGTCAATGTAAACGGATTGTTCACTATAACCACCTATAACTTATTATAATTACTATAACTCGCTATAACCTGCTATAACTTTTTATAATCACTATAACTTACTATAACTTCTTAGTCAATCCTCTTATATACCCTTACCCCGACTATCATTAGGGATGCTATCCACAGACCATACGACAGTGAGCACGCAAGCGTCATGTACCATGGAACATGATACCACATTCTGATTATAAACGGGGCATCTGTTGTCTTCAGGTATACGCGGGTCCTGTTCCTGTCGCCTTTATATACCGGAACATCATCGCCCATTTCATCCTCGGCAACATACCCGTCATAGTAGAACCTCGGAAACTCGACATATGCACCGTCCCTGCTGTTAGTATACGAATAATAAATATATGTTCCCTCGCGCTCATAGGCAAGCGATGACACTGCATCTTCGTCCGATATGTAACCGGCATCGCTGTCATACCATTCCGACTCCGTTCCTGCCGGCAGATAGTCGTCCTGCCGGAATTCTATGTCTCCAATAACTGCATCATAATACAGGGGGCGCTTGGTCGTAAAATACTCACGATTGGTCAGCAGATAGCTTACGATACATATGGATAATACGACCGCATATGATGCCGCAATGGTCATGACTGCACGCATTCTTCCGTTGCCGGGAATGACCTCCTCAAGCAGCCGGCAGACGCAAAAGATCAGAAAAACGTTGGCTAATGTTATGAACCGGAATGAATCCTGAAGCATGTTGGTGTAATACTCAATCGCAGGGATTCTTCTAAGCACTGCCCACGGAAACGCCTTCGTTGACATCCAGAACAAAACCGCCCCACAGACAAACGCAGGCACTACATAAGAGTTCCTGATATTGGATAATCGTCCTCCCTCGATTATCATCACAAGGCAGATGCAGCATATGACAAACAGCGCAATGATGAATATCCACTTTCTGTCATCATAGGTGGTCCCTCTTGGCCAAAGTGTACCCAAGAAGTTCTCCCACTGAAGCTTTCCCTGTCCCCAGTCGGTAAAATAGAAACTGAGGAAGCACACTGCGGTTCCGAGTATTAGTCCCGCAAACAGTGCAAGCGTCTTGCCGATGGTACGAAATATAGTAATATCCTTAAACCGTGGCAGACAGCACAGTGCAAAAACCACTATTCCGATGCATATGATCGTGGCGGACACAATGTGGCTGCAGAACACTCCGGCAACTCCGTACGCAAGAAGATACCATTTCCTCCTGTTATGGAAAAATACCTCCACAAGCCCGGCAACAACGAGCGGATAGAACATCTCTGCAAGCAGCGCACCGCCGATACGACCGTCGCCGAGAAGATCGAACAGCCTCATATTATCAAGGCATATCACTATAATGGTAAGGCATATCTGCCAGTCCCGTTTAAAAATAGTGCGTGCGCTTGCAAGCGCAATAACAGCCGACGCAATGATAACAAGACATATGAACATCTTGCACGCGCCAAGCTGCGACATTCCAAGCAGCCGCAGAACAGCGGGGATATACAGAAACAGATTCGGGTACAGTACTCCTATCTGTCCGTAAGAATTGTTCCATTCGGGATATATGACTACGGGAAACTGCCCGTCAATAAGGCCGTAATATATCCCCTCTATCCGCATCATATGACCTCTTGTATCCACACCAAGGTTAAGACCCGATCTTAATATAAAAGGCGCTATCTGTATTATGACCATCGCCAGCGCCGTAATAAGCGCCGCTTTGTGCGTACTCCTGTTATAAAAATAAACTCCCAGCCATACAAAAGGTATCAGCAGCAGGAGCAGTATTCCGGATATCGGTCCGTCATAATATAGAGGCTTGTCTGATGTGATCGTAATAAACGCTAATTTCAGTTCTCCCCCGGCAGGATAGATAAAATCGATCATTCCGCGGTCTGTTCCCGTACCGAGGTCAAACCTGTAATTCCTCGTTGCGGCGTTTTCGAATGTTGGGGGCATCTCATCCGCCAGGTAATTATCATTTCCAAGGGATATCCCGACCTTTGACGCGGAGTCGGAAACATATCCGACGGTTATATCATATGTGCCCTTTCGCAGCGAAATGCCGCGCAGCATCATATGCCCGCTCCCGTCCTCATCGGTAACCTCGCTTATTGCCCGAAAATCAACATCATAGGAATATGCATTCCTTACTGATCTTATCTGCCAGACGGCGGCAATGATCAGGCAGGCTGTAACCGCACAGCATGCCAGCATCTGAACAATACTGTAATTAGAACGGAAACTTTTCCTTGTCATCTACGCTTATCTCTTCTCCGATCTGCACTTCGATGATCTTAAGCTCACTGTCCGCAATGACCTTGTGCTTTTGTCCGGCTCGCATTCTGAGGACATCCCCCGGCTTTACCCGGTATACGATCTCGTCTATGATCGCTGTTCCCTCTCCGGAGATCACTGTCCACACTTCATCCCGCAGCTTGTGGGAATGATAATGCATCCCATGGCCGGGATTGAGCGTAACCATTACAGTCATACTGCCTTCTTCAACGGCGATCACGCGATAGCTTCCCCAGCTCTTCTCCGAGAACATAATTCGGTCGTCGATCTTGTCGACAAACGGCTTGATATAACTTGACTGCTGCATGTCAGATACAAGGATTCCCTGCGCCGATGCACAGATAACGGCATTTTTGATTCCCATGGCAAGAACAGGGACGTTGAGTTCATTGATCACATAAGCGTCTTCACACTTGTCATTAAGTATGGCCTCTCCGATAACCGGCTCTTCCATCGCCTCCGTCAGCGTGTTCCATGTTCCGAGATCCTTCCACTTGCCGGAAAATCGCATGACCTCGATATCCGGTTCCTTCTCAACGACTGCATAGTCGAAGGATATCTTATCCAGTATCCCGTACTTTGCAAGAAGATCGTTGTAATCGGTAAAATCGATCAGTTCGTGGGCTTTATTCAGGACATATGATAACCTGTATGCGAAGACGCCGCCGTTCCAGAGGGCGCCCTGGGCGAGGTAGGATCTGGCGGTTTCGAGGTCGGGTTTTTCCCTAAATTCTGATACTTTTGAGAAGATTTCGCCTAGGGGATTATAGTTGCATTTTCCCAAAAGGCGCTCCCGCTCGTTTCCAAGCGTCGCGTTACCAGACTCGTGGGACACCTCGTCAGGTAACGACGCTTTCCAAGTCTTTTGGGAAAAAGCAACTTCATCCCCAGGCTCGTTAACTTGATCTGCAGCCAACATAATGTAACCGTATTTCTCACTCGGGTAGGTCGGTTCCATACCCATGAGTACAAGGTTGGCGCTTCCGGTGGCTGCGCGTTCGCAAAGTATCTTCAGGGCTTCAAAATAATCTTCTTCAACGTAGGGGTCAACGGGGCAGACGACAACCGCCTCATCAGCAGGAACATGCATGACATCCGTAAGATATGCCGTGGCAAGTGCAATTGCCGGAAACGTATCCCTTCTGCATGGCTCTATAGATATCCCGACATCTTCACCAAGCTGGTTATTGATCGCGGATACCTGAGTCTTACTGGTTGCTATCGTAACGGTCGCATCAGGATCGACGGTTTTGATCTGACGGTACATACGCTGCACCATTGATTCATATGTTCCGTCTTTACTTTTAAATATCTTGATGAACTGTTTGGATCTTATGTCATTTGAAAGCGGCCACAGGCGCTTGCCCGAGCCGCCGGATAATAGAATTATATTCATCTTTCAGCTCTCATGGGATTATTGAGGAAATCTTCGTAACTTAATCTGATCCCGTCTTCCAGTTCCGTCTTGTATGTCCATCCGAGCGCGGTTGCCTTGGAAACATCAAGAAGCTTTCTCGGGGTTCCGTTCGGCATTGAAGGATCCCATTTTATATCGCCCGTATATCCGATGACTTTTGCTACAAGTTCCGTAAGATCCTTGATGGTGATCTCCTTGCCGGTTCCGGCATTTACAGTCTCGTTGCCACTGTAATTGTTCATCAGGAATACGCAGAGGTTTGCAAGATCATCAACATACAGGAATTCCCGAAGCGGAGAGCCGTCTCCCCAGCATGTTACCTCCGTAAGACCCTGCTCTTTGGCTTCATGGAATCGTCTGATAAGTGCGGGAAGCACATGCGAATGCCTCGGATGATAGTTGTCATTCGGTCCGTACAGGTTGGTCGGCATTACACTGATATAATCAGTCCCGTACTGACGGTTCAGGAATTCGCAGTATTTAAGCCCCGATATCTTGGCAAGGGCATATGCCTCATTGGTCTTCTCAAGCTCCCCTGTAAGCAGGCATGACTCCTTCATGGGCTGCGGTGCAAGTCTCGGATATATGCACGAACTTCCGAGAAATTCAAGCTTCTTACAGCCGTTAACCCACGCCGAATGGATCACGTTCATCTCGAGAACCATGTTCTCATACATGAAGTCCGCAAGCGCCTCGTTATTGGCTGCGATCCCCCCGACCTTAGCCGCCGCAAGGAACACATACTCCGGCCGCTCTTCATCGAAGAAGCGCTCAACTGCCTTCTGATCACACAGATCCAGCTCATTATGCGTCCTTGTGATTATATTCGTATATCCCTGTCTCTCCAGTTCCCTAACGATCGCAGAGCCCACCATTCCGTAGTGTCCCGCAACGTATATCTTCGCGCTTTTCTCCATCACTTAACTACACCCTTCTCCAGATACTCCTCGAGATTGAGCCTTATGTGCTCTCCGGCACGTTCTACAGCAACCTTTGCCATGTCATGATCGACCATGATCTTAACAAGCTCTTCAAACGTTGTAGACTGCGGATTCCAGCCGAGCTTCTCCTTAGCCTTGGTCGGATCTCCGAACAGATTCACTACATCCGTGGGTCTGTAGAAATCGGGCGATACCTCAACAAGTACCTTCCCCGTTGCCTTATCGATACCCTTCTCATCCATTCCCTCACCGGTAAACTCAAGCTCAATTCCGGCATAATGAAATGCAAGCTCACAAAACTCCCTTACCGAATGCTGTACACCGGACGCTATGACAAAATCTTCAGGCTGATCCTGCTGCAATATCAGCCACATACACTCAACATAGTCCTTGGCATACCCCCAATCACGAAGAGAAGAAAGGTTCCCGAGGTACAGCTTGTCCTGCTTACCTTGAGCGATACGCGCCGCTGCAAGCGTAATCTTACGCGTTACAAACGTCTCGCCGCGGCGTTCCGACTCATGATTAAACAAAATGCCGCTGCAGCAGAACATGTTATAGGCCTCGCGGTATTCTCTGACAATCCAGTAACCGTACTGCTTGGCAACAGCATACGGACTGTACGGATGGAACGGTGTCTCCTCATTCTGGGGAACCTCTTCTACCTTGCCGTACAGCTCGGATGTAGATGCCTGATATATCCTGCAAGTATCTGCAAGTCCGCAGTTTCTGACCGCCTCAAGCACACGGAGCACACCGGTTGCATCCACATCGGCAGTAAATTCGGGCGAATCAAAACTTACCTGGACATGGGACTGTGCCGCCAGATTATATATCTCGTCAGGTCGTACAGATCCCACTACAGATACGATACTCATGGAATCCCCGAGATCTCCGTATCTTAAATGAAAATGCGGCTTTCCTTCAAGATGGGCTATCCTCTCACGGTAATCGACCGATGAGCGCCGTATCATCCCATAAACCTCATATCCCTTATCAAGCAGAAACTCCGCAAGATAAGATCCGTCCTGCCCGGTCACGCCTGTTATTAATGCTTTTTTAGCCATAACAACTCCTTAAACGTTTTTATTTACTCAACAAGTTCAAAATCACTTGCCGGGTGTTTGCATATCTCACAGATATAATCATCCGGCAGAGTCTCTCCGATATATTCAAACCCACATATCTTGCAGCGCCACTTATGCATTCCCGGGGGAAGTGCATTGGCATCGTCCTTCTTCTCCTGCGGCTTTGGCTTGATATGCTCCTGATAGTATGTATATGTCGCCGATGGAGTATCAGCAAGAACCTCCATATCAGTTACTGCTCCGATAAAGAGCGTATGTGTACCCAGATCAACGGTCTGCTCCACATCAACGGATATATAAGCATTAGTCCCCTCGGTAACATACATCAGTCCATTCGAAGACATTTTACATGCGCTGTATCCGGCGAACTTATCCACATCCTTGCCGGACTGGAACCCGAAATGCTTGAAGGTATCAAAGCTTGCCTTCTCGCTAAGGATTGATACATTAAACTTCTTCGTATCCATCACCATATCATGCGTATAGTTAGCCTTGTTGATGGCAACCGCTATACGGTTTGGCTCGCTTGTCACCTGAATAGCCGTATTGGTGATGCATCCGTTGTCCTTGTCGTCCCTTTTTGCCGTCAGAACAAACAATCCATAACTTAACTTGAACATTGCCTTGTTATCCATAGATATACCTCCGTTTCCCTCTGAAACCGTAATAAAATCAAGCTTTACACACTAAATTAGATTTTATCATATATAAGTTTCAAATACCACTTTATATATATCTTCAGCATCAGGCTTGGAAACAGTGCCCTACTCTTCGCAGGGTTTGCCGATCCCTCTTACGTACAGATAATAGAATACATAATAATATGCAAACAGAGCAGCCATTACTATAAGATATCCCACCGAGGCACCGACCGTCCCGGCATATCTGACCGCAGTGTACATTATTATGGTTCCCAATACGAGTGCAAACAGATATCCCCGCAGGATTACGTTCTGCTTCCTCATGATGGTCAGGATTACATTGAAATATCCGGATAATGCCAAAAAACCACCGGCAAGCTGCAGAATTACCAATTCCTTCCAATATCCCGTAAGGTCGGTATTATATATAAAAGATAGCACCGGAATCCCGAAAG
Source organism: uncultured Lachnospiraceae bacterium (assembly GCA_905235745.1). Classification (GTDB taxonomy): domain Bacteria; phylum Bacillota; class Clostridia; order Lachnospirales; family Lachnospiraceae; genus UBA2868. The sequence goes on from CAJOMN010000001.1 coordinate 363,234, forward strand.
CTCCGGCACCGACAACGCATGCAACCATAATCCCCGCCACTTCAAACATCTGATGTTTTACATTTTCTCTGAATGCTGATATCTTTCCGTCAGTATACTCTCTGGCAAGTCTCGCTACCGTCGGCTGATATATGAACTGATTAAGAAGCCCGATAACAAACACAGGCATTGCCACAAATCCATAGCATGCCTGTATTTCGTCATTCAAATACCTGTCTATAGCAAATTTGGGGACATTGTTGATAAAGAGCGAACAGAACCCTGCAGCAAATAGAGGAAAAGTGCCGGCTGTGAGCGAAACAAACCATCTGGTTCCGGGAGAACCTGCTCCAATAACCGAATGACAACTATCATTTATAAGGCGTCTGTATACGATAACGACGATCCAGGTCACAAACACGATCGTTCCTGCTATCGCACCTGCCCCCAGAGCCTTTATCATGTCATTCAATATCATCATAGAAACCGTAAATACCGCTATGACTGCAGCCCAACGGGAGCAGAACATCCGTGCTCCTATATAGAGCATATCTTTTGACTGAAAATAGCCCCAAATACAGTTTTCAACGACCTCGATCATATATATGTATGCCAACAGCGCAACAGACCAGGCTTTTTCACTTTCAAATCCGGAAATTGATAAATATAATACCAGCGACACGATCATGAGGCCCAGTGAACAAAACCTGTGTATCAGATACATTTTAAATGTATACTGTCTGTTTACATCCGTAGCCTGAAACATCCTGCCACCAAATGCTCCTATAGACATCAGTACATTTGCTACGGCAAATGCAAATGAGAGCACTCCGGCGTCAGACAGCTTCCCAAAGCGCATCACGATCATGGACATCAGAATAACTTCGGCAGCATTTATTACGCCTGCAGCAGTGTTCCATGCATAATCCTTTCGTTTTGATATGGCTCCGGAACAATTATCAGTACTCAAGTATTATCACCCGGTCATCTCTGTAGAGGATATTGTGGGGATGCAGATCAGCATCTCTTTGCTCATACTCATCAACTTCCAGCAGTACAAATTCCGGTGTTCTGTTTTTGAACGATCGTTGAGTATTCCACTCAAAGAACGTATAGTCATCATCATTGTTGACCGGAGCTACCTGAATCTGTCCGTTCGATGCAAATATTGTTGTGTTGGCATTCCAATATGTTGAAATGCCAAATGTATATCCATTTTCAACAAGGAAGTCTATGTAAGTCTGTCGCCATGAAACTGGTTCACGACCATAATTTTTGACATTGTCAAATTCCCAGAAGAAAATAGCCAAAACTGATACAATTATTACACCGCAATTAAAACAATCCTTTACCCGTATCGGAGAACTAAATTCAACAGTCATGGTAAACAGTGGAATTTGGACAAAAGTCGAAACAGAGAAATATCTATACCTGTATAACATCTCTTCATTGGATTGTGTCAAAACCATAAAAGCAATATTAGCCGTAGCACAAACCAACGCAAACAATGCGATTAACCTTGTCCTGCTATCCTGATTATTCTTTCGAAGCAATGTAATATTATTAATGAATATAACGCCCCAGAGTAATAATTCCGCAAAAATAACTCCGGCATAGAAAACACTCTTTGTTCTTGAGAAATTAATATTCAGCCCGTCTATAAGCGTTTGTGGTATTGAAAGAATGTTTCGATTAACATCTTGGGACGAATTCAATGATACCCCAATCCCCAACAATGATCCGTTAGCATACATAGGTACAAGAAGTAAACTATATACCGCAAATCCTACAATTGCAATAATAAAACAGCATAAAACCAGTTTAATGAATGCATTATGAAGAATACCGATTTCCTTATCATACGAATCAATAAATATCGTTAAGAGAAGCGGAATAAATACGATCATAAACATACGGATTCCGCATAAACCTGCAAGAAATGAAACTATAAGAGCAATCGCTACATCTCTTCTGGAAACAGCCCTTTCACAGGAATAATTCTTAAGCAATGTTCCCACTAAAACAAACGCCAGTAAATAATAGAACAGGTACCCGTGAAACCACACCGAAAAAGACATCTGAAACGTCATGATTGGGTTCATAAACAGAACAACCGCCAATATCGATCTAATCATCGAGGAATCCAATATGCGCATAAAGTAGTATATTGAAGCGCTCATCAGCAGAAAGGCAATAACCGAAGTTGCAATCCAAGTTGACTTATAGTTTTTGAAAACTTTGAACAGAGGAGTCATTATAATCTGATGATGGATTACGTATAGCTCTGTAGTAGGATACCAGTCAGTTGAAAAGATATATTTTCCGCTATCTGCCAAGTGTTTAGCAAACACAGCATCGCCGGCATAATCCGAATTAATTCCTTCCACCAAAAAGTACTTCGCTGTGTACCAAATATTGGTAAAGAACTCCCAAATCCAGGTGACTGAGAGAAGCAGAATTATAACTGTTTTATTCTTGGTCTTTTTCAATATCGATTGTTCTCCTTCGCTATCAATAACAGATATCATTATAATAGTATATGATTTAGAGTGTCAAACTCCATAAAAATCATAATCTGTCACGTATATGGTTTCTTTTTTGATATGGATGAAATATAATCTGATATGTACTTACAGATAATAAGGAGACACCCTTTATGAGTTATACATCATTTTATTATTATGTGATGATACTCTTACTATTACCCATATACTATCTCGTTCCATTAAAACACAGGTGGATTGTCCTGTTATGCGGCAGTTCGTGTTTTATCTCTCAAATCATGACGAACAGATTCCAGATCATGATTTTCGTATCCTCCGTTTTATTTGGATACCTGTTTGGTATTCTCCTTCACAAATATAGTAAAATAAGAGCCTCTCTAAAGATGGTACTGTTAATCTGTGGCATTACAGCATCTGTTTTACCGCTATTATTCGTAAAGATTTCTGATTATTTTGCTCCTTCAACATATATAAACAGATTATCCTTTGTCATTCCGGTCGGTCTGTCGTTTTATTCACTGCAACTGATCGCGTACCTTATAGATATTTACGAATGTAGAATAATTCCACAGACAAACCCGTTTAAATTCGCCCTTTTTATTTCATTCTTCCCACAGATTATTCAGGGCCCCATTCCCAGATATGCCCAACTTTGTGATGATCTATTCAATGGAAATAAATATGAACCGGATAATATAGTAAAAGGAATACAACTCATCATTTGGGGGTTTTTTCTTAAATTCATGATAGCTGACAAAACAGCTGTAATTGTTAATGAAGTTTTTGATAATTACCAGGCATATGCCGGTATATATGTTTGGTTTGCGGCATTTTTGTACAGCATCCAACTTTATACTGATTTTCTTTCATGTACCACTTTAGCGCAAGGGGTTGCTCAGTTATTTGGAGTTAATGTGACAGATAATTTTAATCATCCCTATTTTTCGAAATCAATCAAGGAATTCTGGCATCGATGGCATATTTCACTTAGCACATGGCTCCGGGATTACATTTATATTCCCCTTGGTGGAAACAGGCACGGAAAATCCTTTAAATGGCTGAATATATCGATTACATTCTTGTTAAGCGGTATATGGCACGGCAACGGGTATAGTTTTCTTGTTTGGGGTTTATTACACGCATGTTATCAAATTCTTGAAGATGGTAGACAACTATGCATAAAAAAGTCTAAATCAGGCTCCTCTGCGTTCCAATTGTCCAAAACCTTTTTGCTTGTAATGTTTGGCTGGATCATTTTCAGAGCTCCAACATTAAAAGCAGCGGCAGAACTTATAAAAAACATGTTCTCTGTCTTTAACCCCTGGATTCTTTTTGATGGATCTTTATTTAGACTTGGGCTCGATCATAAGGAATTCTTTATTCTGGTGCTATCCCTTATGATCCTGCTAACCGTAAGCTTCTATCAGGAAAAAGGGATCCGGATCAGAGATTGGATTTTATCTCAAAATATTGCTGTCAGATGGGGGATAATGCTTTTGGCGATCTGGTCCATTTGGATATTCGGAACTTATGGGTATGGTTTTGACGTTCATAATTTTATATATGGAGGATTCTGAATCCGATGAAACGCTTTGAAAATCCCGCCAAATTCATATCATTTTCATTGATTCTGATCATTTCGCTTATCGAGATCAATAAGATTCTGGAACCAAAATTTATTCTGCAAAACAGCGAATGGCCAACAACCTCTTCATATAACCAGTTCTATAAGATGAATAGAGAAAGTATAGACGTTATTTTTCTGGGATCAAGCGTTGCGGCAAGCGCCTTTATACCGCAGGAAATATACAATGATTTTGGGATAACCAGTTATAATCTTGCAAGCGAGCAGCAAAGCATTTTCCTCAGTTACTACTGGCTTAAGGAGGCTCTTCGATATCAGAATCCCAAGATAGTTATTCTTGATGCCAGATTTGTCAGTAAACTTCACCCCGAATCTCCAATAAACACAACAGAAGGGTTGACTAGAAAATGCCTTGATCCAATGAAGTGGTCCGGTGTAAAGAGAGAGGCCGTTCATAAATTGTGTGAATTGGATACGACACAATCCGAACTAAGTTATTATTTAACCAATATCAGATTTCACACCAGATGGTCCGACCTTAAGGAATGCGATTTTAACAAAAAAATGAGCGAATCCTCTTATGATATGCGTGGATACGTACCAATCACTTCAGACGGGCCTGAGACATATATTACATATGAGCAAGAAGATACGGAGATTCGAGCCGAGTTCCACCCTCTAATGATGGAATATCTTGATAAAACAGTTAATCTATGCAAGCAGAATAATATCCACCTTATCCTCGTTGACCTTCCCGGCAATAATATGATGAATGACGGTGTCAACAATTCATTGACAGAGTATGCAAGTGACAAGGGAATTGACTATTATAACCTGTGCAAAACAGAATACTATAACAGAATCGGTGCAGTATTGCCCCATGAAAACATCATAATTCACGAAAACGTGTGGGGTGCGATTAAGCTCAGTAAATTCATCGGAGATATGCTGTTGAATGATTATGGGTTGGAACCGGTAATGGATGAACAATATGAAACTACCAAACCAAATTACGAACATACAATCAATAATGCTAATCTCGTTCGGATCACCGATCCTGTTGAGTATTTACAGAATTTAAAAGATCAAAACTATGCTGTGTTTATCGTTGCCCATGGCGATAGTTCGAGAGTATTGGCACATGCACCAATAACAAATGCAATGATCGACCTCGGTCTGCAATGTTCTTTCGTCAATAATCCCAAATGTTCGTATGTAGCAGTAATTAATGGTGAGGGCATTGAATATGAAGAAGTTTCTGAAGAACCGATCAAATACACGGGATGTATTAAAAAACCGCGATTATTATTTGAATTGGAAAGCGACGGATCGTCTTCAAAAGCTTCAAGTTCTGTTATTATTGGCGGAGAGCAAAGCAGTAAGATGAACCAAGGGCTGAATATTGTAGTATATGATAAGGCTACATATAGAATTATAGACAGTGTCACATTTAACACTGATCATATTATAAGATAGATATACTACTTTCGTGCCTTTTTTGAGCAACTCCCCATAAATTAGGGAACGACCCCAAAGGCATTCTCTGAAACACAAATAAAACCACGCCCGCAAATGCCCCGATCTTCTTCCTTAATTTATTTCTGTTATGTACTGAGTCAAGAGTGTTTTTTTCTATCTTAATGTTAATAAATCCAGCATTATCAAGTAAACGGCGTAATTGTCCCGGAGTCTGCAGACTGCAATGATACTTCTTCCACTTGGTAAGAGATTTGGTATTTATCGTCTCATAAATAGGATTGATCCTTCCGTTTGGAGTTTGAAAAATAAGCATACCTCCCGGTTTAAGAATCCGATAAACATCATTTTTCAAGTAATCCTCCACATCCGGGATATGCTCTATCACATCAAACATAGTAACAATGTCATAGCTGCGATCCTCAATATTCCTGAGATTGTCCCCCACAACGAACAAATGATCCGCTATTTCACTGTAGTTTTCCTTTCCGGTATTAATTGTATCATCCCTTATATCTGCGCCATCCATATATACGTGAAGGTTTTTAAATACCATGTGTGGAAGAGTACCAAAATTAGTTCCTATATCCAGCATACTGACATCAGATGTATTTATATTCCAAACCTTCAACTGCTCAACAAGATAATCATAACTTAATTCAATGTTTCCACTTTCAAAGATCATTGTCTGTCCCCTGATCATTCCTCTGTTAATCCGAATTCTTTCAGATCAACAACATTTCCGTCATTCATAACAATTATCTGAATTCCAAGTATATCATCGCTACTGTAATCCGTTATCTTTTCATTGTCAATCAGTATTTCTATGTCATTCTGACCTTTGTCAACCAAGCAGATGTCTCCGAGAGGGGTTGAGTGCACGGAATTGATACAATCCCTCATGTCATACGTTACCGAATCGCTCTCAGGTATATTCAAAACTATCATGTTATTGTCTTGAACATCCGATCCGTTAATACCAAGATTTTCGAATAAATCTATCGTTTTATCCGTCATAAAGTCATTTGTATCATTTATCATGAATATCACACTATAATCCTGTGCATACATCATCATAAGGTATATATCTATATTGTCGCACTCACTCATCATCCTGATCTTACTTTCCGAATACATTGTAGAGTCATCATACCACTTTTTGTAGTCACTATCCTTCCTGTGATCTTGGAGAGAGTACTTTTCAGAAAGATAATTTCCTAGATAATCCGTTAATTTTTGTGCACCCGAAAAGTTAACATGCGTATTAGTTCCTGTATCCCGCAAATCTGTGTCATAATCAAGTATATCTGTCTGTGTAAAATCTATGTAAGGAATATTTTTCTTTTCAATAATATCGTATACGGAATCGGCAAATGCCTTCGATTCATCACTGCAGTCAATCCCTGTATTTATCAATAACAATTCGATGTCATTATCTTCGCACAAAGAAATTATTCTATCTAAATAGTTCAAGGAAGTACTATCATTTTCATCAATTCTATAATCATTATCGTATTGATGCTCTATACGCTTAGTTACTCCTCGAAGCAGTGATGCTCCTTTCCATGTCCTTGATTGTTTGATACGGTCTCTTTTTGTTACGAAATCATGCTCTGTCAGTTCATCCCATCTTGAATGATATGCTCCCAGGCTAAATATTAATTCTCCTCTCTTGTTATATACCGTATTCCCCTTGCCATCAGTGAGGCTTTCATCAGAAAACAGTTCCTCTATCATCCTGTACTTATTGATGCTCAGTGGAATGGCATCCACAGAATAGTGAACCTGACCCCATGATGATGCAAATACTCTTCCCGGCCAATTATTGTATATATCCATAACAACAACCTTGGGCTTGTGATAATCAAGCGCATTAACAAGAATCCAATATGAAACGGGGATTGTATTACCATCTCCCGCTATATTATATGATGTGATCCCATATTTTTGCCATAATTCCATTGGGAGAAAAGCGTACCTTACATGACTGGATCCCACAAAAAAAACGTCGTATTCATCTTCTTCCTCGTAAAAAGAAGCGTACCGCCTGCTACTTTCCTTATCTTCCAGTAAATACGTTATGCCTACCACGCTTACCGATAATGTGACCAGCATCACAATGACATATAATACCTTTTTCATTTGATACAAACAGTTCACCTTTCAGAATTGAAAATAAATAAAACTTTCAGTATTATATACAGAGCCCCACATTCCCCATATAAGTATTATGAGAATAATCATATCAATCATTATTACCCTTATGGGAAACGCCTGTTTAACAAGGATGTCCCTAATACGAATTTCTTTTGCCTTACATAAATCAGCAATAAACAGTACAAAAACCGCCATTATCAACACATGAAAATTACCGGCTGACAAACCGCAATTATATAAAGATCCATCTACCAGGACCCAAGGGTTGTGGGTGAAGAACATGGACTTTATAATATTTATTGCCTCCAGCGTATAGTTTGCCCTAAAAAAAACCCACGAAAAATCAACAAGTATAAAAGTAAGCAAAACCCTAATCAATTTAATACCCAAACTATTAGAATCAACTCTGAAATAATATACTATATATTTCTTAAATGGGGTCAAAAGCTCTCCAATAATCTGATATATAGCATTTATAACACCCCATATGACAAATGTTACAGATGCTCCATGCCACAATCCACTCACAAGAAAAACTATAAATACATTTATATATTTTCTGACCTTGCCCTTTCTGCTGCCTCCCAACGGAATATACAAATAATCCCTGAACCAGCCCGTCAGTGAAATATGCCATTTTCTCCAAAAATCAGCCACTGACAAGGATAAATATGGCGAGTCAAAATTCTCCATCAGCTCAACGCCCAGTATTTTGGCTGCTCCTATGGCAATGGCGGAATAGCCAGCAAAATCACAATAAATCTGAAAGCCAAATAATACTGTCGCAACTACAATATAATAACCGGGATAATTCACATAGTCCCCATACACGCAGTCAACATAAACCGCTGCTCTATCAGCTATCACAAGCTTTAAAAAGTAGCCCCAGAGCATAATTAAGAATCCATCTCGAGCCTTCTCATAATCAAATCTCTTTTCGCAGTTCAATTGAGGGAGTAGGTTTTTCGATCGTTCAATAGGACCGGCAACAAGTTGCGGAAAGAAAGAAACAAATAGGGCGTATTTAATAAAATTATTTTCCGGTTCAATATCTCCCCGATAAACATCCACAGTATAGCCCAAAGCCTGGAATGTGTAAAATGAAATACCGACCGGAAGCAGTATATCCATCTGCGGAATCCTTATCGGAACACCTATGAAACCAAAAATTGTATCAATGATATAAATAAAGTAATTAGAATACTTAAAGTAAACAAGTATAAGAAGATTAGTAATCAAACTGAAAATAAGAATTATGTTTCTGTATTTTCGAAATCTCCGAATTGCAATTCCGGTGAAAAAAGTGATGATTGTACTTGCTAAAATAAGAAGCGAATACTTGATATTCCAGCACATATAAAAGTAATAGGATGACATCAACAGCCAAAATACCTTTAACTTCGCCGGTATGATATAGTAGATTATGACAACTATTGGAAAGAAGATTAAAAAATCTATTGAATTGAAGAGCATAAGGTAAATCCTTTAATAATAGTTTTTAATATTACTATCTAAATGACTTATAATTCATACCTAAAACCCCAAAAATGCGTCTACTCACAACCTTTACCTTATCATATCCATACTCTAAAACAGCCGAAGCAATTATTATAACAATCATTGGCACAATAATCGATACTATTTGAGTTGTTTGCATCTTATTAATAATAATATATCCAATATTTTGATGGATTAAAAATAACATATATGAAATATTACCCACGGCTACAATGGGTGTGAATTCTAAAAGTGTTACTTTATTGTTCACACACAGCAAAACAAGAACTACACAAATAATCAATACTAAAACATACTCATATCCTGAAGTAAAATAATAATACAGTCCACAAATCACCAAAGTGGTGATGTTTACCACATTAATATTATTCAATAACATTCCAACAATTATGATTGGCGTATTAGTATCAAATACAAACCCTTGAAGAATTGTTGCCACAGCATTAATATGCTCATTGACTAAAACTCCGCTACTTCCTGTAACAAATCTTACTACTCTCAATATTGCCACGCATACTACCCATATGAGATATATCCAATTCTTCTTATACTCAGAAACACTATATATAGCAGCGCATAAAACAGTAGCGGTTAAAACCGGTTTTAAAAACCAATGGGCACCATCAACATATGGTGTTCCAATAAAAGCATTAATAAACGGAATGCAAAGAAGATACTCTGTAAATGTTACTGTTCTATTTTGAAGTTCAAAAAAACGAGTAATAATAAATATCATAGTTATTGAAATAAAATATCTGGGATACAAAGAATCGAATCTTCTCCGTAGCAGCTCACCCCTCCCATGATACGTCGTATTATTCAAATAATATCCTGATATAAGAAAAAAATTTGCAACTCCAAATGAACAAAGAAAATCAAAGTATGAATAACCTAAAAAACGCGAGTAATGAAACAACATTATGAATAGGATAGAAATACCTCGCAATCCTTGTACTTGTTTATTTTTTTGAGTCATTTACTATAGTATCCTTTTTCCATTATCAGTTTAAAATAAGGCTGCTTATTCTATTTGTAATTGAATACGAATTCATTTATCTGCCTATCCATCTCATCTAAAAGTATCTTATTATCACCAGATGACATTCTGGCGTCAAGTACCTCTGTAAAACTGATAATCTCCTTAATACTCTTCTCTATATGCCACCTTTGCCGCCAGCCCAATACCGTCTGAATTCTGCCGCAATCAAGCGTTACGTAGTTTGACTCAAACGGAGCATTGGGATCTATCTTATCGACTCTCTCCATTTTTTTCTCAGGATTTGAATCGTTCCAGGCATTTATAAACATATCCGCAAGATCTCCTGTAGTTACGCAATCTGCCTCAATAGGACCAACATTATAGCTGCCCACATATCGATCATCTTCGTATTGTGACTTTGCAATCAGCAAATAAGCGAACAGCGGATCAAGTACATATTGATATGGCCTTACCGATTGTGGATTTCGTAGAACCACCTGCCGCTTACCGCTGTCCGATAAAGCTATCCGAACGCAATCAGGTATTATCCTGTTAGCAGCAAAATCGCCTCCGCCAATAACGTTTCCTGCTCTGGCAGTACTGATCCTTGTTGCTCCGTCCTTAAAGAAAGAGCACCTGTAGGAATGCGTTATCAGTTCCGAACAGCTTTTGCTGTTACTGTACGGATCCAGCCCGTTTAATGTATCTGCCTCACGATATCCCCATTCCCATTCCTGATCCATGTATACTTTATCACTTGTGACATTAAGAAAACTCTTTACTCCGCCAAGCAAATGAATACATTCCAGTACATTCATAATACCCATAAGATTTGTTGTATATGTATCCGTAGGGTTTTGATAACCATAACTGACGATAGACTTGGCAGCCAGATGGAACACTATCTCAGGCTTAAAATCAATAAATGTTTTTTTCATCGTCTCCAAGTCCCGGACATCTGCATCAACTTCCGATAAGCCCGGAAGTTCATTAATCCCGGCAAGTTCATATAACGCAGGATCGGTGGGAACACCTGTGGAATATCCGCATACTGTTGCCCCTGCCTTTGTCAGGATTCTGGTCAGCCACGATCCTTTGAATCCTGAATGTCCGGTGATCAACACCCTTTTTCCCCTATAGAATTCCATTAATTCTCCGTAATCAGGACTTTTTAACATTCTTTTATCTCCTTATCCGCTATCATTTCAGCTATTCCGCCACACTTTAACGGCACCTCGATCCTATCACCGTCTTCCATTTCATCCAGACAAATACCGTTCAGACTTCTGACAACATTTATAACTTCATCCTTGGGAACAGGCTTTATTGACCTGACCGGAACTAGGGTTTCTATATTGGAATTGTGGATTCTCACTGTTGTAGTAACTGTTCTTACAGGATCCGTCATTTCCTGCCGGGCAAACAATTTACCTCTTGGGCATCGGTTGCCGGTAAAAGTATCATTTGCCCTATTCCATCCGATCTGACATCCGCTCGGACAAATAGTACACGTTACTGTATTATCATCGGGAAAACCTTTTTTCATGCAACTGGTACGGGACTCGTCCCATGCGTCAAGGGGTTGCCCCAAAATGTATTTTGCCGCATTTCCGCCTGCGGTTTCACCCTGCTCAGATACATAATCAGCCAGATCCATTATATGCCTTGAATTACCACATGAAAAAACGCCTCTTACACTTGTCTGCAGAAAATCATCGGTAACAACACTGTTGTCATCATTGACTCTTACTCCACATGTAAGTGCTACTTCATTTTCAGGGATCAAACCGACAGACAGGACTAGTGTATCGCATTCCAGGACACTCTCTGTCCCCTGTATTGGTTTCATCCTCTCATCAACAGAAGCGATCCTGACAGCTTCAACCCGCTTTTTACCAATAATCTCTGTTATTGTTGTATTAACATATAAGGGAATACCATAATCATACAAACACTGGCTTACATTTCGAGCCAACCCGCTTGGCCGAGCCATGGCCTCAATAACCGCAACTACGCTGATACCTTCAAGCTTTAAACGCCTTGCCATTATCATTCCGATATCTCCGGATCCAAGGATTACAACCCGCTTTCCTATCAGAATATTCTGGCAATTAATAAGCCTCTGTGCGACCCCTGCCGTATATATACCCGCCGGACGGCTCCCCGGTATTGAAATTGCTCCTCTTGTACGTTCCCTGCACCCTGTGGCGAGTACAATCGCTCCGGCTTTGTATGTTTCAATCCCGCCTTTCGAATATAAAGTAACTGCCCTGTCCGGTGTAATATTTGCAACATGTCTTCCCAACAGCACTTCGGCACCGGATCGCAATGCCTCATGGTAGGCTTTATACGCATATTCCGGACCGGTCAGGATCTTTCCATATCTTATCAGCCCAAATCCGTCGTGTATACACTGTCTAAGAATTCCCCCCGCATAGGCATTTCGTTCCAGAACTACGACACTACCTGCTCCATGCTCCCGGGCAGCCTTTGCAGCGGCAAGCCCTCCGGAACCTGCGCCTATAACAAGGACATCGCACCCGATCATATTTGTCATTTCACATTCCCAAAATACATTTCGCTTCCGCAACCCCTGTATGTTATCTTGTCAGGCACTATTCCATATTCATTTATTAACATATCCGTGATCTTTGCCAGACAATAACCGCCATTGCATCGTCCGGTCGTAGCCCAGGCCCTATACTTGACAGAAGAGATGCTTACAGTTCCAAATACGTTCTCAATCGCCTCTCTGATCTCCGCCTTCGTAACCATTTGACATCGACAGACAATTTCACCATATTCCGGATTCTCTTCTATCAGTCTCTGTCTTTCTTCTATATTCAGCTCGCGAAACCGGATACGGGGTTCCCTGTATTTGATATAATCCGGCTTCTCTTCAAGATTTTCATGCTCTCTTACAATATCGACGACCATCCCGGCTATCGGCACCGCTGCCGTCAGACCCGGGGATTCTATCCCGATCAGATTGATAAAGCCCGGTACGCTTTTCTCCTCTTTGATCACAAAGTCCCTAAAGCCTCCTTCACCCGGTGGGGCTTGTTTGGGTCTGATCCCGCAATAAGAGCCAATAATATGTCGTCTCTCTATCCGTGGCAGCAGATTACACGCTTCATTCCACAATTTATCCATAATATCCGATGTTGAAGAGTAATCATCTCTCTCTCCGATGTATTCGGCGCTTGGTCCTATTATTATATTTCCATCAATAGTAGGCGTAAGATGAACTCCTAATCCTCCAATACCGGGCTTCGGAACCGGATATGCCGGAATACTTAGATAAGCCTCCGCTATCTTGTCTAATATATAGTACTCTCCCCGGCAAGGGTATAATGTATAATCATCGATGCCAACCATGGCAGATACCCTGTCGGAATACAGTCCCGCTGAATTGATAACATATCTTGATCTGTATTCGTCCGATCCGGCTGTTACAACAAATAAATCATCTTCTTTCGAGATAGAGCAAACTTCTGAACCAAACCGAAACGAAACTCCATTGGCGTGTGCGTTCTCCGCGAGTGCTATACAGTATTCAAAAGGATCAAATATAGCAGTGTTCGGTGAAAGCATTCCTCCGATCCCGCCAATATCCGGGGCAATCTCGTGAAGCTCATTGCCGTCTATCAGACGCAGTCCCTGACAGCCATTGGCTTCCCCCTGCTCTATAATTCTCCCCAGTTCTTCCATATCATCCCGGTCAAAGGCAACCAATATCTTTCCGGTTTTGCGGTAAGGCACTCCGAGCATTCTTGCAGTATCTTCAAAACCCTCATTGCCTTCAACACACAATCTTGCCATCAGGCTTCCTGTTTTATTATTGAATCCCGCATGAACTACCGCTGAATTTCTTCCGCTCGTACCATAAGCAACATCACGCTCTTTTTCCAGTACGGCCACATTCAACCTATATCTGGAGAATTCACGGGCTATAGCACATCCTACTGCACCGGCTCCTATGATAATGATGTCATATACTTCGGTCATAACTGCCTGTCTGTAACCCTTAAATCATCATTTAACGTCCCATCCTCAATGCGTTTTTTGAGACACTTTAATCTCACACATTTCCAGCTGTCAAATGTCTCCCTGTCAAAGTTTATCTCCTTATAGAAATCCATCAGCTGCTTTCCACCCTTTTCGATATCCCACTGCGGCTTATAATAATCCTTGAGAACAGTGAGTATCTTACGGGCTGAGACGCGATAGCTTCTGGGATCAGTATGTTCTCCGGTAAATGTAAGACCACATCCGGGGACAGACTTCTGCGCTGCCTCAGCCAAGTCTCTTACAGTATAATTATTATCATCAGTTCCGACATTAAACACCTGATTTTTAACCAGTTCAGCCGGTGCCTCAAGAACCGCCGCAAAAGCAGCGGATATATCCAATATATGCGACATTGGTCTGACCGGTGTTCCGTCACTTTTTATTTCTATCAGCTTACTTGTGTATGCATAGCCGACAAATCCATTAAAAACTATATCACATCGTAAGTTGGGGCTGGCTCCGTATGCAGTAGCCGGACGTAAATATGTGATAATAAAGTCATCTGTACACAAATTCTTCATTTCGCATTCACATTTCCACTTCGTTTTAGCATATGCTGTTATCGGGTTCTTCTCAGCCTCCTCATCGGAAGCTTTGCTCGTATCTGAAATACCATATACACTTTGGGATGACGCATACGCAAAACGCCTGACACCGGCCTCTTTGGCACATCTTGCCATTTTCATACTGCCTTCATAATTGATAGCATATGTAAGAGATTCATCAAAATCTCCAAGCGGATCATTCGATAGCCCCGCAAGATGAATAACATAATCAACATCATCAAAATCAGCTGCTTCACAATCACGGATATCTTTTTTGATCTGCCTTACAAGCTTCTGTGGTGCTTCTTTCAGATAACAATCCTCATAGTATCCTATATCGTACCCGACAACATCGTACCCCCTGTCAACCAGAAAAGGAACCATGACCGATCCTATGTATCCGAGATTTCCGGTTACCATCACTGTCTTTTTCAATACAAAACCCTCTCCTTCTATTTATCATATAGTATATTACTCAGTCCCAATGCTTCCATGGTGCATGACCACTTGCCCAATGCCTTTCAAGCAGATTCCGTTCCTGAAGCGTATCCATACACTGCCAGAATCCTTCGTGCTGGAATGACATCAACTGACCTTCTGCGGCCAGTTTCTCCAATACATCACGTTCAAATATACAATCATCCGAATGGATATAATCGAATACACATGGTTCTAATACCATGTATCCTGCATTGATTGGCACAGAATCCCTGATACGCTTTTCCCTAAACGACTGAACCGACTGATTATCATCTATCTCCAATGCGCCTTTTGTCTGAGCCTGCATGACGGTCGTAAGTGTCGCCTTTTTTCCATGCAATTTGTGGAAACTTACGATATCTCTGATATTTACGTCACAGACACCATCGCCATAGGTCATCATAAATGGTTCATCCCCAATGTATTTTTGTATCCTGCCGATTCTGCCCCCGGTTAACGTTTCCAATCCGGTGTCCACAACGATAACATTCCATGGCTCGGCATGTTCTTTGTAGATAGTGATCTTATTCCTATGAGCAAAATCAAAACCGACATCGGAGGTATAGTAATAGTAATCAGCAAACCATTTTTTGATAATATGCTGCTTATATCCGGCACAGATTACAAAATCATTGAATCCGAAATAGCTGTATTCCTTCATGATATGCCACAATATCGGCATACCACCAATCTCGACCATAGGCTTTGGAATTGTACCTGTTTCTTCTGATAGCCGCGTCCCCTGACCCCCAGCTAGCAATACCACTTTCATGTTGAACTCCTTATGTCAATACATCCTTGATCATCCTGACCATGTAATCAATCTTCTCATCAGTCATTCCGGGATAAACACCGATCCAGAATGACTTTTCCATGATCCTGTCAGTGTTTTCAAGAGAACCAACAACGCGATATGCATCCGAATCCCTAATCGGATCAAAGCATGGATGTCTGATAATGTTGCCGCTAAACAGCAGTCTTGTCTGAATATTATGGCTTTCCAGAAACCGAGTGATCTCATTTCTTGACTTTCCGGCATTATCCTTCACTGTAATCAAGAATCCAAACCAGGAAGGATCGCTTCCCTCAACAGGCTCGGGAAGAATCAGTTTGTCCTGCAAAGGCGACAATCCAGCATGCAATCTCTTCCAGTTATACTTTCTCTTTTTAACAAACTCCGGGAATTTATCAAGCTGCGAACAGCCAACCGCTGCCTGCATATCCGTCACCTTAAGATTATATCCGAAATGACTGTATACATACTTGTGGTCATACCCCTGCGGTAATTGTCCGAACTGTCCGTCAAATCTGTGTCCGCATAGATTATCCCTGCCGGAGGGACAGATGCAGTCGCGTCCCCAGTCACGATATGATAATATCAACTTGTTAAGTGTCGGATTATCCGTTAGAACGCATCCACCTTCTCCTAATGTTATATGATGAGGCGGATAGAAACTGCATGTGGATATGTCTCCCCATGCGCCTGTCATTCTGGTATCATTATCTATCGTATATGAAGAACCCAGAGCATCACAATTATCCTCGATCAACCACAGACCATGCTTATCACAGAACTGTCTGACCTTCTTCAAGTCAAAGGGATTACCCAGTGTATGAGCCAGAAATACTGCTTTGGTCCTATCCGAATAAGCCTCTTCCAGTCTGCTGCAATCAATATTGTACTGAGGTATGGTTACATCTATGAATACCGGTACTGCTCCATATTGTATTATTGGATCAACAGTGGTCGGGAATGCTGCAGCTACAGTTATTACCTCATCGCCTTTATTGATCCGGCGATCACCCAGCTCCGGCGCAGTAAGTGCAGCGAATGCAATAAGATTCGCAGAAGATCCGCTGTTAACAAGGTGTGCATACCTGACTCCGACAACTTCTGCTATTCTCTCTTCAAATTCATCAGAAAATCTTCCAGTTGTCAGCCAGAAATCAAGTGTGGCATCAGTTAATGCCAGCATATCCTTCTCATCGTATACTCGTCCTGAGTAATTTATCCTATCTCCCTCTCTAAACTGGGCATTATCCTCTTTAAACTCATGGTAATACTCGGCAACAAGGCTCTTGATCTGTTCTCTGGCCTCTGCTTCACTGCTCCATTTATGCATCAGTACTCTCCTTTCGATCATTCATAATATCTTCTGATTTGGCTCATGCAAATATCATATGTATTATTACCGTCATCGCTTTTGTAGAACTCGTATATCTCATCCAATGTCTCCTCAAGCATTCTCCTGGGATGCCAATTCTGCTCTTTTATTATCTTATCGATCGAAAGTCCCAAGTAATTCATTTCCCTGACTTCCGTTTTGTCGCATTCAACCTTTTTGCTTTCAACACCATACAGACCGCTCACATAATCCGCGATCTCTCCGACAGTCTTGATCCCTTTGGGAAGCGGTCCGACATTGTATATACTTAATCCTTCCGTGCACCTTTCTGCCAACATAAGATACGCATCTACTGTATCTAATATATTCTGCCATGGTCTTACAGCATCCGGATTACGTATTTCCGGCTTCTTATCAAGACTCAGATTATAATAAATACTGGGGATCAGCCTTGTCATATTGTGATCCCCTCCTCCGAGAATGTTGCTGGGTCTTACTATACATCCGGCAATATTCCCGGATGCCAGATAATCCCAATAGAAGCTTTGAAACAGCATATCTTCGCAAGTTTTTGACGCAGAATACGTATCACTCCCACCGAGCGGATCCCCTTCCCTAAACAGATATCCTTCTCTGTCTGTATTAAGATAGACTTTATCACTGCTTGCAACAATGACTTTCTTTACGGTATCGCATTTCTCAATAGATTTTAGAAGATTAAGCGTTCCCTGTACGTTAGTGGAGTATGCGCGATATGGATCGGAGTGACACTCTTTGACAAATCCGAATGCAGCTATATGAAATATAATCTCCGGATTACATAAACGGATGCAATCACTAATAGCATCTTCGTTCCGTAGATCGCCATATACACTTTTAATATCAAGACCTTCCTTTATTTTACCATAAAGAGATCCAACTTCTTCCTCAAGCGAAAAACCGGTGACATCAGCACCCATATATTGTAATACAGATACAAGCCACGAACCGACAAATCCTGTATGGCCCGTAACCAACACCTTTTTATCTTCCCAATAACTAGCCATCTAACTTACCCTCATCAAGAAATGGCCACAGATCATCAAATTCTGCCGCCCTGAGCGATCCGTCCGGCATTACACGCGATGATATCCTCGGTGCAATGATCCCAAACTCCTGAACCATTACTTCGCATAATACCGGTCCGGCTATAGAGAATACTTTTCTAATCATCTCTTCTATTTCAGACTTGTCATTAATACGTACAACAGGCAGACCATACGACTGACCAACGGCGCTAAAATCTACCGAAGGGACACCACTGTTCGGTCCCACGCCCAGAAATCGGTCATTCATATAGTTGTGCTGGTTATGCCTTATGAGCATATAACCTCTATTATTATACACAAAAAGCTTTATGGGAAGGTCGTAATATTTCAGTGTGGCAAGTTCCTGAATGTTCATCTGGGTGCTGCCGTCTCCGGAAAGCGCAATAACAGTTTTTTCACAAGAGGCGACCCCAATGGAGCTCGCCCAAAATCCCATGCAGGACAACCCCCCCGATATCAAATAGTTCTGTTTCCCCTTAAGTTCCCACGTCTGAGATACAATATTGCAAACACTACCCGTGTCAACAACTACTGAGGAATCATCCGGGGCTAGTTCCGACAGTATTTTTGTAAAGTAGTAACTGTTAATACCTTCTTCCTTAGAGTAGGAATCCAAAACAACAGGGTATTTTTCTTTATTATACTTGCAATGGTTTACCCAATCAGTATGATCATTACTCAGCCAGTCTGATGACCTCTTATTAAGTTCAGCGATAAACGGCTTTAGATCGGATCGTATTCTAATATCAACAGGGACATCACTTTTATCTAGTTCCAATTCATCTATATCCACCATGATTTTTACTGCATTAGGAGCAAAACGATCAGGGTAATAGCCCGTCGTCGACTGTGCCAGCCTGCTGCCAAGGATCAAAAGCAGATCACATTCCTGAACTGCAAAATGACTGGCGCGATCCCCGTAACTTCCGGGTCGCCCTACAAACAGGGAATTACTTGAAGGAATCGCTCCAATTCCACCCCGGGAAGTTACAATCGGTATAGATAATCTTGTTGCAAACGAAAGCAGGTTTTCTCTTGCTCCTGCACTTAAGACACCATAGCCCGCCATGATGAGCGGTTTATTGGAAGATGTTACAATTTCCTTTATCCTGTCCCAGTCAACAGGCGAAAATTCCTGACACGATCCTTCATATCCTCTCATATCATCAGGAATCTGTTTATTCTGAATATCTATCGGAACATCAATCCATACAGGACCTTTGCGACCCGACGTTGCCTCATACCAAGCTCTTTCCATATGATATCTGATATCAGCCGGATCCATGACTTCTGCAAAATATTTGGTAATATCCCTAACCATATTGCCCAGTACAAGACTTTGTGTTCCCTTCTGCCTGATCCCCGTGTCTTTCTGGTACTGTAATATCCGTGAATTTGCCTGCCCGGAAATAACAAGCATGGGAGATGAGTCGACATACGCTCCTGCAACACCGGTAATCGCATTGGTTGCACCCGGGCCTATGGTTACAAGCGCTGCGCCCGGAATACCGTTAACCCTTCCATAACCATCGGCGGCCATAGCGGCTGCCTGCTCATGCTGACAGCAAACTGCGCTAAGCTTATCATTGCGGCAAAGAGCATCAGTAAGCCACATAGCTGAACTCCCGGATACCATATATACAGTTGATATGCCTTTACCCTGTAGAAAATCAAAAATATATTCTGAAACAGTCATTCGTTAACCTTTCGAATTAATAACCGGTCTGCAGCATCCTTCCCGCTTCTGAAGCTCTGACCTACCCACAGATAGTCCCACATGCCCCAACGACCCGCATATAAAATGCCAATATCGTCAAGATAAGCGTGTATCCTCTCCCGCGCTGAGTATATGGGTGGTGTAAACATGACATTGACATACTCCCTGTAGCGGATATCAGAAAAAAGGATATCGCTCCTATTAAACAATTTCAGTCTTAAAAGCTGTTCTATAACAGTCTCCTTAATATCATCCAAAGATCCTGCTAATGGTTTGTACCTTGAAAAGTCTACCTCGGCCTGTATGGCGCTGCATCCATCCGGAACATTATTGGGTGATTTCCAATCGGGGGCATATATACGAGAAGGATATATATCTTCATCATATATATAGAACCAGAGCCTTGGCGAGACCTTAGGTCTGTTAAAACCGATCGAGATCATAGCTGCAGATGTATGATCAAGTTCGTCTGCTGAAGATGCTGCCTCATGAGGAACATCTTTTATGACATCCAATAGTTCCGGCAGCGGAATAGTGCTGATAAGTTCATTGTATTCTACGGATCTTCCATTAGACAGTTTAATGATCTTATTGGCAACATCGATTTCCGTAATACAAGCATTATATAATATATCCGCCCCTTTTGCCAATGGTTCAAGATATGCTGCAAATCCTCCTCTTATCGGATATCGCGCTTCCTTGGAATAATGAGAGATTTCTTTATTCTCTACCATTGCACTTCTAAGCATTTCATCAAGATCAGGAGTTGTCATCCTCCCTTCAATCCATCCGGGTTCCAATCTGTCGGCGTCAACCGTCCAATATTTCCTTGTATATCTTCCGGGATACCTCTGCGAAAAATAACTGCCAAAATGGCTATCCAGCCATTCGGCATAATTATTAACCTGAGTCACCCCTGGTCTTTCCAGATAACTCTTGATGATCTCAATTCTCTCATGTACCGGCAATCCGACAAGATTATTCTGCACCGGATTACGAACCCAGTTGCCGTCACAATAGTTAAGGGCTTCGGGTTCATGGATCAGATGTTCTGTTCTTCCCTCAATCATCGAGTATGTATACGGGTCATTATCGAAGCTTATATGGGCAAAGGTATCAAAAATAAAGCCATCTATGTCAAAGCTTCCACATAGACCGCCATATTTACTATCCTTCTCTATTATAAGAGGATTAACTCCTCCTTCCCTCAGATGATACGCAGCAGACAATCCTGCTATGCCGGCACCCAAAATCACAACATCAAAAAACATTTCAAAACCCAAATGTAGACTAAAGACACAGCTTAATCACAGTATTTCGTGTATGCCTTTTTCAAAAGGTATCTGCGGTTCCCACCCGGTACAATGCCGGAGTTTAGAAATATCATAAGCAAAATCAGGGGATTTTGTATCTTTATAGTTGCCGTACTTCATAAATGCTTCGCCAGATAATGCTTCGCAAACCATTTCAATATAGTCGTAAAGATGATATATTCTGCCACTTCCAATATTATAGATCCCCGCATAAAGTTCACAATCAATTGCTGTCAATAGCGCATCTATGCAATCATCAACATAAACATAATCAAAAAGCTGGCTGCAATCTGTTTTCATAGCACATTCTTTTGTTGTCTTAAGACAGGTTATTACATTTTGTAACACTCCTCCAATACGATTTTTGCCATATACGCTATGGAGTCTATATTCTATCAATCTTATATTAGTCTTTTCACACATTTCTTTGGCTTTCTGATAAAACTCTAATTTATATTTTCCGTACGCCGATATTGGTTTACATTCAGTCTTTTCATCCACTACTTCACCGGTATGAATCCCATACTCCGCCTGGCTACCCAGTTGTATTATCGCTTTATACTTCCCTGTTTTAAGAACATCTCCCAGTATTTTAATTAACCCTTCGCAACTTGATTTATTAATCTGTTCGTTGTAGAGATCTTTTGTCCCGGCCCAGCTTGCAATATATATATATTCAGATAACGCTATTTTTCTAATAATGTCCATATGGATCTCACTGTCATAATCGCATATGTCCAGCTGATCACGCGTAACCTCAAGAACATTATATCTCCTATTGTTCAATTCATCACAAAGAGCTTTTCCTATAAAACTGTTTGCACCTAAAACCGCTGCTTTATACTCTTTACTCAAAGTTCATTCCTTTTTTAGGTATTACTATTAAACATTTCATTACATGCCCTTTAATAATGGGCAATTATATTGGGTATCATCGATAGCAAGAATATCTCCCTTATAGTCGTATCTATTTCGTAAATCCTTTTCTATATCATCTCTATGCTCTGTTGCAGTTATAACAATAAGATCATTTTCATTAATTTTCGCCGCATCAGGATATGAAATTGGGATTTCGAAATCATCAACATACAAACCTTCAAGTCTTATGTCCGAATCAAATAAATATTTCAGCTTATGATTACTTATTCCTCTGACAAATACAGAGCCTTTAACCCCGCACCCCCATATCGAAAAAGCATTATACTTTCTTATTGCAGTATTAAGCCTATCTGTTTGAATGATCCTATCACCATTATACCCTTTGTGATTGCCATCCTTAATTGCTATTATACAGATATGATTTCCGTCATGGATCTCTTTTGCCTCTATCACTCTTAATCCGGCATAAGTCACGGCCGCAACAAGGGCATTTAACGACCAGTAATTTATGTGTTCCAAATATACATCATAATATCTTCCGTTTGCGTGTATGCGTCCACCATTTGGCACATCCGCATATAGTGTACCCCCCCCCTTGAGATTTCGGGCTATTAATCTAAGCGTTTTAACAGGATCCTCAAGATGCTCTAACACTTGTGTAGCAGTTATAACCGAATACTCGCCATCACTCCAATTCTCATCAAAATATCCGTTGACTATATCGACTCCCCTGCTCCTCCCAGAGGCGCATGCATCAACGCTTGGTTCTACACCTTTAACTGTATCATAGTAATCTTTGCCATATGTCAACAGAGTCCCTGACCCACACCCTATATCAAGCAATCTTTCATGATCTGTAATAGATGCCAGTCTGCCCAACATCTCTCTGTAGTATTTTTCATATCGAGCAGTAATACCCCTGTCTCTTCCATCTTTATCGATATCATCTTGCAACATTGCATATCCATCATAAAACTTGTCATCAAGTAAATAATCAATCTGACCCAGCATACACTTTGTGCAATAGCCATAATCTGCATTGATTTTTTTATGCTTAATAGGACTTCTATAGTATCTGTTAACATCGGATTTGACATCTGTAAGATGTTCAATTTCTGAAATTACTCCCCCGCAAATTCTGCATTTCATTGTTTACCTCGCATAATACACAAAGGACATATGATTCATATAGCTTCTCAAATTCAGTATATAATCATCCCTGAACTTCTTAATCATCATTGGAATTCTCCATAGGTCATCTGTTCTGTGGTATCCTGCTATCGCAAGCTCAGGCTTATATATTCTGATCGTATTCTCTGCACCTCTAAGAGCTTGTTTTTCGCTTCCCTCAATATTCATCTTTATAAATGTCGCCTTTTTCCCATGAAGCAGCTCATCGATAGTAGTTGACGACACTTTTGATTTTCCAATATCATCAGCTATAAAACTGCCCGGTCCATCCAGCGTATACAGATTAAGCTCGCCAGACCTTTCCCATACAGCTTTATTGGCAAGATTGCATTTATCCCTGGCAGGTTTTTCCAGATTTCCAATATACTCTTTTAGTTTATTATAATTATCTGCATCCGGCTCAACGCCGTAATATGCTTCAAACTGGTCATTCTGAATCTCAAAAAATGTTTTTGCACTGATCCCGTTATATGCTCCGCAATCAATAAAAGCCGCGTCATTACGAGGATGATACAGACCCTCTTCAAAATACTGTGTACTTTGAGGGAGAGTCGGAACCTCTATCGAGTCATCCAGCAGGCGAAACTCGATTATCTTTCTGAATGTTTCACGCGAAAGTTCGTCATCCAAATACTCATATACGTGTGCAATCTCTTCTTCATGCAGCAACATTAGCTCCACATCTGAACATGAGGGAGCATTGTAATGTTCATCCGTAAATGTAAAGCATCTGCGAAAAAAAGTGTAGTCGATGACATTCTTACATCCCACGCTATGAAGTCTATCGTAAACACCATGGTGTCCACCGACTCTGAGGGCATCATCAAAGCTCTTGCAGTAACGCTTACCATCAGTATTAATGCAGACAATGACAAGAAAATCTCCTGTAACCCTTGCCACGGTCTCTTCCGGAGAGAGGATCTCAATTCCTTCGCATTTCTTCCCAATCTTTCTTTCATCGGAATCAACAAAGAACTGCGGGGTAACACCTATTTTCTTAAGGTCATAGAGGAAGGCTACTCCGGAACTCCCTGCTCCGTACAATAGAGTATTGCCCGGGAACCTGTTAAGGTACTCTTTCATCTCATTCCTTGACATTTCCAGACTATTTCTCCTGTTACGGAATTCATTGAAAATGTGATTTATCTCATTCAATTAGTATTCCTCTTCAATTCCGACTCAATGAGTAAAGACATTTTCTCAGCAGATAATCCGTATAGATTATTGAGATAGTCTCTTGAGCCCGCTACCGGAGCAAAAGCATCAGGAAATCCTAACTTAATCAGCCTTGCAGTTCCTGATTCCGGGTTACTCAGTATCACATCTCCCACTGCAGAACCGAGACCTCCGATTATGCTGTGTTCCTCAACAGTAAAGATATACTTATATCTGCTCATGCATTCCGTTATAAGTTCTGTGTCTATTGGTTTAATAGTATGCATGCTGTACAGTGCAACCGAAATACCCTTACTTTCTAATGATGCACATGCTATTATCGCATCCTTCACCATAACACCTGTGGCAAATAGCACTGCATCCGACCCATCTTTAATCTTGATTGCTTTACCAATTTCAAAATTTATTGGTTTATCATAGATTATCGGATCCACGTTTCTGCCAATCCGAATGTACATCGGTTTATCATATGTCTCCGATTGAAGCATGAGTTCTCTCATCTCAGTCGGATCAGCAGGACATACAACGGTCATGTTCGGAAGTTCTCTCATTAACGCAATGTCAAAATAAGCATGATGGGTAGGACCGGCATTTCCATATGCATGGCCACCGCCTACACCGACTATGACAACAGGATTCTCCTGGTAAGCAACATCTAGTTCAATTTGTTCAAACGCCCGGTAAACCATAAACGAAACCACATTGTAGAGGTAGGGCTTCATATCCATTGCCGCAAGGCCTGCTCCAAAACTCACAAAATTCTGCTCTGCAATACCTACATTTACGAACCTATCTCCAAACTCTTTCTCATAGCCTTCAAATACTGAAAAACCGGTGTCACCTATAACACACATTATCTTATCATTATTCCTCGACAACTCTGTAAGGGTGTTGATAAATGTCGTTCTCATATGCTCTGCTCCTTTATGATCATCTCAAGTTGCTCATCATCAGGAGACTTAAAATGCCATTCAAGTCTTCCTTCCATAAAGGAAGCACCTTTCCCTTTTACAGTCTCGGCAACAATTACTCTTGGCCGTGCAGGGTGGCGAAGCGAAGTCGCATTTGTAAGTGCCATAAAGATCTCATCATGGTCATGTCCATCTATTCCTATTGCATCACAGCCAAAACTGTTAAACTTAGCCACCAGATCTCCCATGTCCAGTACTTCCTTGTCGCATCCATAAGCCTGCAATCTGTTATGATCCACGATCAGCACCAAATTTGACAGCCTGAATTTTGCTGCAAACATAGCAGCCTCCCATACAGAGCCCTCATTGCACTCTCCATCTCCCATCAGCACAAATACTCTGCCGCTGAGCTTTTGTATTCTCTTTGCATATGCCATACCGGCACCTACATTTGCTCCATGCCCCAAAGAACCTGCAGACATTTCCACGCCTGCCACTCCGGCAGTCTTATATTTCCTTGTATGCCCTGCATAGTTCGTTCCGTCCACTATGTGTTTATCAAGATCTTCCACTGGTATTATTCCCGCCAGCGCAAGCACAGTATAATAAGATGCCGCTATATGACCTTTACTCAAGATAAAAACATCACGATTGGGATCGTCCAGATTGTCTTTATTAATATCCAGCACTCTTGTATATAGAACAGAAAGGATATCCATAGAAGAATACCCTCCCCCAATGTGAGAATCCCTTGTTCTGTTTAGTACCTTTGCAACTTCTATTCTTGCCTGTCTGGCAAATTCTACTGAATCTATTCTATCATCCAAAACTGGTTTCTCCTCAAATTCATAAATTTATCACCAAGCATTTACTGTTCCAAATAAAAAATATCCTCGAATTCGGTCTTGCGCATCAGCGGCACAATAAAACCTCCTCCAACTTTGGGCGAAACAAAAATGTTACACTTCGATAACAGAAAAAGTTCCAATAAATACGTTTTCGAACGTTCATATAATAAATCATCATTTATATGATTTTTACCCGAAACTATTTCATCAAAATTGGCATTATAATCATACAAATCATCTACTTCCGAATAACAGTATGAATTTAAACGTTTTCTATCGATTGAATATATATTCTCGTTCCCAAAAACTTCTTCAAACCTTTTAATTGTTTCATCATATAAAGTAGAAACAAATACCTTCTTTACATTCTTTTCCTGCATAGTTTTGTTCAAAAGAGCAATTGTTTCATCAAGATTCGGAACTCTCGGATGATATGACAATACTTTTATATGTGATTCATTAGTTATATATTTAAGGCACTCTTCAGAAAAATGCTCTCTCATCAATACTCCTACTACTCTTTCGTTTCCAAAAAAAGAATTCATTTTTTGGAACTGCTCCTCAAAAGAATTCTTAACATCCGGCTGCAAATCAAGGAATTCAAAACCTATATGCCGCAGCGTATCCCTATATCTGTCACCTTTTTCCCCTGAATAAAAATAGCATTTATCATTCGAATTCCCAATAAGACACCTCTCGAATTTCTTATTATATATTCCTCGAGCATTAATCGGACCTAAAACAACAGTATTATTTTTATCACTCAAAACGTCTTTAATTGTAGGTTTCTGCACAAAGAATTGTTCCCATAAGTTATTAGGAATTTCTTCATCAATTCTACATCCACAATAGTCATATTCAATCAAAACCTTATACCCATATTTCTTGGCTAAGAGCGCAACAAAAAGTGCATCTCGCATCACAGCCCCCATACCCATAAGAGGAATTTGATAGCGAAGAATATAGTATTTACTACCTCTATCTGTTCCTTTTTGTAATATATGCATACTCCCAACGTCGACTCCACCTCTAAGTTTGAAGTATAAATCACGCACTGCCAATTCTGTGGGAAATCCAAAGCTATTTCCTATTAAACGAAATACCGTATTTTTTATTCTATTTAAACCCAACATCTGAAGCCCTCTTTCTTGTAATAAATATCCAATTGTATGATTTTAAAAAAAATGATCCAAGTGGGTAAGCACTAATTGAAATTTATTCATAGCATTTACCATTGAACAATATACCGGACGTAAAAACCACAATTTCTGTTTCCACATAGGAGCATCTTCCCTTTTCTTGACAACTCCAAACTCTTTTTCTGAAACTGTACCCCTTATTGAATAATCAATATTTATCCCATGTTTTTTGAATACAGGATCTACGCTGGGAACAAACCATCTTCCTCTATATACACCGCTCCCCCAAAAAACCGTTCCACTAATTTCATAAGTATATGGAAAAACATGCTCAACCCCCGGTATATGCGAATAAAATAGATGGCTCGGATGTCGATAACTCCGCCAATTTCCTATAGTCTCCCATTCCCAAGGATTCTCATCTTTTTTCAGGTACTCTATGAGTCTATCTCTTCGCCATAATCCGGCCTGACAATTAAACTTATACTGTCCTATAAGAGGTCTTCTCTCAAACCCCTCATACTTACCATCTCTGATATTCTTCGATGCATACGTCTCTTTGAAGCAAAACGTCGATATCCTGGGGTTCTCATCCATCCATTTTATGTATTGACTGATTTTTTCAGTCTTAACGGGATCCTGCATAAAAAAATCATCAAGGAGCAAAATTATATAGTCGGTATCAATTGATTCCAAAGTTGCTCGCAATCTCGCGGTCCAGCTCAAGATCACACCGTTTTTGCACAATCCCAGAGTTCTAATGTTTAAACCCTCATACTCAAATGCTTTCTCCTCAGTATTCAAAATTATGGGAATCTGTTTCTCCCCAAGTTCTTTCCATTCAGTTTTAAGAATCTTGAAAAAAGGTTCCCATAAATCCTCATATTTGTCACAACTGGAAACAATAACCGTATATCTATGCTTATCCATATATTACCACCCGAAACGATAAGATAACCTTCTAACTAATATGATATCTTGTCCTAAAGATCATAATGGTCAACCAGATAGTCCTCATAACATAAATAGTCTTGCACCCGCATATAATTATCTTTAATTGCATTGATACGGGAATCATAATCCCTCTCGCTACATCTCTCTATAATTTTATCAATTTTAGAAAAATCACTCAGAGCGCTCTCGTTAACACAAATTATACCATCACTATTAAAAAAACGACCAATTTCAGTCGCACCGATGTATATAGGTACTGTCATAGCCGCGAAACAATCCAAAACTTTTTCGGTAAAATAATATGGTGTAACATTATTCTCTATAACAATACTATATCGATAGCCTTCCAAAGCCTCAGCCTTTTTTTTAATAAATCTTCCAACCGATCTTCCATAGCAATCCACCTTTTCACTACCTTTATAATAGTTTGCCAGTTGAGCTCTTAAAACATGCAGTTTACACATCGATTTGTTTGAAGCAATAATAGAAATGTTTCTATTTTTATTTTCATAACTTCTGTCCGACAACTCCCCACCACAGATTTTTGTTCCATACCACACGGAATTTGCCGGGGCAAATCTGGCATTTTCATACTTATTCAGAATCATTTCAGAACTAGTAAAAATGCACGAAAAGTTCTTCAATATGTCATGCCTTTTCAATATCTCCCGATATACATTGGGGATTATAACTTCTGACTCTCTTAATATTCCAAACTTACGAGTACAGTTATACGTCTCATTAAGTATGTTCTCATGCACATAAAAATGCGTTTCAAGGGATCTGTTAAATCTGTCCCAAAGGATCCTGCGCGGATATCTTCCCATGCTCAAAGAATAGGGGGAGTTGCCTGCATCTTTCAAGAAAAAGACTTTCATCTCATCCCCTTGTTCATTAAAAACATGTGGAGGCATGGAATTCATCGTATCTCTTAAATTTGAAAAATCATATTCTGCAATATGATTTTTTACTATAAAATACGGCAAACACTCTTTTAACTTACCTATTTTCTTCCTGCTTAAAAACATCTTCTTTTGTTCTCTCGATTGCAACCCCATTAGTAATTTCATATATTTTATCACAACTACGAATCGTTGTAAGCCTATGAGCAACAATAATAATAGTAACACTTCCCTGCAATGTTTCAATGGATTCCAAAACAGCAGCCTCAGTTTCATTATCCAAAGCAGCGGTTGCTTCATCAAGGAGCAGAATCTCCGGCTCATAATATAGCGCTCTGGCAATTGCCACTCGCTGTCGCTGCCCACCGGAAAACTTTACACCCCTTTCTCCCACTAATGTATCCAGCTTATTAGGAAGCGATTCAACAAAATCTTTTAGATTAGCCTTATTTAATGCCTCCCAAATCCTATCATCAGAAACATCCTGCATTCCAAAGGCTACATTGGCCTTTATTGTATCATCTATAAGATATATACTTTGAGGAACAAAACCTACTAATCGTGCCCAAGTATTAGGCATGCAGAATATATTTCTTCCATCTATTGTTACATTACCCTTCTGCGGTCGTAAAAGTCCAAGAATTATATCTGTAACTGTAGTCTTTCCTGCCCCGGATGCTCCTATTATTCCTATAGATTCTCCTTTGTTGATATCCATCGATAATCCCTTTAAAACGGGAATCTCTTGGTTCATGTATTTCCATTCAATCTTTTGAAGCGATATTACAAAATTCCGACTTCTAATCTCATTTGCTAATTCTTCACTATTGCTATCTATATATTCATAATCATAATTAGGAGAGAAACTCTTACTTTCCAACTTGTCTCTTGTAAACATCTTTTCGTATTCTTGGGCTTCACAAATATTCTTAAATACTTCTTCTTCAAATGGTCTGTTGTATACAATACTTGTTATTCCATTAGCAATCTTTCCAACAGAAGGTAAAATTTTAAAGGCAGCCATGGCAAACGATGCTAATCTCGGAATAAAATATGCCATTCCCTCATCACCCATAATCATACGTATACATATAATTCCAACTATTCCGCTCACACAAACGCCTTCTGTTATTCGATTTGGGCAGGCGCTTAAAACCATATATGATCTTGTGGCGATCCTAGCATTATTGGCAGCATCATCAAATGCTTCAATGAAGTAAGCTTTTCTTCTAGTCACCATAATATCTTTTATTCCTTCAACGGCTTGAGATATACTCTTAGTACGTTCAATATCTGCTTTTTTTGCAATATTACCAGCTTTTTTCACAAGGGGTTTGAAGAAACACACCATTCCAACTAGAATAATACTTAAAACAAATAATGTTCCCAAAGCAGTAATCCAATCAGCATATATTAAATAACAACTAATTAGAATTGTAGTTAATATCTCCGTAAAAAGTGTTAAAAGTGTTCCTATTGTGTCTCGAAAAGAAACAATTGACGAGAGACAACCAGTTCTTATTACAGCACTATTAGTATCAAGAAAATAGGAATATGGCCTGTTTAAATAGGAATCAAGCATTTTTACACTCAAACTATGCTGAAGAGCTGTCAAATAATCCGTTTGTGCGTAATTAGCGTAAAGAATAAAAGCATTTTTTAACAAATATACCAGTATAATTCCTATGCAAACCAAAACAAGCAGTCCAGTATAGTCCTGTATATTAAGTAGTTCACAGCAAAACCTTATATACTTATTTGAAATCAGTTGATCCGGCGACACAATTGCCTGCACAAATGGCAGAATAGCCGTAACACCTAACAATTCTAAAGCAGAACTTATAACAATAGTAAAAAAAACAAATATAAGCCTTCTTTTCTGTTTATCTTCGAGAATATAATTTATCTCATCTATGATCTGTTTGAATAATTTAATATTTTTTACCATAACGTCTGATAGCAGCTTCAAAACTCATTCATGCTTATGTGCAGTTTTCCCCTGTTAGGTCAAATACTTCCAATTAGCTTCATATATATCAATCGGCTGATCCGATCGATCCATCCAAACGTCAGGAGCAACAACAATCTTATCCCTGTTCTCGGACAAATGCTGAACCCACCAGCTGAACGTGGAATTATATATGATGAAGTGCTTGCAGGCACTCATTAACCTTACTTTCTCCCAAATAGGATTCCCGGGAGTTTCAAACTTTATATTATAATCATTTGGTATGTTTATTTTACACCATTCAATGTCATCAGAGAAAATAAAGAAAACAGGATTGTCAATCTTGCCACTTATATACTGCATTGCCTTTGTAAAATAAGAAATACTATACCGATATCTCTCATTTTCCGTATCTTTTCTTTTTAATGTAACGCACACAGACTCATTTGTTAGTATTTCTTCATAAAACTCTATGTTTGTAGCAAGAACACTCTCTTTGGGTTTTAATTCATCACATATCTTATGATCAATTTCCTTAAAATAGCGGGGGGATTCGAAATAACCGTTAATATATAGATTTCTTCTCCTGACAATGTCAAAAGGATAGTACGCGGCATCAAAATAATATATGCCAAGTCTGGGTAGGTTTTTGGCGCACCACAGATAAAATCTGTATGTACGTTTTTCAAATGGTTTAAGATGTAACAGCCGTTGAATGGCTTTTAACATCATGAATATAAAACCACCCAATCCCGGGGTTGACTCATATCTATAGTTAACTGTATTAAATAACCTGAGAAGATTATCGCTCTCAGGTAACGCTTTCTTGTCCTGTCGAACCCGGAAATAATTGATAACAAGTTCGCCACCTGTTATCTCTTGGATGCTTCTTGCAAAGGCATACTGAAAGAACTGATTTCCGCAATTTCCACGGATGTACAGATGGATGGTTGTTCCTTTTTTCTCTTTGTATGGTTTTATGTTCAATTGTTTTGCTACAGTTTTCTCTTTCTGAATGTCTTAAGCCTATTTAAAAGGAAACAGGTCTTCTTAACTCCAAGTATACGCGTAGCACAAGCTATAAGCTTTCCCTCTACGGAACTGTCATACTTCAAAATATAAAGGATTCTCTTAATCCCATCAATAAGTTCATCGATTTCAACTGGATCGGCATAAAACAGATTTCCCATAACAGTGTGCTCAAACATATTGGCCAATGTGTTTTTTATACTCTTGTCAAGTTGATTGCTTATTGTCAATGTCTTTAAGTACGCATCCCAATCACCAATCACATATGTAGTATCTCTAACCAGTTTTCCATAATTCAAATGCATGGTTGATGACTGTATTTTCCACCGATAATAATAGTGAGCCGTCACCATTGCAACTTTTTGGGCTTCCAATGTTACCCTGTCAATCAATTGAAAATCTTCTGAAATAATCCCTTCAATAAACCTGAATCTTTTGGCTCGCCAAAAAGCTGTTCTGAAGCACTTCCCACAGGGGCTCCATTCCATCCCCATCATCAGAAGAGCCTGTTCCCCGTTAACACCTTCAAAATCAGAGCAATTCAAATGGCGCTGGATATCAATCACATTTCCATCGGGTTCAACATTATACATTCGTTCAGACAATATGACATCCAGTTCGCCGTGTATTGTTATTTTATCACAAAACATCTCAAGAGTATTGGGTGCTATATAGTCATCACTGTCTACAAAGATAAAATATTGCCCTCTTGATATTTCTACCCCTCGATTACGCGCAGATGACTGACCTCCGTTTGCCTTATGAGCCACGACGACGTTATCATATTCATTACTATATTTATCGCAAATGAGTTCACTGCCATCGTTACTCCCATCATCTATAAGAATAAGTTCAAAGTCCTTGTAAGTCTGCCCAATAACGCTCTCAATGCAGGCATCTAAATACTCACAGACATTATAAACAGGAACTATTACGCTAAAAAATGTACAATCATTCCTTTCCATTCCTACATAACTAATCAATCCTTAACCATTCTCCAAATCTATAATCCCATACTTCCGGTTCAAATTTAGACATCCCGTCCATATGATAAAATGTAAATTCACCAAAATACACTTTATCCTTAGACTCATAAAAATCTACTCTAACATGCCGAAAACCTTCACTCAAAGTTTTCGCCAGTTTTACCATTTGTTCAAAATTCCTCGGTTTTTCAAGGGGAGATTCGGAATTAGGATGTCCATTTGAAAAATCAAGGTGATTAAAATCCATATCATAAAAATCAAATCTTGTTCCACCTGCTTTCCCTCTATTAGATGCTATATACATTGCTTTTATATCACCATCGAATGCAAAAAATTTATAATCATTTAATCCGCATTTATCGCCGATATAAGGTTCTGCAATAATCCTGCGAGGTATATTCTTATATTGTTCCTGTCTGCCGAGCCAATAGAAATTGCGACTCATTTCTGCGTCAATCTTTCTTTTGGCAAATTTAAGATTAAATTTTCTCCTGTCATCACAAATAATAAAACTTCCGGAATCATGGGTGCACTTTAAAACAAATTTCTCCGGTAATTCATCAAGATTAATATCATCAAATTTCTCCCACACCCCAATAGTAGGAATAACATATTCATCACCGATCATATCCGATACAATTTTTTTGACAGCTATTTTGTCAGCATATTTAGTGTACTCTGGATTTCTGTCATATAACTTCAGGTATTGTAGTTTTGCATTATATGTTACCGGATTATTAAGATCCAACTTCCTTCCAATCTTAATTCGATAACGTATTTTTAGATATTGCTCGTCAGGGATAAACATCAACACATGCTGCATTTTGAAATACAGTGGTTTGATCATCCATTTGATTTTCTCATTCATTTTTCATAGTCTTTCTTACTATCATCTTAGTATACAAACGTTGGTGAACATAGCCCGGAACCCTTTCTGCAAAGGCGCTCAACACTCGCAATATGAAAACAGGTCTTCTCAGAAATTCCGACAAATACCTTCTGTTTTCAGAATACAACATTTTTCTCCCCCACCAGAAATACAAAATATGCCTATATTTCCGTGGATGATACACATCTTTATTGTTGTTTATTGATATCAATTTGTCAACCAAAGCAAGATTATCCTGAACTGTACCGGTTATTCCCGTATCCCTCATATGTATATACAGGTCTTTTTCCTTTTCTGTAGGGTTTGGCAGTAATCTCTCAAGACATTTTAACTTGGTTAAATTGGAATATAATATCTGTTTATCGCTAAGCCCCTTACCTTTTTCATCATTCGAATTATACAGAAGTAATACTTTCTGCAGTGAATCCAGTTTACCATACATAGAGCATCTCGCCCACATATCATAATCCTGCGATCTTATGAATGATTTGTCATATCTTAGATTATTATCATTTAGAAAATCCGTTCTGAACATAACCGTGGGATGGGGAAATACCTTAGGTGCAAGCGACAGCTCTATGCGCATGTCTTCATTATCAAATCTGGCGTACGCACCTCCTATCCCTCCTGTCATTTTTCCGTCCTTAATATCCATGGAAATACATGCAAGAACATCTATATCCGAATGTTGATTCATATAGCTAACCTGCTCATATAATCTGTTCGGATACGAATAATCGTCAGCATCCATTCTTGCTATATATTTCCCTCTGGCAATATCTATACCCTTATTAAGCGAAGCAGCCAATCCAATATTGGAATCATTGTGTATCAATATGACTCTCGGATCCGCAATTCTCTCCAGATAATCCACGCAGTCAGGATCAGCTCCATCATCTACAATAAGGAATTCGAAATCTCTGTAAGTCTGGTTAAGAATGCTATTTACCGCTCTGTCTAATAAATTAACATCCGTTTTATATACGGACATTAGAACAGTTACCAAATCATCACAAGTATTCATTATATATTATGCCTACATTTATTTTGAGATAACAGATTTCAGACCGCACATATATCTGTCAATCGTTACAAGCAGCCCGAATCTTCCACCGATCAACATTCGATATCTGTATTTATTATATATCTTCAATGCCTTGCAGTAGTTCCTGCCATCCATGAAGAAATTCCTTTCTTGCCGCACTATATTGTCCAAACTCCCACATTTCATCGACCTGCTAATATCTGTTCTACTATTAAGTTTGAAAATATGATCCATCACAGAATTAAGTGCATTTGCTTTATAGGCGCTATACAGATCAACGCCTTGATCTTCAGAAATACTCAGTATCTTTATATCATCCAGCATCACATCATCCAGTTTATTATACACCGCAATAATATTATGGATATCTTCTTCTGTCTTGTAATGAGCTATACTTGTATTTCTTATCACATAGTGATAGAGGCAGTCCCTAACAAGGAGGATTGAATTCGCATATTTCAGCAGAAAAGCAGTCTGTACTTTATCTTCTCCGATATTGGTTCTAATACTGTAGATTTCATCTATATGTTGCCTAAACAGATCACCTTTTACAACTTTGTTCCAGATAGTATTGTACTTATCTGAAGGAGCAAATTGTACAAACATTTCCTCCGCATTTAATAATTCATATTCTTTGGATGTAACAGAATGGGAAGATGCCTTATTCGGACGCTCAATATAATAGCTAAAGCATAGACATTCAGGCGTAAATTCTCGAATATAACTGTCAACAACAGTCAGAAGATTATTTTCAACATAATCATCAGAGTCAATAAACAGGAGATATTCCCCCGAAGATTCTCTCACACCGGTTCCACGAGCCAGTAAAAGTCCGTTATTATCTTGATGAATCACCTTAATATTACTGTACTTATCGGAGTATTCGTCACAGATTTCCTCTGATCCATCCGTTGATCCATCATCGACAAGTATTATTTCATAACTCCCAACAGGATAGTTTTGATTTAGAATAGAGTCTACGCACTTTTTTAAATAATCCTTAACATTATATACAGGAACAAGAAAACTATACTTTATCATTATCTCTACACGCAAAAATAACTATCCTTAATCAGTGTACATATCGTAATT
Source organism: uncultured Lachnospiraceae bacterium (assembly GCA_905235745.1). GTDB lineage: Bacteria > Bacillota > Clostridia > Lachnospirales > Lachnospiraceae > UBA2868. The sequence continues at coordinate 399,761 of CAJOMN010000001.1, forward strand.
GAGTGTTAATACTCTAATATCTACAAATGTGAGCCGTATAGTCTTGTATTATGATCTGTTCATCAGAAAAGCAGTCCCAATTCTTGCTGCTAAACCTCATTGCTATCGTCTCGTCGCGTCTCCCTGCTTTATAGTCACGGTTCAGATACATATTTAACACATAGCGTTCGCTCCATGCCGAGTATCCTCTCTGGATTATTCTCCATCCTTCTGTACAATATTTTGTTTTGACTGCATCATCATAGAATACAACACTATCGACTTTTTCCCCTGTATTCACTTCATATTCATCAATACAAGCGCCAATCATTTGCGAAATGTATTTATCTTCATAATTAGTGATATAAGCATCCGTATACATCTGCCAAAAACTAAACCATTGTATAACCATCAACAAGGCAACAAGCGAAATCATCACCACATCCCTTCGTTGGCGTTCAAACTCAGATAATCGAAAAACCCCCATGAGCAATCCATATGTACATGCAATGCCAAAGTATGCCCCCAGAGGATAATAAATTCTTGGTTTAAAATCACTCGTAAGTCGGACAATATATGGCATCAGAGACGTTAGAACAATTACTGCGGTTAAATATATCCCCTTAATAATTTGAATATAGCATTTATTAACCAAAATGTAATAGAGAATTATACCAACCACTCCAAGGCACACAATTGCATAGCCCCACATTCCAAAAGTAATCCTTTCCAATACAAATGACTCAGCATTACTATTTTAGGCACATAGAGTTGAACTGCATCCGAGAACGTAGGTTGGGTAAAATTTGCTCTTTCGCTCTTTATAACTACTCTAGTATATATAGTCTTTACTATCAATGGTACTGCATATAATAACCTAGCCATAATCTGTTTTTTTATTAATTCTATAAACGACTTTGAATAATACAATATAAACGGTACAGTAATAACAATAAAAAGAGAGGAAATTGTTTCATATAAAAAAGCCACCATCAAAAGACATGTAAAAATAAGGGATGTTTGTTTTAAACTAATTTTAGGAAGTGACTGGATAAACAGTATTGACGCTTCAACACTTAAAAAAATAGCAGCAACAAATGATACTGTCATATCAATATACAAAAAAAATGCCGCCGAACAGATATTCGCAATTGTAATACAAGAAATAGCACTTATAAAACCAAGCTGGTATGTAGTGATACTATTTGTTCTACTGTGTTCTTCCAATTGACATACCAAAAAAACTCCATACTTATACGTTGTAAATGAGATAATAATAATTGAACTTATAAGAGACGTATAATACAAAAAAGAAAATGATTCCATATGCAACAAACTCATAAGAACCATATTAAGAGTTCTGCCATCTCCATCCGTAAAAATAGTAGTTGCCAATTCACTACCCTTTACAGCGACTCTTTCATATATATCCGGCTGATAGATTATGCGAAATCCTAATCCGAAAAATATAACTGAAAAAGACAAACAGAAAACGAAAAGCTTTCTCCTATCAATTTTACTAATTATTTCATTTGAGCCCTTCATATTAATTAATCGCCTCTTCTTTTAGTGTATCGTTTGAATTACACAAGTTCTAATACAGTAACTAAAATAGGGTTTAAATCCCATGTACTGCTTCAAGGGAAAATACTATTATACCATAGAAACTCCTGTTTAAAGATAAACCTATCTCATATACTCCTCCCACCACTTTTGAAATACAAAGTACGACCAAAGTATCGTGCTGAATAATATCTTATCGTCTTGTTCCTGATGGATTATCAGTTGTTTGACACCGTTTGTATCAAACAGACCTTGTCTTTTAACAAACGCTTCATTGGAAAACCTGAGGATCTCTTTTCTTAAAGGGCCTCTCAGCCAGCTTGCAAGCGGTACTCCGAATCCCTTTTTGGATTTCGAGAGCATTTCGCTTGGGATATAATCATATGCAAGTGCTTTTAAAATATGTTTCTTATCAAATCTTGTGTATTTATGCTTATGCAGTATTTTAAACGATTTTTCAACAACCCTGTAGTCAAGAAGCGGACTTCTGACCTCAAGCGAGTACCTCATTGACGCTCTGTCGGTTTTTGCCATGATATCATCCGGAAGATAAGTACACATATCAAGTATCATACGTCTCTCTTGCCAGTTCTTATATTTAAGCTTTCTCTCCAGCTCATGCTTTGGCATGACATTTGCTCCGCCCAACATTTTACTGATGTGATCAGTATAAATATCTGAAAACAACTGCGTTCTGTACTCACCCCTATTATTAATAAACGCCCGAATCTCAGGAATCATTTTACTTTTAACTGTATTCATCCCGGGAAAATGATACGCAATCCTACCTGCCCAATCCAATTTTTGAGCTATATATACCAAGTCATACATTTTGTAACCGCAAAACAGTTCATCGCCTCCATCTCCGGAGAGAGCTACCGTAACATCTCCTGCGGCAAGCTTAGAAACAAGCATCGTGGGAAGCTGCGATGCGTCCGCAAAGGGTTCGTCATAATACTTTGGCAAATCCTCTATCAGCTCAAATATCTCTTTTTCCCCAATGTACAGCTCCGTATGATCCGTTCCAAGATACCGTGCTATTATTTTTGCCTCTTCAGCCTCATTTCTCTCCTTCTCATCAAACCCTATAGTAAAAGTCCGAACAGGCGAGTCGCTGTTCCTCTGAGCTATAGCCGTAACAAGAGCGGAATCTATGCCGCTGCTTAAGAAAGTGCCGACAGGAACATCCGCAACCATTCTTCTATTCACAGCGTCCGTAAGAATGCTGTTCAATTCCGCTTTTGCCGTATCATAATCATTGATCAGACTTTCCGAACCCTCTTCTTTCTTCTCAACAATATCCCAATATCGTCTGATCACAAGCTCATTATTGCGATATACTCCATAAGTTCCAGGCTGGAGCTTAAATGTATCCTTAAATATAGTGTTTGGAGATGCTATGTATTTATTGCACAGATAATTACCTAGCATCTCTTCATCAATATCTTTCGTAAATCGTGGATACTTCATTATCGGTTTTAGTTCTGAAGCAAAGACAAAGTCACTTTCTGTCCTGTTCCGATAATAGTAAAATGGTTTGACCCCCATACGGTCTCTGGCAATTACAAGCTTATTATCGTTGCCATCCCAGATCGCAATCGCAAACATACCGTTAAATCTGGCGAAACAATCTTCGCCCCATTTGTCATATGCATAAATTATAACTTCCGTATCGCACTCGGATTTGAATAAATATCCGGATTTCAATAATTCCAAACGGATATCCTTAAAATTGTAAATCTCGCCGTTAAATACAATTGCGATTCTCCCATCCTCCGAAAACATCGGCTGATGTCCCAACTGCGAAAGGTCAAAAATTGACAATCTCCGGTGTGCCAACCCGATATATCCCGAGGATGTAGACCCCTGCCAAATACCTGCATCATCCGGACCCCTGTGGATCATCGTGTCTCTCATCCTTTCAAGTATACCGTCATCTATTCTATTCTTGCTGATATAGCCGCATATTCCACACATTATAATCTTTCTTTATACCATCCAATGGCCGCTTTTATCCCTTTTTCAAAGTCCCAGTCGGGGGCATATCCCAGAAATTCCTTTGCCTTCCCTATATCCGCATTGCTGTGCTTAATGTCCCCGGGTCTTTCCGGTCCATAATTTGGTTCTATATCGACATTTAATGCCGAAGTTAAACTATGATAAATGTCAATAAGATATTCCCTTCCTCCATATGCAATATTATAGACTTTGCCCGTGGCGTCTTTTGGCGCAATACAAGCTTTGATATTTGCCTCAATAACATTTTCAATATAGGTGAAGTCACGGCTCTGCTTTCCGTCCCCGTTAATTGTTGGTATTTCTCCATGTAACAGTTGTCGGATAAACCTGGGGATCACGGCTGCATATGCTCCATCAGGATCCTGTCTGCAACCAAATACATTGAAATAACGTAGCCCTATCGTTTCCAATCCATAGTGCATTGTGTACTGTTTAGCCCATTCTTCCGTACACCTCTTTGTAAGTGCATATGGCGACAGAAGATTTCCCTCAACCCCTTCAGTTTTGGGCAGGTTTGGCTCATCTCCATAGACAGACGAACTTGAAGCATACACAAATCTCCTAACATTTGACTGTCTTGCAGCCTCAAGCATGTTTAATGTTCCGCTTATATTATTATCGCAATAAAATAACGGCATTTCTATACTGCGCGGTACGCTTCCCCATGCCGCCTGATGAAGAACATAGTGCACACCGCCACACGCATTAAGGCAAGTGTTGTAATCCCTTATATCACCGTTAATAAATTCAAATTTATTGTTATTCCTGTATTCTTCGATATTCTCTTCTTTTCCCGTAGACAGATTATCAAGGCATCTGACATTTACGCCCTTGTCGAGAAGAGCCCCACATAGATTTGAACCTATGAATCCGGCTCCTCCTGTCACTAAAATAGTATTATTATCCTCGAACTTAACATTGTCATATCCCATATATCATCATTCCTCGATTAATCTTATCCATTCACTTACTGCTTTTTGTATATCAAGGTTTTTTCTACGTTCTTTACTCTTTTCCCTGTATTTAATGTTCGCTTCTTTATTATCAAGCAAATATAGTATCGCTTTCGCGAGTTCGAGTTCCTCCATCTCAAAAGGTTCTGTACCTGTATACATTTTTCCGGAACATACAGGGGATATTATACCATATGTGCACTCCGTGAATCTTTCTATTACAGTATTATCCGATAATCGTTCAGGGGCAAGAAGTTCTCTTGCTCCCGTCCTAAAATCTGTTGCAATACAAGGAACTCCTGCACAAAGCGCCTCCCCCAAAGCGTTAGGAAACCCCTCAAATCCTGACGGAAGAACGAAAACGTCCGATCTACGCATGTATTTATATACATTACTCTCGAAACCGGCAAAAACAACGCTTTGATCTATCCCCAAATTAATAGCAAGCTTCTTGAGATATTCTTCCAGTTCGCCGGTTCCGGCAATTACCAACATTGCGTCAGGAAGCGTCCGTTTTACATATGAAAATGCTCTTATAAGGTGCCATTGATTTTTGGCAATATTTAACCTTCCCGCGGTAAAAACCACTTTACTTGTTCCTATCTTGTCACATATGGGACTATCTATTTTCTCTGATGATAGTTTAAGTATTTCATCCACATCAAACCCATTTGGTATTGCTGTAATCCTATCTTCTTTTATCCCAAGGCTTTCTATAAGTTCGGTTTTGAGTTCTTCAGAAACGGACACAATCATATCTGCCCGTTTGTATAGTATTTTTGCAATGGGTTTAACAAAATATCTGTATTGTAGAATATTCATGGCGCTTTGCGTAATGGAAGTCCTGATTGAGATTATGGTCTTTGTCTGTGTATCTCGCTCACATATAGCACTTATTACATTGGCTATATTAGCACTGTCCACAAAACTTATGCATGCATTGTAATTGTTACTTCGTTTTAATTCTTTTATCTTTTTGACTCTCTTTATAAAAACGCCAAATTGAAAAAAAACAGAACTTGTTCTAGCCTTTTTCTCAATATTCAAGCTAAACACACGACCCGAGTTAGAATATACCCTGTTAATATCACTGTTAACAAGGGTGTCTATCTCAATATAGTCCGGCATATGGGTCTGAATATTTGATAAAGCTCTCTGAGCTCCCCCCTCATGCATATATGGTATTACAAACAAAATTTTTTTCTTATTCATATGTATACTAATGTCTGCATATATAAGCCTTCGAGCAATGGTCACTCCCAAGATCTTCGATATTATACCCGTTTCTTGACAGATCATTTAAAATCGGTGATATATCTCTGCCCTCATGAGTCCATAACATAAAATCATCAGGATAATCAATTTTGCTGTATTCATAATCCGCAATATCCGTAATAAATACATTCGCTGTCTCCGGAATCATATTCACGCAATCATAAGTATCGTGCCTTGATATAACTCCCTCGTCGTAAGCCGTAACAAGTACCACATCTAATTCAGAATTAGCCCTAACGCTATTGACAAACACTTTCTCATCCTCATATATATTCTCCACATTACGCGTAAGAAAAGTGGCAAGCGCATTAAGGATGACAAATGCGGTAATAACTACAATTAATTTGGGATTTGCTTTTTTCAGAAAGTCTCTTTTAAGTATCCTGTCTATTAAAAACCATAATACTATGATTACAGAAACAAAGCCGAAGCAGTAATATCTCCAGATAGCGAACTCACAGACCGCGTCAAATATCGTGTATAGCACAGCTTCTACTGCAATCACGCTAACAAAGATAGCCTCCGGTGAATTAATGATTTCTTGTAACTGCAGTTTACGCCCGAACGCTTGCAATAGCCCAATAACCACAATACAAAACAATACAAGTAAACTAATAAAGACCCCGTGACCCATTTCTTTAGAAATAGTCAATATTACAATCCAAATTACAAATGATAGCCATACAACAGGATTGATCCTCTTGAAATAATCACCTATCCCATTACTGTTTTCTTTGTTGTTAGTAGCTATCAAAGCGATAGTCACCACACCCAAAAATACATACAGAAGAGTACGGCTATTGAAGTAGAGCATTTCAAATAGTTCCTTAACCCAAATAAGATAATTAGTGATTGTAGAAATTGAACTATTGTGTATAGCAAAACTCGCGCTTACTCCTACAAACATCTGATTTTCATAGGTTTCCGGATGCAACATTATCTCTATTATTGGAGTTAGAGTAAATACATATATCGTTCCGAGCATACACACAGCTAAACTAACAAATAATTGTTTCCTTTTTTTTGTAATAATCAAAGCCGGGATAACACCACACATAATTGAACAAAAAAAAGGTATAGTCAATTCAGAATTCTTATAGGAAAGATATGTCAAAACCACTATTGCGAACTCAAGAAATATAATGTCTTTCCAGTTGTCGCTTATCCACAGTTTATAGAAACAATTAAGAATCACAAGCATTATCATGATAACGAGCATATAAAAACGTATATATAATGCCGCGCTTATCATATATCCGGAAAAACCAAACATAAAGAGTGCAAGGTATCTGACCTTCTCGTCCATATCAAGTTTCTTCATCAGACGAATAAGCATCACCTCAGCAATTACAAAAAAAATAAGATTAAGACATAGCCCGGGAGCTGACGAAACGTACGATAATCCCGCTATTGATTCGGCAATATTCAGAAGAATCATGTAATTTCTGTTAGTTATCAGTTTTTTTAACAGTGTTCCGGCAGGGAGACGGGATGCTCTTTCGGTTTCACTTACAATCAGGTGTTTTTTCAGATCGGAATTGCTAACCCATTCTCCGAACTTAAAATCCGGGCTCGTTGTGATATACTGCCCAATATCACCATTGTGGGTAAAATTACTTGCATACCCCATAGAATACAATTCATCAATATGATAATTAACTTTAACATTCGCCCAATACAGAATTACAAGTACCTGCAAAACTATAATAACTATATAGATCAACAATTCTCTATTTTTGTTCTTCATCTCCGCCCTGCCTTTATATCCTTTTTAACTTGAACTACCGACATTTTATATCTATGTTGGAATGACTACGCCCATCATCTCAAAGATCCCACGTTGTTTGTAAGTTCTCAAACACCCGTACCTTATAAAGATACCACATTTCTGAGATAATATCCCCATTTCACGATTTCCGTTTCGACCGATCCGGCTGGATTGAAATCACTAAAAGGAGGTTATTACTCTCAACGAATGGGCTTCTCGGATTAAGGAGCAGAAGTCCAGCGGATTATCTATCTCGGAGTTGTGTCGCCAAAACAACCTTTCCCGAGATAAGTATTTCTACTGGAAGCGCCAGCTTAAATAGGAAGTTGTCGAGCAGTCTCTTCCCGATATAGTCCCTTTGACAGCTCCACCCGTATCTTCTCCATCAGTTCCCACATCTCCAGCAATTGAGTGTAAAAGTTGTACAAGTTGTGCAATTTTTACTCCAACTCCCACCGCCAGAATCCTGATCAATGGAGTATCTATCGAAATAGATTCTACTGCTTCCGAGGCATTTATCCGAAGTCTCATTAAGGCGGTGCGCCATGCTTAAAGATGCAAACACAGATTCCTTTTCTGCGGTCATTCCGCCTCCAAGATCAAGGGTCTCCTCTGGGAAGGCGATGGATACCTTCTGCTATACAAGCGTGTCGAAAGTGGCAGATTCTCCTGGCCCAGAACTTCTTCCGATCTTCGGGATCTTACGCCTAAACAGTTTCGTTGGCTGATGATGGGATTCTCCATAGATCCCATTATTCAGACCATTAATCCTGTTCGTTCAGCCTGATTCATATAGATTTTTAAATCAATAATCTTGACCGGGAAGCACTTGTTATGATACCGCCAATGCTATGCTTTCTGACAACAACCGCCAGATCGAGCTTCTTACTGAACAGATCCGGATCCTTAATCAGCGCCGCTTCGGCAGAAAATCCGAAAGTACTCTTAACGAAATAAACGGGCAACTTTCTCTCTTTGACTCCTTCAATGAGGCCGAGGCATTAAGCAGATCCGACGCTCCTGAACCGGAGATTGCCGAGGTGATCATCTCATCCTACAAGCGTTCCAAAAGCAAAGGGAAGCGCGAAGAGGATCTTGATGGTCTTCCTGCCCGGATATTTGAGCACGAACTCTCGGTCGAAGAACTTGCCGAGAAATTCCCGGAAGGTTACAAAGAGCATCCCGCCCTGCAGACCTCTTCCGTAACAGTATTGCCACTCCCTCACTGGTAGCATCCATAATCAGCGGGAAATACGTAAATGCCCTTCCTCTTGAGCGTCAATCCAGAACCTTCAAGATAAATGGAATAAACCTTCCTTCAAATACCATGGCCAACTGGGTCATTAACAGCTCCGATACCTATCTGTCGCTCATATATGATCGCCTGCATGAACTCATCTACGATAATAATGTCATACATGCTGATGAAACCCCTGCAAAGGTCATGAAGACTGTCCTGTTTGACTGGCAGCCATCACGGCGGGCCAATCATCCGCGAGATTTCCTCAAAGACTTCTCCGGAACAGTGGTCACCAATGGATATCAGGTTTACCACAAACTCGGTAAGGAACGGCCGGATCTAAATGTTGCAGGTTGTTGGATCCACGCTCGCAGGCCCTATGCCGAGTTCATCAAATCGATAGGAACACAAGCCGCGAAAACTTCACTGGCACAGGAAGCCTACGATATGATAACCGAGATCATGCATCTGGATAATGATTATGATGATCTCTCGCCTTCAGATCGCAAAAAACAGCGTCAGAAGCATCTCTTGCCAAGAGTAGATGCCTACTTCGAGTGGGCAAAAAAGAAATACGCGCAGGTCACCCACAACAGCACCATTGGTAAAGCCCTTGCATACAGCATCCATCAGGAAGAGTATCTTCGTAAGTTCCTTTCTGACGGAAACATCACTATGGATAACAATTACGCTGAGCAGGCCATTCGGCCGTTTACTCTCGGTCGGAAGAACTTCGTCATAATCGAGTCCGATAACAGTGCAAAAGCCAGTGCCGTCCTTTATAGCCTCGCAGAAACCGCAAAGGCAAACCAGTTGAACACCTACAAATACTTCGAACTGCTTCTCGCCGAGATGCCGAAGCACATGGATGATAAGGATCTCCATTTCATCGACGATCTCATGCCCCGGTCACCCCTCGTTCAGCAAAAGTGTCCCAGCCAATACAAAAAATCTTAAGTTTTCAATGTACACGAATCTCTAAATGCTCAAACCCTTGCAGAAATGCAGGGATTTTTCATTGCCTGGTACTCATGTTTGAGAGCTTACTTTAATGCTGTACGGGGTATCTACGTGAGCTCCGTAGTAAGTTTTGATGAGAATCTCACTCATGAGTCCTATTATTTCAAAGAATATAGTAAGGAGCGGTGAGAAGATGTTGTTAGATATCTTAGCTCCTCTAAGGAATAATACTATCGACCAGATTCCGCATGCAAAACCAAGTATCTCGATCAGCATACCTATCCCACCCAGAAGATGCAATGGTCTTGTGGAATACTTGTTCCAGAACTACACGGATATCATGTCCACAAACCCTTTAATGGTACGCTTCCAGTTATACTTGGTATATCAGGATGTTCTTGGTCTGTGATTTACTACTTTTACTATTAAGAACCCCTTCTAGCTTCTATTAATTTATTTCCATATTTACAAATACAGCTTTTAATACATACAAATATGTGCTGTATCCCCTTTAAATGTAATCTGATCTTCAGAAAACACATCCCAATTTTGTTCTATATAGTACTCTGTCAATTCTTTATCAACATACCCAGGCAAATAATCCTTTTTGAGCCAATAATTTAATGCACTTAAACTTCCCCACGAAGAATACGCTCTTTTTGTTAAATTCCATCCATTTATACAATACTTTGTTCTTTCCGAATCATCGTAGAATGTAACATACTTAATTGCATCACCACTCTCTTTTTCGTAATTATCTATGCATTCCCCTATCATCCTAGATATGTACTGATCCTCATAATTTGTAATATAACAGTCTGTATACATTTGAAGGAAACTAAACCACTGAATAACCATATACGCTGCAATAACAATTGTGCAAACTGATGTATCCATATTGGAATTCAAATTGAAAGCTTTAATCATAATGCCATATGTAATTAGTACGCCAAACAGCATTCCAAGCGGATAGTATATCCTCGGCTTATAGTCACTAGAAAGTCTCAGAATAAAGGGAATTAATGCTACTGCAACAGTTACCATAGAAATATAAATACCTTTTATCACTTCTAGGTATTGTTTTCTTCTAACAACAACCACTAATAGAGACATACCTATGAACAAGCAAACAATGGCATATCCCCACATCCCAAATGTTATTCGGCTCAAAATAAATTGACTAGACGTTTTTCCACTCGGAAGATATTCCACCACGGAATCTGAAAACGAATTTTGATCAAATTTAGCTCTGGAACTATCAATAATAAACGTTGTATAAACTGTCTTAGGTAAAATACCAGCTAGATACAACGCCCCCGCAAATAACTGATTTTTCAAAAAACAAAGTATGGATGATGAATATAGCATAATGAACGGCAATGTCATAATAAGAAAAACAGAAGGGAATATTTCATAAATAAAAGACACAATCAGTAGTAAAGCTCCTGCTTTACACAGCTTACTTTTACCACCGGTATTTAAAAAGGAAGCAAAAAGCATTGTCGCTTCAACACTAAGAAAGATTCCCAATGTAGAATCAACCATTCCATCAGCATAAATTAAATATTCAGCAGAAAAAATGTTCTCAATAGTAATACATGACAGAATAGTTATAATAATAACTATCTTCAAATTCCCATTCTCATAATTCAATTTTCGAATCAAAAATAATCCGTATCGATAGCAAGCCGTAGTCATTATTACTATAGCCAAAAAAAGGGCTAAATAATAATAAAACTTGAAATTTCCCCATCGCAGAATCCACCAAATCAAGTCAGAAACTATTCGTCCCCCCACATCGGTTTTTAATAGATTAGTATAATAACTGTGGGGGGCGTTCACTCTAGTGTATATATCCGGCTGATAGTTTACCCTATATCCAATTCCGTAGAACACGATAGTGTAGATCAAGCAAATAATCAACACAGTCCAATTCTGAATTTTAATTCTTTTTATTCTCACAATTACCATCTCACTTTCAAACTATTTATATTCAGAGTATATCAAATCATCGCTAAAACTATCATTACAGAACAGTGTTATTGAAAACTCAAACGGAAAAAATGTATTGTCAAGTATAACTCTTCTAGTTAAGTCGTATGCTATCTTTAACACTTTTTCAGGTGAATAATAAAATGCATATTCACTTTCAGCTTTATAATCAACCTTGTCGGATTGAAAATCAAAAGAAACTGCTCCATTTTGATTACACAGTCGTATCGCTTTTGACATTATCTCTGATACCATATCATAATTATCCTCATTTTGCAGGTTGACATTAAAAATACCTGATCCAATTATATAATCAAAGGATTCATTAATACTCACATTCCTAAAATCCTCACATAAGAAAACCTTATTGGAATCCTCTTTAAAGGAATCAGTAGCAACATCAATGAATTCTTGCATAATATCTATCCCCAAATAAGAATAATCTTCTATATTATTACTCGCGAGAAATCTGTTAATATCTCCAAATCCACAACCAATATCCAATATCGAAAAATTTTTATTAAGTTCGAACCTTTTTGTTAACTCATAGAATCTAATATCTTGCTTTCCCCTTAGCCATCCTAGACTCTTTGGTGAAACGCCATATTTTTTGTAGTTTTCAGAATAATACTCTCTTACCATATTCTTCATTTTTTCTCTCTTTTCTTATACATCATATCTGTATATATTAAACCTATACCATTTAATTAGGTGTTTTTGAACAAATTGTAATTTAAATATTCCATCTTTTTGTATCTCTAAATCACAAATTGGATTCATATAGATCATTATAGCTTTTCGAGGTCTTCTGCCTAAAGAATCATATATATTATCTAGCATCTTTCTAAATACTGGTAATGGAACCGGATTTGAAATATAGAAATAATTATAATTATCGTATTCAGTGTAGTCCGCTGCATCTCCATATTCTGCACTACAATTAATCAGATTAAGCTTTGCAAAGTTCTGATTTGCTATTCTCACTAGGTCCTTTGAAATATCATACCCCGAGATAGTACCGAAGTTGAATTTACTCATTACCCACATAGCCCGACCCTTTCCGCAGCCTATATCTATAATGCAATCCGCCTTATTAGGCTTTAGTCTTCTTAAAACAAAATATAGTAAATCTGAAGAGGGCTGATATTGGCTTCCATCTTCTTTTGTTATTCCAATCTCCTCTCTAGACATCCATTGGCTAAAGTCTGCCCCCCCCCTAAAAATCCAATCATTTATTCTCCCGAACAATTGCCATAAATTCCTCATAAAATCATAAATCATTATAACATGCCTCCTTATGTAAAATTGAATACATAATAATTGGGGTAATTAGTTAAAACTTCCTTAGGATTCAATTTCAATATGGCTTTATCATAAATATTGGTGTAATAATTGTAGTCATACTCCATTGCTGCCCATTTCATCTTAAATCTAAAAACACCATCCATAGTCATACCCGTTCCTCCCCAATTCCAATTCTTATACCCTCGATTCATCGCTTCTATCATAGCCTCATATATAATCAATGACAATGCTTGATAAGTCCTATATTCCTCAACTACTACAGGAACATAATACTCAACTGTTTTGTTGAAATAAAATAATAAAAGCGATGCAATGGGCTGGTTATTCATTCTTGCTACAAAGAGATTATACTCCTTGTTTGGAATCATTTTTTTTTGAACATACTCAAAAAAACTGTCCCTTTTCGCAGGTCCACCTATTACCGACATGTTCTCGTTATGTGTTTTTTTTAGGAAATCAAATGCCTCGTGTGTATTCTCTATTGCAATTGAAACACCATTTCTTCTTGCTTTTCTTAAATCACTTAACACTTGCGGCTTTTTTCCATGGATCCTTCTTTTTAGTTCTTCTTCACCACCTTCTTGCAAACAAGGAAGGTGAGTAATAACTCCCCTCCTAACACTTATCATATCTGGTTTTAACATATTTGAATAATAACTGTAGTTGTTATTAAATGGAGACCCAATTATTGTCGATGAAACGCATTGGTTTTCTTTTGTCACTCTTTTAAACTCTGAAACCAATGCATCACTCACCATACCACTGTCAGCAATTATTCCACCATTGCTACCATAATATGGTAATGAATTAATAACATTACCATATTTTTTGTTTCTATGAATAAAGCATGGTAAAGCACCTACTATTAAGTCCTTCTCTATAGCAATTAAATAGTAATCCTCGTCACCTAAAATATCCATTAGCATATCTCGATATACTAATGATGCATAAAGCATTGTATCTTCCTTACCTAGTATAAATGATTCATACTTTTCAGAAAAATCTTGTGTTAGTTTTATAACATCCATCTTATGTTTCTCCCATAAATCACAATAATTCTCTGTTTTCTTTTATATAATAACAGGGTCTGTTCCTAGCTACATCTAAGGTGCGCCACAAATACTCTGCAACAATTCCTATGGAAATATTAGTAACCCCAAATCCTATAGCTATAAGACTAACTATAGTAGAGTATCCCTCCGGAACGCCGGCATTTACTATTCTGCTAACTACAGTTACCAATCCAACTAAAAGTCCAAATGCCATAAGCACAATTCCCATAATGCTAACCAACCGAATAGGAGCATATGAATAAGAAACAAATGAATCAATGAACAACTTGATTTTCTTGGATAACGTCCATTTTGAAACCCCATATTCTCTTTCATTAAAATCCAACGACAAAATGCTGACATCAAAACCCATATTCAAAATCTGCAATACTATCTCGCTGTTAGCTTCTATATTTCTATTAAGATTATCTTTTATTCTACCCGAGAAAACAACACTGTCTATCCCAAAGCTTGTATAACTATTAACAGCATATCTTTTAATCATTTTAGAATAAATTGAAGAAAACATCCTACTGAAGAGAGGTACCTTATTACTCTTTTTTTCTATACAAACAATATCATAACCGTCGAGGATTCTAGCACGGCCTTCCTCAATTAATTCTAAAGGATCTTGAAGATCAGCACCGACCCAAGTACATATTTCAAATTCCGAAGCTTTTATTCCAGCACGAATAGCTATTTGAGAGCCGCAATTCTTTGATAGTTTTATTAAGCGTACCTTTTTTACATAAGTAAATCTATACTTACTAACTTCGTCCGCTGAATTATCAATCGATCCATCATCAACGAATACAAACTCTATCGGGAAAGAAACTCTTTCACAATACTCATCAAGTGCTTTACAGCAGTGAATAATTCCATCTGCTTCATTGTAAAACGGTATAACTACAGATATACCTATGTCAGACTTTAAATCATTATTAATCATGAGACACCATCGCTTTTATACCAATCCAATGTAATAATCAAACCCTCCTCAACGCTTATTTCCGGTTCAAATCCAAGAATACTCTTCGCAAGTTTTGAATCCGCACACAGATTCCTGACATCACTTGTTCTTGCCGGTCTGTGCTCCCATTCTCCGGTATAGCCATAATAATCACAAATCTGCTTCAAGAGTGCGTTGATTGAAATATCTTTTCCAGATCCAAGATTAATGATCTTACCTCTTGATTCTTTCTTCTCGTATGCAAGTATGAGCGCACGAACTGTATCCTCGACATAAATAAAGTCTCTTGTCTGTTCTCCATCTCCCTCAACCATCGGCATTCCGCCCTCCTTAATGCGTCTGGCTGTAGCCGGGATTATGGCAGCAAGCGATCCGGTCGAATTCTGTCTTGGTCCGTAGTTATTAAAGGGTCTCACAATAGAAATATCAAGTCCAAGCACTTTATAAAAGCTGTGAACCATCAGATCCGCCGCAGCTTTTCCCGCAGCATATGGTGTTGTGGGATTAGTCGGATGATTTTCGTCCATAGGCGAATACTGTGCCGTGCCATATGCTTCCGAAGACGAAGTATGGATCAGTGTTTTATAAGCCCCAATCTTCAGTAGTTCCAGAAGCGTATTGGCTATCTCAACATTTACCATATAAGCGTCAAACGGATTAAAGAAAGAGTAATTAAGCGCTATAGTGGCCATGTTGAAAACCACTTCTATCTCTTCTTTATCCATAACCGACTGCATTACCCCAAAATGCCTGCAGTCATCCCTGTACAGAACAAAATTCCAATGTTCCAGAGCATCTTTTATATTTTCTTCTTTCCCCAGAAAGAAATTATCGACACAGACGACCTTTCCGGCGCCCTTTTCTAAGAGTTCATCGCACAGATGACTCCCTATAAATCCGGCACCCCCGGTCACCAGTACATTTTTTCCCTCTATGCAAGGCATAATCTGTCTCTATCCTTTCATCTCATCTATTGTTTTGCGTATAGTCTTAATTATATACTCCTGATCCTCTTGGGTTAATCCGACATACAGAGGAAGTGTGACCGATAAATGATCACACGCATATGCGTTCGGATAATCCTCCGGAACATATCCGAACCTGTTTCTGTAATATCCAAGCATGTGAACCGCATGTGTTCCCTGTCTGGTTGCTATTCCGATATCCTCCAGTTTCTGAAGCAGAACATTTCGGAACTTACCGCCATCTTCTATAGAATCAATACCTATCCTGTCTATGTCAAGCATGCAGACATATGACTGGTATGTATGAAAATACCCTTCCGGCTCTGTCGGAGAGATAAACTCAGGGAGCTGTTTTCTTATCAAATCATTGTATATGTTTGCACTCTTTCTCTTCTCATCAATTATCCTGTCAAGCTTTCTGATCTGTGCAAGTCCCATCGCGCCCTGAATATCAGTCATTCTGTAGTTATAACCGGCCTCATTAAACTCCGGAAGAAGGAACCCTTTACCTTTATCTCTTGCATCAGCAGATACTGTGCTTCCATGAGTCCTAAGTTCCCTCATTCTTTTGGCAAGAGAAGGATCATCCGTAAGTATCATTCCGCCTTCTCCGGTTGTGATTGATTTTCTCGGATGAAAGCTGATACACGAAACATTACCAAATGCGCCCTGATGAACTTCCTTTATCCTTGCCCCAAGCGCACAGGCGGCATCCTCGACAACTTTTAGGCCATACTCTTTTGCTATACGGTTAACTTCGTATATATCGCAGCACAGCCCGAATTCATGTACGGGAACTATTCCCCACAGAGTATTCCCGTTAATCCTGTTAATCAGTTTGCCGTCTACTTGCACATAGTCTGATTCTATTATCCGAATAAGGCACTCTGTGTCAATATTAAAAAAGTCACGTCTAATATCACACATGACAGGAGTTGCACCTGTCATGATGATCGCATTTTCCGTAGCTACAAAAGTAAATGCCGGGGCAATCGCATCCATACCCCCACCCAGACCGCTTACTGATAATGCCAAATGAAGTGCTGTTGTGCACGATGTAGTGGCTACACCCTCTGCTACGCCTTCATGATGCGCAACCTGCCTTTCAAATTCCGCTACCTTCGATCCCTGGGCAACCCATCCCGAATTCAGCGATTCAGTCATCAATTCTATTTCTTCATCCGTAAAATACGGCTTTGTAACAGGATATTTATTCATCTTTTTCCCATCTTTTCAGATCATATTCTTCTCCGCACTCAGTGCACCTTCCCGCATCGTCCAGCTCAAAACCGCATCTGCACACCCATCCGATCCTGCGAGCAGGGTTCCCCGCCACAAGTGCATGTTCCGGAACATCTTTTGTAACTACGCTTCCCGCTCCAATCGTTGCATATTCTCCTATAGTAACTCCGCAGACTATCGTTGCATTTGCTCCAATGGATGCCCCCTTTTTTACATTGGTTTTGGTTATCTTCCATGAAGAGTTGAACGATCTGGGAAACATATCGTTTGTAAACGTCATTGACGGGCCAAGAAAGACGTCATCTTCTATCGTTACTCCGTGATAGACATTAACGTTGTTCTGCACCTTAACTCTGTCCCCAATTCGAACATATTCATCTATATATGCGTTTTTGCTGATGACACAGTTTTCTCCAATTATTGCGTCATTTCTTACCTGCGCTTGATTCCATATTCTGGTCCCGCTCCCGATATGTGCAGTTTTATCTACTTCCGCGGTTGGATGAACAAACAGATCACTCATTTCTTGTCCTCATAAAATCTGTTAACAGTATCTATCACATATGATATCTGCTCTTCAGTCATTTCAGGGAATATCGGCAGACAAACGGATTGAGCGGATATCCTTTCCGCTATCAGAAGATTATCTCCAGCAATTTTACTGTTTGCTTCCGTAAACGCCTTCTGTTGGTGGAGGGGAACAGGATAAAATGTACCGTTTCCGACACTGTTATCCGAGAGGTATGAACACAATTCCCTCTTGTGCTGCGACAGAATAACAAACTGATGCCAGCATGGTTTGATATCGTTTGAATAATGAGGCAATCTAACTTTTGAAGTCAGTCCCTCAGAGTACATTTTTGATATCCGGGCTCTCTTGTTATTGTACTCATCAAGATGCTTGAGTTTTGCCATAAGAACCGCTGCCTGTATCGCATCCAGTCTGGAGTTGTAACCAATCACATAATTATAGTACTTATAAGGATTGTATAATTCCGTAGCCTTCTCATCGGTATCGACAGCGTATGTTATCCCTTCCTGATATTCCAGCGTTTTAGCTCCGGCCTCACCGGCTCCATGTTCTTTATATGCCTTAATTGCGGTATACAGTTCTTCAGAATTGGTGGTGACCATGCCCCCGTCACCTGCTCCTCCGAGATTCTTGGTGGGATAAAATGAAAAGCATCCAATATCCCCGAGAGTACCTGCTTTTCTTCCTTTATATTCGCTTCCTATTGCCTGTGCATCATCTTCTATCACTTTAAGATTATGCCTTCTTGCTATATCCATTATCCTGTCCATTTCACAAGGAGCTCCAAAGATATGCACAGGAAGGATAGCCTTTGTTTTTGTCGAAATTGCTTTTTCTATTTTATCCGGATCAATATTGTAATCTTCTTCTCTGATATCCACAAAAACAGGGACAGCACCAATCGAAGCAATAGCTTCCGCAGTAGCAAAGAAAGTAAACGGGGAAGTTATCACTTCATCTCCCGGCTTGATATTACATGCTTTAAGGGCAAGTGCAAGTGCATCGGTTCCGTTTCCGCACCCGACAGCGTGACGTGCTCCTATGTATTTCCCCACTTCATCCTCGAAGCCGCTGACATATTCCCCCCCTATAAAACAACATTTTTCGAGGATATCATGTACAGACTTTTCAATCTCCGGCATAAGATCCCGATATTGCAGTTGTAAATTCAAAAATGGTACATTCACTGTCAATTTCCTCCCAAAGTGCCTTTTTTTGCCCGGTTAGAAACTTCTTCACATATCTCGATCGCCCTGATACCAATCTCACCGTTTGCTTCAATCTCCGTATCATCAACAATCGATTCATAAAACGCGACCAATTCCGCTCGTAATGGTTCCTCGATAGGCACATAAATCTTCTGGACTATTCCATCCTGCTTATACGAATTGTCCTTTGTTATATCTACGGTAAGATTAGTGCTCTTATATATTTCAAGAGTCTTGGCAAGCAGGTCTGCATGAATACAACTGTCTTTAGTATGAACCGTAATGCTTCTCTCCTTATTCTGGGAAATACGGCTGGCATTTACAATCGCATGAGCCCGTCCTCCAAAATCCATCAGACAAGTGGCAAAATCCGTCTGTCCAGAAGTAACGGATTCTCCCCTGCCATGAAGTGATGTAGGCATTTGCTCTCCCATCAGGGCGCACACAAGATCAACATCATGTATCATAAGGTCTTCAACGACCGTTGTATCCGTAATTCTGCCGCTTCCGCTGAAAGGGCTGTACCGGCTCGCCTCAATGTAAACTATTTTATCCGGCTCAGATAGCTTCTTCAGTTCACGAAAAACCGGATTAAACCTTTCTATATGACCTACGGCAAGCTTTATTCCTCTTTTGCGAAAAGCATCCGCGATTGTCCTTGCATCTTCACTTGTTGTTGCAAGAGGTTTCTCGACCAGAGCATGTATGTTTCGCTCTGCTATTTTTAGTGCAATATCTATGTGCACTGAAGAAGGAACAGCAACCACTACTGCCTCAACCTCATTAAGCATCCCATCCAGCGTGTCGTAGGATTTTATACCATATCTTTCCGCAACATCCTTTGCCTGAGTTGAATCAGCATCATATACCCCGATAAAATCAAATCTTTTGTCTTCGGAGAGGATCCTTGCATGATTTCTTCCCATATGACCCGTCCCGGCAACACCTATTTTAAGCTTTCTCATAAAAATCCGCCTCTTTCTTTTCTATTCTTCGTATAGCCTTAAACTCTTCAGACCATAATATCTTGCTATTGTATGATTGGTATAAGCCTGATCATTCGGACGGATATTCATATCCTTCATATAAGGATTACCTATAAACTCAGGATTGTAAATAATGACATCCTTGCCTCTTGAGTTTTCCAGTTCTTTTATGATACCTTCATTATAATCTACATACTTTGTGAATTCTCCCGTAACAATGCTTTTTACCATATAAGGTGTTGCAAAACTGGCACTGCCACCATGAGCATTTAACAAAGTAACCCCATATAATAAAACCGCAACGGTTAAGATAGCAAGACCCTCGTGTGAGATCGTGATGCCGGGATTATTCATTTTAATATATCCAACCACATAACATAGCAGTAAAAATGTGAGAACATAAATGGCTATGTCCTGAACGTACTCGCATCTTTCAGCGGTATCACCGGCTCCCAGATAGACCGGGTAATTAACTATCACTACACCCGCTATAGCAACCACAGCTGCCAATACCGGGTGGTTAAACTTTAGTTTTTGTGCCCAGGAATAATCTGTTTTAAGCAGGAGCAAAACAAAAACGACAATTACAAATATAAGCATCGGGCTACGTGTAAATAACCCGAAAATCTGCTCAAGGCTGTGTAAGATCGATGATTTTAACGCCCCAATAATATAATACTCGCTCCCACCGCTGTCATGTCTTTTATAATTACCCGGCGCGGCAACACTGATCAATGCGCCAATAAAAGCTGCTACAAAAACAGTTGCAAACTCAATCTTATATTCATTTACGGAAAAACAATAAAATACAGCCAGTAAAAGCAATCCACAATTAAGTGCGGTAATATTCAGGCTGGAGCCACTGACAAGAAATGTCAATACTGCCGATACGATAAATAGTTTGTTTTTCTTCGAAAAGCTGTATATAAGCAAGGCATCAGCCAGCATCATGACCGATATAGGTAACACATACGCTACCATAACAACATACCACGAGTACACTTCTGAATTAACCCTGTCATTAACTATGCTTGCAATAAACGCAAAATACAACGCCAATGACGCTTCTATATCAACTTTAATAATACATTTTGAAAAAGCCCATACCAAAAGAAATGCTGAAAGGAAGAAAACAAGATGAATGATCGGGTTGAATATTCTTACCCCCGTAATCCCCATCCTTAAAAACGGAGAAAAAAAGTAATTCATGAAGGCAGCAAAATAATAACCGCCTATCCTGAAATAACTATCTACAGTCAGTTTACAGGCAGTTAAAAAGTATGAACCGCCAACCATCTGATCTCTTACAAATCCGGAATTGCCAAAATCATCAGCAACCGGAAAAGACTTTGTGGCATATATGATAATTGGAATAATCACCATAAGGATTGCCAGCATAAGGACTATCCTATTCCTAACTTTCATATTTTCTTCCTTTAATAGTCACACTTATTGGCATAACGACTTCGCAATGCGCATTGCTCCGGCTTTGCAGCACAGCTTTCTCATCATCTGTACAATCTTTTCATAGATAGAGTTATTCTCGTTTAACTCCATAAGTCTGTCTATGATCAAGCTGTAACACCTATCTGAAGAGCGAATATCTCCCGCATAGTACATAATTTTACTTTTTTCAAAGCACAGCACATTGCCGAATTGATTATCCGCGTATGAAAAAGTTACCGTAGGAACAAGACACGCACATAATTCATACAAGGTGCTTCCCCCGGCAGATACAGCTAAGGTGCTTCCTAGCATAAGTTCCGCCATATTTTCTACATTTTCATAGAATTCAACTCGGTTTGACTGACTATCTTTTATTGCGTCTTCCCTGAAGTTTTCCCAATATTTGCCTTTCACAACTGATATCTTATAATCCCGTAGCCCGGGCTCATTCATTATTCCGGATATGATTCTCTCTGCAGCATGGTACGGGTCAGATGCACCTGTTGTTACAAGGATACGTTTGATCACATGGCGTCTTTCAAGGGCTTTATCAATCACCTCATCCGGCAAATCGAACTGCTTCCTAAGAGGCGCATATTTAGTACCTAATAAACAATCCATGTTCTTAGGATAATCAACTTCCTCGGCGTAAATGGAGTAGTTAATAATTAAATCCACCGGATAATCAAAAGCGTTCAAGTCATCGATATATACAAGCCTTACTACTTCATGAAGTCTTCTGAGATAATTCTCTGTCACCTGATAAGAATCCACCAGCATAATTCTCGGCTTATATATGTCAAGTTCCCTTATCAGATCATCAATCTCCTCATCTTTGTGATCCCACTTGCTATTGATTAAAACCGCCTTAAACCCACGATTTTTTATCAAGTCTGCAGCACTATCATCGGACGTAAAGAATACAACATCTTCTCCCAACTCCGACAAAGCATCTGCGATCGACAAACACCTCATTACATGTCCTGACGCTATATATTCATTTGCATCTACAATAGAATCCAACCAACTTCCTTGATCTATTTATTCTATGTTACCCATACATCTTCTACACTGACTTCGTTTTCATACATAATACTATCATCAAAAAAAACTTTAACTCGTAAATTAGAATAGGAATGTCCAGTACCAAGATTTAAACTTAGGCGGTGTATACGATTATAGTCCAGTTCTACCTCATATTGTATTTCATCAACAATGGCGCCTTCTTTTGACTTCATCTGAAGGAATATCCGGCAGAAAAAAAGTATCTTTCCATCATTGACACCAATTCTCTCTCCAGGGTCATTTAATTCCAGATCCAAATGGTCTCTATAATAAACTACATTTCTAAGAAATACACCATTATTATAAAAGCAATTCAAGTCCGGTTTGTAAAAAATACGGTTATGATATGTATTATATAATCTTGCAGAGTACCCCTTTAGTAAATACATAAGAGTATCTTTTTCCGCTTCAGACCTACACAGCAGTCCCCTTAAATATGGTTCTAACGGGAAACCACCACGCCTGATTATTTCCGAATGACGATACTCTTTAATATCATAATCTATATTTTTATCATATGGTCCATCATGATAGATTTTATCAAAATTAAGCTCCGAATACTTATCTACACCTTCGCGAACATCTGCCCTGTTCCCAGCTATTCCACGTTCCGCAAACTTTGTTCCATCAAGTTGCAATATGCCATTGGCATCCATCAAAAAAAACACCGGCATAGGACAGTTAGCATTAATTTCTGCATTACGAACTGTTTTTGGCTTATATCCCTCATTGTTGTATTGAGTGGGCGTCTTGGGTCTGAAATACAATCTTCCGTATGTCTTTGATTCCGGTCGGGTCGCATCAATCACAAACGTACTTGCATTTTCCGACGACATAACACTACGACGCTGTGCTTCGCTTCTACTGTATATGTATCCATCATATAGAATACTAGCTGCATTATGAACATCAGTAAAATGGAAAAAGAACTTAGGCCACCAGTTTCTGGTAACATCCAGTTTATTTACTTGTTCAGATATAATACTTGAAAATGTCATTATTTCATTTACCTATATATTGAAAACCATTTGTTTCATTCTGATAGGTATCATCTGTTGATACATAAACCGGCTCTGCAACATTAAACTCCACCAGTCTTGCTAACATTTGTTCCTGTAGATTCCTGTATTCATAAGGTATTTTTTCTGTAATCACGATCCCGGTATCTCTAATATAATTCCAGAACTTTTGCCCTTTCAAAACACCAAATTCATCTTTTTCTTTTAGCAATTCCATTTCAGAGGAATTCATATCGCTCGAGAGGAGGAGTAATCTGTTCATGAATTCTGCGTAATCAGACGGGGGCTCCTGATCTTTGTTCTCTACTCTGCTATTACTCCCAGTATAAATATACACAGGAATCGGCAAATCACTCAAATACTTTTCCATAATAGGTTTTACTTCATTCCAGTCCAATTTGCCATTTCCACATCCGAGTTTTGGAAATGCGATTGAATCTACTCCCATCTTGTCCCACACCTGACTAAACTTTATCAGTCCTGATTCAATATACTCCATTTGGGACGGATTCTTCCAGTGTACTTTTGTAGGAAACAACAGTATCCACTTTCGATACAATCTACAAAGCATAAGATTTCCAACTTGTATTGTCCCGTCTGAACATGCCCTACAATACGCATCAAACATTAAAGGATACCTCAACTTATACTCATGAGCTACCCCTTTGCCCATAACACCAACTGTATTCACGGTATTAACCAACACTTGTGCGGGACTTGAAAAAATATCTCCCTTAATGTATCTAATCATTTTAAATCCTTGCTCAGTGTTAATTCAGAGACTTCTTCCACACTTTTAATGCTGTAAGGGCTATCTACATGGGAGCCGTAGTAGGTCTTGATGAGAATCTCACTCATAAGGCCGAATATAATCATTATGAGACCTATTATTACAAAGAATATCGTAAGCAGCGGAGGGAAGATATTGTTGGACATCTTCGCTCCGCTTAGATACAATGCTATCGACCATATCCCGCAGGCAAAACCAAGTATCTCGAACAGCATCCCTATCCCGCCCAGAAGATGCAATGGTCTTGTGGAGTACTTGTTCCAGAACCACACGGATATCATGTCCACGAACCCTTTAATGGTACGCTTCCAGTTATATTTGGTGTAACCAGAGGTTCTCGGTCTGTGGTTAACTACCACTTCTCCTATCAGGAATCCTTTGATCTTGAGTATAGCAGGTATGAACCTGTGCTGCTCCCCGTATAGATTGATGCCTTCAAAACACTCACGTCTGTATACCTTCAGCGAGCATCCGCTGTCATGGATGCCATCATGTACTATGATACTGCGAAGCAGATTGGCGCCTCTGCTTGTGAAGCGCTTCATAAATGTATCCTTGCGATTTTTGCGCCAGCCGGATACGACATCAAGATTATTCTGCTCGAGATATTCGATCATATGCGGGATGTCAGCAGGATCATTCTGACCGTCACCATCCATGGTGACGATATAATCATACTGTGCAGCCTTGATACCGGCATCCATTGCTGCCGTTTGCCCAAAGTTCCTGCGCATTCTGATCAACTTAAGAGGCTTAAGCGTCTTGCATACCTGCACGGTTTGATCCACGGAGCCGTCATCCACGAAGATAATCTCGAATGTATAATTATTCGCCTGGCAAACGTCTACTATCTCCTTGTGAAGATTGGCTACGTTTCCTTCTTCATTAAAAATAGGGACTACTACAGATATGCTGCTCATTGAATGCACCTTTCAGTTCAAATAATTTATCGATCCGGGCAATTATACCAATACGTCCATTTCTCATATTCAGAGAACTCCTAAAGAAGCAATATACTTTTTTACCCCTGATTCCTTGCTTAGATCATATTTTTGATTTACGCGTGTAAAATACTCCGTTATTGCATCGTGGGTAATAATCTCCTCGCATCTTTCTTTACTGCCATATCCCGCATGAGCATTTTTCCAAGGATCTTCCGCATGGCTCAAGTCCTTAAGGGTAACTCCATTAAATATTGCAAACTGGCTCAAAACAAAATCTATTACTCTTCGATATTCTTCTTTTAAAGATCCAGAAAGATCCGATTGGTCAACCTTAATCTGATTCCCTCCAAAAGATTTATACTTCTCATAAATCTCAGGGTAGACCGGACCATATGTCCAAGCCTCACAACGGTTGTCAAATATTCTAACATGCAACAGAATTTGGCAAAAGGCCTCAATATAATATAATAACTTTTGAAGTGACATATTGGTTATTTCAAATTTCGAATTGAGTATATATAGGGAAACTGTCTCTATCATAGAATTATGGGAATTGATAAGTTCGTAGTAATTTAGCTTCGCTTCTATCTTTTCAGCAGCATGTTCATTAATCTTGCTACGATTCTTATCAAACAGTTCCCGCATATAGCCATAATTACAAAGAACACTCTCAAGTATATCCGAGTATCGTTTATTGGGCAACTGACCCTTCAGATAATTCTCTATTGTATGCTCTCCAAATCCCAGTGCCAAAGAAAGAGGGCGTTTTTCAACATTATATTTATGTAATATTTCGTTAATGTCATCGACCTGAATATACCCATTTTCCTCTCGGGATTTAATCTCAAACTCTGACTCATTAATGTCATCCAATCCCGGGACATAGACACTATTACCGCACTTATCACACACTGCGACACGCCTGTTATAAGTGCACTCAATACCATTCCATACCCTATCTCTTCGTTCTGTGCAGATATGATACGGATTAACACTTCTACAATCTGCACAAAAAACCTTGTCCAGATACTTATTCATTTTACTTCTCCTCATTAGTGAACTTACAGTTATCGAACAAAATACATTTCATTGCCAAATAATATTAGTCATGAAACGAGATTACAACTAACACTCCTACCGGTTTCTGCCAAGTAATCTTAATGTATAGTTTTACAAATTGCTTGTCAGCATCCTCTTTGCCTCGTGGAATGAGTGAAACCCTCTTATTGAATAAATAGACTATATCGTTGGGATATTGCGAATTATCGCTATAATCCCAACCATCATAATTGCTTAAGGTAAGACCCCTGAGAATATTTATACGCTCTTTTTCTGTTATTATATATTCCTGCAACAACATTTCATTCTCAGGTCTGGGACTAATAGAATAATCCAAACCAGGTTTCCCGTTATTTATACAATCATGCAGTCGGGCTATTATATCATCCGGCTCGTACCCATCCGGATCCTTTGTCCTATTCCAAATTGTCCCCACCTCCCCTCATATAGGATAAAAATAGTGTATCAGTATAGTACATATATGTCAATAAGTGTACTATTTTCGAGGTGAGCTATTTAGTCTGTATACTCTCAAACAGATTCACATATCTCTCTGCGACGCTTTTCCATGAAAACAACTCCTGCGCCCTCTGCCGGCTGCGATCTGACATCCGCATTAGGTCTTCTCTCCCGGCTGATACAACAGCAATAATGGATTCTTTGAATTTCGTAAGGTCAGAATCCGATATAATCCCGTTTCCGTCTATAAGCTCACTGCTTCCCTGACACGGACTCATAACTATTGGCAGACCACATGCCATCGCCTCGAGAACGGCATTGGGCATACCTTCCTTCTTGGATGGAAATACGAAGATATCGCCTGCCTGATAATACAGTGGCAACTCGCTCTTGCCCTTTTGGCCGGTGAAAACGATCATATCTGAAACACCGTTTTCTTCTGCCAGTTCCTGCAGGATTTCCCTGTATGGGCCGTCTCCCACGATGGTCAGGTGGATCTTCCTGCCCGAAGAGGTCTCTATCTCACGCAGATAAGGGATCACATACTGAAGACCTTTTCTTTCTATAAGACGGGACACAAACAGAAGTTCAATATGATCATCGCTAAACTCCTTATCCTTTATGGGACTGAATATATCGGTATCTACTCCGTTCGGAAAGACAAGGATAGGATATTTATCGCAGAAGTCCTGCGCCAATGATCGAAGCCCTTCGCTGTTTGCAACAAGGGCGTCCGCACGTTTCCAGATATGCTTTAGAGCCGGACCGATAAGCTTGTAGATAAAGGCGAATCTCTCCTGGAATCCCGGTATATCACCGCCTCCAAAGCGGATAACATAGGGAAGTGAATACTTTCTCTTAAGATATAATCCAACAGGACCGCTTGGAATGCCAAAGAATATCTGGCAAACATCAAATGGCTGATTTTCCCTGATTGCACATGCCACCTTCTTGTCAGCAAATTTCCGGGCTTTTATAAGGAAATCAAGCATTTCGGCAAAGCTGCAGTGCTCTTTATTGGCGCGTTTTGCCGGCAGCCGGTCTATATAGATGGGCTCACCGTAATCCGATATGGTTTCGTTTGTAGGAAGTCCTTCAAAACATACCGTTACGATATGAACTTCATTTCCGGCAAGGGCATACTGCCTTGCAAGGTACATGCACGCATTTGCTCCGCCTCCGCCTACGGGCGGGTATTCGTGAGATATGATCAGGATCTTCATATTTAATAGAATTCCTTGTACCACTCGGCAAACCGACGGAGTCCTTCGCGAAGAGGAGTTTCGGGCTTATATCCGAAGTCCCGTTCAAGCGCGCTCGTATCCGCATATGTTACAGGAACATCCCCTGGCTGCATGGCAACAAGTTCCTTATGTGATTCAAAATCATAATCTTCAGGCAGAACCCCGGCTCTAACCAGCTCCTGCTGCAATATATCAACAAAATCCAGAAGGTTTTCGGGATTACTGTTTCCGATATTGTAAAGCACATACGGAGGGACAGGGAGTCCGTCCGCTCCCTTCCTTCGTTCAGGAGCCTTGCCCATAACAAGCATCACACCCTCAACTATGTCATCAACATATGTAAAGTCACGCTTACAGTTACCGTAGTTAAATATCTGTATGGTATCACCCTTTAGGAGTTTATTCGTGAAACCAAAATACGCCATATCCGGGCGTCCGGCCGGGCCGTATACGGTAAAGAACCGAAGACCCGTGGACGGAATATCATATAATTTGCTGTATGAGTGGGCAAGCAGTTCGTTGGACTTCTTGGTTGCCGCATAGAGCGATACCGGGTTGTCTACCTTGTCATCCACAGAATACGGGACTTTTTCATTGGTTCCGTATACGGACGATGACGAAGCATAGACAAGGTGCTCTACTCCCTTATAATCTGCATTTTTCTCCGTCCCATCATAGCTGTGGCGGCATGCTTCCAAAATGTTATAGAAGCCGATAATATTACTCTGAATATAGGCATCGGGATTGGTAATCGAATACCGCACACCTGCCTGAGCTGCAAGATTAACAACTATATCAAAATGGTTTTCGGTAAACAGGCTATCTATAAATGACCTATCCGCTATATCAGCTCTCTCAAACTTCCATGAGTTGCCGTTGGAATTTTTCACGGACTGTTTTGACTCGTCATTGATCATTCCGAGCCTGTATTCCTTAAGTGAAACATCATAATAATCATTCATATTGTCCACACCGACAATATGAACCCCCTTGCACTCCCGAAGATGGCGTAATACAAGGTTTGAGCCAATGAAGCCTGCTGCTCCGGTGACAAGTATTGTTTTATTATCGAGGTTATTTGTGTTCATACTGCTACAATTCTTAATACTTCCATCTCCACTTTGAAAACTATGTGCATATCATGATACCATTTCGCGCTCGATCTAATCAAGAAGGTGGATCGCTTTCTGCAGTCACCCCTCAAATCAATTCACATATTATGGTTTTTTAAAGCATTAAAACTCCATTTAGTATTTAGAATTATTATATAACAATACAGGAGAAGTATCTATGGCTTTTGAAAAAAACACGGATTTACTGTTCCTTGACAGACAAGATTTGCTTAATTAGAATGTTGTCATAAAAATGTCAGTTATGAAGTGAGTATTGATTATATTGAGAATAAAAAGAATTAACAGCAGGAGGAAGGGTACAATGAGAAAAATCATAAGCAAATCAGTATTGTGCGCGTTATTGGTGGCGGTGGTCGCTCTGGGAGAATTTACAATCGATACATATGCTGCGGTGAAGCATAATGTAACTTATATCTATGGAACTAAAATGACTACGGTTACAGTCGATCACGGGCAAAATGCCCCGGTTCCTGCTGACACCTATGTTCCCGGATACCAGTTCGTAGCTTGGGTTGGAAATGCGGCAAATGTTACGGAAGATCGTATTATTCTGGGTGGTTATATGAAAGATGCTCCTGTATCGCCTATTGCAACGGTTCCTGTCTATACAAAAAAGGTCAATTCGAACAAGAGTGCACCATGGCCTGAATGGTGGTCAACCATAAACCTTCCCAAGGGAGTTCCGGGAAAAACCTGCGCGGTTCACTGGTATAACGAATGGAACGGTGAACTTTGGAAGACTGATATAATACCTTATGGCTCGTCTCTTCCGACACCAGCGGACCCGTGTCTGTCAGGATATGATTTTGCGGGATGGGAAGGTGACTGGACAAATGTTACGGAAGACCGTGCAATTGGGGCATGTTACTATATTACCCACAGAGTTAGGTATTTTGATACGATAGATGATGACCTGATCGATATCCATTATGTTCGTGACGGTGAGGGGGATTGGGTTGAACCGCCGTATCATAAGCACAAGGAGTTTGTTCGCTACGAGAAGGGCGATGGCGGTGAATATTCCGGAAACAGCGTTCATTACGATATGGATGTATATGCCATATACAAGGATGAGAATTGAGTATCAAATACTGTGAGGGGTCTTTTCGGTACAGGTTAGACCAAATCTTATGATATACATAACATATGTATTTTCCACGCGCTTAATAATATAGATAACTGTTCTATATTATTTAGTTTAGATTATTATAGTTTCATTAAGGAATACGAATCATGGATGTTTATGCATACAATCAGATCAAATAGGCTCATATCTGGTTTTCTAATCCCATCATCACAAAAACCATGGCTACATCTCCCATATTGGTATATAATGTTACCCATGATTCCATTAGCCGTCCCGAATTTTACACACAACCTTTGTATCTTCGGCCAGAGAATACGTTAACCGATTCGAGGGTATGGTTGCCAAGGCAACCGGGAGCATTCCGTAGCGACGAGCTCGGGAACGACGGGACTTCATGTTGCTCTCACAGCTGCCGGCGAAAAAGGGCTTAAGGATATAAGACCGAGTAGGCAGTAATGTGGAGTTGGGCTGGTTTTTAGTGAGTATTAAGGATAACTATAATGGATTTTTTGTACCAGTGTGATGATAAATACGCCCCCTTTACAGGTGTGTCTATTTATTCCCTGCTTGAGAACAATACAGGATTAGACAGAATAAGGATATTTGTTATTGATGATTCCATTTCGGAAGAAAATCGCAACAGACTGAAGAAGTGCGTGGAATCATTTCACCGTGAACTGGTATTCATAGATGGAAGCAGTCTGATGAATGAAGCAGACGCAAAAGAGATGCAGGAATACAAGGGGACAAGGAAAAACACGCACTCTTTCTTGAAAATGCTAGCATTTAGCGAGCTTCCTGATGACGTTGACAGAGTTCTGTATTTAGATAGTGACACACTGGTTCTAGGAAGCCTCGAGCCGCTATACAATGTAATACTTGATGGTTTTATTATTGGTATGGTTCTGGACAGCCTTGTTGATGAGAAGAAGATGCTTATTGGGTTTGACAGATCCGATCCGTATTATAACTCAGGCGTTATATATGTTAACGTCAGAGAGTGGAAGGCTGGCAAATGCAGAAAACGTATAACAGAGCACAGCAAAGATCATACATACGGTACAGTTGATCAGGATTTATTGAACGTGGTCTTTAAGGGAGAAATATATACACTAACAGCACAGTATAATTTCCAACCGCATCATATAGCATATAATGATAAGGATTATTTCTCGGTTATTACACATAAGGAAGGATGCTACTATTCCCCTAATGAGATCAGAGACGCGAGAAATGATATTCGTATAATGCACTTCTTCCGCTATTTAGGCGAGCAGCCGTGGCATAAGGGAAATCTTCATCCGTGCAATGACTATTTCGATGAGTATCTTCGAAAGAGTCCGTGGAGTGACTATGAGAAGAAAGATGCCGGAAAGGGAATATTTGTTATAGAAAAAGGACTATACCGGATTATGCCCCGAAGATTGTTTCTACGTATGTTTATGGCTCTTTTTACATTAAAACTGAAGAAAGATATCAGAGCAGGAAGACCGTAGGGGGCAAACCCTTTTAATACTATGCAGTTCCTCGGTATGTGCGACGCTTCTACACACTACAAGTTCAAGAATGCTGATGTTATAAACATAAGGCAATCTATTGCCTTCTTTCGAGAAACCGCAGAGGCTCCTAAACAGAAATCCAGAATACGGATACCCAAAAAAGATATTCTCACTCGCACCGGTGCGAACAGAACGCTCATCGACACTTCCGGAGAAAATACAAAAAAGCCCCGGCCTACAACACTGGGCTTCTGTCAAAAACCTCAAAACTGCCGCTACGGATAATCTTTTTGAGCTTCAGAAGCAGATTGAGGAAAAGACATCAGAGACAAAATCCGCCAGAGCCGAGCTTGTGCAGCTTGAGCATCAAATGAAAAAAGTCTCCGAACCGCTCCTATATGCGGAACTGTACAGAGACAATAAACCTTTTTAGGAAAAATATAAGAAATCCAAGGATCCGGACAGATACCTGCGTATGCACGAAACCCCAGCTTATCCTATACGACGGTGCCGAGCGTATGCTTCAAATGTTCTTCATATTCATATATTGTTAAATTCTCTCTCTTAAAGCTTCTCAGCTTACTAGCTAGTATTATTAAGTATTATAACAAAGTATCTCCATATACATCATGAATTGACAGCTGCACATCCGACTTATTTTGTGACATATAATTCCATATAGCTTTATCTAAGACACTTTCGCCCACTTCTAATAGAGCTGCAGTCTTTCGCAATATTTTGCTCGCTTCCTTATAATCAGAGGTCAAAACACCTGCTTTTTCAAGAAACTGAAACATATGCCTATCAATCGGTATTGCTTGCTGACCAGATAGTAATTTCATATAATCAACCGTCTTTCTTCCTACTCCATTTATATCTAATAAACTTTCAGCATTCCCTTCATCCAAAATCCACTCTGCCAAATCATCTTCTGTATTTATATTACAATTATAAAAAAACCAAGCCAACTCGCAGATTGTATCTTGCTTTCTTTTATTCTTCAATTGTATTATTTCCTCAATTGGTATTGTCTGAAATAATATTATAAAATCACATGTCGTTCTATAATCCGAATATTTACTCAAAATACTATATACTCTTGGATATACCACACTTTTATAATTCATTCCCGCTTGTAATACCGAATCTGTCAATGTTGCAGCCATGTTATAATATGGCGTTCGCTGTGTTATTTCGACATAATTGTGAGGAATTCTTTCCAAAAGTTCAATAACCTTTTGAACTGAGCGCTCAATATTATCCATTAATCTTTTCCTCAAATATGTTATTTAACGCATTTATTCGATCAACACAGTTAGGACATGCTCCACAAGGCATTTCTGCATTGACTTGACATGAATATGTCTTTTCAATAGGAGCCTTGAGCTCCAAACCTAACTTAGCAACATCTGTTTTAGTCATTTCTCGAAATGGCATATTTATCCTTGTTGAGCCGTATTCAAATAACAAGCTTTCTAACTTTGTAAAGAATTCCATTGAACAATCAATCTCTTTTGCATGGTTACTGTTAATAAATGCCGTATACACATCTTTAATGCCCATGGATTGTGCATATGCCGATGCTAATGACAAAAACAAAATATTTCTATAAGGAAGATACATATTATCTGCCACAACACTGTCCTCCCACAGATTTGCCTCTACTATCATACGAGAATTTGATTCTCTATAAACATCACCTATTTTAATTACTCGTACATTTTCTAAATATTCTGTGGGAAGCACATGCAAAAGCGTTTGATATTCCATTTTTTTACAATGCTGACCATAATCAATGAATAAAACTACGACATTCTTTTTTTCACTTGCAAGTTTGTATGCCAAAACAGTAGAGTCCATTCCACCAGACGCAAGCAATAGACAATCAAAACCTCTTTTCATTTTTCACCATCCCACTTATCTCAGTAAACACTGCCTCTATTACTTGACTCTTTGTATTACAATAATGTGTACAAGATTTTTTCAGAAACATATTATTTAATTTCAAATATGGATCATAAAGTATTATAGGTCTTCCTTTAGCTTGGTAATAACCAATTTCGACCAAAGTCCCTTGATCATTGTAGAGTAAGGTTGCTATCATTAATTTGCATTCTGATAACAGTTCCATATCTTTAGTAAAAATAGCACTTTCTTCACTAATCTCCATATCCTTATCTACTTGTCCGTTTTCTTTAATTGGTCTCCGAGGCATAAAATTATGGTACAGAAGAGAGTTCACTAAATCATCCAATTTCTCTGTGTTTATATAATCAAAATCAGGAGCTGCCATGTAAATTGGATATTTAACTCTTTCGTTCCACGGAACCCTTATTCCTTCCATTTCGACAAAATCATTAATATTTATAGAAATAAGTTTGGTGTTCTTTTTAAACTCTTCTTGTTGAAGTGTTTGTGCATATAAAGCAGATATCCACGACGCAAATGCCATATTATGCGCAAAATCTTTTTCCATCACTTCAGAAATATACGCAATATCATATACATCTCCAACGCCTACCGAATGAATAGTCTTACCAACATAAGCTGGTGCCTCATAGCTTGCTTTTTCTTTATAATCATAAAGCCACGAGCCTCCCTTATTTTCTTTTACTAATAACTGACAGACATTCTTTTTCCTAAAATAATCTATTAAATCATTATAATTATCATCTTTAAAACACTTTTCAAATGATATGGATGATGTCGATAAAAACACAGTCTGAATATTAATTTCATCTATGCCCACAATATCATCACTATCATAATTCATATCGATATGGATTCTTCCTTCATAATCTGAAAGCTCACTTAATAATTTAGCATTTCCATATCTTCCAGGAAAAATCATAACATCAGTCGGTTCAAAAGTATCGAGTACTTGAAATAATGTCAATTCATAGGAATACTCCGCTTGCTTGCACAATATATTCTCATATAGCTGATTGCCACTTTCATCCGACTGCCCGATTAACATCACATTTGGCGCTTTATCAACATTGCCAAGGCAATATGTATTACTCGCATTTAATACATCCAGTCCATATTTATCAATATCTTTTACAAGATAACTAGGTGCATAATATGCCATCGCGTATTCCATATTCAATGCATCGCAACTTCTTGCAGCGTGAAAAATTCCTCCAAGCCTAGATGTACAAAATCCATTAGCTCTGATATCAAGATGATAGTCTACATATATTTCACCAATTATTAAAACTTTTCTTTTATGCATACAAATTTACCACTATAAAAGGAATTGGTGATAATCCAGATGAAATAATTGTTCCTGAATATCTTTTCCCTTTTTTTATGCACAAATTTAAATAACTATAAGATACCGGTAGATTTCCAATAACCTCTTGAGTGCTTGTCAAAACAACAGCCAATCGTTTTTTTATTAATTGCATTGATAATTCAACCGATTCACCCACAGATGGTACCCCATTATGGTTCATAAAATATTCTGATATAGCTACATCCTCCAAGCGAATATTCTCTATTTCTATCGGACACCCATCTCCATCATTTTTACCATCATTAACAAAAGAGCCAGCGCCACCTCCACTATACATTCCAAACATTCCATTGCCAGTAGATCCCATAACACACCTCCCAAAATATATATTATTAATACTTTCATCTCCGTTGCTTTTTTGAACAGTCGTAAGTCCTCAATCACCGGTACCTTATAAAGATACCACATTTCTGAGATAATATCCCCATTTCACGATTTCCGTTTCGACCGATCCGGCTGGATTGAAATCACTAAAAGGAGGTTAT
>CAJOMN010000002.1 GCA_905235745.1 uncultured Lachnospiraceae bacterium
GCAAGAGAAGATAGAGGCTTTTGAAGAGCAGGGAATAATAATAGATGATCAACTCGAAAGCGGGGTGAGCGATATGTGTAATTATGGAAGTTATGTAGCAGCATCAAGCGAAAAGAAGGGATTGGAGCGAGGACTGGAACAGGGCCTGGCGCAGGGTGTCGGTGGAACAATATCAATACTTCGTGACATGAACGTTCCTGAAAGGGAAATAGCAGAAAGAATAAAGGCTAAATTTGATCTTACAGATGAAGAGGTAGATTCCTACCTGTGTGTTAATGCCTAAAATACGAGGGAGAGGTTACACATATAATAAACCTTGCGACAATGCGCAGGCCGATCATAGATAGGTGCTTGTAAAAGGCGTCGCCCGGTGTTAAAATGTCGTTGTCAGCCGCAGGGTTAGTACATCGGTAGTACATCGGCTTCCCAAGCCGAGGAGGCGGGTTCGATTCCCGTACCCTGCTCTCGGTAAACTCATAAAAACGCTTGAAATCAGACTTTCAAGGGTTTTTATTTTTACTCAGTTCCCGCGGCGCCGGTTAGGATACGAACAGCGCAGCAGGAAAGGATACTGTAAGGAAGTAGTAATGCAGGGAAAAACAATGACGGAGGGTGCTCCGTGGAAACATATACTAAGGTTTGCACTGCCGGTTCTGGCAGGTTCGCTTCTCCAACAACTCTATAATACCGTTGATGCCATAATAGTAGGCAATTATTCCGGCGAAGCTTCGCTCTCCGCTGTAGGAACTACAGGGACTTTTGCGTTTCTGTTCCTCGCACTTGCTATCGGCTTTTCATCCGGTAACGGTGTTGTCGTTGCCCAGCACTACGGAGCGGGAAATACAACACTTGTAAGGGAGAATGCGTCTACAGGCATCATAATGCTGTTGGGCATGGGAGTTGTATCCATGCTGGTGGGGATTATAACGGCAAGACCTGCCTATTCGTATCTTGTTTCGGTACCTGATGATTTTCTGGATCTTACGCTTATATATTTCCGTATCTATGCAGTGGGGCTTGTATTCCAGTTCGGCTACAATATCTTCTCATCCATACTCCGCGCGGTGGGTGACAGCGCGGCAACATTGTATTTCCTTCTTATTGCCTCGGTGCTGAATATCGGACTCGATATTCTCTTTGTGGCAGGACTGTCATGGGGAGTTGCCGGAGCGGCGATCGCGACTGATATTTCACAGGTTGCGTGTTTTGTGGCGGCGTATCTTTACATGACAAGAAAATACCCCGTATTCAGGTTCAGGCTGTCCGAGTATAAATGGAATCCGGATCATGCGAAGAAAACGGTAAAAGTTGGTTTTCCGATCGCGCTTCAGCTTATTGTCGTGTCGTTCGGGCTTACTTTTATTCAAAGAGCGGTAAACGAATTCGGACAGGCAATGACAGCGTCTTTTACTGTCGGACAGAGGATAGAGATGTATCTGAACCTCCCCTGCAATGCTTTTCAGACGACACTTGCGACATATACGGGTCAGAATATCGGGGCGGGAAAGATAAAACGTGTCAAAACGGGTGTAAGGCAGACGGTGCTTATATCGCTGCTGATGACGGTATGTATATCCGGAGCTGTATGGCTCTTTGCGGGACAGATAATCACATTGTTCGCCCTTTCGTCCCAGGCTGCCGTATACTGCGGGGCGCACCTTAAGACCGTTGCGTTCGTTAATATCATCCTGGCGGGATATGTGCCGCTGTTCGGAGTATTTCAGGGAGCAAACCACAGCGGAGTACCAACGGTCGTGGCCACGGGGGCACTTGGCATGAGAGTGCTTGTTACATACCTGTTCCGTCACAGCAGTATTTTCGGCTATTCCATAATATGGTGGAATGGCCTGTTCGGATTCGGGGTAGGATTTCTCATAACCTGGTCATATTATCTGAGCGGAAAATGGCAGGATAATGCGTTGATCGCACGATCCTGATATGATATAAAACGGAGGAAGGAAGAAGTTTATACTCGATAATGCTAAGATGAATGAGATCACGGATTCGCTTGCACATAGACGGAGGGATTTATGATAAGACATATTGATGACACCTTTATTCTTGACACGGCAAATACGACGTATGCTTTCAGGGTGTTTGACAACGGATATCTTGAGCATCTGTATTACGGCAGGAAAATACACATATGCGATGAGTCGGGACTTGTAACCGCGCCGCTTATCGAAAAGCACGAATTTGCCCAGGGAAACAGCTGCGTGTACGACGATAATACCACGTCATATACTTTAAATGATATCAGGCTGGAGTTTTCCGCGAACGGAAAAGGAGATGCGAGGGAGCCGTTCATAGAAGTGGTACATGCGGACGGGAGCAGAACATCGGATTTCGTATTCGAAAGCGCTGAAATGGTGAACGGTAAGAAGCCTCTTAAGACGCTTCCTTCATCACACGATGATGACAATGAATGCAACGGGCTCATCATTACCCTTGTCGATAGGAATTATGGTCTTGCAGTCGAACTTTCATATTATGTGTTTGAAAAATGCGATGTGATAACAAGGAGCGCCAGACTTATCAACAACAGCGGGGATAATGTCAGAGTGCTCCGCTTCATGTCCGTGCAGATTGATACAAGCAGGAACGATTATATCTTCACGACGTTTAACGGCGCATGGACAAGGGAAATGTCCAGATGCGATCATAAGACGAGCCCGGGGAGAATAGTGAACGGATCACGCAGCGGAGCGTCATCGGCGACTGCCAATCCCTTTGTGATGTTTGGTGAAGAATGCACTTCTGAGAATGCCGGGATAGCATACGGGTTCAATCTTATATACAGCGGCAACCATATAGAGACGGTATCGGTCAGCGAATTCGGAAAGCTCCGGTTCCTTTGCGGGATCAATCCGGACGGATTCGAGTATACATTAGGTCCGGGTGAGGATTTTGAAGCACCCGAGGCAGTGCTTACAATGTCAGATGAAGGATATAACGGCATGTCTCATAACATGCATACGTTTGTTTCGTATCATATTCTGCGTGGAAACTGGGCAAACACCGAGCGCCCTATACTGCTTAACAGCTGGGAAGCCGCTTATTTTGATATTTCCGAATACAAGCTGCTGAGAATGGCAAGACGCGCCAGATCAGTCGGGATCGAGATGTTTGTCATGGACGACGGGTGGTTCGGACACCGTGACAATGACACGTCATCACTGGGAGACTGGTATGCCGACAGGAGGAAGCTGCCGGGCGGAGTGAGGCGCCTATCCGACAAGATCCATGATATGGGACTCGGATTCGGGATCTGGGTAGAGCCGGAAATGGTCAATGAGGACAGCGAACTGTACAGGGCGCACCCCGACTGGGCTATGAGAATACCGGGCAAACCGCATTCACCGGGCCGCAACCAGATGATACTCGATCTTGCCAATCCCGAAGTATGCAAATATCTGACCGATATACTGTCACAGTTGTTTGAAGAGGGAAATATCGATTATGTGAAGTGGGATATGAACAGAACCATGACAGACATCTATTCGCCGTATCTTCCTGCCGACAGACAGGGTGAGACGGCGCACAGATATATGATCGGACTGTACGGCATCCTTGAGGAGCTGACCGGAAGATTCCCGGATATACTGTTTGAAGGATGTGCTTCGGGTGGAGGCAGGTTTGATCTCGGAATGCTCTGTTATTTCTCGCAGATATGGGGAAGTGACGACACGGATGCGGTTGAGAGAGTCAGGATCCAGACGGGATACAGTTATGCCTATCCTCCGAGAACGGTCAGCGCGCATGTATCATCTGTTCCGAATCATCAGACATTGCGCGTGACTCCTCTTGAGACGAGATTTGATGTCGCCGCTTTCGGATCGCTCGGATATGAGCTTAATCTGTGCGACCTTGATCAGGACAGCCTTGATGCGATAAGGGAACAGATCATGCTGTACAAAAAGTGGAGACGTGTATTCCAGATGGGCAGGTTCTACAGAACCAAAGACCGGTATGATCCCGATCATACTACATGGAACGTTGTATCTCCTGACAGGACAAAGGCGGTGGCGATGATGTTCCGGACGCTCGATGTACCGAACGATCAGAGAGGCAACTTGAAAATGCACGGACTTGAAGCCGACAAGAAGTATCATGTATATAACAGACCGTTCAGGCTTGACGCCAGAATATTCGGCGACCTTATCAATATGGCAACTCCCGTGCACGTTAAGAACGGATCGGCATTCCACGATATAATATCCCGTTTTGTGAAGCTTGCCGGAGAGACGGAGGATGTGTACATATACGGAGATACACTCTCTGAGGCCGGCATAATGCTGTCTCCCGCTTTTGCATCTACGGGATATAACGAACAGACCAGGGTATTCCCCGATTTTGCTTCAAGACTTTACTTTGCTGAAAAAGTATGAGATATTCTATTAAAAACTTTCGGAAGGACGATTAAATCTTCATGGACAGTAAGAATATAGAGATCAGGTGGCATGGACGCGGAGGACAGGGAGCCAAGACAGCGGCGCTGTTGCTTGCGGATGTATGCTTCAAGACAGGCGCGTATGTTCAGGGATTCCCGGAATACGGCCCCGAGCGTATGGGCGCTCCGATCACGGCATTCAACAGGATCAGCGATAAAGAGATCCGTGTTCATTCGAACATATACAATCCGGATCTTGTAGTGGTCGTTGATGAGACGCTGCTTTCGTCTGTTGACGTTACATCGGGACTAAAAGAGGACGGGGCGCTGATAGTCAATACGGATAAGGAACCCGATGACATCAGACCTTTTCTTAACGGCTATGCGGGAAGCGTATATACAGTCGATGCAAGGAAGATTTCAATGGATGCGCTCGGCAGGTACTTTCCCAATTCGCCGATGCTCGCAGCCGCCGTCGCAATATCCCACGTAATGGATAAGGATGATTTTATCAGGGAAATGAGGGCGTCATATGAGCACAAGTTCGCCAAGAAGCCTGAAGTTATCGAGGGAAATATGAAGGCGCTAACGGAAACCTTTGCGGCGCTCGGATATTAGTTATTGAAAGGAAAGCAGATGAGAACGGATATAAGCAATATCAATGAGCAGTCCCCGTGCGAGGATCTTACGGAAGGACTCATGATTTTTGCCGGAGGCACTTCAAAGGATTTCAAGACCGGAGAGTGGAGGGTAGACACGCCCGTGTTTGATAAGGAAAAATGCAAACAGTGCCTTTTGTGCGCTCCCGTGTGTCCGGACGGATGCATTCCGGTGCACGACGGAAAAAGAGAAGATTTTGACATGGATCACTGCAAGGGATGCGGAATATGTGAAAAAGCATGCCCGTTCGGTGCCATAAGGATGGAATAGGGAGGATCATCATGAGCAGAAAAGACCGTATGTCAGGCAATGAAGCGGTAGCTTATGCGATTCGTCAGGTCAATCCTGATGTCATGCCGGCGTTTCCGATAACACCGTCAACGGAGATACCGCAGCTTGTTTCGACATATATTGCAAACGGTGAAATGGATACGGAATTTATTCCGGTGGAATCGGAACATTCATCCATGAGCGCGGCTGTTGGAGCGGAGGCAGCGGGCGCCAGGAGCATGACGGCAACGTCGTCGTGCGGACTCGCTTTAATGTGGGAGGAGCTGCTTGTCGCGGCATCCAACAGGCTTCCGGTCGTACTGACGCTTGTAAACAGAACACTTTCCGGTCCTATCAATATCAACTGCGACCATTCGGACTCGATGGGTGCGAGAGATACGGGGTGGATCCAGATATATGCGGAGAACAATCAGGAGGCGTATGACAACTTCATTCAGGCGTTTCCGATCGCGGAAGACGAAAGGGTTCATCTTCCCGTAATGGTCTGCCAGGACGGGTTCATAACGAGCCATGCGGTTCAGAATATCCTGCTTGAAGAAGACAGTGATGTCAAAGAGTTTGTCGGCGAGTACCATCCCGAAGAGTATCTGCTCAATCCCGGCAGGCCCATTGCAGTAGGTCCGTATGCCGTGTCGAATTATTCCATGGAGGCCAAATACAATCAGGAAGCGGCAATGATAAGGTCCAAGGAAGTAATAAAAGAGGTAGCCGCGAAATTCAGGGAGAAATTCGGCAGAGGATTTGATCTGTTTGAGGAATACAGATGCGAGGATGCAGATTACATCATGCTTATAATGGGAAGCGCTTCCGGATGTGCCAAGCAGGCCGCCGATGAGCTAAGACAGCAGGGTGTGAAGGCGGGAGTGCTGAAGCTCAGGGTATTTCGCCCGTTTCCTGCCGAAGAGATCGCATCTGCGCTTTCAAAATGCAAAGCTGTAGCAGTAATGGACAGATGCGAGAGCTATAACGGACACGGTGGACCGCTGTCATGCGAGGTTCCCGCGGCACTGTTCATGAACGGTATCAATACGAAGGTCATTAATTATGTGTACGGTCTTGCGGGACGCGATTTTACCGTCAGTAACGCGGCGGAAGTATTCGGAGAATTAAAGGATGCAGCCGGTGGCGGACAGAATATCAGACAGTGCAGGTATGTGGGTCTTCGCACAAGAGAGGGGCAATAAATGGCAGGATATAATCTGAAAGATGTAATGAGCAGGCCGGAGAGGCTTGCGCCCGGT
Source organism: uncultured Lachnospiraceae bacterium (assembly GCA_905235745.1). GTDB lineage: Bacteria > Bacillota > Clostridia > Lachnospirales > Lachnospiraceae > UBA2868. The sequence continues at coordinate 6,583 of CAJOMN010000002.1, forward strand.
CACAGGATGTGCGCCGGATGCGGAGCTACGATCGGAGTCCGCGCTGTCCTGCGTGCTCTTCACGAAGGAGACCGGGCAGTAATAGGAAATGCGACGGGATGTCTTGAAGTATCGTCTTTCATGTATCCTTATACGGCATGGGAAGACAGTTACATCCACAATGCATTCGAAAATGCGGGAGCAACGTTATCGGGAGCCGAGACAGCGTACAGGGCACTCAAGAAGAGAGGAAGGCTGCCGGAAGATGAAAATTATAAATTCATTACCTTTGGCGGCGACGGCGGTACATACGACATAGGTTTCCAGTCTCTTTCGGGAGCCATGGAACGCGGACACGATATGGTATATGTATGCTATGACAACGGAGCATACATGAACACCGGTATCCAGAGGTCTTCCGCGACCCCGCGCTTTGCGGATACCACAACAACGCCCGTGGGAAGCGCCAGCAACGGTAAGCTTCAGAGCCGCAAGGATCTGTCGGCGATAATCGCCGAGCATAATGTGCCTTATGTCGCGCAGACTACGTTCACACGCGATTTTAAGGATATCCATGTCAAGTCCGAGAAGGCGATATATACGGAAGGGGCGGCATTCCTGAATGTTCTGGCGCCGTGCCCCCGCGGATGGAGATATGAAACATCCGAGCTGATGAAGATATGCCAGCTTGCGATAGATACATGCTACTGGCCCATGTTCGAAGTCGATCACGGCAGCTGGAGGCTGACATATGAGCCGAAGACGAAGCTTCCGATAGAGGATTTCCTGAGAGAGCAGGGCAGGTTTAAGCATCTGTTCAAACCGGGCAATGAGGATCTGATCGTACAGTTTCAGGAAGAAGTAGACAGAAGATGGGAAGATCTTCTGTACAGGTGCAACAGGTAACGGAGGTGTTATATGGAAGGCGATCTGTTTAACAACAAACGTATTATCTCGTGGCTGGAGTACTTCTCCGATAATACGGATATCGATCTCGAGCATGTCAAGATACTTGATATCACGAAGAAGAACAAAAATCTCATACCGACATGCGAGGTTCACAGATGTGTTCTTGTATTTACCGAGGCGGGTCATTCGGACATTTTCTACAGGATGTACAATGCGGGTCTCGGAGACTGCAAGGTCATATACAATGAGGGAAGCGAGCCGGAGGGCCCGATCAAGGAAGATGACGTTTCCAATATGATCGACCGCGGTATCAACGCTTCTGCCGGAATGATCATACTGAACCCGAATGCAAGGGCGACCATGAGATTCGGCATAGACAACAGAAGCCTTGCAAAAGGAAGCGTCAAATATGTCGGAAGCGAGATAAGAGCCGTGATCCTCTCGAAGATGCAGATAGAGGAAGGCAAGAACATATGCGCGATATCGGCCGAGAGTATCGTTGTTGAAGCGGGGATACTCAACGGCGAGGGCGAGATCATCGCCGTTGAATATAATGCAAACGACAGAAACGCGCTTGAGGAGAACGTCGAGCAGTTCGGTATCAACAATGTAACGATCATCGATCATATCGACGATGACACAATGAAGGATCTTCCGGTTCCCGATGTCACGATGCTTGTCGCCAGTGCTTCAATGGAACAGGAAATAGACTGCCTGCTGAGGATCAATCCGAATATGGAATTTGTTATATATACGCTTGATTTTGTTCTGGCGGCGTCAATGATCGAAAAGTGCAAAAAGTTCTGCACATCCGATCCCGAAATAATACAGATAAGCGTTTCAAAGGTTACGAGCAGGCATAATGTCGAGGTGCAGCCGGCTCCGTGGATCATATCGTTCAAGGCCGGGACGTGAAATGATAGATTTCGGCGAAGTAAAGCTTCTGAAGGTAGTTGCTGTAACGTCAGTAGGTGCTTTTGTTGACGGCGGAAGAGATAAGGACATACTGCTGCCCTTTGCACAGCAGACCAAACGGGTCGAAAAGGGCGAGGAGGTTCTGGTCAGCCTGTACACCGATAAGAGCGGCCGGCCGGCGCTTACGATGAATGTCTATGAATATCTGTCATGCGATTCGCCGTATCATGTAGATGATGCGGTAAAGGGAAGGGTATATCAGATCAGTACGCGTTTCGGTGCATTTGTTGCAGTTGATGATATGTATTCCGCCCTTATCCCGTCGCGCGAGGTATATCCGGACATTCACATAGGTGATGTGATAGATGCGAGAGTCACACATGTAAGGGACGACGGTAAGCTGACGCTTTCCGCCCGCCAAAAGGCATACATACAGATGGATGCGGATGCCGCGCATATCATGGAGGTGCTGGATTCATGCGGGGGAGTGCTTCCGCTTTCGGATTCGGCCTCACCCGAGGATATCAGGCAGAAGCTCGGAATGAGCAAGAATGCATTCAAACGTGCAGCCGGAAGGCTGTACAGGGAACACAGGATAGTAATAGAAGAGAACATGATAAGGAGGCAGTGATGAGCAAGAAGATCATATCAACGGACAAGGCACCGGCAGCAATAGGACCGTATTCGCAGGCCATCGAGGCCGGAGGGCTGTTGTTTGCTTCCGGACAGATACCGGTAGATCCGGCAACCGGAAATATCCCGGAAGGGATCGAGGCACAGGCCATACAGGCTCTTACCAACGTGAGAAACCTTGTGGAGGCAGCGGGTCTTACAATGGATAATATTGTCAAGACTTCGGTATTTATCAGGGATATGAATGATTTTGCGAAGGTCAACGCAATCTATGAAACATTCTTTACATCCGATTATCCGGCAAGAAGCTGCGTCGAGGTTTCACATCTTCCCAAGGATGTTCTCATTGAGGTGGAAGTAATTGCAGCAAGATAATGCACGCAAAGAGGCAGGTGCCCTTGGGTGGTTATTTTTCATCATGCTGCTCGTGCATGTATCATGCTCGCTTGCACTTATTATTCTGCAGCAGAAGAATATCGTACTGCCTATCGAAGCCCAGCTGATCGTTTCGGAGCTTACCATACTTGTTCCTGCCCTGATATATGTACTTATCAGGAAGCTCAGTTTCTCGCGGGATCTGGGATTTCGCAGGATCAAGGCAGGAACTGTGCTCATGAGCGTACTCATGGCCGTTCTGTCGGGAACGATCGCGATTTTCTTCAATGTAGTGTCCCAGCTGTTCGTGAGCAATACGATAGTAGAGATGTCGGATTCGCTCCTTGCCGGATCAAACGCGGCAGTTTGGTTCTTAGGTTCCGTTTACGGCCCGTTTTGTGAGGAATTTGTATTCAGGTCTTTATTTAACAGCCGTTATGAGATCGTCACGGGTCCTTTGAGGGCGGGTCTTGTATCCGCGCTGTTTTTTGCGCTTACACATATGAATATCAATCAGGCGGCATATGCATTTGTTCTCGGAGTCATCTTCTCCGTGATCGACAAAGCTGCCGGAAGTGTGTATCCATCGATGATAATCCACACATGCATCAACGGTTTCAATCTGCTGGTGATCATTGCCCTGTCGGGAATAAGCGATTCATCTGAATATACGCAGGATCTGGCAGTGGCTTCCGAAGCGGCAAGGCAGGGAGATCTGATATATGTCATTACCGCGGTCACATTTGTGGGAGCGATCATCAGTACGCTTATCCTGATACCGTGTGTTGCATTTGTTGCAAAGCATGAAGGCAGATACGATGAGCTGCTCGATATGTTTCGTAACCGCCGCTTAAAAGGGCGATGGCTTACTGTTTCCTCGGCTCTTGCGATCTGCTTTGTGCTGTTTGTCATGTTCGGAATGAATGCGATGCTGTCCGCGATAGGTTTTTAATCCGGCAGAACAAAATGGGACGGTGAATGCCTTGGAGGATTTGTCTTAGAATAAAAAAAGGTTTGACCACCGGAAGTGGTCAAACCGCTACATCAAAGTAGCCGCCTATCTCAGGGTTAACGGATAGCTCCATTGCCTTCGTAAGGCTGTCGATCTCGGAAGATGCCACATCAAGGGATGCTTCGAGCATGCTTGTTCCGACCGCCGACATAACGTTTTCATGCGCCATGGCCATTGAAATATAAGGTATTGCATCAATGCTTAATTCCATAATTACATGCTCCTTCCTTTAGATTTATGATCATTATAACATATATATCGGAATAATAACATATATTATGAACAGATTTCTGGAGAAAAATGAAATAAAGATCATTTCCGCGGCAGTTGTCGTCCTTGGCGCCGTATATCTGTCGCTTGTATGGAATAATAACGTATGGATGGACGAGGCATTTACGGCATCGCTCATACATACCGATCTTGCCGGAGTGATCAGCCGCTCCATGGCGGATACGCTCCCGCCGCTTTACAATATCTTACTGAAGCTTGTAACCGATATATTCGGATATAGTGTTCCCGTCATGAAGATAACGTCGGTGGTTCCGATGATCCTGACCCTTATTCTCGGAGCAACGGTCGTAAGGAAAAGGTTCGGTATCAGGACGGCGCTTCTGTTCATGCTCTGCATTACTTTTATGCCGCTGTTCATGTATTACGGTGTTGAGATCAGAATGTACAGTCTCGGGTTCTTCTTCGCAACGGCATCAGCTGTCTATGCGTATGAGATCGTCTGCTCGCCTTCGGCAAAAAACTGGGCGGCATTTACCGTATATTCCGTGCTTGCCGGATATACGCACCATTTCGCATTTGTGACCGCTGCGTTTTCCTATCTGTACCTGCTGATCTGTTTCTGCGTACAAAGGAGAGATAAGCTCAAACATTGGTTTTGGTGCCTTGGCGCCACATTCCTGCTGTATCTTCCGTGCCTTATCGTCACTCTAAGGCAGTTCTCGAGGGTATCCGGCTATTTTTCCATGCCCGATATCGATGCTGCGATGTTTATGCAGTACTGCCTGTACCCTTATATCGTCGGAGTCAGATTCGCTACCGTGCTTTGCGCTTTATTCATGCTGTCGGCGCTTGTGTTCTTTGCCGTAAGGTTTGCGTGCCGGGAATGCGACAGATCCGCTTACATATTTGCGATCTGCTCGTTTTCGGTCTACTACGGCGTGCTGCTCTTCGGAACTGCGGTATGCGCCGTGATGGATGCCAATATTTTCGTGGACAGGTATCTGTTCTTTGCCGCCGGGCTCCTGTGGCTGTTTGCGGCGGTGATCCTTGCGGGATCCGACAGGACATTTGCTGCCGCCGTGATCGCGGTATTGATCATAGGCTGTTGTTCATACACTGTGGAGTATGCAACCGAGTACGGCAGCAGCGCAGATGAAGAGATCGCCTTTCTTCGTGACAACATCCATGAAGGAGATGTCTATTTTTCGATAGGGGGACATGAGGAGATGCAGAACTGCATCCCTTTCTACACATATCTTGACAAGGATACGCCCGAGCTTACCTTTGTATATCCCCTTGAGAAGGCGGTAAGTGAAGCCGCGGTAAGAGGCACGACGCTCTGGATAACAGTACTTGACGGATATGACGTGCCGGATGCGGATACGGAGATATTGAAGGAGAACGGGATCGTTCTGACCAAAATGGATGATTTTGAATTTGACAGATATAAATGTGAAATATACAGGGCAGACCGATAGATATTTGTGAAAAAGTGCCAAAAAATCTTTTCTTTTTTGTCGATATGTATTAGAATATTCGATATAATGTCTGTGGGGGTTAACAGACACCAATACGAAGGAGAAAGGTATGATTTCAAATCAAATACTTCAGAGTACCATTGAGGGGCTTAAGGGTATTACGAGGGTAGAGCTGGCGGTGATCGATACCGACGGGAAAGTGCTTGCGTCAACATTTCGGGAAAGCATCGATTATCATGAGGCTGCGGCGGGGTTTACGCAGTCGCCGGCAGACAGTCAGGAAATTTCCGGGTATCAGTTTTTCAAAGTATATGATGAACTTCAGATAGAGTATATCCTTGTGGTACAGGGGACCACCGAGGACTCCTACACCGTTGGGAAGATCGCGGCATTTCAGATACAGAATCTCCTGATCGCATACAAGGAAAGGTTCGACAAGGATAATTTTATCAAGAATCTGCTTCTTGATAACCTGCTTCTTGTTGATATATACACACGTTCACAGAAGCTGCATATTGATGCGGAAGCAAGAAGGATAGTCATTATTGCACAGACTCCTTCGGCCAAGGAAGTAAATGTTCTTGAGAACATCCGCTCGTTCTACAAATCAAGGACAAGAGATTTTATAACCGCTGTTGACGATCAGGGGATAATCATCGTCAGGGATCTTGCAGCGAATGAAACCTATGAGGATGTCGACAAGGCTGCCCGGCAGCTCCTTGATCTTGTGAGCAAGCAGACGGGACATGACTGCCGCGTTTCATACGGCACGATGGTCGGAGAGATACGTGAAGTATCAAAATCATACAAGGAAGCCAAAATGGCTCTTGATGTCGGAAAGATATTCTATGATGAGCGAAACATCATAGCATACAGCTCGCTCGGTATAGGAAGGCTTATCTACCAGCTTCCGATACCTCTGTGCAAGATGTTCATCGAGGAAATATTTGACGGCAGGAATCCCGAGGATTTTGATGAAGAAACGCTTATGACGATCAACAAGTTCTTTGAGAACAGCCTCAACGTTTCGGAAACAAGCCGTCAGCTGTATATTCACAGAAATACGCTTGTGTATCGTCTCGACAAACTGCAGAAATCTACAGGGCTGGATCTTCGCGTTTTCGAGGACGCGATCACCTTCAAGATCGCCCTGATGGTTGTAAAATATATGAGGTATATGGAGAATGCAGACATGGTATGACTGCGAAGCAGTCATACCATGTCTGCACCGCGAGCCCCCATTCGGCGAAGCCGAATTCAAATGGGCGAGCGTCCTTATTACCTGGGCACCGCGAGTGTATGTAGTTTATAAAAAGGGGAATGAATATGATCACAATGGAGTCTGTCAGCAAATCGTACTCCACGGGTGTGCCGGCACTTAATGATGTAAGCCTGCATATCAAAAAAGGGGAATTTGTTTTCATCGTCGGAGACAGCGGCTCCGGCAAATCAACACTTATCAAACTGCTGCTTCGGGAACTGACGCCCACAAGCGGCAGGATCATTGTCAACAACTACGATCTTTCCAAACTTCGGAGAAAGAAAGTTGCCAAATTCCGCAGGAACGTCGGCGTCGTCTTTCAGGATTTCAGACTGCTGAAGGACAGGAATGTATATGAAAATGTCGCTTTTGCGCAGCGTGTCATAGAGGTGCCGACGCGGCAGATCAAGAAAAATGTTCCGGCGATGCTGTCCCTTGTCGGTCTTGCGGGCAAATACAAAGCAAAGACATGGCAGCTTTCGGGCGGTGAACAGCAAAGAGTAGCTCTTGCGAGAGCGCTTGTAAACAATCCGCCCATCCTTCTGGCGGATGAGCCGACCGGTAACCTCGATCCCAGGAATTCATGGGAGATCATGAAGCTTCTTGAGGAGATCAACAGGAGAGGGACGACCGTGCTTGTCGTCACACATAACAGAGAGATCGTTAACGCCATGCGTAAGCGTGTAATAACGATGAAAAAAGGGATCATCATCAGCGACGAAGAAAAGGGTGAGTATATAGATGAGGATTAGTACACTTTGGTATACGTTCAGGCAGGGCTTTAAGAACATATTCAGGAACAAGATGTTTTCGCTTGCCACGATAGCGACGATCTCGTCCTGTATTTTTCTGTTCAGCCTGTTCTACTGCCTGGTCATAAATGTGCAGTACAGTGTTAAGGCAGCTCAGTCCGGTGTTGCCGTAACGGTATTCTTTGAAGAGGGGCTCGAAGACGAGAAGATACAGCAGATCGGATCCCAGATACAGTCAAGGGAAGAGGTATCGGAGATCAGGTTCGTATCCGCGGCAGAAGCATGGGAAAGCTTTAAGGATGACTATCTCGGAGAGTACGCCGACGGATACGAAGGCGATAATCCCCTGGAAGGATCCGAAAACTATGAGATATACTTAAATGATGTATCGAAACAGCCGGAGCTTGTAGAATGGCTGAATACGGTTCCGGGCATAAGAGAGGTTAACAGATCGGATATAACGGCAGAGGTTCTGACGAACATTAATTCCCTGATAAGCTATGTATCGCTTGCCATAATCGCAATATTGCTTCTTGTATCGGTATTCCTGATCAGCAACACGGTTGCAATGGGTATCTCGGTCAGACGTGAGGAAATAAGCATCATGCGGCTGATAGGAGCCAAGGATTTTGTCGTAAGATCCCCGTTTGTGATAGAAGGGATACTCATCGGGCTGATCGGCTCTGCCCTACCGCTTATAGCGGTATATTATCTGTATAAACTCATGATTGAATATGCAAATGCTAATTTTGCCGTATTGTCTGACATGCTCAAGTTTATGAGCGCGGCTGAACTGTTCAGGAATCTGATCCCGATATCTCTGATCCTCGGGGTGGGGATAGGATTTCTCGGAAGTCTTATAACGGTCAGGAGAAATCTGAAAGTTTAGCCCAAGGTTTATCGAAGGGGAATAAATATGAAACGCAGAAGGGGAGCGCGTTTTGTCGGGTTATTGATAGTTACGTCATATTTAGCGGCACATGTGCCGCTATTTGTGCATGCCGAGACACTTACCAATGACAAGATAAAGGAAAGCGAAGAGAGCAAGAAGCAGGCAGAGGAAGAAAGAAAAGCGTTAAAGGGAAGTCTTACGAACGTCAAAGCACTGCTTGCGGATCTGGAGACTACAAAGAGCAATCTTGAAGAGTATATAAGCCAGCTTGATTCCGATCTTGCCGATATCAATGAGAAGATAGACAGTCTGAACCGGCTTATCTCGGACAAGGAATCCGAAATACAGACTACGGAAAAGGAACTTGAAGCAGCCAGGGAGGTCGAGGCGGTACAGTACGAGACCATGAAAAGGCGTATCAAGTTCATATACGAGCATGGTGAGGCATCAACTGCCGAGATGCTCCTGACATCCAGGACTTTTGCCGATTTTCTGAACAAGGCTGAGTACATCAATAAGATGTCGGGATACGACAAGAGGATGCTCGATTCGTATATTGATGCCAAGAATGCTGTCGATGCCAAGGAACAGGCGCTCATAGAACAGAAGACCGAGCTCGAGGAAGCCAAAGAGGCGGTTCTTAACGAACAGGAAGCCGTAGAGGCTCTCATGGCAGACAAAGAGAAGGAAATAACCGTATATGAGGGGGATATTCAGAACAAAGAAGCCGCTATAGCCGAGTATCAGGCAATGATAGCCGAGCAGGATCAGATAATCAAAGATCTTGAAGCGGCAATTCTTGCCGAGAAGAAACGGCTCCTTGCCGAGAACAAGAAGGCGATAGTATACGACGGCGGACAGTTTAAATGGCCCGCGCCATCATATACAAGGATATCGGATGACTACGGAAACAGGATACATCCGACACTCGGAACACAGCAGTTCCATAACGGTGTGGATATGGCAGCTCCAAACGGTTCGCCGATACTTGCAGCCTATGACGGAGAAGTGATCGCCGCTTCCTATTCGTCTTCAATGGGCAACTATATAATGATCGATCACGGAGACGGGCTTATTACGATCTACATGCACGCAAGTTCGGTGTCGGTGTCTCCCGGAACGATGGTGGCAAGAGGCGAGCAGATAGGATGCGTAGGCTCAACCGGAAGAAGCACGGGACCGCATCTTCATTTCTCCGTAAGATTAAACGGATCGTACGTCAGCCCGTGGAATTATCTGGGCTGAGAGGATTATATTTACAGAAAGGGAGTCACAGATCGTGGAGGATAATTATTCAACTGAAACCGGAGAGGATAAAAGCGATTCTCCGGTATACAGTCAGATGTCAATGGAATATGTATCGAGTCAGGTGAAAAAGGCCCAGAAGAAAGGTATGGTTCAGGGCCTTTTGATAGCACTGCTGATCATACTTATATCCGGGTTAGTGATCGGCGGTTTATGGATCGTGCGGTCGCTCGTTAACGGGAGTCTGGCATCGAAGATCATGTCAAGTTCGTCAGGCTCTGTTCTTGACAGGGATGCGGTCGACAAGCTTGATGACCTGTATGGTATCATAGAGAATACATATATAGAGGATGTTGATAAGGACGATCTTCAGGAAGGAATGTATAAGGGGATGCTCGAGGCTCTCGGCGATCCCTACTCGGTATACTACACCGAGGAAGAGTTTGCCGAGATGATGGAGGATACCGCGGGAACATTTGAAGGTATCGGAGCTTATCTGACCCAGGATCCGGACACACTGGAGATCAAGGTGATCAAACCTATCAAGGATTCGCCGGCAGAAGCGGCAGGCATACTTACCGATGATGTGATCGCAGAGGTGGACGGGGAAGATATAGCCGGACAGGATCTTAACCTGGTCGTATCCAAGATCAGGGGACCAAAGGGAAGCGAGGTTCAGATCGGCGTATACAGGGAAGGTGAAGAAGATATTATAACGTTCACACTGAAGCGTGATGAGATTAACACTCTCACCGTTGAATATGAAATGCTCGATGATGATATCGGTTACATAATGATAATGGAATTTGCGGATGCAACGGACGACCAGTTCTATGAAGCATTAGATGATCTGGAAGCGCAGGGAATGAAGAGCCTTATCATCGATCTTAGGGCAAACGGCGGAGGATATGTTGATGTTTCCGTTAATATCGCAGACAGGCTCGTTAAGGAAGGCGTTATTGTTTCGGTCAAGGATAAATACGGTCTTTCATACAAATATGAAGACAATGGCGATGAGAATTATCTGAAGGTGCCATGTGTTCTTCTTGTGGACGGCAATACTGCAAGTGCATCGGAAATCCTGACCGGCGCCTTAAGAGACCACGATCTGGCAACGATCATTGGAACCAAGACATTCGGAAAGGGTATCACCCAAAACATCCTGCCTCTTGAGGACGGAAGCGGTGTCAAGATCACCGGAAGCACATACTATACGCCTGACGGGGAGAATATACACGGAATAGGGATAGAGCCTGATATTGAAGTGGAGTTTGATTATGACCAATACAAAGAGGACGGTACGGATAACCAGCTTGAGGCTGCGATAGACTATCTGAAGAATAATGAGGAGACAAACAGATGAACACTATCAGAGTATGCGACAGTACGATCAGGAAACTGTCAAACGGAAAAGAGAATCCACTTTCTTTTAAAGAGAAGCTTGAGGTTGCAAAGCTCCTCGACAAGCTATGTGTTGATGTGATCGAACTGGATGAGATACGAAGCAGCAAGGCGGACAGCCTACTGATAAAGTCTGTTGTCATGGCTGTAAAGAACAGCGTTATCGCAGTGCCCGTTCCTCTCGGAGGCGATCCGGCACCCACAGCCGCCGCACTTGCCGAGGCGGACAGATTCCGTCTGCAGGTTGTCGCTCCGGGCAGCAGTGTCCGTATGGAATATGTATATCACAAGAAAAGTGCGGCTGTTGTTGAGATGGTCAGGTCAACAGTCACCGAATGCAGGAAATACACGGAAGATATAGAACTGCTTATAGACGATGCCACAAGAGGCGATGCCGCCGTGATCAGCCAGCTCGTCGGAGCAGCGACGGAAGCGGGGGCGACAACGGTAACGTTCTGTGATGATGCAGGAACCATGCTCCCGGAGGAATTTGCGGAGTTTCTTGAGGAAAGAGTCAAGGCGGATCCGGTGCTCTCCGACATCACCTGGGGTGTTTCGTGCTCAAATGAACTTGCAATGGCCGATGCGTGCGTGATTGCGGCATTGTGTCACGGAGCCGGAGAGATCAAGGCATCTGCGTTTCCGGTCAATACAGCATCGCTTGAAAATGCCTGCAAGGTTATTGCGGGAAAAGGTGAGAGTTTCGGTGTCAGAACAAACATCGCAACTGCATCGATGAGAAGGGCGATCGGACAGATACGCAGATTCTGCTCGGATACTCCGAACGACAAGTCATCGATCGGGTTTACCGATACTGTTGATAATTCCGACGACAGGCTTACGGAACATGATTCCATGGAGGCGGTCATCTCGGCAGCGGAGAAGCTCGGATACAGTCTGAATGAGGAGGACGCCCGCAATGTATACGACTCGTTCATAAAGCTGGCATCCAAGAAAGAGAGCGTTTCGACAAGGGAACTCGATGCGATAATCGCCACAGCCGCTATGCAGGTTCCCGAAAAGTACAAGCTTGTGAACTATATTACCAATACCGGCAACACCATTACATCAATGGCACATGTAAAGCTTGGCACAAAGGACGAAGAACTTGAGGGCGTATCACTCGGGGACGGTCCTATCGATGCGGCTTTTCTTGCGATAGAACAGATAACCGGACGTCATTATGAGCTGGATGATTTTCAGATAAAGGCTATAACGGAGGGCAAGGAGGCTGCGGCGGAAACGATAGTCAAGCTGCGTGCGAACGGCAAAGTATACTCGGGCAGAGGCTTATCTACGGATATAATCGGAGCAGGCATAAGAGCGTATCTTAATGCCGTCAATAAAGTTATATTTGAGGAGGACGAGTGATGAGACTGTCATTTTCAACACGCGGATGGAAAGATATATCATTTGATCAGTTCCTTGATATAGCAGAAGAGATGGATTTTTCGGGAATTGAGGTATATAAGCTTATAGGCGATAAGGATCTGTTTGTCAAGGGAGAGGCGTTCAACCAGTACAATATTGCGGCAACATGCAGGACGCTCAGGGAGAGAAAACTTACCATACCGGTATTTGACGGAAGATATGACCTTACGGATCCGGAGAGCATAGAGGATATCAAAAAGATAATCGATATCGCAAGCTATATGCGGGTCGAATATGTCGCGATCGAACCCGATACCGATGATGAAGATGCGATCAGAAAGGCTATAGGGCAGTTACTGCCGGTAGCCGGCCGGAAGAATGTCACGCTTCTTATCGGAACCGAGGGCATATATTCGGACACGAAGAGACTGTGCGAGATGCTTGATGAATTTGCCGACGATAATCTTGCGGCATTATGGGATCTTCATCATACATACAGATACGCGAACGAAGAACCGAAGGATACGATAAGAAACCTTGGCGCTTATGTCAAACATGTCCATCTGTGCGATTCCGATGACAGGGACACATACAATCTCATCGGTGAGGGAAGCACTCCGGTCAAGGAATTTATGGATGCGCTGTATTCCATCGATTACGCGGGATTTATCTCCCTGGAATGGAAACCCGAGTACATGGACGATCTACGGGAATATGATGTTATCTTCCCGTATTTTGTCAATTACATGAGCAGGTTTGAGAACACCAGGGGCAAAAAGAAAAAGCTTTATCCCAATCATGACGGCACAGGACAGTATGTGTGGAAGAAGGATGAGCTTATCGACCTGACTTTCCCGCAGGTGCTTGACAGAATGGTTGAGGAGTTTCCCGATCAGTACTGCTTCAAATATACAACCCTTGATTATACGAGAACTTACGAGGAGTTCAGGGATGATGTCAATGATTTTGCGAAAGCGCTCATGAGTATCGGCGTTAAGGGTGGCTCAAAGGTTGCTGTCTGGGCAACAAATGTTCCGGAATGGTACATATCGTTCTGGGCATGCTGTAAGATAGGCGCTGTGCTTGTTACGATGAACACCGCCTACAAAATACATGAGGCGGAGTATCTGCTCCGGCAGTCCGATACCCACACGCTTATAATGATAGAATCGGCGATAGATTCCAATTACAGGGAGATAATCGGGGAGCTCTGCCCGGAAATGGCTTCGTCAAAGGCCGGCACGCCGCTCCACTGCAAAAAGCTTCCTTTTCTCAGGAATGTCATAACGGTCGGTTACAGAATGCCCGGTGCGCTTACTTTTGAGGAGGCAATGGCACGAAAGAGCATGGTATCCGATTCGGAGCTTGATAAGATGGCTGCGCGTGTCCGCCCCGATGATGTGTGCAATATGCAGTATACATCCGGCACGACCGGATTTCCCAAGGGCGTAATGCTGACGCATTACAATGTTGTCAATAACGGTAAATGTATCGGTGACCGCATGGGACTGTCAACGGCAGACAGAATGATGATACAGGTACCGATGTTCCACTGCTTCGGAATGGTGCTGTCCATGACATCATCTATCACGCACGGAGCGACGATATGTCCGATGCCGTATTTTTCCGCCAAATCTTCTCTTGCGTGCATTAATCAGGAGAGGATCACATGCTTTAACGGCGTTCCCACAATGTTTATCGCGATGTTCAATCATGAGGATTACAAGAACACGGACTTCTCATATATGAGGACCGGGATAATGGCAGGTGCCGGATGTCCGCCTGAACTTATGAAGAGAGCTGCCGATCCGGATGAGATGAATATGCGCGGGATAGTGTCCGTATACGGACAGACCGAAACGGCTCCCGGCAACACTATGTCGGCATGGACCGACCCGCTCGATGTCAGGACCGAAACCGTCGGTTACGCGTTTCCGCATGTAGAATGCAAGGTCATTGATCCCGAGACGGGAAATGAGGTCGGTATTAATGAGAACGGAGAATTCTGCGCAAGAGGCTACAATACGATGAAGGGGTATTACAAGATGCCCGAGGCGACAAGGGAAACGATCGATGCGGAAGGCTGGCTTCATTCGGGAGATCTTGCGGCGAAGGACGAAAACGGAAATTACAGGATAACGGGACGTCTCAAGGATATGATAATAAGAGGCGGAGAAAATCTGTATCCGAAGGAGATAGAGGAATTCATATATACGTGCCCGAAGGTCAGGGATGTACAGGTTATCGGCGTGCCGGATAAGAGGTACGGAGAGGAGGCCATGGCCTGCATTATCCTCAAGGAAGGCGAGCAGATGACGGTTGAAGAGATGGATGAGTATATCAAATCCCGTCTTGCCCGTCACAAGGTGCCCAAATATATTGAGTTCGTGGATGAATTCCCGATGAACGCCGCAGGCAAAGTGCTTAAATACAAGATGAGAGAAGATGCGGTAAAAAGGCTTAATCTTGAATAGGAACCGGACCCCTGCGGGCCGGAACTCGAAGTAGGATGAGGAACATATTATGGAAAAAAACATTGTAACGGTTGACGGAAACGGAGCGTGCGCTGCCGTCGCTTATGAATTTACCGAGGTTGCGGCAATATACCCGATCACTCCGTCGTCTCCCATGGCGGCCAAGACTGATGAGTGGGCTGCAAACGGCAGACAGAACATGTTCGGTATGCCGGTAAAGCTTGTCGAGATGCAGTCGGAAGCCGGTGCTATAGGCGCGGTTCACGGGGCGCTTCAGACAGGCTCGCTTGCGACCACATATACATCGAGCCAGGGTCTGATGCTGATGATCCCCACGCTGTACAGGATCACGGGAGAGCATCTTCCGGCGGTTCTTCATATAGCGGCGAGAACGGTGGGCACTCATGCGATGAGCATATTCGGAGATCACTCTGATGTTATGGCATGCCGCCAGATAGGTCTTGCCCAGCTGTGTTCGGGAAGCGTTCAGGAAGCGGCCGACATGGCAGCGGTCGCGCATCTTAGCGCAGTGAAGGCCGGCGTTCCCTTTATGCATTTCTTTGACGGATTCCGTACCTCGCATGAAATGTCCAGGATAGAGATGCCCGATGTCGGAAAGCTCTCGGCTCTTATGGATCGTAAGGCGCTTCGGGCGTTCAAGGAGCATGCCCTTAATCCCGAGCACCCGCTGCTTCGCAATACCGTTCAGAATGATGACGTTTATTTCCAGTTCCGTGAGGCAAACAACAAATGCTACATGGAATTGTCGGATATTATAGAAGACTACATGGACAAGGTGTCCGCAGTTGTCGGAAGAACGTACAAGCCTTATCAGTACTACGGGCCTTCCAATGCGACGGATATCATTGTTGCCATGGGCTCCGTATCGGGAACGATAGAGGAGACTGTAGATGCGCTCAACAAGAGAGGGCGCAAGTGCGGTCTGCTTAAGGTACACATGTACCGTCCCTTCGATATACAGAAATTAATGTCGGCCATTCCCGAAAGCGTCCGCAGGATAGCGGTACTTGACAGGTGCAAGGAAATGGGCGCGGCAGGTGAGCCGCTGTACGTCGACGTATGTACCGCCGTATTCAATTCCGGAAGGGATATCAAGGTCATCGGCGGACGTTACGGGCTGTCATCCAAGGATACCAATCCCGCGCAGATAGTAGCCGTATTTGACAACCTCGCATCCGTAAAGCCGGTAAACAGCTTTACGATCGGCATAGAGGATGATGTCACGCACCTGTCGCTGAAGGTAAAAGAACTTGATTTTGAGGTCGGTTCTCCCGATATGATCTGCTGTAAGTTCTGGGGACTCGGCGGAGACGGAACTGTCGGCGCCAATCACAATACCGCCAAGATTCTCGGTGATCTGGCGGACATGTATTCCCAGGCTTATTTTGAATATGATGCCAAGAAATCATTCGGTGTTACGAAATCCAACCTCAGGTTTTCGAAGAAGCCGATCAGGGGAAGCTATTACGTAAAATCAGGTGATATAGTCGCATGTCATAACCAGAGCTTCATCAAGCAGTATGATGTCGCCGCCGAGGTCAGGAGAGGAGGGAAATTCCTTCTTAACTGCACATGGTCAGATGATGAGCTTGAAACCGAGCTTCCAAACAGGGTAAAGAGGCTCCTTGCCAAGAAGAAGGTAAGGCTCTACACCATAAACGCCACGGCGATAGCCGAAAAGCTCGGACTCGGAAGCCATACTAACACCGTGCTTCAGGCGGCGTTTTTCAAGATATCGGGACTTCTTCCGATAGATACTGCGATAGCCGAAATGAAATCAGCCGCCGAGAAGGCTTATTTTACAAAAGGCAGCAAAATAGTGAAGATGAATACCGATGCGATTGAAATGGGCGCGGAGAGTGTCCATGAGGTAAGCGTCCCCGCGCAATGGGCTCTTCTTGAAGACGAGGAGACAGTAAAGACTCCGGATGCACCGGCTGTCGTTACCGAGGTATGCGATTACATAAACAGACAGAAGGGTAATGACCTTCCGGTATCAACGTTTGTTGACAGGATGGACGGTTCAATCGAAATGGGGCTTACGGCATATGAGAAACGCGGTATCGCCGTTACAACGCCGAAATGGGACAAGGATAAATGCCTGCAGTGCAACATGTGCTCGTTCGTATGTCCTCATGCGGCAATCAGACCGCATCTGCTGTCCGAAGAAGAAGCGGCAAACGCACCGGAGACGATGCAGATTGCCGATACGAAGCCTGCCGGACCGTACAAATACACGCTTACGGTTTCCGAATTCGACTGTACCGGATGCGGAAGCTGCGTGGCAAGCTGTCCCGCAAAGGATAAGGCGATCACGATGGCACCGGTCGAGCTTACCGACAGGAAGCGCAGTGAATGGGATTATTCCCTTACGATCTCGAAAAAAGAGAATGCATATAACAAGTATACGGTCAAGGGCAGCCAGTTTGAAACGCCGCTGCTCGAGTTCTCGGCTGCATGTGCCGGATGCGGCGAGACTCCTTACGCAAAGCTCATGACACAGCTGTTCGGAGACAGGGTCTACTGGGCAAACGGAACAGGATGCTCTCAGGCGTGGGGCGCAACCTATCCGGGGATCCCGTATACGGTCAATGAGAGAGGATTCGGTCCCGCATGGACCAATTCCCTGTTTGAGAACAACGCGGAGCTTATGCTCGGGATGTATCTGTCGGTAACGCAGCAGAGGGATCTTGTCAGGAAGCACGTCGAAGCCCTCCTTGACAGCACAAATGATCCTGCCGTTAAGGAAGCGTGCCGCAAATATACCGAGTCGTTTAACGACTATGACGGCTCGCGCATGGCATCGGACGAACTCATCGACATTCTTGCCCGAACGGATGACGGGGAGAACCGGACTCTTATCGACTCGATTATGGAGAAAAGGGACTTTCTTGCGAGAAAATCATTCTGGATGTACGGCGGCGACGGATGGGCGTATGATATCGGTTTCGGCGGTCTCGATCATGTTATTGCCTCCGGAGCCAACATAAATACGCTTGTGATCGATACGGAAGTGTACTCGAACACCGGAGGACAGAGCTCCAAGGCAACCCAGATCGGTGCCGTGGCGCAGTTTGCCTCTTCCGGTAAAAAGACAAAGAAAAAAGATCTCGGCGCGATCTTCATGACATACGGAAATGTATATGTTGCGTCCGTTTCCATGGGCGCGAATCCGAACCAGCTTATCAAGGTCATAAAAGAAGCCGAGGAATATGACGGGCCGTCACTAATAATAGCATATACGCCGTGCATTACTCACGGCATCAAGGCCGGAATGGGATCTTCGCAGGAAGAAATGAAGAGGGCGGTACAGAGCGGATACTGGACACTGTATCATTACGATCCGCGGCTCGATGATCCGCTTGTTGTCGATTCAGGGGAGCCTTCGCTTGATTATGAAGAGTTCCTGTCGGGCGAGACAAGATACTCGTCGCTGACCAAAACGTTCCCCGATAATGCCCGGGAGCTGTTCGCTCAGGGCGCAAGAGATGCGAAGGAACGCTATGACAAGTACAAATCAATGGAAAGTGGCAAACGGGCTCTTTAAGGCACTATATGAACGTTTTATCTCGTTGCAGATATCGTCATTGATCTTATTGACAGGCTCCTTTGAGGGATATCCGGTGTAGAACCCCTGTATCAGGTCAACTCCGAGAGAGATGACACAGTCAAGCTCTTCGGCTGTTTCGACTCCTTCCGCAAGCGATAATATACCGTTATCCTTTGAGTAGGATATGATGCTTTTGACGAAATGCTGTTTCTGGGAATTCGTCTGAATCCCGGATATCAGCATCCGGTCGATCTTGACATACCGGGGATTGTAGCGGATAAGGTTATTGACATTCGAATAACCGCTTCCGTAGTCGTCAAGCGCCACTTCAATTTCAAGTAATGCGTTGTCATCCTGCTGGCTTCTCAGCTCTTCATCGCTGAATTCGGAACTTTCGGTATATTCAACAACAATAGTGCCTTTGTGTTCGGCGAGCCTGTTCATTGTGTTTTTACGGTCCCGTCCTTTAAGGCGGTAGCCGGGAAGACTGTTGATAAATACTTTTCTGCCCGCGAAAATACCTGTACTGTTATCGATACGGTCAAGCACACAATTGAAAGTCAGCTTTTGTATATCATACATACGGTTAAGCGTCCTTGCGCATTCAATTATATCTATAGGTGAAAGCGGTGTTCCGCCTTCATGTCTCATGAGCGCCTCATAACCGTATACCGAGCCGTTTGAAGCATCTACGATAGGCTGGAAATAGTATGTAAGATCAGCTCTGTCGAGTATACTTGAAACAATCTCGCATTTTGCGAGCATTTCAACGGACAGATTCGTCTTCGCACCTGTGCTTTGTGATTCGGACTGCTTGGAATGATTTTTGATATTGACCGCACGGTTGATCAGAAAATCGAGATCCGGCATGCTGTTCAACTCAAATGTGCACATTTCATGATATATAGTTGCACGGTGCTGCTTCCTTGATGTATCGTAAAACACTATCCCGTCCTCGGGGATGGCGGCAATTATCTCTTCGTATCTTCTTCTGCAGTCTTCATCGACCAGTCCTATCAGGAACTCATCGGTTCCGAGTCTGCCGCAGTATTCACCCTCATGAATGACACCGGCGATAAATAGGGACACGGCGGATATAGCAGCATCTCCGGCGTTATGCGAGATGCCTTCGTTGATATCTTTCAGGCCCTGTATATCAAATGCTATGATACCGAGTGTTTTGCCGATCCCTATATTGTGAGAGGCAAGACCTGACAGCTTATCGTGGAAGCCGTCATAGTTGTACAGACCGGTCAGCTTGTCACGTATCTGTTCGGATCTGGTCTGGTCTATCATCTGCATCATGGCTTTCTGGCGATAGAACGCTTCGATCCCCAGATTGACGTTTCGCATCCATTCGCGGAATGTTTCGTTATAAATGTCGGATGAGGTATCTCTTTCGATCACGGCATATCCGAAGCAGCGGTCTTCGAAGAACATCGGAACAAATATGAAAGTGGTGGGCGTATCGTGCTTCTCGAAAAGCGCCGGGATCATATATCTTGTCTCAAATGTCCTGTTAAAGTCAACCGCTTCATCCTGCTGCTCACCGGAGGCGTCGCCGCACTTAACGACCATATGCATTATCTGGTCATATCCGTATCTCCTGGAATTCTCCCCGATGAAGGAGACGGGGTCATTGAAGTTACGGTTCATACATATCCAGAAGTTGTTGAAAGGTCTTATCTGATAAGTGTAATCCGCGATCGTCTCAAAAAAATCTTCATAATTCGTCTGACCGAGCAGATCTTCGGTAATGTGGTTAAAATCAGAATAGTACGACCGCTCCGACCGCGCCGTCTTCCATGTGCTGCGGTTGATCTTGGTATAAGCGGGTGCGAATTTCTTACATCCGCAGCTTCCGCCGATAAGTATATCGGCATTCATTACCGGCTCGGGCAGATGAGTGCCGGTTATTTTCTCATGGAGCTTCGTAAAACATACCCTTCCGCAGTTTGATGCGGGAATATCCGCGGATGTAATCGGAACCGGGGAGGTACGGCCTTCTTCGGTGGAGTCGTACCCGACGATTGCTATATGCTCCGGTATACGGTATCCTCTGTCGGTAAGCTCTGATGCGAGCCCTATCGCCATATAGTCGTTTGCACACATAACGGCTTCCGGCATTTCCCGGGGACTTTCCATCAGGATCCTTGCAAATTCACCGCCGCTGTCATACCAGTAATTTCCATGATATATACGGTCATCCCGCACGGGGATACCATGAGACTTCATGCTGTCAATATACCCGTTGAGACGCTGGACGGAATGGGGGTGCCCTTTTTTTCCTCCGAGAAATGCTATATCACGACAGCCGTGAACATCGATAAGATGATCACACAGTCTGGCGACAGGGGTATAGTGATCCATCAGGACATAGTCGAAGTCCTCCACCTCTTTATCGATTACGATCACGGGACCCGTATAGGAACATCTGATGCGGTCAAGAAGCCGGGATTCGAATCCCGGAGTCAGAATAGTATCGATCATGACAACAAGACCGTCGAAACAGTTGTACTGTATCAGCGAATATATATTGGAATCGCCTATATTGCGCAGTTCGTTATCCTGATACTTCAGATACATCGAAAAGATACATATGTCGTAATCATGAGCATATGCTTCCTTCGTAAACGCCTGTACAAAGCGTTTCTGGGTATCTTCTTCCAATTGTGCGAGGAGTATTCCTATCTTTTTACGCATGTATACATTATAAAGCATAATACGCTCAAATGATACAGAAATATCTTTACATAATGCCGATTATTCTATAAACTTCTGACAGGATTCATTCGGTTCCCAAGGGAATATGAGAGGATACAACGTATATGGAGTTCAGATTACATTCGGAATATCAGCCTACAGGCGATCAGCCCCGGGCGATCAGGGAACTGGTCGACGGCTTTCGCGCGGGCAATCAGTTTGAGACGCTGCTTGGCGTTACGGGTTCCGGCAAGACATTCACTATGGCAAATGTCATTGCGGCGCTCAACAAGCCGACGCTTATCATATCCCATAACAAGACTCTTGCCGGCCAGCTGTACAGTGAGATGAAGGAATTCTTTCCGGAGAATGCTGTGGAGTATTTTGTGTCCTATTACGACTATTACCAGCCGGAAGCGTATATTCCTTCGTCGGATACATATATCGAAAAGGATTCGTCGATAAACGACGAGATAGATAAGCTCAGGCTGTCCGCGACGACGTCTCTTTCCGAGAGGAACGATGTCATAGTCGTGGCATCCGTATCGTGTATATACGGTATAGGTTCCCCGGCGGATTATCAGAACATGATGGTCTCTCTTCGCCCCGGAATGGTAAAAGACAGGGACGATGTCGTAAGAGAACTCATTGATATAAGCTATGAACGCAATCAGATCGATTTTACGCGCGGGCGGTTTCGTGTCATGGGAGATGTTGTGGAGATATTTCCCGCATGGGAAAGTGATGTTGCGGTAAGGGTAGAGTTCTTCGGGGATGAGATAGACAGAATATCCGAATTTGATCCGCTGACGGGAAAGGTCAGCGCGACACTTAATCACTTTGCGGTATTTCCCGCATCGCACTATGTTATCCCAAGGGATAAGCTTGTTCGCGCAGTGTCAACGATCGAGGATGAGCTTGCACAGCAGGTCAGATTTTTTAAGAGTGAGGATAAGCTTATCGAAGCACAGCGCATAAACGAGAGGACGAGATTTGACATTGAGATGCTCCTTGAGACCGGATTTTGCTCGGGAATAGAGAATTATTCGCGGCATCTGACAGGAGCAGATCCCGGGGACCCTCCCTATACGCTTATGGATTATTTTCCGGACGAGTATCTCATCATCATTGATGAGTCGCATATGACGATCCCGCAGCTCGGAGCGATGTACAACGGCGATCAGGCAAGGAAGAGATCGCTTGTGGATTACGGCTTCAGACTGCCGTCTGCCAAGGATAACCGTCCCTTGAACTTTA
Source organism: uncultured Lachnospiraceae bacterium (assembly GCA_905235745.1). Lineage (GTDB taxonomy): Bacteria > Bacillota > Clostridia > Lachnospirales > Lachnospiraceae > UBA2868. Next base: position 29,042 of record CAJOMN010000002.1, read on the forward strand.
CGGAGTTTGAAGGTAAAATAGACCAGATGATGTTCGTGTCGGCAACGCCCGGACCATATGAGGAAGAGCACGAGCTGCTGCGGACGGAACAGATCATCAGACCCACGGGTCTTCTGGATCCGACCGTTACGGTGAAGCCGACAAAAGGCCAGATCGATGACCTTATTGCCGAATGCCGCAAGGAGACGGGCGCGGGTAATAAAGTTCTTGTTACGACGCTTACAAAGCGGATGGCCGAGGATCTTACTTCATACATGAAGGAAGTCGGGGTCAGGGTCAGATATCTTCACTCGGATATAGATACATTTGAGAGGGCGAAGATCATCCGGGATATGAGGCTTGATGTCTTCGACGTCCTCGTCGGCATCAACCTTCTGCGGGAGGGCCTCGACATACCGGAGATCGGGCTTGTCGCCGTGCTTGATGCGGACAAGGAAGGATTCCTGCGATCGCGCACGTCGCTTATCCAGACGATAGGCAGAGCAGCCAGGAACAGCGACGGCCGCATTATAATGTACGCCGATGTTATGACGGATTCAATGCAGATGGCGATTGACGAGACGAACAGAAGGCGTGCGATACAGGATAAGTATAACCGGGAAAACGGTATCACTCCCACAACAATACGCAAGGCCGTAAGGGATCTTATCAGTATACACAAGGAGATCGCGAAGGAAGAGGCGGGATTTGCCAAGGATCCGGAATCCATGGATGCGAAGGAACTCGGGAAGCTCATCGCCGATGTCGAAAAGCGCATGAGGCGCGCCGCAGCGGAGCTTGATTTCGAGACAGCCGCGCAGCTTCGCGACAGCATGATAGATTTGAAGAAACACCTGGAGGAATGAAGGCTTGGGCAAGATAAGTGTTGTCGTACCCACGTACAATGAATCGGAAAACGTCGGTAATCTGACGAACCAGATAGATTATGCGCTTCGAGGCATTGATTATGAAGTGATATTCGTTGATGATTCCACGGATAATACCCCTGATGTGGTAAGAGCTGTCATGAAGGAAAATCCGAATGTCAGACTGGAGCACCGCGAGACCGAGACAGGACTTGCCACGGCTGTCCTTAAGGGATTTGATCTGTCACAGGGTGATTATATCGCTGTCATGGATGCCGACCTTCAGCATCCTCCGGCAATACTTCGTTCGATGTACGCCGTAATGGAGACCGGTGCCGATTTCTGTATTCCGTCGAGATTCATTCCGGGAGGGAGCGACGGCGGACTCGGACCGTATCGTAAGCTTGTGTCGGGTGTCGCAAGATATATCGGCAAGATAATGCTCCCGTCGCTTCGCCGTATCTCCGATCCCACAAGCGGTCTGTTCATGCTAAGGCGAAATGTGATAGAAGGTGCCGATCTTCGCCCGATAGGATGGAAGATCATGGTCGAGGTTCTTGCCATGGGAACTTACTCGTCGGTGGTCGAGATACCGTATAAATTCCAGGCACGTCCCGCGGGAGAATCGAAGCTTTCCTCAAAGGTGACGCTTCAGTATCTGAAACAGGTGGCACAGCTTACCAAAAGAGGGAAAAAGCAGACGGGGGTCACGGTAACCAGATGGTCGTCTGCCAGGCTTAAGAGTGAATTGGATAAGATCAGATAATGGTATTTAGTTCGGTTATTTTTCTGTGTATATTTTTGCCGGCGGTTCTGCTCGGATATTATATCTTACCCAAAAAGGCACGCAACTGCTTCCTGCTTGTTGCCAGCCTGTTTTTTTATGCGTGTGGCGGACCGGCTCATCTGATATGGCTTGTCGCATCCATTCTGGTCAATTACTGCTTCGGGATTATCATCGCAAAGCTTGCCGACCGGGAGCATCCTGCCGATGACAGAGGAATGTCGGCGTATCATCCCCTGCCGCAGAAGATAGTTCTAGTTCTTGCCGTGGTCATCAATATCGGCTCGCTCTTGTATTTCAAATACAGCGGGATGCTGATAGAAACGGTAAACGGGATATTCGGCAGTTCGATCAGCGTTCCCGATATCATTCTGCCGCTCGGGATATCGTTCTATACATTCCAGTGTATGTCATATATAATCGATGTATACAGGACGGAAGGCGCGGTTGATGCTTCGGGCAGCTGCCGTACACTCTATACGGGCAACCCCGTTAAGTTCGCGCTTTATATCTCGATGTTTCCCCAGCTTCTTCAGGGCCCTATCATAAGGTATCCGGATGTAAAGGATGCGATCGATGCACCGGTGATATCGGCGGATGACTTTACGAACGGTATTGAAAGGTTCATTACCGGACTTGCCAGGAAAGTCATCATTGCGGATACCCTGGGTCTTGTGTGCGACAGCATATTTGAGATACAGACGCAGTATCTGTCGCCGCAGGTGGCATGGCTTGGCGCCATACTGTATACTCTTCAGATCTATTTCGATTTTGCCGGATATACCGACATGGCGATAGGCCTCGGAAAGTTTTTCGGGGTCCGTTTCAGGGAGAATTTCAACTATCCTTATATATCAAGGTCAGTCACGGAATTCTGGAGAAGGTGGCATATAACGCTTTCCAACTGGTTCCGGGATTATCTGTATATTCCGCTCGGTGGAAACAGGAGCGGGAATGTGTATGTGAATCTCCTCATAGTGTTTCTTGCCACGGGTATATGGCACGGTGCGGCATGGACGTTTCTCGTATGGGGACTGTGGCACGGCGTATTCATGCTCATTGAACGCTTCCTTCGCGGCAGGAGATTACCGTTCCGGATCCCGCATGTTCTGGCATCTGTGCTCAAATGGGGATATACGATGCTCGTGGTAACTCTCGGTTGGGTGCTGTTCAGGATCGAAGATCTGAGGGTTGCTCTTTCGTATATCAGGGTGATGTTCGGACTGGAAAGTCATGATTATAACGCTTTTTCGCCGGGTTTTTTTCTCGACGCAAGGCTCCGGTTCTTCCTGATCATAGCAATATTGTGCTGCGTTCCGTGGGTTGAGGTGCTCCCGAGGCATATTGGGGATAGGATAGGACAGTTTTGCGGTGGCAGTGCAGCCCCGGCAAGGATCATAAGGTATATCTGTCTGATGGCACTGTTTGTCATCTGCTTCATATTTATCGTTAATTCAACATACTCGCCGTTTATTTATTTCAGGTTCTGATATGGCAACAGGAAATACTGATAAAAACCGGATATTGTCCGCGGCTTTCATCGCCATCTTCGTGATCGCGCTTGTTCTTCCGCTTATATTTATGAACTATAAGCCCGACCAGATCTCGGAATATGAGAACAAGAAGCTTGCCGACTGGCCTCCTTTTGAATTATCGGAGGACTATATGAAATCCGTATATGATTATGTGAATGACAGGATAGGGTTCCGCGAGGGCGCCATAGCAGTCTATACCGAAGCAAACAACGCCCTGTTTCATTCGATGGTAAACCCCCTGTTTATGTGGGGCGAGGATGGAAACATCTACTACCGGGACAAGGATTATATCGCGGCATATCAGAGGCTGAACACGGACAGGGAATACATAGATTCAATGGTGGGATTCCTTGAAAAGACCGATGAGTATCTTAAGTCCAAGGATATTAAGTTCATGTACTTTGTGTGTCCCGACAAGAAAACGATATATCCCGAGTATTTTCCCAAGACAGTGAATGTTAATGAGAACAGTCAGTCGGTTCTTGACTACCTTGATGAGCGGATGGGCGATACGGATATATGCTACATCGATCCGAAGGATGATCTTGTCGCGGCGAAGGGTAATTACAGGTTATACAACAAGATGTATGATGTTACCCACTGGAACGATCGCGGCGCATTCATAGGGCACAGCCTGATCGATCAGAAGGTCCGTGAATGGTTTGATGATGTTCCCCCGCTTTCGGAGGATAATTTCGATCTTGAGACGGTTCACGTGGACAGCCTTGATAACGCGAAGTTTGCGATCGATGAGGATATACCGCTATATGTACTGCGCGATGATGAAACGGCTGATTACACGGAACTGTTAAAGACGGCGATGGAATGTGAAACGGATACGTTCTACACGCATCATATAAACGCATCGGCTCCCAACGACAGGAGACTTCTGGTATTTACCGACAGTTACTTCCAGTCGCACCAGAAGTTTTATGATAACCGGTTCAGGGAAGTGTACTTTGTTCACAGACAGAACTATGATTATGTGCAGTACTTTGTCAATCTGACATTTCCGGATATGGTGATATTCGAGACCGCGGAACGCTCAATCTCAAGCGAGATGCCCCTGACAACCGATTTTAGCGGCTATCGATATGAGCCCGCATACAGGGGTGACGGCAGCTATACGGATAATCCCGGAGTGACATATGATATTACGCGGGTATCCGGGGGAAGGGTCGAGGGATCATACATATATCTCGATCCGGCGGATACGACACCGATATTCAGAATGGACGGCATCATCAGCGCACCCGGGGGATCAGGAGACATTAACGTATATGCCAGGACGGATGATGAGTGCATGGAGTGCGGATATAATGCCCTGTACCGTAAGTCGGAAGAAGACGGCGCTGACAGATTTTCACTTTCCATTCAGAGAAGGTTCATGGCCCAGTCCCGGATAGACCTTTTTGCGACCGACGGGTCAGGGAATGCTTTTCTACTTGAGTCTTTTGAGGTGAGATACGATGGCTGAAGAAATAAACCCCATGATAAGGATACGGGGAGCCAGGGAACATAATCTGCGCGATGTTGACATAGACATACCGAGGAACGAGCTTGTCGTTCTGACGGGACTGTCCGGATCGGGAAAATCATCCCTTGCGTTCGATACGATATACGCGGAGGGACAGAGAAGATATATGGAATCGCTGTCTTCGTATGCAAGGCAGTTCCTGGGGCAGATGGAAAAGCCCGAGGTGGATTCTATAGAAGGCCTTCCTCCGGCGATATCCATCGATCAGAAGTCCACGAACCGGAACCCGAGATCGACGGTCGGAACTGTTACAGAGATATATGACTACCTGCGACTACTGTATGCGAGGATAGGAGTGCCTCATTGTCCGAACTGCGGCAAGGAGATCAGGCGTCAGAGTGTGGATCAGATGTCGGATTCGATAATGGCTCTTCCCGAAGGCACGAAGATCCAGCTTCTGGCACCTGTTGTCAGGGGACGAAAGGGCGAACACGCCAAGGTGTTCGAGCGTGCCGTAAAGAGCGGATATGTCCGTGTGCGTGTTGACGGCAATATGTATGAGCTGTCAGAGGATATCAGGCTTGACAAGAACATAAAGCACAATATAGAGATCATTGTCGACAGACTCATCGTGCGCGAAGGGATAGAAAAGAGGCTGACCGATTCGCTTGAGACGGTCATGCAGCTTTCCGACGGACTCGTATACGTTGATACGGGCGATGGGATGCTGACATTTTCCCAGAGCTTTTCATGTCCCGACTGCAATATAAGCATTGACGAGATAGAACCGAGAAGCTTTTCGTTCAACAATCCGTTCGGAGCGTGCCCCGAGTGCGCCGGACTCGGATACAAGATGAAGTTTGACGAGGATCTTATGATACCCGACAAATCCATGTCGATCATGGAGGGAGCCATTGCGGTTCCGGGCTGGCAGTCATGCAATGACAAGGGAAGCTTTACATATGCCACTCTTGACGCGATGAGCAGGAAATATAAGTTCAGCCTTGATACCCCGTTTGAGAAGTATCCCAAGAAGATTCACGATCTCATAATCCACGGCACCGGAGGCGATGTGCTCAAGGTTCACTACAAGGGTATGCGCGGCGAGGGAGTGTATGATGTTCCGTTCGAAGGGCTTATCAGGAATGTCGAGAGAAGATACAGGGAAACCGCATCGGAAAGTTCCAAGGCCGAATATGAGACATATATGAGATTTACCCCGTGCGAAGCCTGCCATGGCATGCGGCTCAAGCCGGGCGCTCTCGCGGTCACGGTCGGGGGAATTAACATATATGAGATGACTGAGCTGGCGATCACGGATCTGAGGCAGTTCATGGATAACCTGAAGCTTACAAAGCAGCAGGCGCTCATCGGAGAGCGGATACTAAAGGAGATAAAAGCAAGGCTTTCATTCCTTGCCGAAGTAGGATTGGGGTATCTTACCCTTTCAAGGGCGACCGGTTCTCTTTCGGGCGGGGAGGCGCAGAGGATCCGGCTTGCCACCCAGATAGGGTCGGGACTGGTCGGAGTCGCCTATATACTTGATGAGCCGAGCATAGGTCTTCATCAGAGAGATAACAACAAACTTCTCAGTGCTCTTAAGAACCTGCGGGATCTTGGCAACAGTCTTATCGTCGTGGAACACGACGAGGATACGATGAGGACTGCCGACTATATTGTGGATATAGGTCCGGGTGCAGGCAGTGAAGGCGGCAATGTCGTTACATGCGGAACCGTTGAAGATATTATGAACACACCGGATTCGATAACCGGAAAATACCTTCGGCACGAGCTGTTTATCCCGGTGCCGCCAAAGCGCCGTATACCCGAGAACTTCCTCAGGATCAGGGGGGCGCGGGAGAACAACCTCAAAAACATAAACGTTGATATCCCTCTCGGAGTGTTTACATGCGTCACCGGCGTATCTGGTTCGGGAAAGAGCTCGCTCATAAACGAGATACTGTACAAGAGGCTCGCGCACGATCTCAACCGTGCAAGGACGATACCCGGGAAGCACAGATCGATAGAAGGCATTGACAGGCTTGACAAGATCATAGCCATAGACCAGTCTCCGATCGGGAGGACTCCCAGATCCAATCCGGCGACCTATACGGGAGCCTTTGACCTTATAAGGGATCTGTTTGCATCAACTAGAGATGCGAAGGAGAGGGGATATGCCAAGGGGCGCTTTTCTTTTAACGTTAAGGGAGGACGGTGCGAAGCCTGCAGCGGAGACGGGATCATTAAGATCGAAATGCATTTTCTGCCGGATGTCTATGTTCCGTGCGAGGTCTGCAAAGGCAGGAGATATAACAGGGAAACGCTTGAGGTCAGGTATAAGGGCAAGAGCATATATAACGTTCTCGATATGACTGTCGAGGAAGCGCTTCCTTTTTTCGAGAATGTTCCGGCGATCAGAAGAAAGATCGAAACCCTCAATGAAGTGGGTCTGGGATATATCAAGCTCGGACAGCCGTCCACAACGCTTTCCGGAGGAGAAGCGCAGCGTATCAAGCTTGCGGCGGAACTGTCAAGGAGGAGCACGGGAAGGACGATATATATCCTTGACGAGCCGACGACCGGACTGCATTTCGCGGACGTACACAAGCTTGTCGACATACTTCAGAGGCTTACCGAAGGCGGCAACACCGTTGTAGTAATAGAACACAATCTGGATGTTATAAAGACCGCGGATTATATTATAGATCTCGGCCCCGAGGGCGGAGAAGGAGGCGGACGGGTGATAGCAACCGGAACGCCCGAGCAGATCGCAAAATGCGAAAAATCATTTACCGGAGCTTTTCTGGCACCGCTCCTTGAGCGTGACAGGATAGGATAGGACAGGATATGTATCAGAGAGTTGTCAAAAGGATAATCGATATCGTATTGTCGGGTGTGGGCATAGTCATAGCGGCGATCCCCATGCTCATAGTTGCTGTCCTTATCAAGATCGACTCGCCGGGGCCGGTGTTCTTCAGGCAGAAGCGCGTCGGGATACACAAGACGTATTTTATGATCATTAAGTTTCGCTCCATGCCGGTCAGTGCCCCGAAGGATACTCCGACACATGAGCTGAAGGATGCGGCATCGCTCCTGTCGCCTTTTCAGGAAGCAATACGTAAATACTCCGTCGATGAGATACCGCAGTTGTTCAATATTTTTGCGGGAAGCATGAGCTTTGTCGGACCGCGTCCGGCTCTCTGGAACCAGTATGACCTTGTCGAAGAGAGGGAAAAGTACGGGGCAAATGATGTCAGGCCGGGACTTACCGGATGGGCTCAGATAAACGGAAGAGATGAACTTCCGATCGAAGTCAAGGCAAGATATGACGGGGAATATGTCGAAAGGCAGAGCTTCGTATTTGATCTCAAATGCTTCTTCGGAACGTTCTTTAAGGTAGCGAAGGCAGAAGGCGTCAGGGAAGGCGGCCCTGACAGTACGGGCAAGGGAGGCCGACAGGATGGATGAGATTCTCGCCATAACCGGGATAACCGGCAAATCCGGCCGGGCATTTGCATATTGTCTTGAACAGCATCAGGACGTGATAAGGTCGATGTTCCCCGGAGGGATAAGGGTGCTTTTGCACAAAGAGCGCGAAAAGGATGCCGATATACTGTCCTGCTTTGCCCCGGAGAGAATGTACGGGGATCTTGAGGACGAGCAGTTTCTAAGCGAAGCGCTGCTCGGCGTCGATACGATCGTCCATATAGCCGGCATACACTGGTCAAGAACCCTGACTACAGCCGCGGCATCGCAGTTTGTCAGGCGGATGATAATGGTGCATACTACAGGTATATACTCGAAGTACAAGGCCGCCGGGGAAGAGTACAGAAATATAGATGATTTTGTGTATATGATGTGCCGGAGTAAGAACATAATCCTTACAATACTGCGCCCGACGATGATCTACGGTACTATCGGCGACAAGAATGTTGCCAGATTCATTAGAATGGTTGACAGGTTCCCTATAATGCCCGTGGTGAACAATGCAGAGTATGAGCTTCAGCCGGTACATTACAAGGATCTTGGCAAAGCTTATTATAATGTGCTTGTAAGCGAGAAGATAACCGGAGGACATGATTATATCCTCTCGGGAGGAGAAGAGATAACGCTCCGCAACATGCTGATCGAGATGGGTGCTTATCTGTCCAAGAGGATGAGGTTTATAAGCGTTCCGTTCCCGATCGCATACAGCATGGCATGGGCATTATATATTGTGACAGCCGGAAAAAAGGACTACAGGGAGAAAGTTCAGCGATTGTGTGAACCGAGAGTCTATCCGCATGAAGAGGCAACAAGGGATTTCGGCTATGATCCGAGAACGTTTCGGAGCGCTATAGGCGACGAAGTCAGGGAATATCTGAAAGCAACGGGAAGATCGGAACCCGGACAGTTATCATGAAAATACTGGTCGTATGTCAATACTATTATCCCGAACCGTTCCGCATACATGAAGTATGCGAAGAACTTGCCGCACGCGGACATGAGGTTACGGTACTTACCGGTACGCCCAATTATCCTATGGGTGTTGTGCCCGATGAGTATAAGGGGAAGGATCATAGAGATGAGGTTGTCGGCAGCGTTCATATAATCCGTACAAAAGAGTATCCGAGAAAACCCGGGAAGATCGGACTTGCGCGAAACTATGTATCGTTTGTGTGGCATGCGTCCGTTAAAGCACTGACAATGAAAAAAGATTACGATGTGATATTCGTGTATCAACTGTCTCCGGTACTCATGGCGATCCCGGCATATGTGGCAAAATGGTTTTCCAAAACAAAGAAGATAGCACTGTACTGTCTGGATCTGTGGCCTGCAAGCCTCTCCAGTATGGGGATAGCAGGCACCTCAATGTTTTACGGGATCATGAGAAAAGTGAGCATCAAGATCTATTCGGGCGCTGGCATGATCGGATACACATCCAAGAGCTTTGAAAAATATTTTACCAACGAACTCGGGATCGGGAATAAAAGGTTTATCCACATACCGCAGTTTGCGGATGAGCTGTTTTCCGGCATTGCGACGGGTAATGAGCAGTGCCGCAAAAGCGGCGAAGAGCATATCGATTATGTGTTTGCCGGCAATGTCGGGATGATGCAGAGTGTCCAGACGATCATCAAAGCTGCGGCACTTTGTACCGATAAGAGGATAAGGTGGCATATCGTGGGTGACGGGTTTGCGCTTGACGAGTGCAAAAAGCTTTGCCATGATATGAAACTGGATGACAAAGTGACATTTTACGGGCGGCGACCCGTGGAGGAAATGCCGCAGTTCTATATAATGGCGGATGCCATGATAGTAACGCTTGCCGATGACGAGCTGATAAGTTATACGCTTCCGGGCAAGATACAGTCGTATATGGCAGCGGGCAAGCCCGTCATAGCGGCTGCAAACGGAGAGGCGGCAAATGTCATAGAAGAGAGCGGGTGCGGTGTATGCGTTGGTGCAGAAGACGCGAAGGCTCTCGCGCTTGCAGCGGATCAAATGGCCGCGGCAAATGATTTTGCCCGTATGGGCGGTAATTCGAGAAAGTATTACGATCTTCATTTTACGAAGAAAAATCATATTGATCTGATTGAAAAACTCTTAAAGGAATGCTGACAGGGAATAAGAGAACAAAATGGCCGATATAACTGCGATAATACTGACAAAAAACGAAGAAGTAAATATCGGAAAATGTATCCGTTCCGTTAAGCCGATAGTAAAAAGGATAGTCGTTGTCGACTCCGGAAGTACGGATAATACCGTGGGTGTCGCGCGGGATCTCGGCGCCGAGGTCATGGTCAATGAGCTTAAGCCTTTTTTGTATGCGAAACAGTTCCTGTATGCTATGGATCATGCGAATATACAGACAAAATGGGTATTCCGGTTCGATGCCGATGAAGAGCTTACCCCGGAATCGGCACAGGAGATAGACAGGCTGTGCAATGACAACGAGGATACCGATGTAAACGGTATCGTTGTCAGATTTGAAGTGAATTTCATGGGCAGGGCGATAAGGCACGGAGGAGTGTATCCCCTCCGCAAGCTTCTTGTATTCAAGTACGGCAAAGGCAATATAGAAGACAGATACATGGATGAGCACTGCATACTGTATGAGGGCAGGAGCGTTGAGGTTAAAAGCGACAGCCTGCATCATGATGATAAGGGTCTGACGGCATGGATAGACAAGCATAACAATTACTCCACAAGAGAGATGCAGGATTATTACGCAACTCTTAAGTCCGATGCGGCAACGGGATTGTCGGATGCAAATAATCTTGATGCCAAGGCGAGATTTAAGAGGTTCCTGCGCTGGAAGATATATTATAAGTTCCCGGCAGGATTTCGCGCATGGGCCTACTATTGTTACAGGTATTACGTCCGCCTCGGATTTCTTGACGGCCGGGAGGGCAGGATATTCTGCTTTATGCAGGCGTACTGGTACCGTTTTCTTGTGGATGCCAAGATATATGAAGCCGGAAAGAGCAAAACACTGTAGAGGTTGTATATGCGGACGGTTCTGATCATTACCGGAAGGTACCTTCCCGGATATCGTGACGGCGGGCCGGTAAGGTCGCTCATTAATCTGACGGATACCTTCGGTGACGAGTATGACATAAGGATAATGTGCCTGGACCGGGATCACGGTGATACGAAAAGGTACCCGGGGATCACTCTTCATGAATATAATGATGTCGGAAAAGCGAAGGTCTGGTATACGGAGCGCTTTACGGAACAGGCTGTGATGACTCTCGCAGCCGATGCCGATGTTGTATATGTATGCGGGCCGTACAGCGATTACGCCCGGACTGCCATGAGATTAAAAAAGTCCGGAAAGATCAGGGCGCTGCTCTATATCGCCCCGATGGGGTCTTTCTCGGCAGGCGCATACAATATAAAAGGCATTAAAAAGAGGCTCTATATCAAATATATGAAGCTTGCGGGGATGTTTGACAATGTGACGTGGTCCGTTACATCCGCAAGGGAAGAAGAAGAGCTTAAAGCCGCGGTCGGGACAGGCAGCCGGTGCGTTATTGCCGCCGATCTTCCAAGAAGCGGGACAACACAGCACACCCGCGTCAAGCGGCCTTATGAACTGAAGCTTATATTTATCTCGCGCATCTCGCGCAAGAAGAATCTGTCGGCGATACCGGAGATCCTCGAAATGAGCACTTCCGAGCACAGAATATGGCTGGATATATACGGTACCGAAGAAGATACGGAATACCTTCACGAGTGCATGAAAATGCTTGATGATGTCCAAAAGAGCCATCCTTATTTTGACTGGGAGTACAAGGGCGAGGCAGACAGCGGACTCGTTCCGGATATACTGGCCGGATATGATGCCTTCCTGTTTCCGACTCTCGGAGAGAACTACGGGCACGTTATCGCCGAGAGCCTGTCTTCGGGGTGCATACCCGTGATAAGCGATACGACCCCGTGGACGGATCTTGATGAAAGAGGATGCGGATATGTGTGTCCGTGTGAAGATCCATCCGCGTTCGCGGAGGCAATAGACGAGCTTGTCAGTATGAGCGAAGAAGATATTCAAATCATGCGCAGAAGCTGTTATGAATATATCGAAGAGGTAAACAGGGATTCCGTGAAGAATTCCGGTTACCGGAAAATATTCGAATCTGGAGGATACGAAAATGGAAGAGACAATGAAAGACTATGAGGATATGCTTGAAGAATCCTACAGCCTGATGGGTGACGGCGTTCATGATACGGATGCGCTGCTGGCGTGGAAAAAAGCCGGGGAACTGAAGGAATCGCAGGAGAATTTAACTGTTACCGTAACCGGCATAGTCAAAGGCGGAGTTGTTGCCGATTTTGACGGTATAAGAGCATTTATTCCCGCTTCAAGGCTGTCGCTTGAAAGGGTGGACGACTGCAATCCTTTTCTGCAGAAGGAGATCGTTGTCAGGGTCTTCGAAGCCAATATGGATGAGGATAAACTGATATTGTCGGCCAGAGAGATACTAAAAGAGCAAAGAGATCTCGGAAGAGCAAAGAAACTGTCCGATATTCATATAGGACAGGTGCTTAGCGGAATGGTCGACACGATCAAGGACTACGGCGCATTTATCGATCTTGGCGATGATATGTCCGGACTTGTCCATATCTCGCAGATATCACATGAGCGGATCAAGCATCCGGGAGTGGTTCTTAAAGAAGGTCAAAAGGTCGATGTCAAGGTTATCGATATCAAGGACGGCAAGATATCGCTTTCCATAAAGGCACTTCTGGATGATCCCGAAGAGACGTCCTCAGAGGAAGGCGGAATACAGATCCCCGAATCCGAAGGAATAGGGACATCTCTTGGCGATCTGTTAAAGAATATAAGTGTTTCGTAGCACGTCCTGACAAAAATCATGCTTTAAACCGGTCGATTTCGGCCGGTTTTTTGTTACACTTATACAAAAACGAAGGAGAGCGTCCCCTATGGATTTTTGTACATTTTCCGATATTGTCAAAATGGCGCTTTTGGAGTTATCATCATATATGCAAACAACAGATGGCGTTTCACATCTTAACGCAGATCAATGGCAATGCGGCCGCAATTGCTGTCGGAATGACCGGAATCCGGAAATATTGAATCTATGACTAAAGTTTTGCGATTTTTGTCCGATATATATGATAGACATGCAGGGAAGCAGCTTAAAACGGATGGAACCGATCCTGTTTTATGCTGCTTTTTTAATTGCAGTCATAGTACTTTCTAATTGAAAATCGTGCCGTTTTGCGTTATACTTATTCGGATAATAGGCAGAATTATGCATTGAAAGGGGATAGAAATGCTTTATTCGGATATAGGAATCGATCTCGGCACTGCAAGCGTGCTTGTGTATGTAAGGGGTCGGGGAGTCGTACTCAAAGAACCATCGGTCATCGCTCTTGATACCGACACGAATACGATCAGGGCGATCGGAGAGGAAGCAAGAATGATGCTTGGGCGTACACCCGGCAATATAGTTGCCATTAGACCTCTCCGTCAGGGAGTCATATCCGACTATACGACGACCGAAAAAATGCTCAAGTACTTTATACAGAAAGCGGTAGGCAGGAAGAATTTCAGGAAACCGCGCATCAGCGTCTGTGTACCTTCGGGCGTTACCGAAGTTGAGAAGAAAGCGGTTGAAGATGCTACATATCAGGCGGGAGCCAGATATGTTGAGATCATAGAAGAGCCCATAGCAGCTGCGATCGGAGCCGGGATTGATATCGGAAGACCCTGCGGCAACATGATCGTCGATATAGGCGGAGGGACAACGGATATAGCCGTTATATCACTCGGAGGAGCGGTTGTCTCGACATCGATAAAGGTTGCGGGGGATGATTTTGACGAAGCTATTGTCAGATACATGAGAAAGAAGCACAACCTTCTGATCGGTGACAATACGGCCGAGGAGATCAAGATCAAGATAGGAACGGCGTTCAAACGCCCTGAGATAGAGTATCTGGAAGTTACGGGACGTAACCTTGTAACGGGACTTCCGAGAACGGTCAAGGTCTCATCGGAAGAGACCGAGGAGGCATTGAGGGATACAACGGGGCAGGTCGTTGAAGCGATCCATTCGGTTCTTGAGAAGACTCCGCCGGAGCTTGCGGCAGATATTTCGGCAAGAGGGATCGTCCTGACAGGAGGCGGAAGCCTTCTTCGCGGACTCGAAGACCTGATAGCATACAAGACCGGTATCAATACAATGACGGCCGAGGATCCGATGACGGCCGTGGCAATAGGAACAGGAAAGTATGTAGAGTTCCTCGCGGGATATACGGAAAGCGTCAATTAAGACAATGAATACGGATAAGGGGTAGGTAATCATGGTAAAGGGACTGTATACATCGGCAACCGGAATGATCAACGAACAGCGCAGGGTCGACGTGCTTGCCAACAATCTGGCCAATTCGTCGACGACAGGATTCAAGGCCGAGGGGTCAACATCCGAAGCTTTTTACGACGTTCTGGCATACAAGATCAAGGACACATCCGAGCCGTTCGCGGCACGAAGACTGGGGGCCATGAACCTCGGAGTCAAGATCGGCGAGACGTATACGGACTACTCGGAAGGTTCCTTTATCACTACGGGGAATGACTACGACATGGCTCTTTCGGGGAAAGGGTTCTTTGCGATAGAGTTTACGAGCAAGGACGGAGAGGTGTCGACGAAATACACGAGAGCCGGGGACTTTATCGTCAATACCAACGGAGAACTCGTCAACAAGAACGGCGATTATGTTCTGGATATCAACGGACAGCATATTGTCCTTGATCCGATCGTAAAACCGACAATGGGACTTGACGGAACGATATATCAAAACGGTAATGCGGTTGCCACGATCCAGGTACAGGATTTTGAGGACTACAATTACCTGAAGAAGTACGGCGAGAATTACTATGATCTTGTAGAGGGGGCAACACCTATCGAATCGACCGCAACGGTATATAACGGAATGCTTGAGGCGTCCAACGTACAGACAGTCAAGGAAATGGTCAATCTGATCAATTATCAGAGAGCGTACGAGACCAACCAGAAGATGATACAGGCGCACAATGAGACACTTGATATCGCGGTCAACCAGTTAGGGAAGGTTTAATATGTCACGACGCAAGTCGGGACAGGCGAGCGCCGCTTGAGCGGACCGGGCAGGAGAATGAATAATAAGGAGGTAGTTATGTTATGGTAAGAGCACTTTGGAGCGGGGCATCGGGAATGATCGCCCAGCAGACTAACGTAGATACTATCGCCAACAATCTGGCAAACGTCAATACAGTCGGCTACAAGACCGAACAGAATGAATTCAAATCACTTCTGTATCAGGAGATCCAGACGAGAACGACTACTGCCAACGGGATCCAGAAGCCTGTCGGAGCCCAGGTGGGGCTCGGGGTCAGGAATGCCGCGATAACGTCGGAGTTTACGCAGGGCGCTTTTCAGGCTTCGGAGAGTTCAACAAGCTTTGCCATAAGCGGCGAGGGATTCTTCGCACTTAACAATAACGGTCAGACCGTATATACCAGAAACGGTGATTTTCACTTTGCATTAGGCCCCAACAATCAGATGTGGCTCACATCATCGGACGGTTATCCGGTTCTGAATACAACCGGGCAGCCGATAACGATCCCGGCGGATTATATATCGAGCAAGGTACAGGTTGATGCGAGCGGACAGCTCACATACCCCGATGCCAACAATAACCAGCAGCCCATTCCGGGAATGCAGATAGGAATGTTCCAGTTCCAGAATGCGAGCGGTCTGTTCAAGACAGGCGGAACTATGTATCTTCCTACAGAGGCATCCGGAGCGGCTCTCAACGAGGCGACAAATGCCGCTCTTACCAAATCCGAGATCAGACAGGGGTATCTTGAGGCATCCAACGTCCAGGTCGCGGACGAAATGGTCAATCTTATCATTGCACAGCGTGCGTATGAGCTCAATTCAAAGGTTATCACGACATCGGATTCGATGCTTCAGGTTGCCAACGAGCTTAAGAGGTAGCGGGTATGGATATAGGTAATTTATACAGTGATTATTTAACGCAGACTGCCACCAAGGCAAGCAATCTTGAAAGAACGCTTCAGGGAACGGGCAGGAGTTCGAGCGACGATGAACTGCTCGATGCATGCAAGCAGTTTGAAGCATATTTCTACGAACAGGTCTTTAAAAATATGGAGAAAGCGATGGTGCCCTCCGACGATTCAGACGCCAATCAGACCCTGATCGACTATTACAAGGAAAATCTCATTTCCGAATACAGCAAGGAAATAGTCAATCAGAGCGGGGGCGGAAGCAATACTCTTGCACAGCAGTTGTATGAGCAGATGAAGAGGAACAATTCGCTGTAGGATTGAATGGAAACGGTTTCCGGTTATATCGAGCATATCATTTATTCCAACAAGGATAACGGATATACGGTATTTGAGCTTAACGCCGACACAGATGTAATTACCTGTGTCGGTGCTTTGCATGCCGTAAGTGAAGGCGAGTCGGTAGAACTTAGCGGAGAATATGTGACGCACCCTCTTTACGGGAAGCAGTTTGCTTTTTCGAAATATGAAGTAGCCGCTGCGGAGGATGAGGCGGATGTACTGCGTTATCTGTCTTCGGGAGCAGTCAAAGGCATCGGACCTTCTCTTGCGAAAAGGATAGTGGACGCGTTTGGAGCCGATGCGTTCAGGGTAATGGAAGAAGAGCCGGAGATGCTCGCCGGCATAAAGGGGATATCTCTCAGAAAAGCCCAGGAGATAGGCGCATATGTTGTGGAAAGACAGGATCTTCGCAAGGTCATGGTATTTCTCCAGAGGTTTGGCATATCAAACAACCTGGCGAACAGGATATACAGAAAGTACGGAAGCGAAGTCTACAGCGTGATGCGGGAAAACCCGTACAGGCTTGCGGAGGATATCGAGGGAGTAGGATTCAGGACAGCGGATGAGATAGCGCAGGAAGCGGGGATAGATAAAGGGAGCGTATACCGTATAAGAAGCGGAATATTATACACTATGTCGCTTGCGGTATCGGAGGGTCATGTGTATCTTCCGAAGGAGGAACTGACAGGAAGGGCGGCAGCGCTCCTTGAGGCGGACAGGGATTACATTGATTCCGAGACCGATAACCTCGGAATGGAAAAGAAGCTCGTACTTAAGAGTAAAGACGGTGAAGTGCGCGTATATCATGCGCCGTTTTATTATATGGAAGCAGCATGTGCGAGGATGCTTCTTGATCTTGATGTTACGGTCGACCGGGATCCCGACAGGATAAGGGATACGGTGAAGCGTCTTGAGGATCCCGAGGCACAGCTTGAAGCAAAACAGCTTGAGGCGGTCGTTGCCGCGGCATCGAACGGCGTCTGCGTTATTACGGGGGGACCCGGAACCGGAAAGACGACGATAATAAACGTTCTGATCGAATATCTGAAGCTTACCGGCAATGATTTTGTACTTGCGGCTCCTACCGGAAGGGCTGCCAAGAGGATGACCGAGGCGACGGGGTATGAGGCATCGACTGTACAGAGACTGTTGGGACTGTCACCCGGCACAACGGGAGAGGGATCGTATTCGTATGAGTACAGCGAAGACAACCCGCTCGAAGTAGACGCGGTGATAATAGATGAAATGTCGATGGTAGACCTGCCGCTGTTCAGATCGCTGCTTTGCGCTATCGTACCGGGAACAAGACTTATCATGGTTGGCGACACGAATCAGCTCCCGTCCGTAGGCCCCGGAAGCGTGCTGAAGGATATAATCGCTTCGGAGTGCTTTAAGGTAGTAAAGCTCGACAAGATCTTCCGTCAGTCCGAAGCGAGCGATATTATCGTAAACGCCCACAAGATCAACGCAGGCATCGTCCCTGCGCTTGACAATAAGAGCAAAGACTTTTTCATGCTGAGACGTAATGACGTCGACGTGATACTTAATAATATCGTTCTTCTCGTATCCGAGAAGCTTCCGAAATATGTCAATGCCCGCCCTTTTGACATACAGGTTCTGACTCCGATGAGAAAGGGCGTGCTGGGCGTGGAGAACCTTAATCCGGTATTGCAAAGATATCTTAATCCGGGATCTGACAATAAGCGGGAGAAGCAGTTCGGAGCTGTCATTTTCCGCGAAGGGGACAAAGTCATGCAGATCCGGAACAACTACAGGATCGAGTGGGAAGTGACCGGGCAATACGGGATAACGGTCGACAGGGGAATGGGCGTATTTAACGGTGACATGGGGATCATAGCGTCGATCGACCCCCATTCTGAGACGATGGAAGTCATATATGAAGAAAATCACAGGGTCAGATATCCGTTTTCCAATCTTGATGAGCTTGAACTAGCATATGCGACCACGATCCACAAGTCTCAGGGAAGCGAGTATCCCGCTGTCGTACTTCCGCTGCTGTCGGGTCCGAAACAGTTGTTTAACCGCAATCTGCTCTACACGGCAGTGACCAGGGCAAGGGGATGCGTAACGATCGTGGGGAGCGAGGAAACAGTTGCGAGGATGGTTGGCAACGCTGACGAGATGAAGCGTAATTCCAGTCTTGATGAAGTGATCAAAGAGATAGCATTGTATTGAAAACTGCATGGATTAACTTAATAGCGGCAAAGACGGCAGATCTCCTGTATCCGGGAATATGTCCCGTATGCAATAATATAGCCCGCCGCTCGACAGGCATCTGTCCGGAATGTGAGCGCAGACTGCCTTATATCGGAAGCTCATACTGTATGAAGTGCGGGAAACCGGTTGACGACGATGAGGAATACTGCTTCGACTGTACAAGATGCACGCATGAGTATGACGAGGGAAGGGCGGCGCTCGTGTATGATGAGATCACGAGCAAGAGCATATACAGGTTCAAGTACAATAACAAAAGAGAGTATGCCAAAGTATACGGAAGGATAATCGACGAACGGCTCCGGGACAAGATCAGAAGCTGGAATGTTGATGCGCTTATTCCCGTTCCCATACACAAAAGCAAACTGAAAAAAAGGGGATACAACCAGGCGGAGCTGATCGCGGACGAGATGTCCAAACGGCTCGGAATACCTGTATGTACGTCTCTTATCGAAAGAAGTGCGGCTACGTCTGTCCAGAAAGAATTAAGTGCAGCCGCACGTCAAAATAATCTCAAAAAGGCTTTTAATGTTAGGGGAAATGATGTAAAATATAATGCAGTCTTAATCGTGGACGATATATACACAACCGGCGCTACGGTTGATGCTATGGCAAGATGCTTAAAAGGGGTCGGCATCCGTAATGTATATTTTGTTTCGCTTTGCATAGGAAGGGGAACCTGAGGAGAGAGATAAGATTTATTATTCAGGAGGAATATATCAATGGATGTCAAGAATTGTAAAAGATGCAGAAAGCTATTCAACTATATAGGCGGTCAGCCGATATGTCCGCAATGCCGGGAAGAGCTGGAAAAGAAGTTCCAGGAGGTCAAGAATTATCTGTTTGATAACCGTAATTCGACGATAAAGGATGTCGTTGAGAATTGTGATATTGAGGAGAGCTATATCCGTCAGTGGATCAAGGAAGAAAGACTCGAGTTCGCTTCGGGGATAGATGCCGGGATCACTTGCGAGAATTGCGGAGCACCGATAGCCACGGGACGGTTCTGCGAGAAATGCAAGGCTTCGATGATCAATGATCTGCAGTCCGCCGGACGGCAGCCCGAGAAACCTGCGCCCAAGCCGGAAGCAAGGGCTACGCATGAGAATAAGATGAGGTTCTTAAACCAATAACAGCGATAACATGTTAAACGAACAAAGGATCAGGCTGATGACACGTATGGCCGCGTATGAGGAGCGGGAAGGGAAGAAGGATATTGCCATATCCGGATATTTCAGGGGCGATTACATCAGCTTGCAATTATTAAAATCAGCTATATATGCCACCGTCGGCTTTGCCCTGGCGGTGGCTATGTATGTATTGTATAATATCGAAACATTTCTTGAGGATTTCTACAAAATGGACTTTGTGGATTTTCTGAAGGGGATATTGTCAAAATACTGTCTTGTATTATCTGTTTATCTTGTTATTTCGTATTTCGTATACAGCTACAGATACAAAAAAGCCAAACACCATGTCAAACAGTACAACCAGCTGCTCAAGGCTTTGATGCATATGATCAATATTGATCGTAAAGGAAGGTAGACGCGATGGAGTCATTACTGGTGATCAAACAGCAACTGACAAGTTTCTATACGCGCTTTGAAGCATATATTGTTCCGGTTCTCAAATTCCTCGCAATGCTGATCGCGCTTTTATTCATAAACGGCAGTGTTGGATTTATGACAAAGCTCAAAAATCCTGCAATAGTGCTTATTCTGGCACTGCTTTGCTCTTTCCTGCCCGTAAACGTTATAGTCCTTGTCGCGGGACTGGTGATCGTCGCGCATATGTATGCGCTTTCACTTGAATGCGCTGTTGTTATCCTGTTTATTTTCATAATAATGTATGCGCTTTATTTCAGGTTTACGCCGGATGATGCCATAGCCGTATTATTGACTCCGGTCTTCTTTGCCATGCATATTCCGTATGTGATGCCGCTTGCGATGGGCTTTGTCGGAAGTCCGGTTTCCTGCATATCCGTAGGATGCGGCACGGCGGTATATTATATACTTCACTTTATCAGCGGTCATCAGGACGCCCTTGGAGGGGGCGGACTGGGAGATCTTGATGTTGAGGAAATGCTTGGAGGTTTCAAGACGGTTACTGACGGCATATTGAAGAACGATGCAATGATTGCCATGATCGTTACATTTGCCGTTACTATCATTGTCGTATACCTGATCAGGAGACTGAAGATCAACTATTCATGGCAGATCGCGCTCGGAGCCGGTATGATCGTGTGCTTTGTGGTGCTGCTTATATCTTCAGCGGTGCTTGATGCGGATATAGGGATCGGAGGCGCGATACTGGGCCTTATCGTCTCTTCGCTGCTGGTTCTGGTACTTCAGTTCTTCATATTTAATGTTGATTATTCCCGGTCCGAATACGTCCAGTTTGAAGATGATGAATATTACTATTACGTCAAGGCTGTTCCCAAGGTCACTCTGGATGCTCCGCAGGGTAGGAGAAAGCGGAAGAATACACGGCGCAGCCGCGAAGATTATTATGATGATGACGAGGATGATTATTAATGCCGGAGATTATTGAATCATTAACCTCATTTATTGAACGCTATGTAACATGGCTTTCTATCCCGTCTATCAAATGGACTGATATTGTTGAGATACTTATCATTTCGGTTTTTTTGTACAGGGTTCTGGCGTGGATCAAAGAGTCTAAGGCGTGGTCGCTTCTGAAGGGTATCATTTTTATCCTTTTTTTTGTAATGATCGCAGCCATATTCTCGATGACGACTATATTGTGGATCGCGAAAAACGTGTTCTCGGTCGCGGTAATGGCACTGGTAGTCGTATTTCAGCCCGAACTTCGAAAGGCTTTGGAACAGCTTGGGAAACGAAGGGTTCTGACGTCGCTGTTTCAGTTTGACAGCAGGGTTTCCGATGAGCGGTTTTCCGATGAAACGATCAATGAGATAGTGAGGAGCTCTTTTGAAATGGGCAGAGCCAAGACCGGAGCGCTTATTGTTGTTGCCCAGAACGATGTCCTGACAGATTACGAGAAAACGGGGATATTGCTTGATTCCATGATATCAAGCCAGCTTCTCATTAATATATTCGAACATAACACGCCTCTTCACGACGGTGCCGTGATAGTACGGGGGAACAGGATAGTGGCAGCCACATGCTATCTGCCTCTGTCAGAGAATATGGCACTGTCCAAGGAGCTCGGAACGAGGCATCGTGCCGGAGTAGGTATTTCGGAAGCGACCGATTCGATGACGGTCATCGTTTCGGAGGAGACCGGAAGGGTGTCGGTTGCATATGAAGGCAAACTGTCAAGAAACGTGGACGCCGATGAACTGCGGGAAATGCTCGGCAGTATCCAGGGCAAGAAATACGAAGAGAAGAAAGCGTTTCGCCTGTTTAAGAGAAAGGCCGGAGAATGAAGACATTATTTACAAAGAATCCCGGTCTCAAGATCATATCCGTTGTTGCGGCATTTGTCCTCTGGCTGGTGGTTGTTAACGTCGACGATCCTGTGATAAGCAAGACTTATACGGGGATTGCGGTAGAGATAACGAATGAGGATGTCCTTGCACAGCAGGGAAAGTGCTATGACATACTCGATGATTCCGCGACGATAAATGTTGTTGTGACGGCACACAGATCCGTGCTTGACGGTATGAGCAGGGACTATATCAAGGCTACCGCTGATCTGAAGCAGCTGACTTCGATCGACACTGTCCCGATCGAGGTGAGGAGTACAAGATTTGCGGACAGGATCGACTCGGTAACAACAAGAGATTCGAGCATCAAGCTCAGGATCGAGAATCTCGTCAGGAAGGAAGTGACGGTTGCTACCGGTTATGAGGGAGAACCGGCAGAAGGATATATACTGTCGGGAGTGGAAAATCCCCTTTCTTCGGTTATCGTAGACGGCCCCGAATCTGTTGTTTCCCGGATCGCGAAGGTGATGGCAACAGCGGATATCACCGGAGTTAACAACGATCTGACCGTGACGGAACCGCTGCATGCCTATGATTCGGACAACGAGCTTATAGATGATCCCAGGATCACCCTGTCAAGAACGGTTACGGAGATAAAGTATATAATATATGCCACCAAGACTATTCCGATATCAAGCGGATATTCGGGAACTCCTGCATCCGGATACGGGATAGAAGGTCCGGTTATCACAGAACCTTCAAGCGTTGTCATTGCCGGAAGGGGTGAGAACTTTGATGATATGGAGGTTGTATACATATCTCCCGACAAAGTATTGATCGAGGGAGCTTCTTCGACTGTACAGACAACGGTCAGTGTTGCGGACGCTCTTCCGACCGGTGTGATATTTGCGGACGCCGATTTTGACCCAAATGTGACCGTAACGATCAATATTGCCGAAAATCAGCGCAAGGTAATAGAAGTTCCGCTTTCAAATGTAACAGTGGAAAATGTACCGGAAGGTTATACAGCGAATATAGCGGATATAGGAGGCTCGTTCCCGGTAGAAATACAGGGGATCGGCGATGCATATGACAGATACAGCGGAGATCTTGCGATCGGAAGGATAGACGCTGCCGCGCTTGTGCCCAGAAGCGGTGTGCTGCCCGGGCAGGAGGGCGCTCCGGTAGCAACCGGAGAATGTGACGGCATTGTTGAGTTTGATTTTCCTTCGGGTGTATCGACCGTTAATCCGGTGACGTTAATGGTCGTTGTCGACTATGTCGGCACGCGGACGGAGGAAGAGCCCCCGGTTGTGATTTTGGATGAATAGTGATATAATTCATCTGTTATGGTGGGCGTATGCGTCTGCTATATATATGCATAATATGCAGAATGGAGGAAGTTGCTCTTATGGTTAGTCAGAGGGTCGTGATCAAGAACCCTACGGGTCTGCATTTAAGACCGGCCGGAATATTGTGCAAAGAAGCAATGAAATACAAGTCCTTGATCACATTTTCGTTTCGTGAGGGCACTGCAAATGCCAAAAGCGTGTTGAGCGTACTTGGCGCATGTGTAAAATGCGGCGATGAGATTGAGTTCATATGCGAAGGCGATGACGAGGCAGAAGCGCTGCAGGCGCTTATAAATGCAGTAGACAGTGGTCTCGGTGAGTGATCGATCATACGGCTGCGGTAATACGGCTCCGCATTTGCGGAGCCTTTTTATGTAATATGGAATTCTTAAGGGAACTGTTATCCAACAAAATACTGATCTCTGCTTTTGCGGGATATTTTACCGCACAGGTATTAAAAGCGCTGACAGAGGCTGTGATGGATCATACATTCAGTTTTGCGAGGCTTTTTACCGGAAACGGAGGCATGCCGAGCTCTCATGCATCCACCGTCACCGCACTTGCGACAATGACTGCATTCACGCAGGGCGTAGCCTCGTTTGAATTTGCGTTCGCGGTTATATTTGCGATAGTGGTAATGGTTGACGCGAGCGGAGTCAGAAGAGAGACAGGCAATCAGGCTGTCATTCTCAACGAGCTGATGGAATATTTTGCCAAGCTCAAAGATAATCCGCCAAGATTTTCCCATGACAGATTAAAGGAACTGATAGGACATACACCTTTTCAGGTACAGATGGGAGCTGTTCTGGGAATAATAGTTGCGGTCGTTATCAACTTTATATGGAGATAGTATTATTCGATAAATACTCCGCGATCGCCTTTTCCCATGAAGCAAACGCATAACCGCCAGTGAGCTTTAACATATAGTTCTCAAGGACGGAGTAGTGCGGTCTGTCGGCCGAGGCGGGGTTCATTTCCTTGTATCTGGCAGAAGTTACCGGATCAACTGTTGTGTGTATTCCGGAGAGCCGGAATATCTCTTTCGTAAAATCAGCCCATGAGCATTCACCTTCACATGTTCCGTGAAACAGTCCGTAGTTATCCGTGGGTATCAGCGACATGATCGCCTTTGCAAGCTCATCGGCGCTTGTGGGGGATCCTATCTGATCGTCCACAACGCTGATACTGTCGTGATCCCGGGCAAGGCGAAGCATTGTCCTGACAAAGTTTTTGCCGTCTCCGTACAGCCATGCGGTGCGGATTATGAAGAAACGATCGGCAAACTGTCTTATATAGTCCTCCCCGGCAAGCTTTGTGATCCCGTACATCGCCTTCGGGGCGGGAGCATCATATTCGGTGTATGGTCTCGTGGCATCTCCCGAAAAAACATAATCCGTCGATATATGCACAAGCTTTGCACCTGTCTGTGCTGCCGCTATTGCCATATTGCGCGCTCCGACGGCATTTATCTTATAAGCGGCGTCAATCTGGGTCTCACATGCATCCACGTTTGTATGCGCCGCGCAGTTTATGATCGCAAAGGGCCGGATACCTGAGGCAAATTCCATAACCGAGTCAATATCTGTAATATCAAGATCGGTTATTCCGGAAACCCCGAAATCGGTGTTGATAAGTTCATATTCGGTGCTGTCGCCGTATAATGTGTTGATAGCGCGGCCGAGCTGACCGTTGCTGCCGGTAACTATGATTTTCTTCAAAAGGTATAGCCTCCTGTTGTCTTTTTGCTTACTACTACAAAATATAGTATACTTATCATTGATTTTATAGTCAATGATATATGGTAAACGCTAAAACAATGTTTATATTTCCGGACAGAACAGAAGACAGATATATCCTTGCAGTGACGGATTTTGGTATATGCGCCGTACTCGCGCTTATAGTAGCCGCTGCCGCCGTTTACGCCTTATATCTGCTCATCCGGAAAAGGAATGAAAAAGGCAGGCCTTTGTTCGGAGTGATAAAGTGCGGCCTTGTGTATCTTCCGGTAATCCTCATTGCGATGGCGATCAAGCTTCCGGGAGGATACCTGACGAATGACGAGTATTCGATCCTTAATGACGCGACACATCTGATACATGATACATGGTTCAATTATATGACCGTATATTATTATATTGTTTCCCTGATGCTTGTTCCGGCGCGGTACGGTCCTATCATAGTCAAGGCGGTCATCGAGTTCTTTGTTGTGGGATATACCGTATACCGGACAAAAGGGTATTACGGGAAAAGATGCGGGATGGCAATGTATATCCTGTTCCTGCTATATCCGGTCATAGCATATACGACAAGCGCCCACAGACTCCCGATCTATTTTCTCGTCTATCTGGCGTTGTTTGTTAAGTTCCTGTTTGACTATCTTGAGAAGAAGCCGTGCGGCAGATCGGTTGTATTTGTGCTTATTGCAGGCGCAGTCCTTACACAGTGGAGAACCGAGGGAATATACCTGCTTGTCCTCATTCCGATACTGATGCTGATCGTATACCGCGAATTCCGCAGCCCCCGGAAAGCTGCAGTGATGATCCTTGCGTATCTTGCCATCCAGTATGTACTGTGGATACCGCAGAACGGAGCAATGGCTTCCGGGCTTGACAATGCCGCCAACGACAGGATGAAGCCGTTCTATGCATATACGATCACCAACATGTACAGAAACGGACTTGATCTTGATAAGAACGCCGCGGATCTGGAGACAGTCGACAGGTATCTGTCGCTCGATGTTGTAAAGGCGATTAGCGAGCATTACGGGGACATCAATTACGAAGATGTCCTGATACTGTATGCCGATGGATTTACCGGAGTCAGGCCGGAGGCTACGGACAATGATTTTTATGAGTATACGGAGGCTCTTAAGAGAATATTCGTTAACAATCCGGATGTATTCCTAAGGACAAGATGGGGAGCATTCCGCTATGCGGCAAGACCGTACAGTATAGTACCTCCGGACGGAGGGATAAGGGGACTCGCATCCTCTGCGGTAAGCGTTGTCAAGACGGTCACGTACAATCTGTTCATCCCGGTCCTGTTTGCCTTCGGGGTACTGTGTTACAGCCTTATACGGAGAAAATGGTACAGCTTCTTCGTGTTCGGAGGACTTGCGGCGCACTGGTTCATAGTATTCATTCTGGCGCCCGCATCATATTTTAAATATTATTTCCCGGTTTACATAATGTCGTACTTCTATGCGATACTGATACTGATCAGACCGGTATTATGCAAGGATCGGGAAAGATCGTATCCTGTGGTGTGATATGGTAAGACAGATACTGAGCGATTTGTATAATACATACAGGCAGATTGTGGGAAACGGTGCGGTTATCACACTGTTTCTCGTATGCGTAACGGTTCTTTTCCTTACCGGCGCAATATGCAAAAAGTGGCCCATTGTTCTGTCACCTTTGGGAACTATAGGATATGCCGTTTCAAAAATCATTGACATACTGATATCCCGCAAAGGGAAACGGTACTTATCCGCGGCCTTCGCCGTTCTTATCATCGCGCTTGCCGTCACGAGCTCCGGATCAAACATTCTTGCCTCCGATATGAACCCAAAAGCCGAAAATATGATGCATATCCCGTCGGATATTGTGGAGGCAATGGATGCCGTTCTTGCCGATACGGATGAGGCAAAGGTACTTACAATGCCGGGATGGGGTCTGTATTTTGAAAGCTATTCCCCGGCCTTTTCACTTATGTATGACCTGCCCGCGCACAGAGAGGCAGCATGGATGAGTGAATATGAAAGAAACGCTTATACTGAGCTTGGTAAAGTTCATCCTGATATGAAAAAGGTCGCGGAAGCTGCCCGCGGGTGCGAATGCCGTTACGTTGTTTTGTCCAACGATATATGGCCTGATGTTCCTCTGACAAAGTACGGCTATGAGATAATATATGAAACGGAAATGTGCAGTGTATACAGGGAGGTGGAGACTCCTTGATACTTAAGAGTATTGCCGCATTTGCGGTATTTTACATAATTGCCGCATTTATCGGGGTATGGGGGGATATCATCAGATCTTCGTTCGGAGGGAAAAGGTCTGTCTGTTTCCGGGCGGCTTTCGGAGGCTGTCTTCTGATACTGCTTGGTTCGGCCGTCTGCCTTGCGGGATCGCTGTTCGGCGCTTCGTCGGACATATGCATCTGCATAACGGCGTTTATCATTCTCCTTGTCGGGATAACGGGAATATTGGTCAATAAGCGCATGCATCCCGATACGGATGCTGCCGCAGCACCATTTAGGGCCGCGGACATTGCGGGACTGTGTGTAATTGCGGCTCTTGCCGCCTTTCAGATATTTATGGCCATAAGATATCAGAATGAGAATACGGAAGTGCTTCGCGGTCTCGGAAGCGCGACAATGGTATACGAAACCGGTACTTTATCTGTGAGCGGACCTGTTAATCTGTTCATAGGAGCGCTCTGCCGGGTTGTGCATGTCCATCCGCTTGCTTTTGTATATGTAATGCTTCCCGCGCCCCTTATCCTGCTGTACTACCTGTGTTATCTCGAACTGATAAGGACGGTGTGCACATCATGGCGCGATACTCTGATAGCGATGACGGTTGTTTCGCTGCTGAATATATGGGGATTTCAGTCGGATCTGCTGCTGCCGGTGACAATGCTGGCGCAATGGTACGGCTTCTGGGTGTTTCTTACCCACGGAGTATTGAATGTTTCCGCGGTCATACTGATATGCTATATGCAAACGCGGACATATGTAAATGTTTCTGAAGATTCAGATACTGACGGTTATTCGGAGGAATGGGACATGAAAAAACATAAGATAGTAAATGCGAGGAATCTTGCGATAGGCCTTGGAGTGGTCGCTCTCGTGCTTGTCGCTGCGGTCTGTGTTCTTAACAATAAGATCAACAGCCTGTATGCCGCCACGGTCAATCTTCAGGATGATATGAACAGGAGATGCAGCATCTATGAGTTTACGCCCGACGGAGAGGAAACGGAAGGATATCTGATAAGGGAAAGCGACGGGAAGATAACGTTTGTCGGCGGCGGCGGCGCACAGAATTCCGATGCTCTCAGGGATTTTCTTGATAAATACGGGTATGTCGCGAACTGGTATGTATACGGAACCGATGAGGATAATGCCGGAGCAATGTATGAGCTTATTTCCGATCAGTCGGTATCACCGGATAATATATATGTAATAGACAGACAGGAGATCACCGGGATCAGATGATAGCGGCAAAGGCGATATGTGTATTGATCTTTAATTTCATAATGTATTTTGCCTTCGGCAGCCTCATCACCGTCAGAAGGCATGGTGACTGGTCGGCAACGCTTACGATAACGGTCGGATTCTTTGCTTATTACGCGCTCTTTGCCATCGTATGCCTGCCGGTCATGTTAACGTACAGGCCGCTGTCTTTGCTGGCAAGACTGTGGATGATCCCGTGCGCGGCGATCCTTGTCATATCGTCCGTGCTGTACGGAAAATGCTGGATCGGAAAGGCGAAGGATATCGCAGGGGATATGGTACATAACCGTTCATTCTGGATATGCGCCGCGGCTGTTACGGCGCTTTCCGTCGCAGCGGTAGCCGTTACATATAATTTCACGCTCGATGCGGCCTATTATGTGGCAAATGTTACCACAAACGTAGATACCGACATGATAAATGTATATGACCCCTTTACCGGAAACTGGCAGGATCATTTTGAACTCCGCTATGTATTTGCGACATATTCGGTAAACGATTCGGTCATCTGCAGTATCACAAAGCTTCCGGCTCTCGTGATGACAAAGGGGGTCATGTCAGTTACGATAATGATGATCGTAAACGGTCTGTACGCCGGGATCAGCAGATTCTTCTTTGATGATAAGCGCCGTACCGTTATGTATGTGCTCATGATGTTCGTAAACTGCATGTTCATCAGCATTTACACATCTTCCAACTTCCTGATGACAAGGACCTACGAGGGCAAGTCCATAGTCGGGAACATATCGCTCATTGTGATATTCTATATGTATATGCTGCTTGTATCCGGAAAGGATATAAGAGGATTATTCATCATGCTCTTTATCGTGTGCATGGGTACTTCCACCGTAAGCTCCACGGCTAATATGGTAATCCCGGCGCAGGTTTTCGCGCTCTTTGTTCCGTATGCCGTTATCAAAAAGAAATATGTGATCATACTGAAATCATTTGCCTGCATTATCCCCGAAATACTGATGATGCTCATATATGTCATGTATGTAAAGGGATATTTTGCGATATACACTTTCCCGAGGTAGAAAATGCAGGGAGTAAACGTATTTGAAAACGGAATAGGATATCTGATGAAATGCCTGAGTCTGTATTGCTCCGGAACCGGGTATTTTATCATGTATCTGTTTGCCGTGCTGCTCATCCTTGTAAAAGGAGAGCGCCGGGACCGGGAGATATTCCTTCCGGATGCCCTGATGCTGCTTGTTACCGTGTTCAATCCCGTAGTTCCGGTTGTACTGGATCGGATATTTGATGTAAATAACGAGTATTACCGGCTGTTCTGGCTCGCGCCGGTTGTGATAATAGTTCCCTATGCTGCCGTATCGGTAATATACGATGCGCCCAAAGGCGCAAAGCGTACAGCTGTGGCGGCGCTTACCATGCTGATGTTCGTGCTTGGCGGGAACTTTGTATATGCGGACGGATTTAACGTGGCGGAAAATGTATATAAAATACCAGATGAGCTCATAGAGATATCCTCTCTCATCCATAACGATTCCGGCAGCGAGTATACAAGGGCGTTCTTCGAGTATGAATACAATATGGAGATACGGCAGTATGATCCGAAAATGCTGCTGTGCATAGACAGGGAGGATTACCTGTATGCGATGAATTATTCATATACCGATGAGATGCTTGCCGATGACAACAAGCCGACAAACCGCATACTGGCGCTTCTTGTGAGAAACCAGAAGGTTAACGAGGAGAGATTCAAGGATGCGTTGGAGCAGACGGATACCGAATACATCGTTCTGACGGCGGGACATCCGCAGGCGGCATTTATTAAAAAGGCGGGTCTTTACGAGATCGGAAGGACCGCCACACATGTCATATACAAGTATGATCTTGATGATCCGGCTGTATTCGGGCTTGTTGATTACAGCGATGCCGAGCACAGGTTCAGTTACAGGAGACTTAAATGAGGCTTACGGTCTTTACCCCTACATACAACAGAAGAGAACTTCTCACACGTGCATATAAGAGCCTTGCATCCCAAACCGTCATGGATTTTGAGTGGCTCATAGTCGATGACGGATCTACAGATGACACGGAAGCTTATGTAAAAGAATGGATCGATGAGGGTATTATAAACATCCGGTATACATACAGACAGAACGGCGGAAAAATGCGTGCGTTCAATACGGGAACGGATAAAGCCCGTGCAGAGCTCTTTGTGTGTCTTGATTCTGACGATTATTTTGTAGACACGGCAGTTGAGGAGCTTCTTGCGGCATATGACAATGCATCCGGCAGGGAGTGTTCGGGCAAGCATGTAGGAGGAGTGGTCGCACATAAAGGATGCACGGATGAGAAACTGCTCGGAAATAAGAGTTTTCCCGACGGGGATATTTCCACTTTGTACGGATTATATCTGAAGGGATTTCGCGGCGAGACAACATTGATGTATGAGACCGAATTACTCAGGAGATTCAGGTTTCCGGAAATAGAGGGCGAAAAATATGTACCTGAAGACTATATTTATGATAAAATAGATGAGGTATGTGTTCTTGCCGTTTTGCCTCGGATAATAACCGTGTGCGAAATAACGGATGACGGTTATACCGGGTCGGTTAAAAAGCTGAAACGGGAAAACGTGAATGCTTTTTATCTGTACTATGAGCAGAGAGCCTATATTACCCCGCCGGGTATACTGAGGTTAAAATACCTGGCGCGTTATGTTATATATGCAAAACGGTCCGGAAGACCTGTTTTTGCAAACAGCCGCATCGGGTTTTTCAATGTGCTTGCGGGCTGTTTTCTGGCCGGTTTTCTGCTTCTTGCCCACAAGGAGTAGTCTGTTTTGAACCGAAAGCAGTTTCAGAAAAGAACATATTTGTTTGCCACGTCTATTGTGATCCTGGCGCTGGAGACCGGAATAATGCTGTATGTGTGGATATGGCATTATAATACCGGCATTCCGAAGGCATTTTATTTCTGGGGTCATGTATTTATAGCGGCAGTATATTTTGCGATGCTGCTGTTTGCTTCGGTTATGTACGGAGGACTGAAGATCGGATCGTTCCGTATGATCGAACTGACACTCTCCCAGGGATTCGCGACACTTGTAACCAATATACTGTTCTATGGCATAATCTGCCTGTTGTCCTACCGTTTCCCCACTGTTATCCCGCTGTTTACGGGTATGGTCGTCCAATGCTTTATCATAGGCGGATGGATCATAGCCGCAACGTTTGGCTACAGGGCGCTCTTCCCTCCGGTTGACGTGCTGCTCGTATACGGTGGAAACAGTCAGGATGTGATATCCGAAAAGTTCGCGACGCGAAGGCACCAGTTCCGGATCACGAAGGCAATGAGCGTTTCCGGTGATATCGATGAGATATGCGATGAGATACCGAAGCATGAAGCCGTTATGCTCTGGGACATACCGAATGAACAGAGAAACACCGTGTTCAAATGCTGTTATGAGAGTGACGTCGATATATATGTGAGTCCGAAGATCATGGATATAGTATTGAAGGGATCACAGAACCTTCACCTGTTCGATACGCCGCTTATGTATTCGAAGAGCGATCCGATCGAGGTGGAGCAGAGGATGATCAAGAGGCTGTTTGATATAGTTCTTGCGATTCTCATGATCGTGATCACTTCTCCGATCATGCTCGTCACCGCCGCCGCCGTCAAGATGTGTGACGGAGGGAGAGTATTCTACCGGCAGACCAGATGCACAAAAGGCGGCAGACAGTTTCGGATAATCAAGTTCCGCAGTATGATCGAACACGCCGAAGAGGACGGCAGGGCGAGGCTGGCATCGAAGAATGACTACAGGATCACACCGGTGGGGCGCGTCATCAGGAAACTGCGTATTGACGAGCTCCCCCAGTTGTTCAATGTGCTTGCGGGTGACATGTCATTCGTCGGACCGCGTCCCGAACGTCCGGAGATCATTGATGAATACACCGGGATGATGCCGGAATTCTCCTACAGAACAAAAGTAAAAGCGGGAATAACCGGTTACGCGCAGGTATACGGTAAATATAACACCAGACCATACGACAAGCTGAAGCTTGATCTGTTCTACATAGAAAACTTCTCGATATGGCTCGATCTGCGGCTGCTGATCCTGACCGTCAAAACCCTGTTTATGCTTGGCAGTACGGAAGGGGTAGCCGAACAGCATGCCGCGGATATGGCACGCGAAGAAACCAATGAATAACAAAGTATCGATAGTCGTGCCGGTATACAATGCGGGAGACAGCATTGCCGACACGATTATGTCTGTATTAAAACAATCATATCAGGACTATGAGCTGCTTCTTGTGGATGACGCGTCAACGGATTCGTCACGCGCTGTTCTGGAGAGGTATGCATCCGATAACATACGGATACTTGACAATACGTGCCGTAAGGGAGCAGCAGGCGCCAGAAACACCGGTATCATGGAGGCGACGGGGCGGTTTATCGCTTTTATCGATGCGGATGATCTGTGGGATGCCGGCAAGCTGTCGAAGCAGGTTGCGTTTATGAGCGACAATGACGCCGCGTTTTCTTTTACCGGATACGAATTTGCCGATGAAAAAGGCAGGGGCCTCGGTAAGATCGTAAGAGTGCCGCATACTATCTCATACAGGCAGGCTCTCAGGAATACAACGATCTTTACGAGTACGGTCATGTTCGACATGGAAAAGCTTGCCAGGGAAGATATACTGATGCCATATGTCCCAAGCGAGGATACCGCGACATGGTGGCAGGTTCTGAAGAAGACAGGCGTTGCCTACGGGCTTGATGAGAGCCTTACACTGTACAGGCGGATGGGTCACTCCCTTTCCTCGAATAAGCTTGAGGCCGTGAGCAGAATATGGAATCTTTACAGAAAAACAGAACATCTGAGTGTGGCATACAGTCTGTACTGCTTTTGCAACTGGGCTGTGCGTGCCGTGGCAAGGAGAGTATAGATGACGCCGGAAGTACTGCTGTCAGCCATGTATCTGGAGGATGAGAACTATATAGATTCCCTTAACATACACACTGACTGTGTGGTCATCAATCAGTGCGACCGGAATGCGCACCGCACGACGCTTCACGCCACTTCCCGCGGATCTGTGAACGTAACATATGTCGAAACAAAGGAGCGGGGACTTTCGAAGAGCCGCAACGAGGCGATCGCCAACGCGGCGGAAAGCATATGCATATTGTGCGACAATGACGTGGAGTATGTCGAAAACTATGATGAGATCGTTAACGGTGCGTTTAATGCCCATCCCGAAGCGGATGTGATCGTTTTTTTCATAAAAAGGCCGGAAAGGGATCATCCGGTATTTGACAGGGAAAAAAGGATGGGATATCTGTCCGTCCTCAAGATATTTTCTCCCGAGATAGCGTTTCGCAGACAGGCTATAGATGATATCCGGTTTGACGAGATGTTCGGTGCCGGAGCGAGATATCATCTCGGCGAGGAAAACCTGTTCTTATATGAATGCTTAAAGAGACGGAAAACAATACTGTATGTTCCGGAAATGATCGCTGCCGTCAGACACGAAGAGTCTACATGGTTTAAAGGTTATGACAGAGACTTCTTTGTGAGCCGTGGTGCGAATTATGCCGCCATGAGCAGGGCTTTTTCCGGCATACTGATTCTGCAGTTTGCCCTGCGCAAGAGAAAGCTGTATGCCGGGAGCATGAGTATCTTTGGCGCGTTATCGGGAATGCTGGAAGGCAGGCGCGAATACCGGAAAAGGATAACGGGAAACTTAAAATGAGGATATTTCTTGCGGGCGATCACTATACCGGAACCGGACCTGCAAATGTGACCCAATATTATATTGACAATCTTCCTGCCGGAACACTTTATCAAAAGAGAAGAAGCAAACTGCTTCGCGCAGCGGAGATCGTGATCGATACCGTGAGGGCGGATGTTGTTGTCTATTCCGGATACTCAAAACAGAACATATTCGGGATGAAAGCCGCGAAAATACTGGGGAAACCGACCGCCTACATTATGCACGGGTGTGTAGAGCATGAAAATGAGATCAATCTTGAGCCTGACGAAGAGATGAATAGTGTCGAGAGGAGAACGCTCGATATGGCCGATCTTGTCATAGCGGTCAGCAGAACATTCTGCTCGTGGCTTAAAGAGTATTACCCCGTGTATTCCGGGAAGTTTGACTATATAACCAACGGGGTCGATACGTCTCTTGCAGGGCGGGAGAAGGATACGCGGGAAAGAGACAGACATATGATCTATACGGTCGGCGGCGGAATGCCGAGGAAGAAGATCAGATACATATGTTCGGCAATAAAGATACTGCGCGAAACATATGACCCCGATTTGTATCTGTGCATCACGGGAGCTTCGGGAGCCGATTCGGATGCGATAGGATCATTTGATTGTGCGGATAACAGAGGACTCGTTACGTATGAAGAGAGCACCGGGCTGTTTCGTAAAGCGGCTTTGTTTGTTCAGAACAGCTGTTTCGAGACTTTCGGGCTCGCCCCGGTCGAAGCGCTTATGTGCGGGTGCCCGATACTGTGTTCCCGACATGTCGGGGCACTTGAACTGTTTGATGATCTTCGTGCCAATGATATCATCGATAATTATGACGACCCACATGAAATAGCCGAAAAGATCAGATATAATCTGGAAAATCCCAATGCGGACAGGCTGTCCGGTTGTTTTGGACGGGAGAAGAGTTCATGGAAAGCAAGAAGCATGGTTTTGGAGTCGAAGCTTTCAAAACTTGTATCGAAAAGATAAAGGAAGAGGCAGGCATCAGGGATATATGCAATACGTTGCTGATATTCTGCCTGTTTGTTTTTTACACATTGACTTTTTTTGTGCCTCGTTTTTACGGAAAGACCGAAAAATACGTGGGCGTGTTTGTATTTGCCGTGCTTGCTGCCATTGCGGCAATCAATATCAACCCGATTGAAAAGATCCGGCAAAAGGACAGAAGATTCATCGCACTTATACTGCTTGTTGTATTAACGGGAGTCAATATACTGATCGTTGACAGCGGTCTCGGATGTTTTTTTGTAATGGCGGATTTTGCGCTTGTCTGGTACATTTCCTCCGAGATAAGGTTTGCAAAGTGGCAGTTCTGTCTTATGGGCATTTTATACACCGCCATGCTCCTGTACTGGTTCTTCGGCGTATATACATGGATGTTCGCGGATTACACATCATTTGCGATGAATACGAATACTGCGGCAACTTTCACGGTATTTTCCATGCTGTGCGCCCTTGTCTTTTTCGATTCGCTTCGCGATAAGCATACAATTGCCGGTCTGCTGATCGTGATCGCGCTTGTAAAATGCCTTCAGATAAGCCTGTATCACAGATCTCGCGGCGCATTTATAATGCTTGTGGCGTTCTTTGTGCTGAGGTTCCTGGTTCCGGCCAAATTATGGAACAGAAAGGGGTTTTACTATTTCCTGTGCACTTTTGCGACATTCGGGTCTCTCGTATTTGTAGCGCTTTACATCTGGCTTGGTACAACGGGAATAAACTTCCGGATGCCTTTCTTTTATAAGAACCTGTTCTCGGGACGGGAGGCCATATGGCTCGAGTTCTGGGAAATGTTCAGACATAAGCCTTTAACGGGCATCGGCACCGGGGTGACAATAACATCTTTCTTTGAGTTCAATGTGCATAATGCGATGTACAATATACTTGTTATCCACGGCGTGATCGTGTTTGCCCTGATGATGTACATGATGTTTGGATCGTGGGCCGCATGCCGGAAGGATGCGGGACGCGGAAGCATTGCAGGATGCGCCATGGCTGCCGTATTTGCCATATGCATCGAGTCCTTTTTTGATGTTGATCTTATATGGACCAATTATACGGTAAATATGCTCTTTTTACTGCTTGCGGCCAATTCGAAGTATGATCACGGGGAGTGATATGAAAAAAGGCGGGGAACAATCAAAGAGCAGATATCAATATCTGGCGGGAAATATTGCCCTGTTTACAGTCAGTAATTTCGTATCGAAGATACTGGTGTTTCTTCTCGTACCGCTATACACCGGAGTACTGACGACATATGAATACGGTATCGCGGACATAATGCAGGTCACGCTGCTGCTCCTTGTACCGATGCTCACTCTTAATATGGGCGAGGCGGCTCTGCGGTTCGGGATAGAAAATGCCGGCAAAAGAGGAAGCATATTAAGGATCGGCCTGTCATATGTGGTCCGTGCCGATGCGGTCACGGTCGGCCTGTGTATCATATCGTTCGCCTTTGTCGGCAACGAGGTCAAATGGTATGTATTCCTGTTTGCCCTGCTGTTTGCCGCCAACTCGCTGTACGAATATCTGATACTGTACTTTCAGGGCTGCGAAGCAGTACCGATAGTCGTGACGGGGTCGGTTGCATCGACGGTCATTACGATATTGTCCAACATCATATTCCTGCTCGTGATCAATATCGGCCTTAACGGTTATATCTTCTCCCAGGTACTTGCATATCTGTTTTCCGCAGTCATTATGGCGGCGCTCGGAAAACGTGCCGGGATCATCGGCAGCTATAAGGAAGATAATGAACTGAGGATGGAGATGCTTGGCTACGGAGTTCCGCTTATAGCGTATTCCACGGGAAGCTGGGTCAATAACGCGGCAGACAGATATATCGTCCTTGCGATCTGCGGAGCGGCGGTAAACGGAGTCTATGGCGTGGCATACAAGATCCCGGCGATACTGATGGTATTTCAGAGGATTTTCGCGCAGGCGTGGCAGATGTCAGCCACCAAGAGCTATAAGGATGAAAAGAGCCCGGAATTCTTCACGCAGATGTACAGGACGTACAACTGCTTCATGGTCGTGATATGCGCGATACTGATATTGCTTGTCAATCCGGTCGCATCGTTTATGTTCAGGAATGATTTCTATGAAGCGTGGATATACGTTCCGCCCCTTCTCATATCGGTAATATTCGGTGCGCTGACAGGGTTTCTCGGGTCTATATGTCTGGCATACAAGGATTCGAAGTCAATGGGGATCGCAACAGGAACGGGAGCGGTTGCAAATGTGGCGATGAATCTGGCGTTTATACCGTACTTTTCCGCTATGGGAGCTGCCGCTGCCACCGCCATAAGCTATGCTCTGATGTGGGCGATCGCCTATAAGTATGTCAGGAAGTATGTTGTTATCGATAACAATATGCTTGCTGATATTTTGAGTTATCTTATACTTGTGGCAATGTCGATTGCAATGATAGGACGCATCCCGGCCAGATACGCCGTATGCGCCGCATTGACCATTGTGGTCATCCTCATCCATTTAAAGGATGAGAAGGCGATAGTTCAGGAGTCTTACAGGATATTGAAAGGCAGATTGAATGGATAATAACAGCATTTCCAATAGAAGACAAATGTGGGGGAATCTTTCTCTTTTTGCCGCGTGTCTGATATTAACGGTCTTGTTATGGAACGAACACGAATGGTACGAGGCGATAGTGCCGTACGCAACATTGATATCGTTCGTGTTCCTTGCGGTGACCTTCTTTTGTTACGTGCCGGTAAAGACGGCAATAACAGACAGGTACTTCCTGCTGACGGCTGCCGCCTGCGGTGTTGCGGCCGTCAATCTGTTCATTGTTGATTCGGGCAAAGGCGCGTGGCTTACTGCCGCCGATCTGCTGCTTGTGATATATCTTGCAGGCAGGATAAGGTTTGGCAACACGTTTATCATACTCTTCTGCGTGTATATCGGCTTTTATTTCTTCTACTGGACATTTGACGTCAAGGGATACTTTAAGGGCTATAACACCAACTACGGCGGACTTGTTCTTATCACGGGATTCGTATTTGCCGTAACCGGCCTCATCAAACTGTATGAGGGGCTGAAGGATACCGAAAAGCACGGCTCGAGGTTCCTGTTTGCGTTTATACTGTTCATGTTTGCGTGGGCGTATAATATCATTTCGTGGTACAGGTCACGATGCGCTCTTCTGGGCCTTGTCGTATTTGCCATACTGCTCCTGATACCGGGGAGGGTGTGGAAGAACAAGGTATTCTATACGGTCCTGACGCTTGCAATGACAGCAGGCTCGATATTGATATCCCTTGTATATGTCTGGCTGGGACGTTATGCACGGTCACTGGATATCAAGCTCTTTTACAAAGACATAATGTCTGGACGCGATGAGATATGGTCGGATCTGTGGTCGGCATTTTCCAGAGCCCCGATAACGGGGATAGGCAGTTCGTACAGGATAAATGTTGTCTGGATGGGAGGAATATTTGAGGTTCATAACGGGCTTCTCGATATACTGATCGTTCACGGAGTCATAGTATTTGCGGTTACATTTGTTCTTCTTGTCAGGTGTCTTGCGGGATTAAGGGAAGCGGCAGCAAGTGATCTTGTCGCCAGATCCGCTGTATCTGCGGTGTTTGCGATACTTGCGGTATCTTTCATGGAGAACTGTTTCATCGTTCCGCCGTTCCTTCTGTGCACCCTTGCGTTAATTGCAATAGCAAGGTCTGTTTGATATAATGAAAAGTCGAGCGTGACTGATTATGATAAAGAGCAAACAACTGATTATAAGACGAATAGGGCTTATGCTCTGCGATGCATTAAGCGTTATGGTTGCAACGTTTCTTGCACTGATAGCAAGGTTCGATTTTTCGATCGCCGAGATCCCCGACAGGGTATATGTGGATACGGCGGTTGACTTTCTGCCCTTTTCGATAATATTAACGCTTGTACTGTTCTGGCTGTTCCATCTGTACCAGAGTCTGTGGGAATATGCCGGGGCGCCTGAACTGGTCGGTATTTTCGGCGGATGCTTCTGTTCGGCCGTTGTTCAGATGATAGTCGTCAACCGTATACTTCACTGGCCTTATCCCAGAAGCTGTTATGTGTTCTTCGGCGGGTTCCTGCTGTTTCTCGTTGCGGTCACCAGATTTTTCTACAGAGCGTTCCGTACGTTTGTGGAAAAGCGCGTGTCCAATGCCAAGAGCGTAAACGTGATGATAATAGGTGCCGGTGATGCCGGCAATTCCCTGATCCGTGAGATGCGTTCATCGAGCTATATCGAGAAGAACGCGATGTGCGTGATAGATGACGATTCGACCAAGATAGGAAACTATATTCACGGCGTCAAGGTGGTCGGAGGCAGGGATGCGATAATAGAAAATGCGGTTAAATACGACATTGACGAGATCATTATCGCGATGCCGGATGCATCCAGATCCACCATAAGGGAAATCCTCGAGATATGCAAACAGACCAAATGCGAGCTTAAGACGCTGCCGGCCATGTACCAGCTCGTTAACGGGGAGGTGAACGTTAGCCAGCTGCGCAGGGTTGATATCGCAGACCTTCTCGGAAGGGATCAGGTCAAGATCGATCTTGATTCGATAATGAGCTATGTCAAGGATCAGGTGATCCTCGTGACAGGAGGAGGCGGATCGATCGGGAGTGAGCTGTGCCGCCAGATAGCGACCCACAAGCCCAGGCAGCTTATACTCTTCGACATATACGAAAACAGCGCTTATTCGATACAGCAGGAGCTTATGCGCAAATATCCGGATCTTAACCTTAAGGTTCTGATCGGGAGCGTAAGAAATACAAACAGGGTCAACTCCGTGTTTGAAAAATATCATCCGGATATCGTGTACCATGCAGCCGCCCACAAGCATGTCCCGCTAATGGAGGATTCACCGAACGAAGCGATCAAAAACAACGTAATGGGCACATGGAAGCTGGCAGAGGCGGCATCACGTTACAAAACAAAGAGATTTGTACTCATATCCACAGACAAGGCCGTTAATCCCACGAATATTATGGGAGCAAGCAAACGTATCTGCGAGATGATCGTGCAGTCGTACAACCAGAGGAGCGAAACGGAGTTTGTCGCCGTAAGGTTCGGAAACGTCCTCGGGAGCAACGGTTCCGTCATCCCGCTGTTTAAGAAACAGATCGAGGCAGGAGGCCCCGTAACCGTTACACATCCAAACGTTATCAGGTATTTCATGACGATCCCGGAGGCGGTGTCTCTCGTACTGCAGGCGGGTGCGTACGCAAAAGGCGGAGAGATATTTGTGCTTGAAATGGGTGAGCCTGTCAGGATACTTGACCTTGCGATCAATCTTATACGGCTGTCGGGATACGTTCCCGGAGAAGACATACAGATACAGTTTACGGGACTGCGCCCCGGGGAGAAGCTGTATGAGGAAATGCTGATGGAAGAAGAGGGAATGCAGGACACCGCCAACAGCAAGATACATATAGGCAAGCCGATAGAATTCGACGAGGATGAATTCTTCAGGGAACTTGAAGTAATGAACGAATTGTCCAGGGAAGAGACAGATGATGCGACAATACGTGAATGGGTCAAGAAGATCGTTCCGACATACCAGATGAGGAATCCGGACGGAACGCTTCCGATAGACACGTCATATGACGATAAACCTCACAAATGGGAGAGAACAAATGACTGATAACATATTCAGGGACAAGACGCTGCTGATAACCGGAGGAACGGGATCTTTCGGCAATGCCGTTCTTAACAGGTTTCTCGAAACGGATATACGGGAGATCAGGATATTTTCGCGTGACGAAAAAAAACAGGATGACATGCGGCATCATTATAACAATCCCAAGATCAAATACTACATAGGAGATGTCCGGAACATCCAAAGCGTAAGGGATGCAATGCATGATGTTGACTACATATTTCATGCCGCGGCGCTCAAACAGGTTCCGAGCTGTGAATTCTTCCCGATGGAGGCAGTGCGAACCAATGTTATCGGAACCGATAACGTGCTGACATGCGCAATAGAAGCCGGGGTATCCAAGGTCATATGCCTGTCGACCGACAAGGCCGCTTATCCGGTAAATGCAATGGGAACAAGCAAGGCGATGATGGAAAAGGTGTTTGTTGCCAAATCACGGACTGTTGACCCCGATAAGACACTGATATGCGGTACGAGGTACGGAAATGTTATGTGCTCGCGCGGCTCGGTCATCCCGCTCTTTATAGAGCAGATCAAGCAGGGGCTTCCGCTTACCGTTACGGAGCCTGCGATGACGAGGTTCATAATGAGTCTCGAAGAGGCAGTAGAACTGGTAATATTTGCCTTCGGAAATGCCGAAGCAGGCGATATAATGGTACAGAAGGCACCGGCGTGCACTATAGAAACGCTCGCAACGGCCGTAAAGGAGCTGTTTTGTGCCGATAATGAGATCAGGGTCATCGGTATCAGGCACGGAGAGAAGATGTATGAGACGCTCCTGACCAACGAGGAATGTTCGCGGGCGTTCGATCTGGGGAACTTTTACAGGGTTCCGGCCGACCAGAGGGATCTGAACTACGACAAGTATTTTAAGGAAGGCAGTGTGGAACGTGCCGCTCTTACGGAGTTTAATTCAAACAATACGACGATATTAAACGTTGAACAGGTCAAAGAGAAGCTTTTGTCGCTTAAGGTTATCCGCGATGAGATAAGGGAGTGGGAGTCGAGATAGTGAATGCAGTCGTTACCGGAGCAAACGGATTTATAGGGAAGAACCTTATTGAGCGTCTTAAACGGATGGAAGGTATCAGCGTATTTCCGTATGATATCGACAGTCCGCCCCAAAGCCTTAAGCAGATATCGGAGGACTGTGATATCGTATATCACCTTGCGGGCATTAACAGACCGAAGAATACGGATGAATATATGGACGGAAACTTCGGGTTTACCAATACTTTGCTTGATACGCTGCGAAGTGTGAACAGTAATGCCAGGATCGTCGTATCTTCCTCCGTTCAGGCAGCGCTTTCCAACCCGTACGGGCAGAGCAAGAAAGCCGGGGAAGAGGCCGTGCGC
Organism: uncultured Lachnospiraceae bacterium; assembly: GCA_905235745.1. Lineage (GTDB taxonomy): Bacteria > Bacillota > Clostridia > Lachnospirales > Lachnospiraceae > UBA2868. Next base: position 71,551 of record CAJOMN010000002.1, read on the forward strand.
ACGTATTGCGACGATACGGGAACAAGCGCGGTAATATACAGATTCCCGAATGTATTCGGAAAGTGGTGCCGCCCGAATTACAATTCGGCGGTAGCGACGTTCTGCCACAATATAGCAAGATCCCTTCCGATAACGGTCAATGATCCCGAGACACTTCTTCATCTCGTATATATTGATGATGTGGTCGATGAGCTGCTATTGTGCCTTGACGGCAGGGAGCATGTCAGGGACGGCTACGGCTATGTGCCGTGTGTATATGATGTAAGGCTCGGGGATATCCCCGATCTTCTGTATTCGTTTGCGGATAGCCGCAAGGATCTGTCTATCCCGAACCTTGCAGACGGTTTTGAGAAGAAGCTGTACAGTACATATCTGAGCTATCTGCCGGAGGATGATTTTTCATACCCTCTTAACATGCACTGTGACGAGAGGGGATCTTTTACGGAGTTTATCAAGACATACGACCGCGGACAGGTCTCGGTCAATATTTCCCATCCCGGCATAGTAAAGGGCAATCACTGGCACAACACGAAGAACGAGAAGTTCCTTGTGGTAAAGGGAGAGGGGATCATCAGATTCAGAAAGGTCGGAGACGATAAAGTCACGGAATACCATGTTTCGGGCGACAGGCTTGAAGTTGTGGATATCCCGTGCGGATACACCCATAATATTGAAAATGTCGGAAATGACGATATGGTCACCGTAATGTGGGTCAATGAGATATTTGATCCCGACAGGGGAGATACATATCACGAAGAGGTATAGCAATGTCGGATAAGTTGAAATTGTGTACGATTGTGGGAACACGCCCGGAGATAATCAGGTTATCCTCGGTCATTAAATGCTGCGACAGGTATTTTGACCATATCCTTGTTCATACGGGGCAGAATTACGATTATACGCTGAATGAGATATTCTTTCAGGATCTTGACCTTAGAAGCCCTGATCATTACCTTGATTCGGTCGGTGAGAACCTCGGAGAAACAATGGGGAATATAATCGCAAGATCGTACACCCTTTTGGAACAGGAACGCCCCGACGCCCTTCTGGTGCTTGGAGATACCAATTCGGCGCTTTCCGCGATAAGCGCAAAGAGACTGAAGATCCCGATCTTTCATATGGAGGCGGGAAACCGCTGCTGGGACTGGAATGTTTCCGAGATGATCAACAGGAAGATAGTGGATCATATCTCGGATATCAATATGCCGTACACGGAACATTCGCGCCGGTATCTTCTGTCGGAAGGTATTGACGGCAAAACGGTATTTGTTACAGGCTCGCCGATGAAAGAGGTGATACGGGATCATATCGACAAGATAGAAGCAAGCGATGTGCTCACCCGTCTCGGACTTGAAAAGGGTAAATATATCCTTCTGTCCGCTCACCGGGAAGAGAACATAGATATCGAAGATAATTTTATGGAACTGATGAATTCCGTAAATGTCATCGCGAAGAAGTACCGGATGCCGGTGATCTATTCAACACATCCGAGAAGCGCCAAGTATATAGACAAGAGGAACTTCAAGTTCGATCCTCTTGTTACGAACATGAAACCGTTTGGATTCTGCGACTACAACAAGCTTCAGAAGAATGCCTACTGCGTGCTTTCCGATTCGGGAACGCTCTCCGAGGAATCGGCCATGCTCGGATTTCCGGCTGTACTTATCCGCACGTCGACCGAACGGCCCGAAGTGCTTGATAAGGGAACCATCGTGGTCGGCGGCATCAAAAGCCGTGATGTCTGCCAGGCAGTTGAACTTGCGACTGCCATGTACGAAAACGGCGAAGAGGGCACGGAGTCGCCGGATTACGCAGATGACAATGTGTCGGTCAAGGTGGTCAAACTGATCCAGAGCTACACGCATATAGTCAACAAGACCGTTTGGATGAAACCTTAATGAAAGTAATGTGCATGTATCTGCCGCAGTTCCATTCGTTTCCCGAAAATGACGAGTGGTGGGGCAGCGGTTATACGGAGTGGGTCGCGGTAAAACGCGCCAGACCGTTATACAAAGGACATATTCAGCCCAGGGTTCCTCTGGGCGGCGATTATTATGATCTCGATAAGGACGGGGCATCTACCCTTGCCCGGCAGGCAGAGCTTGCCCGCCAATACGGGGTATACGGTTTTAGTATCTATCAGTATTATTTTTGCGGCAGGACACTGATGGAAAAGCCGCTTCAAACACTTCTTCGGCATCCCGAGATAGATATCAGATACAATATATGCTGGGCCAATGAAACATGGACCAGAACGTGGTACGGGCAGTCGGATCAGGTCCTTATTGCCCAGGAATACGGGGACAGGGATGACTGGAAGGAGTATTTTGACCATATACTGCCGTATTTTCGCGACAGCAGGTATATCAAGATCGGCAACAGACCGGTCTGGCAGGTCTATAAGACATTTGACATACCGTGTTTTTGTGATATGACCGCCGCTTTCAATGAGTGGGCAAGAGCGGAAGGGTTTGACGGTATATATGTCGTATCCGGAAAGACGGCGGCAGGATCGGATGACAGGGACGACCTTATCGATGCCTATTATTATTTTGAACCGGGCTATACTCTCAAAAATGATCTCGGACTTGTCGGAAAATTGTGTTATAACGGGGGGACATTCGCGAGAAGCCTTAGAAACAGGGTGTTTGGGAGCAAGGTCGGATATGCACTTGAGAGAAGGGTCGATGCAAAGAGTATAATGAGAGCGATAAGAAACCGGTCATATCCGGACAATGAATTTCCCGGAATAATACCCGGCTGGGACAATACCCCGCGAAGGGATTATAAAGGACTGGTGTATACGGGGACGAGCCCCGAACTGTTTGAGGCCACCCTCAGGGCGCTCGGCGAGAAGGTTTCCGGCCGGGAAGCCGATTTTGTGTATGTCAATGCATGGAATGAATGGGGTGAAGGGGCATACGTGGAGCCCGATGAAGAACTGGGATATGCGTATCTTGAGGCTATTAAAAGGGCAGTCGGATGATCAGCATCATAATGATAGTATACGACGTGGAACGATACGTCGAAGAAAGCATAAAGAGCGTCATAGCACAGACCTGTGAAGATATAGAACTGATAATCGTAGCGGATCACGGAGATGACAGATCCGAGGAGATATGTCGCAAATATGCGGATATCGATCCGCGTATCAGACTGATCACGGGAGAGGCAAGAGGGATAGCCGACGCAAGGAACCGGGGGCTGGAAGCGGTCCGGGGCGATTATATCGGATTTGTGGACTCTGATGATTATATCGAGCCCGATATGTTTGAGACCATGCTCGGTAACCTGCGCCAATATGACGCCGATATAGCGATCTGCGGAAGATTTTACGAATATCGTAACAGGACGCTTAAGGATGAGGCCCAAGAGCCAAGGGTCATGTCGGCCGAGGAAGCCCTCTCGGTCACGCTCGGCCACACAGGTTTTTTCCTTCACTGCTGGGATAAGCTGTTCAAGGCGGAGCTGTTCTCGGGGATCGATTTTCGAACCGATGTGACGGTGGAAGACCGTATTGTAGTTGACAGGCTTTTGTCAAGAGCTGACAGGATAGTATACGATCCCACCCCGAAATACCATTTCAGGGAGCGCAGCGGCAGCAATTCCAAAAGGAGCGGGATGGTCCGCAAGAACATTCAGGCAAACATTCTGATGGAGGAGTTTGTTACCGGAACTTTCCCCGGACTTGCCGACAAATGCGCGGCATTTATGCTGTACGAATATATAACGGCGATACAGAATGAACTTGTATGCGACAGCCCGGATGGGGACGATATAAGAGAATATGCAGATTATGTGAAACGAACGGCGGGAAGCCGTAATCCGCTGATCGGCAGAGGACTCAGGCTCAAAGCGTTCATGGCGGTATATGCACGGCCGGTCCTGAAGGTATATACAAAGCGCCGGCAGAACAAGACTGCCGCCCGACTGGAGAGGTTTCCGTGATGGTTAAGGATTCTATGTTCAGGAATAAAAGAATACTGATGATATGCCGCGAGACTTATTCGAAACCCCTGTGGTTTCTTGCCGAAAAGCTCAAAGAGGACAATGAAGTTGCGGCATTTTTTATCATGTCGAGCGAGTGCAGCTACAGCAAGACCTACTATAATGAGCATACGTATTATGAGTTCAAAAAGCTCGAGCCCGATATAAAGGTTTATGATGTCAGGGATATATGCGAACAGTTCATAAACGGAATGAATGAGAGCGATAAGCCTTACGATATGGATTATCTCGGGATGATCGACAGACAGTACAGCCACTACAAGAATCTCAACATGCAGCTTATGAGTTCGCAGATGAATACGAGGCATTATCACTGGCGGATGTATTGGAAGGTCACGAGCTACGCGGAAAATCTGTACTGGCTGGAGCTCAATTACAGGAAGATAATCGGTCTCATAGAAGAATTCAGACCCGATGTAATATTTGACACGGATAATGCCGAGCTTCAGAGGACCATACTGTGCGAGGTATGCTACAGGAAAAAGATCCCGTACATGACGATAGAGTATTCCAAGCTCGGATATTACAAATACCCGAGTTTTCAGAACGCATTCGGGATCGATCCGTATTTTGAAAACCTGTTCAATGAGATAAAAGAGCTTCCCGAGAGTGAAATACGGGACAGTATAGAGTATGTGGAGGATTACCGCAGGGAAAACTCGATAATGAACAAAGAGTTTGCGGGATCTGTCACATCCAAGTATGAGAAGGATTCTCTTATATGGATAGCCCGGGTAATGCACGGGAAGCTTGAGTATTTCTATGACATGGATATCAGGAAGCATAACCTGCGCCTGAAGAAAAAGAGCCTGATGCTCTATGCGCCGTCCATGCCGTACATACGCTATTATCTCGAAGAGGAATTGAAGAAACGGTATCTGTACGGTAAAAACAAGTATTTTGAGGATCCGGTTCCGGGAGAGGATTATGTGTATATGCCGCTCCACCTTATCCCGGAGTCGTCGGTATTTGTCAAAGCATCATACTATGTTGACGAGCTCAACCTTATCGAACAGGTGTCAAAAGCCCTTCCCATCGGATGGAAGCTGTATGTCAAGGAACATCAGGCCATGCTCGGTGAGAGAGGATTTGATTTCTACAAAAAGGTTAAAGAGATACATAATGTGCGGCTGGTACAGATCAATTATTACAAGGATCCGAAGCCGTGGATCGTTAATGCGAAGGGTGTAGTTACGATAACCGGAACAGCGGCATACGAGGCCGCACTTCTCGGGAAACGGTCGATCATATTCGGAGATGTCCCGTTTGCCCTAATTGACGGTATTACGCGGATAAAATCATTTGATGAACTTCATGATGCTATAATGTCGTTCGGTCCCGTTGATTCGCTCCATTCTGCCGCATGTTACGTTGAAGCCGTAAAGCGGGCCGGATCGGAGGTTAAGATATTTGAACTGATGGATGATGCCGATGCGATATTTGCCGGCAAGAAGGAGCGTACACAGGAGTTCGACGATATGCTGAACGAACTTATCGTATTCTACGAGAAGGGATATCAGAGATATCTTGAGGCCCTTGAAGAGGGATATTTTATTTCCGACCTGAAGTTATAGATGTATTTGCTCGGTTAATAAATAAGAGCGTGGGTTTCCGCGCGCAATATAATAAGACTTATGGGGAAAATCATATGGAAAGTACAATAATGAACAACCTCTCCGAGGGCAGATTTGTTCTTATCGCCGAGATCGGAGTCAATTATTATGATATAGCCGGGGTCAGAGGCATTTCGAACATAGAAGCCGCAAAGCTTATGGTACAGGAAGCCGCCCGGGCCGGCATTCACGCTGTCAAGTTCCAGACATATAAGGCCGAAACGCTTGCCGCGAAGGACTCGCCGTATTACTGGGACATAACCGAGGAGCCTACAAGATCACAGTATGAGCTGTTCCGCAAGTTTGACAGCTTCGGATATGACGAGTACCGCGAACTGAAAGACTATTCCGATGAGCTCGGTATCGAGTTCCTGTCCACGGCGTTTGACTTTGAATCGGCTGACTACCTTGATGAACTGATGAACGTATATAAGATATCTTCGTCGGATCTGTCAAACATTCCGTTTATCGAGTATCAGGCCAAAAAGAACAAGCCGATACTCCTGTCGGTGGGTGCATCGAACGAGGATGAAATAGAGCGTGCGCTTGATGCCATAAGGAGAAATACGGATGCTCCGGTGACTTTGCTGCACTGCGTTCTCGAGTATCCGACTCCCCTTGAGGATGCCAATCTGTTAAAGATTGCGACGCTGAAGCAGAGGTTCCCCGATGTGTATATCGGATACAGTGACCACACCAAGCCGACAGACGACTGTGATGTTATAAAGTGCGCATATAATCTCGGGGCGCAGCTCGTAGAGAAGCATTATACTCTTGATAAGACGCTTAAGGGCAATGATCATTACCATGCCATGGATCCGGAAGATGCCGCAAGAATACTTGCTGCAATAGACAGGATGGATATGATACGCGGAAGAGGGGAATTAAAGTGCCTCAAAACCGAAGGTGCGGCAAGGAGTAATGCCAGAAGATCGATAGTATCCGCCGGGCATATATCCGCCGGAGAGCTCATTACCGAAAGCATGCTTACGTTTAAGCGTCCCGGAACGGGAATCTCCCCGGATAAGATTGACAGGGTCATCGGAAGCAGGGCGGCATTTGACATAGAAGACGACACCATCATACAGGAGAATATGCTCATATATGACTGATGATAAGGAAAAAAGCAGTAAGGTCATAAAATCAAGTATATGGTATACCGTCGCCAATGTGTCGATAAGAGCGGTCGCGATAGTAACTACCCCGATATATACCGGGATGCTCACTACCGCGGACTACGGAAAAGCCAATACATTCAATTCGTGGATAGATGTGTTCAATGTATTTGCGTGCCTGTGCGTCGTATATTCGATAGGCCGCGCGAAGCTCGATTATTCCGACAGGTTTGATGAATACATGTCCGCTCTTCAGGGTCTGTCGAGCTCATTTGGACTGATACTTCTGGTACTGGCATTTATATTCCGCGAGTCGCTTGCGGGGTGGATCCACTACGAGGTTCCTCTTGCGGTGGGTCTTTTTGCGTATCTGTGCGTATCTCCTTCCGTGGAATATATGATGCAGAAATGCCGGTATGAGTACAGGTACAAGGAAAACATCCTCATTTCCGTTATTACATGCGTGGGGCAGGTGGCACTGTCTATCCTGCTGATGCTGCTGTTTAACGACAGCAGGTACATCGGAAAGATACTGGGCGTGATGCTCCCGACGGCGATAATGGGCATCATATTCTATGTCCGCTTCATTGTAAAAGGCAGGGTGTTCTACAACAGGGAGTACTGGGTATATGCTCTTAAGATAGGTCTCCCGATGATACCGCACGCCCTTGCCCTTATCCTTCTTGCCCAGATGGACAGGATCATGATAAAGGGAATATGCGGAGACGGTGAAGCGGGATTGTATATATTCGGATATTCGTTTGCAACGCTTCTCATGATATTTACCAATGCGATAGGGCAGGCATATCTCCCGTGGTTTAACGAGACGCTGTATGACGGAAAGGCCGATAAGATCAGGCAGGTTCAAAAGAAGCTCGTACTGCTCGGGTGTTTTCTTTCGCTTATTTTCATTGCTGCTGCTCCCGAGGCGCTGATGCTGCTGTCGATATCAAACAACTCGTACTGGATCGCCAAGTATGTCGTACCTCCCATCGTGCTGGGAACGCTTGCCCAGTATTTCTATACGAACTATGTAAATGTTGAGATATTCTGCAAGAAGACTTCGATAATAGCCGCGGGCTCATGTTTCGCCGCCCTGGTCAACTATGTGCTGAACCACACGTTTATCCCCAGGTTCGGATATATTGCCGCGGCATACACGACCCTTGCAAGCTACGTTGTTCTCATGGTCATGCATTATATAATGGTAAGGTTTGTGCTGCGTCGGAAGGTATATGATGATATGTATATGTTTACGGCGATGCTAATAATGATCGTTGTGGGGATCGCCTATATTTTCCTGTACGGTGATTCGGCGGTTATGATCATAATGCGGTATGCTCTGACCATAGCGATCGCCGCCGCTTTTGCAATCGTACACAGACGTGATATAATTACGCTGATTCATTATGTGAAAATGCGGTTTTCGGGTAAAAATCAATGAAAACACTTATTGTCATACCCGCAAGGGGAGGATCCAAGAGAATACCGAGAAAAAATGTGCGGCTGCTGTGCGGCAAGCCGCTTATCCGTTATTCCATAGAAAACGCAAAGGCTCTGAGGGATGCGATGCATCTTGATGTGGATGTCGCCGTGTCAACCGACGATGAGGAGCTCGGCGGAATAGTCCGCAAGAGCGGGGTGGAGGTTATCGCGCGGCCGGCGGAACTTGCAACGGATACCGTTACGCTCGATCCGGTCATATACCATGCGGTCCGGTATATGGAAGACCATAAAGGCATCAGATATGACACCGTGATCACTATGCAGGCGACCAGTCCAACACTCAGGATGACTACGATAGGGGATGCGATAAAATACTTTGAAGATCACGACTATGACACCGTAATCTCCGCAACCAACAAGCCTCATCTGTCATGGGGTGTCGATCCTTCGGGAGCTTATGTCAAGAACTATGATAAACGTCTCAATTCCCAAGAGCTGCCTCCGAACTATATTGAAACAGGTGGCTTTCTGATCACAAGGCGTGATTGCGTCAGCGAGAGCGGACGCATAGGGAACAGGGTCAGTATATTTGAGATACCCGAAGACGAGGCGGTTGATATTGACACATATTCGGACTGGGTTCTGTGTGAGAATATATTGCGGCGCAAGAAGATAATGTTCCGCACAGTCGGTAAACGCGCGGTAGGAATGGGACACATATACCGTTGCCTGACCCTCGCATATAAGCTCACGGGTCACGAAGTGATATTTGTCGCGTCATCGGATTCGGATATAGGTATAGAGAAGATCACCGAGTCAAATTTCAATGTCATCAAAACGGATGATGACTGTGATTTTGAAGATATCCTTATAAGGGAAAAGCCCGATATACTCATAAACGATATACTTGATACCACGAGCGAATATATGCGCATGGTGACAAAGCATGTAGGCCGTGTGATCAATTTTGAGGATGTGGGACCGGGAGCCAAATATGCCGACGCCGTCATAAATGCCCTGTATGAAAAGGGTGACAAGCTTCACAACGAGTATTACGGAAGCAGGTACTTCTGTATAAGGGATGAATTCCTTGAAGAGGAGCCGAAGGAATTTGCCGAGAAGGCGGAGAATGTTCTTGTCATATTCGGAGGCGCGGATCCGTCCGATCTTACCGGGAGACTATATTCGATATGCCAAAGGCTCCATGCCGGCAATCCCGATGTGAAGTTCCATTTTCTGCTCGGGTTTGCCTATCCGTACTCCGACAGGATAGTTACGGACGAAGATCACAATATATATGTATATAAGGATGTTAAACGTGTAAGCTCTTACATGAACCGGATGGATCTGGCTATCACGAGTCAGGGGCGTACCGTCTACGAACTGGCCAGTATGGGAGTACCCGCAATTGTCATGGCACAGAATGAACGGGAAGCCAGGCATGTGTTTGCAGGGATCCAGAACGGGTTCATCAATCTCGGAGTCGGAACCGAGATCGACGACGAGACTGTTATATCAACAATAGAATGGCTCCTGTCCACCCCGAATGTACGCAGGGAAATGCGAAGGCTCCAGCTTCAGAAGGATTTTTCCAAGGGACATGAGCGTGTGATCAAACTGATACTTGACGATACCGACGAGAATACGGAGGGATAGACCCTCCTGAGGGTTCAAAAGGCAGAAGCCGGGATATATGAATAAGCGAAATACAGATGATCTTCTTGCCGATGCGAGAGCACTGGAGCAGGAAAAACAGGAAAGACAGCGTCAGGAAATGATCAGGGCACAAAACGATGTTTCCGTGATCTCTCTTGACGGTAATATAGAAAACACATATATCGGGCAGGGCATGAGAGAGCCGGAACCGGAGGTTCTGTATACCCGGGAGGCTCAAAAGGTCGGCAGGTCGCTGAATCACCTTGAAAACAGAAAAGTCATGCTCGTCAATACCGTGGTCGGAACCGGCTCCGTCGGAAGACTGGTACAGGGATTGTATGATACTCTTACAGCAAACGGTTATGAGTGCATGGTCGCATACGGAAGGGACACCCACCCGGAGGGAATGAATGCGTACAGGATCGGTCAGGATCTTGATGTATATGTTCACGGAGGCCTGTCGAGGATAACCGACAGGCACGGGTTCTATTCCAGGAGGGCAACGCAGCAGTTCATAAACGTGATCGAGGAATTCGGGCCCGATATCATCCACCTCCATAATATTCATGGGTATTATCTGAATATCCGAGTTCTCTTTGAATATCTGAAGACGACCGATATCAGGGTGATATGGACTCTTCATGACTGCTGGACATTTACGGGACACTGCTCCCATTTTGAATATATCGGATGCACAAAGTGGATGAGCGGATGCTATTCGTGCGAACAGCTTTCCGAATACCCGAAATCGGTTGCAAAGGACAATTCGTCACGAAACTGGAACGACAAGAGGGAGCTGTTTACGGGGTTTGCGAATATGACGCTCGTGACACCGTCGCAGTGGCTGAAGGCAAGGGTCGAACAGTCATTTATGGGCGAGTACCACACTGTCGTTGTGCATACCGGGATAGATACCGATACATTTCATCCGGTCAGTGAGGAAAGAAGAGACGATAACCTTGTATTCAGGCTCAGGAACAGTCTTAACCTGCGCAACAAGAACGTGCTCCTCGGGGTAGCCAATCCGTGGCGTACCAGAAAAGGCCTGATGCAGTTTGTCAATCTGTCCAAGATGATCAATGAAAGGTGTGTCATAGTGCTCGTCGGGCTTAATGATGAGCAGCTTTCGTCCCTTCCCGAATCCATTATCGGGATAGGGCATACCGACAGCCCGCAGGAGCTTGCGGCGCTGTACTCGATGGCGGATATATACGTCAATCTGACTCTAGAAGATACGTTTCCGACAACGAATCTGGAGGCGTTGGCGTGCGGCACCCCGGTAATAACTTACCGCTCGGGCGGAAGTGCGGAAACGATCGATGACACCTGCGGAATTTCCGTGGAACGCAATTCGGTGCAGGGTGTTGTTGCGGCCATCGACACGATCCTGTCACAAAAGGGGATCGCCTATACCCGGGAAGACTGCCTGAGAAGAGCGGCGCTTTTTGACCGGGAAGTACGATTCGAGGAATACATCCGGGAAGTATATGAGGGGATGTAAATGAAATTACGTGATTTTTGCACCAAATTCCAGCATTCCATAGTGTTTGTGATCGAAGTCATCCTCTATCTGGTCTGTCTTCTTACATTCTTCCTGATGTTTTCGATCGACAATCCGGAAATAATCGTGCTGTCGAGAACGGCTGCGGTGACGCTTTCAACATTTGTGATCATGCTTGTTCTCCTGTCATTTATGTACGGAAAGTATGACGTTGGGAGGCGCAGATGGAGCCAGGTGGCGCTTGCCGTATCGATCACGGTCATTTTTACCGATCTTGTCACATATCTCGAACTGTCCATCATGAAAACAAATGAGGCGAACAATACAACATTCCGGCTTGAGAATATCGGGATACTGTTCCTCGTGTTTATCATCCAGATACTGGCGATAATGCTGATATCATATCTGGGTGAACTGTTCTATTTCTGGATCAATCCGAAGGAAAAGTGCGTTATAGTCACGTTTGATGCGGAAGGCGCAAAGCGTGTTGCCGCAGCGCTGTCTTCATTTGAGAAAAAGTATGAGGTTACCGGCATAGTCCCGCCGGATGATCCCGCTCTTGAAGCCGCGATGGTCGCGGCCGATACGATAGTATTGTATGAACTTCCCGTTAATGAAAGAACCCGGATAGTTGATTTTTGTTATCAGAATCTGAAGAATATATATTTTAATCCGAGCATAGCCGATATACTCGAGCAGAATTCCCATTCCGTCATAATGGATGATATTTCTCTGTTCTCCACCAGATATCACATGATCACGTTTGAGGAAAGGCTTGTCAAACGCTTCATGGATATCGTGATCTCGCTCGTAGCGCTCATCATAACGAGTCCCGTCATCCTCATATCCGCTATCTGTATTAAAAGGTGTGACGGAGGAAGTGTGTTCTTTGTACAGAAAAGAGCAACCGTTCACGGAAGGGTATTTGAGATAATCAAGTTCCGCACGATGAAGGAAAACGTTGAGAATTTCTCTTCGACGGAGAGGGACGAGAGGATCACGAAGGTCGGAAAGGTTCTGCGAAAGTACAGGATAGACGAGCTTCCGCAGTTCGTTAACATCCTTAAAGGCGACATGAGCCTTGTCGGACCGCGCCCCGAGATGCTTGAAAATGTTGAGGATTACGAAAAAGAGCTTCCGGAGTTCCGCTACAGACTCAGGATGAAAGCGGGGCTTACGGGACTTGCCCAGATATACGGCAAGTACAATACGTCATCGCGCGATAAGCTGATGCTGGATCTTATGTACATTGAGAATTACAGCCTGATAAGGGATATACAGCTTCTGTTCCAGACGATACTCGTGCTCTTCAAAGCGGAGGATTCCACGGAGGCTTTTAAGACACCGGACGAAGAATGAACAAAGAGGATCTTAAGATATCGGTAATAACGGTAACACATAATTCCGCAGCTACGCTTGCAGATACAATGCGTTCGGTGGCTGATCAGACTGTTACGCCGTATGAGTATATAATAATCGACGCACTGTCGACGGACAGCACACTGGCAGTGGCAGAATCTTTCAGGGAAGAGCTTGAGGCAAAGGGCGTCAGACTTGATATTGTGAGCGAGCCGGACAACGGAATATATGACGCCATGAATAAAGGTATCGCCAGGGCTTCCGGGGATATAATAGGGATCATAAACAGTGACGACTGGTATGAAACGAACGCGCTCATGGTCGTCGCCGGTGAATACGAAAAGGAAGAATTCGACCTGTTCTATGCCAATGTCCGGATGATAAAGCCTGACGGATCATCGTTTATCAAGCATGCACGCAACAGAAGATATGCCACGAGCCGGGACTGGAACCATCCGACCACGTTCATAACGAAAGAGATCTATAACAGTTATCAATACAGGAATGAATCGATACATGATGATTATGACCTTATCCTCCGGCTCAAAAAGGACGGTGTCAGGACAAGGGTTGTAAATGTTACGCTGGCAAACTTCAGGATGAACGGGGTCAGTCACAGCCGGTCGATCAAAGCGGCGGTTTCCAGTATCAGGATCAAATACGGGATCTACAGACAAAACGGCTACGGTTGTTACTACATCTTTGAATGTATTATCGTGGAGGCCGGAAAGCTAATAATCGGATAAAAATGACGATCACTTTTTTCTCAAACTATTTCAATCATCATCAGAGAGCCCTTTGCGATGCTTTTTATGCGCTTATCGGAGACGGGTTCACCTTCGTTGAGACGATGCCGATGGAGGAGTTCCGCGCCGGCATGGGATGGGGTGAGGACCGTCCGTCCTATGTGCTTGCATCGTATGAGAGCGGCGAAAATGAAAAAAAAGCAGCAGCACTTGGCTTATCGTCGGATCTTGTGATCATGGGAACGGCTCCCGAATACTATATAGAACCGAGGATATCCGGGAACCGTATAGTATTCCGGTATTCGGAAAGACCGCTCAAGGAAGGCTTCATCAAATTCTTCATTCCGAGACTTACGAAAAAGTATATCCATCTGCATGTACGCAACAGAAACAGGAATGTATATGTTCTGGCGGCGAGCGCATTCGCATCATATGATTTTCGGAAGATGTTCGGGAGCTACTCCGGCAAATGCTATAAGTTCGCGTATTTTCCCAAACATATAAGCTATGACATAAACGAACTGTTTGACAGAAAAAAGAAGGCCGAAGAAGAGGCCGGAGCCGTGACCGTTCTGTGGGAAGGCCGTATGATCAGACTCAAAAGAGCGGATCTTGTAATAAAAGCCGCAGCGCGACTTCGCGCGGAAGGGTATGATCTTCGTCTGAGGATGGTCGGCGACGGTGAGGAGAAGGATAACCTCATCGCTCTTGCGAAAAGGCTCGGGATAAGCGATATCGTCACTTTTGAAGGCTTCCTGAAGCCGGATGAGGCAAGAGAGCGCATGGCGGATGCCGATATATACGTGATGACGAGCAACAAGCTGGAGGGCTGGGGTTCGGTCATATACGAGGCGCTCAATGCGGGGTGTGCGGTCGTTGCCAGCTCGGCCTGCGGAGCAACGCCCTGGCTTGTGAAGCCTGGCAGGACGGGAGAAGTGTTCAGGTCGGAAAGCGAGAGGAGCCTTACGGACAAACTGAGGCCGCTGCTTACGGACGATGGGCTGCGGCGGACTCTGGGAGCGCAGGCCTATGAGCAGATGGCAGCATTATGGAATCCGTCCGTAGCGGCGGAGCGGGTCATCAAACTGTATGAAGCGCTGTCGGAAGGTGGGGATACGCCCTACACGGACGGGCCTCTCTCCAAAGCGCAGATCATCAAGAACAACTGGTATGGCAGGCAGTCATGAGCAAAGACAAGAAAAAGATCCTGTATTTAATGGAATATCCGATCGATCTGCCCGGAGGCGGTCAGGAATCGACCAAGACTCTTTGCGAGCAGATCGCAAAGGACGGATCGTTTGAGCCGATAGTCGCCTGCCCGGAGCTGCTGTCGACCTCTGCGGACGATTACGGTTACAGGGTCATAACTTATCCGTCGGATGAAAACCGTGAGTGGTCAAGGATTCGCAGGATCAGAAACTTCATAGGAAGGATCGGACAGTTCAGAAAGATAATAAACGATGTCAGACCGGATCTCATTCACGTGTCCATGTCGGAATCGCTTATTACTTACGGCTTCGTGCGCAGAGCCGGAAGGTATTCCGATATACCGTTCATATATACCGACAGAGGTCTTCGGACCGGATACAGGAAGCATTCCCTTATATGCATCAAGGCAACGATGAAGCATGCACAGAGGATGCTTACGACTACGCAGTATAACGCATCGTTATGGAAGAGCGAGATATCCACTCCGGTGACGGTGATATACAACACTATAAGCGGTGCATTTGCCAATTACGATCCCGACGGACGCAAAATGGCAAGAGTAAAATACGATATACCGGACAAAATGCCTGTTATCGGATTCGCGGGACGTATATCCGGGGAAAAGGACTGGGGAAAGGTTCCCGGAGTCGTTGCCGCCATAGCGGCAGCGGGGATAGAGTTCAAGGTCGCTCTTGTCATGTCGGTATACGAAGACAGGGACGCGGAAACAGTACGAAACGTCAGGAGCGGCATCTCGGACGTTATCGGTATAGACAATCTTATCTATATGCAGGATCTTAACCAGAACGAGATCTCCGATTACTATTATCTCGTGGATTATTTCATAATGACAAGCTGCTTCGAGTCATTCGGGAAAGCCGCAGTTGAGGCGATGAGCAGAAAGTGTGTCGTACTGTCCACCGCGGTCGGGGGTCTTCCGGAGGTGATAGGAACCCCCGATGATCTGTATGATATGGAAGACCTTTCAAAGCTTACGGACAGGATAAAAGCGCTTGAAGCAGATGAGGAAGCAAAAGACCGCGAACGCGAAATGTTCTATAAGCGGTATATGGATAATTTCACACAGGACAGGAATACCCGGGGTCATCTGAATGTCTACCGCGAAATACTCGAGACGGAGTAATAAATGGCAATAAAGAATACCGGTAAAACGGAAAAACAATCAAATATACTGTCGTCTTTTCTGGAGTATTTCTACGGTAATTTTGTCGTGCTCCTTCTCGGGTTCATATCCCTTCCTATGTTTACAAGGATACTGTCCACGGAGGAATACGGAAGATCCTCGCTCTTTCTGTCGGTGGTTTCTATCATATATATTTTTGCGATACTGGGTCTCGACCAGTCATATATAAGGTACTTTTACAAAGAGGGAGTGGATGAGCGGAAACTGTTTGTCCAGTGTCTGAGACCACCTCTTGTGCTCATCATCATCCTGTCGGGGGTCTATTTCATCTTCTCCGGCTTTTTCAACAGACTGCTGTTCGGAAAGGGTGGGTTTGATGTTACGCTTCTTGTAATAGGTTATACGATCACTTCCGTATTCGAGAGGTTCCTGTTCCTGAATATCAGGATGCAGCAGCGCGGAAAGCTTTATTCCAATCTGAATATATTAAGCAAGGTTCTGAATATCATCTTTATCGTGCTCTTTGCGTATATTTTCGGAGACGATTTCAGGGTAGGACTCTATTCACAGACACTTCCGCTTATCGTTGTGACTCTTATGCTGCTTGTGGCGTATGCGTTAAAGGGAAAGGGATATACCGCAGGGACTCATGACCTTACGGAAAGGGAGCTCCTCAGATACGGGATACCGTTTGTTCCGATGCTTCTCATGGAGTGGCTCCTGTCGTCGATGGATAAGTGGTCGATACGCTTCCTGAATGATTTTTCCGAAACGGGCGTATATTCGTCGGCAATGCAGATCATGACGATACTTATGACGTTCAGGATAACCTATGTTGCCTTCTGGTCCCCGATCGCCATGAAGAAATATGAGCAGGAAGATGAGAGCATAGTCAAGCCCTTCTTTGCCGACATGTTCCAGAAAGTCCAGTTCCTGTGCCTTCTGGCAGCATTTGGCCTTACGGCTTTTCGGAGCGTTATCGTCCTGATACTCGGCAGGGATTACAGGGAGGCGTCGAGGATCATTCCGTTCCTGTCACTCATGCCCGTGCTGTCGATATTGTTTGAAATGACAGGTCAGGGTATCAAGTTCAAGAAGAAGCCGGTTTACTTTAATTATGCGTCCGCCGTGGCGATATGCTGTAATCTTGCGGGGAATCTCCTGCTCGTGCCACGGCTTAAAGGGGTCGGAGCCGCGATCGCAACGGCTGTCACGTATATTGTTTATTTCGTGATAGGAACTTACTATGCGAACAAGTGTTATCCGGTCAGGTACAATTATACCAATTTTGTCATAATGCTTGCCCTGTATATCGCATATGCGGCATATGCAACGGTCTGTGCGGCCGAGTGGGTGAATATTGCAGCGGGCTGTGTGCTTATCGCCCTTTTGTTCGTCATCAACCGTAAGGTAGTAAAGGCGCTGCTAAATGAATTTTTTGTGAAATGAATTTACATCCCGTCCGGGTAGTGCTATACTTTGTTCTCGCATTCTTGGAAATACTGTCGGAATCTAAATATAGCGCGCATAGTGAACAGATTACAGTGAACATATTTATTTAATGCGTTTACTGTATATTCGTTTGCTGTAACATAGGAAGGTACGGGAGTTATTATGAAAAAATCATATTCCGCAAAATGTCTTCTGATCCTTGCGTTTGCTGCTGCGCTTCTTGCGGGCTGCAATGGTAAAGGCTCCAAAGAGTCACAGGATGAGCAGGAGACAAAGAAGATAAGCGTATCTGTCGAAAATCCTGTAAGATCCGATATTGAGATCACGGGGGATTTTATCGGAACCGTGTCTGCCGATTCTACGGTCAACATTGTATCCAAACTATCCGGTGATGTTACAAATACATATTTTGAAGTGGGCGATCATGTGAATGCCGGCGATCTGATGTTTACGATAGACGATACCTCGGCCAGGATATCAATGAAACAGGCACAGGCAGCGCTTGATTCAAGCCGCGCATCCCTTGGCTCGGCACAGGCGGGGCTTGATGCCGCCAAAGTATCCAATCTGTATACAACTGCCCAGGTCACCCAGCAGTGGGGTACTGCGGCGACAAACGAGATGCAGCTTGCCAATGCGGTCAATTCTGCCAAATACGGACTCATGAATGCAAATGAGAACAATGATGCCGCCTCGGTACAGCTTGATTATATCAGGGATCAGATATCAGATATTGACGATCAGATAGACGATCTTGAAAACAATAAGAGCAATATGGAAAAATATGCCAAGTCGCTTTCGCAGACCAAGAGTATATATACGCAAATATCCGCATGCGCAGGCCTTCCATTAGGGGAGGTCACGACTGCTCTTAATCAAATATACACTGCTTATGATCTTGCAAAGCTTGACCTTAGTATAACCGATCCCGAGGCGGCAGCAAAAAGATATCTTCAACTGAACACCGGCGCGTCCACGGTTCAGGAGCTTGACTCCATGATTTCGGGAGCAAATTCTGCAGCTTCCGCTATAGATTCCCTTGAAAGCGCCAAGGATCAGCTCCTTGTAAGTAAGGCCCAGGCCGAGGTTGCCAAGGTAGCGGCCTCCACCGGCGTATGCCAGGCACAGGAAGCGGAAGCTCTCGCCCAGAGAATGCTTGATGACTACAGGAACTATACGCTTGCTACGATAATAACAGGCGGGAATGCCCAGCTTGCGGGAGCCAATTCACAGGTGGCATCCGCCGAGGCGGGAGTCAAGCAGGTGCAGGCCGGGGTTACACAGGCCGAGACAGGCGTTGAAGCAGCCCAGCTCCAGCTTGATTACGCAAATGTCAAAGCCCCCGTATCCGGAATAGTCACATCAAAATACATTACGGTCAACAACATGGCGGCCGCGGGCTCACCGGCATATACGATAATGGCCGATGATACGCAGTATGTGGATTTCTATGTTTCCGAGGCTGTCATGGAAAGGCTCATGATCGGACAGGAGATAACCGTTACGAGAAACGGAGGCACATATAAGGCCCAGATTACAGAAAACGCGGGAGTTGCCGATGTCACAAACGGCCTGTTCTTTGTAAAGGCACAGCTTCTGCCCGGAGGAGACAGGCTAATCAACGGAACAAAGGTAAAGCTTACGCTTGCAACCGACAGCAGAAGCTCCGTAATGACAGTTCCCATTGATTCGGTATACTATCTGAACGATGCTGCGTATGTGTATCTGTATTCCAACGGAAAAGCGGCAAAAGCGGATGTTGTGACCGGTATATCCGACAGTGACAGGATAGAGATAACGGACGGACTCAGTGAACAGGACAGGGTGATAACGACCTGGGCAAGCCAGTTGAGGGACGGCATGGAAGTTGAGATCGAAGGCGGCCCTTCTGCCGGAGACAAAATAGAGGTATTAAATGAGATCCCTGATTAAGACCAGCCTGAACCGTCCGGTTGCTGTAATAGTACTTATAGCGGGACTGATCATATTCGGCATCAGCTCGATAACCGGTATGTCCTTACAGCTGATCCCCGATATGGAGATGCCCATGGTAATGATACAGACTGTGTATCCCATGGCAGGGCCGGAAGATGTTGAAAGACTCGTCACCAAAAAGATAGAGGACGGATGCGGCTCCCTATCGGGACTTGATACGACCTATTCATATTCAATGGAGAATGTATCCATTGTTCTCCTGCAGTTCGAGTACGGCACGGATATAGATGATTCCTACATGGATGTCAGGGAAGCCCTGGACGTTGTCAAGCCCGAACTTCCCGATGATGCAAAGGATCCCGTTGTTGCCACGATGGACT
This sequence comes from uncultured Lachnospiraceae bacterium, assembly GCA_905235745.1. Lineage (GTDB taxonomy): Bacteria > Bacillota > Clostridia > Lachnospirales > Lachnospiraceae > UBA2868. The sequence goes on from CAJOMN010000002.1 coordinate 91,115, forward strand.
TTAATGCTGCTCCGGTGATGGAGCTGTCGGTTGATTCAACGACCGATGATGTCAGTGAGTTTGTCGAGGAAACCCTTACTCCCGAGCTTGACAAGATCAGTACGATCACCCAGATCGAAGTAAGCGGCGGGCAGGAAGATTACATATCGATAGAACTGATCCCCGAGAATCTGAAACAGTATAATGTCAGCGTCAATACTATCGCAACCACGGTTGGAAGCGCCAACTTCACGTACCCTGCCGGCTCGGCCAATTATGGCGGCCAGCAGGTGGATATAAGCTCAAGGGTCGAATACAAAACCCCGGAGGAATTGCGGCAGATCCCGATAAGTACGGCAACCGGACAGACCATACATCTGTCTGACGTTGCGAATGTCCACTATGCCTCGAAAGAGGGGTCATCATACAGCCGTTTTAAGGGCGAGGACAACCTAAGCGTTTCCATATCCAAGCAGCAGTCGGCATCTGCGGTAACTGTCTCATCAAAGGTTCACGACGTTATAGACAGCCTCAGGGACAGGTATCCCGATATAGAGATCTACGTAGTATATGACAGTGCGGATGTTATCAAATCATCACTTCAGTCAATTGCCGAAACGCTGCTGCTGGGTATCGTGATCACGATGATCGTCCTGTTCATATTCTTCGGGGATATAAAGGGAAGCCTCATCGTCGGCTCATCCATGCCGGTCTCGCTTCTCATGACATTCCTGCTCATGAGCTTTATGGGCTATTCTCTTAACATGATAACAATGGGCGCCCTTGTCATTGCGATAGGCATGATGGTGGATAATTCGATCGTTGTTATCGAAATGTGCTTCCGGAAGAAGGATGACGGGCTTGACTATAAAGACGCGGCATATGAAGGAACCCGTATCGTTCTCAATTCCATCATTGCTTCAACTATTACCACGATGGTCGTATATCTGCCTCTTGCGGCGATGAAGGATCTGTCGGGGCAGCTGTTCGGTCAGCTCGGCTACACGATAGTCTTCGCCCTTGCGGCATCTCTTATATCTGCGATCACGCTTGTTCCGCTGTGCTTCGCATACTACAGACCGGTCGAGAAGAAGGAATCCGCGGTGAACCGTTTTCTTGACAGGTTCTCGGCGGGGTATTCCAAGGTTCTCGCAAAATTCCTGAATCATAAGATCACAACAGCGGTTACGGCACTTGTGATCTTTGCGGTTTCCATCGTGCTCATACAATTTATCAACAAGCAGCTATTTCCCGATACCGATGAGGGACAGCTCGCGATCACGGTAACATACAGACCCGGGACGAATATTGATACCGTAGATGCAAAGGTCAGACAGATCGAGGAGTTTGTAAAGGAAAGTGAGTATATAGACAACTATTCCGGAACGGCAGGCGTCACATCAGGCACCGTAAATGCATATGTTGCCGACGGCGTGAAGAAATCAACCGCACAGATCGTTGACGAGTTCACGCAGGAACTTGAGGACTATGCCGATAACTGCGAGATATCCGTGACCGCAACGTCTTCAATGGGAATTACGTCCTTTGGAGGCGGCAATACATATGAAGTCGCTTTTGAAGGGACTGACCTTGAGGATCTTGAGGAGACGCTTCTTGAGGTGGATTCCATAGTAATGAATGTGGAGGGAGTGATCAGTTCATCATCATCCATGGGAAATACTGCTTCGAGGGTAAAGGTGGATATCGACCCGATAAATGCAGCGGCAAACGGCCTGACCCCCGTTATGATAGGGGCATCACTCAACACTGCCATTAACGGTTCGAATGCCATGAAAGTCACTATTGATGACAAGACATACCAGATCACGGTCGAGTATCCAAGGGATGAATATGAGACCATGAATGATGTGGAGAACATGTTTGTTACGAATGCGATGGGTAATGATGTTCCGTTAAGGGATGTGGCAGATTTCGTATACACTGATTCCCCGCAACAGATAGTCAGACAGGACGGAAGATATTATGCATCGGTCACGGCAACGGTAAGATCAGATGAGAGGGCTGCCGTTACGGAGGCGATCGAGGATGCACTTGCCGGCTATGTTCCGCCGAGAACGGTCGAGAAGACCGAAAATCAGGAGACGGAGATTATGAATGATGAATTTGCGTCTATATTTAAGGCCATTGCCACAGCCATAATACTGGTGTATATGGTCATGGCGATAGAATTCGAGAACCTGCGATATTCCGTGATGGTAATGTTCTGTATTCCTTTTTCGCTCATCGGCTCTATATTCCTGCTCCTTGTGACAAGAGGACTCCTTTCAATGGTATCTCTCATGGGATTTCTGATGCTGATAGGTATCGTTGTCAATAACGGGATCATATTTGTGGACTATACCAACCAGCTCCGCGATGATGGAATGAATACTGCCGATGCACTTATAGAAACCGGAAAATCAAGACTCCGTCCGATACTTATGACGACGCTTACAACAATACTGTCAATGATCCCCATGGCGCTCGGTATCGGCAGGAACGGCAAGCTGATGCAGGGAATGGCTCTTGTCATATGCGGAGGACTCCTTGCTTCAACGACGCTTACTCTTCTGCTTCTGCCCACATTCTTTATGATCATTCACAAGCGCAGCGATGATACCGGCAGCAGGAAGGAGAAAAAGCCGCGCAAAAAAGCCGGAGTTAAGGCGGCAGATTGAGCGGAATGGAAAATCATCCGCTCATGTGGTAGTATATACGGTGACATTGCAGAATTCTATAAAAAAACAGGAGAATATTGGATAATATGAGTCTGTATGAAGATATCAGGAACCAGAAGGAAAAGATAGCTCTTGTCGGTCTTGGCTATGTGGGAATGCCGATAGCAGTTGCTTTTGCCAAAAAGGCAAAGGTGATCGGATTTGATCTGAACAAGGAGAAGATTGCCGCATATAAGGCCGGTAAGGATGCTACCAAGGAGGTCGGTGATGATGCGATCTCCAAGACTACGGTTGAGTTCACATCCGATCCGTCGGATCTTAAGGGAGCCAGATTCCATATAGTTGCGGTTCCGACACCGATCAATCAGGACAAAACTCCCGATCTGTATCCGGTTGAGTCCGCAAGTGAGATACTGGGACGCAATCTTACAAAAGGATCGATAGTCGTGTATGAATCGACAGTGTATCCGGGTGTTACGGAGGATATATGCGTGCCTATACTCGAAAGGGAATCGGGCTTAAAATGCGGAGTTGATTTCAAGGTCGGCTATTCACCGGAAAGGATCAATCCCGGCGACAAGGTACATCGTCTTGAAAACATCAAAAAGATAGTATCGGGAATGGATGCCGACACACTTGAGGAGATCGCGAACGTCTATGAGCTCGTGATAGAAGCGGGAGTGCACAGGGCAGGCAGCATAAAGGTTGCCGAGGCGGCAAAGGTAGTCGAGAATTCCCAAAGAGATATCAATATCGCATTCATCAACGAGCTGGCGATGGCATTTGACAAGATGGGCATTGATACGAACGAGGTCATCGATGCCATGAATACGAAGTGGAATGCATTGGGATTCCGTCCGGGGCTTGTCGGAGGGCACTGCATCGGCGTGGATCCGTATTATTTTGTATACGAGGCCGAAAGGCTCGGATATCACTCGAGGATAATATCCGCCGGAAGGCAGATCAATGATGATATGCCCAATTACGTCGGAGAGCAGATAGTAAAGCAGCTTGTACTTGCCGGCAAGAGGGTCAGGGATGCCAAGATCGTGTTCTTCGGAGCAACATTCAAGGAAAACTGTCCCGATGTCCGTAATTCCAAGATAATGGAGATACTCCGCTATCTTGAGCAGTATGAGATAAAGCCGCACCTTGTGGACACGTGGGCAGATCCGCAGGAGGTAAAACGCGGATACGGATATGATCTTGACAGCGAGAAGAACTCATATGATGCCGATTGCATCGTACTTGCGGTAGCGCATGAGGGCTATAAGAACAGGTCGCTCAAGGAATGGGATTCCTTCTTTAAGCCGGGCGACAACAGTGAGAAGGTAATAATAGATATTAAGGGTATACTTGATAACAACGAAGTTACGGAAGCGGGGTACAGATATTGGCGCTTATAGTCAATGCGGACGACTTCGGGATAAGCGAAGAAGTAAATGCTGCAATAGCTGAGGCGTTTGAAAAAGGACTTGTTGACAGAACGACGCTTATGGTGAATATGCCCGATGCTGCTGGTGCAATGGAGATTGCGCGTAAGAGAGGATTTGCAGATAAGGTCGGACTTCATCTTAATCTTACATCCGGAAAACCGCTTACCCGCGAAATGGCAGCCGACAGGCTGATGTGCGGTCAAAACGGCGAATATACGGCAGAGTTTGCCGGATGCCTTAAGACGCGATTTTTTCTCCCGAAGGATACAAGGGATAATATCGGGAAGGAGCTTCGGGCCCAGCTTGATGAATACGGAAAGCTCGGAGGAACGCTGTGGCATATTGACTCGCATCATCATGTCCATACAGATCCGTCCGTATGGAGTGTATTACAGAAGGTCTTGAAGGACTATCCGGTCACGTCGGTCCGCCTGGGAAGAAATATGTACAGGGGAGGCAATCCCCTCATGCACCTGTATAAGGCGATGCTGAATGCCTCAATCAGGCGGTTTTGCAACGGCAGACCGCGCTATTTCGGTTCTGCCCGGGATTATGCGGCATTTGAGCCGTATATCGCCAATATGCCGCCGGACGAGCAGGCCGAGATCATGGTGCATCCGGTCTATGATGATAACGGGAATGTTTGCGACAAGTGTATGGATCAGTTGTTGGTAATGAAGCCTGTTCGGTTCTTCGATGAAGCAGGGTCATAAAGAGCCGGATCGGCTCGCAGCCCCCTTCTGGTATATTATGTTAACATAAATGCCTTCGAAAGGTTGTCTTTCGGGGGCATTTATGTTATGCTTACAAATGATTATGTTCAAATGGAAGGAACTGATATGAAAACATACCTTGTGACCGGAGGCGCCGGGTTCATAGGATCGAACTTTATACATTATATTCTGGACAAATATGGGAACAATGTGAGGGTGATAAACGTTGACCTTCTTACCTATGCCGGTAATCTCGGGAATCTTTCCGATGTCGAGGATCGTCCGGAATATTCGTTCGTGAAGGCGGATATATGTGATTCCGATGCCATATCCGCTGTGTTTGACAAATATGATATAGATTATGTGGTCCATTTTGCCGCAGAGTCACATGTTGACAGAAGCATACGCAATCCCGAAGTTTTTGCGAGAACGAATGTACTGGGCACTCTTAATATGCTTAACTGTGCCAGGAATGCATGGCAGGACGGTGACGGATTCAGGAAGGGAGTAAGATTCCTTCATGTATCGACGGATGAAGTGTACGGATCTCTTGCCGATGAAGGGGAATACTTCTACGAGACCACTCCTTACGATCCTCACAGCCCGTATTCGGCAAGCAAGGCGTCGTCGGACTTCATGGTAAAGGCTTATGTCGATACCTACGGTTTTCCGGCGGTCATAACTAATTGCAGCAATAACTACGGGCCTTTCCAGTTCCCGGAAAAGCTGATACCTCTTATGATCAATAATGCGCTTGAGGGCAGGAAGCTTCCGGTATACGGCGACGGTAAAAACGTCAGGGACTGGCTGTATGTCATGGATCATGCCAAGGCAATAGACATGGTTCTTGAGAAGGGACGGATCGGGGAAAAGTATAACATCGGCGGACACAACGAAAAACAGAACATAGAGATCGTCAGGATCATAATAGATACCATAAAGGAAATGCTTCCCGATGACGACAAGAGGCAGAAATATATCAATTATGATCTTATAACATATGTTGAAGACAGAAAGGGTCATGACAGAAGATACGCCATTGCCCCCGACAAAATCAGAAGCGAAATAGGCTGGGAGCCCGAGACTATGTTTGCCGAGGGTATCAGGCTTACTATCCGCTGGTATTTCGAACACACCGAATGGATGCGGCAGGTAACGAGCGGCGACTATCAGAAGTATTACGAGGAAATGTACAAATGAAAGGCATAATTCTCGCGGGCGGGTCGGGAACGAGATTGTATCCGCTCACAAAGGCGATGTCAAAACAGATGATGCCTGTATATGACAAGCCCATGATATATTATCCGCTTTCGATACTTATGCTGTCCAATATCAGGGATATCCTCATAATATCTACGCCGAGGGATCTGCCGGCATTTCGCGAGCTGTTCGGAGACGGAAGCCAGCTGGGTCTTAATATGACCTATGCCGAGCAGCAAACGCCGAGAGGATTGGCCGATGCTTTTATAATAGGTGAGGACTTTATAGGAAACGACAGTGTCGCCCTGATCCTTGGAGACAATATATTCTACGGACAGAGCTTTTCGAAGGTCCTGAAGGAAGTGGCGGCAAGGGATTCGGGCGCAACGATCTTCGGCTATTATGTGAGAGATCCGAGAGAATACGGGGTCGTCGAGATAGGTGAGGACGGAAGAGCCCTGTCGATCGAAGAGAAGCCGCAGGATCCCAGGTCCAATTACGCCGTTCCGGGGCTGTATTTCTATGACAACGATGTTGTACGTATAGCAAAGGAAGTCAAGCCCTCCGCAAGAGGAGAGATAGAGATAACATCGGTTAACAATGCCTATCTGGAGCGGGGCGCGCTCTATGTTGAAAAGCTCGGACGCGGTTTTGCCTGGCTTGATACGGGAAATCACGAAAGCCTGCTTGACGCGGCGGATTTTGTACGGGCGTTCCAGAAACGGCAGGGAATGTATATATCTTGTATAGAGGAAATAGCATACAGAAGGAACTTTATTGATAAGGATCAATTGCTAAAGCTTGCAGAGCCTTTGCTCAAAACGGACTACGGGAAGTATCTTGTGGACGTTGCCAACGGTCTGTAAGAGGTGCGCCGCTTCGGAAGAGGGAACCGAAGAGCGGCATGACATGTAATAAGGGGAAGATCATGAAAAAAAATGAATTTGACGGCAGGGGAGCCGAAGAATGTTCGGAGTTTAACTGGGTTGAACTTTCCGAGAAGTTTGATGCCGAAGATGACACATCGGGAATGATCGGTTCGATCAGTTACACGGAACCGGAATCAAACGCAATCGTCAATGAGACTTTATCACAGATCGTATCGGAAGATCTGAAGGTCGACACATCAGATATGGACGGCGTCAGAGAGGCTGTCGAGTCTTTTTATGCTTATGAGGTAAAGCCCGCCGGGAAAAAGAATAATCCCAAAGAGCAGGACAGTGAACAGGCAATCCGTAAATCCGTTGATGAAAAGATCATAATCAGATCCGAGGAACTGAAGAAGAAGCGCAAAACCGGGAGCAAACCCTCCGGCAGGAAAAAACCCGAAAAGGCTGCAGCGAATCCGGCACCGGCGAATGATTCTTTCAGACACGCAAAGGGTCTCGAAAAATACAGAAAAATGGGGATACTTCCCACCAAGACAGACGGCCCATCCGAGTTTCGCAGGAAATCGGCGAACTGGCGGTACGATGACGTTCCCGAAGCTTTGGTTACGGATGAAGCAATAGATAAGGCGGCCGAGGAAGAATCCTTCAAAGATAAACTGAAGAAAATGACCTCCGTCCAGTGGGGAGCCGTTGTAATGGCAGCTGTCGTACTCATAACTTCGGTCATGACTACGAACGTATATGCGCAGTACAGAGGCGAACTCAACAAGGAAACCGCTTTGACCGGACTCCCTGCTTATATCGACGATGCATCCGCAATTGCCTATTCCGGAGAGGATTACCTGACCGAAGATGTGGAAATGGAGGATGCTGCATCCCCCCTGACCGATTCGGAAGGAAAGATACTCTCGCTTATACTTACAAGTGTTGAGAAGGATCTCAAGGTAAAGCTTGTCGATGAAGATGATACACTTGTAAAGGGTGTGGAATGGGGAATAACGGTAACTGACAGCAAGGATAATGAGAGCAGCTACGAAGATGATGACGAGGACGGGATAATCCACCTTACCGGCATCAGTGCCGGAGATTATTCGGTCTCGATAAATGAATCGGACTCCCTCAGCGGATATGTGTATCCTACGGTCGGTCAGAAGGTAAGCGTAAAGGCCAAGGTAGAATATAAGGTTATCGCCAATATCAAGGACGAGATCAAGAAGGAGAGCGAGGTTAACGCCGCTGCCGAGGACAATGGCAACAAAGCGGCCGATGTCGAGGTCGGAACAGCGCCGGCGGATACGGTAGAGTTTGTTGAATCCTCAAGGGAAGAAAACGGAGAGACCTATGTTGAGGCAACGGTAGATATTAGCAAGACCGAAGTGATCGCTTCGGCTGGAGATCGGCTGATAAGTGCCATTCATAAGCTCTCGGATTCTGTCAGAACCGGCTCGGAAAATGTAATTGCGGGCATCGGGATCAGGATGGTTGCCGATGATGATCCGACACCTACGGAGACGCCGACACCTACGGAAGAACCGACCCCCACGGATACACCGACACCTACGGAAGAACCGACCCCGGTGGAGACACCGACACCGACTCCGGTTCCGACAGCGACTGCGACGCCGACACCAACGCCGACACCAACGCCGACGCCTACATCGACACCGACGCCAACCCTTACCCCGACGCCGACACCGACGCCAACTCCTACGGTGATACCGGCAGATACATACAAGCCCGAAGCACAGCTATATGACTCTGCGAAGAACCCTCTGTATGTATATGATAACGGAGCGTACAGACTGGCAAAATATGCCGACTACAATAATTTCTCGACCTTCTACAGAAAAGAGGTCGGCTATGTATACACCGGCTGGCAGAATATAGACGGCAAAACATATTATTACACCAAGGATCACGAGAAGGTTACCGGCACCCAGATTATCGGCGGAGTCTCCTATACGTTCAATTCGGACGGCTCGCTTGACAACGGGTCAGGTGTTCTCGGAATAGATGTTTCCAAATATCAGCCGAGTATCAACTGGAGTTCCGTGAAGTCTTCGGGGATTGATTTTGTAATAATCAGATGCGGATACCGCGGAGCATCGACCGGCGCACTTATCGAGGATCCGTACTTCAAGAGCCATATCAAGGGCGCCAAGAGTGCGGGGCTTAAGGTCGGGGTATATTTCTTCTCCACGGCGCTTTCGGAGGCCGAGGCGGTCGAGGAAGCAAGTATGTGCGCGGCTCTGTGCAGCGGGTATGGATTGAATTATCCGGTATTCCTGGATGTCGAGTCATCATCGAGACCGGGCTACAACTCATTGTCGGCATCAGAAAGAACCGCCAATATCAAGGCTTTCTGCCAGACTATCGCATCCGCCGGATATACGCCGGGGCTGTATGCGAACAAGACATGGCTGACGGAGAAGATCAATACGTCATCGCTTTCATGCAAGATATGGCTGGCACAGTATAACGCAAACGGTCCCACATACAGCGGACGCTATGACATCTGGCAGTATACGTCCAAGGGAAGCGTTAACGGTATCAGCGGAAATGTTGACATGAATAAGAGTTATCTGAAGTATTAAGGAGGATTAATGGGAAAGATCATAGTTGAAACCACGCCGATAGACGGTCTGTATACAATCACCCCCACGGTATTCGGGGACAATCGCGGATATTTTATGGAGACATACAATATAGCGGATTTCAGAGAAGCCGGGATCGACTGCGAGTTTGTTCAGGACAACCAGTCGGCGTCAAAAAGGGGAGTGATAAGAGGACTTCATTTTCAGATCAATTACCCGCAGGACAAGCTTGTACGGGTTATCAGAGGCGAAGTATTCGATGTAGCCGTGGATATGCGCAGGGATTCCGCAACATACGGGAAATGGTACGGGGTACGATTATCCGAGGAAAACAAGAAAATGTTTTTTATACCGAAGCATTTTGCACACGGATTCCTCGTGCTTTCGGACTATGCCGAGTTCACATATAAATGCACCGAACTGTATCATCCCAATGATGAGGGCGGGATCATCTACAATGATCCCGATATCGGGATCGAATGGCCCACAGATGACGGGATGGAACTGATCTTTTCGGATAAGGACAAGAAGTGGCCTACTCTCAAGGAGCTTAAATGACAAAAAAGAAAACGGTCATCGCAATTGTTACTGCGGTGATCGCAGCGCTTTTATTCTATATCATCTTTCATCATAATCCGTTTGCAAATCCTAACGAGGAAATGATCAAAAAGATCATTTCCTGCGTTATTCTTATTGCTGTATATATTGTATTCATATTCAAATATGACAAGATTGTTATCCTTCCCGTAGAGCTGTTTCAAAACCGGCAGCTTATATGGAAGCTTGCAAAGAATGATTTTAAGACAAGGTATGCGGGATCTTATCTGGGGATAGTCTGGGCGTTTGTCCAGCCGGTCATTACCGTACTGCTGTACTGGTTTGTGTTTACGGTAGCGCTGCCGACGAGAGCGGTTGCCGTCAAAGGTGATATAGAGGTACCGTATATACTGTGGCTTATTGCCGGTATCGTTCCGTGGTTTTTCTTCTCGGAGGCGCTCTCAAACGGGACCAACGCTCTTCTCGAGTACAATTATCTTGTCAAAAAGGTTGTTTTCAAGATCAGTATCCTTCCGATAATCAAGATAATATCGGCACTGTTTGTTCACGCATTCTTTATACTGTTTACGATCTTATTGTTTACCTGTTACGGCTACTATCCCGATCTGTATACATTGCAGCTTATATACTACAGCGCGTGCATGTTTATATTTGTGCTGGGATTATGTTACATCACCTGTTCGATAATAATATTTTTCCGCGATCTGGGACAGATCATATCCATTGCGCTTCAGGTCGGTATATGGGCGACCCCGATTCTGTGGAATATTTCGACGCTGTCCCCGCGCCTTCGTATTATATTCAAGCTGAATCCGATGAACTACATCGTTGAAGGCTACCGTGATTCGCTGATCGACAAGATATGGTTCTGGGAGAACTTCTACTCCACGGCGTATTTCTGGATACTGACCATGTGCGTGTTTGCGTTCGGAGCCATCATATTTAAGCGTTTGAAAGTGCATTTTGCGGATGTACTGTAAGGAATGACATGGGTGATTTTCTGGAACAGATTGAACAACCGAATAGCGGCATGATGCATACCGATCATGTCAGATCGGAAAAGATATCCGACGAGATCGCGATAAAGGTGGATCACATATCCAAGGTCTATAAGCTCTATGACCGGAACCGTGACAGGCTCAAGGAAGCCTTCCACATGGGAAAGAACATCCACTGCCGGGAGCACTACGCCCTCGATGACGTAAGCTTTGAGGTATACAAGGGGGAAACCGTCGGAATAATAGGAACAAACGGTTCCGGAAAATCAACCATTCTCAAGATCATAACCGGGGTTCTCAGTCCGTCGGCAGGGGATCTGGAGATAAACGGGCGGATCTCGGCGCTTCTTGAGCTCGGCGCCGGGTTTAATATGGAGTTTACCGGGATAGAAAACATATACTTAAACGGCACTATGCTCGGTTTTTCGGAAAAGGAGATTGACAGCAGGCTGGATTCGATCCTTGAGTTCGCTGATATAGGCGATTTTGTATACCAGAAGGTCAAGACATATTCAAGCGGTATGTTTGTGCGTCTGGCGTTTGCGGTTGCCATCAATATCGATCCCGAAATACTCATAGTTGATGAAGCCCTGTCCGTCGGGGATGTCTTTTTCCAGAACAAATGCTACAGAAAATTCGAGGATTTCAAGAAACAGGGCAAGACGATACTGTTTGTCAGTCATGATCTCGGAAGCATCAGCAAATACTGCGACAGGGTCATCCTGCTTGAAAAGGGACACAAGATCGGCGAGGGCGACCCGAAAGAGATCATAGATATGTACAAGAAGGTTCTTGTCGGGCAGCTCGACCGGGCGGTCGATGTCGATAAAAGCTCCGAACTGTCCGCCGGATCGAAGTGGAAAGACCTTATGCAGCTCAATCCGAACGTGGATGCATACGGAAGCGGGCTTGCCGAATTTGAGGATTACTGTACATACGACAACAGCGGAACCATCACGAATACGATAATCAAAGGTGATGAATTCACCGTCAGGGTCAAGATACGATTCTTCGAAACGATACAGGATCCGATATTTGCACTTTCGTTCAAAAACATGCAGGGTACCGAGATCACCGGTACGAATACGATGTTTGAAAAGATCACTACCGGAGTGTGCGAAGCCGGGAGTGAATATATAGTTACTTTTACGCAGAATATGTCGCTCCAGGGCGGCGAATACCTTATTTCACTCGGATGCGTCGGATACAGGGAAGGGAATTTTACCGTTTACCACAGGCTGTATGACGTATTCAATCTTACAGTTATCTCATCAAAGAATACTACCGGGTTTTACGATATGAATTCGATCGTTACGGTAAGTAAAGTATAGGAGCGGGTATGTCTTATATGAATCCTGACCGCATCGGAAGCGTGGTCGTTGATTACACATATTACAACGGAGAGGATCTGTACAGCGAGGGTGCTGCCGAGGACAGGCTTCTTGATTTTGTCAAAAATCATACATCCCTTGAGTATGAGCATTATATCCAGGAGACAAGATCGTGGTCGGTAATGTACCATCTGTCCTACATAAGGGAAAATGTCATCAGCTGGATCCCGATAAAGGAATCCGACAGCGTGCTTGAGATCGGGAGCGGATGCGGCGCCGTTACGGGAGCCCTTGCAAGGCTTGCAAAGAGCGTGACGTGTGTTGAACTGTCCAGAAAGAGGAGTCTCATCAACGCATACAGAAATAAAGAGTATGACAATGTGACAATCATGGTCGGTAACTTTGAGGATATAGAAAAAGGATTGACCGAAAAGTATGACTACATAACGCTCATCGGCGTGCTCGAGTATGCCGGATCGTATATTAACGACGAAAGACCGTATACCGCGCTTCTGGAGAAACTGAAAAGCCATCTTAAGCCCGGCGGAAAGATCGTAATAGCGATAGAGAACCGTTTGGGAATGAAGTATTTCGCCGGATGCAAGGAGGATCACCTCGGTGTTTATTTCGGGGGGATAGAAGGTTATTCTTCCGATTCGAAGGTCAGAACATTTTCAAAGCGGCGCCTTGAAGATCTGCTTGAAGCGACCGGATACAAAAACAGCAGGTTCTATTATCCCTATCCCGATTACAAGCTGCCGCATACAATATATTCGGACGAAAAGCTTCCGGGTATCGGAGACCTGGACACCAATATCCGTAACTTTGATGATGACAGGCTCGTTCTGTTCGACGAAACAAAAGCGTTCGATTCCATGATAGAAGAAGGCCGTTTTCCGGATTATTCGAATTCATTTATCGTTCTCGCATCTGTCGCGCAGGACTGGCAGAAGGATATGAACCTTCCGATATTTGCCAAATACGGCAATGAGCGTATGGAAGAATACAGGGTATGCACTCTGATAGACAGGAATCCGGAGGGAGAATACAGGGTATTCAAGGCAGCGCTTTCAACGCATGCCAATGCGCACGTAGACAAGCTGAGCGCCAATTACTCCCGGCTGGAGGAACAGTTCGGAAAAACCGGGCTTGCGCCTGTAAAGTGCTATCTGCAGAAAGGACGGGAAAGAGGAGTGGCACTGGCCGGAGTCGCATCCAAGGCAAAGGATTCGGTCAGATTTGACTATATGTCCGGGATAACGCTTGACGATTATCTCAATGAGCTTGAATCCCGGGGATGCTACCCGCAAATGGAATCGGTGATATTGGAGTACTGCAGGAAGCTTGAAGGATTAGCCGGTGTTACTGAATTCCGGCGGTCGGTCGGATTTGATGAGGTATTCGGCAAGAGAGAGTTCAAAAAGAGATATTCCGCCCTCAATCCGTGCAATTTCGATATGATCTTCTCGAATATAGTCCTGGACAGAACAGAGCTTGAAAACGGAACGTGGAACGTTCTTGACTACGAATGGGTATGGGATTTTCCCATTCCGATCCGGTTTGTGATATACAGGGCACTGTATTATCATTTCCGTAACCGGACGGATGACGGGTTTTCGCTGTATCTGTCCAGAAAAGGAATGGATGTGTACAGCCTGTGCGGCATAGATATAGGCGAACGGATGCTTTTCAGTGAAATGGAGCATTCCTTCCAGGTATATATAATAGGCGGCGCTGCATCGCTCGAAGTCATGCAGGTTCTGATGCCGACGACTACGATCAGGATAGATAATATCGTTAAGATAGGATCGTATCTTCGAAATCTCGACACCCCCAAGATATATTTTTCCAGAGGCAACACGTTCATGTCCGATAACCAGCTGGGAATAATAGGTCATGTCGACAACGGGCATGTATCGATGAATATTCCGTTTGAGCGGTATATCAATTCGCTCAGGATAGATCCGACCGAGTATCCGTGCCTGCTTCATATAGACAAACTGTGTTATTCACTGAACGATGGTTTCAAGCAGGATGTCGGGCAGATAATCGTAAACGGTTATGAGATATCAAGCGGTACGTTCCTGTTTGATACGAACGATGCACAGATCATCCTCGAAGGCATTCCGCAAAATGCCAAGTCGCTCGAAGTGGGATACCTGGTCTCGATGATAGAGGATCCGTTCTATGAGGATATCCTGAATGTATTAAAACGGGAAACAGAGCGGGCGGTTGAGGAAAAGCAGACATTTTCGTACCGTTCCAAGAGAAAGCTCGGGATCATTAAAGAGGATACATTGCCCGAAGGTTATGTAAGAGCCGATCTGGCCGATCTTAGGTGATCAGTGTGAACATGAGGTCTTCAAGAGAAAATCAACTGCTTGCGTATAGGCAGGAACGCTTCAGGCAGACCATGCCATACGCATACGAACTGGTCTATATGAGTGATGCGGCAGAAGACGAATCCGGCGATGCCGCGCCATCGGGCAGGATAATCCTGTTTCCCGATGACAATGTCAATATACTCAATTTTGAAGGTATTACCGAAGACTATGTGATCTTCGTAAACCGGAGCGGAGTGTGCGAGCCCGACATGGTAAGACGCCTGCTGGCAGGCGGAAACGGCGCAGATGTTATCTATCCCGATGAGGATTATATAACGGATACTACCGCCGATATCAGTGACATTAACGCCAGGATACGCGTACTTCGTACACCGTGGAGAAAACCGGACTATTCGCCCGATACTGTCGTATCATTTCCCTATATTGAAACATGCTTTGCGATCAGAACGCACTTTGCCAGACTAGTTCCGGCCATGAAGCGCTCCCCGGAGATAGGGGATAACGTGCGGTGCCGTGATTTTCTGCTGCGTGCTCTTGAGCGTGCGCAAAGTGTCGCCCATGTTCCGCAGATACTGTATCACCGCGACCTTTCGGCGCTTACAAAAGATGTGTACGAAATAACCGATGAGCAGATATATGAGGCTCTGTATGAGCAGTATAACAGGCCGGGGTACATACTCTGCAGGGAGGCAGCAGAAAAGAGACGCGGGATAAATGTTATACCGGCTGCCCCCAAGGAAGGGCCTCTTGTCTCGATCATCATACCGTCCAAGGATCAGCCAAGGATACTGAAGGAATGTATAAGGAATATAAGGATAAATGCCGGAAAGGTGCCGTATGAGATCATCGTAGTGGATAACGGCAGCAGCGATGAGAACCGGGACGTTACGGAAAAATATGTCACCCAGCTCCCGGGAGGGAAGGGCACATATATCTATGAACCCCGGGAATTCAACTATTCGGCCATGTGCAACCTCGGAGCCGCATCGGCAAAGGGGAAGTATCTTCTGTTTATGAATGATGACGTTGATGTGATAACGGATGATTTTCTGGAAAAACTTCTCATATATGCAGCCAGAAGCTATGTCGGAGCGGTCGGCTGCAAGCTTCTCTATCCGGATGATATCACGATCCAGCATATAGGGGTGATGAATATCAACCGAGGACCGACCCACAAGCTGGCCGGTATGTCCGACGCAAAGGTGAGGTATTATTGCAGAAACCGGTTCGCATGGAATGTGCTTGCGGTAACCGGCGCATGCCTGATGGTAAACAGGGAAAAATACTATCAAGCAGGCGGTTTTTATGATAAAATAAAGGTCGGCTATAATGACGTGGATCTGTGCGCAAGACTTCTGGAGAACGGTTACTATAATGTTGTCAACAATGAATGTGCGATGACACACCATGAATCTCTTGCAAGGGGAGCCGACGGGTTAAGCGACGAGAAGTCGGACAGACTTCGCGAAGAGAGGCAGGTGCTGTACAGCCTGCATCCGTGGATGACAGAGCGCCCGGATCCGTTTTACGGTTATATGCTCGATGAGGACACTATCGATATAAGATCAGGCGCAGTCTGCGAATATCAGATCACCGACCGGCGCAACAAGACAAAAGAACTTCCCAGAGTGCCGGGTAAGAGGTCGGATAAAGCAATGATGTCGATAGACATGTGCTCTGTTGAAAGGGCGATCGCACCGGATGCCGAAGACGCCTATGTGATCGAAGGCTGGGGCCTGTACCGTTCGTGGGATAACGCTCTTGTCAGAAAGTTCATTGTACTCATCCCGCTTGATGAATACGATACACAGCAGAAGGACTGCATTATCGCATCGGTCTGTCCAAAATACAGAAGCGACATAAGCGAAGTGTTCCCTGATGAGATAAATGTTGATCTTGCAGGGTTTGTATGCAGGATCCCGTTCAGTGCACTTGATCCCCACCGAAGGTACAGGATAGGTGTGCTGCTTCGAAAAACTACAGGACTGAAGAGCAGCAGGGTTGCTCTGGGTGATATATATGAACCGCGAAGAGGAATTGTTAAGGACGAGTGAATACTATAAAGATCTGTACGAGAAGGAACGTTTAAAATGTGCGGATCTGACGGAAAAGCTTGTGGATGCCGAAGCTGCGGTGGCGGATCTTAACTACAAGATGGATAAGCTCCGCAATTCGCTCATCTGGAAAATGGTATACCCGTTCAGGCTCGCCTGGAGCCATACCAAGAATCTGTTCATCCGGATCAAAAGATACGGCAGTATCTCAAATCTCAAAAAGAAGATCGAAAGCAAGATAATAGAAAGACGCGCTTACAAGAGTTACGGAACCCTTTCCATGCCCTCGCCCGAAGAGGCACAGCGGCAGGCAATGACCGTATTTCCGAGGAATATACTGTTTTCGATACTTGTTCCTCTCTACAACACCCCGGAACCTTTCCTGCGTGAAATGATAGATTCTGTCGCTGCCCAGACCTATTCAAACTGGGAACTGTGTCTTGCGGACGGTTCCGATGAGGAGCATGCATACGTGGAGCAGGTCGTCAGGGGGTACGGCGACGCGAGGATCAAGTATGAAAGGCTCGCGTCCAATCTCGGGATATCGGGCAACACCAATAAGTGTTTTGAGATGGCAAAGGGTGATTATATCGGATTGTTCGATCATGACGATGTTCTTCATCCGACCGCCTTATATGAATATATGAAAGTCATATGCGACAAAGGTGCCGACTACATATACTGTGATGAGGCGACTTTTTCCGGCAGGTCGATCGACCATATGATAACAATGCATTTCAAGCCGGACTTTGCCCCGGATAATCTGCGCGCAAATAACTATATATGCCATTTTTCAGTATTTTCGAGAGAACTCGTGAAGGAATGCGGAACATTCCGCCCCGAGTACGACGGAAGCCAGGATCACGATATGATATTAAGGCTTACAAGAGCCGCGAAGAATATCGTACATGTGCCGCAGATACTGTACTATTGGCGCTCGCATGCGGGAAGCGTTGCCTCCGACATTAATGCGAAAAGCTATGCGATAGATGCGGCAAAGGGCGCTGTGGCGGCGCACCTGACTGCCTGCGGATTCTCCGGATATAAGATCGAAAGTTCGAGGGCATTTGAGACTATATTCCGGATAAGATATGCATTGACCGCTAATCCGCTTGTTTCCATAATCATTCCGAACAAGGATCATACGGAAGATCTTCGAAGATGCATAGAATCCGTAACAGACAGAACCTCTTACGATAATTACGAGATCATCGTAGTGGAGAACAATTCCGTAACCGACGAGATCCGCCAATACTATGAAGCGATCGGAATGCATCCGAAGATAAGAGTTGTGGAATATGAGGGTGAGTTCAATTATTCCGCAATCAACAATTTCGGAGCAGGATATGCACGGGGAGAGTATCTCGTGCTTCTTAACAATGATACCGAGGTCATTACGCGCAGCTGGCTCGAGGAATTGCTCATGTATGCGCAAAGGGATGACGTCGGTGCAGTGGGATGCATGCTGTATTATCCCGATTATACTATCCAGCATGCAGGTATCGTGCTCGGAATGGGCGCTCACAGGACTGCGGGCCATTCCCATTATAAAATGGCCAAAGAAAACCTCGGATATATGGGAAGGCTGTGCTATGCCCAGAATGTCTCGGCGGTCACCGGAGCATGTCTTATGGTCCAAAAGGCGCTGTTTGATGATGTGGGCGGGCTATCGGAGGATCTCGCGGTTGCGCTCAACGATGTGGATCTGTGCCTGAAGCTTCGAAAGCGGGGGCTTCTTAACGTATTTACCCCGTTCGCCGAACTCTTTCACTATGAATCTGCATCCCGGGGAACGGATGTTACGGACGCGGCGAGTACACAAAACGCCGAAAGATATAACAGGGAGTGCGATCTGTTCAGGGACAGGTGGAAAGCAGAGCTTGAAGCCGGAGATCCGTACTTCAATCCGAACTTTTCACTGGATTACTCCAATTTTGTCCTTGCGGGGAACAAAAAGAGCATGGTTGGATAAACATTATGGAAAATGTAAAAGGAGGAATGGATATGAGTTATATGGAGCAGTATCGTTACTGGTGTGAGGACGCGTACTTTGACGATTCCACAAAGGCCGAGCTTGAAGCGATAAGAGGCAACGACGATGAGATCAAGGAGAGATTTTACAAGGATCTTGAGTTCGGGACGGGCGGACTGCGCGGTATCATCGGTGCCGGAACGAACAGAATGAATATATACACGGTAAGGCGTGCCACACAGGGGCTGGCAAACTATATTACGAAGATGAACGCTGCTGATAAGGGCGTTGCGATAGCTTACGATTCAAGGAGAATGTCCCCGGAGTTTGCCGATGAGGCAGCGCTGTGCCTTGCCGCAAACGGGATAAAGGCATATGTATTTGAAAGCCTAAGACCGACGCCGGAGCTGTCGTTTGCCCTTAGAACGCTCGGATGTACGGCAGGGATCGTCATAACCGCGAGCCATAATCCTCCGGAATACAACGGCTACAAGGTATACTGGGAGGACGGAGCCCAGATCACTTCCCCGAGAGATAAGGATATCATAGGAGAAGTGGCGGCGGTAAGCGACTACAATGATGTTAAGACGATAAGCAAGGAAGAAGCCATAGCGGATCACCTGTATAATGTGATCGGAAGCGAGATAGACGACAAGTATATGGCCGAGCTCAAGAAGCAGATCATTCATCCCGAGATCATAAGCGCCGTTGCGGATTCCATAAGGATAGTATATACCCCGCTGCACGGAACAGGTAATATCCCGGTAAGAAGGATATTGTCGGAGCTCGGATTTAAGCACGTATACGTTGTTCCGGAACAGGAGCTCCCTGATCCTGATTTTACAACGCTTGAATATCCCAATCCCGAAGATCCCAAAGCCTTTACGCTTGCCCTGAAGCTTGCACGGGAAAAAGACGCGGACATTGTGCTCGCTACCGATCCTGATGCCGACAGACTGGGGATATACGCAAAGGATTCGGCAACGGGCGAATATATCCCGTTCACGGGCAATATGTCGGGAATGCTGATAGCGGAATATATCCTTCGCGAAAGAAAGGCATCCGGCACGCTTCCCGCAAACGGAGCGCTTATCAAGACCATAGTTACGACCAATCTTGCGGATGCCATTACAAAAGCATATGATGTAAAGCTTATCGAGGTCCTTACCGGGTTCAAGTATATCGGTGAGCAGATCAAGCTTTTTGAGCAGAATCACGATCACGAATATGTCTTCGGACTCGAGGAAAGCTACGGCTGCCTTGCGGGAACGCACGCGAGGGACAAAGACGCGGTAGTAGCGGTAATGTGTCTGTGCGAGGTTGCGGCATGGTGCAAATACAACGGCATTACCGTATGGGATCAGATGCTGAAGATATACGAGCGCTACGGCTATTATATGGAGGGCATTCATACGATAACGCTTAAGGGTATCGACGGAGCGCAGCAGATAAAGGATATGATGGACAGGCTCCGCAGCAATCCTCCCAAAGAGTTTGACGGTTTGAAAGTACAAAAGTTCAGGGATTACGAGAAGGATACGGTCACGGATCTTGCAACGGGAGAAGTAACACCCACGCACCTTCCGAAGTCGAATGTTCTGTATTTTGACATTGAAAATGACAGCTGGTGCTGCGCCAGACCTTCGGGTACCGAGCCCAAGATCAAGTTCTACATGGGTATAAAGGGCAATGATCTGGAGGATGCGAACAGGAAGCTTGAGAGTTTTAAAGATGCAGTCGTTAAGGCACTGGAAGGATAACAGCTTTATAAGATACGCACTCCTTGCGGTTCTGGCTCTTGCTGCCGCGGTTTCGGTATATCAGGGCGCGAGGAACGCTCTGGAGTATTCACAGGATTTTCAGTGGGATGCCGCGAAAGCGCTTGCCATGGGACTGGATCCCTATGAGCTGTCGTATCTTCCGGAAATAGACGACACCGTATCGCCGGAACTTGCCGCCTTCTACAGGATGTTTACCGACAGGGGGCTTACGCAGACAATGGAGGCCAACCAGTTTCCGTCATTGCTCCTGCTGCTGTTTCCGATGACGATCTTCGCGCCTCAGACGGCAAAGATCATCTGGCTGGTGTTTAACCTTGCATTTACGGCAGGTATTATCATCATGCTCCGCAGGACTTTTTTTGAAGATGCGGGCATTTACGAATATGCCCTGATCGTTCTTCTGATGCTTGCGGGAACACCGTACAGGAACCAGCTCGGTGTAGGGCAGCATACGCTGTTTGCGTTCTTCTTCTTTATGCTGGCGGTCTGTACAGACAGATACGACAGGGACGGGAGCGTATCAAACAGCCTTCTGATCGCGGGATCTCTTGCCGTATCGTATTTCAAGTATACGCTTACCGGAGTGCTCGCGCTGTATTTTCTGTATAGAAAAAGGTATAAAGAGCTTGCGATGTCAATTGCGGTGCATGTTGTTCTAACCGGAGTGTTTGCCGCAATTTTCGATAAGAGCTTCCTGTATATGATAAAGGCGCCGCTTGAAGTGGCCTCGAGACTTGCCGCCGAGGGCGGGATAGATCTCGGAGTCATTCTGAAGAGCCCGTTTTCATATGCAGCCGCCTTTATTATAGTCATACTGCTCGTGGTGATAACCGTTATTATGCCAAAGGACAGAGAGTGCATAATATTTGCTCTGCTTGTTTTCTGGTCGCTCATACTGACCTATCACAGAACATATGATTTCTTTGTTCTGTCGGCGGCATCCGCCATGTTCCTCGATAAAGGGGCAGATGCTGACAGGTACAGACCGGCCGGGACAGCAGCATATATGACTGTTATAATATGCGTGTATTTCGTACTCAGGATCTTTAACGAAAACACTGTTTCAAGGATATGCGTCGGCATACTGTACTATGCGTTTACGATCGCACTTACATATATGGCGGTGTCAGGCGTGCGTAAAGAAAGATGTGGAGTCGGACAAAATGGATAACAATGAAACTACCGGAAAGCCAAAATGGAAAAAGCTGATCGCGCAGATACTCAAATTCGGAGTAGTCGGGGGGCTTTCGTTCCTGATAGATTTTATCATCACGCTCATCGTGTCGGCAATATGCCGTTCGGCCGGAATGCAGGTCGCAACGGCAGCGACGGTCGGCGGGCTGTTCGGGTTCTGCATATCCCTGATATTTAACTACTTCATGAGCATGAAATATGTATTTGAACGCAGAGATGATATCGACCGCAGGAAGGAATTCATGATATTTGCCCTGCTGTCGCTTATAGGACTGGGAATAAATGAGCTGATATTGTACTTTGGCGTTATAATATGCGACATGGCTGTTCCGAAGCTTGTGGCGGATTATCCTTCGGTAATAACCGCTGTTGTCAAGATGGCTGCAACGGGGATAGTCATGGTATACAACTTTATCAGCAGAAAGATGACACTGGAAAAGAAATGAGAATACACGGACTTATCAAAGTAATTCCGGCGGCACTTGTCGCCATTCTTCTGCTTGGCGCTTGTGATGGCGCAGGGGAGACGGCAGCGGTGCCGGATAGCAGTGAGGAGGCAGCTCCTGTAATGACGGAAGAGCCGGAAGCGGCTACGGATGCCGACAATGACTATACGGACGGACTGGGAGATACCTTTTCCGGCGAGACGACTCCCCCTCAGGAAGAGGCGGAAGATGATGACGGGGAAGAGGAAGGATCTGACAACGGGATGGACGTTGATCTGATCTTTTTCATGGGACAGTCCAATATGTCGGGAGCCGCAGGAGATGCATCTCTGGCGCCTTATGTGCCTGAAGAGGCAGGGATGGAGTTTCGCGCGGTATCCGATCCGACGAGGTTATATCCCATAACAGAGCCTTTTGGAATCAATGAGAACAGCCCCGGGGGATTGAATGAGTATCCGGGCGCCAAGAAGGGATCGCTTGTGTCGGCGTTTGTCAATGAGTATCATCAGGAGACCGGAAGAAGGGTAATAGCGGTTTCAATGTCCATGGGTGCAACGGATATGGATACGTGGATGCTGCCGGGAGTAACGGCTGATATCGGCAGGCGTTTTGATACGACCGTGTCATATCTTAGGAACAACGGATATAACATCGGACATATGTACGCCCTTTGGCTTCACGGGGAATCCGACGGGATAAAGGGAACGGATCCCGAAGTATACAGAGCCGACCTTGACATTATAATGCGGCCGCTCTTCATCGGAGGAGTCAGGAAGGTATTTATTATCGTTCCGGGAAGGACGATAGATTACAGGGACATATTTCTGGATATAATAAATATCCAGAAACAGATCTGCGCAGAAAGCGATTATTATGCGCTTGCCACGACGGTCCTGTCCAGGATCAGTACCGAGTATATGCGGGATCAGTATCATTATAACCAGCATGTGCTTAACCTTGTAGGTATCGAGTCTGCCAAGGCCGTTGCATATTTTGAAGAGCATAATGTCGAAAAGATCATATATGACTACAGGGAAGGCGAATATATCATTCCCGACGGTGTGGACGAGGATTCACAGGAGAAGGATGAAAGGATCCCGCTGTCCGAGATCAACATAGATGAAATGTACTGACGGTCAGGAGAAGGATGCTCAATAAGGAGGGCTATATATGCAGAATGAGAAAATATTGTTGTTTATACCGGTATATAACTGCGAAAAGCAGATAGTAAGAGTTCTGGAACAGTTAGGTCCTGCGGAGATGGCCTTCATTTCAAAGGTCATAGTCGTTAACAATCAAAGCACGGACGGGACCGAGGAGGCAGTGCTGTCTTTCATGCGCGCGCATGCATCGCTTCCGATCACGCTGCTGAGAAACCGTGAGAACTACGGACTCGGAGGATCCCACAAGGTTGCGTTCTCCTACGCCATTGAGCACGGTTATGATTATGTCATAGTTCTTCACGGTGATGATCAGGGAAGCCTTTCCGACTTTATTCCGGTGCTCGGGAAAGGCTACTACAGGAAGCATGACTGTATACTCGGCGCGAGGTTTATGAGAGGATCTAAGCTTGAAGGCTATTCACGGTTCAGGACATTCGGTAATATTGTATACAATCTGCTCTTTGCAATGGTGACCCGTAAGAGGATATACGATCTGGGATCCGGGCTGAATATGTACAGTGTCAGCATGCTCAGATCGAAGTTCTACGAGAAATTCCCCGACAATCTCATGTTCAACTATCTCATGATACTTGCGGCACAGTATTACGGACATGATATCAAGTTCTACCCGATAAGCTGGAGGGAGGATGACCAGGTATCCAATGTCAAAATGGCAAGCCAGGCAGTCAGAGTGCTGGGAATGTTAAAGGATTATTACCGCGATCCCGCGGTGATCGAGGGAGAATACAGACAGTCTCCGGTGGAGGCTTATGAGGCATATCCGGTATGAGGATACTGATCGGAGCGGCAGTTCTTGTGGGATTTTGTCTTGTTCACGTGATCAAGATGATGAGACTGTACCTTGTGGTCATGGATCAGAAGATATCCTTTGACAGATATGTTCCCGCATATCTTCGGACAACGCTTGTAAATCTGATCATTCCGTATAAGCTGGGCGAGATATACAGGGTGGCGGTGTTTACCCGTATCTCCCATGGCTTTAAGACAGGGTTTTTCTCGGTGCTTATTGACCGGTTTTATGATACGCTGGCGCTCATACTGATCCTCCTTCCGTATCAGATGTTTATTTCGAGAAATATCACACCGCCGACGGCGCTTCTTGCCGTATTTGTTGTGGTAGTGCTGCTGGCGTACAGGATATTTCCGCCTTCGTATGATTTTTTGAACAGATATATAATCACTTCAAAAGAGTCCAAAAGATCGATGATGGCGCTTTCCGTGCTTGAACGCATAAATGAATGGTACGAATACGTCCGCGGGCTCGTTAAGGGAAGATACGGCATACTGATGCTCTTCTCGCTGACAGCATGGATGCTTGAGATAGCGGTTCTGGCGCTCTTTAGCAGATTATGCGGACAAAGCTTCGGAGTATCGGATTTCGGGGTATATATCGAGTCGATCGTTACCGGAGCCGATTATGAAACGAAGAGATTGTATACGATCGCATCGGCAGTCGTGATCGCGGTATTCACAGTGATATTTACAGTAAGGTATCAGATTATAAAAAGGTGTAAACAGGATATACAGTATGTCAAAAAGCGTAGCGGTCGTCTATGACGACACAAGAAGACCCGGCAGGGAAATAGCGGTTATTACCGGCAATAAGAGTTTTGGTGATACTATATACAAAAGGCGCACTTTAAGAGAAAGGGTTGCCGAGGTGTTCCTTGGCATGCCTTCGGTGAGCGGATTTTATGTGAAGGGCTCAAGAGAGATTGCCGGGATTAAAGACACACCTGTTATTCTATACTTCTCGGACTTCGGGATCGCTAAAACAGAGGATTTGGCGACGATTGTATACAAAGCAGGGTATGCGCATGAGAACTATAAAATAACACACCGCAATAGAATTGCATGCGTTATTTTTGAAAATGAGGATGAATACTTCAATGCTTCCGCCGGCGATTACGACAAGTACACGGAGATCGCAAGTGATGCTTTTACCGACCTGTCGGATGTGGGTAATTTCAGGTCGTTTATCACCGGAGGATTTGATGCGCGATATTTCAATTCCCTGACTGGTGATGAGTACACTGTTGTGAAGTCGTCGGAGAAAACAGACAAGATCAAGGCAGAATATTCCTTTTATTATCTGCTCCCTGACGATATGAAGCAGTGGTTTGTAAGACCGTTTGACTATAGGGAGGATGATTCCGGAGCAAGCTACAGGATGCAGCGTTATTCAATGACCGATCTTGCAATTAGGTATGTTCACGGGTCTGTATCGCTTGAGGAGTTCGATGAAGTCTTAAAACACCTGTTCCATTTCCTGTCAAACCGTAAACGAGTGGCAGTATCGGAGGCTGATTATGAAGCCATGGCCCGAAGGCTCTATGTCACCAAGGTCAATGACAGGGTCGCGCAGCTGAAAGGTTCTCAAGGGTATGGAAAGATCGCGTCTCTTATTATGGCGCTTACCCCCTATCCCGATATAGATGCCATAGTAACAAGATACGTTGATATGTATGACCGGGCAAGATCCCAAAAGAGGTTTGAGTATGTCAAGTGCGTAAGCCACGGCGATATGTGCTTTTCCAACATACTGTATTCCAACCCGGATTCCCTTCTGATAATGGTCGATCCCAAGGGAGCGCTTAGCGAAGAAGAGCTGTACATGGATCCTTATTATGATGTGGCCAAGCTCTCGCATTCCATATGCGGATATTATGATTTCTTTAACAGCGACCTTTATGAGATAACCGTTGATGCGAACATGATGGCAACAGTCAGGGTAGATGCCGACAATAGACAGTTTGTCGGGCTGTTCCGGGACAGGCTTGCCGCCTGCGGAATGGATTTTGAACTTGTACGGCTCTATGAGGCGTCGCTGTTCCTGTCAATGCTCCCGCTTCATATGGACAGACCGCAGAAGGTTTTCGGCTTTATCATAAATGCGCTCGCAATTCTTGACAGTCTGGAGAAATGATATGTACGAGGATATTACGTTTGTGTTCGATGTGGACGGTACCATCTGTCCGATCAAAAAGGAGAATGAGAGATACGAGGATATAGTGCCGTACAGCGAAATGGTGGATAAGATCCGGGAATACAAGAGCCGGGGAGCGAAGATTGTCCTGCTGACAAGCAGGAACATGAACTCGTATAACGGGAATATAGGTCTTATCAATGCCAATACCGCCAAGATTCTTCTTGCATGGCTCGATAAATGGGAAATACCGTATGATGAGATCATATACGGCAAGCCCTGGCCGGGATATCACGGATTCTATGTGGACGACAGGACGGTAAGACCGGCGGAATTTCTTACCAAGAGCATAGAGGAGCTTGATGAAACGGTGCGGAGGGATCGATGCAGATAGTCATTACGATGGCAGGACTCGGGAAACGGTTCAGACAGGCCGGAATAACAGTCCCAAAATATGAGATAGAGGTTCGCGGCAGGTCGCTTTTTGCGTGGTCTATGGAGAGCCTTACCGGCTATTTTGCTCCGGACAATGATTATTACTTCATAGTAAGGCGCGAAGACAATGCGGGTGATTTTATCAAAAAAGAGTGGGAGAATATTACCGGATCATCCGACAGGATACATATAATAGAGCTTGATGAGCCGACCGACGGTCAGGCGACAACGGCCATGCTTGCAGCCCCGTACTGGAGGGGGGAAGATCCGCTCCTTATCTATAACATAGATACGTATGTAGAGGCGGGGCAGATGAAGAGCGCGGATATTGAGGGCGACGGGTTCATTCCGTGCTTTCGGGGTGAAGGCGATCACTGGAGCTTTGTAGCGGTCGACGA
The DNA here is from genome assembly GCA_905235745.1 of uncultured Lachnospiraceae bacterium. Classification (GTDB taxonomy): domain Bacteria; phylum Bacillota; class Clostridia; order Lachnospirales; family Lachnospiraceae; genus UBA2868. The sequence continues at coordinate 118,227 of CAJOMN010000002.1, forward strand.
AAACGGAGACGCGGTGTCGGTCCGCGAGAAGGATAGGATCTCGGATAACTGTACGCTGGGGGCATACTATTTCAGGTCATGCCGCCTGTACGAGAATATCTATGATGAGTATTACAAAGACAAGGGTAATATGGAGAAGGGGGAAAAATATGTTGCTCCCCTTTATAACCATATGATCAGGCAGGGAATGAAGGTCAGGATATGCCTTGTGGACCCCGGAAGCGTTCATGTGCTCGGGACTCCGGAAGAGGTTGAGGTATTTTCCCGGACAGGATTATAACATATGAGTAGCGGCAGAAATTATGTAAAAAGAGGCTTCGGGTATCTGCACCGGAACGGGATATACAAAACGTTCATCAAGGGTGCGGAAAGGCTTCATACCGACAGGATGGAAAAGGGCTATGTTCCTTATCATGCGGATGAGGCTGAACTTGCCGCCGAAAGAGCCGGAAAGTTCCAACGGCCATACAAGTTCAGTATTCTTGTTCCGGTGTATGAGACCGATCCGGTATTGTTCAGGAAGATGCTCGATTCCGTAGGAGACCAGACATACGGAAACTGGGAACTGATACTTGCGGATGCGAGCCGTGACGATTCAAGGAGGAGCATAGTACGGGAATTTACGGAGGAATACAGCATTTCCTGTAAGGACGATTACGGCAGCGTCTTCGATAAAGTCCGGTATTATCGCATAGAGGATAATAAAGGTATCAGCGCCAATACAAATGAGGCGCTTTCCAGGGCATGCGGGGATTATATAGCTCTTCTCGACCATGATGATCTTTTGGAAAATACGGCGTTGTTTGATATAATGGCGGCTATAGAGAGTGCGGAGGCGGAAGCGGGCAGGAGCGAATCCATTTCCAGGACACTTGTCGTATACTCGGATGAGGACAAGGTAAGCGCCGACGGCCTTAAGTATTATGAGCCCAACATCAAACCCGGCTTTGATCCCGTACTGCTATGCACAAACAATTATATCTGCCATTTTCTTGTTGTGGATACCACTCTTGCCAAAAGTGTCGGAGGATTCCGAAGCGAATACGACGGAGCCCAGGATCATGATTTTCTCCTCAGGTGCACTGAAGGGATACGCCGCGACCGGATAATCCATGTACCGAAGGTGCTGTATCACTGGAGGAGCACGGGCAGTTCCACATCCGGGAATCCCGGAGCCAAGATGTATGCATACACGGCAGGAAAGCGTGCCGTGGAGGATGCTTACAAAAGAGCGGGTATCAGCGCGACGGTCACCGATTCACCGCATCTCGGTTTCTTTGATATTGAATACGAACGCCTTCACCGGTCCGTCATCCCGATCCCTTTCGGTGAATATACTGCCATGACGGCCCGGGAGAGGGATGAGCTTGACTGCGAATACATAATGTTTCTGTCTCCGGAGCTTGCTGCGGAGGATAACGAATATATCGCTGACATGATGTCATGTATGAATCTGCCGCATGTCGGCGCAGTGACCGGAAAGATAATCGGTCCTGACAGAAGAATAGAAAGCGCCGGGTATGATGTATCAAAGGAAGGGGAGAAAACAGCCCGTTTTGCCGGCCTTCGCGCCTGTTATTCGGGTTATATGCACAGGGCAGTACTCCATCAGCTTGCAGGAGGTTTTACCGATGATTGCGTTCTGGTAAGAAAGGATGCGATCTTGGCCACTGATCCCACGATCAGGTTAAAGCGCGGATATGATATTTATTATATGCCGAAGGCTGTGTTCAGAAGAAAGAAAAAATGAGCGAAGTAACCATAATAATTCCCAATTACAACGGCATACAGTATATCAGGGGCTGTATTGATTCCCTGCTTGCCCAGACAATGAAGCCGGATATAATCGTCGTAGATAATGCTTCTACGGACGGCTCTGCCGATATAGTCAGGGAATATGACGGTATCAGGCTCATAGAACTGGAGGACAACTTTGGATTCTGCCGTGCCGTCAATGAGGGCATCGCCGTAACCGCAACGAAATACGTGATACTTCTCAATAACGATACAAAGGCCGAGCCGGATTTTGTCGAGGAGCTTTATCGCGCGATAGATAAGCATGACGATACATTTTCCGTGGCATCCAAAATGCTGCAGATGGACTCTCCCGACAGAATAGACTCCGCCGGGGACCTGTACTGTGCGCTAGGATGGGCTTTCTCGCTCGGCAAAGACCATAAGAGCAGCAGATATGATAAGGAGTCGGTGATCTTCTCCGCCTGCGGAGGGGCTTCGATATACAGAAAAGAGCTGTTTGAGCAGATCGGGTATTTTGACGAGCTTCATTTTTCCTACCTTGAGGATGTTGATGTCGGATACAGGGCACGGATCATGGGTTATGTTAACCGATACACTCCGAAGGCCGTGGTGTATCACGCCGGGAGCGCATCCACGGGTTCACGCTATAATCCATTCAAGGTAAGGCTTGCGGCAAGAAACAGCTGGTATGTCATCTACAAGAATATGCCCGCGCTTCAGATAGTGATCAATCTTCCTTTTTTCCTGATAGGATTCGGGCTCAAGGCTCTGTTTTTCATATTTAGGGGATACGGGCGTGAGTATCTGTCGGGAATGAAGCGGGGATACCTTATGTGCGTCGAAGGAAGAAAATATCCTTACGATCACGCATTTATCGGGAATTATTGTCGCATTCAGCTTGAACTGTGGTTTAATATCCTGAGAAGGATATTCGGATAGGAATGTAAGAGGGATCGTATGATCAGGGATAATCAAAGGCTTATCAACCGTCTGACGCTTATAATCGACGGATTTGTGATAGTGCTGAGCTATCTGTTTGCCTATTTTTTGAAGTTTGAGAGCGGGCTTCTTCTCTACGATGAAGGCCTGTCTGTGCGGACATATATGACGGCACTGTATTTTATCGTGCCGGGATATCTCATATTGTATTCGCGGCTGGATCTGTACAGTACAAGAAGGGCATCCGGAAGGAAAAGGGAGCTGCTCAACGTTATCAAGGCCAATACTCTTGGTGCCCTGATATTTATGGTAGTACTGTACCTGATCAATCAGCCCGATTTCTCCAGGCAGATGATCTTCATATTCTGGGGCGTGTGCATCTGTCTTGAGATCGCCGTCAGAAACGGGATGAGAGCACTTATGATCTTCTGGTGGAAGAAGGGGTACAATATCAAGTATGTGCTGCTCATCGGTTATTCGGGTTCTGCCGAAAGCTACATAAACAAGCTGCTGCTCAATCCTCAATGGGGATATGTGATAAAGGGAATACTTGACGATAGGACGGAACGCGGCACGGAATATAAAGGGATCAAGGTGCTCGGAACAATAGACAATCTGCCGCTCATCCTTCCCGAGAACAAGCTTGACGAGATCGTCATAACACTTCCGCTGGGACAGTACGGAAGACTCAAGGAGATAGTCAACCTTTGCGAGAAATCGGGCGTCCATACCAAGTTCATACCCGATTATGCCGGTATAATACCGAACCGCCCGTACACCGAGGATATTCAGGGACTGCCTGTCATCAATATCCGGCGTGTACCCCTCAACAACACGATCAACAGCTTTATCAAGAGAACGGTTGATATAATCGGATCGATCATCGGGATCATACTGTCGTCCCCTGTCATGATCGTCTCGGCGATACTCATAAAAGCAACGAGCGACGGTCCGGTGATCTTCGCGCAGGAGCGCGTGGGTCTTCATAACAAGCCTTTTCAGATGTACAAATTCAGGACAATGATAGAACAGAACGAAGCCGAGGAAGCAAAGGGCTGGACGACCAGGGACGATCCGAGGGTCACGAAGATAGGCAGATTCCTGCGCAGAACGAGTCTGGACGAGCTGCCGCAGCTATTTAATATATTTGTGGGGCAGATGTCGCTTGTGGGGCCCAGACCCGAAAGACCCCAGTTTGTCGAGAAATTCAGGGAAGAGATCCCGAGATATATGATCAAGCATCAGGTTCGCCCGGGGCTTACAGGCTGGGCGCAGATCAACGGGCTTCGCGGAGATACATCGATCGAAAAGAGGATCGAGCACGATCTGTACTATATCGAGAACTGGACTCTGGAACTGGACATCAAGATACTGGTGCTTACCGTCTTCAGGGGATTTATCAACAAAAATGCTTATTAAAAGCAGGCAGGAGCACCCCGGAACTCAAACGGGCGCTCGTCCGACTATGATGAATAGAAATATAAGTATAGACATAATCATACCAACCTATAAACCCGGCGAAAGTCTGCTGACCATTGTCGAAAAGCTGAGGGCTCAGACCGTTCCCCCTAACCGTATCGTACTTATCAATACCGAACAGAAGTATATGACCAATCTGCTGCGCGGGAAGAGCTACGATAAGACGGGCAGATATTTTGAGGTCAGGAACGTGTCCGAGAGAGAATTCGATCACGGCGGGACGAGAAACGAAGGAGCAAAGGGCAGTGAAGCGGACTATCTGCTGTTTATGACGCAGGATGCGGTGCCGGCGGATGACAGGCTGATAGAAAATATGGCCGGGGCGTTTAGCGACGATAATGTCGCCGCGGTATATGCACGGCAGCTTCCCGAATCCGACGCGTCGCTTGGAGAGCGGTTTTCGCGGCAGTTTAATTATCCGGACGAATCGTGCGTAAAATCATCCCGTGACAAGGACAGGCTCGGTATCAAGACATATTTCTGCTCGAATGTCTGTGCGATGTATAGAAGGGAGATATTCGAGCGGCTCGGCAAGTTTCCCAAGGATATGATCTTCAATGAGGATATGGTATTTGCGCATACTCTCATCGTGAATGGTTACAGCATTGCGTATGCTGCGGATGCCAGGGTCTATCATTCCCACAATTATACTAATATGCAGCAGTTTCACAGGAATTTCGATCTTGCGGTCTCCCAGGCGATGCATCCCGAGGTATTCGGAGATGTTTCCTCCGAATCCGAGGGAAAATCATATGCAAAGTCAGCATTTGCATATTTCAGGCAGGAAAAAAGGCCTTTGTATTTTATTCCGTTTGCGGTAACGTGCGCTTTCAGGCTGGCCGGCTATAAGCTCGGCATGAACTACAAAAGACTGACGAGACGCCGGATACTGAAGTGTACCGCAAGTCCGGTCTACTTCTACAAGCATTGGAGCTAACAAGATGAGCGAAACAAGAGATTACTGTAATATGTGCGGCAGATATGAGGAGGACTGCGGGGAGCTGATCCAGGTTCCCGGCGGACTGAAGGTATGCAGAAGCTGCTTTGAAAAGACCGTTAAAATGGCTGAAAAAATAACGGGACTGACCGGGAATTCGGACAATATCGATGAGTTTGTTGCAAGCCTTACGCCTGCCAGGGCCGGGGAGGACAAGGCGGCAGAGGCGGAGAGTGAAAAAACTTCCGCGGACGATCCTGCGGACAATCCCGATGATCCCGACAAAGAAGAACCGGATAAAGGCGGGCAGAGTATACGTTTTGCGGGCGGATTCGGCCTTCCCAACGTCGGATTCCTGAATATGGCCGATCTGCAGAATATGATGTTCGGAACTCCCGCAGTCAAGAAAAAGAACAAGGATGAGAAAAAGGACGCTCCCGCGATAGATATCAGGGATATTCCGCTTCCGCATAAGATCAAGGAGATGCTTGATGACTATGTGGTCGGGCAGGAGCAGGCCAAAAAGATGATGGCTGTGGCGGTATACAACCATTACAAGCGTGTTGCATCCGAGTCGATGAAGCCGGAGGAATTCGACGAACGGCTGCGGGATGTGGAGATAGAAAAATCAAATGTATTGCTTATAGGACCGACAGGGTGCGGCAAGACCTATCTTGTAAAGACACTTGCGAAGCTTCTCGATGTTCCGCTTGCCATTACCGATGCCACCAGCCTGACCGAGGCGGGATATATCGGAGATGATATAGAAAGCGTCGTATCCAAGCTCCTTGCTGCCGCCGATAATGATGTTGAAAGGGCGGAAACCGGAATAATATTCATTGACGAGATCGATAAGATAGCCAAGAAGAAGAATTCGCATTCAAGGGACGTGTCGGGAGAAAGCGTACAGCAGGGAATGCTTAAGATATTAGAGGGAGCGGAAGTAGAGGTGCCCGTCGGAGCCAATTCCAAAAACGCCATGGTTCCGCTTGCAACGGTTGATACAAGAAATATATTGTTTGTATGCGGCGGGGCATTCCCGGATCTTGACGAGATAATCAAGCAGCGGCTGCGCAAACAGACATCCATAGGATTTAATGCGGAACTCAGGGATTCGCTTGACAAGCGCAAGGACATACTGTCGGAAGTAACGGTTGAGGATGTCAAGAAGTTCGGGATGATCCCGGAATTTGTCGGACGTCTTCCGGTCATATGCACAATGCAGGGACTGTCTGAGGAAATGCTCGTTGATATACTGGTAGAGCCGAAGAACGCGATAATCAAGCAGTATCAAAAGCTCTTGTCAATGGATGAAGTTGAACTTGTCTTTACCGATGAGGCACTTCATCAGATCGCGAAGAAAGCTCAGGAAAAAGATACCGGAGCCCGTGCGCTTCGTTCGATAATAGAGGAGATCATGCTCGATATCATGTATGAGATCCCGAAGGACGACAATATCGGACGCGTAACGATCACGGGCGAATATCTTGAAGGCAAGGGCGGTCCTGTCATAGAGACTAGAACGGTTCCATAAAATCCGTATCCATAATCATTTCGGCGTTTTCCTGCGCGGTATTCGGGCTTTTTGATTATATGGTCAGAACCATGGTAGATTATCGCTGTTCCGATACATTCAGCTACATATTTCTTCATCTCTTTATAACCTCCCGTAAATAGAGAATATATTTGATAGAACGATTGCACCACAGAATCTGTCAAAGAAGTGGGAAATAACACAATATAATGTATTTTATTCTTGCTATAAACATCACATTTGGTATAATAAGTATACTATGATTTGATAAGGATTATTATTATTGGCAGGAGGGGCTATGCTCGATCAATCTTTTTATGATAAAGCGGATGAGATAATATCCGCACATGGGACGGGAAAGGAATCGCTTATTCCGATAATGCAGGATATACAGTCCGTGTACCGGTATATCCCTCCCGAACTGCTGACCTACGTTGCGGACAGGATCGGCGTTACGGAGGCCAAGGCGTACTCCGTTGCCACATTTTATGAAAACTTTTCCTTTGACCAAAAAGGGAAGTATGTCATCAAGGTATGCGACGGAACCGCATGCCATGTCAGGAAAGGTTCTGAGATCCTCGCGAGGCTGTACAAAGAGCTTGACCTTTCCGACGGCAAGCGCACGACGGACGATATGATGTTTACGATCGAAACGGTCTCATGTCTCGGGGCGTGCGGACTGGCGCCTGTCATGACGGTAAATGACAAAGTTCATCCCGCAATGACTCCCGATAAGGTTACAGCGACCATCAGCAAGATAAAGGAGGACGAGAAATGAACAGACTTGCATCAAGAGAAGATCTCGTTCTCGCCCGTAAGCAGTCCGAGGAGCGGATAGCAGGCATGAAGTGCCGTATCCTTGTATGTGCAGGTACAGGATGCCTTGCGGGAGGATCACAGAAGATATATGAGAGACTATGCGAACTGTGCGGCAGCGATCCGGATGCGCAGATTGTCTTCGGCGAAGGCGCAGCGTGCGCTGATATACACACGGATGTGGAGAAGAGCGGATGCCACGGGTTCTGTGAAATGGGCCCCCTTGTCAGGATCGAGCCTTATAATTTCCTCTATATCAAGGTAAAGCCGGAGGATTGCGACGAAATCTACAATACAACGATCCTCGGCGGCAAGCCGGTGGAAAGGCTCCTCTATACAATGAACGGTGTCACTTATCCGGCGCAGGAGGACATTCCCTTTTATGCCAAGCAGAAGAGGCTCGTTCTCAAGAACTGCGGACATATCGGTGCGGAGCATATCGAAGAGGCTTTTGCGTTTGACGGATACAAAGCGCTTGAGAAAGTATTGTTTACGATGACGCCCGAAGAGGTGATCGATGTCATATATGATTCCAACTTAAGAGGCCGCGGAGGCGGGGGATTCCAGACGGGTTATAAGTGGAAGCAGGTGGCGCGGCAGAGCGAGCCTGTCAAATATGTGGTCTGCAACGGAGACGAAGGCGATCCGGGAGCGTTTATGGATCGTTCGGTTATGGAAGGCGATCCGCATAAGATGATAGAGGGTATACTGATCGCGGCGTATGCGGTCGGGGCACAGGAGGGGTATATATATGTCCGTGCCGAGTACCCCCTTGCCGTATCAAGGCTCAAAATAGCCATAGCACAGGCCGAAGAGGCCGGACTTATCGGCGATAACATACTTGGAACGGATTTTTCGTTTAAGCTCCATATCAACAAAGGTGCCGGAGCATTTGTATGCGGAGAGGGAAGTGCGCTTACGGCTTCAATCGAGGGAGAGAGAGGAATGCCGAGGACCAAACCGCCGCGCACGGTCGAGCAGGGTCTGTTCGGCAAACCGACAGTGCTCAACAATGTCGAAACATATGCCAATGTTCCGATGATAATACTAAACGGCTCTGAATGGTACCGCTCCATAGGCCCCGAAAACAGTCCCGGAACCAAGGCGTTTGCCGTAACCGGAAGCATTAACAACACAGGGCTTATCGAAGTTCCTATGGGTACTACGCTGCGTGAGATCATTTATGATATCGGAGGCGGTATAAAGGGAGGCAGGAAATTCAAGGCGGTTCAGATAGGCGGACCGTCAGGAGGATGTCTGATCGAGTCTGATCTCGATCTGCCTCTTGATTTTGACTCTCTTAAGGCAAAAGGGGCAATGATAGGTTCCGGCGGACTCGTCATAATGGACGAAGATACATGTATGGTCGAGGTTGCCAGATTCTTCATGAATTTCACGCAGAACGAGAGCTGCGGGAAGTGTGTTCCGTGCCGTGAGGGAACGATGCGGATGCTTGAGATACTTGAAGATATCGTAAACGGAAGAGGTACGATGGAGCAGCTTGATCTTCTCGAGGAGCTCGGAAACGCAATAAGCGATACTGCGCTGTGCGGTCTCGGAAAGTCGGCCGCGCTTCCGGTATTGTCGACTCTGCGCGTATTTCGTGATGAGTATGAAGAACATGTCCGCGACAGGAAATGCAGGACCGGCACATGTAAGGCGCTGTCAAGCTATGTGATCGATCCGAAGCTTTGCAGGGGCTGCAGCAAGTGTGCGAGGAACTGTCCTGTAGACGCGATATCCGGCGAGCTCAAATCGCCATACGAGATAGATCAGAGCAAATGCATCAAGTGCGGTACATGCAAAGCAAACTGTCCGTTTGGTGCCGTTTTGTGTTCGTAAATCAATCCGCAGGAGGATCTTAAATGGATTATATGACTATAGACGGCATTAAGGTGCCGATCGAAGGAGAGAAGAACATCCTGTCCCTTATCAGGAAAGCCGGGATCGATATTCCTACGTTCTGTTATCATTCCGACCTGTCTATATACGGTGCGTGCAGAATGTGCATGGTCGAGGATGACCGGGGCAAGATGTTTGCCTCATGTTCGGAGCAGCCCAGGGCGGGAATGGTGATCCACACCAATACCAAGAAGCTGCAGCAGTACAGAAAGCTCATAATAGAGCTGCTTCTGTCGTCCCATTGCAGGGACTGCACGACATGTACCAAGAACGGAATGTGTGAGCTTCAGAGTCTCGCATACCGTGTCGGGGTTCATGCCGTAAGGTTTGAGAACAGGAAGGAAGAACTTCCGATAGATATGAGCTCCAACTGCATAGTCAGGGATCCCAACAAATGCATTCTCTGCGGTGACTGCGTCAGAACCTGCTCGGAGATCCAGGGAGTCGGAGCTATTGATTTTGTCCACAGGGGCTCCAAGATGCAGATATCTCCCGCATTCGGGAAGAATATATGCGATACCGACTGTGTAGGCTGCGGACAGTGTGCGGTTGTATGTCCTACAGCGGCAATTTCGATAAGAACAAATGTCACCGAGGTCTGGGATGCGATCGAGAACCCCGATATTCGCGTGGTTGCCCAGATCGCGCCGGCGGTAAGAGTAGCCGTTGGAGACAAGTTCAATCTTCCCAAGGGTGAGAACGCGATGGGCAAGCTCGTGAAGGCTCTTCGGATAATGGGATTCGACGAGGTATATGATACCAACTTCGGAGCGGATCTTACCGTAACGGAAGAGGCCCGGGAATTTGCCGAAAGGCTGGAGAGCGGCGAAAAGCTGCCTATGTTTACATCGTGCTGTCCGGGATGGGTTAAGTTCTGTGAGAACAAGTATCCGGAATTTGCGGAAAATGTCAGCACATGCCGCTCTCCGATGAGTATGTTCTCGCCTGTCATTAAAGAATATTTCGCAGAGCGTGATGCGAAAGAGGGCAAACAGACGTATGTTGTTGCCATTATGCCGTGTACGGCCAAAAAGGACGAGATACTCCGGCCTGACAACCATACGAACGGACGGAAGGATACGGATATAGTAATAACGACCCAGGAGGTTATCCGTATGATCCGGCAGGTTGGCATAAAGTTTGAGACACTTGAAAGCGAGGCGTGTGACACCCCGTTCTCTATGGCATCGGGCGGCGCTTCGATCTTCGGTATTACGGGCGGCGTAACAGAGGCAGTTCTACGTCATCTGTCCCCGGACAAGGATCATGCAGCGCTTGAGAGTATCAAATATTCCGGTATCCGCGGAAAGGAAGGATTCAAGGAGGCCACGGTCTCCCTTGATGGACGGCAGATCCGCATAGGTGTGGTTCACGGACTGAAGAATGCTTCCGATCTGCTTGAAAATATTAAAGCGGGTAAGGCGGAGTACGATTTTGTGGAGGTAATGGCATGCAGACGCGGGTGTATCCTCGGAGGCGGGCAGCCTGTTCCGATGGGACCCACTACAAGAACCGCCAGAACGAACGGCATATATCAGGTCGACCAGCTGTCGAGCATCAGATATACGGATGAGAATCCTTTCCTTGCCAAGGTATGGGAGGATATCATAGCAGGAAGAGAGCACGAATTATTACACAGGGCAATGGATTAAATCTGTTCATTGTAATTCGTTATATAAGAGGAGGATAAATAACTATGAGAAAAACGATTTCACTGATCATGGCGATCGTTTTGTCACTTACGGTATTTACCGCTGATATCACCGCAATCACAAGGATCGTACGGGCGGATGATTACGAAGAAGAGAATTATTCCGATTCTGGCGATAATGACGACAATTATGATGCACAAAAGGCTGCGGAAGAAGAAGCGGCTCGGAAAGCTGCGGAAGAGGAAGCTGCGCGTCAGGCGGAAGAAGCAGCCCGGAAAGCTGCGGAGGAGGAAGCTGCACGTCAGGCAGCGTATGAAAAGGCTGCACAGGAGGCTCAGGAGGCCGCAGAGAAGGCGGCGGCAGATGCTGCTGCACAGGAAGCTGCAAAAGCAGCACAGGAAGCACAGGAAGCTGCTGCCAGGCAGGCTGAAGAGGCTGCAAAAGCTGCCGAAGAGATGAAAAAGGCTGAAGAAGACAGTAAATACAAAATTGTCTCAAATATGGGCGATGTTAATTTCGGGTCGGCACCTATAGGGATGCAAAGGGACTATGTTCCACTTACCATAACAAATGTTGGTAACAATGCGGTGGATCTTATATACACAAAAAGCATGGATGCTGACGGAGCTTTCAGCATAAGTCTTCACGGGGATAAAACCCACCTTGAGCCCGGAGAATCAACCAGGTTCAATATATCAATGAGTGCCAGCCTGGACCCCGGAAAATACAGTGCAACAGCAGACTTTGCAGATGCAAAAAGGGATCCGTCGTTTTTAAGCTGTCTTACGGTTCCGCTGTATGGAACCGTGACCAATCCCGGTCCCGTCATTAAGGACGTGGTGGTAACACCATCAAAGATTACTCTTGCAACCGGGGGAACAGCACAGTTTAAGGCTGAAGTTATAAGCAATGATAACGATCCACACGATGTCAGATGGACTATAACGGGAAACCGTTCTACAGGGACAAAGATTTCCGATAGCGGTTTGCTCAGTGTTGCCTCCGATGAGTCTGCATCAATGATAAGCGTTATAGCCACGTGTATCGAGGATATATCTGTATCCGGCACTTCCCAGGTTTCGCTCCAGCGGGGCAGTTACAATGTTATAGCACATGCGGAGCCGTCAAACGGCGGATCGGTAACCGGAGGCGGAGCTGTTTCGGAAGGAGGAAGTGTAACACTTTCTGCGGTACCGTCAAAGAACTTCTATTTTGCCGGCTGGGTACTTGATGGCAAGACGGTATCCACAGCAACAAATTATACGGTATCCAATGTAACAAAGGATATGTCACTGACAGCGAAGTTCGGTCAACAGTATGTCACGGTTACGGCGACTGCAAACAATCCCGATGCAGGAAATGTTGTGGGAGGCGGCACCATATCGTATGGAGGAAGCACGACGATCTCGGCCAAGGCATATGACGGATATGTATTTACCGGCTGGAAAGAGGGAGATTCGATCATCAGCCACGATGCTTCGATCAAGCTCAGCAACCTGACTGTCAACAGGAAATTCACGGCAATCTTCGAAAAGACAAGACATACGCTAACGCTTGCAGCCTATCCCCCGGAGGGCGGCTCAGTAACGGGAGGCGGAACATTCAAGCTTGACGAGGGAACTACGATCAAAGCTTCGGCTGCATCGGGATATACATTCCAGGGATGGATGGTAAACGGACAGTATGTGAGCCGCAATGCCGAATACACAATAGACAAGATCAAAAATGATTACACATGTACTGCCGTATTTACCAAGAACAATACGATAATATATGAAATGTCCTCCGGAGTCGCTACTACAGGAGGCTCCATAAGCCCGTCAGGTAAATTATCCGTGGTAGGCGGACAGGATATCACATATACCATTACTCCGAAAGCAGGTTTTGCCATTCTGGCTGTAGCCGTTGACGGAGCGCAGGTTGGTGCGGTTTCCACATATACGTTTAAGAATGTTACCGGAAATCATGTTATCGCTGCTGCTTTTGTGCAGACAGATGCCGGCAAGGCTGCGTCTGAATCCGCCGGCAAAACGACACAGGATGTTAAAGTAAAGCCTGTAGAGAAGACCCCGACCAATACGGCGACATCCGAGACGGTAGTTGACATAGATGAAGCCGCAAGCGGTGAAGGCGGTGACAACTATGTGGAAGAGATGGACCTGGAGAATATTCCCATTCCTACCGATGAAGAACTCGGAATAACGGCTGAACCGGATAACGATGAATCATCGGAAGTTACCCGTATGCTGGGTATTTCAATGGAACGGGCTGCGGAAATGGTTAGCAGGGGAGATACTGTGCCGGTACTTGAAGCTGCATTCTATACGGGCGATCTCGGCGCGTATGTATACAACAAGTTCGAGCCATCGAAGATGACAAGCGTTGATTACAACAAGCTCTCAAGAGAAGAACTTATGCTTCTGTCGGATGACGTGATCAACCCGTCCCTTCCGGATCTGGATGTCGTTGTCGAGAAGATGTTCACGACGGAAGATGTTATGAAGCTCGCAAGGGGCGAAAAGATAGATCTGTCGATAAGCATTACAGGGCAGGATCAGCCTGACCCGGCTTCGGTACGTATTATGGATAACGCCGTAGGTCAAAGACCGGTTAAATACTTTGACATCACAATGCTCAAGAGCAGTTCCGGTTATACCGAGAAGATCACGGAGCTTCCGACCACTATGGAAGTGGTAATTGAAATACCGGACGATGTATACAAGAGCGGCAATACATACACGGTGCTCAGGGTGCATAACGGAGAGCTGACCATTCTGCAGGATCTTGACGATGATCCCAAGACGATCACTTTCAGGACTGACAGGTTTTCATCATACGCTATAGCCAGACAGGTCATTGAGACAAGAACACTTGTAATCCGGCTCATTGTATGCGGGTTGTTTGCTCTGGTCATTGCGTTAACATGTTTCCTCATTCTGATCGTCCACCAGCGTAAGATGAGAAGGATGAAGAGAAGGGCTGCACATCAGTGACGGGATCCGGGGCTTCGCATTCGCGAGCGGGTGCCCATTATTGTATAATGGGAAAGTGAGGCAAATATGCAATACAGGAATATGAATAATCCGGATCATTTGTCGGCCCTCGGGTTCGGATGTATGAGGTTTGCCAAGAAAGGAAACGGATTCGATCATGATGAAATAGAGCGCGAGATCACATGCGCTATTGACAACGGGGTCAACTATTTTGATACTGCGTACCTGTATCCCGGAAGTGAAGAAGAACTTGGAAGGGTGCTTGAGAAGACAGGACTAAGGGACAGGATAAATATTGCCAGCAAAATGCCGCATTATTTCATGAAAACCGCCGATGATGCGGAAAAAAGATTCAATGAACAGCTTTCCCGGCTCAGAACCGATCATATTGATTATTATCTGATGCATATGCTGCCCGATGTCAAAACATGGGAGGCGCTGTGTCAAAGGGGCATAGACAAGTGGCTGGAAGATAAAAAGGCAAAAGGACAGATAAGAAAAGTCGGTTTCTCATTCCACGGTTCTTCCGATATGTTCATTAAGCTTCTGAATGCGTATGACTGGGAATTTGCGCAGATACAGTACAACTATATGGATGAGAACAGTCAGGCCGGCGTAAGAGGTCTCAAAGCTGCTGCGCAAAAAGGCATACCGGTTATAATCATGGAGCCTCTCCGCGGCGGAAGGCTGGTAAATGCCCTGCCTGAAAAAGCGCAGGAGATGATCACCGTATCCACCGGATGGACGGCTGCGGAATTTGCACTTAAATGGCTGTGGAACCAGCCGGAAGTGACTACAGTCCTGTCCGGAATGAATTCCATGGAAATGGTTAAGGAAAATATACGTATAGCATCCGACACAGAAGAAAACTCACTTACCGGGAATGAAATGAGCACGTATGAGAAGGTGGTTCAGGAGATCGAAAAAAAGATCAAGGTAAAGTGTACGGGATGCGCGTACTGTATGCCTTGTCCCGCGGGTGTTGACATACCCGGATGCTTTAAGATATATAACAGCTCTTATACCGACAGCTACTTCAATGCATGGAGAGAATACTTCATGTGCACGGCTATGAAGAATGAGAGATCAATGGCTTCTCTGTGTAAAAAGTGCGGGAAGTGCGAAGCCCATTGTCCCCAGGGAATTCCGATAAGAGAAGAGCTGACAAAGGTTAAGAGAAGATTTGAATCACCTGTGTTCAAAGCGGCTGCGCGTCTGGTACCGGGACGCCTGAAATAAAGGGTAGAATATACACATATGAGAAGAAAACAACTTTTGTTGACATTATTAACCTGTATTATGGCGTCTTTTTTGATGTACGGCTGTGACAGTGAAGGCGCAACCGGTGATGAGGATGCAGCGGGCGAAGAGGCAGCCGGCGAGAATGAAAAGGAGACGGATGCCTACGATGATTATATCCGTTCCGCACTGTCTGCCGTTAATGATGAGACAAAAGATGATGAAGATGTTGCGGTCTCATCAATGGAGAATCCCGATTATACCCCGGATACATTTGTAACCCCCACTCCCTTTGTAACGGATGACGCAACTCCGACACCGCCGTTAACGGATGAGACAACTCCCTCACCGCCGGTTACGGATGAGTTAACCCCGACACCTTCAGTGACGGATGATATGTCTCCTACCCCGACCGATGATCCTGACGGCTCCCCGACTCCGACTCCCACGCCGTATATTACGCCTGATGAGTTTGATGTCGGCAAGTGCTGTATATATATTAACGGAGAAAGCGACAGTGCCTACGGCACCGAGATAATAACAGCGATCAACAAGGCAAGGACGGATCTCGGTTACTCCCCGCTTATTACCAACAAGGGACTGACAACATGCGCGGACAGAAGAACACGTGAGATAGCGGCTAATTTTGATCATACAAGGCCGAACGGACTGCCGTTCTATTCTCTTGCCCCCGAACATTTCAAGGCCGAAATGCTTATAATCAATCTTCAGAAGGCCGAGGATGCGGTCGATACGATGATTAAAAGGGATCCCATATCAAGAAGGCTCATATTTACCGACAAGTACCAATCAATAGGGGCTTCAAGCTTTAAATGCAACGGTGCGCAATACACTGTTGTCTCTTTTGGCCTGTAATGCTTTTTTTTACTTGAATTTTCAATCGGATGATAATACAATATTGAGATTGAAAGGAGTTTGATTATGCCCAGAGATTTGGATTTGGATTTTGAATTTCAGGATGATGAAGTTCGCGAACGTCCGGTGCGCAATGCTCCGCGTCGTGAGAATACGGCAAACAGGGGATCTTCAAGACCTTCCGCCTCTTCAAGACGCAAAAGAAGGGATACCACAAGCATTATCATACTTGCGGTTGAGATTGTTGTATTCATCGCGCTGATTATCCTTTTCTTTGTTTTGAAAGGTAAGATAGTGGATGGTGATTCGACCGCACAATCATCCGGCAACACACAGGAAGCGTCAGGATCATCGGGCGGCGTCAATGTTGAGAACGATCAGTTTACTCTTACCTGTACGAAAGTACAGCTTGTTATGGATGCAAATAACAACACTGCCGCAATAGTGTATTTCACATTTGCCAACAAGACGGATTCGCCTCTTTCAATGAACGATGTATTCCCCGCAAGTGTTAAGCAGAACGGGGCTGACTGTCCTCAGGATATGAATCTCGTGGATGCTCCGGCAGAGATCGGCAACAAGGATATGCAGGTGTCGGGAGGTCAGTCTGTGGAATGTGCTTATGCTTTTGAGCTTTCCGACCAGACTAGCCCGCTTACGCTTACCATACATGACAATTATTCCACATTTGAGGATATCGGATCTACCGAGATCCCTATAAGCTGATGAGTATACAATTCTGAATCAAAAAGGGTCGGAACAGCATATGTTCCGACTCGTTTATTATGAAAGACATCTTTAAACAGAGGGGTTTGACGAATGAGGATAATAATCGTCGGATGCGGCAAGGTCGGAGCGACCCTTGCCGAGCAGCTCGATCAGGAAGGACATGACATTACAATAATAGACAAGCACTGGGATAAGCTCAAGTATCTCTCGGACCGGATAGATGTGCTCGGGATAGAGGGGAACGGTGCCAGTATTTCCGTACAGAAGGAAGCCGGGGTTCAGGATGCCGATATTCTTATAGCAACAACGAACTCCGACGAGCTCAATCTCCTGTGTTGTCTCATAGCCAAAAAAGCCGGAAACTGCCAGACCATAGCGAGGATACGTGACCCCGAATACTACAATGAGATGAAGTATATAAGGGAAGAGCTGAACCTCTCGCTTGTCATCAACCCCGAGCAGGCCGCAGCGGCAGAGGTCGCAAGGATCATCAAGTTCCCCTCCGCAATGAAGGTTGACATCTTCGCGAGAGGAAGGGTGGAACTTATCAAGATAAGCGTTCCGCAAGGCTCCGAGCTTGACGGGATCGCGCTTTCGGATATTGAGCCGAAACTACACTGCAAAGTACTTATATGTATTGTTGAGCGCGGCGAGGAGCTTCTGATCCCGCATGGTGATTTTACGCTCCGGGCAGGAGACATGATATCGTTTATCGCATCGCATTCGGTAGCGCTCTCCTTCTTCAAGGCAAGCGGTGCCAATATCGCCAATACGGTCAAGTCCATTATGCTTATCGGAGGCGGGAAGCTCAGTTATTACGTTGCAAAGCTTCTTGAGGATACCAAGATAAGCGTCAAGCTCATAGAACAGGATTTCCGAAAATGTGAGAATCTGTCGGAGATGCTGCCGCAGGCTGTTATCATCAATGGCGACGGGACGCAGGCAGAACTTCTTGACGAGGAAGGTATAAGTGTTGTTGATGCGGTATGTAACTTTACCGGAATAGACGAAGAGAATATACTGCTCGCGCTATATGAAAAGGGTATCAGCAAGGCAAAACTGCTTACCAAGATCAACCGGATCAACTTTGAGGAAGTAATCGCCGGTCTGGATATAGGCAGTATAATCAATCCCAACAGCATAACAAGCGATTATATCGTCAGGTTTGTGCGTGCGCTTAACAACAGCAAGGGAAGTAACGTTGAAACTTTGTACAAGATAGCGCAGGGAAGAGCCGAGGCATTGGAGTTCCGCGTAAGGGAGAATTCAAAAGTAGTCGGAAGAACGCTTCAGGAGCTTGACCTTAAGCCCAATATCATAATCGCATGTATCACAAAGGGAAACAAAGTTATTATTCCGAACGGACAAAGTGTTATAGAAGAAGGGGATCTTGTCATAGTGGTCAGCGTTGAGCGCGGACTTAACGATCTGGAGGATATTCTCGCATGAACAAGAGAATGATAGCTTTCTTCGTAGGAAGGGTTCTCAGGATAGAAGCCTTTTTGATGATCTTACCGGTTGCCGTGTCATTATTCTACAGGGAAGCAGAGTGGATAACTCTTGCGGTCACGGCGGTTTTCAGTTATCTATTCGGATTGGCATTAAGCTTTCGGAAGCCGAAAAATATGACTTTCTATACCCGGGAAGGTATCATGTCCGTGGCTTTCAGTTGGATATTTATGTCGGTCTTCGGCGCAATACCGCTGTGGCATGCCGTAGATCAGATAGGATTTACCGATGCGCTGTTTGAGACTATCTCGGGCTTTACGACAACGGGAGCCAGTATCCTTACGGAGGTCGAGTCACTGCCAAAGGGTATACTGTTCTGGAGAAGCTTCACGCACTGGGTAGGCGGAATGGGAATACTGGTGTTTGTGGTCGCCCTGCTTCCCGAGGCGGCGGGTGACAGCATATATCTTATGAGAGCCGAAAGTCCCGGCCCGTCTGTCGGAAAGTTTGTACCGAAGGTAAAATCAACAGCCAAGATACTGTATCAGATATATATAGCGATCACTCTCGCAGAGATCGTTGCGCTTATGATCACCGGTATGTCGGTGTATGATGCTTCCGTTATTTCATTCGGAACCGTGGGAACCGGCGGATTTGCGGTTACGAATGACGGATGTATGGGATTTAGCGCTGCGCAGCAGTGGGTCATTACATTTTTCATGATTGCATGCGGCGCTAATTTTAATGTGTACTTTTTGATCATAGCAAGGAAATTCAGGGATGCGTTCAGATCCGAAGAGGTTATTGCATATCTGTCGATATACGCACTGATCACGATCCTCGTCGGCATTAACGTAAGGCACAGTATTACGGGAACGGGAGATCTTATTAGACACAGCATGTTCAATGTTGCTTCCGTAATGACGACAACCGGATTTGCCACGGTGGATTTTAATCTGTGGCCGACATTTTCCAAGATATTAATGCTTGTTGCGATGTTCATCGGCGGCTGTGCCGGCTCCACTGCCGGCGGAGTCAAGGTCAGCCGGGTGACGATAGGTATCAAGACCATACACAAGGAAATGGAACATTTTGTCCATCCGAGAAGCGTTAAGATAATCAAATTTGAGGGAAAGCCGGTGGAACACGGTGTCCTCAGGGGTATAAACGTATATTTCCACACATATATAGCGATATTCGCCGCCTCCATTCTTCTTGTGGCACTTGACGGAAAAGATTTCACGTCAACGGTCACGGCGGTTCTGGCAACATTCAACAATATAGGTCCCGGACTGGAGATGGTAGGACCTACGGGGAACTTTTCCCAATTTTCGCCATTTGCCAAGTATGTACTGATGTTTGATATGCTCGCGGGACGACTCGAACTGTTCCCGATGCTTCTGCTGTTCATGCCGAGAACATGGCGGAGACAGAAATAATGCACTTATCTTCGAACGGCGCAGGCTAAGCGCCGCTTGAGTATTTAATAAATTGAGAGGTAGATCATGACACAATCAAGAACACACAACTGTAATGAACTGCGCATTGAAAATGTCGGAGAACAGGTAACCATAGTCGGATGGTATGATAACCTCCGAAAGGTCAGCAGGAATCTGGGATTCCTGATATTACGCGATTTCTACGGAACGACGCAGACTGTTATCGAAAACGAGGAGATGATGGATGCTCTTTCGGGAATAAACAACGAATCGACCCTGTCGATAACAGGAACAGTACGTGAAAGATCGAGCAAAAATCCCAATCTTCCGACCGGTGACATAGAGGTTGTTCCGGAGAAGATCGAAGTACTCGGAAAGTGCATATACAATGAGCTCCCGTTTGAGATCGGAAGATCCAAAGAGGCTGACGAGGCTGTAAGGCTCAAATACAGGTATCTCGATCTTCGCAATCCTGAAGTAAGGGACAAGATCGTGCTTAGGAGCAGGATAGTTGCCGATCTGCGCCGCAGCATGATCGAGCATGATTTTATCGAGATAACCACGCCGATACTCACTTGTTCGTCTCCGGAAGGAGCCAGGGATTATCTCGTTCCGTCGAGAAACCATCCCGGCAGGTTCTATGCACTTCCGCAAGCACCGCAGCAGTTCAAACAGATACTGATGACGAGCGGATTTGACAGATATTTTCAGATAGCGCCCTGTTTCCGGGACGAGGATGCGAGAGCCGACAGGTCTCCCGGTGAATTCTATCAGCTTGATATGGAGATGGCTTTTGCCGATCAGGAAGATGTATTTGACGTTATAGAGGATGTGCTTCCGCCCGTATTTGCCAGGTACGGTATATATAACACGGCATCTTCCGCGCCGTTTAAGAGGATATCATACAGGGATTCGATGGAAATATACGGAACCGACAAGCCCGATCTCAGGATAGATCTCGTACTTACGGATGTTACCGGCCTTATGCAGGATATAGGATTCGCTCCTTTTGACGGTCAGACTGTCGAAGCCGTCAAGGTAACGGATTTTAATGCTTCAAGAAAAGTAATAGATAAGATAATCGCAGATACTGAGGTTATAACCGGGCAGAAATCATACTGGTTCAGGATAGACGATTCCGGTCAGATAGTGGGAGGTATCGCAAAGTTTCTGCAGAATGCGAAACAGAATGTAACCGATGCGCTTTCGCTAGTTCCCGGTGATTTTGTGGCGCTTGCCGCCGGGAAAAAGAGTGATGCGCAAAAGTGCGCCGGAGTACTGCGCAAGATACTCGGAGAGACGGCGGAAGGCCATATGAAGAAGGAATGCTATGAATTCTGCTGGATCGTTGATTTTCCGATGTATGAGATCGGAGAGGAATCGGGAGAGCTGGAATTCTGCCACAATCCGTTCTCGATGCCGCAGGGCGGGATGAGCGCGCTTGAAAATGAAGATCCGCTCTCGATACTCGCATATCAGTACGATCTCGTCTGCAACGGAGTGGAGCTGTCATCGGGCGCGGTCCGTAATCATGATCCCGAGATAATGGTAAAGGCATTCTCATTAGTCGGACTTGGTGAGGAGGATGTAAAGGCGAAGTTTCCGGCAATGTATAACGCTTTCTGCTACGGGGCACCTCCGCATGCGGGCATAGCACCCGGCGTCGACCGTATGATCATGCTTATAGCCGGCGTTGACAGTATCAGGGAGGTCATTCCGTTCCCTATGAACAAGATGGCAATGGATGTCATGATGGGCGCTCCGTCGACCGTGGACAAGAAGCAGCTTGATGACGTTCATATCCGTATAATAGAGGACGATCCGGAAGATAAATGATTTTTAATTGTATTTTAATCTTTCCTAAAAGATGAATTAAGAATCTTTCGATATATTTGTATTGCGTTCGGGAGAACGAAATACAAAAATACGAAAGGTTGGAGAAAAATGGATACTTTTGAAAAGGTTGAAAAGTTAAGAGAAAAAGCAGACGTTACTTTCGAGGAGGCAAAAGCAGCGCTTGAAGAGGCAAACGGAGATCTTCTGGATGCGATGATCATCCTCGAAAAGCAGGGCAAAGCGGAAACGCACAAGGAGACATACAGCACAAAAGAGAGCCGTGATCTGGTTGTTGTCGATCAGCCTGAGGGTGCAGGCGGGGCAAAGAGAGGTAATGCATTCACGGACAAACTGAAGGCGATCTGGCATAAAATGTGCGAAAACTATTTTGTTGTTGAACGCGGGGAAGAAGTTATCATTAACATTCCGATATGGGTATTTGTTATCATTCTTCTGCTCACATGGCATGTAACGCTTATCGTTATGATCATTGCACTGTTCTTCGGCTGCAGATACAGCTTCAGGGGCGCTGACGAGATGAAGCTCGCGAATGATGTATGCGATAAGGTTTCAGAGGCGGCGGATAAGGTAAAAGAAGAGGTGAACAAGCTGTAAGGAGGTCAGATGGCACATATACTTGTTGTTGAAGACGAAGAAAAGCTGGCGCGTTTTGTAGAACTGGAGCTGGTACATGAAGGGTATGAGGTTACAAAATGCGGCGACGGACGTGAAGCTTTGGGGCTGGCAACGGATAATACGTATGATCTGATATTGCTTGATATTATGCTTCCGGGCCTTAACGGCCTGGAAGTTTTGCGTAGACTGAACAATTCCGAAGAAGGTAAAACGCCCGTCATACTTCTTACCGCAAGGGATGCGGTCATGGATAAGGTATCGGGACTTGACGCGGGAGCGGTGGATTATATCACGAAGCCGTTTGCGATAGAGGAACTTCTTGCAAGGATAAGGGTTGCATTAAAGCTCCACCCGTCAGGGCAAAGCATAAACGGAGCATCTGCCGGTAATGCTTCCGGCAATAAGGCCGCCGGTACCGGGGAGGGGATCCTTTGCTGGAAGGGTCTCGTCCTTGATGAGAAAAGACACCGGGTAACGTATGATGACACGGAAGTGGCATTAACAAACCGCGAGTTTGAAATGCTCAAAGTCTTTTTGACCAATCAGGATATCGTTATGACAAGAGATACCCTGCTTGAGAAGGTGTGCGGATACGATTATGTCGGGGAGACCAACATCGTGGATGTATATGTAAGGTTTATACGCTCGAAGATAGATGAGGTTTTTGATGTCAAAATGATCGAAACAGTCAGAGGTGTCGGCTATGTCATCAAATCAGAGTAACAGTGCAAAAGGCCGCGTCAGATCCATCAGAAAGCGCCTGACGGGACAGCGGGTCAGAATGAAGATAGGCATTCATTTCGCCCAGACCGTTTTCTGGATGATCGTGATGCTGGTGGTGTGGCTGGCTGCAAGAGAGTACATGGCGGATACCGTGGTTCCATTTGTCGAAAGGAGCCGCCGGATCACCGGAGAGATGGGAGTGCCCTCTTCGATGCGTTATATCGTATACGCCAAGAGTACCGGAGCCGTAATACTCAGCGAATTGATTTTTGCTCCTGCGGTGCTCGTCCTTGCATTCGGAGGAGCCGTATTCGTATTGGAAATGTTCGGGGATATCCTATCCTATTCCCGCGAGAAGAGGCGGATAAACAATGTACTGAAGCCGCTTGATGAGCTCGCGTCCCGTGTCGGGGAGCTCTCAAGATATGAATTGTCGGAGGAAAAATACCATCTGATCGAGGAGAAGATCACAAGCCTTGAGCCCGGCGATGAAGCAAAGCTTTCCTTCGGAGATGAAGATCTTAAGGGGATAGAGGGCGCAATGAATTCGCTCCTGTCAAGGATCAGGGAGAGCAACAGGCAGCAGGCGCGATTCGTAAATGACGCTTCACACGAACTGCGCACGCCTATCGCCGTGATAGAGGGCTATGCCAATATGCTCGCCCGATGGGGAAGAGAGGACGAAAAGGTACTTGATGAGTCGATAACGGCGATACAGAATGAATCGGAGCACATGAAGCACCTTGTGGAACAGCTTCTGTTCCTGGCACGTGGGGATGCGGGAAGGACTGCGGTAAACTGCACCAAGGTCGATCTGTGTGAGATGATGCAGAGCGTGTACGAAGAATCCCTGATGATCGACGAAGGGCATATATACAAATATTCGTGCCCGGTCGAACCTGTATATGTCATGGCGGACGAAGGACTGATCAAACAGGCAGTGCGTATACTCGTTGATAATGCAGCGAAGTATACAAAAGAAAAGGATGAGATAATCCTGTCGGTCGGATATGTTAGTGCTGCGACGGTATATCTTCAGGTTCAGGATACCGGTATCGGGATGAAGGAATCCGACATAGAGCATATATTTGAAAGATTCTATCGCTCGGACGAAGCCAGAAGCTACGGTGGAACCGGGCTGGGGCTTTCAATTGCCAAGTGGATCGTTGACAAGCATGACGGACACTTTGAGATAACGTCAAGGGAAGAGCTGGGCACCAGGATCAGGATCGTGCTTGGGCAGGCATCAACTGCAAATGCGTAGTTGCCATTATATTGATATAGTGTTACAATTAAAGCGCAAAGTAACAGACGGTTTGCGAAGGATTGCGTAGACGTCGCAACCCCGGCGCTCAGTCCCGCGAGCGGGACTTGAATATAAGGAGGATGGATCATGTCGGAAATAAACGGAGTTTCCTCATCAAGCAGTATATATACCCAGTTGTCAAGCGGTAAGAGGATCAACTCGGCGGCAGATGATGCTGCCGGCCTTACTATCGGACAGAAGATGAACAGTCAGGAGACGGGTCTGCGTGTCGGCTCCGATAACGCCAAAGACGGTGTGGGGCTTCTGAATATTGCAGACGGAGCGCTTGCCCAGATCGGCGACAGCCTGCAGAGAATGTACGAGCTCGGAATTAAGGCAAGCAGCGGACTGAACACCGGAGAGGAACTGGGAGCCATTCAGAGCGAAATAGACCAGCTTATGTCTGATATTGACGGGATAGCCAAAGGTACCGAATTCAATACAATGAAGATCCTTGACGGAAGTATGGCAGATATCGATCTGGCGACCAAGCCCGACGGAACAGGACAGAAGATCCAGATGGTAAGCTCCACGCTTGCGGATCTCGGCATTGAAGGATTTAATGTCACGGGCAGTTTTGATCTTAACAGGATCACGGATGCCATCTCGAAGGTTTCGGAATCCAGAAGCCGCATGGGAGCGCAGACAAATGCTCTTGAGTCAGCGATCAGATATAACGATTATGCTGCAGAGAACACGATGTCTTCAAGATCAAGGCTTGAAGATCTGGATATGGCCAAAGCTGTTTCCGAGCAGAAGAAGCAGGAGACGCTCAACCAGTATCAGATAATGATGCAGAAGAAGCGTGAAGAGGAAGAGCAAAGGAACGCAATGGGGATTATGCGGTTTTGACCTTGACACGGATCGCTCGGATGTGATATTTTATCGGAGTGTCGCGAAGCGGATTCGTCGATATACAATAGACGGATTTAATTCGTACAGGGGATTGGTCAAATGGTATGATAGGGGTCTCCAAAACCTTTGGTGGGAGTTCGATTCTCTCATCCCCTGCTATTGAAAGCCGCTAAACTTAAAGGTTTAGCGGCTTTTATAGTGAATGAATACAGTTCTCTAAACGGACGGAGATATAACATGAAATTTGTTCTTGCGGCTGCTCTGACGCTGGCTGTGCTTGCCGCACTTCATATTCCGCAACTGAAAAACAGAAGAGGGATCATACTTGCTGCTTATGCTGCCGGGATGATTCTGTTTTTTGCACTTTATAATGTCCGCAATATGGATCTGATCGTAAGGTTTTCTCATCCGTTCAACCAGAATATATATCAGCCGGAGTTCTTTGCGGAGGGGGAATATACCGACGCGTTTCTTGATTCTTTTTTTGCCGGCAAGACCGTATATACCCCGAATGATGCTGATGAAGTAAGAGACGATATAGATGTCGATGAGGACGGCGAATATCTTGATGAGCTGACCGGCGATCGTGACGACTACTGGCTGTACTATTATTACCATGCTGTAAATATGTGGCAGTATCTTGAATATAATCACGCGGTTGTGGTCAAGGACGATTCCCTGAACGGGCTGGTGCTTCCCGAAGAGGTGAAGGCGGGTTATATGGATCTTGGATATGCAAATGACATGATGCGCTATACATTCCCTCTTACACCTTATAACGGTGAATGGGGGAACGGTTTTTATTATTACTGGTTCTACTATTATTTTATCGGTGATTCGCATATATATATGTGCACGGACGGACTGGAGAGCGCGGATGAACTGGTGGTCCTGTGGCAGCATGAGGATCACCATGATACCGACAGTTACTACATTGCATCCAAAGAGTATTTTGATAGAGAGGTATTAAGATGATACCGCTTGAAACGTTTGTAAACGAATACCTCGCAACCCTTTCGGCAGGCTATTTTGTCAGACAGTACATCACGGTGATATGTCTGTTTGCATTCGGCATGGTATTGTCGGATTGCCTGTCGGATCGCGGCGCCTCCCCTCTAAAACGCTGCGCCCTTGCCTATCCGCTCGGATTGTGCGCCTTTTCGGTCACGGCATATGTGATGATCGTCATAGGAATACCTTACAATAAGTGGACCGTATGCACGGCGTTAGCACTTGAGACAGCCGCTGCTGTATTCCTTAACAGAAAATCATATGCGACATACTGCTTCGGCGTTAAACGCAGGCTCTTACTTGCCGTAGCGGTTCTTGCCATTGCGTTCATCGCGGTATGCGGAGCGGCTCCGGTAATAATATCGAATGATACTATGTATTACTACAGACGATATCCGGACTGTATTGTATATTACGGGGGGCTGCGCGACCAGTTTGACTACTGGCTGACCGATACGGGTCTCGGCGCGGTTGCGGCAGATACCCTGCCGGCGCTGTTCGGATTCAGGGAATCCTTTGGGATCAGGGAATTCTTCCATATCAATTTCATAGTCTATTTCGGGATATGTATATATGAAAAAGCAAAAGAGCATATACCCGGCAAAGGAAGTGTGGTTGCCGCTTTGCTTATTACCGCTCTCCTTGCGACCGCAACGCCTTTTGTCATACTCGGACACTGGGGTCTTGCAAACATGTATTTTATGGAGTTGTTCTTCATCGCGGCGTATTATACATATGATTGCGGCGTGAACGGCTTTGGGGCATCCGCTCTGCTTATCACTGCCCTTGCGCTGTTCAGGATAGAGGGCACGATGTTTGTCGTATGGCTGATACTCTGTCTGTCGCTATACTCGGGGCTCGGGAAAAAGCTTGCCGGATATGTCCTTGTCCCTGTATTTATCCTGTTCGGGGGATACTGCCTGAAGATATTCACGGAATTCTATGTGCTTGATAACATATACACGTTCCTGACACCCCAGAAGGCAGTCGCTCTTGTAGGAATGATAGGATTCGCGGCGGTCTATCTGTTGTGTATAGAGCCACGCCTTCCAAAACGCCTGCATGATAATCTTCCGTGGCTGTATATTGCAGCAGAGATACTGGGAAATCTCGTATTCCTGGCGCTGGATCACGAACGCTATATCGGAAACCTAAAGGTGTTTTACGCCAATCTGTTCAGGCAGAGCGGGTGGGGAGTATTTTCCTACTTTGCGGTCATGATGGCGCTTCTGTTTGCTGTCGAGTATATGATCTTGTATAAGAGCCGGAAAATGGCACCGGACAGATCGGATGCATTCAACATACTGCTTACGGCCGGATTCATGCTCATAGTTCTTGCCGCTTCGTTCGGGAGGGGAGATCTCCTTGCGGAGGATGTCGGAGACTCGGGAAACAGGGTACTTCTGCAGACAGTACCTCTTATCGTGATGACGTTCGGAGAGCTTGGTATAAAGCTTGCGGGAGCGTGGAAAGAATAAATTTATGATATTTCATGTAACAATTATCCTATGTGTTTTATGATTCGTGCCGGGTTTCCGGCAATCAGCACATGATCGGGGAATGACTTGGTCACAACAGATGCGGCAGCTATAACAGTGTTGTCACCTATCGAAACGCCCGGAAGAATGGTGACTCCGCCTCCGATCCAGACATTATCACCGATTACGACCGGCTCAGGGATACCAATCTTCTCTTTTCTGGATTCCGCGTCCAGAGAATGACCGATTGCATAGATACAGGTCTTGGGTCCGATCATGCAGTGTGCTCCAATCCGGATCGGGGCAGCATCCAGGAATACGCAGTCGAAATTCATGAAAAAATCATCGTCAACAAAGATATTATATCCATAATCACAGTGAAACGGAGGCTTAACGGCTATTTTCTCCCCACAGCCCCCAAGCAGTTCTTTCAACATTTCTCTTCTGAGCGTTTCATCCTCGGGGGAATCATTGAAACGTGAGCAGAGTATTCGCGCATTCTTCTTATCTTCCATAAGCTGCGGATCGTTTGTCAGAAACGGTTCTCCATTCGTCATTTTTTCCCGTTCGGTTTTCATGAATTCCATAGTCACCTCCATAAACTGTCGCGGCACTTTTCCACATGGTTTCCAATGCCTCTATAGATTATCATTTCAGCTCTTTACTTTCAATCAGAACTCGCGGGATAGTTCTCGGTACAAAAACAGTATAATTCACAAAAAGTTCACAATTATTATTAGCACTCACACTTGACGAGTGCTAACAGAAGTGGTATAACATAATCATCAATTGAAAACAAAGGAGGAATGACTTATGATGATGCCCAGTATTTTTGGTGAAAGTTTATTTGATGATTTTTTTGATACCGTTTCCAGACCTATAAAAGCGATAAGGCAGCCGATTCCTCAGGTTATGAGGACAGATGTCAAGGAGAGTGATAAAGGTTTTGCGATCGATATCGATCTGCCCGGATATAAGAAGGAAGACATATCCGCAGAACTTAAGGACGGATATCTTACTGTCAGCGCCATAACAAAAGAGGAGCATGAGGAGAACGAAGAGGACGGAACTTACATCAGACGTGAGAGAAGCTTCGGAAGCTGCTCGAGGAGCTTCTATGTTGGCGAAGACATTGAGGATTCCGAGGTTAAGGCGAAGTTTGAGGACGGTATCCTGAAGGTGTTTGTTCCGAAGAAGGAGGCGACGCCCCCTGTCGAGGAAAGAAAATACATCAGCATCGAAGGATGATCACAGGGGAGTTGGTATTTTCAACTGCCACAAATTAAGGTATAATCAGAAGCGTCGGTTTCCGGCGCTTTTGATTGTTGAGCAGATGAGGTGCGGTTGATGTTTTATTTTTTCGGATCCGGGAGTGGTGTTATACCTTTTGCCGGCTCGTTATTTGCTTTCCTGGCCACATTTATATTAATGAAGGTGTTTGAGGATAAGCTTCCCCATGACCAGGGGCGGGCGTATGCGGTTGAAGGTACTCTTTCAAAGGGAAAAGCAAGAGGTGCGGGTATTATATTTGTTCTTGTATTTGCCGCCGCATCGCTTCTTTTTGACTATATCGATAATCAGAAAGTCATTTACATCGCTGTTATCGTTGCGTCCATGTTTACCGGCTATTTTGACGATGCATCCGAAAAACCGTGGAATGAATACATAAAGGGGGCGCTTGATCTGGGACTTGCCGCGGTTGTTGCGCTGACTTATCTGTATTATAACGGCAACCGGTTTGCGTTTTTCCCGCAGCCGTATATATCCGTTGAGATTCCGTACTGGCTTGCGTTTATCCTTATTGTTATCCTTGTCTGGACATCAGTAAACGTGACAAACTGCACCGACGGGGTTGACGGATTGTCCGCGACACTGACGATAATTACGCTGGGCAGTTTTTTCGTATGTATGGAATATGACGGATCGGCTGATTTTTCCCGCAGTATTATGTACTTTGTTACGGTACTTATGGCGTATCTGTGGTATAACGCCAATCCGAGCAGTATGCTGATGGGAGATGCGGGAAGCCGGGCAATGGGAATGATGATCGCGGTTGTTGCGCTGCTTTGCGGATATCCGCTTTTGTATATTCCCTTTGCGCTCGTGATGATACTTGACGGCGGACTGGGGCTTCTCAAGGTTGCACTGCTTCGGTTTTGTAAGATCAAGATACTCGCAAATACCCGATGCCCGCTTCACGACCACGCGCGAAAAACGCTCGAATGGTCGAACACGCAGGTCGTTTTCAGGTTTGCGATAATACAATCTATTATAAATATTTTAATAATTTTCTTATTTGAAAGTGTTTAACGGGAGGTAAGCAATGACAAAGGTTGACATTATTTCGGGATTTTTGGGTGCAGGCAAGACTACACTCATTAAGAAACTGATAGCTGAAGTCTTCTCCGGACAGCAGATCGTTCTGATCGAGAATGAATTCGGCGAGATAGGAATAGACGGCGGATTCCTAAAGGATGCGGGGATCAACATCACCGAGATGAACAGCGGCTGCATATGCTGCTCGCTCGTAGGTGATTTCGCGACCGCGCTTAAGAAGGTTGTCGACGAATACCACCCTGACAGGATCATAATCGAGCCTTCCGGAGTGGGGAAACTTTCGGATGTGGAGCGAGCGGTACTTGACGTATCGGATGATGCAGGGATCGAGATCGCGACCGCAACAACGGTAGTCGATGCCAAGAAGGCCAAAATGTATATGAAGAATTTCGGTGAATTCTTCAATAATCAGGTCGAGACGGCAAGATGCGTCGTTCTGTCACGTACACAGGATGTTACAGCGGATAAGCTTGATGAGACGGTTAAGCTTATCAGGGAGAAAAATCATGAGGCTGCAGTCATCACTACCCCGTGGGATGATATAGAAGGCTCCGTGATCTTCGGTGCCATGAGTGATGCCAAGGCTCTTGAACATGAAATATGCTGCGAGAGGGGACCCATCGAAGATGGGGAGAGTTCTTGCTGCACCGCGAGCCCCCATTCGACGGAGTCGAATTCTGATGGGCGAGCGACCACTGACGAGCATGACCACGAGCATCATCACCATCACCATGAGGATGAGGATGAACACGAACATGAACATCATCATGAACATCATCATGACCACGAGCATGAACACCATCATGATCACGACCATGATCATGAACATCACCACCATCATCATCACGATCATGATGCGGATGAAGTATTTACAAGCTGGGGCGTAGAGACACCCAGGAAGTTTGACAGGGCAGATCTTGAAAAGATCCTTGACAGACTGGCTAATACCGATGAATTCGGTCAGGTTCTGCGCGCGAAGGGTATTGTTCAGTCTTCAGACGGAAAGTGGCTTCATTTCGACCTTACACCCGGAGAGAGTGAGATAAGGGAAGGCAGTGCTGATTATACGGGAAGACTGTGTGTAATCGGTGCCGAAATTGACGAATCAAAGCTTGAAGGATTATTCGGGGTATAAAAATGTTTGGTAAGAGACCGTTGCCCGTTTATTTGTTTACGGGATTTCTTGATAGCGGAAAGACCAGTTTCATAAGGCAGACTATGGATGAAGGGCAGTTTCGTGACGGACTGACTACCCTTATGATAGTGTGTGAAGAAGGCGAAGAGTCGATCGATATTATGAGGCTTGATGCTAACAAGTTCGTCACAAGGAAGATAGATGATGAGGATTCGGTAACGGAGGAACTGTTTGAAGAATATGAAAAAGAAGTCAGACCGAACCGTGTCATTATCGAAGCAAACGGGATGTGGGACATCAACGAGCTGCTCGATGCATTGCCGGATAACTGGGAACTTGCCGAGGTGATCACGCCGATCGATTCGACGACGTTTGAGATGTATCTGTCGAATATGAAGATGATGATGACCAATCAGTATCTGTATTCGGATCTTGTGGTATTCAACAGGTGTACAGATAAGTATGACCGCGCGATGTTCAAGCGGATGGTAAGAGCCGTTAACAAGCGCACGCAGGTATTATATGAGACTCCTGACGGACAGGTTGAGGACAATGTCCCCGAAGAACTGCCGTATGATATCAATGCAGACGTTATAGAGATCGGAGATGAAGACTACGGTATATTCTATATAGACACTTTTGAAAACCTTGAACACTATCTGAATAAAACAGTCAGGTTTAAGGCCAAGGCAGCGCATCCGAAGGATGTCAAAAAGGACAATGTATTTGTAGTAGCAAGACCGGCTATGACATGCTGCGCCGAAGATATCGCACTTGTGGGATTCCCTTGCGAGTATCCGAAGCAGGCCGGGCTCAAGGAGGGAGTCTGGCTCGATGTCACGGCGAAGGTTCAGGCAATAATGAACCGTCAGACAAACGAGCCGTCGCCTTTTATGATCGCGCAAAAGATAGAGACAACGAGCGCCCCCGAAGATGAGGTTGCATATTTCATGTAGATAGGAGGGGCCCACGGAACGTGGGAAGACCCTGTCTGCACCGCGAGCCCCATTCTCCGAAGGAGAAATCAGATGGGCGAGCGTCCTTTTTCATGTAGATAGGAGGGGCTATGAAAATAGCTTTGATCGGTGCCGGAGCCGTCGGCGCGTATTTCATATGGGGATTCGGTAATGCCGATCCGGCAGATCGTGAATTTACCGTTGTTGCCGATAAAGAGCGATGCGAAAAGCTTGCAAAGAACGGCGTTAAGGTAAACGGCAAGGTATATCATCCCGCTGTAAAATCACCCGATGAGGCAGGCATACAGGATCTTATAATCATGGCCGTCAAAGGCAACAGCCTTGATGAAGCGATAAAGCTCCTGCCGCCGCTTACAGGGGAGAATACGGCAGTCATATCAATGCTAAACGGAGCGGATTCGGAAGAGAAGATAGCTGATGCGATAGGGAGCGAGCATGTTCTTCACTGCATCATATTGATAGCATCAAGAAGGGCAAACGGCGAGGTCGTGATCGATATGGATTATAATACGACCATATACTATGGCGCAGACTATCCGGTCGATCAGGAGAAAAAGCTAAGTGTTGTTGAACAGGCATTTGAAGGAACCGCGATAAATGCGGTCAGAAGCGCTGACATAATGCTCGATATATGGAGCAAGTACGCCAAGAATATATGCAACAATCTCCCGCAGGCGATAATAGGCGCCCCTGCAGCACTCTATACGAGAAGCGAGCATGGAATGTTCCTTGCCGACAAACTGTGGGCAGAGGTAAGAATGCTTGCAAAGCTTCGCGGTGTCGAGCTTCCGGAGAAGACAGGTATATACGAGTGCGCGGATTCATCGAGATATTCGACGCTGCAGGACGTGGATGCACATCGCAGGACGGAAGTTGACAATCTGTGCGGGTATCTGCTTGAGATTGCGGCAGAAAACGGCATTCAGGTTCCTTATATCGAATATACCTATCATGCGATAAAGGCGATAGAAGAGAAGAATGACGGGATGTTTGACTAAAACGGGAGTTTGTGGTAGTATAACATAGTTTGAGTGTGTGTAGCTCAGCTGGATAGAGCGTCTGGCTACGGACCAGAAGGTCGAGGGTTCGAATCCTTTCACACACGTAAATGCAAAGCCCGAAATGCTGATTGAATCAGTGTTTCGGGCTTTTTGTGCCCGAAATAGAGGTGACAAAAAGAACCGTCCCTTTTGACACCTCTGTAATGTTTATGTAATGTTTGGGGCGTATAATTCATTAGTATGAGTAAGGATATCCGAAATATTAATCTGATATTTGCAACGGTCGGGTTTTCAATGTCAATCCTGGGACTGGTACATACGATGGTCGGACGCTTTGTTGACAGAAGAACAAAGTCTTTTTTTATTGCGCTATTCTCTGTTCTCAATGTGTATGTACTGTCTGTTCTTGTAAGGGAACTGACATATGATCATATGGGAACTGGCTGGGCTGCCTTCTCCCGTGTTCTGTTTCTGGTTCAGGGGATACTGGCAGCAACCATAACGATCATTATCACGGCCTTTATGCTGGATCAGTGTGGTATCAGGCCATATAAAGATAACGGGATGTTCCGGGCTGCTGTCATATTATATTTAGTATATGCAGTACTTCTTATAACCAATCTCTTTACGAAAAAACTGTACTATGTTGATGATTTTAATGCTTACTCAAGGAATGAATGGTTTCCGGTTCTTGTAATACCTACGGCATTCATTATGCTCATCAATCTGGGTATTCTGTATCAGAACAGGGACAGGCTGTCTGCGTGGCAGAAGCGGGGGTTTCTTATCTATTCGCTGATTCCCCTGGTAGCAATGTTAATCCAGGCTTTTTTGTTCGGGGTTCATCTGATCGCTATTTCATCGGTAATAGCCGCCCTGTTTGCCCTGACATATATTATCTATGATCAGACGGAGCGGTATTACAGGATTGAGAGTGAAAATGACAGGCTCAAGATGGATATCATGCTTGCCCAGATTCAGCCGCATTTCCTGTTTAATTCTCTAACCACCATCAAAAATCTGATAAGAAACGATCCGGAAAGGGCGGAAGACGGGATCGCGCAGTTTAGAGATTATCTGCGGCACAACATGGATTCACTGACGATGGATACTCCCATACCTTTTGAAGATGAGCTGTCTCATGTTGAGGAATATGTATTCTTGCAAAAGCTAAGGTTCGGAGATGATATTGAAGTCCGTTACGATATTGAATACAGGGATTTCCGGATTCCGACCTTAACGCTCCAGCCGCTCGTGGAAAATGCCATTATTCACGGAATCCGCAAGAAGGAGAGCGGATGTGGGAAGGTTGTGATCAGTTCCAAAAAGGTGGGAGATCACGTTGAAGTAAGTGTAACGGATGACGGCCCGGGCTTTAATGATGATGAGCGGTCCGATAACGGACGAAGATCCCATATGGGAATCAGGAACGTCAGGGAACGCATTGGCAGGATAACGGGTACGGATCTTAAGATCGAATCGGTAGACGGCATGGGAACATGCGTGACGATAACTATTCCCGAGGGGGGGAGAGGGAGAATTGCTGATATTTGTAGTTGATGACGAGGACAGAGTCAGAGAGGAAACTTTGGAGACAATACATAAAGCGGATCCTGCTGCCGAGATTACGGGGTTTAAGAGGGCGACGGATGCGCTTGAAGTAATAAAGAGCGGAAAGGTTGCCGATGTTGTGTTCTCCGACATAGAGATGCCGGGGCTGTCCGGACTTGAGTTCGCGGTAAAACTGAAGGAACTTGCACCTGATACGAGAGTTGTGTTTGTTACCGGATACAGAGAGTATGCGATAGAAGCATTCAAGATCAAGGCTCACGGGTACTTGCTAAAACCGCTGTCGGTGGAAGCTGTACAGGATGAGCTTAAGTATATACCGGAAAAAGAGCCTGTCAGCCGGGACAAGCTGGTCGTAAAGTGCTTCGGACACTTTGATGTATTCTGGGACGGTAAGCCTCTCTTCTTTGCAAGAAGACAAAGCAAGGAACTGCTGGCATATCTGATAGACCGCGACGGCGCGGCCTGCAGCTCTTCTGAGATCGCACTTGCACTGTGGAAGGACGGATACGATACCAAGGCAGAACAGAACCGCATACGGGTACTTGTTAATGACCTTCGCAGCACTCTAAAAGAGATAGGATTGGAAGATCTGATAATACGTCAGCACAGGGATCTTGCCATCAGAAAGGATCTCGTAGACTGCGATTACTACAGGATGCTCGAAGGAGATATGGATGCGATCAATTCCTATCGCGGCGAATATATGATCGAATACAGCTGGGCGGAGCTGACTAATGCGAAGCTGTTCTTTAATGAAAAAGGATAGAAGTGTCAAAAGGGACGGTTCTTTTTGACACTTTTTGATATGTAAGCGGATTACGTTCCGCCACCATTCACGTGGAGCGGATATGCTCGCAAAACTTCTCAAACAGCTTACTCCCGGAACCGACGAGTTCAACAGAGCGCTTAATGCCGCCGAGGAAGAACGCCGGGAACTGTACAAAAAATACAATATCTCTGTATAGTATTCACTCAATCCGCATATTATTTGTTCATAGATAGAAGAACAGAAACAGCCGATGCTTTGTCGGCTGTTTTTTATGTAAATTAAAAATTTAAAAAAAGTTTGAAAACTGTAATGTTTGTGTAATGCACCCTGTGATATTATGTCAACATCTAAGGTGATGGAGGGACACCACCTGACAGATATTGTGGTATACGAAATGGGGATTTGTGTACCATGTATTGTGAATTAATAAGGGGGAAGCATATCTTTCATGTTTCCCAACAGAATCATTTAAATACAGTTTAGTTTCGTTATTACCATCGGGAATGTTTCGGCGGTGATTTTTGCTACGGTCAGGTTTTGAATAAACCCGGCCTAAGTTAGATATATCATACATGCATTTGAAGAAGGGGAGAAAGCATGAAGAAATTGACAAAGAAGCTTATAGCAGGTTTGGTTGCGTGCGCTACATTGATTGTATCGATGCCGTCACCGGAAATGGTATGGGCAGATGAGCCTGCGGTCGTAACAGAGCAGGCTGCTGAAAATACCGAGCCGGGAGCTTTGCAGACCGATGAGACAGTGTCCCAAATGCCGGAGTCTGAACCTCAGGCCGAAGTGACTGTGCCCCAGGTGCCGGAGCCTACCCTACAGCCGGAAGAGCCGGAGATACAGACCGAGGAGCAGGCGATACAGGATGAAGAGACGAAATCTCAGGCAGAGGAATCGGAGATTGAGGCGGAGGCAGCAGAGCCGGAAGATGAAGAGCCGGAGGAGATCAGCGAGACACATCTTGAGACCCAAACAGCCGGTGTGACCGTTAAGGTAGAAGCAGAGGCTGGAACATTTCCCGAAGATGTACAGCTTGTGGCAGAGGTTGCGGGAAGCGACGAGGAAAAGGAAGCAGCAGCGGCAGTAGATGAAGTGCGCGCAGCTGACACAAACGTTGCCGCTTCATATACCTTTGATATCAAGATCGTGGATACCGATGGGAACGAGCTGCAGCCTGCAGAGGGCAAGACGGTAAACATCAGATTTGAACTCGGCGAGGCAGCGGATGCGAACCTTACGGCAGATGTATATCATATAGAAGAAACGGATACAGAATCAGCGACTGATGAAACGGATATTGCATTAGAAGCAAAAAAGCTTGAATCGGAAACCAACAGGGATGAATCGTCCGTAACTGCTGTGACGGATGGTTTTTCGCTGTACACTGTTGAATTCACATACAATTCCCTTCAATATATACTTCCCGGTGGGGAGAAAATCGCACTATCAGCAATTCTTGAAAAACTGAATCTTACAGGCAGCGTGGAAGCTGTAGAAGTCAGCAATGAAGAACTCTTCTCCGCAGAAAATGAAAGTGGGGAATGGTTTGTCACATCCCACAAAGCATTTAGTACAACCGAATTGATGAAAGTCACGATTGATGGAGTTGTCTATGAGATAGTTGTTACCGATGAAAGCACTACAGTAAGCACTTGGAGCGCTTTGCAAGATGCTATAACGAATGCTTCAACTGGGGATACCATAACACTTGGGCAGGATATTACTGCCGAAAGCGGAGACAAAGCAATTGCCATTATTAAAGACGGTTTCAATTTAACCATCGACCTCGACGGACACATCATCAACCGGAATCTTTCATCAGATAATGCTAATAATGAGGGCCATGTATTTGATGTGAACAAGGGCACGGTTACGATCCAAAACGGAACGATAACCGGAGGCTCCGATGAAAAAGGCGGCGGCATCGTCCTCAACGAAGGCGCGACGCTTACCACAAATAACCTCAATATAACCAATTGCCGTGCGAAGGAAGACGGCGGTGCCATCTACATAATCGGAAATGGTGAGCTTGAGATGACCGGCGGGAAGATATCAGGTAACACCGCTAAATCCGGTGGCGGCGGTATCTCTATCGGGAGTGAAAACGGAACAGCCACGCTTACAGGCGTCACCATTGAGAACAATACAGCCAGCAAATGGGGCGGTGGCGGCCTTAACAATAAGGGTACTGCCACTCTGAAAGGTTGTACCATCCAAAATAACAGCGCGGGAAATGAAGGCGGCGGCATCTATAACGGTGACCGTAATCTTGTTCTTGATAACTGTACAGTTACAGGAAATACCGCATCGGGATCCGGCGGAGGCGGGATCTGCTGCTATGGTACTGTCAATATTAGTAATTCATCCAGTATTTCGAACAACACCTCAATAGATGGCGGTGGTATATATAACTATGGCTCCCTTACGTTAGATCATGTTACTGTCAGCGGCAACGAGTCGACCAAATACGGCGGTGCCGGTATTAACAACAAAGGTACTATTGCAGCACTTACAAACTGTGAGATAACAGGCAACAAAGCCGTGGCATCCGGAG
This sequence comes from uncultured Lachnospiraceae bacterium, assembly GCA_905235745.1. Lineage (GTDB taxonomy): Bacteria > Bacillota > Clostridia > Lachnospirales > Lachnospiraceae > UBA2868. The sequence continues at coordinate 156,168 of CAJOMN010000002.1, forward strand.
CGGGTATATACTCCGAAGGTAAAATCACTATTACAGACAGCACAATTTCTAACAACGAAACCCAGTCATCCGGCGGCGGTCTTCGTGCATATGGCTGCGTCGCATCCCTGACACGCTGCACAATGGAGGATAACAAGGCAGCAGATCACGGCGGAGCAATATGTGATGACAATTACGATGACAATTACGATGATAGTAATACTGTGTCAATCACCGGTGGTTGTACCATTAGCAATAACACGGCAGATGGCGGCGGCAGCGGAATATGGGTCGGAAGCAAGGGAAACCTCAGTATAGGTGGTGTCAATACCATTAATGGGAATGTAGTCACAGATGTATATTTAGCTTCCGGCAGGACGATAACGATCACAGATGCACTGGAAGAAGGCTCGAATAAATCTCAGATAGGTATCATTCTGCAGGATCAGACAGGTGTATTTACTTCCGGATACGGTTCGAAGAATCCTGGCGGCGACCCCTTAGATTATTTTATTCCGGAGGCAGGCTGTTCTGCTATTCAGGATAATGGAGAGGCCAAGATACTCGCATCTTATTGGGGATATATTCAGAATAAGATCAATAATGCCGGGAATGGTGAAGTTATTAATCTTGACAGGGATGTCAAAGCAACATCAGGTGATGTGTCTCTTAAAGTCGGTAGTGGAAAGACTGTTACCATAAACCTGAACAGTCATACACTTGACGGTGCGGGAGTTGTAGATAATGTTTTCAGTGTAGATGGCGGATATCTTACCATCAAGGACGACACCAAAGTCGGCAAAGTAACCGGAGCTAAAGAAGCTGGCGTTCATGTTACGCTCAATGGTAATTTCACGCTTGAGGATGGTGGAGTTATCAGTGGCAACAGCGGCGGTGGAATCGAAGTCCTGTCAGGTACTGTTACGATAAAAAAAGGTGGAAGCATCACCGGAAACAGTGCGGAAAACGGGGGAGGAATACAAATCTCCGGCGGCACGGTAAATATAGAAGCAGGTGCCCAGATCAAGAATAACAGCGCCGCAAACGGCGGTGGAATATATATTGATAACAGTTTCGACGGGGCTAGATTAGTACTTAAAGGCGGCGAGATCACAGGGAATTCTGCCTCAGCTGAAGGCGGCGGAATCTGGCATGGAAAACTTGGAACGACCCTTGAAGTGAATGGAGCACCGAAAGTAACAGGTAACTCGGCGATTACCGGAAATAATATCTATTTGAAGAAGAATGGCAATGCAATCGATAACGTAATAAGTGTTACAAGTCTTACAAATGACGCTGATAATCCGGCCAAACTTGACATAACGGCATCGAATATTGATATGCCGTTGACCGGTAGTCTCAATGACGACGCTAAGACAAACGCAGAGAGTGTATTCACATATAACGGAAAAGACTTTACTGAGTCTCTCACGATCAAAGAAGACAAATTGTACCATCAAGAAATCACCCATTTTGTAACAGTCGGCACCTGGGATGATTTGTGGAATGCATTAAACGATACAAGTAATATTGGCCAAACCATCGGACTGACCAATGATATCGAATACGGTGACAGCAATAAGGGTTCCTTACTGGTACGATTCGAAAATTTTAACGATACAATTACCGTTGACCTTGCCGGACACACCATCAACCGGCAACTGTCTGACCGTGGTGACGACAGCAAGGGCCATGTTTTTGATGTAAATAAAGGAACACTAAATATTATAGATAATACCGGCGGCGGCACAATAACAGGCGGCTATGACAAGAACGGCGGTGGAATCGTCGTTAACGTAGGCTGCAAACTGAATTTGAACGGTATCGTTATAACGGGAAACAAGGTAAAGGGTAATAGCCCGGATGGCGACGGTGGAGCCATATATGCAATGGAGGGAGCTGCTATCAGCCTGACAGATTGTATCATCTCCGGCAATACAAGTGAGTCGGGCGGTGGAGGCGGAATTTTCGTCAATAAAGCTGATGCAACTCTGAAAAACGTAAGGATCGAGAACAACACAGCCAAATGGGGAGGCGGTGGTCTTCACAATAGCGGTGAATCAACAACATCCACACTCGTAAACTGCACGCTAAGTGGCAATACCGCCGGAAATGAAGGCGGCGGAATCTATAATGGTGAAGGAACCCTTAACCTTGATAATTGTACCATTACCGGAAACACGGCTAAGGGTACAGGAGGCGGCGGAATCTGCGCTTACGGAACAGTCACTGTAGAAAACGGAACCCAGATCATTAATAACAAAGCCGAAGGCGATGATGATGAAAACAGCAGGGGCGGCGGTCTATTGTTGTACAGCACTTTTAATATGACCGGCGGAAGCGTCTCAAATAATACTGCAAAAGACGGTGGCGGCGTGTATATTCATTCGGGCGCCACCACTTTGGACACTGTCAATATAGAAAACAACAAAACAAACAAATACGGCGGAGCGGGCATTAACAACAAAGGCAGTGTTACGCTTACGGGTTGCGAGATAAAGGGTAATGACGCCAATGCAAGCGGTGGAGGCATGTATTCCTCCGGGAAAAGTACAATAACGGGATGTACTTTTGACGGTAACAAGACCAAGGGCAACGGCGGTGGTATACACGTATGCGGCGGCACTACGGCGACTGTGTCAGGCTGTACGATAACCAACAATTCGTCCGACGTTGTTGGCGGAGGAATATTTGATGACAACAACGGAACCCTGAAACTTACAGGAACCAATAAAATTACCGGAAATACCGCTAACGGCGGAAAGGGTATTTATGTAGATGGTAACACAGAGATACAAGGCAATCTTCAGGTAAGTGACAATGGAGGCAGCAACGTATATCTTAATGACGGAAAAAAACTGACTGTATCGGGAACTATTGAAACAGGGTCCCAAATATACGTTACGTTAAAGAGCGCCACAGGCACGTTTACAACCGGATATAACAGTAATCATTCGGGAACGGATCCGTCAACATTTTTTATACCCGATGCCACAGGAAGCTCAGTGACAACGGACAATGACGGTGAGGCAATGATCGTGGACTCCGAGTGGCCGATACTGCAAAGACTGATTAAAGAGGCAGCAGAAGGCAGCGGATCGCTTAAGCTTGACAAAAACTATCAGGCGAATGATACCGATGTTGCGCTTACGATCCCGGCCGGAAAGAGTGTAACCATCGATCTGAATGGATTTACAATTAACAGGAACCGCACAAGCAAGACCGATAACGGCCAGGTATTTATTGTTGGAGCCGGCAGCAGCCTTACTATCCAGGATACTTCTGACAATCCCGGAATCATCATGGGAGGCTGGGCTCCAAACGGAGGAGCTGTCTATGTTGCGGGTACAGGCGCATCTTTCACAATAGATAGCGGTATCATTGCGGGCAACAGAGCCGACAATGGCGGTGCCATATATATGGCAGGCGGTTCTACCGTCAATCTCAACGGCGGTCTTATTATGGGTAACCTTGCCGACTCGGAGGCAGGCGGAATCTGGGCAGGAGTAGGCACCCTGAACGCTTCCGGTATGCCGGTTGTTACCGGTAACACCGGAGATGGAGGAAACAATATCCTGCTTGATACGGGAAATGTTCTTCATATAACAGGTGCACTGACTGTTGGCAGCGGAAACACAGGCGGCAGCTTTAATACAGCCGCGCTTGATCTTGCCGTAAAGAGCGCAGGTGAAGACACTCCCGAAGACGGAAAGATCATGGGAGCAAAGCTTACCATTGGCCTTGGGGAGCATCTGACGACCGGAAAGACGATAGAAGAATGTGCGCAAGCTGTATTTACATATAATGGGCAAAGCTATGAAGCCGCCCTGCAGGTTAAGAATAACGATCTGTACCGACAGGACATTACAGCCGATGCGTGGATAAGTGACTGGGCAGCCCTGCAGGATTTTGTAAGTAAAGGAGAAAATGACGGCAAAACGGTCGGACTGTTAAAGGATATCGACGCAAGCGGCGATGACTACAGCATCAAGGTCGACAGAGATGATCTGAATAGTGTGACCATAGAACTTAACGGTCACAAAATGGACAGAAAGCGAAGCTCTTCCAAGGATGACGGGCATGTCATTGTAGTGAAGGACGGTGCGGAGCTTACGATCAAAGACAGTGCCGGTACCGGAGTTATCACAGGCGGAAACACCTCTGATAATGGCGGTGGTATCAAGATAGAGAAGAATTCCACCTGTATTATAAAAGGCGGAGCCATTACAGGTAACCGCTCCGAAATAGACAGCGGATTCTTTAGTGACAGTGCCGGAGATGGCGGCGGGATCTGGGTCGCAGGGACGCTTATCATGGAAGGTGGCTCTGTATCAGACAATTATGCCGAGGATACCGGTGGCGGTATTTATTGTAAAGACAGTGGTACATTCACGATTAAGAATGTCACTGTTATAGGCAACACCGCTCATAATGACGGCGGCGGAATGATCGTTCATCTTGGAAATGATGCATCTATTGAGAACTGCAGGATCATGAATAATACGTCAGAGACCGAAGACGGTGGCGCCATGCGAGTTGAGGCCAAGAACAGGACTCTGAACATAACAAACACTGAGATAAGTGGCAACAATGCAGAGAATAACGGCGGCGGCATTATCATCTATGCCGGAACTGTTCGGATGAGCGGTGGCTCTATATCGGGTAACACATCCGAGGATGGTGCTGGAGTGTATAACAATGACGGAACCATTGATTTCACCGATGTCAGTATTGAGAGAAACACATCAACCAAAAAAGGCGGGGCAGGCATAAATAACAGGAATAATGCGTCGCTTACTGATTGCAAGATTCGCTATAATGTCAGCAATGCCGATGGCGGCGGCATCTATAACAAAGACAGCCTGACCATAAGCGGCGGAGAGATTTCATATAACACTACCACGGACGACGGTGGTGGAATATTCAATACAGACACGAAAATTACGGTAACAGGAACGAAAATCATCGGAAACAGCGCAGGGAAAGACGGCGGCGGTATTTTTACGGATGAGGACATCGAATTTTCGGGCGTTACCCTTTCGTCTAATAAAGCTTCCATATCCGGTGGCGGTATTCGTGTAAAGGATTGCACGGCCACGCTTGATAACTGCGAAATATCAGAGAATGAAGCAGAGCAGTACGGCGGTGGAATATATGTTAACGACGGCAGTGCCAAACTGGATATTAACGGAGGGCAGATTAACGGAAATGTATCCAATATGCCGGGCGGTGGCATCTATGTGGGTGATGGCACTGACGATGTTTATATAAAAGGTGACCTCAAGTGTTTCGACAATATGGGATATGGAGACATATACCTTACAAAAGATGAGAGACTTGAAGTTACGGGATCGCTTTCGGATGCCTATATTGGAATCGTTACCGAAAAAGGTCTTGATTGGAGCTTTACCAAAGGTTTTATACAATACAATCCGGGGGTTGGGCCGGAATATATCTTCTACTCAAATGATGACTACGAGGTATATCTTAAGGATGGCAGCGAAGCTGCTCTCAGGGTTTCAACTGTTGTAGACGACCCCAATCCGTTTATCGATCCGGATAATCAGATGGAAAGCAACATGGGTAAGATAAACGGCAAGAACTGGATGTCTTATCTTCCGGGTGAAAGGTCTCTTGCCCAGGTCAATATGCCCGGTACCCACGATTCCGGAACCAAGGATGTTGAAGGAAATGCAAATACATCCATTGTCGGAAAAGCTACATCGGGTTTGTTTGGTAACCTTTTCATGCAGATCGGAGCTATAATCGGCGGACCGGTCGGCGCGGCAGCAGGTGCTCTTCTGGGAGCCTACCTCGGAGATGAAGCTTTTACAGGTGCTTCGGATCAATTTGCAAGATGCCAGAGACGTTTTATTGACGAACAGCTTGAGGATGGTATCCGAAGGTTCGACCTGCGTGTGAACACATATTATGTACAGAAAGAAACAAGGAAGGATAACGGCAAGGATCTATGGATCATTCACGGGAAATCACAGGCTGTTGGTACATATTATGCCAAAAATCATGAAGGAGACTGGCTGACGCTGGAGGAAGTCTTTGGCTGGTATAAAGAATTCCTAAAAGAGCATCCGACAGAAACGATCATCATCGAGATAGATGCTCAGGGTATAGATGTAGATGAAGAAGTTGCGAATGAAAGGATCAAAAATCATGTCAGAGAACTGGCACTTGAGATCAATCCGTCAACAGGCAAGCCATATCTGTATGCCGAAGATGGTGACTACACCAAACCGTTTACAAGATGGCCGAAGGTAAATGAGTGCAGAGGCCAGGTTATATACGGTCTTGGGAAAAGTACGGGTTTGACCGATGATAAGGGGCCTGATGGAAGCTTTACAGATCCTGCCTCCGATAAGATCAAGAATCTTACAAATTTCTATACAGGTAAAAAATACCCAGAGAATATTTTCCAACCACTGTCAAGAACTGCAGACAATGCAGATATTAATTATTACATTTCTGCCGGAACCAACGGAACAGACCAGCCATGGCAGACTCCGCTGGGAATCGCAGATGAAGTGCTGCCGGTACTCTTTAATAATACTGACGGACTGCTCATTGACTTTATAGGCAAATTCATCGGACTCGTAAATATGGATGGTGAGAATTCGGTAGTATCCAGGAAGGTATGGATCACAAACTTCCCACAAGATCTCGAAAAGTGCATTGTGACAGTAAAGGCAAGTGATGATGATAATAATTCGAAGACATACACTGTCATGAAGAACACAACTCTTCCGATACCGGACTGCATTTATGATGATCCTAACGCGGATGGCAATTACTTCCAATACTGGATGGCAACAAAAAAGGAAGATGGAACGGAAATCGGAGTATTCTATCCGGAGGATACATTTACCGTAACAGAGGATGTTACATTTACTGCCGTGTGGGAAGAGGTTGGCAGCAGCAGTATCCGGGCTATATGGATTGACGGAGATGATGCCGATGGCCTGAGGCGGCAGAGGCTGCTTGTAGATGTTACGGATGAAAACAATGAACCTCATAGAGTAACTCTTACTGCGGATGGCAAAGTCTGGAGAGAGGACCTGAATTATAAAGTCAAGAGCATCGAGGTGCCCGGAGGCGCAATTAATTATAATCTTCATGAAAACTATGAGGTTGATATTAAAGGTACAAAGATTATCCTCAGACATCCGCCTACAAAGTCAGTAAATGTTGCAGGGCAGATTGAATGGCATGATGATGATGATCAGGCAGGTACAAGACCTGACAGTGTTACCTTGTCTTTGTATGCGGACGGAGAACAGATCAAAGAAGTAACGGTAACTGCGACCGGTAACTGGCAATATGATCTGGGAGACAACCTGGGGGACGACGAAACGGGTCTTCCGTTATATAAGTATGATGCAGATAAAGACACGATTAGCAAGATTAATTACACTCTCAAGGAAAGTCCGATATATGGCTATACTACCTATGTCAGCGGACTTGTGACCTATGGGGCCGAAGAAGATCAGGGATTTGAGATTGTAAACAGTCTCAACAGTTCCAGATCGGAACTAAACGGTTTCATATTCTGGGCAGACGAAGACAACAAGGAATTGAAACGCCCGGGTAAGGTAACGGTACGACTCAAAGTCGGAGATACTGAGATTGATTCAAAGGTAGTTACAGAGGATTCGGACGGTCACTGGATATTTGCTCTTGGGTTGTCAACGGATACTGCGTACCGCGACCAGACTGTTAGCATTGATGAAGTCGAAGGCTATGAAGCTGTCATAACACGGACAGAAAATGCGGAAGACGGCGTTTCGATCACAATGCAAATGACTGGTCATGAGCATCAATATACGGAGATATCGGGCATAACCAAAGAACCGACCTGTGAGGAGAAAGGAGTAAAGACGACTCTCAGATTCTGTTCGGTATGTGGTGTCGTAAATGAAGCTGGAACAAAGAATGAAGATATTGATCCTCTCGGTCATGACTGGGGCAAATGGAATGTAACAAAGACTGCCACTACAACAGAAGAAGGGTTAGAGACTCGCGAATGCAAACGCTGCGGGAAGACTGAGACAAGAACGATACCCGTGATTGATACCGTTACGGTAAGTGTAACCAAGGTATGGGATGATAGTAATAATGCGTTTAATACAAGACCTGATCAAGTAACCTTCAACCTGTTCGCTGACGGTGCAAAAACAGGCACTGCTATTGCAAATGCGGCAGGCGGATGGAAGTGCAGCTTCGACTTGTTGCCGATAAGCGCAAATGGGCAGAAGATAGTCTATACAGTTACTGAAGACAGCGTATCTAACTATTCAATGAATATGGTCAGAAACGAAACAGACGGCAATGTTAACTATACCTTTACGAACAAATACACACCGCTGCAGAAGCATGTAAATGTTACGAAGGTCTGGAATGACAATAATGATCAGGATGGTATCAGACCTGCATCGGTTGAGGTAAAGCTTTATCTGACAGATGATGACCCCGCTACTGAAGATGTCTATATGAATCAAAGTATACATCTTACGGAACAAGACGGTTGGTCGGGAAGCATTAATGTTTATGATGTGGATGAGTTTAAATATAAACTGGTAGAAGAAGCAATTGAGGGCTACGAATCCAGTGTTACCGGCGACGTGGACACAGGTTATACGATAACCAATACGCATGTTCCCGCTAAGAAAGTCAAAATAAAGGGTGAAAAGACATGGTCCGGTGGAGGCGACAAACCTTCCTCGATCACGGTTCGTCTTGTGGCCGACGGCCGGGATATAGTATATAAGACGGTCACCCCTGATACTTCAGGCAACTGGACGTATGATTTCGGAAGCCATCCCCAGTATAATGATGGCGGAAGCGGCAGTCAGATCGTATATACCGTAAGAGAAGATGCGGTAACGAACTGGAATCCGGACTATAGCAACTATAATGTGGATAAAAATGGCAACGTAACTGCTAATATAACCAACAATTACACCGGTAGCACAAGCGGCGATACAACATCCGTTTCATGTTCCATAGAGTGGCAGGATGGAGAAGACCGTGACGGGATCAGACCGGATACAACCGTTACGCTGTATAAAACAGTTAACGGAGAGAAAACAAGTGTAACAAATGCTGTTTTTAATAAAGCTAATGCAGCTAGCCATAAATGGAGCCATACATTTACAGACCTGCCTGTAGAGGATGAATCAGGGGCAGCTATAACATACACTGTGGAAGAAACCGGAGCCGGCTTGACAGGAGTTGACGGTGAGGGCACATATAAGGTGAAATATTCCGGCAACCAGACAAAGGGTTATACGATCACTAATACTCACACTCCTCTTACGGTTGTGCAGACTCAGAATGTCATTATCAAATGGGATGACGGGGATGATGCTGACGGTATAAGACCTACCGATAGCGGAATGATCACTGCGACCCTTAAAGGCACTGCGGCAGGTACGGGGAAAGTGTATGAATACAGCGGTAATATTACAGAAGCTGACGGGTGGAAGTATGGATTTAAAAATGTAGTGACACAGGATGCCAACGGTAACGAGATCACATATGAATTGACCCTGGCGGGTGATTCTATCACGGGTAACGCAGACGACGGATACAAATATGAGGTAAGTCCTGCTGTTTCGGGCGTGTATGTTGTACTGGTAAGCCATACCCCTGAGAAGGTAACAATCTCCGGCACTAAGACGTGGGACGATACTGATAATGCGGAGGGTAAAAGGCCAAACAGCATAACCGTTCATCTGCTGAAGGTGATAACCGATACTACAACAGACCCTGCTAAAACCGAAACAAAGGAAGTTGATTCCCAAACCGTAACAGCTTCAAACGGCTGGAAGTGGTCATTTGATGTCAACAAAAATGAAAAAGGCAGCGCAATTACTTACAGGGTTCTGGAGGATTACATTCCGGAATATGTAGCAACATATACGGCTGCAGAAGGGTATGGCGATCATAATATAACCAATCAATACACTGCTATAGATCCGGATGATCAGGTAACAGTCACCTACAATCTGGACGGAGGAAAGTACGGGGACAGCACGGATAATATAGTGGAAGTGTATAATAGCGGTACAGATATGACTGTCCACGCGGCGCCTGATAAAAAGAATTGTGTATTTGTCTGCTGGCAAAGTAATGGTAATAATTATCAGCCCGGGGATACGGTGACAGTAACAACCGGCATGACATTTGAAGCCGTATGGGTGGCGATACCGCTTGCCGATAAGAGACTGATAGTCTTCAATGCAAACGGAGGAACGCTTAGTGATGATGAGGGACAAGCTCAGACAATCGTGTATGAATACTATGCTGAAGGCGTAAGGATCGCTATTCCCGAAGCCCCTGTAAGACTCGGCTACACATTCCTCTACTGGCAGGGATCTACATACTATCCGGGAGATTCTTACCTTGTGCTTGAAAATCATACATTTACCGCGCAGTGGGCGAAGAACGCGACGCCGCCCAAGCCGTCGGATCCCGAGCATCATTCAGAGAGCGAGTCGGATTCCGGGGTAGCAGGTGCAGTTACTCCTGCACCGACAGTAATCAACCCGTTTGCAAACTACTTCGCAAACATGCCCGGTATGCCGGACACCGGTGATTCATCCGGCAAGTCAGGTTCAAAATTTGCCGGCCCCGACACAGGCGATAACAGTCATATATGGTTGTGGGCAATTCTATTCGCAGCATCCGCAGCTACTGTCGTAATAGCAGCAAGCCGGGGAAGGAGAAGAAGAAAGAGCAAATGATTTTCTGATTTGAAAAGATAAAGAGGCCGCCCGGCGGCCTCTTTCTTGGGGCTGTAAGAGTTTTTACTATTGTTTTGTAAACTATCCATCGGAAGTATGATATAATCTGATAATAGAAACAAGAAATATGCTTGGAGAATCACGATATGTGTGGAAAAAACGAACTTACTATAATATTGAATGAGCTTGGGAAAATATATAGAGAAGTATATGGGGAAGATATTGTCAGTATTCTTCTTTACGGATCATATGCGAGAGGCGATAACATGGAAGACTCCGATATAGACGTTGTAGCTATAGTTAAGGGAGATAGGATTAATCTTCAAAATAAACTAAAAAAAGTATGGGATTTATCATTTGATCTAGGACTAGAGTATGAAACGGTATTGTCCCCTACAGTTATTCCGTATGATGAATATGTAAAGTATAAAGATGACATTCCGTACTATAAAAACATCGAAAGAGAAGGAGTGAGCATAGTTGCCTGATAATCACAATAGAGAAGACTTGGCCCGATATAGACTGGAAATGGCTGAAGAGCATTTGAAGTCTGCAAAGGTTTTACTTGAGGATTAAGGAGAGAAAATGGAAAAAACAGATGTACTCGATGTTAATGAACTTGAAAAAGTAAACGGCGGAGCAGGAAAGAACAACGCACATGAGCAGCTCATGAGGATATCATGTCCGTTCTGTGGAGAAGTCTTCCAGGCCGATGTGAAGAAATCGTCCTTCAAATGCCCCGCGTGCAGGAAAACAATAGAATTAAAGGGTTAATGCTCAGATATTCCGGATGGTCCTGCGGATCTTAGGACCGATTGCGAGCGCGACTGCTATCTTGGCGGCATCTGCGGGAATAAACGGTATTACTCCGGCGTAGAGCGCCTGCACGAATCCCATTCCCGCAACCCCGGCAAGCCATGCGGTTCCGAACGCGTAACATATTGCCACTCCGATCACCATACCTATGGCATGCATATATCTCTTATCTTCAAAGCGTTCGATGAAGAGTCCGGTAAAGAATGAGACAAATATAAATCCTATGATATATCCGCCTGTAGGTCCGAGAAGAACGGCAGGCCCGCCCGTAAACTTGGAGAATACCGGAACGCCTACGAGACCGATCAGCGCATACAGCACAAACGAAACCATTCCGTATTTAAGCCCGAGAACATATGAGCTGATAAAGAGCGCAAATATCGTAAGGGATAGGGGCACCGGGCTGATTGGTATATTGATCGATAATGGCGCGAGAATGCATGTGAGCGCAGTGCAAACCGCTATAAAGACCATTGTCTGGGTTCTCATTCTTGTTGTTGATTCTGCTTTTGTCTTCATTTAATATATAACCTCCGCGTTAATGAACACTAATCTTTGTCATACGATTGTCCATTCTACAATAATATTATCAGGATTTCAAGCCCGGCTCTCATATCAGGATTCGGGATCATCTGAGGATTCATCCGCATCGTCCCTGATATAATCGTCCAGTACCCGCTGAAGATCAGCGCGGCTGACAGGTCTTGATATTATGTCGGCAACTCCCTCAGGAAGCTTGCTTTGTATTGCCGACTGTTCCGACGGCTCCGCAAGATAGATTATCGGAGTGTCAGCAAGCTCTTTGTAGGTTCTGATGATCCCGAGAACCTTTTTGGTTGCCATTGTTTCCAGATAGCAGTCTATGAAGATCATATCGGGAAGTGTGCCGTTAAGGAAAAAGATCGCATTTTTCGGATTATCGAATGTTTGCACATCATAATCGCGCTGCAGATAGATCTTCATCAGATCGAGGGTAGAAAAATCATCATCAATAATGACAATAACAGGCCTGCCATCGGAGCGCTTCCGGGGTTTGATATCCGGATAAATCATATAGTCGGTGGTAAACATCGTCGAATCGGGGGCTCCGCCGTATTCCGCGGAGTAGGTTCCTGAGGTGACGGGGGTGCTGTTCTCATCGACAAGATTGGATAGTTGGATAAAAATATCGTCTTCCATGCAGATACCTCAATACTTCTTCTGTCTGATTCATTCTACCATATCCGTTTCGTTATTAAAACATTCAGTTGAAAGAGAAAATGGATTGCTGTATGCTATGTAGTGGTAATACGATGATAAATGATAATATTATTCAGTTATAGTAAATGCATTTAACGTGTTGTAAAACCGGAGGAGCGGAAATGATCAAGGAAGCAATTGTTAAGATCGTAGCGAAGGAGGATCTTACCTACGATGAAGCCTATGCGGTAATGAACGAGATAATGAGCGGAGATACAACCCCTACCCAGAATGCTGCGTTTCTGGCCGCGCTGTCGGCAAAAAGCGCCCGGGCGGAAACCACGGATGAGATCGCGGGGTGTGCTGCCGCAATGCGCGAGCACGCTACAAAGGTCGAAGCAGGCACGGATATATTCGAGATAGTCGGAACCGGAGGGGATAATTCGAACAGTTTCAATATCTCTACAACGAGTGCGCTTGTAGCGGCTGCCGGCGGGATGAAGGTTGCCAAGCACGGTAACCGTGCCGCTTCCTCCAAGAGCGGAACGGCAGATTGCCTTGAAGCACTGGGCGTTAATATCTCGCAAAGTCCCGCAAGATGCATCGAGCTTTTAAACGAGGTCGGGATATGCTTCCTGTTTGCACAGAAATATCATTCATCAATGAAGTATGTAGGGGCGATCAGGAAGGAGCTGGGATTCAGGACCGTGTTCAATATACTGGGACCTCTTACCAATCCCGCAAGTCCCACAATGCAGCTTCTCGGGGTGTATGACGAATATCTTGTCGAACCTCTGGCGCAGGTTCTGGTCAGCCTCGGCGTAAAGCGCGGTATGGTCGTATACGGGATGGATAAGCTTGATGAAATATCATTGTCATCTCCCACAAAGATATGTGAGATCAAGGACGGGTGGTACAGGACATCAACGATAACTCCCGAGGATTTCGGATTAACAACCTGTGATAAGTCGGAACTTGTCGGAGGAAGCCCCGAAGAGAACGCCGCGATCACGCTCGGCATACTGAAGGGCGAGAAGAGCCCCAAGAGGGATGCCGTACTGTTAAATGCGGGAGCGTCATTATACATAGGCGGCAAGGCGGATAGCTTTGATAAAGGCATAGTCCTTGCGCGGGATCTTATTGATTCGGGTAAGGCGCTTGAAGTACTGGATAAGTTCATTGAAGTCAGCAACAGACCCGATCCGTCTGAAGCGCTGTAGGGCAGATAGTCAGTCATGGGAAAGAATACTACGATTCTCGATGAGCTTGCCGAACATTCCGGGGCGCGTACCGAAACTGCAAAATGCGTGATTAGCCCGCAGGATATGAAACAGATGGCCGAAAGTCTTCCGAAGGGTGATCATTCATTCCGGAAAGCACTTGGGGCGGACAAACTGTCGTTTATACTTGAGTGCAAGAAAGCATCTCCCTCAAAGGGCATTATAGCGGATGATTTTCCTTACCTCGATATTGCAAAGGAGTATGAAGAGGCTGGAGCGGACTGTATATCGGTTCTGACCGAGCCCGAATGGTTTCTCGGGAAGAACGAATATCTAAAGGAGATCGCCGCAGCTGTCAGCGTGCCATGCCTTCGCAAGGATTTTACCGTTGACGAATACATGATATATGAGGCAAAGACACTCGGCGCCGCGGCAGTGCTGCTGATCGTTGCGATACTGTCGAAGGGTCAGGTAGAAGAGTACCTCGGCATTTGCGAAGAACTTGGCATTGATGCCATTGTTGAGGCGCATAATGAAGAGGAGACCGGTACGGCAATAGATGCCGGAGCGAAGATCATCGGGATCAATAACCGGAATCTTCATGATTTCAGCGTGGATAACGGTAACAGCGTAAGGCTCCGCGATCTGGTCCCGCAGGACCGGTTATTTGTTGCGGAAAGCGGCATTAAGACGCCGGAAGATGTTGCCTCGATCCGGGCAGCGGGCGCTGATGCGGTTCTTATCGGCGAAACCGTCATGCGTGCACCGGATAAGAAGAAGGCTTTAGCCTGGCTGGGGAGCCTGTTATGACGAGGATCAAGTTGTGCGGACTGGGCAGGAAAGAGGACATTATCTGCGCTAACAGCCTGCTTCCGGATTACATTGGATTCGTATTCGCAAAAGGAAGCAGAAGATATGTCGATGCCCCAAAAGCGGCAGAACTTAAGGCTGTATGCGATGACCGCATCAAAACTGCCGGTGTGTTCGTTGATGCGGACGAGGATTATATCATATCGCTTGTAAGGGATGGAATCATAGATACGGTTCAGCTTCACGGAAGCGAGGATGATGATTGCATCAGAAGGCTGCGCAGTCTTGGAGTACGAGAGATAATCAAGGCTTTTAAGATCGCATCCGCGGAAGATATCGAAAAAGCACGGCGCTCGGCTGCCGACTATGTTCTGCTCGACTCCGGATGCGGAGGCGGCGAGGTCTTCGACTGGGAGCTTATCGGGCAGATCGACAGGCCGTATTTTCTCGCAGGAGGCCTTAATTGTGAAAATGTTGCAAATGCAATAGAGCGGCTTGCGCCGTATGCTGTCGATGTCAGTTCGGGAATTGAAACAGACGGCGTAAAAGATACGGATAAAATGAGAATGTTTGTAACGAGAGCAAGGAATGCCGCGACCCTCGGGTAGCATGGAGAAACAGCAATGGGAGAGATGAGATCAAGAGGAAGATTCGGACAGCACGGAGGCCAGTATATCCCGGAAACCCTGATGAACGCTGTAATAGAGCTGGAGGAGGCGTACAATCATTACAGGAATGATCCGGAGTTCAATCGTGAGCTTACAACACTGTTCAACGATTATGCCGGCCGGCCGTCGAGACTGTACTTTGCCGAGAAAATGACGAAGGATCTCGGCGGGGCAAAGATATACCTCAAAAGAGAAGATCTTAATCATACCGGTGCCCACAAGATCAACAACGTTCTCGGGCAGGCGCTGCTTGCGAAGAAGATGGGCAAGACGCGGCTTATTGCCGAGACCGGCGCCGGACAGCACGGGGTGGCGACCGCCACTGCCGCGGCACTGTTCGGAATGGAATGCGTTGTGTTCATGGGTGAAGAAGACACGAAGCGGCAGGCACTTAACGTGTACAGGATGAAGCTTCTCGGGGCCGAGGTCGTCCCTGTAAAGAGCGGTACCGCAACACTGAAGGATGCTGTCTCCGAAGCGATGAGAGAATGGACGAGACGTATAGACGATACGCATTACTGTCTCGGATCCGTCATGGGTCCTCACCCGTTCCCGACGATAGTACGTGATTTTCAGGCTGTCATATCGAGGGAGATCAAGGCACAGATGCTTGAGGCGGAAGGAAGGCTTCCGGATGTCGTTCTGGCGTGCGTCGGAGGCGGATCGAACGCGATAGGTACATTCTATGATTTTATCGGGGACAAGTCCGTCAGGCTGATCGGATGCGAGGCAGCGGGAAGAGGAGTAGACACCTATGAGACGGCTGCCACCATTGCAACCGGCAAACCCGGTATTTTCCACGGGATGAAGTCGTATTTCTGCCAGGATGAATACGGGCAGATCGCGCCGGTCTACTCGATATCGGCGGGACTGGATTATCCGGGGATAGGACCCGAGCATGCATATCTTCATGACACCGGAAGAGCGCAGTATGTTCCGGTAACGGATGAGGAGGCTGTATGCGCTTTTGAATACCTTGCAAAGACCGAGGGTATCATCCCCGCTATCGAATCTGCCCATGCCGTTGCGCATGCGGTCAAAATCGCCCCCGACATGGACGGTGACAAGCTTATGGTAATAACGATATCGGGACGCGGAGACAAGGATTGCGCGGCTATCGCCAGATACCGGGGGGAGGACATCAGTGAGTAACATTTACAAGGCATTTGAAGGAAAGAAGGCTTTCATACCTTTTATCACATGCGGAGACCCCGAGCTTGAAACAACGGCGAAAATAGTACGCCGAGCTGCGGATGCGGGTGCATCTCTTATAGAACTCGGGATCCCTTTTTCTGATCCGACGGCAGAGGGAGAGGTGATCCAGACGGCGAATATACGCGCGCTGTCGGCAGGAACGACGACAGACGGGATATTTGATCTTGTAAGGGATCTTCGCTGTGACGTAACGATCCCGCTTGTCTTTATGACATATGCAAATGTGGTCTATTCATACGGAGCGGATGATTTTCTCTCAAAATGCAGTGATACCGGCATTGACGGACTCATTCTGCCGGATCTTCCGTTCGAGGAGAAGGAAGAGTTCCTCGAACCCTGCCATAAATACGGCGTAGATCTGATATCGCTTATCGCACCGACATCGAAGGATCGTATCGCGATGATCGCCCGGGAAGCCGAAGGATTTATATATCTCGTGTCCAGTCTCGGCGTTACGGGAGTGCGGAGCGAGATCAGCACGGATCTTGAGTCCATAGTTAAGCTCATACGTGAGAATTCCGATATAAACTGTGCAATAGGTTTTGGTATTTCAACGCCTGATCAGGCCCGCAAAATGGCAGGCATATCGGACGGCGCGATCGTAGGCTCCGCAATAGTAAAGATGATCGGACAGTACGGAAAAGATGCGCCGGAGCATGTATACGAATATGTAAAGGCAATGAGCGAGGCTGTATCGGGAAGATAATCGAGAGGTTAAGCTATGAACAGTGAGATTAAAATGAGCGTTTCTCTGATGACGGGAAGCAAGGATAAAAGGGCAGTCTTCGTTCTGTTCGAGGACGGGGGAAAATCAGCCGAATTCGCGCTTCCGGAGTGCCGTATGGTACGCAATAACGGTTTTGATGAAGAGGAGATATCACAACTTACCGATTATATTTCCAATGAGCAGGATCTGATCTATGAACTTGCCGGGCAGATCAACCCTATGAAGGCATTTCTTGGGAAATAAAGCATACAGAGGACGATAGTTAGAGCATGGATACTGACAACTCCGATTTACAGGACATTTCCGGGCAGATCAAGGATACTCCCGTGAAGAAAAAAACTAAAAAGGTAAGAAAAAAAGGCTGGATCAAATGGGTGATCATAGCTGTTGTTATTGCCGCTATCGCAGTATTTATCATCTACGAAGTCTATAAGGTGTCGAAGCTTGCTGCCGGAGCGCTTGCTTCGACCATGCAGGAGGCCGAGATCACGAGAATGGATATTGCGAGTACGATATCGGCGACCGGTACGATCCAGAGCAAGGATGTGCGTACTCTTACGAGCCCCCTGTCCGGCGTCAAGATCGATGAGGTCAATTATGAAGTCGGCGATATGGTACAGGAAGGAGCCGTTGTCGTCACTTTCTCACGGGAAGATATCAACAAGAAGATCGGGCAGATCGAAGAGGATATAACCGAAGCCAACAAAACCAAAGGTCTGGACGCGGGGAACCGTGATTATACATATCTCAACAATTACGGCAATGATTATTACAATGTAGCAAGTTCTTATAATACCCTCCAGAGAAGGGAAGAGGATCTGCAGACGGCACAGAATGATCTGGCAAAAGCATGTGCGGAAACGGGTGATTACAGAAGAAAGTATGAAGAGGCAAAAGAAAAGATCGGTGAAGTAAGGGAGGAACTTGAGAAACAATCGGTAAATTACACTGAATGGAAAACGAAAGGTCATCCGGATAATTCCAAAAAGGCTGAAATTGAGGAAGACTACGAACGGCAGAGGAAAATCACCGACCTTAACTCCAAATTATCGGAGTATGAATCGGTGATCAAATCATACGACAGCGGAATCGATTCATATCTCAAAGCGGAAGAAAACGCCCAAAAGGCTGTGGAAACCGCCCGGCGCAACTATGATGACGCACTGGTGGCTCAGAACAAAGCAAGCTATGACAGCGTATATAACACCGCCCAATATGATTACAACTATAACAGGGAAAATGTAACGGCTAACGACACTGTTACCAATCTGGAAAGACAGCTTGAAGAGCGGGTTGATTCCCTTAATGATTATATTGTTACCGCACCGATATCGGGGCTTGTAACAAGTGTAAATGCGCAGGAAGGAAACGGATATGTGGCAACATCGGGTGCGCTTATGACCATACAGGCCGTGGATGTTCTTGAGGTTGCAACACAGATCGATGAGTACGATATCAACAGCGTTGTGATGGGTCAGAGGGTTGTTATAATGACCGATGCTACCGGAGACGATGAACTTGAAGGACGCGTTACATTTATATCCCCGACCGCAACCCAGGCTGCCGCAGGGTCATCATCCAATACTTTTGAGGTCAAGATAGATGTTGTCAACAAAGATGACAGACTCAGGCTCGGAATGAGCGCCAGGCTTAATATAATTGTCGACAGTCATAACGGCGTACTTGCGGTGCCTTACGATGCGATAGAGGAAAAGGAGGGAGGCTCGCATGTCATATATGTTGTGGATGACGGCGTCAGCTCCGGATCCAATGATGCCGGTTCTGCCGGGATACAGGTTATCGGAGTCGACGGGACACAAAAAGGATCCGGCATAGATTCCCTGATAGGTGCCGGTGACGGTAAAGACAAGATAATGCCTACCTCACGCGAGATTCCCGTTCAGATAGGGCTCGAAGGCGATTATTATACCGAGATAATATCGACCGACATCAAAGAAGGCATGAAAGTACTTGTCAACAGTAAGGCCGGTGAGCTCGGTGAAGAGTATGATATGTTTATGGGCGGTCTCGAATAAATGGATAAGAAACTGATCATTGACATGCAAGGTATCGTCAAACGGTATTACATAGGGAAGCCCAACGAGCTGGAAGTTCTTCACGGAGTGGATCTTAAGGTATATGAGGGTGAATTTATCTCGATAGTCGGCCAGTCGGGCTCCGGCAAATCGACTCTCATGAATGTTATCGGAGCGTTGGATCTGCCGACTATTGGGGAATACAGGCTTGACGGAATCGACATGTTTCGCGCCAAAGAGAACGATCTGTCTGCGATCCGGAACAGACAGATCGGTTTTGTTTTTCAGACTTATAATCTGATCGCGAGAATGACGGCTCTCAAGAATGTTGAACTTCCGATGCTGTATGCGGGGATGGGGCGCAGGGCGCGAAATGAACGGGCCAAAGAACTTCTGCGGATGGTCGATATGGAGGACAGGATGGATCACAGTCCCGATGAACTGTCCGGCGGACAGAAGCAGAGAGTGGCTATAGCAAGAGCAATGGCCAATAATCCTTCGATAATACTTGCAGATGAGCCCACGGGGGCACTCGATTCAGCTACGGGACACCTGATCATGGATATATTCCATAGGCTTAACAAGGAGCAGGGCAAGACGATCATACTGATCACCCATTCGCCCGAGCTTGCGGAGGAAACCCAGAGGATCGTGACACTGCACGACGGTATGATAACAGGCGAGAGGAAAGGTGGCGGTAAAATTGCTGCTGGGTGAAAACATACTTATGGCACTTGCGGCCATAAGATCCAATAAACTGAGATCTTTTCTGACGATGCTGGGAATTATAATAGGTATATCTGCCGTTATTGCCATACAGACAGTAGGTAATTCCCTGACTGCATCATTTTCCGATACAATGACGAGTCTCGGTGCCTCCAATATTATGGTCGGCGTCACACAAAGAAGCGACAAGGATACCGAGGGGGCGGAGAGCGGGCTTGTATTCGAAGGTTACAGAAATGAGCGTACCCCCGGGGAGAAGGATTATATTAAGGATGATATGATCGAAGACTTTGAAAGGGAGTTCTCGCAAGATATAGAATATATCATAGAAAGTGCCGGATTGGGCAACGGCACTGTCGGCATAGAGGGAAACAGCGCAAAGGTTGTCGTCAGCGGAGGAAACGAAGGATACTTCAGGTCACTGGATCTTGAGCTTGTCGCCGGGCGGGAGATAGGTGATAAGGCGATCGAAGGCGGCAAAGCCGTCTGCCTGATATCGGATTATGCCGTCGGCAAGCTGTACAATACGGAGGACTATGAGAAAGCAGTAGGACAATGCATAGAGGTGGTATCGGGGCAGAAGTTTTATGATCTTACGATCGTCGGTGTATACAAGCTTAATGATTCGGGCATGCTTTTTGGAGGAAATACCGAACGGCAGACGGATCTGTATACGACTCTTAAATACGTTAAGAGCAAGACACACATCGACGGATACCCCAGCTTTACTGTCGTAAAATCATCCGCATCAACTGAAAGTTCGAACGATTTTCGTAGCAGGATACAGATATTCTTTGACAAATACTATCATACAAACAGATTGTTTGAGGTGACCACATCGAGCTATGAGAGTATGCTTGAGCAAATGACCAGTATGCTGGGGAGCATCTCTCTCGCGATATCCATAATTGCGGGAATAGCGCTGCTTGTCGGCGGTATCGGCGTTATGAACATCATGCTTGTATCGATATCCGAAAGAACGCGTGAGATAGGCATACGTAAGGCTCTTGGAGCGACGAACGGTTCAATACGGCTGCAATTCATTATAGAGGCAATGATGCTGTGTATTATAGGCGGGCTCATCGGTATAATAATCGGAGTCATCGGAGGCTCCGTTGCAGCAGGCGCTATGGATGTTACTGCAAAAGCATCGGGATCAAGTATCGTATTGTCGGTGGGATTCTCAATGGCGATCGGTCTGTTCTTCGGTTATTATCCTGCCAACAAAGCAGCCAAGATGAATCCTATCGATGCGCTGACATACGAATAAACAGGAGAAAGGCGGTTACGGACTGCTGTGATAAAGAATCTTATATTTGATGTCGGAGGAGTACTGATCGGATACAGATGGATTGAAATGCTCACGGAGGATTTCGGAGTCGACCGGAGCGAAGCCGAACAACTCGGAGGCTTTATATTTGAAGATCCGATGTGGTCCGAATTCGACAGGGGAGTAAGGGATGTTGAAGAGTTGATAGAGTATTACAGCTCGCTTTTGCCCCAAAAGAGTACTTTGATCCGCAGGATCTTCTATGAAGGCCATCTGATGCCGGTCGAACGCGAACGGGTGTGGGAAAAGCTGGAGATCCTGAAGAACAAGGGATACAGAATATTCATCCTGTCTAATTATTCGAAGTTTCTGTTTGAAATGCACACTGACGGAATGCCTTTCCGTGATATGCTTGACGGCGGAGTGGTAAGCTATGAGGTCAAAATGATCAAGCCCGAAAGCGGCATATATGCAAGCCTCCTGGAGAAATACGATCTTGATCCGGCAGAATGCCTATTCTATGATGACCGTGAAGAAAACACAGACGGAGCACGTGCGGCCGGGATGGAAGCAGTACTTGTCACATCGGAGGAAATGCTCCTTGAAGATATGGACAGATTTGTTTCCGGGTGAGAACAATGCGTAAAATACTGATAACAGCTATCATATCTATGCTTGCTTTGTCCGCTTGCGGGACGGCTTATGATGACCCGCTGCCGGATAATACTGCCGGTGCAGTGGAGACTGCGGCAGAGACCGGGACGGACGAGGAAGTAACCAAAACAGAGGAAGAAACAGAAGAAGAGATACTTGTCACAATTAAGCACCATCGTCTGACGTGTGTTTCGGATGACGGTGGTGAACTTGCAAACGGGGTATATCCGGAGCTTGTTCTTACGCAGGAAGGGCGCAGCAGATATCCGAAACTTGTTGATACCGTCAATGTACTGAATGAGTACTGGAGCCAGTCGATACGGGACGATGTTTCCGCCTACGGAGCATATATGGAAGAGTCAGAGTACTTTCAGGACTCTGACCCCTTTTGCAGCGATATCGAATGTCTGGTAACAAGGTTTGACGAACATATGCTGTCGATCCGGCTGAATTATTATGATTTTGCAGGCGGAGCACATCCGATGCATTACACAAGAGTAACCAATATTGATCCGTTATCGGGACATAAACTTATGCTGGAAGACGTTCTGGCAAATACCGCTGATCTTCCGGCAATAGTACGCGATGAGACATATCTGCAGTATCCGGATCTTGCCGATGAGATCAGCTCATATACAGAGCCTCTTTATGATGACGAGGGCGATTACTTTGTAACAATGATGAACGACAATTCCTATACATGGGCTATAGGCGTTGACGGACTAACGATCCATTTCTCCCCTTATGAGGTCGCATCGTATGCAGCCGGCGATCTTGATGTTACGCTGAGCGCCGATAAATATCCCGATCTTGTCAAAAAAGAGTATCTAACGGCTGTCGCCGACCCCGGAAAGGTCGCTGCGGTGCAGGAGCCCGATCCTGTTCCCGAGAGGCTGAGCCTGCCGGATGATCCGCAGTAAACTTATCCGAGAATTACTTCTACATTGTACTCTTTAGTCCCTTCTTCAACGGGAACGATGCAGCCGGCTACTGATTGCCCGTTAACGGTCATGCTCTTTACTCCCTTTTCCACGCTTGAAGGATTCTTGACGCTGATGTTGTAGGTGGCGCCCCTGAACTTGCGTGTAACCCTGAAATCTCCGAAGTCATGAGGTACACACGGATCGATCTGCAATCCCTTATGAGTCGGATACACACCGAGTATGTACTGGGATATATTGGTAAATGTCCAGGCAGCGGTGCCGGTAAGCCATGAATTCTTGCCTTCGCCGGGTATATACGCGTCTGCCCCTGCCACCATCTGACAGTATACATACGGCTCGGTCTTGTGTATCTCGGAGATCTCTTCGGTATAGGCAGGACACGTCTTCCTGTATATCTCAAATGCGCGGTCACCGCGTCCGATAACAGTCTCGGCGATAGATACCCATGGATTGTTATGACAGAATATACCGGCGTTCTCCTTGTATCCGGGCGGATACGAACTGATCTCACCAAGCTCCACATGGTATGTCGTGTATGCAGGTTGCAGGATCATAACGCCGTACTCGCAGTCAAGGTGCTCCCTGACTGAGTCAAGTGCTTTTTGCGCAAGACCTTCTCTGACCCCGATACCGGCAAGCGCGCAGAAGCCGTTGGATTCTATATAGATCCTACCCTCTTCGCATTCCTTTGAACCGATCTTGTTGCCGTGGGCATCATATGCTCTTACGAACCATTCGCCGTCCCAGCCGTCCTTAAGTACTGCGTCATACATCTTCGAAACCTCGGCTCTTGCTCTCGCTGCTTCCGCGTCATCTCCGAGCTCATCACACAGCTGTGCATATTCTTCGCCGTATTTTACAAACATTCCTGCAATAAACACGGATTCCGCGACCGGTCCTTCCGAAGGACCGAACGTCTGGAATGATTCTCCGGGATGTTCCGAGAAGCAGTTAAGATTCAGACAGTCATTCCAGTCGGCGCGTCCAATAAGAGGAAGATCGTGCGGACCTTTGTGTCCAGCAATGTAATCAAAAGATCTCTTAAGATGCTCCATAAGTGTTGTGGCAACACTCATATCATTATCATAGGGAACCATTTCGCGTAAGATCGTAAGGTCGCCCGTTTCACGCACATACGCGGATGTTCCGGCAATAAGCCACAGCGGATCATCATTAAATCCGGAGCCGATATCGGAATTACCTTTCTTGGTAAGGGGCTGGTACTGGTGATAGGCCGATCCGTCCTGGAACTGAGTTGAGGCGATATCGATGATGCGCTCCCTTGCACGTTCCGGGATAAGGTGCACGAATCCGAGAAGATCCTGGTTGGAATCGCGGAAGCCCATTCCGCGTCCGATACCGGACTCATAATATGAAGCGGAACGGCTCATATTGAAAGTAACCATGCACTGATACTGGTTCCATATGTTGACCATACGGTTGACCTTTTCATTATTCGACTCAACAGTGTAGATTGAAAGCAGATTTTTCCAGTACTCGCACAGCTTACCGAATGCCTTGTCGACATCCGCGTCGGTCCGGTATCTGGCAAGCATCGCATTGGCGGGCTGCTTGTTGATCACCCCCTTCGACTCCCATTTGTCGTCTGCGGGGTTCTCGCAGTAGCCGAGCACGAATACATATGATCTCGTTTCGCCGGGATCAAGATCGATGTTTATCTGGTGAACCGCAACAGGAGACCAGCCGTGCGCAACAGAGCCCGTGCATTGTCCCTTTTGGCATATGACCTCGGGATCGTGGTTGTCGTGGTAGGCACCAAGGAAAGCATCTCTTGACGTGTCGAAACCGTCGATCTTCGTGTTAACGGAGTAGACAGCATAGTGGTTACGACGCTCCCTGTACTCGGTCTTGTGGTAGATCGTCGAACCTACGACTTCAACCTCCCCTGTTGAGAAGTTTCTCTGGAAGTTCTTCATGTCGTCATCGGCATTCCACAGACACCACTCCACGTATGAGAAGAGTTGGATGCTTTTTTTCGCGGAAGAATTGTTTGTTATCCTGATCTGACTGATCTCACATGTATCGTCGGTCGGAACAAATGTAAGTACATTTGCCTCTATATCATTCTTCACGCCCTTAAACCGGCTGTAGCCAATCCCGTGACGGCATTCGTACAGATCAAGCTCCGTCTTGGACGGCTGCCATCCGGGGTTCCAGACACAGTCTCCATCCTTGATATAGAAGTATTTCCCGTTTACGTCGGCGGGCACACCGTTATAACGGTACCGTGTGAGCCTCAAAAGCTTTGCATCCTTATAGAATGAGTACCCTCCGCATGTATTTGAGATAAGGCTGAAAAAATCATTAGTCCCCAGGTAATTGATCCACGGAAGAGGCGTCTTCGGGGTTGTAATGACATATTCCGCGTTTGCATCATCAAAGAATCCGTATTTCATAGTCTGTCTCCAATCTGATTGTTTGTGATTTACAGTAAATGCATCTATTTAATGCGTTTACTATAGAAAGTAACGTAAACGTTTAAGTAAAATTACAAAAGTCTTATAACTGATCGTGGATACAGTATAAGATATAACTCCATCTTTAACAATAGAAAAAACACGCAAAGTGCGCATATTTGGCAGATTTACCAAATTCCGGCCGGAAATTTGTATCAAAAATACGAAATTAATGATAGAATAATATTAATGATTGGTTTATAGTAATTACGAAAACGATTAAGGAGCTGCGGCTATGGTATCTATGAAGGATATTGCAGACAAATGTCATGTTTCCGTTGCGACGGTCAGTAAAGCCCTGAATGATCTTGACGATATCGCGCCTTCTACCAAGAAGCGGATCAGGGATACGGCCAAAAAGTACGGATATCATCCGAACGGATCGGCAAGGACTCTTAAAACAAAGCGATCCTATAATATAGGCGTGCTGTTTGTCGATAAGGGAAGAAGCGGTTTAACACACGACTATTTTGCATTGGTTCTTGACAGTTTCAAAAGAGAAGCGGAAGAGTCCGGATATGATATTACTTTCATAAGTGCGGGTGCTCGCGGCATGACATATCTTGATCATTCGAGGTACCGCGGAGTGGACGGTGTGGTGATCGCATGCGTTGATTTTGATGACAAGGACGTACTGGAACTTATAAACAGTGATATTCCCGTGGTGACGATCGACCATGTATTTGATAACAGAATAGCTGTCGTTTCCGACAATATCGCGGGAATGAGAGATCTGGTTGAATATGTCCATTCGTTTGGACATGAGAGAATAGCGTATATATACGGAGATGATACCGCTGTCACGCGAAATCGTGTCGCAAGCTATTATAATACGATGAGAAAGCTGGGCATCCGAACCGATGATAACTACGCCATCGCTTCCGCATACCGCGATCCGAAGCTTGCCGGGGAATATACGAGGCAGCTTCTGGATATGAGTAACCGGCCGACGTGTATATTGTATCCCGATGATTATTCCGCGATAGGGGGATTAAATGCAATAGAAGAAGAGGGATTATCGGTTCCGGATGACATTTCCGTGGTCGGATATGACGGGCTCTATGTATCACAGATCATGCGTCCCAGGCTTACGACATATGAACAGAATGCCGGGGAGATAGGGCGTATTGCCGCAAGGTCACTCATTGATCTGATCCGGGATCCGAAAGGCACACTCATAGAGAAGATAACGGTCTCCGGAAGGGTTCTTGCCGGAGGATCGGTCAAGAATATAAAAGGTTAGATCCGCGCGACCCCTGTCTGGCGGGCCGCTTTGGCAACAGCTTCGGCAACTGCCGGGGTGACCTGTTCATTAAAACTGTCCGGAATAATATAATCGGCGCTCCTGTCGTCGTCAGTAACGATACCGGCGATCGCATGGGCAGCAGCCAGTTTCATTTCTTCGTTGATATCCGATGCGCGGACATCAAGCGCTCCGCGGAAGATCCCGGGAAAAGCAAGCACATTATTGATCTGGTTGGGATAATCGCTCCTGCCTGTTGCGATTACGGCTACACCGGCTTCTCTGGCCTCTTCCGGCGTTATCTCGGGTACGGGATTAGACATTGCAAATACAATGGGCTTATCTGCCATCTTAGCCACCATTTCACGCGTGAGCAGTCCCGGTCCCGACACACCTATAAATACATCGGCTCCTTCGATAACATCCGACAGCCCGCCCTTTTTCATCAGGCGGTTGGATACTTTTGCCATTTCCTCTTTTATCGGATTGAGGTTATCGCGTCCTTCATATATTGCGCCTGTCCTGTCGCATAAAATCACATTTTTGAGTCCGGTCTGCATGAGAAGCTTTGTGATCGCGATCCCGGCTGCACCGGCTCCGCATACGACAACCTCAATATCTTCTATTTTCTTATCCACAAGCTTCAGGGCATTTATCATGCCCGCAAGCACAACAACGGCCGTCCCGTGCTGATCATCGTGGAAGATGGGAATACTGCAGCGCTCTTTCAGCTTTTTCTCTATCTCAAAACATCTCGGTGCCGATATATCTTCAAGATTGACCCCGCCAAAGGATCCTTCAAGAAGAGCAACCGTGTCGACTATAGTATCGACGTCATTGGATCTGATACAGAGGGGAAAAGCATCGACGTTCCCGAATCTCTTAAACAGGACGCATTTGCCTTCCATGACCGGCATTCCGGCCTCGGGCCCTATGTTTCCGAGACCAAGCACTGCAGAGCCGTCCGTAACAACGGCGACCAGGTTGGATCTTCTTGTATATATATATGAAAGATCGATATCCTTTTCTATTTCAAGGCACGGCTGCGCAACGCCGGGCGTGTAGGCCACCGCGAGCTGCTCCATTGATTCTACCTCGCATCGGGGCGTGACCTCGATCTTGCCCTGCCATTCTTTGTGCTTCATAAGTGCCAGTTCTTTTGTATCCATGATAATAATTCCTTCCAAAAAAATAAGAGGGGGCGAAAGGGCCAATAGGACGCTCGCCCATTTATATTCGCCTTCGGCGAAAGGGGCTCGCGGTGCAGACAGGGAACCCTCCGCTTCGCGGTATCCCTATCAGCATACAGTACTGTAGCCCGAAGGGGGAACCAACGGGCTACGATGAGGGGAGTATAAATAATTAATAAGGGGTCGTAAATGAGAATCTATTGAAGGGGAGATTCTCGCTTACGAGGCTATTATATTATGTATGGTAAAAAAAAACAACCGTTTTCGGAAAATAGTATCAAAAAAATTTCGAGGTACAACATCTTGGGAATAGCGTATTTACGGGCATTGAAGGACAAGAGGAACACATATGGCATCAAAATACAAGTGCTTGAAAAAATAACGCTTATCATGCACAATATGTAGATAGGAGGGACCCACGAAGTGGGAGGAACCTGTCTACACCGCGAGCCCCTTTCGCCGAAGGCGAATATAAATGGGCGAGCGTCCTATTTGCATGTAGATAGGAGGAACCAATGAAGTATAATCTAATGGCACCGTGCCATTTCGGCATGGAGGCAGTACTCAAAAAGGAATTACAGAAGCTCGGATATGAGATCGTGGAAGTCATGGACGGGCGTGTGATTTTTGCCGGCGGAGGGGATGCGATAGCCAGAGCCAACGTATTCCTGCGCACTGCGGAAAGAGTTCTTGTGATAGTGGGTGATTTTACCGCAACCACGTTTGATGAGCTGTTTGAGGGCACGAGAAGCATAGACTGGGCGCAGTATATTCCGGAAAACGGAAGATTCTGGGTCACTAAGGCGGCATCTGTGAAGTCCAAGCTGTTTTCGCCGTCGGATATACAGTCCATCGTCAAGAAGGCGATCGTTGAAAAACTGAAGGAGACCTATTCAACAGAGTGGTTTACGGAGGACGGCGACAGCTTTCCGCTCAGGGTATTCATCAATAAGGACAGGGTTCTCATCGGCCTTGACACAACCGGGGAATCCCTGCATAAGCGCGGCTACAGGAAGCTTGTCAGCCACGCCCCGCTTGCGGAAAATCTCGCGGCGGGACTCATAATGCTGACGCCATGGAAATATGACAGGATCCTTGTCGATCCTTTCTGCGGGTGCGGAACCATACCGATAGAGGCGGCTATGATCGCGGCAAATATTGCGCCCGGAATGAACAGGGAGTTTACCGCAGAAAGCTGGGATCACTTATCGCCGCGGAAGTCATGGTATGAAGCGGTAGATGAAGCAAACGACATGATCGATATGTCCGTACATCCCGATATTCAGGGATATGACATTGATGATGAGATGATAAAAGCGGCAAGGCAGAATGCCGTGGACGCGGGAGTGGCGCAGATGATACATTTTCAGCGGCGCGACGTTTCCGCGCTCTCCCATCCGAAAAAATACGGGTTTATCATTACCAACCCCCCATATGGGGAGAGAATAGGGGATAAAGACGAGATAACGGGGCTGTACAGGGATTTTGCCGAAAGGTACGCAGCTCTTGATTCGTGGTCCGCGTTTGTGATAACGGGTTATCAGGACGTGGAAAAGTATATGGGTCGTAAGGCGGATAAGAACCGTAAGATATATAACGGGATGATGAAAACATATTTTTACCAGTTCAACGGTCCGAAACCGAATCCGGCAGGGAGGCGCGCAAAGTAATGTCGAAGCGAAGTAAACAGCCGGCTGATGACAAAAAGGCGGCAAAGCAGGAATATCTGGAATACAGAAAATGGGCATTCCATAACCTCTTCGAAAATTTCAACTGGAAGGGGCTCGATAAGGACACAAGGCGGATACGTATTAAAAAAGCAGGTATCATTGCGTTGATGGCTGCGCTCAGCATTATGCTCTACTGGTTCTGTTTTCTTGATTCTTCTGTTTCGGACAATATTTCCGTTCTGGTGTTTCTGTTCTATTTCATGCCTGTTGCTGTCGTTTCGGTTCTGTACGGATGGAACGGAGGGATACTGTGTTTTGCGGCTGTTTTCCTCCTGGCAGTCTGTATGTCTCCAAGTTATGCATATTTCCCGTTCTTCCATCTGATTGCCATATATATGTTCAGTTATATAAACGACAGGGACATCTGCAGAAATATCAGGAGAACCCTGCTTGCAGGACTGTTTTCCGGAATACTGATGTCGTTGGCGTATTATCTTGTGTTTGTGCTTGTGACGGCCGAATCATTTTCGGAAATAACGATCCTGGGAATTACAAAGCATATGGTCAATATAGTTCCGCAATCGGTTATCATATGCCTGTTTATATACTGGTTTAACCGCAAGTGCAGCATTTCGGCAAAGCAGAAGCTGGGATGTCCGCTGTCGGGATCGGGTAATTTTCTGAGAATGATGCGCGCCGGGATCAAAAACCGGTACCGTACTGTTTCCGGCAAGATCTTCACACTGTTTCTCATTGAAGCCATCATAATGGGTATTGCCGCAGCCCTGTTTTCAAACAGCCTTATCCCCAGAGTGTTGGAGCAGAGTATGACCGATAATGCATCTGCCGTCATGCCGCTGCCGGAATTTCAGGCATTTCCGGAGCCTGACGGAACGAATCCGCCTCCCGAAGGAGAAGAGCCGGAAGGAATATTTCCGGGTCTGTTCAGACCGGGAGAGTTTACCAACGCTTTTGAAATGGCCAGATCTCATGATCCTGCAATAAGATTCAGATTCAACGATCAGGGAATAGCCTTTGACCTGAAGCTGATAATGATGCTTTTATGCGTTATCCATCCGATAGTGCTGGGATTTAACTTTATAGGGCAGAGGATGATCGCGGCGCCTATAGTCAAGATCACCGATGCTGTCGGCGGCTTTGGAAATGATATTGATCAGAGGCTCGAGATCGAAAGTAATCTGTCCGGAATGGAGATACACAGCCGTGATGAGATAGAACAACTCTATAATGTTGTTGAGAGTATGGTAACGGAACTCAACAGCTATATTGATGAAATGAACCGTGAGAGAAAGCTTGAGGAGGATCTGAGGGTTGCGCAGGCGGCGTCAGATGCCAAGAGTGCTTTTCTGTCAAATGTGTCGCATGAGATCCGGACACCGATAAATGCAGTACTGGGACTCGATGAAATGATAATTCGAGAATGCACGGATGAGAATGTATTGAAGTATGCGACTGATATCAGGAATTCGGGAAAGACACTGCTGGCGCTAATAAATGACCTTCTTGATTTTTCCAAGATAGAGGCCGGCAAGCTGGAGATCATCCCGGCGGAATACGAGCTGAGCTCGACTGTCAATGATCTCATCAATATGGTCAGGGAGAAGGCGGAAGAGAAGGGACTCGAGCTTATAGTGGACGTTGCGGCCGATACCCCGCATGTGCTGTACGGAGATGAGGTAAGGATCAAGCAGTGCATATTGAACATATTGAATAATGCGGTCAAATATACACACACAGGAAGCGTGAGGCTCATAATCGGAGGACGTCGCAAGTCAGATGATGAGATTTATCTGAGCGCGAGAGTGATAGATACCGGGATCGGGATAAAAGAGGAGGATATGTCCAGACTGTTTTCACCCTTTGAGCGTATTGAGGAATCCAGAAACCGCACAATAGAGGGAACAGGGCTCGGGATGAGCATAGTCAGAAGCCTTCTCGATATGATGGGATCGACGCTTGAAGTATCAAGCGTATACGGAGAGGGGTCTGATTTTTCGTTTGAGGTCATTCAGCGTGTTATCAGCTGGGAGCCGATAGGCGATTTTAACGAGACATATCGGAATTCGGTAAACAGTACGGAAAAGTATCAGGTAAGCTTTACGGCTCCGGATGCCGACATTCTCGTCGTTGATGATACGCCGATAAATCTCACGGTTGCCTGCGGGCTTCTAAGACCGACGCTCATACGGGTCGATACGGCATCAAGCGGTGCAAGGTGCCTCGAGATGATACGGGAAAAATCATATGATCTGATCCTTATGGATCAGCGCATGCCGGAAATGGACGGGATACAGACACTTCACGCCATGAATGCGCTCGATCCTGCCGAGAATCTGTGCAGCCGGGCTCCGGTTATCGTTCTGACTGCCAATGTTGTCGCAAATGCAAGGGAGGATTTCCTGAAGGAGGGATTTGCCGACTACCTGAGCAAGCCGATAGATGCCGTAAAGTTTGAGAAAATGATCAGACAGTATCTTCCGCAGGATAAAGTTATGTCAGCGGCAGATATACCGGAGCAGTATATGGCTCAAAAGGACGACGGTTTTATGAGGAGGCTCGCTGAGGTTGACGGGATAGATGCGGATACCGCCCTTGCAAATTGTCTGAATGAGGATATATTAAAAGGTGCGGTTCATGATTTTTGCGTTTCGCTTAAGACCGAACCCGACAAAATCGAGGAGCTGTGGAGAACGGGGAATATCGGGGATTATACGATAGCCGTTCATGCCCTGAAAAGCTCCGCGAGGCTGATAGGGGCGCTGCGGCTGAGCGACCTTGCAGCTGAACTTGAAAAGCTGGGCGATGCGAAATCACTGGAGCAGATAGACGAGAAGACTCCTGCGCTGCTGGAAATGTACAGGGGCTATAACGACAGGCTCCCGGCTGTTATTGCGGCTGATGAGGCAGCATCCGATACCGCAAAGGAGACGATAGACCATGATGCCCTGTCAGAAGCATATGCGGCGATAAGGGAGGCGGCAGAGGCGTTTGATTATGATACTGCGGACGAGATCATCAGCATGTTGAAAGAGTATCGCGTGCCGGATGAGGAATCTGAAAAATATACGCGAGTATGCGATCTCGTGACAAGGCTGGATCGTGACGCCATATTGGAGGAATTGTGATGGATAAGAGGATACTGCTGATCGGAGAGACTGTCGGATTTATGATGAACGCTATCATTACCGGGCTGCAGAAAGAAGGCTATGAGGTTGAAGAGGTTGCGGCCAGGATAAATGAGGTGGAGAAGATATCCGACATACCGAAGAAAGTGATATTGTATCTGGGCTCGACATTAGCCGCAGATTCGGAGTTTCTGGTATATCTCAAGGATATAGTCATAGGGAAGCATTTGTCGCTGTTTGTAGTCGGAAATGATCAGGAGATGGAAGACATGGATAATTATATTCCGGCTGAGGTCATTACCGATAAGATCCTGCGCCCCCTGAACGTCAAGCAGCTTGCCGAACGGCTCGATATTGAGGTTGAGAAAGAAAAGGCAGCGGAGGAGATGAAGAAGATCCTCGTTGTTGATGATGATCCCACAATGCTTCGGATGATCAAGTCACTTCTTGAGAAAAAATACCGCGTGTATATGGCGGGATCGGGAATGAATGCGATCACGTTTCTCGCAAACAACAAGGTCGATCTGATCCTGCTTGATTACGAGATGCCCGTCGTATCCGGAGCCAAGGTGCTTGAAATGATAAGGAGCGAGGTTACGACCCAGGATATACCCGTAATGTTCCTTACATCCAAGAATGACAAGGACAGTGTAATGCAGGTGCTTTCGTTAAAACCCGAAAAATATCTGCTCAAGACAATGCCGCCGGGCGAATGGCTGTCCAATATAGATGATTACTTCGAGAAGAAGAGTAAGGAGACGGGGAATCTGATATGAAGGTGATCTTTGCAACAGGAAATGAGGACAAACTACAGGAGATACGGCAGATTACCGCTGATATGGGAATCGATATCGTATCAATGAAAGATGCCGGATATTATACCGATGTAGAGGAGACCGGAACGACTTTTGAGGAGAATGCATACCTGAAAGCAAGCACTATTGCCAGGAAATGCAACCTTCCTACTCTCGCTGACGACTCGGGACTTGAGATCGATTACCTTAATAAGGAACCCGGAATATATTCATCAAGATATATGGGAAAGGATACTCCCTATTCCGTCAAGAATGCAGAACTGCTGCGGCGTATGGAAGGTGTTCCGGATGAGAAGAGAACCGCGCGTTTTGTATGTGCGGTCTGTCTGGTCAGGCCGGACGGATCATCCGAGACCGTAAGAGGCACGATGGAAGGACGGATAGCATATAAGATTGCCGGCAAAAACGGCTTCGGTTTCGATCCGATCTTCTATCTTCCCGAAAGAGGATGCACGGCCGCACAGCTTCCTCCGGAAGAAAAGAATGAGATATCACACCGCGGAAAGGCGCTTCGGATGATGCGCGATATACTTGAAGGGGATATGAATGCCCCGCAGGATGAATGATGCTGCATAGCGGCGGGAATCGGGTGATTATGGAATGAAGATTCTGGTACTTAGTGATACACACGGATTCAACGACACGATGTTCGAGGTCATAAGGAGGGAATCGCCCTTTGATATGCTGATCCACTGCGGGGATCTTGAGGGTGCGTATGAACAGCTTAGGGATAGAGTCAATTGTTCCCTTCATGTTGTTGCCGGGAACAATGACTACGATCCGGATATGGACAGGGTAAAATCATTTGATATTGGAAGGTACAGGGCAGTGCTTACCCACGGGCATCGCTATCGGCTGTATTCGGATATGTCCCCGCTTTATTATCTTGCGGCCGAAAATCATGCGGATTTTGTTTTCTTCGGACATACGCATGTTCCCACGATAAAAGTGGAAGGACCGGTAACGCTTATCAATCCCGGATCGCTCACCTATCCGAGACAGCACGGACGTTTGCCGTCATACATTGTAGGAACGATAGAGGATGGAAACAGTCCATTTTTTGAGATCAAATATATCTCAGATGAAGATATCCCTGCTTCATAGTAAAGCGGAGGCAGGCCAGGCTTGAAATAATGACTGAATTCAACGAACTGTTTTGTGATAACATTTTGAATATCAACACAGTCGGAAGAGACGAAACGCATGTTGCCGAAGGCGTGTTCGCTTATGAACCGACATCATATCTCGTACTTGACCGTATGCATGAGGTGGGTTTGTTCAGTGATATCCATCTTCTGGTAGACTACGGATGCGGCAAAGGGCGGGTGCCGTTTTATATTGCGTATTACTGCGAACGCCGCGCGATAGGAATAGAGTCGGAGGAGGATTTCTACCGCGA
This sequence comes from uncultured Lachnospiraceae bacterium, assembly GCA_905235745.1. Lineage (GTDB taxonomy): Bacteria > Bacillota > Clostridia > Lachnospirales > Lachnospiraceae > UBA2868. The sequence continues at coordinate 191,109 of CAJOMN010000002.1, forward strand.
CGCCTGTAAAAACATGGAATCGTTTAAAATGTCCGGATTAGTTGATTTTGTCTGTCAGAAGGCAGAGGATTATGCCGTTCCGGACAATGCCGATGTGTTCTATTTCTTCCGTCCGTTTTCCGCCGATATTCTTCGGAAGGTTCTGAAAAGGATAGAGGAATCGTATCGTAGCAATCCGCGCTCTGTCCGGATCATAATGTATTATATAACTACAGAATACGTTGCTGTTATGAAGGATCATCCCGAATACGAGCTTGTGTCCAAGACGGACTGCCGCGATCTGTTCCGTAACCGTGACGGACGGGATTTTGTGTTCTGTTATGAGAAGATATGTTGACGACGCAGGTAAAGAGTGGGTATAATTACGTGAAATAACGGGGTGTGGCTCAGTTTGGCTAGAGCGCGTGGTTTGGGACCACGAGGCCGCAGGTTCGAATCCTGTCACCCCGATGTTTATCCGATGTCGCAAACCTGCATGGTTACTGGATTTGCGATTTTTATATCGAACAAATGATCCCATATTTTTGGTTAAGATTTGGTTAAGAAAATTTACGTTTGTTAAGTACCCTGAGAGCTTCTTCTTTGTTGATTCCGGTGTAGTAATTCTTCCTCGCAACCTCCGGCGAATTGCCAAAAAGCTGTGATGCAAGTATCAGATTTCCGCCTGAGGCGTTTACCACATCTGTTATGGCATTTCTTCTGAATGAATGCGTTCCCTTGATCTCGTCTCTGGAAATCGCTATCCCCAGCTTATTGCAGATCCTGCTGTAGAAACGGTAGACCATGTTGTTGGTTATAACGCCGTTTTCGGTATTAGCAGGAAAGAGATACTCACATCCCGGATAACAGGAGTCAAGTTCTTTGTACAATCTTGTAAGGAACTCATTCACTGATGATGTACGCGGAAAGATTCTGTCCTTATATGTTTTCGTGTGCTCTACAATCATGAACCGTGAGGATGTTCCCTTATCGCCCTTGACTGTTAATTGCTCTCTTGTAAACGAGAGACAGGTATCCTTTACGTCACAGCGTCTTAGTGGAGGAAGTTCACCACGTCTTGCCCCGGTCAATATCTGAAGTTCAAGTGCATAAGCGGGCATGTATCCTTTGTGCGTGTTCTGGTGATCGTGAACGGCATCTAATATCCTCTTTACATCATTATCGGAGTGAACACGCCTGTCGATATCAACGTTGTCCCAGACCATGCCGGAAAACTTCTTAAAACTGACACGTTCGTATACATTGTCCTTGATCCAGTACTCTTCAAAAGCGAGCATAAAGGCGGATCTTAAGATGCTTTTAAGCTCCTTTAAGGCTTTTTCACGAAGGTGGTAACGATCAAGGTTCATAAATACGATATGTTCGATATCTGATTTGGAGATATCGTCTATGAACATCTTTTCAAATTCGGTTCCGGCAAAGAATCTTCTGTAGTTTGACCTGCAGACACTTATAGTATTCTTTCTGCTGGCAAGCTTCTCCGGATCCTTGACATACCGGATTTTTTCAGACAGAACCGCATCGTAGACGTCCTTGAATGTCTTCCGGGCTTTCCCATCCTTTCCGCGCTCATAATCAAGCACCTTTTCTTCCAATTCATGAAGAGATCTGGCGAACAACTGCTTCCTTCCGGACTTCTTTCCGGCATCGTCAACATAGATACGAAAATATCCGTCATTACCGGGTTTTTTGGGAAAACTGTAGCGATCCAGTATTTGCTTTTTTTCAATGTACATATATAACTCTCGGGCATCCCGCAGAGTCATTTTATCATAATCAGGCAGATTAATCACTACAGTTTTCCCTCCTTCCCCTCGTATTTTTATCCCGGATACTTAGTTTCACATCACTTATAACACTTACACTTATCCGCCTCGATGTACCGGCCGTTTGCGATTATGACAACGCGGTCTTTGAGGTTGCCGAAATCCTCCGGCTGATAGATAGGTTCCCTGGCCTGCTGGACGCTCTTGGAAAAGCCGGATCCTTTTGCCCTGTAAGAGCCGGATTTAACTATTCTAAGCACCTTTCTCGTACCGATCAGTTCCTGGAAGAATTCCCTGCTCTTGGGATCCTGAGCACTCATGACAGAGATATATGCGCAGTTGTCTATGATCTCCCTGCACCCGGTTTCTCCGTACTTGCGTGAGAGGGAAGCTATGGACTGCTGTGCGATAAACAGGGATACCTTTTTGGAACGCAGAGTCTCCATAGCCGACAGGAGAGTATGGATGTTGAGATTAAGCTGCGGAAATTCATCAAGAAGCATAACTATTGGACGTATCCTCTTTCCGGAGAAAACGTCGGACCTCTTCATAAAGTACTGCATGAAGTTCTGAACTATGATCGTGGTGATGGGAGCGTAAAGCTGGATCTTGTCCTGCGGTATCTCAATATAGATATCGTGTCCGAATTCAAGATCAGATGGATCGATGCAATCCGGATCATCATTCAGAAGCTTGGCCAGATCACCGTTCGTAAACGGTCTTAATGATTCACATATCTTGCTGTACTGACCGTTCAGATTCTTCTCATTTGCCCCGTAGTACGAATCAAGAAATACCTTTGCTTCATAAACATCACTCTCCCTTATCGTAGTGATCCACTCGAAGGGATCACCGGTCAGAATGGCATTTACTATGTCCATAAACCCTGTGCCGATATCCCGTGATAGAAGGTACAAGGCTATACCATTCCAGAAGTCTCTGGCACCGTCTACGAAGAACTTGGCATTATCCCCGTTCTCGTCGGGAACAAGGGCATAACCTATGTTCTCTATGAAGGATCTTCTCTCAGCTGTTTTCATATGTTTGATCCCTGCAAGAGGGTTAAAGCAAGAACTGGCCGAGGCGTTATCAGGGGCGAAGACTTTGATTCGTCTGTGGGTATGGCTCTTAACCCATTTAAGGACATCCCCTTTGATATCTACACAGAGAATGCTGCCCTTAAACTGCATGGCAGTGGGGATTATCTGACAGGTAGTCTTTCCGCCGCCCGGAAGAGAAAAGAGTGCGAGATTACCGACACCGTCCGAGTCTCTTTTAACCAGTCTTTTCCCTACATGACCGAGTATGATGCCCTCTGCCTTTTTCCAGTTTTCTACGGGCAGTTCTTTTATTGGAAGGCGCTTATCATCCGCGTCCTGATAGTATTCCACAAGTTCCCCGTAGGACATACCGAATCTGGCATGATCGGGTCCGTAACTGCGGCCTGTCTTGTCATGATAGATCGTACTACGAAGATAGAAGAAGTATGCTGCTATCCAGGCAGCAAACAGAATACAGATGAAGATATTCTCAGATGTGGACGTATTAATGTGAGAAGTGGATTGTACTTCGCCGAAGATATCCATCCAGACCATGTTATAAAGCTCATGGAAAAATATGAATGTAAGAAGTGCCATACTTCCAAAAAGAACTACTCCGTAATGTGTGAGATTAAGTAAAAATCGTCTTATCATAAAACCCTCCTCTTTTATTTATTAAGATCCCATACGGATCTGTCTGCTTCGGCATCTCCCCAGCCTCTTATCTGACCCCAGCCGGGAGAGGTTCCCCATTCATTAGTTACGTCTTTTGATACATTTTGTAGTTGCGCTCTTGCGACGGACAACTCCTGTTCAAGGTAGATAATCTGTTCCCTTAGGGTGTCCCGTTCACGCTCAAGCTCCCGTACCTGATCGATAGTCATACCGGTTGATCTCGTAAGCTCTTTAAGAGCCTTTACCGAGACATTATTGCCTCCGGTCACGCCCGTATGCACATGGTCGGCACCGGGAAGATCGTGCTGCCGAAGATATCCGGCAAAGTCGGGATGAAAGTGTTTCAGTTCGACCGGATTGATTATCTCGGATGCGGCAAGCTTGTAGTCATAGTAATCACTCATCTTTGAATAGTTTTTTAGTGCTATACGCTCACCGTTTTCATCCGTCTTGTAGCGGAAAGAATATTCCCATCTGCCGGTGTCGGTCTGAACGGTTTTTCTGGTAGAGACAGTCTTGTAATGAACCTGATCATGATCCAGTTCTTTGCGGGGGACAAAATAAATATGAATATGTGGCTGTCCGCCCTCGTCATAGTGAACATTTGCATGAACAATATTATCTGCACCGTACCGCTCCGATACAAAACCAAGAGCACCGTCGAAAAACTTCAGTTCCTCTTCAGGATGCATCCGAACAGATTCTGCCTTTTCGGCAACCGTATAATCACTTATTTCCCTGGGAAGAGTTATTACCCAGCTGCAACATGTTACTGCATCAGCCTCTCTTTTTGTGCCCCTTCCGTACAGATAACTGTCACCGACAAGATTTCGGTAGTATTCGATATCAGACATACCTTCGTGTCCCAGATCGAATGAGTAGTTCAGTCGTGTCCGATCTTGTACTATATCTGTATTGGAGTCATTGATAAGCCGTCGCTTAGAATGCTTCAACAGCATAATCATTGCAGCGTCATTGTGTTTCTCGATCTGCGCCATATCATCATCGCCTCCTGCCGTCTGTTATGGCTACTGCAAGTGCCCGTATAGAACCTGCCTTCCGACATCTTCTATACGCAAGGTATGGAAGATGAACCTCGCTGCGCTCGGTTCCATCTTCCACCGGCGCCCTTTGGGGCGCCTTACCTTGTTCTCATTCAAGGGGCTAAGCGCCCCTTGAGGCGAAGCCTATAACCCCCTATCAAGGGCTGTCCGCCCTTACGAAGCAGATATTTTCTTCCCTGCCGGTCAGAAATTATCTGCTTCTATCCTGCCTGTCTGCACCGGAGTCATTCGCGGGATATTATCGGTACGATTTACTTTACTGATGATCTCATGAAGTTCCCTTACCGAGTATCCGAATTCCTGACGGGTGTACTGGTTGGCAAGTCTGCTCAGGCTCCTGAGTGATTCATTCTCCTGCTGAAGTTCTGTTACCAGATCTGTGATGGATTTCGTCTTGCTCATGACAGTTTTCCTCCTTTCTTCAAGATTCTTAAAAGATTGTTCGGAGAAAAATTGAAAAGAATAGTGATAAGACTATCGGATGTGTGATATAATACGTTTGGTAGACGATAAGAATCACACTTCTGGTTCTTATCATGGCTGGGAATTTGGTAGATTCTCAGCCATTTTCTTTTCTCGTTTTTCTCATTTCTTCTGTTGCTGATCACCCGTTCTGATGATCCTTGCACCGTATGGTGGTTTGTAGTTGCTCGGACGGATCGGGTCTCCCTGAACATATAACGGAAAGTGTCCGATATGTGGATAGTTTTCTATCTCTGTATCGTTTAAAATCTTTCCGGGATTCTCCGGATCATAGATTATCTCAGGCTCGGGAAGACTGTTCCTATAATCGAGCAGAGTCTGGTATGTCGGGAATGATTCGGCGCATTTCATATCGATTACATCATAGAGGTTACTATCGTCCTCAGTGCCTCTTTCATAGTTATGGAAGTAAACAAAATGTGGAAATTCGACATCGTATTTTGTCTGGTTTACTTCCACAACATGAGCGAAACGACTGCTTCCCGCATCTTCGGGATTAAGAATGATCCAGTTGTCGGGAGCGAGCATGTACCCGTCCTGCATTTCGACACGAACCATTTCAGGCTTCTTCCCCGCTGCTTTGATATCGATTTCATATCCTCGGTTAAGATACTTCGCGATTTCCTGGTATGCGAGGAAAGCTTCATTTAATGGATCTGCTGCAAATCCATCAACTTCGTTGATTTGACGTTCAAGTCTTATCATACGCTGTTTAATAAAAGAAATCAGTTCTTCTCTTACCTGTGCAGGGGCTCTGCAAATGCAACGGATAAGTCCGTTAATAGTAGTACCATAAGCCTGTCCGTTTTCCTGTTTCATCATCTCAAGAATTCGATCGTTATCTGCTTGTATATCAATTGTTCGTTTGGGTGATTTCATGTTCTCTTTCCTCCTCTCCGGCGTATTCCAATAGTGTTACGCGTATACAATAACACACTAATAATACCTTGTCAATACAAAATATGGGTCTACCCATATAATGATATTACAGCCCCATATTCGGTCGGATTTAGCGCGTTCCTGTTGTTTCTCGTTACCTATATGTGTTTAATAAACATTTCCTCGCTATCGCTCGGACTACCGCACTTCGGGTGAACCGATAAGGAAGCTTTTGATAGGATAAATGACGTGAAATCGGCTCACCCTACGTTTGGTTTAAAATCTCTGATTTCAACCCTTATACCTCAATGATATAATAAGAAAAGGAAGATAGAACGTAATCTGGCTCAAGCAGAGTATGAGGAGGCATCCGTTCATGAGAAAATCGTGAAGATCAGAAAAGGGTTGAAAGCATCAGACGGAAAACCTCTTACCCAGCGTGACTTTGCCAAACTGATAGATTATCCTGTCAATAAATATGCTGAAGCTGAAAAGATTGACCGATACGGCTGGGAAGCTGAATCGGAGGTAGAGCAGGAACTTTTGTATAAACTTGTAATGATCGTACATGCAAATCCATATTGGCTGTTTGATCCTGAATGTGATGCATCTTACGCGGAGTATGATCCGGATAATAATGCAGTAAGATACGGAGATGTTCCGTGCGTATATGCACCTGTGGATATCATTCTAAAATGGCTCAAAGAAGGAAAACCGAGGGATACATACTGGGTTGATGGAATTGAAAACTAACCTAACAATATGAAACTATTAAGAAATCTAAAGCAGGCAGTAAAGGGGGAAATGATGAACACATTCGGAATGTTGCTTTTTATATTTGGATCATTGGCTTTCTGGGTAATTCTGATCATATTTATAGTTCGTAAGGTACGTAAGACGAATACAAAAAAGAGCGGTCTGATATCTCTCATATGTCTTGGAGCTGCTTTTGCAGGTATAATCATTGGAGTAGCTACAACCGACACAACAAATAAAACAGTACAAAGGACCTCCGAGCCGCCATTGCCTGTGCTTGAAGAAAACGCAGAGGACTTAAATAAAGAGGTTCCTGGAGCACAGGAAAAGGAGACAAATGTTGATGATATAGAAGCGTTGAGAAAAATGCTAGAAGAGAAGTATGACATAACTGAACCGATAAGGTTTCCGGATGGGGATACAACGGGTAAATGGAGAGTTGAGATGGTTGCCAATGGAACTGCACCGTCGAAATATGCAGTTGATTATGCGAGGGCATACATGCAGGAAGGGGACATTCATTTTATAGTCAACCTTTCGCTGAATACAACAACAAAGCTCAATATACTCTTAGGCAAGTTATCAGTCATAACAACGGAATACGTTGAAAAAGAATACCTTGATGCGAGGGTTATCGGCAGTGGCATGTTATATACAGAGCAATATTTTGATATGGATACTGGTGAGGAGATTAAAGCGGAAGCAGATCCTGAAGCAGGCACGGTTGATGAAAAGAATCTGATAACGGCAGTTAAATATGCAATAGAAGGACAGGTCGGGGAAGGTGAAAAGATTACAGGCGTAGAGTTTGATGGATCAAATCTTACGGTCAAAATTGATCTGTCAAATGCGGACACAAGCATATTATCGACGGAGATGATTGCAGAGTCTAGGATCAGTTCCATTACGGATGCAATTCTTGATCTTAATAACAGTTACTATAATACATGGGAAACGGTAACAGTGGATTTTGGAAGTGTAGGAAAGGCTGTGCTTGATAAAAGCATGGTTAAAGATCAGGGCTTGGGTCGGTTCTTTGATTTTCCGGCAGACATTCTTAAATGAAAAAGAGGCTCTTACCCATTTGTGGGTAAGAGCCATGTTCTTATTTATTGGAATTAATATTCAGACACATTTACCAGCACTTACTACATTTTTTAAGCCCTTTTGCCTTGGCTTGATCTAATGTAATTTGTTTTGCTTTCTTGGGATTCATTTTTCCGCAGGTATTCTTGCTGTGATAGCATTTACTCGTAGCAGACTGCCAGACCATTGTGTTTGTGGTGGCGACTGCTTTTGGAGTGGCAGGCGTGCCAGCCATTACCGGAGTAGCAGAGAGAACTGTCATTGTAAATACTACAGAGAAGACGATGCCTTTAATGGAACGTTTCTTTTTCATATTCATAGAAAATCTGAGATGTAGAAAATCATCCCTATTACACTATCATAGGGGTTATTATATCACTTCATCACAAACAATGCAAAAAGTGACATATGTATAGTTGCGCGTAAATTAGGCTGAATGTATAATGAATTTAAAGGGTTTCCCCAAAAAACGTAAGATAAATGGTATAGCTAACAGGAATATTATAGGAATTAATGTTCCTACAAGTTGATTGGAGACCAGTGTGGATATATATCAATTGTTAAACAAAATGAATATTGAAAATGAATATAGGCTTAAATCGTACTGGTTCAACAGAGAAAACAGAGAAACACTGGAGACAGAAAAAGACAGGAAAGAATATGATCTAATCAAACGTATTTCTACGATAAAAACTGAGATAAATCAAGGCCGGATTTCATATAAATCGTCAGAAATACTAGATATAAATTCATCATCGGATGTCCGATCAATAACTGATGAGGATATTCAGTTGTTGAGAGAGATAAACCTATCTGATATTCCGGCTTGTATTAGGATATCGATAGCTGATCTTATATGGGAGACAAGGAAAGATTGGAAGTGTGCTAAAATAGCGGCGCAGACATACTATGATGTATTCTGCTCTGTTAGTCAGACGATCAACCGATTAGACATTATTAACCTGATTGATCGTGCCATAACTATCTCAAAGCAAATCAATAATAATTCGTTAGTTGAGAGATCATTCGATATTATTTCCTCCCAGGTAGAAGCTTTTGCCAACCAAGAAGATAAAGCATTTACCTGTATTGAACTTATAGATGTACTTAATCGTCATAGTTATAAGAAAATAAATGAGTTCCTGCCGATTCTTGATACGATAATAGAAAGAGATCATGAGAATCCTAACAGAGTAGAAAAGGCAAGCGAAACAAAAGAAGATATTTTTGACGCACTTAAAGATAATGAATCAAAGACTAAAGAGATAATTGCCCGGGCCGATTACTACAAGAGTCTTGCGGATGAAAAGAGCAGGGAAAGTGCACCTGAGATCATGAGAGCAGTAAGTTATTATGAGAAGTCAATAGCTCTTTATCAAAAAGCAAATCAGAATGATAAGGTAGTAGATGTTCAAAAGATCTTGATCGAAACTCAAAAGATAATCCCCCAAATAATACATCCGTGGAAAAGGACGATTGATGTATCAGAATTAATCGAGTTACTTGATTCGAATTTCGCGGGGTTATCGTTTGAAGAAAGCGTAATTCGATTTACGCAGCTTATTCCACTATTGAAAAAGAGCGAAATTGAGGACAGTATGCGTGATTCTTTAGAGAAATATCCGCTATCTCATGCTTTTCCCCAAACTCTCATAAATGAATATGGACAAAAAACAGCAGCAATACCTTCATTTAACGGAAACGAAGCAGATGCAAATCTGGATATCTATATAAATCAAAGAATTCTTGAAGATGGTTCTTTTATTGGAGAGACATGTGTAAAGCACATCCTTAAACTGATCAGAGAGCGTTTCAATCCAACAAAGGAAATGTTGCGATTTATTGTTGAGAGAAATGCGATAATACCATTGGGGAGAGAAGGTATTTTTCTTTCTACGATAGATATGGCTTTTAAGGGAATGTATTACGAAGCAATTCATATTATGGCGCCTCAATTTGAAAACATGTTTCGTGTAATTGCCAAGGAGGCTGGAGCGGTAACGATATGGATTAATGATGACTGTTTAGCAGAAGAGAAAACGATAGGTAAGATATTTGATTTACAGGAACTTAAGGATTGCTACGATAATGATGAACTGTTCTTGTTCAAAGCTCTTCTCAATGAAAAGACAGGTGCCAATATCAGAAATGAGATCGCTCATGGATTGGTAAATGAAAGCAGAGCAAGTCACGGGATATATCTGTACTTCATCGGTGTGGTGATCAAGATTCTTGTAAGATCATCGCAAAAATGCACGGCCATCTACACAGATAGCGAAAAACTGCTGATAATAAAGCAACCAGTCAAGGTTTCCTTTATTAAGGAAGAGGAGCCCAGAATACACATAGAAGATTGACTTTGATATCAGACTATTGGGTAATAGTAATTTAGGACATATGTATATATGAACTTCCTGTATAATTCAAAGTGTAGACAACAGGTAAGTCAAACTTAACAAAAAGAGAGACCTCAGCTAAACTATCATTACTGACCCTGAGAAGTTAGTAATGAACAGAAAAGAGAGGTATCTACAAAATGAAGTCTACACAAAACAAGAAGATTGAGCAAGTAAAAGAAACATCTATGATCGTCGGCATCGATGTCGGCAGCGAGAAGCACTATTTCAG
>CAJOMN010000003.1 GCA_905235745.1 uncultured Lachnospiraceae bacterium
AGGAAGGTGCCAACCTGAGCGAGCGATCGAACAATAAGAGGATTTGATTGAATTTTGAGTCCGCTTATTCCTATGATAAGCGGACTTGTTTGTTACAGTGCCATACGGCACGGAAAGGATCAGATATGGAAAAACGTTTATTTACTTCCGAATCGGTAACGGAAGGACATCCGGACAAAGTATGTGATGCTATCTCAGACGCCATATTGGATGCGTGCATGCAGCAGGATCCGATGAGCCGCGTTGCCTGCGAGACTGCTGTCTGCACCGGCTTCGTCCTTATCACGGGAGAGATCACGACAAATGCATATGTTGATATGCAAAAAGTTGTCCGTGACACTGTCAAAGAGATAGGCTACACAAAGAGTGAATACGGGTTTGACGGAAACACCTGTGCGGTATTTGTTGCCATTGACGAGCAGTCTTCGGATATTGCAATGGGAGTCGACAAGGCGCTTGAAGCCAAGGAAGGCGAACTTACGGACGATCTTGACACAGGAGCCGGAGATCAGGGGATGATGTTTGGTTACGCGACCAATGAGACACCCGAGTATATGCCTTATCCGATCTCTCTTGCCCACAAGCTTGCCCGTCAGCTTACGAATGTCCGCAAGAACGGAACGCTTAAGTATCTTCGTCCGGACGGAAAGAGCCAGGTTTCGGTTGAATATGACGAGAACGGCAAACCGATCCGTCTGGAGGCGGTAGTACTGTCAACACAGCATGATGATGATGTTACACAGGAACAGATCCATGAAGATATCAAAAAGTATGTGTTCGATCCTGTGCTTCCGAAGGAACTCATCGATGAAAACACCAAGTTCTTCATTAATCCTACGGGACGTTTCGTTATCGGCGGACCTCACGGTGACGCAGGTCTTACCGGACGTAAGATCATAGTTGATACTTACGGCGGATACGCAAGACACGGCGGCGGAGCATTTTCCGGCAAGGACTGCACAAAGGTCGACCGTTCGGCGGCATATGCTGCAAGATACGTTGCCAAGAACATTGTAGCAGCAGGGCTTGCAGACAAGTGTGAGATCCAGCTTTCATATGCCATCGGAGTGGCGCAGCCCACATCGATAATGGCAGATACGTTTGGAACAGGCAAGGTATCGGATGAGAAGCTTGTAGAGATCATAAGAAAGAATTTTGATCTTCGTCCCGCAGGCATTATCAAGATGCTCGATCTTCGCAGACCTATATATAAGCAGACATCTGCATACGGACACTTCGGACGCGATGATCTTAATCTTCCCTGGGAGGCGCTTGACAAGGTTGATACTCTGAAGAAATATCTGTAATAGTAAGAGAGTTCTGATCAGGAACAGGTGAAAATGCCGGAGCAAAGCTCCGGCATTTTTGTAATATGACAGGGTTCACTTTGCCTTAAAGCCGTACAAAATTTCTTAAATTGTGATATATTTATCGTAAACGAACATAACGAAGATCGTTTTGTCGTATACTACAAACCGTAACAGACGGGAAGAAGCTGATATGAGGATCGTATTTATGAAGATCAGAAGATTATTTCCAATACTTGCAGGCGCCGTAATGACAGCGTGCATTATCATCATGAACCATACAACGGTATATGCGTCATCAGATCGTGATATATTCGGGATCAATGCCGATTATGCCGCAGTTTTATATGACAGTTCAAACGGCATGCTGACGTCCGAAGCCAATGCGATTGCCCAGAGTGGTGACGGCTTCATATGGCTGGGAGGCTACAGCGGACTTATCAGGTTTGACGGATCATCTTTCTATCGTTACGATTCTTCTACAGGTATTTCCTCGGTATTTGCGCTGTACATTGACGACGACGGCAGAATATGGATCGGCACCAACGAGAACGGCATTGTGATGCTGGACAGGGATATTATCAAAGCCTACGGAAGAGTTGATACCATCAACTCGAATTCGGTCAGATCCATGGTCGCCGACGGAGCCGGAAATATTATAATAGGAACGACACGTGGGCTTGCCTATATTGACGCTGCCACTTTGGAGATCCGTCCGCTGAGCGATCCCAGGATCGATCAGGACTACATCAACTGTCTTGTACGGGACAGTCAGGGGGATGTATACGGTCTGACTGCGGACGGGGATCTGTTCATGATAAGCAATCTTGCCGTAACTGCATGGTTTGCCGCAGACGATACGGAGGCAGAACAGATCAATTCCGTTTATGCGGATCCAAACGAGCCCGGGATTCTATATCTGGGCACAACGGAATCATCGGTAATAAAGGCCTCTGTAGGCATTGACCAATATACCGGACTGGACAGCTTCGATGTTTCTCCCGTTAAGAATATCAACTCAATGATAGCAAGAGGCGACAGTCTGTGGGTAACAGGAACGAACGGGATCGGTTATCTTGACGGTAATAACCGCTTTCGCCGAATAGAAGACGCTCCGATGAACTATTCGATCACCAATGTGATGACGGATATGGAAGGGAATCTCTGGTTTACTTCCACAAGGCAGGGCGTCATGAAGATCGTTCCGGACAGATTTATGGATATAAGCAAACTGGCAGGGAGCGGATCCAAAGTCGTCAACTCAACCTGTGTCAACGCCGGAAAGTTATATCTCGGAACCGACAGCGGACTGGAGATAATTGACTTCAAGGATTATTCAGGCGTTCAAAACGAACTTACAGAGCTGCTTAAAGGCGTCAGGATCAGGTGTATCAGGAATGATGATACCGGAAGGATATGGCTGTGCACCCATGGCGATACCGGTCTTACATGTTATGATCCGGCAGACGGTCACATTACGATCTACAATGAAGAAAACGGTATTGATTCCAACAGGATAAGGGATGCCATAGTGCTGCGTGACAATACGATCGCAGCTGCCACGGGGAACGGACTCTTTCTCGTATCAGACGAGAAGGTAACGCAACATTACGGACAGGAAAGCGGACTCAGTGTTACGGAGATCCTGACCGTTGAGGAAGATCCTGACGGAAAATTGTATCTCGGAAGTGACGGCGACGGAATATATGTTATAGACGATGACCATATATCGAAACTGGGTGTTGATGACGGACTTACAAGCGAGGTGATACTACGGATAAAGTGGGACGAAGAACGGAATATGATGTGGCTTATAACATCCAACTCGATCGAATATATGAAAGACGGTGTTATAACAGCCGTAACAAAATTCCCGTATTCCAATAATTACGATATCTATTTCGATGATAACGGCGATGCATGGGTATTGTCATCGGATGGCATATATATCGCCCCGGTGGACTCTCTCATAGAAGATTCGGATATCAGATACAGCTTCTTCAATAAAGAAAGGGGATTGTCCTATATCCCCACCGGTAATTCGAGAGATCATATCGGAGAAGACGGAATGCTGTATATCGCGGGGACTACAGGAGTATGTGCGGTTAATATCAACGCCGGCGATCCGGTAAGCAATGATATAAAGCTTGTCATACCGGCCGTTGATATCGACGACAGGGAGATCGTTCTCAGGGAAGAGGATACAGTGACGATTCCGGCCGGAAGCAAGCGTCTTGCGATCAATGCGTACGCGCTTACCTACGGACTGTCCAATCCAACGCTTTGTTACTGGCTGGAGGGCTTTGATCTTGAGCCGATCATAACCTCCGGACATGAAATGGATAAGATCGTATATACTAATCTTGACGGAGGATCATATACATTTCATTTCGAACTGTTAGACGATCTGACCCAGGAGCCTGTACAGTCGGTATCCTTGAATATCGACAAGGAGCGGTCAATATATGATAATTTCCTGTTCTGGCTGGCACTTATCGTTCTTACCGTCGGCATTACGGGACTTATCATGTGGAAGGCGTTTTCCCGCAGACAGCTTGCTCTTTTGAAGAAGCAGGAAGAGGACAGGAAACTGATCGACCAGATCATGCATACCTTTGCCAAGAGCATAGACCTCCGCGACCAGCAAAATCAAGGGCATTCATTCCGTGTCGCATACTATACGAGGCTCCTGGCGGAAGAGCTCAGGGAAAAACGCGGATATACAAGGGAAGATATAGATGAGTTCTATCATATAGCACTTATGCATGATATCGGAAAGCTCAGCATACCCGACAGGATACTGAACAAGCCGGAACGGCTTGATGACGAGGAATACAGCATAATGAAGACTCACGCGGAGAACGGAGCCCATATGCTCAAAAACGTAACAATAGTCAGGGATCTGTCCGTCGGTGCCGGTTGTCATCATGAAAGGATGGACGGAAAAGGTTATCCGAACGGTCTTAGCGGGGACGAGATACCCGAGTGTGCGAGGATAATAGCCGTTGCCGACACGTTTGATGCAATGTATTCCACAAGACCATACAGGAAACAGCTTGATATAAGCGTGGTACTCGACGAGATGAAGCGTATACGCGGAACCCAGCTTGATGCTGAAGTAGTGGACGCTCTGTTTGTACTGGCGCAAAAGGGCGAGCTTAACAGGGAAAAGGTCGATGAGGTTGTCAGGAACCTTGATGTGAACAAGGAGCATATCGAGATCGTCGAGGAAGCAGAGGACTCAATCACTGATCAGGATCGAGAGGATGCTGAATTCCTGAATAACCTCGGATTCCAAAAAGGAGAGGAAAATGCTGAAGATACATCGGGATTATAGTCAAACAGATGAACAAAAAAGCGCCGGCAAAGCAAGACACCCGATGATGCTGCTCGTTATTGTGGTGGTACTGTGTGCGCTTCTTACGTATATTGTGCCTGCAGGGCAATATGACCGTGAGATATCGGCAGAGTCGGGAATGGAGATGGTCGTTCCGGGAAGCTTTCACTATGTGGTGCGTACACCGGTATCGTTAATGGGTCTTCTCGGATCACTTACGACTGGAATGCAAAAGGCAGCGTCTGTCATATTCTTTGTTATGGTCGCAGGAGGGATGTTTGCGATAATAAACGGAACGGGCGCTCTTAACACAGCACTTGCAAACGCGATCAAGCGCATGAAGGGCAGGGAGATACTTCTGATCCCGATACTCATGACCATTTTCGGGTGCAGCTCGGCATTTTGCGGTAGCTTTGAGGAGTTCCTTGTGTTTGTTCCGCTGATACTTGCTGTATGCATCACGATAGGATATGATTCCCTGACTGCGGTCGGCATCATATTTATAGCGGCAACTGCGGGGTATGCCGGATCAATAACAAATGCGTTTACTGAGGGAGCGGCACAGGATATTGCATCGGTTCCGAGATTTTCGGGTATGATTTTTCGGGCGGGTATGTTCATATGTCTTGAGGCCGTATCCGTCCTGTATGTTATGTGGATGGCCAGAGCGGTCAAGAATAACCCGAAGTTTTCGGGATCCTATGTATATGACAGGGAATTCAACAAAGGCAAGAGGATCGACCTTGATAATGTAGGGAAGCTATCGCGCCGTCAGATATATGCGATACTGGTATTTGTTATCGGCATTGCTATTGCCGTAGTCGGGATAATAAAGTGGGAATATTATGTGGATGAGCTCGCTGCCATATTCCTTGCGATCGGGATAGCGGGCGGCATCGTCGGAGGATTAAAGCCGGGAGAGATATGCGAATATTTCGTAAAGGGATGCAGGGATATGGTGCTTCCGTGCCTAATGATAGGCCTTGCCAATTCGGCTGTCGTAATATTAAGCGATGCGAATGTCATGGACTCGGCGCTTCACGCGCTTGCATATGTGCTGCAGAAAATGCCCCAGCCCGTGATGCCGTTTGGAATGTTTGTATTTCATGAGATCATCAACATCATTGTTCCTTCGGGATCGGCACAGGCTGCCGTTACGATGCCTCTTATGATACCGCTTGCGGATAAGGTCGGTATCACAAGGCAGACCGCGGTTCTGGCGTATCAGCTGGGCGATGCGTTCACCAATATAATGTCTCCGACGGGCGGAGAGATACTGGCTGCCCTTGCGATCTGCAAAGTGCCGTTTGGCAAGTGGGTCAGATATCTGCTTCCGCTGTTTATCATATGGTGGATCATGGCGTTTGCTTTTCTGCTTCTTGCGACAGGTATCGGGTTTGGACCGATATAATTATAAAAGGAGATATGGATGAATATAGATGAGATTTTTGCCGAAATAGACAGACTGTTTAATGATAACCGCGGGGATGCCGTCGAGACGTTTATTCTTGAAAAGCTGGGCGAAGCCACACAGGCAGGTGATGAGAATATCATTATCCAGCTGCTGAATGAGCTGATAGGCTATTATCGTGAGACGAGTGAATATGATAAGATGTGCACATTTGCCGCAAAGCTCCTGGAGATCCTTGACGGAAGCAGCATCAAAGGCTCGATGGCGCACGCAACATCGCTTCTGAATGTTGCCAACGCATACCGCGCCGCGGGAATGCTGAAGGAAAGCAGCGCATTGTACCAGCAGGTAAAATCATATTACGATGATAATGTCGCCCCGGATTCGATGCTGTATGCCTCGCTTCTGAACAATATGAGCCTTCTGTTTCAGGAATTGTCCGACTATGAAAGCGCTGCGGACTGCCTGGAACGCGCACTCGGAATCTCTCTTGCGTATCCCGAGTGCCGCATAGAGCAGGCGACAACATATACCAATCTTGCGATCACGCTGATAAGGCTCGGCAGATTTGATGAAGCCGAGGCACATATCGGTAAAGCCTTTGAACTGTTCGACATGGATCCTGAACCTGATTATCATTACAGTGCCGCGGCATCGGCGATGGCCGAGATCAGATTTATCAGGAAAGATTATGCCGGCTCCGTAAAGTATTATGAAAAAGCACTTGACGTTATAGAAAGGTGTGTCGGTAAGAGCAGGGCATATGAGATCACACGGCAGAATATGGAGGTTGCGGTCGCAAAGCTGAAGGAGACGGACGGGACGGCTGCAGGGGAGAATGAGGCGCAGGACGCAAGCGGACTCGAAATAGCAAGACTGTACTATGAGACGTTCGGACGGGATATGATCCATGATAAATTTCCCGAATACGAAGGAAGGATAGCGGTAGGTTTTGTCGGAGAAGGAAGTGACTGTTTCGGATTTGATGACCGGTTCAGCAGGGATCATGACTGGGGACCGGGATTTTGTATGTGGCTGACCGACGAGGATCATGACAAGATCGGCGCAAGTCTTCAGGAAGAATATGATAAGCTTCCGGATAGCTTCATGGGATACGGGAAACGAAGCAGTGCGGTTACCGGCAGACGCGACGGTGTGCACACGATAACAGGATTCTACAACAGGCTCCTTGGCATCGGAAGGGCACCGGAAAATGACAGCGAATGGCTTGCTATCGACGACGAGAAGTTTGCGACCGTTACTAACGGTGAGGTAATAAGAGACGATCTGGGAGAATTTTCCCGTATAAGAGAGGCGGTAAAGCAGTATTATCCTGATCGAATCTGGAGACGGAAGATCGCATATACGGCGGCATCGATGTCCCAGACAGGGCAGTACAATTATTCCAGAATGCTTGAGAGGGGAGATACCGTCACTGCATCCGTATGTCTGGCAGATTTTACAAAGCATACGATGAGCATGCTGTACCTGCTCGACAGGAAGTATGCCCCATACTATAAATGGATGTACAAGGGTCTTGCGGGATCCGGGGATGCTGACAGCATCTGCGCGAAGCTTGCCGAGTTATCGGTACTAAAGCCGAAAGAGAAGCGGGTAACGGATATCATAGAGGATATCTGTTATGAAATACTGCACAGACTGAGCCAAATGGGTCTGACGGGCGATAGCGACAATTATCTGGATCATCATGTGAATGAGATACTGATGCCGGACAGATCCGAGCTGATTGACAGGATAGTCACTCTTGAGTGGAACGCATTCGACAAGGTGATAAATGAGGGAGGACGGGCAAGCTGTCAGGATGATTTTCAGACATTTTCGGTAATGAGAAAGAGCCAGTATATGCTCTGGAGCAGGGAAATGCTTGAAAGCTTCATTGATGATTTTGAGACCGCAAACGCAAGGGGCTGGAATCTTATCACCGAAAAATACGGAAGGATGGAGGAGTCGACCGCACCCGAAGAATATGCGAAGATCAAGGATTCGCTGCCGCCGATTTCCGATGAAAAGAAGCAGATAATAGAGGCAATAGTCGGGATACAGACGGGAATGATGGAAGAGTTTGCCGCCATGTATCCGAAGAGCGCAAGCGAGGCAAGAGTCATCCACACTTCGGAGGATACTGCCGACAACACATCCTATGAAACATACCTGAGAGGAGAAATATCCACGTATTCCGACAGAACGCTTGAGCTATACGGCAGATTTGTCGCCGAATGTGCCGCCGCGGATCGGAACATCGCAAGAGAGACCATTACCAATTCCGCGCTGCTGTACGGGTACAGATCACTTGAACATATGGAGTCCAGGCTTTGAATATTACGATAGATGATGATTTTGACCTTGATAAGATCATTGATTCCGGGCAGTGCTTCCGTCCGAAGAAGACGGGCAGCATATACAGGTTTGTAACGGGAAGAAACGTTGTCGATATACGCGATCTTACTGATCCCGGCAGTAAATGTGATGCCGGTCATCCGACCAGGCTCTCGGTCTCATGCAGCCGGCAGGAGTGGGAGAAGATATGGCATCCGTACTTTGATCTTGATACGGATTACAGACAGATAAGGCAGAGCATTCCTGCCGATGATGAGTTCCTAAGCAGTGCGGCACGCTACGGAACGGGCATCCGGATACTCCGGCAGGACAGGTTCGAGACCCTTATATCATTCATTATCTCACAGAGAAAAAGTATACCCGCGATAAGGACAAGCGTCGAAAGGATAGTTGCGACATACGGCAGCGACGGTTATTTTCCGGATGCGGAGGATATTCTTGCCGCAACTTGCGAGGAATTGTCTGCTTGCGGACTCGGTTACAGATGCTCATATGTATATAATGCCGCAAAGCGCATCGCGAGAGGTGAGGTTGACCTTGAGAGAATGGACGAGCTTACGGACGAGGAACTGTTCAACGAGCTCAAATCATTTGACGGGGTCGGAGACAAGGTGGCAAACTGCGTTGCGCTGTTTGCGTATCACAGAACGGGACGTGCCCCTGTTGATACATGGATAGCGAAAGTGATAAATGAAGAATACGGCGGCATCAATCCGTTCGGACGGTACGGCAATGTCGCAGGGATCATGCAGCAGTACATGTTTTATAGTAAGCGAAATAATTATACGCCCCAAAGAGTGCGGTCATAATCGATCGATACGGTATTACCCACCGCGCTGACGCTTGCGAACGCTCCAGATATTATCGGCATCTGCGGAAACTGATGACCTATATCCATGTCCATTATTATCGGAACATTGTATTTGCCGAGTATTCCGACAAACGCGTCATAATGATCAAAGTCCCCGAATGTATCATCAAAATGCAGCGGGCGTCCGATAAGAAATCCTTTTACGTTCTCAAACCATCCCGCGTTTTCCATCTGCCAGAGAGCCCGCCGCATCGACATTACCGACAGGTCGCAGCTTTCCAAGAACCATATGATCCCGTCATCCCTGTATCTTGATGCGAAATCAGAGACTTTATCAAATCTTGTCCCGATAAGATTAATGAGACAGTCAAGACATCCTCCGGTAAGCCTTCCGGAAAAAGATGCCTTATCTGTTTCCGATGAACCGTTGTAGATGTATTGCTTATAGGGAATCACATAGAATTCATCCCCGGTCTTTTCGTTAACGAATCTGTCATAAACATCCGCTGTTTCCGGAACGGTCATATTCTGGCTGTCGGAGGCAAATATCTCCTTGTACCAGACATCATAATTGGAGACGGACGATCTTCTCCCGCAGAGGATATCAAAGGCATCATCAACGCATTTGTGGCGGTCGCGGGGGCTGAATTTGGATGCGCACACCGAGTAGATCGAAGCGGTATCGCATAATGTATTTAACAGAAAAGTAAGGTTAGTATTGTCGGAATAACCCATGAACCATTTCGGCGCGGCTTCTGCGATCCTGTCAAAGTCAACATATGGCAGGATCTCGCACATGAGTTCTCCGCCGCCGCAAGATATTATCACATCGCTTCGGTCATTCACGAAGAAATCATTAACTTCTTGCGCACACTTTGCAGGAGTATTACTGATCCCAGTTCCGGAATCGCTGTAGCAATTAGATCCCAGAACGGTCTCATAGCCCTTGCTGCAAAACCACGAAAGAGCATCGTCAAAATCGGATCTGTACGGCTCAATTGCACACCCGAAACTCGGCGCGATAAATCCTATCCTTCCGTTGTCTTTGAGAATTTGCGGGTATCTCATGCGCTACCTCCATGTGTCAAAAGGGACGGTTCTTTTTGTCACCTTTGATTCCGTATATAATTGTATACAAGAGTGGGAATAAATACAATTGAAAAGTGCAGGTATTACAAATCAACAAGAGCCTACGGTACGTTGCGAGAGTGGCAAAAAGAGTGTACAATCAAACAAAAGATGTTCTCATTTGGCCGGAGAGAGGTAGGATAATCAATGGAAATTGAACTTTGTGCATCAATGATGTGTGCCCATTACGGGAATCTCGAAAGAGAAGTAAGGGAACTTGAGGATGCGGGAATCGATTCGTTTCATATCGACATCATGGACGGTCGTTATGTTCCGAACTTTGCCATGTCCCTTAATGATATGGCCTATATTGCATCGGCGACCAAAAAGCCTCTTGATGTTCATCTGATGATCGAACACCCCAATAACAACATACACTTTTTCCTTGAAAAGCTTCGTCCGGGAGACACTGTTTACATTCATCCGGAAGCGGAGTATCATCCGTCAACAACATTGCAGAAGATAATAAATGCGAAGATGGTTCCCGGAATTGCCATCAATCCGGGAACAAGTGTAGAGACAGTTGTTGAAATGCTCCAGATCGTCCAAAAAGTACTTGTCATGTCAGTTAACCCAGGAAACGCCGGACAGATGTATCTGCCGTATGTTTCCAAGAAATATGACAAGCTTCTGCCGCTACAGAAGGAGATGGGATTTGATGCTTATTGGGATGGGGCATGCTCGGCTGATAAGATAACTGAATTTGCGCCGAAAGGCGTTAAAGGGTTCGTGCTCGGAACGACGCTTCTGTTCGGTAAGAAGAAACAATACAAGGATTCACTGCAGGAAATAAGAGATCTTGTAAGGGAGATGTAAAGTTTCCCATGAAAATGGTGGAGAGCCTGAGTACGATAAAGGATAACGGAATATGAATATTGCTCTGATTCTTTCCGGAGGTACGGGAACGAGACTTGGAGGAGATATCCCCAAGCAGTATATAAAAGTCAAAGGCAGAATGCTCATAGCATACTGCCTTAATATGTTTGCGTCTTATTCTGCGGTTGACGGGATATTTATCGTAGCATCGCCGGAGTGGAGAGATGAGATCTTAAATGAGTGTGAAAGGCTGGGAATTGAAAAGACGGCAATAACCGGTTTTTCCGATCCGGGCCAGACGCGGCAGCTGTCAATATTAAACGGACTCAGAGATATTGATACATATGTAAAATCATTGGATATACCCGTTGATGACCCGGTGGTGATAATCCACGATGCCGCCCGTCCCAACCTGACGGCTGAGTATTTGGACAGATGCCTTGATGCTTTAAAAGGGTGCGATGGTGTAATGCCGGCACTTCCGATGAAAGATACTGTTTATTACAGCAAAAACGGAGTGAAGGCAGACAGACTGCTTGACAGAAGCTGTATCTTTGCAGGACAGGCACCGGAACTGTACAGACTGGGCAAATACCTTGAAGCAAATGAGAGGCTGCTGCCGGACGAAATACTGAGGATCAACGGCTCAACGGAGCCTGCTGTCATGGCAGGACTGGATGTTGTGATGATCCCCGGCGATGAGAACAATTACAAGGTAACAACGCAAATGGATATGGATCGGTTTGTGCAGGGGATCTAATGAGCCGAAGTTCAAGGGAATAAAGGGTAAGACAATGAAGGCGCTTGTACTTGAAAAAATCGGAAAACTCGAATACAAAGAAATCGAGAAACCCGTTCCGCAAAAGGGAGAGGCATTGGTTGCTGTCAAGGCATGCGGAATATGCGGCTCTGATATTCCGAGGGCATACAGGGACGGGGCACACAAGATGCCGCTTATTATAGGACATGAGTTTTCGGGGTGTGTAGAAGCGGTCGGTGACGGAGTATCTTCTGCATGGATTGGAAAGCATGTGGGAGTGTTTCCGCTCATTCCGTGCAGGAAGTGTAAACCGTGCCTTAAAAGGCAGTATGAGATGTGCCGCCACTATGATTATCTCGGATCCAGAAGCAACGGAGGGTTCGCGGAGTATGTGACTGTTCCGGAGTGGAACCTCATAGAGCTTCCGGAGGATGTTTCATATGAGGCAGCGGCAATGATCGAGCCGATGGCTGTTGCAGTTCATGCAATGAGGAGGTCTTTGACCGGTTCATCCGGGGCGGCGTATGAGCGGAGTGAATCAGGGTACGGTCTTAAAATTGCGGTATGCGGTCTTGGAACAATAGGGACATTTCTTGTGATGTTTCTGATCGACGCGGGATACACAGATATCCTCGTTATCGGAAACAAAGAATTTCAGAGAAATACGATGAAAGAACTGGGAATTCCCGACGGGAATTACTGCGACAGCAACAAAGAAGATGCATATGATTTTATTATGAAACATACAGACGGTGTGGGTGCGGATGTTTTCTTTGAATGCGTGGGAAGCAACGAGGTGGCAAGCCTTGCCGTAGAAGCCGCGGCACCGGCAGGCCGGGTATGCTTTGTAGGAAATCCTCACTCCGACATGAAATTTGACAAGGACGTTTATTGGAAAATTCTTCGGAACCAGTTAAGAATTACAGGAACGTGGAATGCGTCATTCTTGGGGAATAAGGATTACGATCTGTCTGCGGCTTTCAATGGAGAGGAAGATGACTGGAAATATGTCATAAAGCGCCTTGCAGCAGGCACTATAACACCTGAGAAGCTTATCACACAACAATACGACCTCCAAGAGATCCGCAGAGGTTTTGAACTAATGCGGGATAAGACAGAGGATTATATAAAGGTTATGGCACTAGCTTTCTAAATGTGTTAGAATCATTTTATAAGCGGATATATTTCATCTTTGGCAATCATTGCCGTCTATATTCTCATCTGAGTATTTTCTGAAATTCCTGCTTATAAATCCAATAAACAATAGGCAGGAACAATGATATACGGAATAGATGCTCTTTGTATCATACTCCTGCCGGCATAAACCGAAAGGAGATTAATATGAGCGAAACAAGAGTAATGAAAAGTTATGAGGAACTTGAGTTCAGAGATGATTTTATGTTCGGCAAGGTTATGGAGAACAGGGAACTGTGCAGGGAAGTGCTGGAATGCCTCTTACAGAAACCTGTTGGAGAACTTCAAGAGCTCCAAACCCAGAGGGAATTCAAGTTTACTTCAGATGGCAAGCCGATAAGAATTGATGTCTATAACGAGGACAATGTCGGAACAGTTTATGATGCGGAGATGCAAAACCTCAACAATCATAGTATTGAATGGCATGCACTACCGAAGAGAAGCAGATTCTATCAAGCTTCCATTGATATCGATTATATGAACAAGGGGAATAGTTACGATTCCTTGCCGGATAGTAATATCATGTTTATCTGCACATTTGATCCGTTTAAAAAGGGTCTTTGCCAGTATACATTTAGGGAACGATGCGATGAGGATAATAACACGCTTTTTAATGATGGAACGGAAAAGCACTTCTATAATTGTTGCTATGAGGGTGAAGACATACCGGGTGATCTGAGGCAACTATATGAGTATATCAGGTCGGGAAGAGCGGGAAGTGAGCTTACTAGAAAGATTGACAATGCTGTAATTGAGGGACGTAGAAACGAGACTTGGAGGACACAGTATATGAAAGAACGGGTTATAATACAGGATGCAATCAGAGAAGAGCGAGAGGAAAAGGAAAAAGCACAAAAGCGTGCCGATGAAGCACAAAAGCGTGCCGATGAAGCCGAGGCAAGAATAAAGGTTCTTGAAGCTCAAATAGCTGCAAAATCATAGATATATTACAGAAAGAAAGCAACCTGTTAAAGATTCTCACGATTAATGCCGATATATATAAATGGATACCTTATATCAGCATGGAAGCGAAAATCAGGTAATTACAGCTGTCGCTAAAATGCGGCAGCTTTCTTTGTATAAACATAATGTTGTGCAAACAGTTAATAAAGTATACAATATAGTGTATAAGTATATACAATACAATAGCCCGAATCATTGACATCGAACACATGTTCTGATACAATGATATTGGGCATTACCAAAACGGTAAGCGGTTCGCCTTTCAACGGATGTATCATCCGGACTTCCATTAGAAGGAGGTATTGGAATGGAAAATCTAGAGAAAGGTTCGATCAAGTAGTTTTGTGCTGATCTTAACAGCTCTTGGAACTGTAGCATCTGTCGCGGGAGTAATCCTAGCGATAGTGTTCAGGATCCGGGACAAAAGAAATCATAAAATGAAAGAAAGCAACCGCCTAGCTAAGGATTAGGTTGCTTTCTTTGCAACTATAAACCAAGGCGAACCGTTTGCTTTACGATAGTGCCTTTTTGATTATTATAATAACGACTGTTGACGGAAATGTCAATATCCGCTTTACAGCGAAAATCATATAATCAGCACCTTGACAGTTTCATACTTTACATCAGGATTCATATAAGAAGCCGCCGTATCTTGTTGAATATGACGCAGCAATAGAAGAGGCAAGAGCAAAAGGTGAAGCAGAAAGAAGGGCAGAAGGAGAAGCAAAAGAAGAGGCTGAGCGTGACAGACTCCAGTCTAGGAATCGGACACTCCAGTCCGAAAACGACATGCTTCGTGCTAAAGCCGAAGAGCTGGAGAAAAAGTGCGCTGTGGTATAAAAGATAGTCTATAATACAGAGTCCCGATGAAAGGTGTGAAAAGCTACATCGGGATTCTGTTTTTGACAGCAAAATCATTTTGACAGACAAATAGCAAAAGATATTTCTACGACACTACCCAAAAATGGAATGAGGATTATATCTATGGATTATCTCGGAAAGATTTCAAATATATTTGGAAAACCTGAAGATAAAGCCAAGTATCTTGGGGCGTTTGAGGAGTTGGTATCAGATGACATTAGGGATTATATTGTCCGGAACGACAAGCTCTTTTCTTTTTATAATGAAGTAATAAAAAGAGCTATCGAGGAGTCAGGATATAACAAATCAAATTTTGAGCCCCTTTTCTTTAAATATGTAAATGATGAAAACCTAGAAGATCAGTTTAAGAATCAACATGAAATGGAGAATCAAAAAATAATGGAGTGCATGAAGGGATTGTATAATAGTCGATATATAAAGTAAAATGATAAGAGACAGACGTATTCTATCAATATTGCTTCTGTGCGACCATCTACCTTACGTCTTGCCTAGTCGGAATTAACGCTGCGCTTTCTGGCAAGTGCGGAATCGATTCCGCCTTCCGAAAAGTTTTTTACAAGTGTTGAAATTGTTGTCTTACTTACTCCGTAAGCATCAACACCGTGATCATATGGCGTAGCATGTGGATGATCTTCATCCAATGCAGTTAGAACGCGGCAACGATTAGCGATAGTTTGATTGGTATCCTTCTTCTTGATGATACCTTTCAGATGTTTAGCATCGGTATCTGATAATTGAACATGATTCTTCTTCGGACGAACCATTGAACAACCTCCGTATATACTGTCTACACCTGCAATTACTGTATAATACAGGCTATATATTAGTTCAATTACCAATATGCCATACACTAGAACCAAAAAAGGCGTTAGAGACCCCTTTGAATAGAAGAAAGAGTTGTTGTGACAGCATATGATATCCTTAGCAATCCCAGATCTATCCGGTAACGAACGAAAATACTTAAATGAATGCATAGACACCACCTTTGTATCCTCTGTTGGCCCTTTTGTAGAGAGACTGGAGAAGATGGTAGCTGAAATTGCTGGGTGCAAGTGTGGCGTAGCAACATCATCCGGCACAACCGGACTTCACACTGCACTAGTGAGTTATGGCATAGGCAGAGATGATCTGGTTATCATCCCGTCGTTTACGTTTATTGCTACAGCAAATGCGATATCCCATTGCGGTGCTGTTCCGTGGCTTATGGATATCGATCCTGTCACATGGACACTAAGTGCCAATCAACTGCGAACTGAATTGTATGACAATACAGAAACACAAGACGGCCAGCTGATACATAAAGGAACCGGTAGAAGAGTAGCTGCCATAATGCCTGTATATACACTGGGAAACATCCCTGACATGGATTCTATAGTGAATATCTCCAGAGATTATAATCTTCCTGTTATAGCTGATGCTGCTGCAGCAATCGGAGCGGAATACAAAGGTAAAAAAGTAGGAGAATTGGCGGACTGCACTGTTTTCTCATTTAATGGGAACAAAACGGTTACATCCGGTGGTGGCGGAGCCATGGTAACCGACAATGAAGAAATAGCGAAAAGAGGAAAGCATATATCCACTACAGCTCGAATCAGTACGGAATATGACTTTGACATGGTTGGATACAACTATCGAATGACTAATATACAGGCTGCAATTGGCTGTGCTCAGTTGGAACGGGTAGAAGAATTCGTTAATAAGAAAAGGCACATTAGAGAGACTTACAATAGTCTGCTATCAGAATGTGATGGTGTGAGTCTCTTTCCGGAACTTGAGAATACAAGATCATCCTGTTGGTTTTCTGGGGTTGTGATCCCGGATGGCAATCCGGACAAACTCCGTGAAATATGTGTAATTCTTAAAGAAAAAGGCATCGAAGCCAGAACCTTTTGGAAGCCTATACATCTACAGAAACCATATGAACATGCTATATGCGCAAAAACTCTTGAACAAACTGAAAACGTTTGGGACAAGATTCTGACACTTCCGTGCTCTACAAGTATTACGGATGAAGAGATAGAAATAGTTACGAACACACTAAAGGAGCTTCTTTGATCATGCAACTCAATGATTATATTGTTCTTTCCGACAACAATATAATGGATATCATGCGCAAGATTGATAAAAACGCTAGGGGCGTAGTTTTTGTGTGCGATGATGACAGAAGACTCTTGGGTTCGATCACGGACGGAGACATCCGCAGGTTTATCATTCATTCCGGAAAACTTGATGCCAGAGCAAAACAAATAATGAAAACAGATCCGATATTTGTTCCGGAGAAGGAAATTGAATCGGCTAGAAGGATCATGAGAATTCGTCAAATTAGTTCGATTCCGATACTGGATAAAGATCATCGTGTTATAGATATCCATTTTCTTGATGAAAGAAGCATTGTTGTAAAGAAAAAGATAGACTGCCCTGTTGTGATCATGGCAGGGGGTATGGGAACAAGACTTCAACCATATACAAGTGTTCTTCCCAAGCCATTGATACCGATAGGGGATAAGACTATTACGGAGCACATAATTGAGAGATTTCAGAATGCTGGTTGCAGGCATTTTGATATGATTGTCAACTACAAGAAACACTTTATAAAATCATATTTCAGAGATTTAGAAAACAGTCCGGATATCATTTTCCATGAAGAAGATGAGTTTCTTGGAACCGCAGGGGGTTTGCGGCTGTTGATGGGGAGGTACAAAGAGTCGTTTTTCATGACAAACTGCGATATTCTGATCGAAGCGGATTACTCTGAGATCATGGAATATCACAGGAAGAGAGGAAACATTGCAACAATCGTATGTGCTGTTAAGAATATGAAGCTGCCATATGGAGTGATCAAGACAAGAGATAACGGACAAGTAGATTCGATTCAGGAAAAACCGGATATCACATTGGTCGTTAATACCGGATTCTATGTGTTGACACCGGATTTTTTGGATGAAATACCTGAAGATAAGTTCGTTCATATTACGGAAGTACTCCAAACATGTATAAATAAAGGCCTTAAGGTTGGTATGTATCCTGTATCTGAAGACAATTGGATGGATATGGGACAGATGGATGAACTGCAGAAAATGACTGAAAAACTGGGAGAACTTGGATGAAGCCGATAGTTATCCTTGGATCCGGCGGTCAGGCACAGGAACTGGCATGGTTGATCGAGGACAATAACAAAGAAAATCAAGAATGGGATATCTTAGGGTTTGTAGCAAAGGACGATAAACAGACGCTGCACAAATTTCCTATCCTGGGCGGCGATGAGTGGCTGTTAAACCGAAAAGAGCAGATATATGTAATTTGCGCGATTGGAGATACCTCTCTTCGAGAGAGTGTAATCTCACAGTATGTCGGTCATGAAAATATATCTTTTCCAACGATCGTGTCAAGACATGCAGTGATTTCTGATACAGCTAAACTGGGAAGTGGTACTGTAATTTGTGCCGGATGTGTTATTACTACGGATGTTGAAATTGGCGAATATGTGATCTGTAATTCCGGAAGCATCATTAGTCATGAAACAAGGATCGGAGATTATGTTACAATGAATGCAGGTGTGAGGATTTCAGGAAACGTATCTGTTGGTGACCGTTCCTATATTGGTGTGAATGCCTGTACTATACAAGGAATAAACATTGGTACAGATGTAATGATAGGGGCGGGAGCAAGCGTTATAAGCGATCTTCCTGACCGGTGCACAGCCGTTGGTGTTCCTGCAAAAGTGATAAAACTTGATGGGAGAAAAGTCGTTGGGTCATAGTGACAGAGTTTTGATCATAGCTGAGGCCGGCGTTAATCATAACGGAAAGCTGGATATCGCCATGAAACTGGCAGAGTCAGCTAAGAACTGCGGCGCAGATATCGTAAAGTTCCAAACTTTCAACGTGAACAAACTGGTGTCCAAACATGCACAAATGGCCGAGTATCAAAAGCAGAACATACATTTAGGTGATACACAGGCAGATATGCTTAATAAGCTTGCTTTAACGAAAGATGATTTCATACAATTGTCTGTCTATTGCAAGAGTATCGGAATAGGTTTTCTATCTACGCCCTTTGATATTGATAGCGTCAAGTTTTTAAACGGTATATTGGATTTATGGAAAATCCCATCCGGGGAGATCACGAATTATCCTTACTTGGTTGAACTTGCCAAAACAGGTAAGGACGTTATCCTTTCTACAGGAATGTCAACACTTGATGAGGTTAGGGAAGCATGGGATGTACTACATGAGAATGGCGTAGGAGCTGTAACGCTTCTTCACTGTACAACGGAATATCCGGCACCGTATAATGAGGTTAACCTAAAGGCAATGAAAACTCTGCAGGAAACATTCCAATGTCCCGTCGGTTATTCTGATCACACAAAAGGAATAGAAGTCCCGATTGCTGCTGTGGCAATGGGAGCGACGATTATAGAGAAGCATTTTACGTTGGACAGAACAATGGAAGGCCCTGATCATAAGGCCAGTTTGGAACCTTATGAATTAAAGAGTATGGTAGACTCTATAAGAAACATAGAGTCAGCAATGGGCACGGGAAAAAAAAGACCTTCTGATTCGGAGATCAAGAATGCAATTGTTGTAAGAAAGAGTATTGTTGCTTCAAGAAGTATTAAAAGCGGAGAGATATTCAAAGAAGATAATCTTGCTACTAAGCGACCCGGAACCGGTATAAGTCCGATGAGGTGGGATGAAGTTATTGGACTTAAGGCTGACAGAGACTATTTAGAGGATGAATTGATAGAGATATAGTATGCCGGATGAAATGTGAGCGGGATAAGTAATATATGAAACGAGTAGCTATTGTTACATCTACCAGAGCTGAATATGGTCTTCTTTCTAAACTTATAAAGCGAGTGGATGCAGATGACGTGCTCGATCTTGATCTTATTGTTACCGGAACACACTTGTCGCCAAAGCATGGCTATACGATAGATGATATTCGTAATGATGGAGTAAAGATATCGCATGAAATTCCAATTCTGGATGACGATAATACGTCCTATGGTATTTCTGTAACAATGTCAAATGCCATGAAAGGTTTTGCTAAGAGCTTTAATGATGACCGACCGGATATGGCTGTTATCCTGGGAGACAGGACCGAGATGCTTGGGGTAGCTGCTGCTGCGCTAAACGAAAAAATACCAATAGCACATATACATGGAGGAGAGATTACAGAAGGTGCTGTTGATGATTGTATTAGGCATGCTATTACCAAGATGAGTTATATCCATTTCACCTCTACGGAAATATATAGACAGCGTGTAATACAAATGGGTGAAGAGCCGGATCGTGTTTTTAATGTAGGTGCATTGGGAGTCGAAAACATCTTGAATCAAGAATTGATGAGTGAAGATGAGTTTCGAGCTAATACAGGAATTCTGGGCGGAATGAACTATGTTGTCGTCACATTTCATCCGGAAACTTTAGTTGATGATACAGCTTCAGCTCAAGTTGATGAATTATGTAGCGTCATGAATGCCAGGTCAGATTTCTTCTATCTCATTACCGGGGCAAATTCAGATGTTGGTGGAGATATTATTAATGATCATTTACGGATGTTTGCCAATGAACATTCAAATGCTATATTTGTTAGAAATCTGGGAATGAAGCGGTATCTTAGTGCTGTTAAGTATGCTTCATTTGTTATGGGAAATAGTTCGAGCGGAATAATTGAGGCGCCCACGTTAGGAACTCCAACGATTAACATTGGGTTTAGGCAGAAAGGCAGAATTCACGGACAAAGTGTTATAGATTGTGATCTGAAAAAAGATGATATTCTTTCTGCAATTAACGCAGTATTGAAACTTGACGTATTTGGTATTCACGAGTTGTACGGAAATGGAAAAACATCTGAAAAAATCGTCAAGATAATAAAGGATACATTAAATAAAAGCATAGAGATTAAGAAAGCATTCTATGATTATCCGTAGTGATTCAGAATAGGTATAGGAAATGAAGAAAATATTAGTTACCGGTGCCGATGGATTCATAGGCAGTCACCTCACGGAAGAGTTGGTTGAAAGGGGATATGATGTAAAAGCGTTTGTTTTCTACAACTCTTTTAATACATGGGGATGGCTTGATAGCCTTGATAAGAACATAATGTATCATGTGGAGATATTTGCGGGAGATGTTCGTGATCCTCATGGGGTAAAAAAGGCGATGGAAGGGTGTAAAGCTGTATTTCACCTGGCAGCGCTGATAGGCATACCCTTTAGTTATCATTCTCCGGACGCTTATGTCGACACTAACATTAAAGGAACACTCAATATCCTTCAAGCAGCAAGAGAACTTGAGCTGGAACGTGTTTTGATTACATCAACATCAGAAGTATATGGTACTGCTCAGTACGTTCCGATAGATGAGAAACACCCGTTCCAGGGACAGTCGCCATATTCTGCCACCAAAATCGGAGCGGACAGACTGGCGGAGTCGTTTTATCGAAGTTTCAACCTTCCTGTGAGTATTGTGAGGCCCTTTAATACTTACGGTCCCAGACAGTCAGCCAGGGCTGTTATTCCGACAATAATATCGCAACTCCTCGCGGGAAGAGAGGAGATCAAACTTGGTTCACTTACACCAACACGAGACTTCAACTATGTAAAAGATACAGCTAACGGCTTCATATCCATATATGAGTCAGAGGTTACAATAGGAGAGGAGATAAATATAGCAACAGGTCACGAAGTATCAATAGGGGCTCTGGCAGTAGAGTTGATAAAGCAGATCAATCCAAAAGCCATAATAATATGCGATGAACAAAGATTTAGACCCCCAAATAGTGAGGTAAATCGTCTTTTGGGAAGTAATAAAAAGCTTATCGAACTGACTGACTGGAAGCAACAGTGGTCATTTGAAGAAGGAATAACAGAGACAATAAACTGGATTAAGAATAATAAATCGACTTATAGAACCGATATATACAATGTGTGAGGAGAGAGTGCTTCAAGTTCTTCAAGTCACAATATGTTCAATGTCTCCAAGATTCCTAAAAAGAGGGCAATAGAGAAATATAGTAGACAGTAAACCGTATTAGCTGTGTTTACGTGTTAACATCATTACGGATAAAACAATATAAAATGAAGATAATAGCAATTATTCCAGCAAGAAGTGGTTCAAAAGGTTTACCCAATAAGAATATTATGGAATTGTGTGGTAAACCGTTAATTGCATATTCGGTGGAGGCGGCATTAAGAGCAGAGGTATTTGAAGAAATCATGGTATCGACTGATTCGGAAGAATATGCGGATGTTGCAAAGGAATATGGAGCAGAAGTACCATTTCTCAGAAGTAAAAAGAATTCCAGTGATAATGCTAGTTCCTGGGATACGGTATATGAAGTAATTAGTCATTATCATGAGATAAATAGAGAGTTTGATGCATTTGTACTATTACAGCCAACGTCCCCTTTGCGAGATGAAAGAGATATTAGAGGTGCAATAGAAGAGTATAATGAAAAGAAGGCAAATACGATCGTATCTGTATGTGAAGCGGAGTATACACCTACATATATGAACATTCTTCCAGAATCACTAAGTATGGAGAGTTTCTTTGAGGATCATAAATGGGCTAGAAGACAGGATTTGCCAAAGTATTACAGGTTAAATGGGGCAATATATATGTCCGATGTAAAGAGCTTTATGTCCTATAGAGATGTTTACAAGGGAAGGTGTTATGCATACATAATGAATACTACAAATTCAATAGACATAGACTCGTATTTGGATTTTCTATATGCGGAGGCGGTATTGAAATATCGTGATCGTACATTATGACGTTTTCGTTATTTGATAGTTTTGTGGGTTAGAGATTAATTCAGTACATTACAGATTGATAGGTTTGAAGTCTTAGAAACCTAGAAAACAAAGAGTATAGAAGTAATCGGAATGCCTAAAGAAGGGATTCACTTGTATAGGATATGAGATTGTGGTAACAATATATAGCATATATTGTGTAAGTATGAGTCTATTCAGTAGACTTTTGGATTATTTACATGAAGGATAAGAATAATAAACTGTTCATTTCAATGTACCACTATATCAGAGATCTTAAATATAGCCGTTATCCGAATATAAAGGGAATGGATATAAGACAATTTCGCGCTCAAATGGAGTTCTTTCGAGATAATTTTAATGTTGTAAAGATGGAACAAGTAATTGAAGCCGTGAAAAGTGGAGGAAAACTTCCACAGAATGCGGTGTTGCTTACATTTGACGATGGGTACATTGATCATTATACTTATGTTTTTCCGGTGTTAGAGGAGTTTGGTTTTCAAGGATCCTTCTTCATTCCTGGGAAACCTATTTCAGAGCATAAATTATTGGATGTAAATAAAATACATCACATACTTGCATGTGCAGATATAAAATCGCTTGTTATAGATGTTAAAGAAAGAATGAATCATTATAGGGGGAGTGAGTATAATTATGCATCAACAGATGAACTATGGAATCAGTATGCTATAGAAAACAGATTTGATAGTAAAGAAGTTGTTTTTATAAAGCGAGTTCTTCAGACTGCCTTACCAGAGCCAGTAAGAAATAAAATATCATCAGATTTGTTTGAACGGTATGTAGATGTTTCTGAGGAACAAGTGGCAAGTGAATTATATATGAGCGAGGAGCAAATTGGCGTGATGAGGCGACACGGTATGTTTATTGGGTTACATGGTTACGAACATTACTGGCTAGGGAACCTCACAAGAGAAGAAATGGCTTGCGATATTTCTAAGGCTATGATGGTGATGTGTGAGTATATAAATCCTAAGGAATGGGTAATGAATTATCCGTATGGCAATTACAGTTTGGATGTTATTTCATATGTTGAATCCAAGGGAGCTTGCGTTGGATTAACGACGAAGGTTCAAGTTGCAGATATAGAAGTTGATTCTGCGCTGGAACTTCCAAGACTTGATTGTAATGATTTTCCGCCTCAGAGTAATGACTATATTTATTATCTGTAAAGCCTACTAATAAAATGTCAATAGTAAATTGAATAATATTTCCAAGGAGAAATAGGTCACACCAATGCTCACCTATCATACAGCTTAAACAATGAGAGGTATAAGGCTTAACTGGTTGTTAGGTTACCTAATACCTACAATCGATTTATTAGGAGGAGAAAGTATGTCCGACGAAAGTAATACAAGGAAAGAGCAGAATATCAGGACTAATAATTTTTATATTAACGAATTTACTGAAAAGGAAAACTTTAAGTTACTTGCTAAAGTATTAGCCTCCAAAATTGAGAATCATGAAATTAAAAGAATATGTGATGTTGGGTGCGCAACGGGAGAATTACTCTGCTATCTAATAAGAAGTTTTGGAAAAGATAATATTGATTATTATGGAATAGATGTAAATGAACAGTACATTTCACTTTGCAAGGAAAGGATCCCGAATTGTAATTTTATAAAAGGGGATATATATGAGGGAATTCTACTTTCGGAAGAGAGAAGGTTTGACTGTGTAACTTTTTTTGGGACATTATGTCTATTTTCTGATTTTAAACAAGTTTTTAGGAATTTGTTATCCTTACTAAGGAGCGAGGGATATTTATATGTTTTTAGTCCGTTTAATCAATATGGATATCATGTGAAATATGAGTATATACATAGAGCAACAAATGGAAAAATGATTAAAGATGTTGAATATACTTGTTCTATTGAAGAGATATCAGAATGGCTAGAAGAAAGAAACATGAGTTATATATGGCATAGTTTTCGTATGCCGATTGATATAATACACTCAAATGAAAAATACCCTGTGAGAGCGTGGACGGAGTTGTTAAATAGTGGAGAACGTATAACGCGAGATGCTATAGATAGAATTCAAGAACAGTTTTTACTTGAGATTAGGGTGGGATCGAAGAATAGTTGAATTAATACGGGAGGGAGAGAAGAGTTGAACATTGACGAGATTAGTTTTTATGCAAACGATGGAATTATTTGTGATAATGACTATATTTGGTACTATGCTAATGAGTTGTCTTCCGTTATACAAGTAGAAAAAAGGACTGGAACAACAAAAGTTTTGTTCGTAATAAAAGAAGCCTTCGGAAGTTTTTCTTTTAGATCGATTGCAAGATTTAAGGATTATATTTTTGTTTTTCCATTTCGAGGAGATAAATATATCAAGTATGATATAAACAGCAGAACTTACTTATACAAGAAAATACCAAATGAGATTGAAAACTGGAATTGGAGCGCTCGATATTTTCAAGATAGTACGTCTTTGTATTTTTATTTTCAGCCGCCATTTATTGTTAGATTTTATTTAGAAACTGAAGATTGGGCTATATACAAATTGGAGGAGTTTATTAATGGGGCTTCTTATAATGATACAAAGCAATGGCTTGGAGTTGGAGCTTTTTCTTCAGAGAATTACATTTTGTTCCAGTTTTACAATGATAATAAGCTAGTTAGGTTAAATCAATTAACAGGTAAAATAAGTATAATAGAGCTGAATTTGCCATATGAGGATTCTTATATAGAAACTATGACCTACAGTGAAGGAGGGGTATGGCTAGTTTTAAATGATAGAAAAGGAAAAAGTAGGATTATTAAATATGATAGTATTGAGTTTGAAACATATAAGGAAATATGTGCTATTGAGAATGGAGAGTTGAGTAAAGATAGAACAGTAACGTTTTATTCTCAGATTGTAGTTGGAAGAACTTATTTGTGGCTATTGCCATTTGAATCTGATAGAGTTCTTAAGGTTTCTAAGGATGGAAATATGATGGTCACGCCAGAGGGAATTCCTGTTATAAATAGATCATCCTTAAAACCAGTTTGGGGAAGGGCGGGGAATTATAATATAGGAAAGATGTTGAACGAAACATACACGAATATGCATATCTGGTCAAATACTATTGTGGAGATTAATATTGATAATGACAACATTGTCAGTTTCGTGCCTATGTCTTTTGATAGGTCTGATATATGGGAACAGGCGAATTTAGATATCATTCAGGAAAACACATACTACAGTTTAAAGGATTTTTTGATTAGGGAAGTGGGATTGTAATGTATAAGAAACTATATAGAGAAGATTATGTTGATTTAATTAATAAGAAATTAGAAGAGCTAAGTAGAAAAAAAAACATTGCTATATGGGGACTTGGTGAATATGCTGAGAAAATAGTGATTTATTCCAATATACTCAAATATGATATCAGATTTTATGTTGATGATAAACGGGGAGGGTTTTTTACGGGAAATACAATAAACACATCCAAGGAGATTATATGGAATAATGTTGAAGCCGTGGTGATAACATCCTATTACAAAGGAGAAGAGATAGAACGCTATCTTTATGATAGGATTAATTATGAAGGCTTGATAATAAATTTAGGAAGGAAGGATGAGAGCAGAGAATTTTACAAATGTGAATCTAGAGCTGTTAATAGTTTTGACGAAAAGTTTATTCCAATTCTGTCGAGAAATGTGATATTTAGAGACAGACACTCAGGGGAAAAGTGCATTATTCTAGGAAATGGACCATCACTCAATGATGTTGATTTAAAAAGATTTAGTCAAAAATCAATTGTGTTTGCAGTTAATAATTATTATAGACAATGTCAGAGAATCCCAGTCAATTACTACGTTGTCGCAGATCCTTTTTATTTTGATCCAGACTTGTATCATGATTACGGGAAGTTCTTTTATGCGAACATTAAAGAATTAGAACAGGATAACAAAGATATATGTTATTTCTTTCCAGTACAGTTTGCTGATTATTTGGTGTCAAAAGGAACTCAGTGGCTAAATACATATTATTTTCTTGCGAATAGAGATTGGAATAAAAGAGTGGATAACGATGTGGATTTAACCAAGGGTATATTTGGAAGATATTCTGTCATCCAGTATTGTGTTCTAATGGCTGTATATATGGGATTTAAAGAAATATATTTGATTGGTTGTGAGGAGACGTCGATTTATGGGACGTTAGATAATTACATTGATGAGGGATATGCAGAGTATGCATTTGATATTCCTAAAGAACAATTAAACATTATGAAAGAGTATGGGAAAAGTACCCCCTTAGAAGATATATTAGTGGGATTTGCGAATATATATAAGGGTTATAAAGAAATGGACCACTTGTGTAAGGCAAAAGAGGTAAAGTTATATACATGTTCCAAGAGGACTTTAGTCAAGAATATAGAATATCGAGATTATAATGATGTAGTTGGATAATAACGAAAAAGAATTAATGCTTCATTTATTATGGTCGACATATTGAATTACACTTTATACATGTGCAAATAAAACGTTAGTAAGAGACATTGAATACTGTTCGTTTGATGATGCTGTTTAGCTGGAGAGGTGTGATGTAAGAATGGTGAGCAAGGTCGAGAGGATTGTATGTTGGGGAATAGGAAGGGAATATAGAAAGATAAAACCAGTTCTTGATAAAGAAATCAATCAGGGCACAATTCAAGTTGTTGCTTGTGTCGATAAAGACAAGGGGTTTGGGGGATATGAGTATATAATCCCACCAGATATGCTAGAAGATGTAGAATTCGACTATGTAATCATATGTTCTTCAATATATCGGTATGAAATCCGAGATGATATTATTCGGAGAGGAATTAGCGAAGATAGGATAATATATGGGGGATTGCTTAATGAGAGTGGTTTTGATTTCCTACAGTATAAAAAAAGCGGGTGGTTGAATAATTGCATCATTAATTCGAAATTTAGTGATGATTCATACAAGGATGAAAAGAGGTCATATAAAGGAAAAAACATAGTTCTTTCTTTGGGAAGAAAAAGTTATATTGGTGAAATGACCTTCGAGAGAGGTGATTTAAGAGATACATTTAGTTTAAATGTGGGCAATTACTCATGCATTTCTTGGGGCATTCGCGTTGAAATAGGGCTAAATCTAGATCATGATTATCATAGAATAATGAACTATGGTATTACCCATTTTGATTCGGAGAATTTGCCTCCCTATGATTATTCACAATCATATCATAGTATTGAAATTGGATCGGATGTTTGGATAGGTCGAGGTAGCGCATTAAAAAGTGGAATCCGCATAGGTGATGGGGCTGTTGTGGCTGCCAACAGCAATGTAGTATCAGATGTTGATGATTTTGCTATTGTAGGCGGCAATCCAGCAAGATTGATTAAGTATCGTTTTGATAGAGATTTGATTGCATCAATTAAAGAAACAAAGTGGTGGGAGTTACCCGAGAGAGAGTTGCTTCGATTTGGGGATTTATTTGATGATCCACAACGCTTTGTTGAGAAATTCAAATATATACCGAGTATAGACTCGAGTTAACAATGATATTCGTATATCCATAACATGTCACCGCTCATGATGAGTTAGAGCTACTTGAAGCAGAGGCTGTCACGCCGATTATGTGTATGAAAACAAAAGAATAAAATGGGGTAGCGTTTTGAAGAAAATATCTATAATTACCGTCGTGTTAAATGGCGTGAGTACGATCGATAAAACAATCAGAAGTGTTATTAATCAAGATTATGATAATATTGAATACATAATTATTGACGGTGGATCGACGGATGGCACGATAGAGATAATTGAAAAATATAGAGACCTGATTGATATCATAATATCAGAACAGGATTCGGGTCTGTACAATGCGATGAATAAGGGTATTGCCTTGGCCTCAGGAGAGATTATTGGAATCATTAATAGTGATGACTGGTATGAAGAAGGGGCAATTGCAGAGGTTGTAGAGGCATTTGAAAAAAAACCGGAAATGGAAATCTTGTTCGGTAATATGAACTATATAATGACTGATGGTAGAATCGTAAAGTATGAACAACCCCCATTTAGGTCATTGTGGCATTTGATGTCAGTCAATCATCCGGCAACATTTGTTAAACGAGAAGTTTACGAGAAGAAAGGAGTCTTCGATGAGGATTTCCGGATATCAGGAGATTTTGAACTGATGAATCGCTTTTGGAGTTATGGATCAATATTTGGGCATCTAAATAAAACGTTATCTTGTTTTTCACTTGGTGGAATAAGCAATAGCGAAACAGAATTAAGAGATGAGGAGAATAGATATATTAGAGAAAAGTATTTTGATAGAGAGTTGTTTGTTGCAGGATGCTTGGAAGATGTAGTAGATAAGGCATTTCCTATTTATCTATGGGGAGCAGGTTACGGAGGGAGAATGCTCTCCGGTTTCTTGAGAGATAATAACATAGTTGAAGGTATTATAGATGTGGACTCTGAAAAGTTGGGGAAGAGATTAAACGGTATTGAGATAATCCGACCGGATGAACTTCCAAATTGTATAGTAAATATCATTATATCAGCATATACAAGAGAAAATGAGATAAGAGAGCTTATAGAGAAAATATATGAAGACGGTCATATAGTTAAGAGCATTAATGATTGTTATGAGGCATATGAAGAACGATTAGTACTGAAAAATGGTGAATGTTTGAAATTCTAGCAATATCGGGTTGGGTTTATTCCCAAATTGGTGAGCTGATATGAGAATAGGCATAATAGGATGCGGCCTTATAGGCAATAAAAGAGCAAATGCTATAAAGGGAAATCACGATATAGTGGCGCTGTGTGATACGGATATCAAAAAAGCAGAGCGATTGAAAGCCCAGCGTGAATTGAGTGATAAACTGAATTACTCAAAGGATATAGATATTTTCATTACAGATGACTATAAGGAATTGTGCAATAGGGATCTTGATATTGTTATCGTATCAACAATAAACGCAAAATTGTCTGAAATCACGTTATATGCAGTTTCAAAGAACATTAATGTGATTGTCGAAAAGCCTGCGGGCATTGATTCAAGAGAAATACTTCCTATTCTGGATATTGTAAAAGAAAGAAATGTTAAAGTTAAAGTCGGGTTTAACCACAGGTATCATCCTGCCTTATTAAAAGCACACGAGATATTTGATTCAGGTGTGTGCGGACCGATTATGTTCATTAGAGGGAGATATGGGCACGGCGGACGCTTAGGATATGATAGGGAGTGGCGGGCGGATGTTTCTCTTTCCGGTGGAGGAGAAACTATAGATCAGGGTGTACACCTTATAGATCTTGCTAGATGGTTTATGGGTGATTTTGATATTGTGGAAGGATTTGCAACGACATATTATTGGGATATGCCGGTAGATGATAATGGTTTCATATCACTTAGGCGGGAAGATGGGAGGGCTGCTTGGCTCCAGGTTAGCTGTACTGAATGGAAGAATATGTTTTCTTTCGAAATATACTGCAGAGACGTTAAACTGGATGTTGAGGGACTTGGAGGCAGTTATGGTATAGAGACTCTTAAAGTATATTCGATGCTTCCGGAGATGGGTCCGCCGGACACCACAATATACGAGTTCCCACGAGGAGACGTTTCCTGGGAGATGGAGTTTGACGAGTTTGTTAACGATATAGAAGAAGATCATCCGGTTAGAATGGGGGACATAGAAGATGCTTATAAGACACTAAGAATTGTAGAAAAGATTTATGGACGTGAATAGAGGGATAGATTATGACCGGAAAGAGGGCTATTATCACCGGTGGCTCGAGAGGGCTGGGTTATGAAATTGCAAAGGAATTTGTTCTGTCAGGTGCAAATGTGTGTATCTGTGCCAGAGATGAGCATGAACTTCAAAATGCCGTTGAGTCATTATATGAGTTCAGAAGGTACAGGGATCAGAAGATACTGTTTAAGAAATCCGATATAGGAAATACAACTGATATAGATGAATTATATGATTATGCAATATCTGATATGAAGGAGATCGACATAGTAGTAAATAATGCGGCGATACAGGGACCGATTGGACTATTTGAACATAATTCGTGGGATGAAGTCCTGCGTGTATTGGATGTTGACCTTATCGGTGTATTGTACAGTATGCGTAAAGCTGTCAATGTTTTTAAAGAGATTGATATAGCTTCCAACAATAAAATGGATAAGTGCATTATCAATATTTCTGGAGGAGGTGCCACTTCGGTAAGACCTAATTTCATGGGATATGCAATAGCAAAGACCGGAGTGGTCAGAGCTACAGAGATTTTGGCCAAAGAGACAGAAGAATATGGAATCCGGGTAAATGCTGTTGCTCCGGGAGCCATGAATACCAGAATGATCGATGATATCATCAAGGCGGGAAAGGATGCCGGTTCTGAATACAAAAAATCTTTGGAGCGCAAAGATGCTGATGATAAGACCCAAAGGAGGGCAGCAAAATGTGTTGCATGGCTTGCTTCTGAGAGAGCGGCGGGAATAACCGGGCGCCTTATAAGTGCTATGTGGGATGGCTGGGACATCTATTCGGATGAATGTATTAGACAAATAGGGGAAAGTGATATATATACGCTTAGACGAATAATACCAAAAGACAGAGGTTATGACTGGGAATAACTTAGCAAGATTGTGGAGGAGACATTATGAAGATAGTTGCACTGGTTAAGGTCGGAAATGAGAGCGAAATCATTGAATCATTTGTCAGATATAATATGAATTTTATTGATGCGATGGTAATCGTAAGTAGTTGTTGTATAGATAACACCTTGATAATTCTTCGGAAGCTTACGGAGGAGGGGTACGATATCCGGGTAAAGGTTGAAACCGATATTGCATACGATGAAAGATATTTAGATAACAAATACATGAAGCAGATTATAAATGATGGAGAATTTGATCTTATTGTTCCCCTTGATTCTGATGAATTTATTACAGGGAGTGGTAACCCCAGAGAGATGTTGGAAAGATTGCCCTTGGATGAGGTTACTATAGTAAAATGGATGAATTATGCAATGTGCGAGGATGATGACTTTACTGAACCATTTATACCTTTTAGACTGAAAAGAAGAAAGGAAGACTACGCCGGGAATGAAATTACAAAAGTCATTATTCCTGTAGATCTTGCGAAGAAAAAAAACCTGACGATGAATGCTGGCAGACACTCAGTTATAGGAAGCGATATTGTGACACGCGAAAACCATGATATCCGAATTGCGCATTATCCTACGATAAGTACGGAGCAGTATAAGAGCATGATTTTCCAGGAGAGTATTAAGAGCATTGTTAGATACAACATGGGAAATAATGAAGGAGTTCACAAATACAAACAGAGAATCGGACTTGAGAAAGGAGAGGACATATTTGGACTAGCTAACGATTATGGGTTTAATAAAAACGAAAATTATCACCTGGTAGAGGATCCTTTGGATGTGTCGTATTGTGTTGACGGAAGCTGCGTAATCAAGTACAGGGATCTGGCCCACTCGGATTCTTTGCTTGAAATATGGCGCACAGGACAATTGATGGCAATTAAGGCGTATATTCTGGAAATTGAAAAGCAACTGGATCAGGATTTACCGACAGTTCTCATTTTCGGAGCAGGGAAGGCTGCACAGACTCTGTTTAATGGTGTGGATGACGGGGTTGTTAACATTCTGGCATATATAGACAATGATCCGGTCAGGGAACTTAGGATTTTTAACAGAAGGTTGGTGATTCCTGTCGCATATGTGAGGTTTTTCAAATACGATCAGATTGTCATTTCAAGCACAAAATACTATAACGAAATGTTTTATTTGCTGATTGAGAATGGTGTAGATAAGGATAAGATCAGTGGGGCGGGATATCTACTGGATAAAATGCAAATAAAAAGGCAAGAAAGATGATGGAAAACGTACTACTATGGGGAACCGGAAGGGTTGCTCACATGATTCTCAAAGAGTGTCGCACCCTGAATTGTTACAACATTTTAGGCGTGGTAGATAATGATGATAAGAAGATCGGGACACTTTTTTTTGGCTTTGCAGTATATTCTCCCGGTATAATCATTGAGAAACGGAGCATCATTGACAGAATTGTCATCCTTACAAGATCATATGATGAGATAAAAAGGCAAATTGTCGAAATTGATCCTACGCTGGAAAACCAGATCGAGAATGAGAATTATTTTTACAAGCGGAGCATATTGAAAAGGTATTTCTGTTCAAAAGATCCGGAGATCACCGATATTACAAACTACTTACGCGCTCACTCTCTTGACGTTTTTAACTATGATTTTGTCGACAATTATGAAGCCAGAGAAGATATGATTTGTTATGATAACGATTGCGGATTATACTACAGGGTGGTAAAAGGGTTTAACGTGTATCTGTCTAGAAAATATAACAGTAGGGAAAGAGCTGCTCATTATTTCAGCAGATTATTGATGGAACAGGACGAAAAATCACCCCACAAATATCTTGATGATGATTTTTTTGTTAATAAGGGTGATATAGTTATAGATGTGGGTGTAGCTGAAGGAAACTTTAGTATTGAGGTAATTGAATCAGCAAAAAAAGTATACATGATAGAAGCTGATCCCTTGTGGATTGAAGCATTAAACCATACATTCAATGACTATCGAGATAAGATATGTATAATACAAAAGTATGCAAGTTCATATGATGAGGGAGATTTTGCACGTATCGATAGCATTATAAATGAAGATGTTAATTTTATTAAACTTGATATTGAAGGATATGAATACGATGCTCTGAAGGGAGCGTTTGATATTCTGAATAGATCTGCACCGCTAAAGGTTGCCGCTTGCTGCTATCATAGTGATTTTGATGAAGTATTGATCAGGAGCGAGTTGGATAAACATGGTATATCTTGTACGACAACAAAAGGGTATATGTGGTTTCCGTATACGTTCAGGCAAACGTGGGTTTCAACGCAGTTGAACAGAGGAGTAGTGCGGGGAGTAAAGAAGGAATAGCAAGTTTTACTATGGTTAAGCACATAAGTGTTGTAGTACCGGTC
This sequence comes from uncultured Lachnospiraceae bacterium, assembly GCA_905235745.1. Taxonomy (GTDB): domain Bacteria; phylum Bacillota; class Clostridia; order Lachnospirales; family Lachnospiraceae; genus UBA2868. The sequence goes on from CAJOMN010000003.1 coordinate 33,759, forward strand.
TATCACGGAAAACAGTATATAGAGAAACAGATAAAGCAGATAGAAGAAGCAGCGGCTTGTAGTAATACTGCTGAACCACTTTTCGATATTGAACTGATATTTGCGAATGATGACCCCGGAGAACAGCTAAGAACCAATCTCACATCAGCGTTTATTGATATAAAGGTTTTGAATACAGATATTAACCGCGGCGTTCAGGGAGCAAGAATTTACGGACTTGACCATGCATCCGGGGATTATATTCATTTTCTTGATCAGGATGATGAGGTATCCTATGATTTCTACAAAAGCCAGCTTGAGAAGATAGGGGATGCCGATCTCATCTATTGCAGGTGTTATAACGGAAACAGACAGACATATAATAATGATCGCGTGTTTGAGACTGCGATGGATAAGGGTCATATCTTTAATGCAACTCCGATGATATCACCGGGTCAGGCGCTGATTAAAAAAAGTGCAATTCCTGATATTTGGAGGAAGAACATATTGACTCATATGGGATCTGATGACCATATGCTTTGGTTGTGTATGTATGCTGAAAATGCCAAAGTAGCACTTAATCAGGACATACTGTTCCGGCACGTCATAAATGGTTCGAACTATTCTCTTGATGTTCTCAAAGCTTACGAATCTGATAAGGAAATGGCCAAGGTTCTGATAAAAAGTGGGTTGTATGATGCGAATGAGAATAAACTACTAAGAAGTCTTCCGGATAATAACCTGAAGCGGAGATACAGGCCGCAGAATCATGACCAGATTGTGCTTTATATTCTATCTGATCTGCTTATGGCGGAGGAACATGGAAATTCAGTGGGGGATTATCTTCGGAACATGGGATTAGCAAAGATAGCTATATACGGAGCCGGGATACTTGGAAGCAGGTTAAAGGGTATTCTTGATAGAAATGGAATCGAGGTTAGATGCTTTATAGATAGGAATGCTGAATTCATCAGTAGAGATATCCCGATATATACTTTGGAGAGCTTAACAGGAGATTTTGACGGAGTAATCCTGTCTATAATATCCGGAGAGGATATGGTTACAGAGGAAATACGAAAGAGGATTTCCGTTCCGGTAATGAGAATAAAGGACATAGTTACAGAATTGATGCTATCGGAGAAATGATCGTGGCGAGTTTAGTACAACTGACACAGGATAATGTTGAGAAGCTGAATAATAATAAGATATACTTAATCGACTACTTTGAGGACATGTATAGGGAAATGTATGATACTTTCCCTGAACTTAAACCATTTGATGGTATATTCGATAACAGGGTCAGGAACCGAGGGCTACGAAGTTATAATGGAACTTCGTACGATATAAAAGAGTTTGACAGGATCAGGGAATTGGCTGAGCCGGCGGTATTTATCATCGTGTCCGGGTATTACGAAGACGATTATGCGGAATTACAGCGTTATGATATCCCTGATATAGTGGATCAGACCGTGTATTATTATGCCAATAAGAATACGTTCATATATAAGGGTTATTTGGAGAAGTACATGGAGACCCCCCTTGAGAACATTGTAGTATTCAGAAGCGGCCCCGGAAGTGCTGAATATGCTAAAGGTACAGATTATTCGGATAACTCCAGAGCTTTATTTGAACACATGATCTCAAACGGATATGACCGAAAATGGGAGATGGTATGGCTTGTCAAATACCCAGAAGAATTTACTTCAGAATCGGTAAAATATCCGGGAGTTGATTTTATATCCTATGACTGGGCTGAAAGTGAGGATGCCGATAAACAAGATCGGTACTATCGGGTTATTTGTCTTGCAAAGTTCTTCTTCTTTACAGATGCATGTGCTTTTTGCAGATATCCGAGAGAGGGGCAGGTAAGGGTTCAATTGTGGCACGGTTGTGGGTACAAAAAGCGTAAGCAGAATGACATATGCGCTAATAAATATGAGTATATGCCGGTCAGCAGCGAGGTTTATGCTGATATTCACAGCAAGGTGTTCGGACTCGGCGATGGTCAAATGATGATCACCGGATACCCTAAGCAGGACTGGGTGTTTCATCCGATTGCGGATTGGCATGAGAGACTTGGTGTTCCCTATGTCGATAAATATATCTTCTGGCTACCTACGTATCGCAAGGTAAACGGACGCGGATCCGATATGAGTTCGGATACACTGAATACCGGGACAGGTCTGCCGATCATTGATACTGAAGATGAGCTTGTAGAGATGAATGAGTATCTCAGGAGTAATGATATAGTGCTTTTTATAAAACTTCACCCAATTCAGTCAGCAGAGGATATTAAGGTCAGAGAATTATCCAACATAGTTATTATGGATAATAAAGCCTTCTCAGAAGCTTCCATTCATGTAAACAGTATCATGGCGTATGCAAGTGGATTATTATGTGACTATTCATCTGCCATTGTAGATTATTTGCTACTGGATCGTCCAATAGGTGTGACTACTGATGACCTTGAGAACTATCAGAAGGAGAGAGGCTTTGTCTTTGATAATATCAACGACTGGCTTCCGGGAATAATCATAACAAAGTTTGATGAGCTTATTGATTTTATTGGGAAGGTTTGTGCCGGTGAGGATCCGGGATGTGAGATCAGACACAGGATCTCCGGCAAGATGAATAAGTATAGGGATGACGGAAGCTGTGAGAGGATACTGGATCGGCTGGGAGTTACAAGGTGAGTATTGCCGTTATATTCACCGGTGGTACAGGAAGTGACGTTGAAACAGTAAATGGACAATGATATTATTGTATCTGAAGGGATGGAAGGAGGTTCTGCCATGATTATAGACGCCTTGAAGAAGGAAACGGCAGGCATGTCTGATTACAATTTGATGCAGCTGATCGATTTTGCCAGATTCCTGAAGTATAACAGTGAGAAGAGTTATAGCCCCTCCGACATAAGATTAAGAAACATCAGATTATTGGAATTGATCAGAGAGACTCAGAACATAGATGATGAGGATTATGTTTCAGATACGGTTGTTGACAATGCTTTGAAGATAGTGTTCTTCTTAAAACATCAGCCGGAATTGTTCAAGACTTATGAGAACAGCATTAATATGCAGTTTGAGTCAGAAGATGGAAGCTATTTGGAATTTGAAGTGTTTGAGAACCGAATATCAAGCATGATGGTTCCGGAGAGAGATTACGACAGAGCCGTTTTTCCTGTAGTAGAGTTGGGTGATATGAAATCTATTGATAGAATAGTTGGAGAGTTCTATGGTCAATCATGATATAGTCGGTGATGGTGAGAAATTGTATAGGGTAATCAAACGATCCAGACCGGACTGTCTGTCTGATTCAGGATGTATTTCACAGGCACTGTTTAAGGATATTGACGGGATATCTGTTGACAGGGATGGGGGTAGGATTGAAGATGAGATTATCGACTTCATTTTAAACATAACATTCAAGCGGCGCACCCGCGGTATTTGTATGGTCACATCTGATTATTGTATGAAAATAGGTGCGGATGTTATTCCGGAACCATCAGACATTAATCCATTTCACGCCAATATATGGTTGGATTCCCAGAATGAGAATAATAGAAACCTTCAGGCTCTCAAACTTGCGGATGCCTGTAAACTGATCTATTCAAATGACAATATAGGGTAGACTTAGTTCCAAAACGGGGAGTTACAAGATGAATATTGCCGTTATATTTGCCGGCGGTGCCGGAAAGAGAATGCATTCGAAGGACAGACCCAAGCAGTTCCTTGAGATGTATAACAAACCAATCATCATACATACTCTGGAAAAGTTTGAGAAGTGTGACGAGATAGATGCAATGGTTGTTGTCTGTATTGATGGTTGGATCAAGCATCTGGAGAAGCTGTTATACAAATACCGGATAGATAAGGTCAGAAAGATCGTTACCGGTGCCAATACCGGTCAGATGTCGATCTACAACGGTCTTGTGGCTGCTAAGGAGTTATCGGGATCGGAACGCTCCATTGTACTGATTCATGACGGAGTACGTCCGCTTATAGATGACAATCTGATCAGGAACAACATAAATGCTGTCATGAAAAATGGTAGCGCAATAACTACGTCCAAAGTCAAGGAGACTATATTGGTGGTGGATGAAAACAGTGAGGAGATAATAGAAGTCCCACCCAGAAAGGATTCCAGGGTTGCCAAGGCACCTCAAAGCTTCTGGCTGGATGAAATCCTGGAACTTCACAACAGAGCTCAGTCGGATGGTATATATGACTGTATAGACTCCTGTACCATGATGCAGATGTACGGACACTCTCTGTATCTGGTGGATGGCTCTGATGATAACATCAAGATTACAACACCTGAGGACTTTTACGTAATGAGGGCGCTGGTTGAGGCGAAAGAAAACGCCCAGATATACGGATATGGGGAATTATAATCATGCATACAGAAGAAATAACGGCCGACAAGTTTGCGTATATTGACTGGGAACTTTTGAGAAAAAAAACTGTGTTTCTGACTGGGGTAACAGGTCTTGTGGGACTATCAGTATATAAGCTGCTGAATTTGGCGGAAAAGAGATATGATCTTGGTATGACGTTGCGATGTCTGGTGAGGAATAAAGATAAGGCAGTCCAAAGGTTGTCTACTGTTGCTGATCACTGCCTGAGGATTGATTACATGGAAGGTAGTGTAACTGATAAATTGCCGGAAATATCGATTGATTATGTAATTCATTGCGCTGCGGATACTGCCAGTAAGAGCTTTGTGGATAATCCTGCAGATGTGATGAAAACATCAATAAATGGTACTATTAATGTGCTTGAACTTGCCAGACAATCAAAGGTATTAGGGATGGTATATCTTTCGAGCATGGAAGTGTTTGGTGTGGCAGAAAAAGGAGTTAGACTAACCGAACAGATGACTGGCAGTTTTTCACCATCTAATACGAGAGACAGTTACCCTATCGGAAAGGTTACCTGTGAGGCATTGTGCAACAGCTATTTTAAGGAATATGATCTGCCGGTTAAGGTGGTACGTTTGTCGCAGGTAATAGGCGGGGAATACAGCGAGAGTGACTCCAGATTTCCCGCGATGCTTATGAAATGTGCCAGAGAAAAAAAGGATATCGTGCTGAGGACAAAAGGTCTTTCAGAAAGATGCTATATAGGCTCGCTGGATGCAGCCGGGGCGATCTTATTGATCCTGCTGAAAGGAAATGCGGGAGATATATATAATGTAGCCGATGAAGGCTATTACTGCTCTGTGTCCGAGATGGCTGAAAGGGTGGCCTCAAAGAACGGCATAAAGGTTGTTTATGATTTATTGGCACAGAATAAATCCATATATCCCAAGGATTCTTATCTTTATATGGATACCCAAAAGCTAAGGGGTCTTGGTTGGAAAAGAATTGTGGGAATATTATGAATGTGGGAATGGGGATAATATAGATGAAACTTGTGCCTTTTAATGAAAAGCAGTTAGAAAATGATAATCTAAGAATCATAGCCATTGGAAGGGGAAGTAGGGATCTTAAGGAATTCTGTGTAAGATTTGATGCTGTTGACCGTATCATTATGATGCTTAATGATAATATCAGAGAGCATAAGGATATAGAGATAGAAGGACGGAGGATTGGCACAGGAGACTTTTCCTGGTTTTCATACTACATAGACTATAATGATCCATTGAAAGACTATATCTGTGTGATTATGGACGATTACTATAAGGAAGTATATGAAGTTTTGAATTCGGAGCAGAGTCTAGTAAAAAGAGATATTAATATCTACTATTACCTAAACTATGAGAATGAAATAGAGTATGAGTACAGAGAAAGTTACAAAGAATCGGAACTTGAAGATATCATTGTATTTCGAAGCGGACCTCATCCATCACAATATATGAAGGGGATGGATTTTGACGATAATGCAAGGGCGTTATTTGAGCATATGCTGTCCACAGGATTAAATGAGAAATATGAGCTTGTATGGATTGTTAAGGAGCCCTCTGAATTTGAAAGGTTTGAAAGAAATAAAGGTGTTAGATTTTTATCATACGAGTGGGCTCATGATGGAGTTAAAGAAGAGATGGATGCATATTATCATGCAATATGTTGTGCAAGATTTATCTTCTTTACTGATGCATATGGTTTTGCCAGAAATTGCCGTGAAGATCAGGTTAGAGTGCAACTCTGGCACGGATGCGGATATAAGAGCAGGGTCAATTACACTCGGTGTGAACATAGGTACGAAAAGATGGTTGTAACCGGTTCAGCTTATAAGGAGATACATGCAAGACTGTTCGGACTTAGAGATGATCAAATGATTGTCACAGGCTGCCCAAAGGAGGACTGGCTGTTTCATCAATCTGAACAAGGCGTCGAACATTTTATCAAATCTAAAAAGGCATCAAAAATAATCTTCTGGCTGCCAACTTTCAGAGAAACTGGTGAGCATTTGTCTAATTTGAATGAGTATTCGGTAAAGGGGGATACAGGTCTTCCCGTGGCGGACACACATGTAAAATTAGAAAAACTTAATGAATTGCTTATAAAGCAGAGTGCGGTAATTGTTGTAAAATTGCATCCATATCAAAAGAGAGACAAAGTGAAGTGTGAGGGTTATTCCAATATAATTCTTGTAGAGAATGAAGAACTTCGAGGATTAGATTTGCACATAAATAAATTGCTTGGATGTGCTGATGCGCTGATAAGTGACTATTCCTCCGTGTCCATTGATTATCTGATTCTAAACAGACCAATAGGCTTTTTGCTCGATGATGCTAAAGATTATGCCGGGTCGAGAGGCTTTATATTTGAACCATTAACAGACTATCTGCCCGGAGCAGAGTTATACACCTTTGAGGATATGCTTAGGTTTGTTGAGGAAATCTCAAGTGGGATAGATTCCAGTTACGATAAACGTCAAAAAATAAAAGAACAGTTACAGGCATTTGATGATGACAGGAGTTGTGAACGTCTGATAAAGGAGTTGGGGATATAGTTGGTGGTGAAATCATGGCAAATGAATTCCAACATTAGAGTTTTATCGCCAAGACCATGTCTTTCGTCAATGTTCCCGAAGCCACAAGTCAAGAATATGGAGTGATTTTTAATATGTAGTGGAAAAATGGGGGCAAAATGCCCCATTCTGGTAAACTTGAAATTGTACTCCTATAGGAGTTAATTGGGGAGCTTACAAGAGAATTGCTCATATGACATGAATTTAAAAGACCTACTTGATATCCTGCTAGCAAAATGCTATTATTTTGCTAGCAGGAGGTGAGATAAATGAAGCAGGCGGTAACAAGAGTAGAAGATAAGGAATATGATCTATTTCAGGAGACGGCTGCGAATATAGGAACTACAGCATCTGATGCTCTTCGTATGTTTATTTATGCCTTCAATGATTATCATGGATTTCCTTATCCGGTACAGAGCCGAAGGATGCAGGTAGAGCCTTTTGACTCGGAAAAGGAGGCTACAAGATAAGTAATAATACCGTCACTTTGAAGATTGTGGCTAATTTTTCAAACATCCGATAGGAATAACATATACGCCGTCTTCACGCTTATAACCATATTCAGTCGCAGTAATGACAAGCTTGAGATCCGGCAATCGGAGCGGAACCTGCTTTTCTGTTTTATTGTATTCGGCAATGAGCCTTTCTATCTTGCACAGATGCTCGGCACCTATATCAATTTCCCTGCTTCCAAGTTTAAATTCTATCAGGGCATATCTACCATCCTTAAGATGAAGTACTGCGTCTGCCTCTAAGCCATAGCGGTCATGATAATATGAAATCTCTCCGTTCATTCCGGACGAATAAATCCTTAAATCTCTGATACATAATGATTCAAAAAGGAACCCCAAGGTCTTGAAATCTGTATTGAAGTAGTCAGGCGATAATCCAAGTGCGGCTACTGCTATAGATGGATCTGCAAGATTTCTTTTATTTCCGGATCGGATCGCTTCCTTTGAACGTATTGAGGGGCGCCATGCAGGAAGTTCATCGATTATGTATAATTCTTCAAGATCATGGAAATAATCATAGAAAGTGGGCTTTGATATTTCCGTTGTTGATGTGGTATCTGAAAAAATGGTTTTTGTCTCTGCCAAGGTACATATATTTCTTGAATAAGATCTTAGCAGACGTTCTGCCCATAATGGATTTCTTTTAACATGGCTGATATTGGATATATCAGTATGACAGGTCTGAAAAAAGAGATCAGATGCGATAGAAAGCGCCGCCTCTCTATTCTTGATATCAATACTTTGAGGCCATCCACCACGACAGATGGCATAGATCAGATCATCAATCGTTAGTTTAGACTCTTCCCATTCAATATTCTTTCCATCAAAAAGATCCATAAGGGAGACGGTGCCGGATGACTCACCGCTCTCGTATAGACTCATAGGAAACATACGAAGTGTTGAAATCCTGAGAGTTCCGGTATGTGGCGTTTCAACTTTCTGAGAAGATGAGCCGGTGAGGATGTACTGACCTTTTAAGCCTGTGTCATCTACATTTTTACGTATTGCCCCCCAAATCTTCGGGGCGTCCTGCCATTCGTCGAATAGTCTTGGTTTATCACCTATCAGAAGTTTTGAAGGCATGTTTTCAGCAACTTCTAATAGTCGATCTCTGGCATCCTCATCCTGAAATTCCACATAACTGTTTGCAAAATGCTTTGCAGTGGTTGTTTTCCCACAACCTTTTGGACCTACTATCAAGGTCGCGCCAAAAGCTTCAAGTTTAAGTTCTAACGCAGAATCGGTTATCCGGTTGAGGTATGTCTTTTCAGTATTATCCATTTGTAAATCACCTCAAAGACGATTTTACTCCATTTAACATTTATGCGCAATATTATTTAACATTTATGCGGCAAACCACCTTACATATGTGCGCAATTACACTTGAAATTGTACTCCTGTAGGAGTACAATTTTTGTATGAAGGAAATACTGTATCATGGTTCCAATAGAATAGTGGATAAGCCGGAATACGGGCGCGGAAAGCCCAATAATGATTATGGCCGGTAGCATCTGATCGTGACGGATATATTAATGAGTATTCTTTGGCAACTGATAAGCTTCGAGCCGTGGAAAAAGGGCGAGATCTATCTTATGCAGATAATTGACAGGGAGCTTACAAGAGATGAACTGTTCATATGACAGGAACTTATTATATAAGGCGCAGACTTCAATGGCGCATATGCTTGATGCTGCGGTGGCTTTATATGGTTATGAGCTTGAGGACTATTATGACATGTTTCTCAACTCATCATATTCCGTGCGGTTTGAAAGGGGTGAATCCTCTGTTATTGCCGGAATGTCGGGACATGAGCTTGCATATGCGGTAATCAGTGAGCACAGGGATGTTGACCTTCATGACTATGTGTTCACTGTTGATAAAAGCCGCGAATACTGGATAGGGTGGAGTCTGTCGTATTATCAGTGGGAGAGCTCCAGGTCATTTCGCTATATCAATGAGCTTGTCCCGATCAGTGATATGTACTCGATGTATCCGAAGTACCATGAAATGGACATTTCACAATTTGTCGATCGGGTGGATGAGATCGATCAGGATAGGCGGAAGCAGGCATTTAAGAGATTGAGACAATATGCCGGAATCAGTCAGAGAGAATTGGCGGAGCGGACCGGAATTCCGCTCAGAACAATCCAGCAATATGAGCAGGGCCAGAAGAATCTGGCTCATGCAAGGGCAGATGTTGTTGTCAAATTGAGTAAGGCGCTGTATTGCCGGGTTGAGGACATTGTTTGATGCCAGGGTTATCAGAATAACTATGCCAACAGATCTCGCTTCTGCCCAAAGGGAATTATAATCCGCTTAATCTATCGAAAACCTAAAGATTAAGCGGATTATAATTATTCAAAAGACTTGATTCGACCGAGTTATTGGATTATAATCCACTTAAAGTGATATATCAGGCAAGATTAAGCGAGTTATAGGAAGGTGTTGCAATTGCTTATTGGGAGAGATAAGGAAATTGAATTGCTTAATATGGCGATAAATGACAGTGAATCGCACTTTATAGCCATATATGGGAGAAGAAGGATAGGCAAGACATATCTTGTCAGAGAGGCCTGCACCAACAGGCTTACGTTCCAACATTCAGGCCTATATGATGGGGGAATGAGTGATCAGATATTTGCGTTTACTGCTTCCCTCAGCGCGGCAGGATATGACTTTAAAAAGAAGCCTCAAAACTGGCTTGAGGCATTTGAAGGACTCAAGGAACTGATTAGACAGTCAAAAGAGAGCAGGAAGATTATATTTATTGACGAGCTGTCTTGGATGGATACACCCAAAAGCAACCTTATAATGGCTCTCGAGAACTTTTGGAACGGATTTGCATCAGCCAGAAAAGACGTGATTCTTATATGTTGTTCATCTGCCACGGCATGGATGATCTCAAAGGTCATACATAATAAAGGCGGGTTATATAACCGGCTTACGGAGAAGATAGCACTTAAACCGTTTTCGCTCAGACAGTGCGAGGATTATGTTCACGCAAAAGGACTGGTTCTTAATCGTGAGCAGATCCTGCAGTATTATATGATCTTTGGGGGCGTTCCGTATTACTGGACTTTCCTGAAGAAGGGGCTAAGCCTTGCTCAGAATATTGATGAGATTCTGTTTTCTGATGATGCAGCGCTTAAAGATGAGTTTAAATACCTGTATTCATCAATATTTAAGAACCCGGATGTATATTATAAGATTGTTCAGGCTCTTGGCAGCAAGAAGGCCGGAATGACTAGGGAAGAGATCATAGATGCAACTCATATTAGTAATTCGGGGGATCTTACACTAAGGCTTGAAGAACTTGAAAGCTGTGGCTTTATACGACGATACAATGCTTATGGAATGAAAAAGAAGAATGCGTTGTATCAGCTGATCGATAACTATACCCTGTTCTATTTCAAATATATTAAAAACGCTCCGGGTGATGAACATTTTTGGTCCAACAGTATTAACACTCCGTCATATAACACGTGGTGCGGTTTTGCATTTGAGAGAGTGTGCCTGGAACACATACGTCAGATAAAGAGGAAGCTGGGTATATCAGGTGTTCTTACGGAAGTTAATTCATGGTTTTGCAAAAGAGACCCGGAGAAGGGGATTTTCGGTTCGCAGATTGACATGCTGATAGTAAGAAAGGATCAGGTTATCAATCTCTGCGAGATGAAATATTCTGTTTCGGAATACACAATAACGGTCAAGGACGAAAATGATATTAATAAAAAGATAAATGACCTTGTTCGGCAAACCGGAACGGGATATGCGATATTTCCGACACTTGTTACAACGAAGGGTCTTGTTCCAAACACCCATTCGGGGATGATACAGTCGGTTGTCACATTAAATGATCTTTTCGAAAAGGAGGAATAGGTTAACTATAACGCACTTGAACTCTTTCTTTCGGGCAATTACAATGAAGATGTCGTTTCTTTTAAGATGCTGGCGATTATCCTAAGAAACTGATGAGAGAGAACAATACAAATATTCAGAAATGAAATGATCATACGACAGGAGGATATGATATGTTCTATGACAACAGGATCTGGATCGGAAACGCGGGCGATAAGAGGGTTTCGATCCTTCCGCAGATGGCAAACAGGCACGGTCTTATTGCCGGTGCAACCGGTACGGGCAAGACGATCACGCTGAAGGTGCTTGCAGAGAGCTTCTCGGATATGGGCGTTCCGGTTTTTCTCGTAGATGTAAAGGGCGATCTTGCCGGTATGTGCAGACCGGGAACTGACAGCGAGGATATGCAGGAGCGGATCAGAAGGTTCGGGCTTGATGAGGCGGGATTTTCATACAGGGATTATCCGACGGCATTCTGGGATATCTACTGCAGTTCGGGCATCCCCCTTCGTACCACCGTTTCCGAAATGGGTCCCTTACTGCTTGCCAAGCTTATGGATCTTAACGACACGCAGGCAGACATACTCACATGCCTGTTCAAAATGGCAGACGACGAGAACCTTCTGCTTGTGGATATCAAGGATCTCAAGGCGATGCTGCAGTACGCAAGCGACAACGCGGCAGAGATATCCAAGAATTACGGCAATATTACCAAGGCAAGCGTGGCGGCGATCATAAGAGGAGTTGTAGCGCTTGAGGCAGCGGGCGGTGATCAGTTCTTCACAGAACCGGGATTTAATATTGCGGACTTCTTCAAGACAGGCATTGACGGCAGGGGTACCATCAATATCCTCGACGGAAGAAGACTTGCATCGGATATGAAGCTGTATTCGGCATTCCTGCTGTACCTGTTGTCCGAACTGTTTGAAACACTTCCCGAGGTAGGCGATCTTGACAGGCCGAGGATGGTATTCTTCTTCGATGAGGCGCATCTGTTGTTTGATGACATTTCAAAAGCATTGAAGCAGAAGATCGAGCAGGTAGTCAAGCTTATCAGGAGCAAAGGGGTCGGCATATATTTCTGCACGCAGAATCCGAGAGATATCCCGGATGAAGTGCTTGCCCAGCTCGGAAATAAGATACAGCACGCGCTTCATGCATACACACCTTCGGAGGAACGTGCGGTCAAGACGGCTGCGGATTCATTCAGACCCAATCCGGAATTTGACACAAAGACGGCGATAATGGAGCTCGGTGTCGGAGAGGCGCTCGTATCGGTACTTGATGAGGAAGGCGTACCTACCGTAGTCGAAAGATGCAGGATATTGCCTCCGAGATCGCTCATGGGGACTGTCAGCGACGGGGAGAGGGAGAAGGTCTTCTTGTCTGATAACCTCTATATGACCTACAAGGATCCGAAGGAAACCGACAGCGCATATGAATTCCTGGAAAGACTGAAGAGCCAGAGGGAGCTTGCCGTAAAGGAGGCCAAGGAAGCCGAAGCGGCTGCGAAAGCGGAGGAACAGGAGGCCGCAAGGGCAGAACGTGAAGCCGCAAAGGCAGCGGAGAAGGCAGCCAAAGACGCGGAACGGGAAGCTGCGGCAAGGAAGAAGAAGGCAAAGAGCGCGGCAGGATCCGTTGCAAGTTCGGCAGCAGGAACGATAGGGCGTGAAATTGGAAAGGATATAGGCGGAAAGGTCGGAGGCTCGTTTGGCAAGACGCTCGGCGGAAACGTTATGGCACAGCTCGGCAGAAGCGTAATGGGAACATTATTCAAGTAATGCAGACAGATCATAGTTTCTACGAAGATGAAATAAGGTGCGATTATATCGTTCCGTCAATGATCAAGCGTTCATGGGGTGCCCAGCTGCAGATACTCGATGATCTTGAGTCGGCATGCAAAAAGGCCGGGCTTAATATCTGCGCAGAGTGGGGCACTTTGCTCGGTACCATTCGTCACGGAGGATTTATTCCGTGGGACGATGATATGGATGTATGCATGAGCCGGAAGGATTATAATTATCTTATTGATCACTATTCATCTATTCTTCCGGACAATTATTCTGTAGTCAGTTTCAGATCTAATCCGGATTTCAAACAGATGCTTTGCCGTGTTGTATCAAGCGACCACTATCGGTTTGATCCCGGGTATATGCACAGATACTCAGGACTTCCGGTGGCTCTTGGAATAGATGTTTTCCCGCTTGACTTTTTATCGGGAGATGAGGAGTTCGAAGCCGCGAGAGAAGGGCGTGTGAGGCTTGTATATGAGGCCGTAAATGAGATTGCATATTACGGTACAAGCCCCGTGGCGATCGAAAACAGGCTCCGTCAGATAGAGGCGGAATACGGTACTAAGATAGATCGGGGCGGCGATGTGCTTCTGCAGCTTCGGCTTCTTCTGGAGAAATCATTCGGAGAAGTCGGGGAATCTGATGCCCGGTATGTGACTCTTTATCCCATATGGCTTGACAATCATTCCTATAAGTTTCCCGTAGAGTATTATTCCGGGAGTATCAGCATGCCATTCGAATATACTTCTATAAACGTACCGGTATGCTATGATGCCATTTTGAGAAAAAAATATGGTGAACATTACATGGAACAGGTTCGAAGCGGGGGTGCACATGACTATCCGTATATTGACAGGCATTTGACCGTCCTTCGTGACAGCTTCGGATTTGAATGGCCTTCCTATGCGTTTAAAGCATCGGATATGCCGCAGAAGGATCGTGCCGATAACACGGGCTTCGCAGAGAGAAAATCATGCCTGTTCATTACATACTGCGCCGGGGCGTTTGATAATATGCGCGATGTTGCGCGGCATTATATCGACGACGGATATGAAGTGACCATTCTTCCCGTGACGAAATACGATATTGCGGCAGATATGACCGGAATAGAGGCTTCCCCGGATGACCGGCCCGCCTCGTATTATACGGAGGGGCTATCCGGTGCGGTTGTTTGTTACGACGGCAGTATTCTTGACTCACATCCCGATGTCATAGTTACCAATTACCAGTATGACGAGTATAATCTTATAACGACGGTCGACAAGGCATATTATTCCGGGAACCTTCGCAGGCACTGCGACAGGCTTGTATTTGTGCCGCCGTTTGAGGCACGGTCGCAGGAGGCGGGTGATGAGCGGGCGCGAAAGCTTATGCCATCATATGTATGTACTGCCCTTATCACTGCGTGCGACGGGATAATAGTGCACAGCGATGAGATGAAGCAGCGGTACGTGGAGTGCCTTAGCGCCTGGTCGGGAGAAGGGTACACAAGTGTCTGGGAGAGCAAGATCACCGTGCTTGCACGGGATCATGCAGAAGATACCGCACCGCACGGCAGCAGGCGGAAGATCATGTTTTATGTCGGAATATCGTTTTTCGCGGAGTATGGGGAAGCGGCCATAGATAAGATCAGATGGTCATTTGATATATTCCATGATAACAGGGACAGGATAGAAGTTGTATACGTTACGCAGGACGGACTGTCTGACAATCTGAAAAGGCTCTACCCTGATCTGTATGATATGTATGTCGCGGGCGGATTTCCGGATCCGGAAGATACGATAAGCGCGGATGACTGCGATGCATATTACGGGGAAGCATCCGCGTATGCCACTGAATTTGTTAATGCGCACAAACCGGTAATGATCATGAATATATGACCGGACACTGCGGCAGCAACGAAGCGTATAGCAGGAGGACATTATGGAACCCATCATTACAAGTTTACTTGAAACAGATGCCTACAAGTTTTCCATGGGTCAGGCGATCTATCACCAGTTTTCGGATTACAAGACGACATGGTCATTTAAATGCCGCAATAAAGAAGTGCATTTTACGCCGGAGATGATAGAAGAGATAAAACGGCAGATCAGGATGTACTGCGATCTACGGTTTGATGAGGATGAACTGGAGTATCTTAATAATGTCAAGTGGATAAAAGGCTCATACGTTGATTTTCTGCGGCTGTGGAAGCCGAGGTTCGATGATTTTGAGTTCGGGACGGATTCGGAAAGCGGACTGACCATCGAAACGAAGGGAACGTGGCTTAACACTTCGATGTATGAGATCCCGACGCTTGCTATAGTCAATGAAGTATATTTCAGGATGGCGTATGATTACGACGAACTGTTTGAAAGCTTCAGGGAGCGGCTGGACGCCAAGATCGGGGGCATCATCGACGGAACATATGAGCTCGGTGCTTTTTCCGAGTTCGGTGCAAGACGGAGGCTGTCCGGCGAGGCACAGGAACTTGCCGTGGAATCTCTTGCAAAAGCAAAGCTTCCGGAGGGTAACAGATTCGTCGGAACGAGTAACGTCTATCTTGCGAAAAAGCTTGGTCTGGTACCTGTCGGAACAATGGCGCACGAATGGATAATGTGTGTCGGGCAGGGCAACCACAAGCATAATCCCGCTTATTCGAACTGGTATGCGTTGGATGCGTGGGTCAGGGAATACGGCGTCCTTAACGGAACCGCGCTTACCGATGCGATAACAACCGAATGTTTTCTCAAGGATTTCCAGCTGACATATGCCACATTGTTTTCCGGGGTACGGCATGACAGCGGCAGTCCCTACGAATGGGCCGATACGATGATCAGGCATTACGAAGATCTGGGAATAGACCCGAAGACGAAGACGCTGCTGTTTTCCGACAGCCTGGATTTTGAAAAGGCGACAGCGATCAACAGGGCATACAAGGACAGGGTCAAGACCGCGTTCGGTATAGGAACATACATAGCAAACGATACAAAAGTCGCACCGCTTAATATTGTCATGAAGACAACGGTCTGCAACGGATGCGATGTCGCCAAGATATCCGATGCCGAGGGCAAGAGCATGTGCAAGAGTGATGATTACGTTCATTACCTCAGGCGCTGTATAGACTGGAGAATGGAACACGAAACAAATGTCATACGGTAACAGGACCGCCTCCAATACAATTGATATGTGCTCGGGTCCAATCGTCAGCAGACTGCTGCTGTTTGCGATCCCGCTTATGCTTTCGTCGGTATTGCAGCTCTTGTTCAATGCCGCGGATGTTATCATTGTAGGGAAATATGCGGGTGACGATTCGCTTGCCGCGGTAGGGATGACGGTACCTTTGATCAATCTCGTGATCGGGGTGTTCATGGGCCTTTCCATAGGAAGCAACGTTCTTGCATCCCGTTATTACGGGAGCGGCGATGATGTCCGGCTGTCCAGGACGTTACATACTTCCGTGCTTGTAAGCGTGATCGGCGGAATAGTGCTTGCGGCGGTAGGATTTGTATTATCCACGCAGATACTTGTGTGGATGAGGGCTCCGGGTGAGACGCTGCAGCTCGGAAGCTTATACCTTAAGATATACTTTCTCGGAATGCCGGCATCCATGCTGTACAACTTCGGAAGTGCGGTACTTCGCGCGGTGGGAGACACGAGACGCCCCATGTATTACCTGTTTACGGCAGGGGTCATCAATGTTATCCTGAACCTTTTCTTTGTGATAAGCCTGCATATGGATGTTGCGGGAGTCGCGGCCGCAACGGTCATCTCACAGATAGTGTCAGCGCTCCTTGTCGTAAGATGCCTTATGAAAGAGACCGGACCACTGCATTTGTCGCCTGCATCGCTTACAATAGACAGGACCGAATTTCTGATGATATTTCGTATAGGCATACCGGCAGGACTGCAGGGAATGCTGTTTTCCCTTTCAAACGTTATCATCCAGTCGGCTGTAAACGGATTCGGTGCAACTGTGGTCGCCGGCAATTCAGCGGCGCAGAACATAGAAGGTTTTATCTACGTGTCCATGAACGCATTCTATCAGGCGTGCATATCGTTTGTAAGCGCAAATGTCGGAGCGAGGCGGCCCGAGAGGATCAACAGGATAGTTATCCGCGCTGAAATATGTGTTTTTGTAACGGGTCTGACGCTGGGCGGTCTGGCATATCTGTTCGGATACCGGCTTCTTAATATATATACCGACTCCCGCGCCGTCATGGATGCGGGGATCATCAGGATGAGGTATGTCTGTCTGCCGTATTTTCTGTGCGGCATGATGGATGTTATGGTAGGAGGCCTGCGCGGACTCGGTTATGCGATCCTTCCTATGATAGTGTCTTTTTTGGGAGCATGCGGGCTGCGGATCATATGGATATTTACGCTCTTCAGGCTTCCGCGCTTTCATGAGACACGGTATCTGTATGTGACATATCCCGTTACGTGGATCATCACGGTGCTTGCGCATGTTATATGCTATGTCATCGTAAAGCGCAGGTTCGACAGAAAGCATTTCATCAATTCTTCACAAATTCCTTATTGACAAACGTTATAGTGCGGTGGTAAATTATGTAAAGAATGTTAGCACTCTAATGGGTTGAGTGCTAACAAACCGAAAGGACAGACGACTTGGATCTTGACGAGAGAAAGAAAAAGATATTGCTTGCCATAATCAAGACTTACCTTGAAACAGGTGAGCCGGTCGGTTCAAGAACCATCTCCAAGATAGAAGGGCTTGAGCTCAGCTCCGCGACTATCCGCAACGAGATGGCAGACCTTGTCGACATGGGGTATATACTTCAGCCGCATACATCCGCGGGAAGGATCCCTTCGGACAAGGGCTACAGGTTTTACGTCGATCAGCTTATGGAATCAAAAGAGCAGGAGATCGAGGAGCGTGAACGCGAGACCGAGGAAATGAAGGGCATGCTCATTGAGAAGGCAGACAAGATGGAGCGTCTTCTCAAGCAGATTGCCAGGAATCTTTCGGCAAACACCAATTATGCCGCGATGATCTCCACGCCGCAGTACCGGCTGAACAGGCTCAAGTTCATTCAGCTTTCGCGGATGGAGGAAAAGCGGATAGTAGCCGTTATCGTGGCAGAAGGCAATATGATCAAAAATCAGATCCTGGACATCGACGAGCCGATAGACGATGAGACGCTGCTGAAGCTTAACATGCTTCTTAATACTAATCTGAACGGCATGGCGATAGAAGATATCAATCTGTCGACCATATCGAAGATGAAGCAGCAGGCGGGAGACCAGGCCGGGATAATAGCGGAAGTGATCGATGCCGTCGCCGAGACGATCAAGGCGGATGAAGACCTTGAGATATATACGAGCGGTGCCAATAATATCTTCAAGTATCCGGAGCTTGCGGACAATCAGAAGGCAAGCGAGATAATAACCGCATTTGAAGAGAAGAAGCAGCTGACCAGTCTTGTATATGAAACGCTGTCGCATTCCGACGAGAAGGGGATCCAGGTCTATATCGGAGAGGAATCTCCGATCGAAAACATGAGGGACTGCAGCGTTGTTACAGCTACATATGAGCTTGACGAGGGTGTTCACGGAACGATAGGGATCATAGGACCCAAGCGAATGGATTACGACAAGGTTCTGTCTACCATGAAGAAGCTGACGACGGAGCTTGACGAAATGTTCAAAAAAGAATAGAGGAGATCAAATTGAGCACAAAAGATGGGAAAAAGATCAAAATTGAATCCGGCACAGATGATGGCGCTTTGGAAGAAGACATTGCCAAAGAGGAGACAGGCAGTGAAGTAACCGAGGATGGCGCGGACATGCCGGCAGGAGATAAGCCGGAAGAGGGCGCACCGGAGACCGCAGAGGATCAGCCGGAGACGAAGGATGCCGGATCGCCGGATGAGGATTCCGGGGAAGGCAGAAAAAAACATTCCGGCAAGAAGAACAAGAAGGATCCGAGGGACGAAAAGATAGCGGAGCTGGAGGATAGGGTCAAACGCCAGATGGCGGAATTTGAAAACTTCAGGAAACGCACCGACAAGGAAAAGTCCCAGATGTATGACATGGGAGCCAGGTGCGTGATCGAGAAGATCCTGCCGGTCATCGATAATTTTGAAAGGGGACTGGATAGTGTTCCCGAAGGCTGCGACCAGGCCTTTGTCGACGGAATGCAGATGATATACAAGCAACTTTCTTCGGAGCTCGAAAAGCTGGGCGTGAAGGAGATAGAGGCGGTAGGCACACCGTTTGATCCGAACATTCACAATGCGGTGATGCAGGTGGAGAGCGATGAATATGAAAGCGGAACGGTTGCCGCGCAGCTTCAGAAAGGATATACATACCACGACACGCTTGTAAGACCGAGTATGGTTTCGGTCGTGTCATAGGATATAGTAAGCGGATAAACAGTATATACAAAACAGGAGGAACATATTATGGGTAAGATAATAGGAATTGATTTGGGAACAACAAACAGCTGTGTTGCCGTAATGGAGGGCGGAAAGCCCACCGTTATCACCAACACGGAAGGATCAAGGACGACGCCGTCGGTTGTCGGATTTACCAAGACGGGCGAACGTCTCATAGGTGAAGCGGCTAAACGTCAGGCAGTTACAAATGCCGAGAACACTGTTTCTTCCATCAAGAGAGAAATGGGAAGTGATTACAAGGTTAAGATCGACGACAAGAAATACAGTCCCCAGGAGATATCGGCAATGATCCTGCAGAAGCTCAAGTCCGATGCGGAAGGATATCTCGGGGAGAAGGTGACCGAGGCTGTTATAACGGTTCCCGCATATTTCAATGATGCACAGCGTCAGGCTACAAAGGATGCCGGCAAGATAGCGGGTCTTGATGTAAAGCGTATCATCAACGAACCTACTGCCGCCGCACTTGCATACGGTCTTGACAACGAGAAGGAACAGAAGATCATGGTATATGACCTCGGCGGAGGCACATTTGATGTATCTGTTATCGAGATCGGTGACGGAGTTATCGAAGTTCTTGCAACAAGCGGTAATAACCGTCTCGGCGGAGATGATTTTGATAACAAGATCACTGACTGGATGCTCGACGAATTCAAGAAGGCGGAGGGAGTCGACCTGTCAGGCGATAAGATGGCAATGCAGAGACTCAAGGAAGCTGCCGAAAAGGCGAAGAAGGAGCTGTCGAGCGCTACAACGACCAATATCAACCTTCCGTTCATTACGGCAACAAACGAGGGTCCCAAGCACTTTGACATGAACCTTACAAGGGCAAAGTTTGATGAACTTACAAGCGATCTTGTTGAGAAGACTGCCGAGCCTGTCCGCACGGCACTTAAGGATGCGGGCATCACGGCTTCGGATCTCGGACAGGTGCTGCTCGTAGGCGGTTCCACAAGGATCCCGGCTGTTCAGGATAAGGTTAAACAGCTTACCGGCAAGGAGCCCAGCAAGTCCCTTAATCCTGATGAATGTGTCGCACTCGGAGCGTCCATTCAGGGCGGAAAGCTTGCAGGCGATGCCGGCGCAGGTGAGATACTGCTTCTCGATGTTACGCCTCTTACACTTTCGATCGAGACTATGGGCGGTGTAGCAACACACCTTATTGAGAGGAATACGACCATTCCTACCAAGAAGAGCCAGATATTCTCTACTGCGGCAGATAACCAGACTGCAGTTGATATAAACGTTGTACAGGGAGAGCGGCAGTTCGCAAAGGACAACAAGTCACTCGGACAGTTCCGTCTCGACGGAATACCTCCCGCAAGACGCGGCATACCCCAGATTGAGGTTACATTCGATATCGATGCGAACGGTATCGTTAACGTTTCCGCGAAGGATCTCGGAACAGGCAAGGAACAGCATATAACGATCACTTCCGGCACATCAATGAGTGACGATGAGATCGAAAAAGCCGTCAAGGAAGCTGCCCAGTATGAAGCGGAGGACAAGAAGCGCAAAGAGGCGGTTGATGCCAAGAATGATGCGGATTCATTCATATTCCAGACCGAGAAGGCAATAGAAGAGGTCGGCGACAAGCTTGACGCATCTGACAAAGAGAACGTTGAGGCAGAGCTTAAGACCCTTAAGGAACTGGCAGAGAAAGCAGAGCCCGAGAACATGACAGAGGATCAGGTAGGTGAACTCAAGGCTCAGCAGGAGAAGGCAATGAGTGCCGCGCAGAAGCTGTTCGAGAAGATGTATGAGCAGGCGCAGGCAGGCGGTGCCGGTCCCGACATGAGTTCCTTTACTGAAGCGGGTCCTGACATGGGCTCCGGTTCGGACAGTTCGGATGGACCCGTCGAAGGCGACGTCGTTGACGGAGATTTTAAGGAAGTATAATGTAAGCTATGGCAGAAAGTAAGAGAGATTATTATGAAGTCCTCGGCGTTGATAAAAACGCCGATGACTCCGCTATTAAAAGTGCATATCGGAAGCTCGCCAAGAAGTATCATCCCGATATGAATCCCGGAGACAAGAATGCGGAGGCCAAATTTAAAGAGGCCTCCGAAGCTTATGCAGTATTATCCGATCCCGACAAGAGAAGGCAGTATGATCAGTATGGTCATGCTGCGTTTGAGCAGGGAGGACCCGGCGGATTCGGCGGATTTGATTTTAACTCAATGGATTTTACCGATATATTCGGCGATATATTCGGCGATCTGTTCGGGGGAGGCGGAAGGTCGCGTTCCGGCGGACGGTCATATAACGGTCCGATGAAGGGTCAGAATCTTCACGCGAGTGTCAGGATCACGTTTGAAGAGGCTATATCCGGATGCGAGAAGGAGATCGAGCCGCTGCAGAAGGATGAATGCAAGACGTGCCACGGCACGGGTGCGAAACCGGGCTCGGGTCCCGTAACCTGCTCGAAGTGCGGTGGCAAGGGTCAGGTTGTATTTACGTCACAGTCACTTTTCGGAACCGTTCGTAATGTCCAGACGTGTCCCGATTGCGGCGGATCCGGCAAGATAGTCAAGGATAAGTGTCCCGACTGCCATGGTCAGGGATATATCTCTTCGCGCAAGAAACTGTCTGTTTCCATACCGGCCGGAATCGACAGCGGACAGGCAGTCAGACTTCGTGAAAAAGGAGAGCCGGGAATAAACGGAGGCGCACGCGGGGATCTGCTTGTTGAAGTTGTTGTTGCCGGTCATCCTATCTTCCAGAGGAAGGATATGGATATATATTCCACAGCACCGGTTTCATTTGCCGTTGCCGCGCTGGGAGGGGATATCCTGATCGATACCGTTGACGGCAAGGTGGCATACACCGTGAAACCCGGCACCCAGACGGATACAAGGATAAGGCTGAAGGGTAAGGGTGTTCCGTCTCTTCGGTCTGCAAATGTAAGGGGAGACCACTACGTTACCCTCGTAATACAGACACCCGTCAAACTGACTAATGATGCCAAGAAGCTCCTGAAGGATTTTGATGCCGCAACCGATGATTCGCTCACTGCCGTCGAAAGGTACAAGGCTGCCAAAAATGCAGACGGGGGTGATACGGCTGACAAGACCGATAAAACGGACAAGAAAAAGCGCGGATTTAACAAAAAGTGATTAAGTTGATTTGTGAAATGAGATAACGTATAATGTCTATTGTTTGTGGAGTAAACGGATAATAGTCAGGTAAGGTTAGTAGTAATGAAAATCAATAGATCAACTATAGTTGCGGCTGCCCTGTGCTTTGCCTGCGTACTGTCGCTTGCGGGCTGCGGCAAAGATGACGAAGAAGCCGCTTCAGACGCTCCTGCGGCCGCGGCAAGTACGGTCAATGATGAGAGCAGCGAAACAGAGGGTGCGCAGACCATGATCGAAGAAGATCCGAATGCGCTTCCCGATGGCCAAATGAGAAGTTATCTGTCAGGCCTTCCCGTTGACGAGAAGATAGGAAACAGGCGTCCTGTTGCCATAATGCTCAACAACCTCGAGGCGGCACAGCCTATGAGCGGTGTTTCATATGCCGATGTCGTATATGAGTATGTTGTGGAAGGTTCCATTACAAGGCTTATGGGACTGTTTGAGAATTACGATAGTCTTGAGAAGATAGGATCGGTCAGAAGCTGCCGCGAGTACTTTGTATATACTGCGCTTGAATTTGATGCGATATATATGCATTTCGGACAGGCATCATATGCCGTCGAACTTCTGGATCAGGACTATGTTGACAATATCAACGGTCTGGGACCTGCGGGAGATGTGGCGTATTACAGGACAACGGACAGACAGGCTCCGCATAATGTATATACGAGCAGTAAAGGTATAGATGCAGGCATCAAAATGCTCGGCTATCGCCGGGATCATTATGACGGATATAAAGGAAAGTTCAAATTCTGCGATCTTGACAAAGAGGTCACGAACAAGGACGGGTACAGCGCAAAGCATATTGAACCGAAATACAGGATCAACAAACCGTGGTTTGATTATAACGAGAAGACCGGCAAATACGACAGATTCCAATACGACGGACCGCAGATAGACGACCTGACGGGAGAGCAGTTATCATATGATAATGTCATCCTGCAGTACAATTTCTGGGTTCAGCTTGACGACAAGGATTATCTTGCTTTCGACTGCCACAGCGGAGGTGCCATTCAATACTGCACAAAAGGCAAGTGTATCCCGGGCACGTGGAAGAGGGACCTCAACGAAGATAATTACGACATGTCGGCTATAAGGTATTACGATATGGACGGCAACGAGATTGAGATCAACAACGGAAAAACGTTCGTATGCGTCATACAGAATGATGAGGTCGATAATGTAGTCATTGAATAAGAGCTTATGCAGGGCCTTTAAAGGGGCCCTGATTTTTTATACTGATCTTTACTCTGGCGGGAATAGGATGTTATGAGATACTGTAAATACACGATAGAAACCGTTGCCGAAGCGGAAGACATCATCATAAGCATGCTTTACGATCTCGGGGTTGAGGGTACCGAGGTCGAGGATAAGGTTCCGCTGTCGGAAAGTGAACTGGCTGGAATGTTTGTTGATATCGCCCCGGAAACAGCGGATGACGACGGAAGTGCGTATGTCTCGTTTTATCTTGATGCTGACGGCGATCATGATGACCTCGTCCGCAACATCAGGGCGGAACTTGATGACATGAAGACATATCTTGATGTCGGAAGCTGTGCCATTACATATTCGGAGACCGAAGATGACGACTATATCAACAACTGGAAGAAGTATTTCCATCAGTTTTATATAGACGATATTCTGTTCATACCGTCGTGGGAAGAAGTTT
This sequence comes from uncultured Lachnospiraceae bacterium, assembly GCA_905235745.1. Lineage (GTDB taxonomy): Bacteria > Bacillota > Clostridia > Lachnospirales > Lachnospiraceae > UBA2868. The sequence goes on from CAJOMN010000003.1 coordinate 58,076, forward strand.
TGTCGGAAGATCACACCGGCCTTGTGATCCACATAGATCCCGGTACCGCTTTCGGTACGGGCATGCACGAGACCACGCAATTGTGTATCCGCTCCCTCAGACGATATGTTACGGAGGGAAGCAGAATACTGGATGTCGGAACGGGCAGCGGAGTGCTGTCGATACTTGCGTTCAAGTTCGGCGCATCTTCCGTTACGGCTACAGATCTTGATATATGTGCGCAAACGGCTGCGGCCGGCAACATGGCGGCAAACGGACTGGACGGTGCCGATTTCAAGCTGATCATAGGTAATCTTATCGATGATGAAAGGGTTCAGGATGAGGTCGGAGAAGGATACGATATAGTTGTAGCCAATATCCTCGCTGAGGTTCTTATTCCGCTTCTTCCCGCCGGGATAAAAGCATTAAAGAGCGGCGGTATATACATTATGTCGGGAATAATAGACGATAAGGAAGAAGCGGTGGTAAACGCCTGCAAAGAGCATGGTCTTGAAGTGCTCGAAGTAAACAGGCAGGGAGAATGGGTATGTGTCACGGGCATGAAACGCTCGTGACAGGCAAGCGCCGCATGATATGTACAGATTTTTTGTTGATCACAACCAGATAGATACAGCGAACAGAAGAGTTGTCGTAACCGGAGCGGACTTCAACCATATACATAATGTGCTGCGGATGAAGCCGGGTGAAGAAGTATCTGTTGCCGTCTCCGGAGAAGACAGGGAATACCGGTGTGCAATAGATTCGTATACAGGGGATACGGTTATTCTTACACTCCTGTTTATTAAAGAGAGTAATGTTGAGCTTCCGTGCGAGGTAACACTGTATCAGGCGCTTCCGAAAGCCGACAAGATGGAACTTGTCATTACAAAATCGGTCGAGCTTGGCGTATCGGCCATAGTGCCCGTGGCAACGGGAAGATCTGTTGTCAGGCTGGACGGTTCAAGATCCGTAAAGAAGACCGCAAGATGGAATGCGATATCCGAAGCTGCCGCCAAGCAGTCAGGACGTGCGGTCATCCCGCCTGTCAGGGATGTGATGTCAATGGAGGAGGCGCTTTCGGATTGCCGCAGCCATACGGTCAGGATAATACCTTACGAGCTGTCCGACCCGGATTCAATGAGCCGCACGCGTGATCTGATCGGAAATATATCCCCCGGGGACAGGGTCGCGGTATTTATCGGTCCCGAGGGTGGATTTACGGAAGAAGAAATAGAACTTGCCACGGCGGCAGGCTGCGTGCCCGTTACTCTCGGCCACAGGATACTGCGCACGGAAACGGCCGGCCCCGTGATCCTATCGTGGATAATATACAGCCTCGGAATATAGAGAGATAAAGCAGTGGACATATATCTTGATAACAGCGCGACAACGCGCACATATGATGAAGTAACCGAATACATGACATATATCATGAAGGATGTTTACGGCAATCCTTCGAGTATGCATATGGTCGGGGTCAATGCCGAACGTGTGGTCAGGGAAGCAGCCGGAACGATAGCGGAGCATATGAAGGTTGATCCCGGAGAGATATTGTTTACTTCCGGAGGAACCGAGTCTGATAACCTTGCGCTTATCGGAACGGCACTTGCGAACAAGCGGACGGGAAAGCATCTTATCACAACGAAGGTCGAGCATCCGGCAGTCCTTGAGACGATGAAGTATCTTGAAGGGCAGGGATTTTCGGTCACATACCTTGATGTCGCAAAGGACGGAAGGGTATCTCCCGGTGCAATAGCTGATGCCCTGACGGACGATACGATACTTGTATCCGTCATGCATGTGAATAATGAGATCGGGGCGGTAAACAACATTGAAGAGCTTGCAGGTATCGTCAAAGGCCGTAATCCCGACATAGTGTTCCATACGGACGCCGTACAGTCCTTCGGAAAGTTCAGGATATATCCGAAAAGATCGGGGATCGACCTCGTGTCGGTAAGCGGGCATAAGATCCACGGTCCGAAAGGAACAGGGGTATTGTATGTCCGTGACGGTGTCAGGATAAGGCCGATAATATACGGCGGCGGTCAGCAGAAAGGAATGAGATCCGGAACGGAAAATGTTCCGGGTATAGGCGGAATAGGTCTGGCGACGAAGCTTGTATATGAGGATCTCGATGCCGGGCCCGACAGGCTGTACGGACTGAAACAATATTTTATCGAAGGATTGCAGAACATTCCGGATGTTAGGATCAACGGTATACCGGACGACGGAACGGATCCTGTCACCGCGATCAGGATGAGCGCCCCGCATATCGTAAGCGCGTCATTTGAAGATGTCCGCGCCGAGGTTCTGCTTCATGCGCTTGAAGCTAAAGGGATAAGCGTATCCGCAGGAAGCGCGTGTTCGACCAACAAGCCGGCGCCGAGTGCGACACTTCAGGCCATAGGACTCGACAGGAAGCTGCTCGAATCAACGCTTCGATTTTCTTTTTCTTATGAAACAAGCCGCGAAGAGCTTGAATACACGCTGAACGTTCTGTCGGACGAGGTTCCGAAACTTCGTCGTTTTAAGCGCCGTTAAGGAGTATTATGAAATACCGGACTTTTTTGATCAAATATGCGGAAATAGCCATAAAAGGTAAGAACAGGTACGTTTTCGAAGACGCCCTGATGCACAGGATGCGGCTGGCATTAAAGCATGTGGACGGCGATTTTTCCGTTACCAAGACACAGGGCAGGATGTATGTGGACTGTCTGTCGGACTGTGACCGTGATGAGGTCACTTCGGCACTTCGGAAAGTATTCGGCATTAATGCGATATGCCCCGTTGTCAAGATCGCGAATGAAGGCTTTGACAAACTGCGTGAATCCGTGGTCAGGTACGTTGACGAGGAATATCCTGACAAAAGGCACACCTTCAAGGTCTTTGCCAAGAGGGCGGATAAATCGTTTCCTGTCTGTTCGACCGATATGAACAGCGAACTCGGAGCCGCCATACTTGAGGCGTATCCCGAAATGAAGGTCGATGTCCATAACCCTGAGATAGAGCTGCACGTCGAAGTGCGGGAGAGCATATACATATATTCGAAGCAGATCGAAGGTCCCGGAGGGATGCCCGTAGGAACAAACGGCAAAGCTATGCTGCTGCTGTCGGGCGGTATCGATTCACCCGTTGCCGGATATATGATAGCAAAGCGCGGCGTCAAGATTGATGCGGTGTATTTTCATGCTCCTCCGTATACGAGCGAGCGCGCAAAGCAGAAAGTCATCGATCTTGCAAGGCAGATATCGGGATATACCGGTACGATATGCCTTCATGTGATCAATTTTACGGACATTCAGCTTGCCATATATGAAAAGTGCCCGCATGAAGAGCTGACTATAATCATGCGCAGATACATGATGCGTATCGCAGAGAAGATAGCAGTGCAGAACGATTGTCTGGGTCTTGTGACCGGTGAGAGCATAGGTCAGGTTGCCAGTCAGACGATGCAGTCTCTCGCCGTTACGAACGAGGTGTGTTCGCTTCCTGTATTTCGCCCGCTCATAGGGTTTGATAAGCAGGAGATTATAGAGATATCCGGTAGGATAGGCACGTTCGAGACGTCCATTCTGCCCTATGAGGACTGCTGTACGATATTTGTGGCAAAACACCCTGTCACGAAGCCGAAGCTGAGTGTTATAGAGAAGTCCGAGGAAAGACTTGCGGATTGTATTGATGAGCTGGTTGCCACGGCGCTCGAAACAGAAGAAGTGATCAACGTGATATAGGTACTGCACATGTTTGATGCGAGATCCCGCAACAGAATACACGCCGGGCTGTTGTTTGCCATATGTGCTGCCGTAGGAGCGCTGTGCTTTATCGGTATCTACGGCGTAAGAGTTCTTGATTTTACGAATACGGGATGGCTCTTTGACAACGACCATGATCTGCGGCAGCATTATATCGGATGGTGTCATTTCAGAACCGATCCGTGGCATTTTCCGATAGGGCTGATCGATTCGCTGTCATATCCCGACAGTATGTCGGTGATCTATACGGATTCCATCCCCGTCTTTGCCGTCCTGTTTAAGCTGGCAAACCCGCTCCTTCCGCAGGAATTCCAGTATTTCGGACTGTTCGGGATACTTTCCTTTATGCTGATGGGAGGGTTCGCTTCACTCCTTCTTCGCAGGTTTATAAATGATGATATCATATGCATTGCCGGTTCCGTTTTCTACATCATAAGCGCTCCGGTCATACAGAGGATGTATTATCATACTGCGCTGGCGGCGCAGTGGCTGATCATCGCCGCGCTTGTGATGTGGGTATACAACAGGGAGCTCGGATCGGATGTAAGACGTGTCATATACTGGGGGCTTATCGGTTTTCTGTGTGTCGGGATACACTCGTACTTCCTGCCGATGACCGGTATGATATTACTTGCCGCGATGATAACGCAGGCGGCAGAAGATAAAAAGATCGGGATTCCGCTCCTGGAGCTGGCGTCATTTTGTCTGTGCGCCGTTGCCAATCTGTATATTCTGGGGGCATTCTACGGTGGGACTTCCCCGGTGGGATACGGACTCGGGACGTTCGGAAGCAATCTCAATACGTTTATCAATCCGTGGGAGATAGGAAGGTTTCTTCCCTCACTCCCGCTCCAGAACTGGTTCCAGTACGAGGGCATGGCGTATCTCGGCGCAGGGATACTGCTGTTGTTCGCACTTGTTGCGGCAGGGATGGTATTTCGCGGCGTACGGCACACACCCGAGGAAGCGTTTCATTCCTCAAAGCTATACGGCAGGGTGTCTGTGGCGCTTGTTGCCGTCTCCTTCCTGTTGGCAGTGATACCGAATATATCGTTTAATGACAAAACACTGCTATGGCTGCCTCTTCCGCAGGCATTGGAGACCTGTATGGGGATATTCCGCTCGAACGGTCGTCTCGTGTGGCCTGCAATGTATGTCCTTATGACAGCGGCGGTCAGCTTCTCGGCATATACGTTCAGACATTACGCGCCGGTTGCAAGGATTACGGTAGCGGTCGCCCTGATCCTTCAGATAGCGGATATGTCGGATACTTTCCGGATCAAATATGATCTGTACTCGGCGGATCATCCGATCGAGACGCTGTGGGACGACGAGGAGGCCTCCGCATTCGCCGCCGGAGCCGGAGAATTTATCTTTCTGTATACGGATAACGATATTACGCTGCAGTCTGCCTACTATGGCTATCTGCACAACATACGCCAGAACAATTTTTATTTTGCAAGGGATACAGATGATAAGGTCAGGGAAGGGATCGAACTGTATTATTCGGAGCTTGACAAAGGAAATATGAGACAGTCGGCCGTCTATATCATAAGGGATGAGGATTATGAGAAGGATCCCTTATACTATGACGGGCTGGATGCCGATATGATGAGACGATCCGGACATGTGATGTTTAAGGCAAAAAAACAGGACCACGGTACTCCGTGATCCTGTGCACAGTCTGATATTAAACGGTGTACTGCGAAAGAACAGCCATTACATCATCGGCGTTTCCTTCAGTATGGATGTTAAGATCAATGGGCTTGCTCAGATCCAGACTGAAAATACCCATTATTGACTTGGCATCAATAACGTATCTGCCCGATACGAGATCGAAATCATAATCAAACTTGGTTACATCGTTGACGAATGATTTAACCTTGTCGATCGAGTTTAATGAAATCTGTACTGTCTTCATGAAAAATCCTCCTTTTTCATTTACCTTTTCCTGTTCTGTTAGTCTGCAACATTAATATAAATGCGGAAGAGGTAAATGTCAATTCTCAATAAATACTGAAAAAACGGGGTTTCCTTATGAAAAAGGTAGCATTTCACAACCTTGGTTGTAAAGTCAATTCCTATGAATTGGACGGAATTTTGCAAATGTTCCAAAATCGAGGCTATGAAATTGTTGATTTTGCACAAAAGGCAGATGTATATGTTATCAATACATGCACGGTGACCAATACTGCCGATCAGAAGAGCAGGCAGATGATAAGCCGCGCCAGGGCGAACAATCCGGAAGCTGTCGTTGTTGCGGCGGGCTGTTATGTTCAAAGCGATCCTGATGCCGCAGTCGCAAATGCTGCGGTAGATATTGCGGTCGGCAATAACCACAAGTCGGAAATAGTGGATATCGTGGAAGAGTATATCAATGCCTGTCGAAGCGGCACTCCCTGCGACAAGACTCTCGGGGGAAGGACGGTAAGCGACCTTGGCGGGAAGTGCAGGTATGAGGATTTTACGATAACGGCCTTCGCGGGACATACGCGCGCTTTTATGAAGATACAGGACGGATGCAACCAGTTCTGCAGCTACTGCGCGATACCGTATGTAAGGGGACGCACCAGGAGCAGGAGTATAGCGGATATTTCGGAGGAAGCAAAGCGGCTTGCCGGCAGCGGATACAAGGAGATAGTCCTGACAGGCATCCATTTGAGCTCATACGGGCTTGACGGCGCATACAATTCCTATGCGGATAAGGGCCGTACCAACACAGCCCTCATAGATGCGGTTGCCGCATGCGATGTTCCGGGCATCGAGAGGATAAGGCTCGGATCTCTTGAACCGCGGCTTGTGACCGCGGAATTTATGGAGGAGCTATCAAAGTGCGGCAAAGTCTGCCCTCATTTCCATCTGTCACTGCAAAGCGGATCCGATACGGTTCTTGCCAGGATGAGGAGAAACTACACGACAGCAGAGTATGAGGAAAAAACAGCCCTTATAAGGAGCTTTTTCCCTCATCCGGCAATAACGACCGATGTAATAGTGGGATTTCCGCAGGAAAGCGAGAAGGAATTTAACGAGACAAGACAGTTTCTTGAGAAGACAGATCTGTATGAATGCCATGTCTTCAAATACTCAAGGAGAAAGGGAACCGCCGCCGACAGGATGAGCGGACAGATAAGCAGTGCCGTTAAAGCCGAAAGGTCAGGTATACTGATAAATGATTCAAACCGCAGGAAAAGAGCTTTTGCAGAGTATTACATCGGTCGCTCTGTCGAGGTTCTTACGGAAGATACCGAGGTCATCCGCGGCAGGACATATACCGTAGGATATACTCCGGAATATGTCAGGGTAGCGATACCGGAAACGCCACCCGGACAGATAATGCAAATCTTGTGTTTTGATAAAGGATGCGATACAATTATCGGTGAATATTGTTAAGGAGGGGTTACAATGCAGAGTTTAGGAAACACGCAGTTCTTCAATGTTCAGACGGAACCTGAGACCGGAGTGAAGGTTGTTCTTGAGACTGTTTATGATGCGCTGAATGAAAAGGGTTACAATCCCGTCAACCAGATCGTCGGGTATATCATGTCGGGGGATCCCACATACATCACAAGCCATAACGGCGCAAGAAGTATGATCATGAAGGTGGAGAGAGACGAACTGGTCGACGAGCTTTTGACTGCATACATTAAGAGCAACGGATGGCAGTAGAATGAGGATACTGGGACTCGATTACGGGAGCAAGACCGTAGGTGTCGCGGTAAGCGATCCTCTTCTGATCACTGCCCAGGGCGTTGAGATCATCAGAAGAGAGTCTGAAAACAAACTGCGCAGGACACTTGCGAGGATCGAGGAGATCATTGCGGGTTACGGGGATGTTGACAGGATTGTTCTCGGTTATCCCAAGAATATGAATGATACGATAGGAGACCGTGCGCAAAAAAGCGAGGCATTCAGGGATGCTCTTTTGCGAAGATGCGGCCTTCCTGTTATTTTGTGGGACGAGAGGCTTACAACCGTAGCTGCCGACAGGGCAATGGATGAGGCCGGCATCAGATCGGCCGATCACAAAAAGTATGTTGATGAAATAGCTGCGATGCTTATACTTCAAGGGTACCTTGACAGATTGCGCATCGAACGGGATACGGGGCAGACTGCCCGATAGGGGATCAAATGGAAAAGGTAAGCTTTACTACTGATGACGGTGTCTGTGAACTGTACGTCATAGACGAGACACGCATCAGTAATTGTAATTATTTGCTTGTAGCGGACTCTACGGAAGATGAGGCCGAGGCGATGATACTCAAGGATATTTCCGGCGCGAGCGATACCGAAGCTGTTTACGTTCCGGTTGAGGATGAGGTGGAACTGAGCGCGGTAGCGTCGGTCTTTGAGGAGAGCTTGGGAGATATAGATATTGAATAATACAAAACTGCGCATCATACCGCTCGGAGGACTCGATCAGATCGGTATGAATATTACCGCGTTTGAATATGATGACGATATAGTGGTGGTCGACTGCGGGCTGGCGTTCCCGGAGGACGATATGCTCGGGATCGATCTTGTGATTCCCGATACAACTTATCTTGAGGAGAACGCAGACAGGGTCAGGGCTCTTGTGATAACCCACGGACACGAGGATCACATCGGAGCGATCCCGTATGTTCTGCAGAAGATCAATATTCCGGTATACGGAACCAGACTTACGATGGCGCTTATTGAGAGCAAGCTTGAAGAACACGGTATGCTCGATAAGGTTGAAAGGCATGTGGTATCGTACGGACAGAGTGTGTCGTTCGGAACGCTCGGCGTTGAGTTCATCAGAACCAATCACAGCATAACCGATGCCAGTGCGCTTGCGATTACATCTCCTGTGGGTACTGTTGTGCATACAGGGGATTTTAAGGTTGACTATACACCGGTATCAGGCGACCCGATCGACCTTGCCAGACTTGCCCGGCTGGGTGAGCAGGGAGTTCTCGCGCTTTTGTGCGATTCCACCAATGCGGAACGTCCCGGATTTACCAATTCCGAGAGAACAGTAGGGCGTGCTCTTGACAATATTTTTTCCGAACACGTCAGGTCAAGGATACTTGTTGCGACCTTTTCGTCGAATGTCGACAGGGTTCAGCAGATAATTGATGCGGCGCAGCTTTATGGAAGAAAGGTCGTTCTTGAAGGACGCAGTATGCGGAACATCATCAATACTGCACGGGAGATAGGATATGTCAGGATACCGGACGGCATTCTGATCGATATTTCCCAGATAAGAGATTATCCTGACGAGAAGACGGTTATCATCACAACCGGAAGTCAGGGCGAATCAATGGCGGCACTTTCCAGAATAGCATCCAACATGCATAAGACGGTTTCCATTAAGCCGGGTGACGTTGTCGTATTCTCGTCCAATCCGATACCGGGGAACGAGAAGGCTGTATTCAAGGTCATGAACGAACTGAGCATGAAGGGTGCCGAGGTGATCTTTCAGGATACCCATGTAAGCGGTCACGCATGCCAGGAAGAGATCAAGCTCATATATACGCTTACCAAACCAAAGTTTTCCGTTCCGGTGCACGGAGAACACAGGCATCTGATGGCGCAGAAGAGTATTGCCGTAAGCGTCGGGGTTCCGAAGGAAAACGTTATGATCCTCCAGAACGGGCAGGTTCTCGAGCTTGACGGGAAAAGTGCGAAGATAAACGGCGAAGTTCCAAACGGAGCGGTATTTGTTGACGGTCTCGGAGTCGGTGACGTCGGTAATGTCGTGCTCCGCGACCGGCAGCGTCTGGCGGAAGACGGTATCGTTATCGTCTGCATGACGCTTGAGGCCGGCTCATCATCGGTAGTTGCAGGTCCCGTGATCATCTCAAGAGGATTTGTATATATCAAAGAGTCTGATGAGTTCATGGAAGAGGCGCGGGAGATCGTATCCTACGCCATGGAGAGACTGGCTGACAAGAATATTACAAACAGGAACAAGATCCGGGAGAACATCAAGGACGCGCTTTCAAGCTTCATATGGAGACGGATAAAGCGCAGCCCGATGATCCTGCCTATAATAATGGAAGAGGCTGAGGATTAATATGCTGAGCGACAGAATGACCACCGCTGTAAAGGAAGTGACCGATGCGATCAGGGAATCGGAGGAGTCCGGGGATTACGCCAGGCAGAAAAAGACTGCCGCATCGATTCCGGGAGCCGGGGATCTTATTGAGCGGGCAAGGGATATTCAGGAAAGGCTTATGAATATGTCCGACGAAGAACGAAGCAGTGATTATGCGGAGTCCCTTCAGGATGAATATGAGGAGATAACGGAAAATTCCACAGTATACGAATACTTAAATGCCGAACTGGTATATATTACGATGATACAGGAGATTGTCGCGAGCATTATGGAAAGCGTGGATATATAATGAATATTAAAAATCTGACCCTTTCGTTTATGGGTTTTATCGTAAGAGCAGTTGTTCTTGTCATACTGGTGCTTATCATATTCCGGACGGGACAGGAGGCATACGAGTTCGGTTTTCGTATATTTACCGAAGAACCGGTAAGCTCCGCGCCCGGCAGGGATGTTGCGGTTACGATCGTTCAGGGCGACTCCGTTATGGATGTTGCAAAAATGTTCGAGGAAAAAGGTCTTATAAGGGATCCGCGGCTGTTCTATGTACAGAAGATGTGTTCTGTATACGATAATGATATCCAGCCCGGATTCTACACCCTTAATACGTCCATGACAGCGGAGGATATGTTTGCCGTCATCGCAGGCAGAAAGGACGGCGAAGGCACAGCAGAAGAGGACGGGGAAGAGGAAGAGGCGATCGTGGCCGATCCTCTCACCGAAGGCGAATCTGCGCTCGACAAAGTGTCCGGAGAGTGGGAAGGCGATGAGGACGGCGAAGATATAGACGGTGAAGAGGTTCATGATCCCTTCGAGGAAGGTTCGGTCATAGAAAATGCCGAGTCAGAGGATGGCGGTGGACAGTAGTGATAACAGACGAAAGAACCGCTTCGTTCATTGAGTCCATGAGCGGTCTTAATACGCCGTTTCTTGAAGAACTGGAACAGGAGGCGCATCGTGACGGGATCCCGATAATACGCCCCGCAGCACAAAGCCTTCTGAAGTTTATACTTGCAAGCGCAAGACCCGGATCGATACTGGAGCTTGGTACCGCGTCCGGATTTTCCGCGATTTTTATGGCAACATACGGCGGTGGCGTACATATAGACACAATAGAGAATTACCGGAAGCGCATATCCGACGCAAAACGTAATATCGCGCGATCCGGATTTGAAGATGCCATAACCCTTATCGAAGGGGATGCGCAGGAGGTTATCGAAAGGCTTGCCGCAGAGGGAAGATCTTACGATATGATCTTTATCGATGCCGCAAAAGCACAGTACCCGAATTATCTTCCGGTATGCAAGAGACTGCTTGCAAAAGGCGGGATACTTGTATCGGATAATGTCCTGTTTGACGGGGACATTGTTCTGTCAAGGTTTGCGGTAAGACGCAGAGACAGGACCATTCACGCGAGGATGAGGGAATATCTCCGGACTCTTTCGGAAGATGAGGATCTTGTGACTACTATCCTTCCGGTTGCGGACGGGATGACGCTCTCGGTCAAGGCAGACGGGATAAACGATGAGAGATAAACGTAAACCGGAGCTTCTGGTGCCGGCCGGAAGCCTTGAAGTATTAAAGACGGCGGTCTGTTACGGCGCCGACGCGGTATATATCGGGGGCGAATCATTCAGCCTGCGTGCCAAAGCCCGTAACTTTACGCCCGATGAAATGGCTGCCGGCATTGAATATGCGCATGAACACGGCGTTAAAGTATATGTGACCGCCAACATATTCGCGCATGATCATGATCTGGATCCGATAAGGGAATATTTTGCACAGCTCGCCCAAATGCATCCCGATGCGATACTTATCGCCGATCCGGGAGTGTTTACGATAGAGAGGGAAGTATGTCCCGGGATTCCCGTTCATATAAGTACACAGGCCAATAACACGAACTACATGACATACATGTTCTGGAAGAAACTTGGAGCCGAAAGGATCGTGTGCGCAAGGGAACTGTCTCTTGAAGAGATACGGATACTTCGCCGGAAGATCCCTTCGGATATGGAGATCGAGTGCTTTATTCACGGAGCCATGTGTATTTCCTACTCGGGAAGATGCCTGCTGTCGGCATATATGGCGGGAAGAGATGCCAACCGCGGGGAATGTACCCATCCGTGCAGATGGAAATATGCCGTAATGGAAGAGGAGCGGCCCGGCGAGTATATGCCTCTTGAGGAGACGGATCGAGGAACGTTTATATTTAATTCCAAGGATCTGTGCATGATAGAGCATATCCCCGAGCTTGTGGATGCCGGGATCGACAGCTTCAAGATCGAAGGACGCATGAAGACGGCACTTTACGTTGCGACCGTAGCCAGAACATACAGAAACGCGATCGACGACTATTTAAGATCGCCGGATCTGTACAGGCAGAATCTTGAGTGGTACAGAAGCGAGATCGGCAAATGCACATACAGGCAGTTTACAACGGGATTTTATTTCGGAAGACCCGACGCAAACACTCAGATATATGATAACAGTACGTATGTCGTCGAGAGCGTATTCCTGGGAATAGTCGAGGAAGTGACCGAAGACGGCAGGATAAGGCTGACCCAGAAGAACAAATTCTGTGTCGGAGATACGATAGAGATAATGAAGCAGGGAAGGGAAGACATCCGTGCCGGGGTGGTCAGGATCGAAAGCGAAGACGGAGTCAGCCAGCAGAGTGCTCCGCACGCATGCCAGGTGATCTATGTGACGCTTGCCGGCATCGATGGTTCATGTGTGAGTCCCGGCGATGTTCTGAGGACCGTGTGAGCGGATCAGTATGCTGTAACAGGAGAAAGTATGAGTTTATTATCAGTCATTGTTCCGAGCTATAACGAGGAAGCGGCGATCCCGATCTTTTATGACGCCATGCAGAAGGTGGGGAAGGATTTTGCCGACAGGTTCCCGGAAGTGGAATTCGAATATGTATTTGTGGATGACGGATCATCTGACAGAACGATTGACGTTATAAAGGATCTTCGCGCAGGGGATGCGAGGGTGCATTACATATCGCTGTCCAGAAATTTCGGAAAAGAGGCGGCAATATATGCGGGCTTTTCCAAAGCGGCAGGGGATTATGTCGTATGTATGGATGCGGATCTTCAGGATCCCCCGGAGCTTCTCCCCGAAATGTATGATGCCGTAACTGCAGAAGGATATGATTCGGCTGCAACGAGACGCGTGACAAGGAAGGGTGAGCCCAAGATTCGTTCTCTCCTTGCCAGATGCTTCTACAGGCTCATGAACAGGATCAGCGATGTCGAGTTCGTGGACGGAGCAAGAGATTACCGGATAATGACAAGAAAAATGGTGAATGCGATACTCGAGCTCGGTGAGAATAACCGTTTCACCAAGGGAATATACGGCTGGGTCGGCTTCAAGACAAAATGGATCGAATATGAAAATGTTGAAAGAGTTGCCGGAGAAACCAAGTGGTCGTTCTTCGGACTGATGGGATACTCGCTTGAGGCGATCCTCGGTTTTTCGACCGCGCCGCTTTCATTCGTGATAGCTCTCGGATTCATCGTGACTGCTTTTGCGTTTTTACTGATCATATTTGTGGTCATAAGAACGCTTCTGTTCGGAGATCCCACAAACGGATGGCCGTCCATGATATGCATAGTTGTGTTCTTTGCGGGAACGCAGCTTATGTGCACCGGAATAGTCGGAGCGTATCTTGGTAAAACATATCTTGAGACCAAAAACAGGCCGATCTTCATAGCCAGAGAAGAGGAGTGACCGTCATGGCGGACGATGTAATGCTGTCTGTCATAGTCCCCGTTTATAATGTTGACAGGAGCTATCTGCATGAATGTTTTGAGAGCATTCTTAACCAGACCTTTGCGGATTATGAACTGATAGTCGTGGATGACGGGGCAGCGGACGAACTTGCCCGATATATTGATGGTTACGATTTTCGGGAAAAGAGCGTCACCCTGATCCATCAGGAGAACAGGGGAGTCGCGTGTGCAAGGAATACCGGCCTTGAAGCCGCGCGGGGAAGATATGTTACATTTGTGGATTCCGACGATACGCTGGAGCCGGAATGCTTTGGCGGGATAACGGAATATGCGGAAGATAATGCCCTTGATGTCCTGATGTTCGGGATCAACAGGGTATATGAGGATCATACGGACGGATTTGCCCCATATGTATGTGATATACCGCATTTTACGGATGCCGGGATGGAAGAAGTGCAGTTTAAATGCATGGCCGGTATGCTCCCGTTTTATGTGTGCCCTCCGGCAAGTGGGGATGCCGCGGGTTCGGCGTGCGCAAAGCTGTACAGGAGCGATTTTCTTCGCGCGAACAGGCTGTACTATACACTCGGACTCAAACGTGCAGAAGATATGGAGTTTAACCTGCGGGTATTTGACAAGGCGTCTTCCGTGGGGTTTTTGTACAGATTCTATTATAATTACAGGCAGACGGATACGTCGGCGACATACATATACAGACCCGGAGGCATAGAGGTGTTCACCGAAACGCTTAATGCGATCGCAAGGCACCTGTCGGAATCCGGAAAAAGCGATCTGTATATGCAGGTGTATTACATGAGGTGCATGTTTTTCTACCTTGAGAGCATGGACATGGACTATCTGAACGCACATAATCCGGAGCCGTTTGCGAAGCGTATACGCAAGATGGCGCAGCAGGCGCAGTGCGAACCATATGTCACTGCATTTGGGCAGCTGCGTGGAGATTATCTGACCTTTGCAAGAAAGATACCGCTGTTTCTGATAAGGCACAGGATGTTCCGCCTCCTTGCCGTTTTCTACAGCGGGTACAGGAAACTGACCAAGAGAGTATGAGATGAGTGATATATCCGACAGACCGGCGGTAACGATCATAATGCCGTGCTACAATACAGAAAAATACCTGAAGAAGACGATGTGCAGCATCTTTGCGCAGACGTTCAAAGATTATGAGATCATAATGGTCGATGACGGAAGCACTGACTCCACCCCGGAGCTTCTGGACGCCTACGAAAGAGAGCATCCGGGTATCATCAGGGTGTTTCACAAGGAGAACGGAGGCCAGTCGACTGCAAGGAACCTTGCGCTCGATAATGCACGCGGCGAGTATATCCTGTTCTGGGACAGCGACGATTACGCGGATGTCGACTATATAGAGACGCTTATTACTGCGGCGAGGGAGAATGACAGTGATACCGTAATCAGCGGCTCCCATTACGTTGACGAAAACGGAGAAGTACTGGAGAATCTCAATTATCCCGTTGACCGTTTTCCGGATTATCCGCTCCGCAGGCTGTCGCCTCACGGCAAGCTATACAGGCTTGATTTTCTGAACAGGCATAATATAAGGTTTGCGCCCGGCAAGCTGTATGAGGATAACCCGTTTAACTTTATGGCGCTGTTTCTCGGACGCAATCAGGTGATCCTTCCCTATGACGGGCATTTCCAGGTTGTCCATCCGGGCAGTTCGATGTCTTCAAAAGTCACGAGCGGGAAGGTTCCGTATGATGCCATCGAGGAAGCGATGGATTACGTCAACGCGCACAGTGACGAGCTGAATGATGCTGATGTATATGTGTTTACGGTGATCAGTTTCCTGACATATTTTATATTCCTGGGAAACCGTGAACATATGCAGGCCGCGCTTCATCAGTACAGGGGATGCAAATACGAGGGGGCGCTTATAAATGAACTGTGTGATTACACACAGCGCATCGTTTCGGAAAAACTGCCGGGCTATTACAACAATCCCTATGTGGGGATCTTCAGGTCGAGAGAGCTCCAATTGCGGCACCGCGCGGGCGTGTGGCTGTTTGTCAGGCTGATCCGCACGCACACCCTTAAAGCTTTTGCAAGGCTCTATTATCTGTTTGTGAGATAGGTATCGTATAGTCATGAACATTAAGTTCAGCGTGATCACAATATGCTATAATGCTGCAGATGTGCTGCCGCTTACGATCGAGTCTGTACTGGCGCAGGATTACGATGATTATGAATATATAATCCAGGACGGGGATTCGACTGACAGCACCCCTGATATCATAAAAGATTACAGCGAGAGATTTGCCGCCCGTAATATAGAATTAATATATAACCGCATGCCGGACGGCGGCATATATGATGCAATGAATAAGGCTACGTCATCTGCGCGGGGAGACTATATCAACTTCATGAACGCAGGGGACTGTTTCTACGGAGCGGATGTACTAAGCCATGTTGCCGGCGTGATCGCCCGATATCCCCGGGATAAGATGCCGGCTATAGTCTACGGTGACTGTGCGGTTTATGAATACGGAAGGTTTTTCCTGTTTCCCAAATCTCTCGAAGTTATAGAGGAAAAGATGCCCTTTTCGCATCAGTCAGTATTTGCACGATCAGGTTTTGTCAGGGAACATCCGTTTAACACATCGTACAGATACAGCGCGGATTATGATTTTCTCCTTACGGCGCATGATCTTGACGCGGCATTTTGCGACTGTGCTGCGACTGTGTGTATTACAAGCGCGGACGGAACCTCAAGCGTCAACTATCATGACACCCTGATGGAAAGCGCCGCGATCCTTAAGGATCACGGGAAATACCATCATACCGGAGCGGAGCTTGAGAGGACCGAAAGATCCCTCCGGATCAAGCAGTTTGTAATGGATCATTTCCCGGTCTTTGTCAGGAAGATGATAAGAGGAATCCAGATAAGACACAGGGGACAGTGCTTTGATGTTGTGCTCCCGCCGTGGTATCATAATATTCCCGGGAGATCATAGCGGAGAATCTGAGTATTATGTTGGAAGGAAGCGTATACGGAGTAACGGCGCTTGTAAGCGCCCTTGTCTGTTTAGCCATACTAAAATGCAGTAAAGGTATATATGATAATAATAATGTGCCCGGCAGGTACTTTTCGCTCATGCTGGTCATGTGTGTCGCTTATGACCTTTTTGATGCCCTTTGGGGAATCATGGCAGACGGTACCGTTAACCTCGGGAGAACGTGCTTTAATGTTGTCACGTTTATCATCTGTTTTCTCGGTCTGTTTACTGTTGCATGCTGGTGTATATTTCTGACCGGTTATCTCGGGATAGAGGAAGACCGCAGGAAGATGATATTTCAGTCTGTTCCGCTGGCGGCAGGGTTACTGATCCTTATCACCCAGATAACCGGGCATACAATATACTTCATCGATGCCGATCTTGTATTTTATATAGGCCCCTTCAGAAAGCTTATTTTCGTGATCAGGCTGATCTATCTGCTCATTCCGGTGGCAACCGTCCTGTACCTGAGTGTGAAGAACAGGGGAGCAAACGACAGGCGCTATCTTGTACTTGTCACGGGATGCACGCTGATCCCGGTGGTGTTTGAAGCCCTGCAGATACTGTATCCCTATGCGCCATATTCGGTTCTTGGCATACTGGCTTCCGTTGTATATCTGTTCAACGGAATGATGGTCATAGAGAAGATCAATAATTCCCAGAAGTACGAGACGATCTCAAAAGAGATGTATATGGCGCTTGAGGCGCTAAGCGACAGTTATGCATCGATCCTTATGATAGACATTAAAAGCGGTGAGACTGTTGTGATCAAATCGGATCCGTATCTGGAAAGTCTCCTGGAGAATGATGTACCGATACGCGATAATATCCTCAGAATATTCTCGGAAGTTGCCGACAGCGAATATGCGGAAGAGGTCGCCGATTTCGCGGATATTAACCTTCTTCCGGACAAGATGGCTAACAGAAGGAGCATCAGCGACACCTATCACTCTGACAGTATAGGATGGTGTACGGCAACATATATAGCAGCCGAACGTGATCCCGAAAGAAACCTCAGAAAGGTTCTTCTGGCCGTCAGGTCGGTCGATGAACAGAAGAAGAAGGAAAAAGAGTATGAAGATGCTCTTTCGAGGGCGTACAGGAATGAAAACACCCTGCTGGCCGAGCTTATCAAGATGCAGTCTGTGGGACTTGTCGCGGTTGATGATAAGTTCAATATAATAGAAGCAAATGATGCGGTGCTTGAAATGTTCGGTAATACCGGCAAGGATCCGATAGGCAGGAATGTGTATGATTTTTTCGGTGGCAAGGATCTGAAGCATACGGAAGAGGTCGAAAAGCTGTATGAGGATGTCAGGAATGAAGGTATCAGCGGAACGTATCAGCTTGTTGTCAATCCGGACGGACGGGAAGGCGTCACCAGATATCTTATGGGAGATGTCAAGAGAGTTGACCTTCTGGACAACACAAAGATCGTTGTTACGTGCTATACTGATATAACGAATGGCAAGATACTCGAGGATAAGCTCAGGATATTGTCGGAGACGGATGCCCTTACGGGGATTGCGAACAGAAGGTGCGGAGAGTCACAGATAAAGCTGCTGCTCGGGGAGCGCGTTCCGGGAATATACTGCCTGTTTGATGTAAACGGATTCAAGCAGATAAACGATACATACGGACACCAGACCGGAGATGATACTCTCGTGGCAGTGGCAAGGGCGGTCAGGGCAAGCTTCAGGGACGAAGATATCTTCATGCGCCTCGGCGGTGATGAGTTTGCCATTTATATGAGAAATGTCGTGACTGCAGACCTGGCGAAGATAAGGATCGCAAGGCTGTTTGAAAATATCGCGAGGATCGAACTTGAAAATGTTCCGAAGGGCAGCGTTACGATAAGCCTCGGTGCGGTTATCGTCACGAATGAAGAGGGAGAGGATATGCCCGGGTATGAATCGATATATAAACGCGCAGATGCCCGGATGTATAAATGCAAGAACAGACCGGGCAGCAATATGTCAATAGAAGAACCGAATGAATGAGGTAGCCTGATTGAAGACCCCGAAAAGAGTAAAGAACTATATAACGGATAATATGAATGAGGTAAAGCACACTACGCTTAATCCCGAAGGTCCCGGCGTTGTCCGCATTCATATGGTGCCGCCGAAATACGATAATGACGGCGAACCTGTGGGAAGCGTAGTCATAGTCAACGGACAGGATATAATCCCGATCAATGTGTCATGGGCGATCCTTCTGTCTATGCTTATCGACCATGTCAATGAATACAGCGGCAGACCGATAAGTGAGGAAGATACCGCGAAGATCATCGGTGATACCGTTGCTTCTGCCCGGAGAGTCTATCCTCTTATATTAAGATCCGTTCTGAAAAAAGATATATTCAGGATAATGAACACTTTCAGGCAGATCGCGTACGGGGAAAAGCCCGATGAAGAGATAGAATACATCAGTCTGGGAGAGTACGCGGAAAATATGCGCGCGCCGCACAGAATGGATCTCCTTGTGTCCGCGATGACAAAGGACGGAAACTGGCACTGTAACCAGAACTGCCTTCACTGTTATGCCGCAGGGCAGGTACACTCGGAAGAAGAGGAGCTGTCAACCGGAGAGTGGAAGAAGATAATAGATAAATGCAGAAGCGAATGCATTCCGCAGGTGACTTTCACCGGAGGAGAGCCGACGATGAGAGAGGATCTGCCGGAGCTCATAGAGTATTCGAAATGGTTCGTGACGAGGCTTAACACGAACGGGATCAGGCTCACGAAGGAATATTGCAGGAAGCTGGCAGAGGTTTCCCTTGACAGCGTACAGATAACATTTTACTCGTGTGACGAGGCGGTTCATAATAAGCTTGTGGGAGCGGATATGTACGATAAGACTCTTGACGGCATCAAAAACGCCCTTGAGGCCGGTCTTAACTTAAGTATCAATACTCCGTTGTGCACGCTTAACAAAGACTATGTCACAACCCTTAAGTTTCTGCATGAACTCGGGGTGACATACGTTACATGTTCGGGACTCATAACCACGGGGAATGCAGCGCTTCCCGAATCCGGCGACCTTCAGCTTTCAAGGGAAGAGATAACGGGGATACTCAAAGAAGCTGTCGATTACGCATACTCGAACGGCATGGAGATAAGCTTTACTTCACCGGGGTGGATAGATGAGGAATTCTTCGCACAAAACGGTCTTCCGACCCCGACATGCGGAGCCTGTCTTTCCAATATGGCAATAACACCGGGCGGAAACGTAGTGCCGTGCCAGAGCTGGCTGTCGGATGATAATCTCGGTAATTTTCTAAGTGATGACTGGGACCGGATATGGAACAGCGGAAAATGCAAGAATATCAGATATCATGCCGGTCTTATGACCGCCACATGTCCGCTTCGGACTAGGTCAACGGCGAAAGGGGGAGAAGATGAGAGGTAAGATAACCGGATTTGTGATCAGCCTCCTTGCATGTGTACTCCTGTTCGCCGTGCCCGTAATGGCAGATACCGATGAGATACTCGATTATACGATAACAGTTGACGTCAATCAGGACGCGACCGTTAACATCAATTATCATATAGACTGGAAGGTTCTTGATTCCGGTTCGGGGATCGGACCGCTAACGTGGATAAAGGTAGGCGTACCGAACAGCCATGTTGTTATGACACAGGGGATCAGCAGTACCGTGGATCATATCGATCAGTCCGGCAGTTACGTTGAGGTGTATCTGGACAGGGATTATTATGAAGGAGAGGTTGCAAGCATTGATTTTCTGGTAGTTCAGGACTATATGTATCAGGTCGATAAGCTTACCGCCGGGGAGACCGTTTACTCCTTTACGCCCGGCTGGTTTGACGATATCCGGGTAGACAGCTTTACGATACAGTGGAACAACGAGAACTGTATATCGTTTACCCCGGAATGCCTGATCGATGACGGCTATAATGTATGGGAAGGCAGTCTCGGCAAGGGTGAGCATTTCACGGTTACAATGACATATCCGAACGACGCGTATGATTTTGACCTTTCAAAGAGTGAGGAAAACGCCGCCGATGATACAAACGGAGGTCTGTCCGATATACTGTATGAGATTATCGGGTTTGTTGTCGTGATCGCGTTTATAATCTTACCTATCGCGCTTCCGATATGGATAATATATTCAGGGCATCGCGGGTTTAATGGCGGCGAACGCACGATAGAGAAGACCACCCGTGTCAAGGTAACGTATTACGATGCATGTCCGGGGTGCGGAGCCCCCAGAAAAGAAGGGGCAAAGTACTGCGAATACTGCGGCAAGTCGCTTGTCAAGAGTGAAGAGACCATTACGGAAGAACAGCTGAAGAAAGAGGAAAAAGAAGCGGCATCGTTTAATAAAAACGGAGAATACAGGTACGGATCCGCTCCCAATACCTTTATAAGGGTCAGTTCCGTAAGAGTGCCGAACCCGCATTACCATGCGCCGTCAGGTACGGGACGTAGCGGCGGTGGCGGGCATCATTCGTCATGTGCGTGTGCATCATCGTGCGCGTGTGCATGTGCGTGCGCCTGTGCCGGAGGCGGAAGAGCGGGATGTACGACCAAAGATTTCTATAATACGGATCTGAAGCTTACAGCGCTTGCAAGAGCATGCGGCAGTAACCGGAAGGCAATACGGGAGTAACGGCAGATGACGGATATAAAGGAACAGATCAGCCAAAAGGCACAAATGATCGATGCCATGATCGATACATATCTTCCGGCGGAAGAAGGTCCGGCAGCTTCTGTGATGAAGGCGATGAATTACAGTATCCATGCAGGCGGGAAACGTCTGCGCCCGATGCTGATGCTTGAGACTTACAGGATGCTTGCGCCCGGTGGCGACGAGAGGATCGTGCATCCGTTTATGGCAGCGATAGAGATGATACATACATATTCCCTCTGCCATGATGATCTTCCCGCCATGGATAATGATGACATGCGGCGGGGACAGAAGAGTACACATGCCATGTTCGGGGAGGCGATGGGAATACTTGCGGGCGACGGGCTCCTCAATTATGCATTTGAGACCGCATTTCGCACGTTTGATATCATATCGGATTCCGGCGCTGACTGTGCCGGTGAGCTTGAAATGTCATCAAAGGTCGCGAAGGCTCTTCGGATACTTGCCGGCAAGGCAGGAATCTACGGTATGATAGGAGGGCAGGTCGTGGATATCGAGTCCGAGAAAAATCCTGCCGGCAAGGTCACAATGGATACCGTCAGATATATACATGAGAACAAGACTGCCGCGATGATAGAGTCGTCAATGATGATCGGAGCCATCCTTGCGGGAGCCTCGGATGAGGAGATCGGGCAGATCGGTGATATTGCGGGAGATATAGGAGTTGCTTTTCAGATCAGGGACGATATACTTGATGTGGAGGGTACCGGGGATGTTATCGGAAAGCCTGTCGGAAGCGATGAGCGAAACGGTAAGGCCACGTATGTGTCTCTTGTCGGGATCGACACTGCGAAGACAGACGTGATAAATATAACTGACAGAGCCGTTCGAAAGCTGTCGGGCATGCGCGGAAGCGATACGGAAAGCGGACATTTTCTTGCCGGACTTATCGGCGGTCTTGCCGAACGGGACAGATAAGTATGATAAGAAAAAGGAGAATGCGTTATGAGATTAGTTACGAGATCTGATTTTGACGGACTTGCATGCGGAGCGCTGCTCCTCGAGGCGGGAGTTGTCGATATGGATAACTGGAAGTTTGCCCACCCGAAGGATCTGCAGGATGGTATCGTGGAGATAACAAGCGATGACTGTCTGGCAAACGTTCCTTATGTTGAGGGATGCGGACTGTGGTTTGACCATCATTCGAGTGAGGAAGAGAGGAACCGGCTCGAGGGCAGATACAAGGGCAGGTGTGATTCTTCGGCTCCGAGCTGTGCGAGAGTAATATACGAGTATTACGGCGGCAGGGAAAAGTTCCCGCAATTCGATGATCTGATGGAAGCGGTTGATAAGGTTGATTCCGGTAATCTTACAATAGACGAGATACAGAATCCCAAAGGGTGGATATTGGTCGGATTTCTGATGGATCCGAGAACGGGACTCGGCAGATTCCGTAACTTTACGATCAGTAATTACCAGCTTATGGAGAAGCTTCTGGTTGCGTGCGCAAAGCTCTCAACGGCAGAGATTCTTGAACTTCCCGATGTTGTGGAGAGAATAGAACTGTACGAGGAGCAGACGAGAAGGTTCAAAGAGATGGTAACGGAGCATACGGAGGTGTTCGGCAACCTGATAGTAACCGATCTGAGAGGGGTTGAGACGATCTATACCGGGAACCGTTTCCTGATATACAGCATGTACCCCGACCAGAATATTTCCGTATGGATGACACCCGGAAAGGGCGGAAACGGGCTCGCCTGCGCTGTCGGATACAGCATAATCAACAAGTCGGCAACGCTTGATGTCGGGAAATTATGCCTCAAATACGGCGGCGGCGGCCACAGGAAGGTCGGAACGTGCCAGTTTGCGTCATACGATGACGCCCGCGTAATGCTCGACGAACTGAAGGAGCTTGCCAATCAGTAATGTATGACGGAATAATACTGGATATAGACGGAACGATCTGGGATTCGACGGAGGTTGTCAAGGATGCCTGGAACAGGGCGTTTAGTGAACAAGGATATGACAATACCGTCACGGCACAGGATCTTAAGAGATTGTTCGGGCTTCCGATGAATGAGATATTCAGGAATATCGTTCCGGATGCATCGGATGATGATATAGATGCATTTGAACCGCTGTGCAGCAAATATGAATTCGAATATCTTGAAAGGGAAGGCGGATATGTATATCCGGGGATGAAGGAGACGATCGAGACGCTCTCGCGTGATCATAAGATCGCGATCGTCAGTAACTGTCAGAGCGGGTATATAGAGCTTGTCATGAGGATGACAGGCATAGAACCTTATATTATCGATCATGTCTGTCCCGGGGATACCGGGATGCTCAAGGCCGGCAACATCAGACTTGTTGCCGACAGGAACAACATGAATGATCCTGTCTATGTCGGAGATATCGAAAAAGACGAGATCGCAAGCCGACAGGCGGGTGTGGCATTTATCCACGCCGCGTTCGGATTCGGACACGGAATCTCGCCGGATCACACGATCATGAAATTTACCGATCTGCTGCGGATCGCCAGGTTGTAAATCGGGAAGCCCCTTCGGGGGATTTTTTAAATGCTTAAAATGTAAAATTAATTTATTGATTTTTGTGCAATACAGACAAGAATTGCAATCGGGAATGATTTTGATTGACACATTTCCATAAAAGAGTTAATGTATTAACGGAGTTAAGTAATTAACTCCGTAATGTATTTGAAAGGACAGGAGCAATGGGTGAAGTCTTAGTTTCCATGGAACATATAATGAAAAGTTTCCCCGGAGTAAAGGCGCTTGACGATGTCAGCTTTGAAGTGCAAAGCGGCGAGGTCATGGCTTTACTTGGTGAAAACGGTGCCGGAAAATCCACCCTTGTGAAGATACTGAGCGGAGTCTATGAGAAGGACGACGGAAAGCTCACCATCATGGGCAGGGAATATGAGACCCTTAACCCCAAACAGGCACGGGATGCCGGAGTGGCGATAATCCATCAGGAACTTAACATGTGCAAGGATCTTACCGTTGCGGAGAATATGTTTCTGGGAAGAGAACATGTTAAAGGTATAGTTCTTAACAATTCCGAGATGGAAAGCATTGCCCGCAAGTACCTTGACGAGCTTGGCGTGGATATAGATCCCCGGGAAACGGTAGGGAATCTTCCGGTCAGCAAGCAGCAGATGATAGAGATCGCCAAGGCTCTGTCGGTAAATGCCAGGATACTCATAATGGATGAGCCGACTTCCGCGCTCACATCAAGAGAGATCAAGGAACTGTTCGCCATAATCGAGAGATTAAAGAGCCAGGGATGCGGTATAGTATACATTTCCCACAGGCTTGAAGAACTTTCGCATATTACCGACCGCGTAACGATCATGCGTGACGGCAAATATATCACATCGGGTGATTTTACGTCGTTTACGATGGATGAAATCATTGCGAACATGGTCGGACGTGAGATCAAGGAGAAGTTCCCAAGAGTCAGCTGTCCAAAGGGCAGGAAGATATTCGAAGTAAGCGGTCTGAATGCGGGAAAGAGCGTCAGAAATATCAATTTCTCATTATATGAGGGGGAGATTGTAGGTTTCGCCGGACTGATGGGCGCCGGAAGAACGGAAACGACGAGAGCTATCTTCGGCGTGGACAAGAAGGAGAGCGGAACCATCATACTGGATGGCAGGGAGGTTGTGATCAACAGTCCCGCAGACGCGATAAAGGCCGGAATAGTTCTGGCTCCGGAGGACAGAAGGAAGGACGGTCTGTGCACCAAGCTTTCTATACGTGAGAATCTTGCCCTTCCGAATCTTGATCTTGTATGTAATAAAGGCGGGGTTATTAACAAAGACAAGGAAAACAGGCTTTGCGACGAGGCTGTACAGAACCTGTCGATCAAGACCCCGAACGTTGATATCGATGCGATCTCGTTATCCGGCGGAAACCAGCAGAAGGTTGTTGTCGGAAAGTGGCTTGCCAGGAATTCGAGAGTCGTAATGTTCGATGAACCGACAAGAGGAATAGATGTCGGTGCAAAGGTAGAGATATACAATATCATGAATAAACTGAAAGAGCAGGGTATCGCTGTTATGTTTGTCTCGTCGGAACTTCCCGAAGTACTCGGGATAGCCGACAGGATAATCGTTATGTGCGACGGACGCATAACGGGTGAGCTCATGGCAAATGAGACGACACAGAATGAGATATTAAAATACGCGACCCAGTTTGAGAGTAAATTGTAGGCGGAGGAATCGGAAGATGGAAGGAAATCAGAAGACCGGATTTTTTAAAAAATTATTGCGGGTGAAAGGAATGGGTGCCGCGCTTACGGCGTTTGCCGGGCTGATAGTGATATATGTGGCTTTCGGCATTATGGAGCCCAAGGTTTTCTCCGGCCAGAATATAATGAATCTTCTTCGCTCGATGTCCAAATATCTGCTTATAGGTATCGGACAGAGTTATGTAATGATAACGGGAAACATTGACCTTTCGATCGGTGCCGTTGTCGGAATGAGTGCCATGATGTCCGCTACGCTGATGACACTCGGCGTCAACCCGGTCCTGGCGATGCTTATTACGCTGGCAGTTTCGCTGACGATCGGAGTTGTAAACGGTGTACTTGTAGGAAAGTTCAAGCTGCCCCCCTTTATCGCCACACTCGGAACGATGTTCATTGCAAGAGGTATTGCGTATATCGTGAACGGTAACCGTAATACGGACAATATCGGTATAGTGCTTGGAAAGGGAACGGCAGACAAGTATCAGAACTTCTTCTATTACGGCAAATTCCTGGGACTGTATAATACGTTCTGGATCGCTCTGATAATATTCATCGTGTTCTACTTCTATCTGTCCAAGACGAGAAGCGGGCGCCATATCTATGCTATAGGATCGAATGTTGAAGCGGCCAAATTATCAGGCGTGGGCGTTGTTACGACGACAATGAAAGCTTATCTTGTCAGTGAATTCTGCGGTGCGGTAGTCGGGTTCATCTTATGCGCACAGGCAGGTATGGGAAATATGGAAGCAGGTAACGTATACGAAATGTACGGTGTTGCCGCCGGCGTTATAGGAGGCGTATCTCCTCTCGGCGGATCCGGAATCCTTCTGGGAACCTTTGCCGGAGCGGCGGTATGGCAGACTCTTGAGAACGGCCTTAATATGATAGGCGCACAGGTGGGAATACAGAGAATTGTCGTAGGTGTTATGGTTGTAGCGGCTGTTCTTGCATCTGTACTCAGAAACCGTAAGGAATGATCAGGGACTTTACGCCGCGAAACGACTGCGCGCGTCGGATTGCGGCGCAAAATCATAGAGTGTAATTATTACATTTTTTAAGGAGGATACTATGAACAAGAGATTATTAGCATTGATTTTGGGCTCATGTATGACAGCGTCATTACTGGGTGGCTGCGCAACAGCAGCACCTGCACCTGCAGCAGAAGCACCTGCAGCAGAGGCTTCGACAGATGAGGCAGCACCTGCAGCATCCGGAGACATTAAGATCGCTCTTATAACAATGGATTCGATCGATCAGCACTGGGTAACCCTTAACGAGGGAGCACAGGCTGAGGCTGCGGCTGAGGGAGTAACAGTTGATTTCATGTCTCCTGACACCAAGGATGACTCCAAGCAGATCGAGTGTGTTAACAACGCAGTTGCAGGCGGATACGATGCAATTCTGGTTGCTGCAAACGGACCGGATGCTATCTCCGGAGCACTTAACGAAGCAACTTCCGCAGGCATCAAGATCATATATGTTGACTCACCCGCTAACGTTGAAGCTGAAGCTACATTCGCTACAAACAACGAGGCAGCAGGTAAGACAGCAGGCGAAGAGATGCTCAAGGAACTCCAGGCAAAGGGCATCGACAGCGGCGATATCGGTATCGTAAACGTTAATGCTTCAACTCAGTCATGCGTAGACCGTGAGACAGGATTCAGAAGCGCATTTGAGGGAACAGATTACAATATTCTTGAGACACAGTACTGTGACGGCGATGCTGCAAAGGCACAGTCAATCGCAGAAAACTATATTACACAGGGTGTTGTAGGTATCTTCGGTGCCAATGAAGGATCAACGACAGGTACAGGAAATGCCATCAAGGCAGCAGGAAGCGATATCGTTGGTGTAGGTTTTGATAAGTCCGATTCGATCAAGAACCTCATCGTTGACGGCAACCTTCTGTGCACAATGGCTCAGAATCCTGACGTTATGGGAAGTGAAGGCGTAAAGGCAGCTGTTTCCGCAGTTAACGGCGAGAGCCTTGGCGGCAAGGTAGTAGATACCGGCGTTACAGTTTTAAATAAGGATAATATCCAGTAGGCCTGCAGATTCCAAGATTCATAATTCTTTTTCCTTATGCCGGCAGTACGGGGCAATTGCGTTGCGTATTGCCGGCAGTTTTTTACAGTAAACGTATTAGATCAAGGGCGTTTGCTGCAACAAAGCTCTTATTGTATTACTGCAATTGTGAGCATTCATTTGATATTATAAATGATATTGCAGAGGAAACGGAAAGGTTCAATGACAGAGAAGAATCTGACAGGCAGCAACAACAGTGATCTTACCGAAATGAACAGATCCGCGATCGTCAGGATACTTCAGCAGGATGTATACTCACGTGCGGATATTGCAAGGATCACCGGCCTGACTCAGGCGTCAATAACGAAGATCACGGCAGCACTCATTGATATGGGTATCGTATCCGAGGTCGGGACGATCAAGGGGAACGGAAACAGAAGGTCTATAGGTTTAAGGCTTAATTCCGAAGATAAACAGATCATCGGAGTCAAGTTCTCGAGACAGATGTTCGCCATTGGAGTGTTTGATATTTCCGGTAAGCTCTATTCCACGCGGCAGACGGAATTTGAGCCGGAAAGGGATCCAAGGGATGTTCTGGAGGATATGAAGGATCAGATACGATCCACCCTGAAGAAATACAAAAATGCCGTGGCCATCGGGATGGCGGTTCCCGGTCCGTATCTTCGGGAAAAAGGCCGCATAGCGCTGCTGACCTCTATGTCCGGCTGGGACAATGTCAATTTTATAACCGAATTCGAGGATGAGTTTGACAAGCCTCTGTTTATCGAGCAGGATGCCAATTCGGGTGCACTTGCGGAATGGTGGTTTGGAAGGCATTCTGGTAACTACAACACACTGGCGTATCTGCTGGCCGGTGAAGGAATAGGATCCGGAGTTGTCGATAACGGCAGTCTCTTATTGGGAATGAAGGGTATTGCAAGTGAGGTAGGCCACCTAACCGTTGATATCACGGGACCGAAATGCGAGTGCGGAAACAGGGGATGTCTGGAGCTTTATTGCAATATATCGGCGATGCTTAATATGGCAGCACATGAAATGCCGGAACTTGCAGGAAGGAAGTATACAAGCAGGTCGGAAGCCTGTGAGGATATTTTCAGGGAAGCAAGGGCCGGAAACAAACGTGCCGTTAAGGTAACGAGCGAGATCGGCAGGTATCTCGGGTACGGATGTATCAGTCTTATGAATGCCTATAATCCGGATATCATCGTGATAGGGGATATTCTGTCGCTTGGAGGAGAAGAACTTCTCAAAACGATAAAAGAAACCGTAAGGGACAGGGTACTGCCGGAAATATACGAAAATGTACGGATAGAGATGTCGGAACTGGGAGTGGATCCCACACTGCTCGGAGCTGCGGCAATAGCAACCGACAAGGTGCTTGCCAGACCGAGTGAATACCTGAGGTCGTGATAATCCGGTAAATTATAATATAGAAGAGGATCAGATATTGGATAAGATATATGACGTAGTAGCTCTTGGAGAATTACTCATAGATATGACAATGAACGGTAAGAGCAGTCAGGGCAATGCGCTCTATGAGGCAAACCCGGGAGGAGCACCATGCAATGTTCTTGCCATGCTGTGCAGGCTTGATCATAAAACGGCCTTTATAGGAAAGGTCGGAGATGATATATTCGGACATGAGCTCAAAGAAGTGATAGGGAAGGCAGGCATAGATACAAGAGGGCTGATAATGGATGCAGCCGCACGTACGACACTTGCTTTTGTCAAAACATTCGAGGACGGCGACAGGGATTTTTCTTTCTACCGTAATCCCGGAGCGGATATGATGCTTCGGAAGGAAGATGTGGACACCGGGCTTATACGCTCGGCAAAGATATTCCATTTCGGAACATTGTCCATGACGCATGAGCCTGTAAGGTCGGCAACATTGTTTGCACTGGATGAGGCAAAGAAGGCCGGCGCCGTGATATCTTTTGATCCCAATATAAGAGAACCGCTATGGGACAGTATGGAAGATGCAAAGGCGCAGGTGATCAAAGGTCTGGAATATTGCGACGTTCTCAAGATATCCGATAATGAGATACAATGGCTTACGGGTTGTGAAGATTATACAAAAGGTGTAGACTGGATATATGATCACAGTAATGTATCACTTGTGACGGTCTCTCTCGGTAAGGCCGGCAGCCTCGGATTCTACAGGAAATATCCCGAAGAAACGGACTATATCAAAGCAGAAGCCGCGCCGTTTCTCAGAAATGATACGATAGAGACAACAGGAGCAGGTGATACGTTCGGAGGATGCATACTGCATTATGTTCTTGAATGCGGTCTTAAGAATATCGATGAGAAGACACTTAAGGAAATGCTCACGTTCGCAAATGCGGCTGCATCGATAATCACTACGAGACGGGGCGCATTAAGAGTAATGCCGACGCCAGATGAGGTTATGAACGTTATTGGCTGTAATTGATATTATCAAAAAGGAGAATTTACATGAAAGTAGAAAACATCAAAGACACAACAAAGTTTTTCCAGGTTATTGACGAATGCAAAGGAAAGGTTGAACTTGTAACGGGTGAGGGCGACAGACTCAACCTTAAGAGCAAACTTTCGCAGTATGTTTCACTTGCAAACATTTTCTCGGACGGTACTATCAAAGAGCTCGAGCTTGTTGCATATGAGCCGGAAGATATCGATCGTCTGCTGAATTTCATGATCAATCAGTAGTCATTCCATATAGTGAACGACAGAGTATTTCTGCCGTTTGCCGGAAGTACCGTGATTATTGTAAGAAAGAGGGCTGACAATGAAGAAATACGAAATAGATACAGCCGAAAACAGGGAGTTCATGCTCGATCTGCGTAATGACCTTCTCTCGTTCGGACACGGATTTACCTCTCCCGAAGGCGGGGCATACTACCTCGGAGATGATGGCACACCATGGCGTGACAGACCCCGTGAGACATGGATAACGTGCCGCATGACTCATGTATACAGTATGGGCGAACTTCTCGGACACAAGGGCAGCCGGCAGCTTGTCGAGTCTGCATTAAAAGGTATCCGGGGAGAGCTGCATGATGACCGGGCAGGAGGATGGTACGCCGGAATAACTGCCGACGGGAAGATCCTTCCCGACAAGCAGTGCTATGCGCACGCTTTTGTCATACTGGCAGCTACATCCGCAAGCCTTATTCATGCGGACGGGGCTGATGAGCTGCTGAAGGAAGCGCTTGATACGTATGACAGGTACTTCTGGGACGAAGAGAACGGACTGGCAAGGGATACATGGAATACCGATTTTACCGAGCTTTCCGATTACAGGGGCATCAACTCGAATATGCACACGGTTGAAGCATTTCTTGCTGCTGCCGATGTTCTGCATGATGAAAAATACAGGGTAAGAGCGGGCAGCATTATCGATCATGTCATTAAATGGGCCGAAGAAAATAACTGGCGCATACCGGAGCATTATACAAAAGAGTGGAAAGCGGATCTGATGCTTAACCGTGATAAGCCGGATGATCCGTTCAAACCATTCGGAGCAACGCCGGGACACGGTATAGAGTGGGCAAGGCTGACTGTCCAGTATGCTCTTTCGGCATTTAAGGATGATAAGAGCAAGACTCAAAAATACACGGATGCGGCGCAAAAGCTGTACGATCGCGCCGTTAAGGACGGATGGGCAGCAGACGGGGCTCCCGGTATCTGTTATACGACAGATTGGGACGGAAAGCCTGTCGTACATGACCGGATGCACTGGACGCTTGCGGAAGCGATCAACACATCAGCGGTTCTGTACCGTACTGTCGGATCTGACAGGTATGCTGCGGACTATGCAATGTTCATGGAATATCTTGATGAAAAGGTTGTGGATCATGAAAAGGGATCGTGGTTCCATCAGCTTGACCAAAGCAACCGTCTGATCGGTACTGTATGGCCGGGCAAGTCGGATCTGTACCATGCCGTACAGGCAACACTTATCCCTTATAATGAGAAGATCGGATTATCTGTTGCTCCATCTTTGGATCACTGATATGTATAATCTTTCATTTGGATCATAACGTTTACAGGCAGGCCTTTCGGACCGTATCCGGAGCTCTTGACGGATATATTACCGGCATCCCTGGATCGCTCGGTTGCGAGAATGTTCGCAAAAGCTCCGCCGCCCCTTTTGTGACGACCGTCGCGGTATTGTCCGCCCGATCCTCCGGAATCGGGGCCGGTACGGTTGGTAAGGCTGATGCCTGTTATTTTTCTGTAATCATCTCTCGTATATTCTGTCATGGCCTACCTCCTTGTAGTGCCTTCACAACTTGCGGCAAGTGTGCGGGAATCCTTTCCCTGTAACAGTGATGATATTCTCCTTCTATTATATTTATCGGCAATTTAATGAATACAATTTATACCATTAATGCACACTAATATGCTATAATCTTCACTGGGTTTTTACCCCGTCAGGCGACCGCATGCTATATAAGCGCTGCGAAGGCGGGCATTACAAGGATGATAGGATGAATAGCACAAATTCCAATATGAGACTTACGTCAAAGCTCTTGTTCAGGCTTCTGCCTGTGCAGATATTCCTGGCACTTATAGGATCGATCAACGCGATCGTTTCCGGACTGTTTGCCACTAACTTTGTCGGCGTATCCGCGATGACGGCGGTCGGATTGTACAATCCCATCAATATGCTGATATATGCACTGTCTACAATGCTTGTAGGCGGTGCGACGATCATATGCGGTAAATACATGGGGAAGGGTGAGCATGATAAAGTTCAGAATACCTTTTCGCTTGATATTGCCCTGTCGATAATGATTGCAGTTCTGTTTATGGTGACTTATCTTGTGCTCGGGCTGTTTGATCTGACAGGATTTATGGCAAAGGATCCGGAAATACGCAAATTGTTCAACGGTTATCTGATAGGTCAGGCGATAGGTCTTATCCCTCTGTTAGTCGGCAACCAGCTTGCGTCGTTTCTGTCTCTTGAGAACCGGATGAGAAGGACTACGATCGCATCGTTTTCTTATATAGCTGTTAATCTTGTCCTTAATTATGTCT
The DNA here is from genome assembly GCA_905235745.1 of uncultured Lachnospiraceae bacterium. Lineage (GTDB taxonomy): Bacteria > Bacillota > Clostridia > Lachnospirales > Lachnospiraceae > UBA2868. Next base: position 90,610 of record CAJOMN010000003.1, read on the forward strand.
TTGTTGCCCGGATGAACATGCAGGCATTCGGACTTGCTCTTGCGTCTTCCATAGGCCTGTGGGTATATTTTCTGATTCAGGCGCAGGCATTCCTTTCCGGAAAGATAGAGCTGACTTTCTTCGGAAAGCATCTTGACTGGGGCGAGACAAAGGATATTGTCGTGGTCGGTATTCCCGGGGCAGCATCCTACGGCTACCAGACACTCCGGGGATTCATTGTCAATGCACTGTTGATGGCATATGTCGGGGCGGCAGGTGTTTCGGCTCTTGCTTCTTCTGACGGCCTTTTGCGTCTGGCATGGGGACTTCCCGGCGGAATGATGGCTGTATCCAGAATGGTAATAAGCATTAGCGTCGGAGAGGAGGACCGGCAGACTCTTACAGATGTCATGCGCAATATGTTCCGGCGTTTCATACCGCTTATGTGTGCTGTCTGTTTAATAATAATCGCGTGCGCACGGCCGCTTACCCGGCTGTACTATGATGATCCGTCGGATCCTGTATTTATGATGACGGTATGGGGGTTCAGGCTTCTTCCGCTTTCCATGCCGCTGGCTATCATATACTTGCACTTTACCGTATACGCGCAAAGCGCGGGCAGGCATATACTGGTGCATGTTCTTGCCGCAGTCGACGGTGTTATCTCCGTTGCATTATTTACAGCACTGCTGATACGTCCTGTCGGAATGAACAGCGTTTATATCGCGAATGTATTAAACGGTGTTGTTACAACGCTGATCATTTTCGGTTATTCTGTTGTCAAGTTAAAACGCATTCCCCGCAATATGGATGATCTGATGGTAATACCGGATGATTTCGGATTTGCCGAAGACGAGAGAATGGATCTGAGTGTCAGAAAGGCAGATGAGGTAGTGGAGGTATCGCAGGCCGTACAGGATTTTTGCCGCAGTCGCGGCATTGATCCGAGAAGGTCATATCTGGCAGCTCTGTTTCTGGAAGAGATGGCAGGAAATATCGTAGACCATGGTTTTACAAAGGATAGGAAAAATCATTCCGTGGATATCCGTGTAGTCCACAAAGACGACAACGTGATCATGCGTATAAAGGATGACTGCGTCCCGTTTGATCCGGCAACGAGAAAAGGGATCGTTGATCCCGAGGACATAACTAAGAACATCGGAATCAGGATGATCTACAAGCTCGAACCCGATACGGAATACAAGAACATACTCGGTCTTAATGTACTTACCGTACGCCTGTAGTGAGAATCATTCAACACCCTTAAGCGCGTCAACCATGTCGATCGTCTTGACTTTTCCGGAGAACATGAAGTTTACTGATATCGATACGAGAAATGTTCCGCCGATCGCATACAGGTAAGTCGGAAGATTGATGATCGGATACATATCAAGCGTCTCCGACACAGTGGTGCAGATTACATAGAGCATCCCCCAACCTGCATACAGGCCTATGATGATGCCGATAACGGTAAGCCATATGTTTTGCTTCTGAAGAATGTTTCTGATCGAAGATGATTTGAAACCGAGCACTTTAAGCGTGGCAACTTCACGCGTCTTTTCCACGAACGAGAGAACCCCGAGATTATACAGGACTACAACACCAAGCAATACGGCTGCTATTACGAGTATGTAGACCATGGCATTCATCATCTCAAGCGTTTCCGCGAACGAAGTTTTCATGTCTTCAACATTAAGGATCGATGATACTTCATCATCATCGACCAGGGACTTATCAACGCTCATGTTTGTAAGGATAGAAGTAGCCTTGAACGTGTATTCCATATTCTCGAACACGGAACGGGACATTGTTATTCCCTGGATCGAAGGATCCCTGTATATCTGAGCGATTCTCGTAGTCTGCCATTTATCATCCCCGACGAGGTGCCATCTGATATAGTCGCCCTCTTTGACATCAAGGAGATTTGCCATCTTGTTTGTCAAGGCTACCCCGTTCTTGTTGAGTTTGACCGGGTTAAGGTTCTTATCCTGAATGTGGACGTAATTTCCGTTATCTATAATGGTTGCGGATCCGCTCTTTTTGGCTGTCTCCGATACGAACTCGACACTCGTTTCCATTATAAGCTGACCTTTGTATGCGGTACAAAGATCATAAGCATATCCGCTTCCGGCATCGGCACTTAGCATTATCTTATTGGATGCGGTCATCAGCTCCCCGTACATCTTGTCAAGAAGTCCGTTGATGGAATCAAAACAACCGAAACCACATATGAGAAGCATCGAGCAGCCCATTACACCGAGTATTCCCATAAGGCTTCGCATTTTATTTCGAAATACATCCCTTAAGTTCCACTGCGTGGAAAAATCAAGTCTGAGCCATAGTTTGCTCTTTTCCAGTGCGGAATGACGTATCTTTTTTGCTGCCGGAGGCCTTAAGGTTACAGCGGGGGGATCTTTTAATTCCTTACGGCACGATAAGAAACTTACAAGGGTGGATACGGCAATGGCTATTATTGTAGCGGTAACGTCAAGTTTTGTAAGCCTTCCCTTAAGATCAGGGACAAGGTAACTTCCCTCAAACATCCCGAGTATCCACGGGGGAAGAGTCAGAAGTCCCAGCCATGTACCGGCGATACAACCCAGTGTACTTATAACGAATCCGTATGAGACATAGTGCATAGTAATGGATGCTTTTGAGAAGCCGAGAGCCTTCAGCGTTCCGATCTGGGTACGCTGGCTCGTTGTAACTCTTGCCATTGTCGTTACTATTCCGAGAAGCGCTATGGCTAGGAATACGACTGCAAACATGATCCCCATCGCCTGATGCTGCTTTACTTCGGAGTCAAAAGTGGCAAAACTTAAATTCTGATCCCTGTCCGTAACCGCTATATCTTCACGGTCGAAGGCGTTCTCAAGCTTTTCTTTTATAATTGATATACTCTCATCATCGCTTATCTCGTCGCGTACATCTACCAGAAGCTGGTTATACATCATATGTGCAGGGTCCGGATACATGGAGCTTGACATGAACGCAAGGCCGCACTTTGTATAGTTCGGGTACATTACATCGGATTCCGATACGTAATACACGTAATCCGGAGCATCCACTATCCCTTTAACGACTGCATCTATGCGAAGGCTATCGATTTTTACCGTAATTGTATCGCCTATATGAATGTTGTTTGTCCGGGCAAACCATTCTTCGAGCCAGACACCCTCGGCCTCATCCGTATAAGGCTCCCCGTCATAAAGCATAAGGGTATTGATCTCGTTCGTATTCATGAAGTTGATATACATATAGGCGTTGTCATATTTCTCCGCAGTCCCGGTAAGTGCTAGACGTTTTTCAACATTCTGCACACCAGTGACTTTTTTAGCAGTACGGACATCATCATCCGAAAAGCCCGCGCCTGCGATCCATATGTCGCACAGGTTGTATTTTTGATAGTAATTGTTGACGGCCGTGGCAGCGCCTGAGCTTTCTGCGTCGAGTCCGCAGAAAACGAGCATACCCAGCAGTGACATCAGAAATATGGAAATGAATTGTGTTTTGTTCTTGGCGAGGTCACGCCACATTTTTCTGATTAGCATTACCAGCTGACCTCACTTGCATCTTTGGGGGTATCATTATGGACAACCGACTGAATCCCACCGTTTTTGACCCGTATTACCGTGTCGGCTATGTCGGCGAAGAAGCTGTTGTGAGTTACCATGACAACGGTTCTTTTCTTTTCGCGGCTCATGTCCTGGAGGAGTTTTAAAACTTCCTTGCCGGTATCGGTATCGAGCGCTCCGGTGGGCTCATCACACAGAAGAAGCCGGGGATTTTTGGCAAGCGCTCTTGCGATCGATGTACGCTGCTGTTCTCCTCCCGACATCTGCGACGGAAACTGGTGGGCGTGCTCTGCAAGCCCGACGGAAGTCAGTGCTTCGATCGGATCCGTGGTATCATCCTTGATATCCTTCATAAGTGCCACATTTTCGTATGCTGTAAGTGTCGGGATCAGATTGTAGAACTGGAATACGACGCCGACATTCTGAGCCCTGTATCTGGTCAGCTGATTATCCGAATAGGTGGTAAGGTCTTCACCGTCGAACATTATGTGTCCGCTTGAAGCCGAGTCCATTCCGCCGAGTAGGTTCAGAAGAGTACTTTTTCCGGCACCTGAAGGTCCGAGGATTACAACCATTTCACCTTCGTTGATCGTAAGGCTTGCGTCTTTAAGAGCGTAGAATTCGTGCTCACCTTGTGAATACTTTTTGCATACATCCTTGAATTCGATAAGTGTTTTCGGTCCTTTATCATCATTTAAAGACTTATCTTCGTTAAGGTCTATTATTTCAAGACCGGTATCGTCTGATTTTTTCTTTCCGAACATTTATAGCTACCTGCTTTCGGCCTTTTGACCTATATTCTCGTCGGTTATCGCATCTGTTATGACCGTATCGCCGTTATTTAGCCCTGCAGTTACCTCTATGTAGTCGGGAGTCTGGGAGCCTATGGTAATGTACTGCTTGGAAACTTCACCGTCTTTTATCAGATAACAGTAATCCCCGTTATCGTCTGCGTAATATGCCTCGGTCGGGATGGTAAGCACCCCTTCCTTCTCGTTTGTGTGAATTGCAACATCAGCTTCAAGCCCTATATATACTTTGTCATCGGGCTGATCGAACCTAACCGATACCGTAACTTTTGCTTTGTCGGAATCGGTTGCTTCGGCAAGCCTTTTGATCTCATATACCGTTCCGGTATAATCGTTTCCGGCAATGCTTATCTTTGCTTTTTGTCCGACCTCGATCTTGCCGATATCATATTTGGAAATACCGACATCTACCTTGATATCGTTGACGCTTTCGACAGTAAAGAGCGGTGTTCCCTTTGACACTACGCTGCCGTTCTCAATAAAGCTTGCCGTGACGATGCCATCATAGTCAACATAAACGCCTTCGGTCGCGCGTGTAAGATTCTCTTCGGCAGAGTTAACGCCAAGCTCTGAGAGGTCGTATGAGTTACGGAGCTGTTCTTTCTGATAGGAATTAAGTATCTGATTCTCATACGTGTTTTTTAGAGTAGATGCTTCGGTCCAGTTTCTCATTATATCCGACATCCAGTTACCGTTTAGAACTGTCTGTGCGTATTCCTCGGGGGAGAGAGTTGTGGGAGGAAGACCTGCCAGGTCTGCATTAAGGTCTCCGATGTCCTTGTTGAGTTTTTCTATACTTTCAAATGCCTCTTTTACTCCTTTTGGATCTGACAAAGCCTGCTTTTCCTGTAATTCTGCGGTTTTGGTGGCAAGCTCGGCCTGTTTATCCGCAAGATCCTTTTTGATACTGTCCGCTATACAGTTCACATCCCAGTTTTCCTGATACTGTCCCTGATTCAAATAATCATTTGCCTGACGGAACAGAGCATAAGTATTTCTGTATATTTCAATATCCGAGGCAGCCTTGTTAAACTTGGCCTGATTGTTATTGCTTGCCTGAACCTGCCCGTTCATCGTGTTTTCCGCAGACTTTGCGGTAAGCACCGCCTGATCGCGGACGTTTAAGAGATCCTCGAGATCATAACCGACCACACGCTCTCCGGCGGTTACGAGATCTCCGGTTTTGAGTTCATAATAGTCAACGGGGGCTGTAACCGCAGAGTAATAGGTCATACTGTCTACCCCATGCACATCCCCCGTTGCCTCGACATCTTCCGATATACTTCTGTATCCTGCCGTATCAGTACTGTAGCTGTTGGCTTTACCCAAAAATGCTGTCATTGTCAGTCCGGCTCCGGTAAGGACGGCAGCACCTGTGATACCTGCGATTAGTCTTTTGTATTTCATTTGTAACTCCTTATATAATAAATACCTATACGTTTAAGTTAGTTTATGGTAACAGCATTCTATCATTATGAAAGAGATTGTCAATATCCAAAATTGACATAATGCAATTAAAAAGAGCAAATAACAATAGGCAAATCCTATAATGTATGATAGTATAACAGTATTTGCAGGACAGATTAATAAACGGGTATTATTGACTCAACCTGTTTCGGGAGCATGAGATGATAGAGATTGAAACAAAACATCTGACCAAGATATTTGAACAGGGAAGCGAAACGGTTAACGCACTTAACGATATCAATCTTGAGATTGAAGAAGGCGACATATACGGAGTGATCGGAATGTCGGGTGCGGGTAAGAGCACATTGGTAAGATGCCTCAATCTGTTGGAGAAACCGACGGAGGGCGAGGTGTATATTGAGGGGCAGAATCTGCTGACGCTTAGTGAAGACGAACTTCTGAAGAAGCGGAGAAACATAGGCATGATCTTCCAGCATTTCAATCTGCTGCAGCAAAAGAACGCACTCGAAAACGTGTGTTTCCCGCTGTATCTTGAAGGGGTCGGCAAGAAAGAGGCACACGAAAAGGCAAGAGTGCTGCTTGAGAGAGTGGGGATAGCTGATAAGGAACGATCATATCCTTCCCAATTGTCCGGAGGACAGCAGCAAAGAGTAGCCATTGCCAGAGCGCTTGCAACGGATCCGAAGATATTGCTGTGTGACGAGGCGACAAGTGCGCTGGATCCGCAGACCACGGCATCGATATTAAGGCTGCTTAAAGGGATCAATGCAGATCTGGGGATAACGATAGTCATAATCACACATGCGATGTCCGTTATCAAAGAGATATGCAATAAGGTTGCAATCGTTGAAGACGGTTATATAGTCGAAAACGGAAATGTGCAGGATATATTCGCCAACCCGAAGACCAAAGCGGCCAAGAAGCTCATACTGAACGAGTTGCCGGATGAGGATGTTGCGGATATCAGGATAAGCGGGGTGAAGGCATATGTTGGACAGTAATGTGATCGTAATGCTTCTCGAGGGAATAAGGGATACGCTTTACATGACGATCGTATCTGCTCTTCTGGGGTATGTGATCGGTCTTCCGATGGGTGTACTGCTTGCGGTCACCGACAAGGACGGTATCAGACCCAATGCGGTCATTTACAAGATACTGGATGTTATCTCCAATATCATCAGAAGTATACCGTTTCTGATATTGCTGATACTGCTCATACCATTTACGAGGGCGGTAGTGGGAAAGAGCTACGGTTCCACTGCAACGATCGTACCGCTTGTTGTATGCGCTGCACCTTATATAGGAAGAATGGTTGAGTCTTCCCTGAAGGAGGTAGACAGCGGGGTCATTGAGGCAGCCCGCGCAATGGGAGCCACAAACTGGCAGATCGTATGGAAAGTGCTTCTCGTGGAGGCAAGACCTTCCCTTATCGTCGGAGCAACGATCTGTACGGGGACGATCCTCGGATACTCGGCAATGTCGGGAACCGTAGGAGGAGGCGGACTCGGAGATATAGCGGTAAGGTACGGATATTACCGTTGGCAGACTGATATAATGATAGTTACCGTTGTGCTTCTAATAATACTGTTTCAGATATTCCAGAATGTCGGAATGAAGTGTTCTTCGAAGCTCGACCACAGGAAGCATATATAATAAATACAAAGGTAGCAGAAGAAAAGGAGGAGTTGATTATGAAGAAAAGATTATTATCGGTTTTGATTGCGGGAACTGTTGCAGCGGCAACGCTTGCCGGGTGTGCAGCGGCAGCGGGTACTGCGGCGCCGGCAGACAATGCCGCAAGTGCGGATGAGAGCACCAATGAGAGCGCGGATGCTGGTTCGGCAGATGACAAGACTATCACGGTAGCGGCAACAAGTGTCCCTCATGCGGAGATTCTCGCCAAAGCCAAGGATATTCTTGCCGAACAGGGATATACTCTGGAGGTTACGGAGTTCTCGGATTATGTTCAGCCCAATAACGTAGTTGAGTCAGGCGAGTTCGATGCCAATTATTTCCAGCATATCCCGTATCTTGATTCTTTCAACGAAGAGCAGGGCACGCATCTTGTAAATGCGGGTGGTATCCACTATGAGCCGTTCGGGATCTATCCCGGACAGAAATCATCGCTTGACGATATTGCGGACGGCGATGTTATCGCGGTTCCCAACGATACGACCAACGAGGCAAGGGCACTTTTGCTTCTTCAGGATAACGGGATCATCAAATTAAAAGACGGAGTTGGACTTACCGCAACTGTCAATGATATAACGGACAACCCCAACAATATTGATTTTGAGGAGCTTGAAGCCGCTCAGGTTGCCCGTGTAAAGGATGAGGTCGCATTTGTAGTACTGAACGGTAACTATGCGCTTGAAGCGGGATTCTCCGTAGGAAAAGATTCCATAGCATATGAGTCGTCCGATTCGGAAGCTGCCAAGACATATGTAAATGTCATCGCGGTAAAAGAAGGCAATGAGAACCTTCCGAAGATCAAGGCTCTTGTTGAGGTGCTCAAATCCGACGATATCAAGAACTTTATCAATGATACATATGACGGTGCCGTAATACCATTTGAATAAGAAATGGTGAAGAATGTTTACGTTATTCGGAAACAGCGGCACTATAGAGCCACCGGGATATCCCGGTGGCTTTTATGGTAAGCAAAAGATTATATTGAGACTTTTTGCGGAATCGGTTAAAATTGTAATATTGATATAATGTGTTGTGAGACCGGTTGTAAGCTAAGTCTAACACCTGTAAGCGGAGGTATCAATGGACGCTCAAAATAAGATCGGCAACATCCCCAAAAGACAGAATATTACAACGGGGATCATGTGCGTGGCGGGGATTGCGCTCAATCTGATACTGTATTCGATCGTTGAGACATTAGAGTTGCCGCTCTATCTTAATACTGTGGGCACTGTTTCGGTTGCTGCTCTGGGCGGATATCTTCCGGGAATATTAGTGGGTTTTCTTACGAATGTCATATCGAGCATATCGGATCCGAATTCATTGTATTACGGTTTCCTGAATGTTCTTATAGCGTTATGCGCAGCGTATATGGCAAAACACGGATGGTTTGAAAGGATCAGGGGGATAATCGGCGCTGGTATTGTATTTGCCCTGATCGGCGGAGGAGCAGGTGCTTTCATTCCGTGGTTTTTGGATGATATTGTCATAGATGGCGGCATAGGCGCTGTGATATACGGAACCGGTCATTTCAGTCCGGCTGTATCAAATCTGCTGTCATGTCTTATTGCGGATCTTGCCGATAAAGCCATAACGGTCATAGTCGTGGCCGGATTGCTGCATATACTCCCGGGGTGGCTGCACAGCTTCTGCGGCTTTAATATCTGGATGCAGAATCCTGACTCGGTTCATACGGAAAATGAGAAGGACGGAACATATACGCGCGTCATGTCATTGCGGACAAAAGTTCTGCTCATGCTTATCTTTACATTCACGGTAGTCGTTGTCGCAATATCGGTCATCAGCATGAGTGTTTACCGAAAATCGGTAGTCAGCGAGTATGCTCATCTTGCACAGGGGACAGCAACTGCTGCCGCAAGCATCATTGATGGTGATATGGTAAACGAATACCTGGAAACCGCAGGTGATGCACCGGGATATGATGAGACAATGAATATGCTTACGACGATCAGATCCGGAACGGAGGATCTGGAGTATCTGTATGCATACAAAATACAGGAAGACGGATGCCATGTTGTATTTGATGTTGATACGGAAGAAACAGAGGGCAGTGTCACGGGTTCTGTTGTACCTTTCGATCCTGGATTTTCCGAATATATCCCGGAGCTTCTTCGCGGGTATAAGATCGATCCGATCATAACGAACGATTCTTACGGATATCTGCTGACGGTATACCAGCCTGTGTATGACTCAAACAATAATACTGTTTGCTATGTCGGAGCAGATGTTGATATGGGTAATCTGATAGCCGAAGAGAGGAGCTTTCTTATGGAAATGTTATCAATACTCATCGGATTCTTCATACTGCTTGGTTCATTTGTAATGTGGCTTACGGACTATAACATCATTTATCCTCTGAAGGCAGTTACCGCTGAGGCGGATACGAATTCAAACATCGCCGATTCACAGGATAAGATCGATGATAACGTCAGGGAGATCAGAAGAATTGACATTCACACCGGCGACGAGCTTGAAGCGTTGTACAATTCCTTCTGCCAGATGACCCTTAATCAGGCCGAACAGCTTCGCAACATACGAAGGCTGTCGAATTCGACGGTCAGGATGCAGGACGGACTGATCATTACGATGGCGGACATGGTGGAAAATCGCGACTCCGACACAGGGGCTCATATCCAGAAGACGGCGGCATATGTCAAGATAATTGTCGAGGGACTGAAGAGAAAGGGATATTACGCGGAAAAGATCACTCCGAAGTTTATGTCTGACGTTGTAAGATCCGCGCCTCTTCATGACGTGGGGAAGATCAATATACCGGATGAGGTGCTTAACAAGCCGGGCAAGCTTACGGACGAGGAGTTTGAGATAATGAAGACCCATACGACCGCAGGCAAAAGGATCATGGAACATGCGATCAGTACAGTAGAGGGCGATAACTATCTGAAGGAAGCCAGAAATATGGCCGCATATCATCATGAGAGATGGGACGGCAAGGGTTATCCGGAAGGCCTTCACGGGGAAGTCATACCGCTTGCCGCGCGTATAATGGCGGTCGCCGATGTATTTGACGCCCTGACTTCGCCGCGTGTATACAAGCCGGCATTTCCGTTTGAAAAGGCGCTGTCGATAATAGAGGAAGGACGGGGAACCCAGTTTGACCCGAAATGCATCGAAGTATTCATGGAGTCTCTTGATGAAGTGAAGGTAATCCTGAGGAAGTATAACAATCAGGAAATGTGACGGGAGATTGCAAATGCATGGAAATAACAAAATCAAATATCCGGCCTTATTGCTGATAGCTGTCATTGCCACGGTCTGCTGTTATGTGCCTGCGAATGCCGAAGGAGTAAATGTTGCTGCGGCAGGGAACGGAGGAGGTTATGCCGCATCCGGGCAGATACCCGACGCCGGGTATACATCACAGATATATGATGCGTCTAACGGTCTGCCGACATCCGATGCCAATTATATCCTCGGAGCAAGTGACGGGTATGTGTGGATCGGAGGTTACAGCGGGATCATACGTTATGACGGCTCTGTATTTGAAAGACTCGACACATCTGACGGTCTGACAAGCGGAAGAGGACTGTTTGAGGACAGCCGCGGAAGGATATGGGTGGCAACAAATGATAACGGGGTTGTTGTCATTGACGGCTATAACAGCGTGCATATTACTTACAAGGAAGGTCTGCCATCATCTTCGATCCGGACGTTTACGGAAGATCCCAATGGAAACATATATATCGGAACTACTGCCGGAGTGTGCTATGCGGACACCGAAATGGCAGTGCACCCTATTGATAATAACAGGATAAACGGGGAACGGCTGCTCCGGCTTATGACCGATCCGGCGGGGAAAGTATTCGGTCTGGCCGCAAACGGGATAGTCTTTGCAATAGAAGATTATAAGATCTCAGAGATATATGACAGCAGCGAGCTTGGAATGGAGAAGATCACGGCCATCCTCACCGATCCGGTTAATCCCGGAAAAATGTATTTCGGAACGGAAAATGATACGGTCTATTACGGAGATTTCGGGGACAGTGCCGACAATATGAAGAAGATAGCGGTATCTCCTGCCAATAATATACACTGGCTGAGCTATGACTGCGGACGTGTGTGGGTCGCATCCTCAAATGTTGCGGGATATATCGAAGAAGACCGGTTCAATGTCCTTACCGATATTCCCATGGACAGTGCCATTGAAATGATGACATCGGATTATCAGGGCAATATGTGGTTCGCTTCCTCGACGCAGGGGATCATGAAGATCGTCACGAACAGTTTTCTTGATCTGTCACAAAGAGCCGGGCTTCCCAAGGAAGTGACCAATGCAACATGTATGTACAACGACAGATTGTATATCGGAACTGATAACGGGATAATGATCATAGACAGTGATGATCTTATTATAGATAATCAGCTGATTGATTTTATCGGAGATTCAAGGGTCAGATGCATAAGTGAGGATCAGGACGGCAATCTCTGGATAGCGGTATATAACAATGAGATAGGTCTCGTATGCCTGACGGCCGGCGGAGAAATAGTCAATTATACAACGGAAGAAGGAATGCCATGCAATGAGATCAGGTGCATCGTTCCGGCAAGCGACGGAAGTGTTCTGGTAGGGACCAACAAAGGTCTTGTGTTCATGAGGGACGGAGAGGTCGTAAGTACCGCAGGCGCGCAGGACGGAATGAAGAATACAGTGTTATTGACCGTGGCGGAGGGTGATAACGGAGAGATATATGCAGGCTCCGACGGCGACGGCTTATATGTGATAAACGCAGGTACCGTCAGTAGAATCGGACGTGATGAAGGTCTTACAAGCGATGTGGTAATGAGGATCAAAAAGGATGATAAATACCAGGTGTACTGGATAGTTACATCCAATTCCATCGAATATATGAAGGACGGCATCATTAAACAGGTAACGTCATTTCCGTATAATAACAATTATGATCTGTATTTTGATGATGATCATAATATGTGGATATTGTCTTCTTACGGTATCTATATAGTCGATACCGCCGATATGATAAATGATGACGTTAAGGACTACAAGCTTTATACGATCGCAAACGGTCTTGCCAGCTCGCCGACATCCAATTCATACAGTGCAATGGATGAGGACGGATACCTGTATATTCCCGGAAGAGACGGCGTGTGCAAGGTTAATATCAACAATATGGCTGACAAGGATACCGTGGTAAAGTCGGCGGTCAATTCCATCTATTGCGGAGACACAAGGATATATCCCGATGAGAAAGGTATATACACCATTCCGAAATCAGAAGGCCGAATAACAATATCAGCTTCGGTACTTGACTATTCCATGATGAATCCTCAGGTTAAGATCTTCATAGAGGGCAGGGAAGATGAAGGGATTACCGCGAACAGGAGCAACATTACCCCTCTTGAGTATACGGGATTAAAATACGGAGATTATATACTTCATGTGCAGGCTGTTGACGGTGACGGCAGGCAGCTTTTGGATGATATGTACCCGATAGTCAAGGAGCCGAGATTTTCCGAGCTTCCTATATTCTATGTATTACTCTTTATCGGGGTTGCGGCTGTTGCCGGTATACTGGTATGGCGGATCATGAAAGGGACGATCATACAGAGACAGTATGACGAGATCCGCCAGGCGAAGGAAGAAGCGGAACGTGCCAATTCAGCCAAAACCCGTTTTCTTGCCAACATGTCACATGAGATCAGAACACCGATAAATACTATCATGGGTATGAACGAGATGGCATTAAGAGAGGATGCTACCGGAGTACCGAAGCCTTACTTTATGGCGATGATGGGCTATGCACTTGATGTAAGGAATGCATCCGAGTCTCTGCTGTCGCTTGTCAATGATCTTCTTGATATGTCCAAGACCGAATCCGGGAAGATGCATCTTGTAGAGCAGGAGTATGATACCGCGGAAATGCTGAGGTCTGTTGTATCGATGATCAGGATCCGCAGCACGGACAAGGAGCTGACATTCGACGTGACAATTGACGAGGTATTGCCGAAAAGGCTGTACGGTGATGCCGGCAAGATCAAACAGATAGTTCTGAACTTTCTGACAAATGCCGTGAAATATACAAACGTCGGAGGTATAGCTCTTTGCGTATCCCTGGAGGGGCGGCATGATGACGAGTGCAGTTTACGATTTTCCGTTAAGGATACCGGAATCGGCATCAGACAGGAGGATATGGAAAAACTGTTTACGGCCTATGAACGTCTTGATGAGGAAAAGAACAGCGGCATTCAGGGAACCGGACTCGGACTTGATATTTCCAAAAGATTTTCGGAACTTATGGGTGGAAGCATTACATGCGAAAGTGAGTACGGAAAGGGTTCGGAGTTCATATTTACCGTTGATCAGAGGATAATAGACCGGACTCCGATGGGAGTCTTCAGAGAAGAGGACGATTCCGATAACAAAGGACCATATGTTCCGAAGTTTGTAGCTCCGGATGCCGATATTCTTGTCGTGGACGATACTCCGATGAACCTGAATGTGATCAGGGGTCTGCTGAAGCCTACAAAGGTGTTTGTATCAACTGCGCAAAGCGGTGAGGAATGTCTTGAAAAAATAAGAGATACGAGATTCAACGTTGTATTCCTGGATCAGATGATGCCGGGGATGGACGGGATCGAAACCATTGAACAGATCCGCAAGACAGATCCCGATCTTCCGGTATATGCGCTTACAGCCAATACGTCTGTTGATGAGGCGTTCTATATATCAAAAGGATTTAACGGATATCTGTCCAAGCCGGTTGACAGCGAGCTGCTTGAACGGACGATCATGAAGCATCTCCCGGAGCAGATAATGGAAAAGCCGGACGAAGAACATGCGGCCGAGGAGATTAAAGAGATACCGCAGGATCTTGGGTGGCTATATGAGATCGAGGGATTGTCCGTATCGGAAGGCATTAAGAATTCCGGAGGAGTGGAAAACTATATTTTCTCGCTCAACCTGTTTCTTGAAACGATCGATACCAATACCGGAGTCATTGAAGATGCCTATGAAACCGGCAATATAAGACTGTTTACAATAAAAGTCCATTCGTTAAAGAGCTCCGCGCGTATCATAGGTGCAAATGGTCTGTCGGAGCTTGCCGCACAGATGGAAGAGGCGGGTAACCGCGAAGACAGTACATATATTGACGAAAATGTTACGGTACTGTTGGAAGAGTACAAACAATACAGGGATAAACTTGCGAGACTGTCCGACAAGCCGGATGAAGGCACAAAGCCCGCAATAACGGAGGAAGAGCTGCAGGATGCTTATAAGGCGCTCTCGGACGTTATTCCCCAAATGGATTATGATTCCGTTGAAATGATACTTAATAATCTGTCGGAGTATTCCCTTCCCGACAATGACAGCAAAACGGTCAGAGAACTGTCGCGAATGCTGAAGACTTTTGAGTGGGATGAAATGGAGTCATTGGTCAGGGACATAGTCTCATAGAACAGGGTTGTTAAATGAAAAACAGGAAAGTGATCGCCATAGGTCAAAAAGAATCATTTATTATACGGGTTCTGGTTCAGAAGGTGGAAGAGACCGGGATAGAATGCACATTTGTTCCGTGGACTATCGATGACATCGCCGCCTGTCTCGAACAGGAGGCGCTTGTTGCCGTACTTATGGATGGAACTGCAATGCCTTCAGGAGATGTGATCCATTTTCTTAATGATAAACTGGAAGAAAACAGTATGAAGATGGTCGTTGTAGGCGAAACCAATGATATACGGTATATCTGCGACAGGGTTCGTAATGAACTGATCTATGCGACATTCCCGAGGCCTGTTGATAATGCAAAGTTCGCAACCGCAGTTAAGGAGTATTTCTCTAAGGCGGATCTGGGCGCATTCAGGAAGAGTATACTGATCGTTGACGATGATCCGCAATATCTGACAATGGTTCGTGAGTGGCTGAAGGATACCTACAGAGTGCTCATGGCCAATTCCGGACTTCAGGCAATTAAACTGCTCGTGAATAACAAGGCAGATCTGATCCTTCTGGATTATGAGATGCCCGTAACAAGCGGACCGCAGGTGCTTGAGATGTTAAGGAGCGATGCGGATACCAGAGACATTCCCGTAATGTTTCTGACGGGAAAAGGAGACAAGGATAGTGTCCTGTCTGTTGTGGAACTCAAACCTGCGGGTTATTTTCTCAAGAACATTCAAAAAGATGAATTGCTTATAAAGCTGCAGGAATTCTTTATTCTTCGTCAATAAGCGAAAACCGGGCACAGGAGGAGATTTACGGTATGTTCGAATTCATAAGGTCGAATCAGTTGAGTATTATGCTGTTTCTGTGCGGTATCTGCGCAACAGCCGGTTTTCTGCTGCTCATCACGAGATTCATGTCCGTAAGCAGAAAGAAGATACTGATCATGATGGAGGTGATCGCATTTCTGCTGCTTTGGTTTGACCGGCAGGCATATATCTATTCGGGAGATCTGAGCAGCAAGGGATATATCATGGTAAGACTCAGTAATTTTCTTGTGTTCTTCCTGACCTCGGGTATTGTAACGGGCTTTAATCTGTATCTGACAGACTGGCTGATGCACGAAGGAAATATGACAACTCCTCCCAAACGGCTGAAGTTTGTACAGATTACTTCCATCATAGGCATGTTACTGGCTGTTGTATCTGCGTTTACCGGGCTGTATTACTATTTTGACGATATGAACAAGTATCACAGAGGTCAGGGATTCCTGATCGCATATATCATACCGGTAATATGCCCGCTTATTCAGTATACCGTGATCAGACAGAACAAAAAGCTGTTCGGTAAGCTGGTCTATACTTCGCTTGTACTGTACATTTTCGTTCCCCTCGTTTGCGGCATTACCCAGATCTTCACATACGGAATATCCATCGTGAATATGTCAATGGTCATGGTTTCCGTGTTTTTGTATATTTTCTCATATATGGATGTCAACAATACGGTTGAACGGGCTCATGAGATAGAGATCCAAAATATGCAGGGCGAGAACGTGAAAATGCAGAGACTGTTCGGGCAGACGGCGACGGCGTTTGTATCCGCTGTTGAGACCAAGGATGAATATAAAAAGGGTAATTCGGAAAAGATTGCGCAGTATGCAAGAAGAATCGCCATGAAAAGCGGAATGGATGAGGAAGAGTGCGAAAAGGTATATTATGCTGCTCTTCTGCATGATGTCGGGCTCATAGGTATTCCGGACAGTGTCATATCAAAGGATCAGGCTCCGGACGATGCGGATTACGAGATACTTAAGAAGAAACCGGTAATCGGAACGGAGATTCTGTCCAGCATATCAGAGTATCCGTATCTGAGCGTCGGGGCTCATTACAGTCATGAGAATTATAACGGAACAGGATATCCCGAAGGACTAAAGGGCGCGGAAATACCTGAAACGGCAAGGATCATTGCCGTTGCGGACGCATATGTCGACATGACAAGTCCCAAGAGGTTCCGGGAAGCAATGCCTGATTTTGCCGCAAGAGAAGAGATCCTCAAAGGCGAGGGTGAGGAATATGACCCGAAATACTCAGCCATAATGATCAATATCATTGATGAGGAGACTAATAAAAAAGCGGTGGATGATAATACGGAGATAGAAACGGAAATATCCTGCAGCCGTTACCGGGAGCATGCAACAGCCGGGATCGTCGTCGATAATGATATTAAGAGGATCACGTTCGAAGCGGTGCCGCTTATTGCGGGCAGCGGGAATGATTATTCCGCACCTTCGATCATATTGTTTGACTCTTTCGACAGAAGGATCCATGATAATGAGAGAACGATAGATGCCTACCAGTATCTTGAATACGGTGAGATCTGGTTTGACGGGAACAGTATCACGACAGCCGCCAGAAAGATCGCGGAAAAAGTGACTGCAAAGGATCAGCCCGTTAAGGACGGATCGCAAAGCTACGAGATCACAGCAGGCAGGTATGGGGATCATCTGAGGCTTAATATGATAAGTCCCTCATATGAGAAGGAAGTGATCGTAGCTCTCCCCAGCATTTCCAAATCCGCATATATAGCTATTACCGGCGAAAACTGCACTATTACCGGAATATCGTCGGAATCCTCCGGCGGGAAGGTCGGACCGGATGACATTCCAAGGATAGCCGGGGAGATCAGTTACACCGACCGTTTGGAATCCGACATTAAGAATGTTCAGATCGACACGACATGCTCGGAGTATACGGAAAGTGTGGAATTGAAAGACCGGCTAAGGCTCCAATTCCATACGATGAGCCTGCCCGGAGCATCTCTTGTGTGGCATTGTCCTTATATCCTGATCTTCTCTTCGGATGACGGCAAGGTGGGAGGACCCAACTACCGTGAATACGATCTCGTAAAACTGTACGGAGAGAGCAATGGTGATAACGAATATGCCCACAACAGCATCACCATGAAAAAAACGGCTGATTTTCCCGGATGGGATGCGTGGAAGGATGTCAACAAAGAGGGAATGGAATGTGAAGTTACATTCAGGAAAAAAGAAGGCCGTATTACGTTAAAGACCGCGAACTTAGGTGTTGAGATCGAAAATATAACGACAATTACCGATAATCCGGATAAAATACATGTGGCACTGACCGGAGATGAATGTGTCCTCACGGATATCAGGATAAAATAACAGTAATTGCAGTACAAGGAGGGATTTGCAGTGGAAAGACCATCACAAAGAGGTGCCGTCAGAAGAAGGGTTCTAATAGTAGACGACGAAATGATCAACCGGGAGATACTCGGGAACATGCTCAAGGACATATATGATGTCGAGTTTGCCGAAAACGGAAAACAGGCATATGAGATACTGTGCGAAGATAAGGACAGGTATTCGCTAATGCTCCTTGATCTTCTGATGCCCGTAATGGACGGGAGAACTCTCCTTGAAATGGTCCGGCAGGACAGCGTATTTGACAAGATGCCTATCATCGTAATGACGCAGGAGAGCGAGGCCGAGGTGGAAAGCATCAAGGCCGGAGCGGCTGATTTTATAAGCAAGCCTTACAAACGTCCCGAAATAATACTTGCAAGATGCGAGCGCATCATAGACCTGTACGAGCAGAAAACGATTATTTCGGAAACTGAAAGGGATCCGCTCACCGGACTGTATTCAAGGGAATTCTTCTTTGAATATGTCAGGAGGATCGAGCAGTATGCACTGGATATATCATGGAATGCGGTCGTCATTGATATAGAGCATTTTCATCTGATCAACGAAATATACGGTCGAAAGGAAGGAAATGTCGTTCTGCGCAAGATAGCGGACGTGATCGAAAGTCATCTGGATGACATTTTCGGAATGGCCTGCAGGATCGATGCCGATACGTTCTATGCATGCCTTAGCGATAATATCGATACAGAACAGTTTGCAGAGGACATAATCAGGGAAACCGAAGGGATCTCCCTGACATCCGCAAGGATACGGCTTCGTGTGGGAATATACAATAATGTGGACAGAAACGAACCGCCGGAAACATGGTTCGACCATGCGAAGATCGCCTGCAATCATTTGAGAGGCGACTATGCTAACCAGGTCGCATATTATGACAGCGAGCTTCATAAGAAACAGGTATATCACGAGAGGCTTATAAGCGATATTGATGATTCGATCAAAAACAGGGATTTCATCGTATATTACCAGCCCAAGTACGCGATCCAGCATGATACTCCGCAGCTTAAAAGCGCGGAAGCCCTGATCAGATGGGATCATCCGGAACTTGGCATGATCAGCCCCGGCGACTTTATCCCGCTTTTCGAGAAGAACGGCCTTATCCAGAAGCTTGACAGGTACGTGTGGGAAGAGGCCTGCAGGCAGATCGGAAGGTGGAAGGATAAGTTCGGCATCACTATACCCGTATCGGTAAATGTTTCAAGAATAGATATATATGAACCTGATCTGGAGGATTGTCTGTTCAAGATACTTGATGATAACGGGATCCAAAGCAGTGATCTGATGCTGGAGATAACCGAATCCGCTTATGCGGACAACGCCGCAAGACTTATCGAGGTTATAGATCATCTTCGAAGCGAAGGGTTCCTGATAGAGATGGATGATTTCGGCTCTGGCTATTCATCACTCAACATGGTGACGACGCTTCCGATAGATGTTCTCAAGATGGACATGAAATTTGTCCGGAACATGCTCAATGATGACAAGAGCCTGAAGCTTGTGGAGCTCGTAATGGATATCGCAAAGTTCCTCAAGGTTCCGGTTGTTGCAGAGGGTGTCGAGGAGCAGCAGCAGCTTGACATTCTTCGCGATATGGGATGCGAAGTGATACAGGGCTATTATTTCTCCAAACCGGTCACTTCGGAAGAATTTGAGACATTCATAGAAAAGGAACTGGAAAGACAGCATGAGCAAGAGGGAGGAGACTTGAAATGATCACACTTGACGCACTTCGAGAATACGGAGCCAATGTCGATGAGGCGATCGCCAGATGTTACGGAAACGAGGAACTGTACTTAAAGCTTGTCGGCATGGTCTTCGAGGAGGCCAACTTTGACAGGCTGAAGGAAACGATAGAGGCAGGTGATCTTGACGGTGCATTTGAGGCCGCTCATGCACTAAAGGGAGTCCTCGGCAATCTGTCGCTTACTCCAATGCAGACCCCGGCTACCGAGATAACGGAGCATCTTCGCGCGAAGGAAGATGCTGATTATGAAACGCTCCTCAAGGAACTGTTTGACCAGAAGGATCGTTTGCAACAGGTGATTGCCTGATAAGGGCATGTCGTGTAATGAAAGTGAGGTAGGCTATGCCCTGGTATGACAATGCCGTATTTTATCATATTTATCCGCTGGGACTAACCGGAGCTCCCCGCAGGAACGAATACGAAGCGCCTGTTCACAGACTGAACGATCTGATCCCGTGGGTGCGGCACATCAGGGATATCGGCTGCAATGCGCTCTATATCGGTCCGTTATTTGAATCCGGCAGCCATGGGTATGATACAACTGATTACAGTAAGCTGGACAGCCGCCTCGGAACAAACGAAGATCTGAAGAGGTTTACAGAAGAGTGCCACGACCAGGGTATACGGGTGATACTTGACGGGGTATTCAATCATACGGGGCGTGATTTTTTCGCCTTTAGGGATCTGCAGAAGAACCGTGAGAACTCCCGTTACCGGGACTGGTTCTGCAACGTTAATTTTGGAGGCAATAACGAATATAACGACGGGTTCTCCTATGATAACTGGGGAGGGCATAACCTTTTGGTCAAGCTAAACCAGCAAAACGGCGAAGTAAGGGACTATCTGCTCGGCATCATCCGGATGTGGGTTGCGGAGTTTAACATTGACGGGCTTCGCCTGGATGCGGCGGATGTGCTTGATTTTGGTTTTATGCAGGCGCTGCGCCGGCTGGCGGATGAGCTGCCCGGATTCTGGCTCATGGGAGAGGTCATCCATGGGGATTATACGCGCTGGGTCAACGATTCCATGCTTCATTCGGTTACGGACTACAACCTGCACAAAGCATTGTACTCCGGTCATAATGACCACAATTATTTTGAGATTGCCCATACGGTAAAACGTATCTATGATATGGGGCTGAATCACCCCGGAGGCAGCAAGCTCTATTCTTTTGCGGATAATCATGATGTGGAGCGTATCTGTACAAAGCTTCTGGAAAAAGCCCACTATATCCCGCTGCATATCCTGTTATATACACTGCCCGGTATCCCTTCGGTATATTATGGTTCCGAGTTCGGGATCGAGGGGCGTAAAGAACAGCATTCGGATGATTCACTGCGTCCGGCGCTCAATCTGGAGGACTATAAG
This sequence comes from uncultured Lachnospiraceae bacterium, assembly GCA_905235745.1. Classification (GTDB taxonomy): domain Bacteria; phylum Bacillota; class Clostridia; order Lachnospirales; family Lachnospiraceae; genus UBA2868. The sequence continues at coordinate 111,869 of CAJOMN010000003.1, forward strand.
GATGCGCTGACGGATAATCCGTATACCGCACTTATCGCATCTCTCGGTAAATTGCATCAAGATCTGCCTGTGCTTTCGGACGGAGACTACAGGGAACTCGTCCTTACCAACAGACAATATGCTTTTTCGCGTACAAAGGACGGATGCACTGTTATCGTGGCTGTTAATAATGATCCCGAACCTGCCGAGATGAGGATTCCTGCACAGGACGGTCTGTGCTATACCGGTGCCCTCTCCGGCAAGAAAGCGGAGACGGCGGATCACTGCATCTCCTGCATCATTCCCGGCAATTCGGGCGAGATCTGGGTTCCCGATGATTCGGGAGAGATCAGGGTTTCCGGCGAACACAGTAAGATATACACTCCCGAGAAGGGAGATTCAGGTCCGGAACCCATGGATACGATCCATGTCGATGAGAAGAATGAAGCACCTTCCGTGAAAAATGAAGCACCATCCCCGGATAATGAGGAACAGACTGCCGAACAGGAACGCAGCATGCAAATCGGGGATATTCCTGCCGGGGTTTCCGGCAGCAGATCATATGAAGATATGACGGTGGAGGAACTGCAGGCAGTGATACTCGAAAAGCTTGCAAAAAACGGACCTGTGACGGATCAGATGCGAAGGGATGTTGCAGAGAATGTCTGGCACGATTCGCTTGTTAACTGGGTGAGAAGCTTCAACTAAAATCCGGTGATGAGATGAAAGCATCCTGCAGCAACAGGGTGCTTTTTCTTTGGTTTGGCGGAGAAAAACTTTGGATTGCCGCATAAATTCTTTGGATTGAACGTTCCTTGGGAAGAGTTATTTCCAGATTTTAATTGTCTTAAGCAGCTTTTCTTTCTCTGCATCATCCATCTTGGATATCTCCGCCATCAAGGCGTTTTCTAAAGCATTCGAAGTATATTCAGGCTCCAGATTCCCCACCAGTTCATCAAGCGTGACTCCTACAAGTTTGGCGTAATAAATCAAAAAACGAAGTGACATGGCAGTGCGGCCGTTTTCTACATTGCTGATATAGCCTGGTGTGACATCCATTTCTGCAGCGACCTGGTTCTGGGTAAGACCTAGTTTGATTCTATAGGATTTTATTTGTTCTCCATAGTTGTCAGTCATAATACACCTCAAAATACAATTGATATTTAAAATATGCTAGAATGAAACAATCCCTCAGGTCGAGGGACAATTTGAGAATACAGAAATAGTCCCCCAAGTTGGGGGACAAATTGAAGACGATATCTTCGCTATTCCCTGGGGCCATCACAAGCTGATTATGGATAAATGTAAGGATGACAGGGAAAAGGCAATATTCTTCGTGCGTAAGACAATAGAAAACAATTGGTCACGTGCGGTACTTCTTAACTTCCTTGATCAGAGTTTGAACTATCGGATCTTATGCCGGAGAATTTCAAAGGAACGTTACCGTCTATTGAAGAAATAGAGCGTGAATTGAAATAGAAAGCGAATTCCAGATTTATTATTTCCTGTGCGCTGAAGAATCTGAGGTAAAAGAGACGTCGTAAAGAGTACAGGAAAAATCTTATCTTAAACAAGACATACTGTTGTCTTGTTTGCTTTGGTAGGATAAATAGGAAAGGTGAGCATATGAAGATTGACAGGTTGATCGGAATATTGTCGATACTGTTGCAGAAAGAAATGACAACGGCACCTGAGCTTTCGGAGCATTTTGAAGTGTCCCGAAGAACGATAGGCAGGGATATAGAAGCTCTTTGCAAGGCGGGAATACCGATTCACACTATGCAGGGAAGTGGAGGCGGTATATCCATTATGAATGGGTACCGCATGGACAGGACTCTTTTGACATCCCGGGATATGCAGATGATCCTGGCCGGACTTCGAAGTCTGGATAGTGTAAGCGGAAGTAGATATTACAGTCAATTGATGGAAAAGATTCAGGCCGGATCGTCAGAACTTATCAGCGGCAGAGATTCTATTTTGATTGATTTGTCATCCTGGTACAAGGCTTCTCTTGCGCCTAAGATAGCTACCATGCAGGATGCGATTGAGAACAGACATATTTTGGAATTTGACTATTACGCACCGTCAGGAGAGAGTAGGCGCTCTATAGAGCCATATTATGTCGTTTTTAAATGGACCAGCTGGTATGTGTATGGATGGTGTCTGAAACGCAAGGATTACCGGCTGTTTAAGCTTAATCGCATGGACAAGGTAAATGAAACAGAACAGGTTTTTATATGCAGAAATGCGCCGGTTCCGGATCTTACTTCCGAAATGGCATTTCCAAGAAATATAATCCTTAAGGCTTTATTTGAGCCCGACATGAAATGGCGGCTGGTTGAGGAGTTCGGACCGGATTGCTATGAGATGCAGGAGGACGGAAGGCTTCTTCTGATCCGGGACTACAGCGATATGAACGATCTTACCATGTGGATGCTTACTTTTGGTGATAAGGTGGAAGTACTTGAACCACTGGAACTAAGAGAAAATCTGAAAGCCATGGCTGAATCAATGCTCAAAAAGTATGGAGAAAAGAAAAGTGGGAGAAAATGAAATATGAAATACGAATGGATTGATGATTATCTGCTGAAGATGCCAGGTGTTACCAAAGACCTCCAGATGGACTGGAATTGGATCCGCTATCAGATTGGTGGAAAGATGTTTGCAGCAGTATGCCTGGATGATAATGACAAGCCATATTATATAACGCTTAAACTGGAGCCGTTGGAAGGGGATTTCTGGCGCAAACAGTACGAGGATATAATCCCCGGCTATTACATGAATAAGACGCATTGGAATTCAGTGAGAGCGGATGGTGATGTGCCGGATGATATTTTAATGGATCTGCTTGAAAAAGCATACAGGATTGTGCTCAAGAGCCTCAGCAAGAAAAAGCAAAAGGAGATATTGGGGGATGAGTACGATGGCATTTGATTTTAAGAAAGAATACAAAGAGTTTTATCTGCCCAAGAATAAACCGACGATCATCACAGTTCCTAAAATGAATTATATCGCGGTTCGCGGCAAAGGTGATCCAAACGATGAAAATGGTGAATATAAAGCTGCAATAGGACTCTTATATGGCATTGCTTTTACCATTAAGATGAGCAAGAAAGGCGACCATCTGATAGATGGATACTTCGATTACGTGGTTCCGCCGTTGGAAGGCTTCTGGTGGATGGAAGGACGAGAAGGTATCGACTATGCACACAAGGAAGATTTTTGCTGGATTTCTGTAATTCGTCTTCCGGATTTTGTGACAGAGAATGATTTCCTATGGGCGGTAAATGAGGCAACAAAAAAGAAAAAGCAGGATTTTTCCAAAGCGAAGTTTCTGACAGTAGAGGAAGGCTTATGCGTCCAATGTATGCATATCGGTTCTTATGACGACGAGCCTGCCACGGTGGAGACAATGCATGACTATATGGGAAAACAGGGATATGTTCTTGATATTTCCGATAAAAGACTGCATCATGAGATATATCTGAGCGATGCAAGGAAGGTCGCTCCCGAAAAACTGAAGACTGTGATCCGGCATCCGATTAAAGCTAAAGGAAATCCGTTGGAAGGCTAACTTGTATCGGTCATTTGGTTTTGAAGAAACCGGAGATAAGGATGGGGAAGAACTTATTGCAGTATTAAAATTATGAAAGATGTTCAGATATGAGAATAAGAAGATTTAATGCCTCTGTGATGGATATATTGTTTATGCATAAGATTTGATCGGAGGATTATATATGATCGATCATAGAATAAAAGAGCAGCTTGCACTTGAGTTTAATTGCAGCCCGGCTGATTTTGACCATAATGAAAATGTGATCACGAAGAGCTGTCTGCATGAAAACAGAAGGAAATTCTCGGATGATCCGTTTTTTCTCCAGATGGCGACTTTTGGAGATAATGCTGTTATTTCTGCTGACGAAGTGCTTCATCCCTGGCTTGATGGCTGGGTGAAAGGCAAAAACGGCTTCTGGCTGTTTGAACAGCATAATTTCTATGAACTGGATTTGGAACTTAGAAAATATGGTTTTAAGATGTCGCTTACGCATCACATGTTCCTACCGGGAAAGGATACTTCCGATTTCAGAACTGATTTAAAGGTAAAGTGGTTGGAACAGAAAGATATTCATCCGTTTTACGGAAGAGAAGAATTCTCAAATGCATTGTGTGACAGATTTAAACCGGAAAGACCCGATGTGCTTGCGGTGATCGCACTTGACGGAGAGAAGATCATGGGAATGGCCGGCTGCTCGGCAGATACGCCTCTTATGTGGCAGATCGGAATAGACGTGCTTCCGGAATACAGAGGCCGTGGAATCGGGAAAACGCTGGTCACGCTGCTTAAGAATGAAGTTATCAAAAGAGGTGCAATACCATATTATGGAACAAGCCTTTCCAATATTTTTTCGTGGAAAATCGCACTTGGAAGCGGGTTTGCTCCTGCATGGATTGAGACGGAATCCAGGCCGTGTAATGATAATGAGTTTGCCAAGTAACTCGTCACAGAATTGAAGGTAAAAAAGATAATCCCCTATTATGCTATGCGGAGGCCAAGGTCTGGCAAAGGACAAGTGGGGATTCATTGATTTTGAACTAAGCGAAGAAAACGTCAGAATATTTATGACTGAATGGATTGGCAGAAATATGGAAAAACTGTGTATATCCTAACCGGAAGCAAGAGTTTGTGAAGACGTTTACCGAGTTGCAGTAAGGCGCGTCTACAATAGAGAATTATATTTAACTTTCAGGATAATCAACTAAGGAGAATGAAAACCATGGACAAGTTACCTAAGATAATGGGAATAGTGGATGTATTTGTATTCGCAGCTACTACATTGGCTATTGCAGGTGTGTTTTATGAAGGTATGACATTGAAATGGTATGATTTTGTGGGTGCTCTTGTGATTTGTATGGATTATTCATTTATGCCGGCGACTATACTTCATTTATTAGCTGACAGAAAAGAAAAGACAATATGGATACATCTTTTTTCGTTGCTCATAATTATCATTGCTGTAATTATGAAGTTTGCTACTGTTGAATATCCGGCAATTACGCTGGTATTGTGGTATTTTTACATCTGGTTCTTTTACGGATATTTAATCATAAAGAGATACTTGATAAAGCATTAAACCGGAAGTTAATCCGCCTATGTAGAAAAAAGCAAATCGTGGCAGACAAAGGAAGTTTTACTACCAAAATACTACGATTCATGAAAGATAAAAAATTGAAGAAAGCCCGAAAAAGGGGAATTTATAAGGAGAGTAAATTGTGATAAAAATACTTTTTATCTGCCACGGCAGGATTTAATGCCAAAGCAAAGAATGGCGGAAATAAGCCATTTATGGGCAGAGTGGTGCCTGATTTACACCTTGTTTACACCTTTTGAAG
>CAJOMN010000004.1 GCA_905235745.1 uncultured Lachnospiraceae bacterium
ATTATAAAACGTTTACTGAATCCTTTGCAATGGTATCTGTGGCGAAATGCCCGATCTGTTCACATGAATTGTGAATTTGATATGCCATTTGCGATGTAACGAGAATATAACATATCATGAAGAAAAAAGCAATGGGATAAAAGCAGTGTAAGCGCCTGTCAGACAATAACAAAAATGCAGTCATGACATAAAATAACGCAGCCGGGAATCCCGGCTGCGTTAAATCATATCTCATGAATATTATCGAGATACTTGATCATTCTGCTGAATGATTATCCTTAATTTCTTCAAGATTATCATTGGCATCTTCTAATGCCTTATCCGCTGCTTCCTTTGCTTGGGTAGCAGTATCAACGGCATTTTGTGCTGCGGTTTCGTTAGTTGTGGCATCGCCAAATGCGGTAGTTGCATCTGTTACAGCCTGTGCTGCAGTAGCAGCGTCATCAGATGCATCAAGATATTCATTCCTTGCAACCTCTGCTGCGGCCTCTGCTTCTGCTATAAACGCATCACCGTTATCTGCAACTGTCTGATAAAATTCTGCATCGGATTTCCTTTTCGCTGTTTCATCTGCTGCAGTGTTGTAGGCGGTTGTTGCATTATCTCTGGCCTGATCATTATTCTGCTTGTTAGTTAATGCAGTGGCTACAAGTCCTTCTTGTTCAGCGTTATCTTGATTACGCTTAGTTTCTGCATTGTCCCATGCCGTACCTAACGCATCAACATCTAAATCAAGTTCCTGAGCAGCACTATTAAACGCATCATTATACGCTTCTTCAGCTTCGCCTAATGCATCTATTGCATTCTTAAGGTCACTATCATCTACTACTGCTGCTACTTCATATGCATTCTTGAAAGTAGCATCGTTATTATATGCTTCAAGCCAACCATCTTCACTTTCTTCAACAGGCACAAAACCAGATTCTGATTCATGCTCCGTATTATAGGTTTGAATGAAAGCTATCTGCTGCTCTACGAGAGCTTCATGTGCTGTCTCCACGGCTGCGTCTGCTTGTTGAACCGCTTCAACGGCTGTAACGGCTGAAATTGCGTCAAAGAATTCTTTCTCGGCCGCATCAACTGCGTCCTGTCCTTCTTTTGCTACTTGAGCGGCAGTTGCTACTGCATCGTCATAAGCTTTCTGTGTAGTAACTGCAGCTGCAACCGCATCATTGAGTGTATCTAATGCCGCTTTCTGGGCTGCTTCAGCCTGTTTGATAGAACCTGCAGTATCCTCATCACCTAACAGTACATCAAGTGCATCGCCGGCTTCATCAACTGCGGCTTTTATTTCATCAACTGCTGCATTTGCCTGATTCAGAGTTTCCTGAGCTGCGGCTACTGCGGCATCAGCAACTCCCTGTGTCGCCTCGGCATCGTCTTTTGCCTTCTGTGCTGCTGCCTTAATAGCCGTTGCGTCAGCAAGTGCCTGCTGTGCTTCTTCAAGAGCTTCTCCGGCTTGTGTAGCAGCAGCACCGGCTGCAGTTACCGCAGCATTTGCCTGTGCAACTGCAGTAGCAACAGCCTCGCCGTATGCTGCTTCTTTAGCATCTACTGCTTCCTGAGCAGTTTCTACAGCTTCTACTAGCTCATTATAGTTAGCGTCTTCAGGGTTAGCATTAGCCAAAGCCTCTTGTGCATTAGCCAAAGTCTCTTGTGCATCTTCCCAAGCTACCTTAGCGTCATCTGCAGCTACTGTTGCAGCTAATGCCTGGTCAACTACTCCGCCATCATCTGTTAAGCCCTCTGCTAAGTTCTTGACTGCTGCTGCTTTATTTTGGGCAGTCGTTATAGCATTTCCGTTTGCAGCTATATCTGCTACTACCTTAGCAACTTCCTGAGTAACCTCGTCCGGAGTCTTAACAGTATCATCGGGGTTAACAGGTGCGGGTGCAGGTTTTGATGATGAGGACGATGAGCTTGAGCTCTCGTCGCTGCTGCTGTCATCAGAAGATCCCGAAGAGGATGATCCTGATGAAGAACCCGCATATGCATATGACACCGGTGCACTTGTTGCTGCCGGTGCGGGAATAAGTCCAAGCGCGATAGCTTCAGGAATAGAAGCTACTCTTCCCTCTCTGATACCGTAGTTCACATAGTGAGCATAGTATGCTGCGATGTTCGTGCCATACGCATCAAACAGATCGGGATACAGAACAGCATATACGATGGGATTGAAAGTAAGATTAGGTATACGTCCCTCGTATATTCCTCTCCTGATAAAATGTCCGTACAGAGCTGCGGGATCGTTACCGTATACGGCAACAACATCGGGGTACAGCGCTGCATACACTACCGGGTCAAAGATAGATGCAAGACCCGAATTGCTTCCGTATCTCGTGCTTGCAGATGAGATCAGCCTGCTGATCGTTCTTGCCGATGCAGGTGCCCCGGCAACATCCAGCTCAACAGTTGAATACACTACTTCAACCGGAATATCCGCCGTCTGTGCGGAAGTCTCTGCTGTTTCCGGTTGTGCGTTTGCTGCAAAAACAGGAACAACTATCGCCGCAGCAAGAACAACTGCAAGGCCTGACATTATTCCCCTTTTTGACTTGAAAAATGTCTTTTTCATCAGAACTCCTCCTTATTATTAATATGTTCTCTTAGAAAAGTTAACACTCACAAAGCTATTATATCACGATTGCCTATATTTGCAATATAGAATTTAGGCATTTGTGATATTGTCCTGTAACAATTAGAATTACAATCAATATCAAAGAAGGTATGTCTAATGGATAAAGAATCTAAACAGACGATTGGGGATAAACTGAAAGAGTTGCGTAAAGCGCACGGATATAAGCAGGTAGACGTGGCCGGCGCCGTAGATATCAAGCAGTCGACATACAGCCAATACGAGGCGGGACTGAGGACTCCGAGCAACCTCATATTATTTAAGCTTGCCAGTTTCTACGGGATATCAACCGACGATCTTCTTAAATTATGTATAGATCTTGATGATGATGTATACTTTGAGGCAATACCCCATACACAGGCAGGATTTGACAAGGCTGATTTTCTGAAATTTTCCGGACAAAAAAAATACAGGGAACTCGATCATCAGGAGATCGAGCTTCTGTATTATTTTTATAAGATGAAAGAGACCGACCGGCAGGATCTGCTTGATTACGCCGATTACAAGCACCGTTACAAACGGCTGAATCCCACGAGGCTTCTTAATAATATATAACCGATTCACATATCCCATTAAAGAACCATACCATTTTTTCTCAATTCAACATCATCTAACAGGGACGTATCCATTCGTTTACTATCTCCTCAATAATATTTCTTTTCTCCGGGCTCGAAACATCACGTCCAGGAATTAGCATAACTTTAGCTCCTATGATCCTGTTTTGCTATGTCTTCCTGCTTCAGTACCTTGAAACCGTTTGAAGACAGCACATTCTCCGCGCTGTCATAATCCTTGATCTTCATGATAAGGGATGCGCTGTCAACGCTTGACAGCACATACATATATTCAATGTTGTAGTCCTTGAGTGTTGTCAGAAGATCGTGAAGCGATCCCGGATCATTAGATATCTCGACTGCTATGACATCGGAAAGCTTTACTGACAAGCCCTCTTTCTTAAGTGCATCTTTGGCATCCTCCGGGCGGGCAACGATGAGCCGCAGCAGTCCGAAATCAACAGCCTCCGCAAGAGACAGGGAACTGATGTTGATATTGCTCTCCTTTAGGATCTCCGTTACTTTCTCAATACGTCCTTCTTTGTTACCGATAAATACCGTTACCTGTTTAACAGCCATGATCAGCCCTCCTGTTTATACCAACTTACGATTGTCAATAACATGAACAGACTTGCCCTCATATCTGGGCAGGGTCTTGGGCTCGACGAGCTTAACCTTTACGGCGAGTCCGAGCGCCTGCTTGAGTGAAGTCTTAACCTTATTGGACAGATTGTCAAGTCCTCTCATATCATCGTCAAAGTAGCTTTCATCGACTTCAACCTGAACCTCAAGTGTATCCTGATGGTCAACCCTGTCTACTATCATCATATAGTTGGGCGTTGTCTCGCCCATTTCCAGAAGAGCTGCTTCGACCTGTGACGGGAATACGTTTACGCCGCGAATGATGAGCATATCATCGCTTCTGCCCGTAAACTTCTGTATCCTCGGAAGTGTCCTGCCGCAGTCGCATGTGCCGTATTCGATACTGGTAAGATCCTTGGTCCTGTATCTGATAAGCGGAAGCCCCTCTTTGGTAAGAGTAGTAAATACAAGTTCTCCGGTAACTCCCTCTCCAAGAGGTTCAAGCGTCTTGGGATCGATTATCTCCGGATAGAAATGATCATCATGAACATGCAGCCCTTTATGAAATTCGCAGTCGCATGCGACTCCCGGACCCATAACCTCGGACAGACCGTAAATATCGTATGCCTTGATACGAAGCTCGTCCTCTATCATATGACGCATATTTTCGGTCCACGGTTCCGCTCCGCATATGGCGGTACGAAGCTTCAGATCATCGAGTATACCCTCTTCCCTGACAATCTCGGATATATGCAGCAGATAAGAAGGCGTGCAGGCAATAGCCGTTACACCGAAATCCTTCATCATCGTGATCAGCTTTTTCGTATTGCCGGTCGACTGCGGGACTACCGTGGCTCCCATGTATTCGGCGCCGTAATGTGCACCGAGACCTCCGGTAAACAGTCCGTAGCCGTATGCGACCTGAATGATATCCTTCGAGGTCATCCCGGCTCCGGCAAAGCATCTGGCAACGCATTCCGCCCACACATCTATATCTCGTCTCGTGTACCCGACAACGGTTGCCTTTCCGGTCGTGCCGCTCGATGCGTGGACTCTTACGATCTGCTCACGCGGAACCGCAAACAGGCCGAACGGATAATTGTCCCTCAGGTCATCCTTCGTAGTGTAGGGAAGCCTGGTGATATCTTCTATTCCGGTAATGTCTCCGGGCTCGATCCCCATGGACTGCATCCTCTTACGATAGAACTCAACATTGTGGTATACCCTGTCCACAAGCTTGACGAGGCGTGCGCTCTGCAGCGTCATCTTTTCATCCTTTGACATGCACTCTTTAGTTTCATTCCAGATCATAGTTTCTTCCTTTCACTGTACAGATTATATCCGACATCAAAAGCCTTCTTGTTGATATCGGCAAACTGCGGCTTGACGATCCTCTCAATGACCGCATTCCACTGTTGTATCGTAAAATCCATATGCTTTGCGGCAACTCCCAGTATCACAACGTTGAAGACCTGGGCATTGCCGAGCTTCTTCGCCTCAGACAGCGCATCTACGGATATGACTGTGTACTGCTTCGACAGATCCTCTATTATGTTCCCGGGATATTCTGCCGCGCCCATAACAACGGGCATCGGATCCATACGCTGATCGTTAACGATAAGCACTCCGTCAGGCTTCAGAAAATGCGCATAGCGCAGCGCCTCAAGCTTCTCGAATGCTATGAGCACATCCGCGCATCCTTCCTCGACTATCGGCTCGAATACTTCACTGCCGTAACGTACAAACGTTACAACGCTCCCTCCGCGCTGAGCCATTCCGTGTACTTCGGACATCTTGACCTCGTATCCACTGTCAGTCATTACGCCGCCGAGAATACGGCTCGTAAGAAGCGTGCCCTGTCCGCCGACACCGACGATCATAATATTTTTCGTAACCATTTATATGCTCCTTATAATAACTCATCGCTTATAGCCGAGAATCTGCAAAGCTGCTTGCACAGGTCGCATCCGTTGCACAGCGTGTCATCTATCGCGACCGTACCGTCTTCCCGCTTTGTGATCGCAGGGCAGCCGGGCTTTAAGCACATTCCGCACTTCCTGCACTTATCCGGATCCGAAACGCATCTGTGCGTAACAGGACGTTGCTTCAGCATAACGCAGGGGAACCTGGTAATGATAACCGACAGCTCATCCTTTGCAACTTCTTCTCTTACAACCTTTTCAAGAGTCTGTATATCAAACGCATCAACTTCGGTTACACTCCTGATCCCTATCGATCTGCACAGGTCGTAAATACTGATCGCCGGGACCGTATCGCCCTGAAGCGTCCTGCCTGTTGCCGCGTGATCCTGATGTCCTGTCATCCCGGTCGTTGAATTATCGAGTATCAGAACGGTTCCCGTACTCTGATTGTAGAATGAATTCATAAGAGCGTTAACACCCGTATGCATGAACGTTGAGTCCCCGATAACGGCAACCCAGTTCCTAATATAATCTTTTCCTTTTGCCTTCTCCATTCCGTGAAGGGTCGATATCGATGAACCCATACAGACTGATGTGTCCACGACGGAAAGCGGAGCAATGGCGCCGAGTGTATAGCAGCCTATATCGCCCGCTGCATGAAGCTTTAACCCGGCAAGAACAGTATACACGCTTCTGTGCGGACATCCCGGGCAGAGTATGGGAGGGCGTCCGGGAACATCCGCGGGTGTCGTTAACGCAAGGTCTTCGTGAAGTATCGCCTTACGTATCATGTTCGCGCTGTATTCGCCCTGCACGGTAAAGATCTCTTTTCCGATGCAGTCAATCCCCCAGGCTCTTACCTGCAGCTCGATAAGGGGCTCCAATTCCTCAATGATATACAGTCTGTCGACTTTCGCCGCAAAATCCTCTATAAGCTTTCTCGGAAGCGGATTAACGATCCCGAGCTTAAGAACGCTTGCATCGGGAATTGCCTCGCGTACATACTGATAAGGGATCCCGCTTGCGATAACGCCTATCTTCGTATCCCGCATCTCAACCCTGTTGACCGCAAGATCGCAGGAGTCGGCTTCGAGCCTCTTTTCCCTCTCTTCAACGACAAGATGACGTCCTTTGGCCATTGCAGGCATCATCACACGCTTTGCTATATCACGCTCGTACGTCCTGTCGGGTACATCCGTGCGGTCGCACAACTCAACCATCCCCTGCGAGTGCGCAAGCCTCGTAGTGGTTCTTAATATCACCGGGGTATCATATTCTTCGCTTATCCGGAATGCCTCTATCATATAATCCTTGGCTTCCTGCGAATCCGAAGGTTCAAGCACCGGCACATGCGCGGCTCTCGCGATCATTCTTGTATCCTGCTCGTTCTGCGACGAATACATGCCCGGATCATCGGCTGCCACGAGAACCAGTCCTCCGGACACACCGATATACGAGACGGTATACAGAGGGTCGGACGCTACATTTACTCCGACATGCTTCATGGAGCACATCGCACGGACGCCTGCCATAGAAGCACCTATCGCAACCTCCGCCGCGACCTTTTCATTCGGGGACCATTCACAATACAGCTCGTCCTTGTACTGCACGAGATTTTCACTGATCTCGGTGCTTGGAGTCCCCGGGTACGCCGCCGAAACCTTAACCCCGGCCTCGTAGGCTCCCCTGGCAATAGCGGCATTGCCGAGCATCATGACTTTCTTTGCTTCGCTCATAATCTGTCCTTTCAACTGTAACATAAACTTACAGTGATTATATCACATAAATACTATCCGCATTGAAAAGCTTTACCGTTAATGCAAAGGATGTGCATAAAATGGTATTATAGAGGCGGAGGCCTCTCCATAAGATATGAATAAGGCGACGAAGGAATGCAGAAACTGATCCGTATATTACACAACCGCAGACTGCTCATTTACACCGGGACAGGCGCCGCAATGATTCTTGTCATTATTGCGGTCATTCTTATCGTACGCATTGCAGGTGCAGATGATATGCAGCCGGAGCCGCGTATCGTTACGCTTACTATCGATATGCCGGACGATATCCCGCTTGAGGAGAAGGAGCAGATAATCTACAACTCTCTGCTTGAAGCAGGCTTCTCTTCTGCAGGTGCATGCGGGATAATGGGTAATATTGCGGTGGAATCCCCCGATTACGACACCGCTGCAGTCAATGAATCAACCGGGGCACTGGGGCTGTTCCAGTGGACGAACGACGGAGACAGGCAGCAGAAGATGAAGGATTACTGCCGGGATCAGAAGCTCAACTGGAACTCCATCGAAGCCCAGCTCGGTTTTGCAATATATGAACTTTCCGGAGGGGATCCGATCGCATGCAGACTGGATGATTTTCTGAGACAAACCGATAATTCGTATGCCGCCGCTGCGGAATTTACGGTCGGTTTTGAACGCTGTATTACCGATTCGGGAAGATCGGCAGACAGATACATGGGGCAATTATATCCCGAATTCTACGGGGAATATTATCAAGGGCTGTCCAGGCGCATCAATAAGGCCATGAACTATTATATACGGTTTAACGAATAGTTATAGTAAACGAATATAATGCATATACTATATTATCTGATAAATCTTCTGGCACCGGATTCTCCAACCATGCCTTTGCCGTAACCGGATACACCGGACTCGGATCGGCGCGACGCCTTCCGGTCTTCTTCACTCTTCTGCTTAACCAGCTTTTCACACTTGGCACAATATCTTCCGCTTGTGATCGGTGCTCCGCACATCTCACATTCGAGCTTGATCACGCTTGTCGGCATGATCTCGAGGCGCTCTTCCCGAAGCAGATATCTTATCGTATCCATGGACACGCCGGTAGCCCGGGAGACCTGGGACTGGGTAGCACCCTTGTGAACCTCAAGATAATTCCTTACGATACCGTAGTCGTCATACATTAAGTATCCGCACCCGCTGCACCGGTACTCGCCTACACCCTTGTATTCGGGTTCGGCCTTTCCGCATTGTATGCATGTACGCGGAGCGTGCAGATCTTTTCTGACAAGCATTTTATCTTCGATCATAATCTCTTCTCAAATAAAAGCATGGTTATTACTGCCTGCAGGCTGCAATATCGTTTCGCATGTATTTGTTGGCATAATCGATCCAGTCTGTCGCTTCATATGCCTTTGCCCTTGCTGTTGCAAGATCAGGGCCGAGAGCCGTTATCCCGAGCACTCTTCCTCCGTTTGTAACGATCCTGTCGCCGTCAAACCTGGTTCCGGCATGGAAACAGAAATAATCCTCCCTGCCTTCAAACGCCTCGAATCCCGTGATCGGAAGTCCCTTTTCGTAGTGATCCGGATATCCGTCGCTTGCAAGAATGACGCAGACAGCTGATTCATCCGAGAACTCAAGATCGATACCGGACAATTTTCCGTCTATACATGCGTTCATCACATCTATTATATCATTTTTCATCCTGGGAAGCACTACCTGAGCTTCGGGATCTCCGAATCTGGCATTATATTCAAGAACCTTCGGTCCGTCCGCGGTAAGCATGAGACCGAAAAATATAACGCCGACAAACTTCCTTCCCTCCGCAGCCATTGCCTCTACAGTAGGCCGGAATATTCGCTCCTGACAAAACTCGTCAACCTCCCTGGTATAGAACGGCGTGGGCGAAAAATTACCCATTCCCCCTGTATTGGGGCCTTCGTCGTTATCCCTTGCACGCTTGTGATCCTGGGAACTTGACATTGTCTTAACCGTGCTGCCGTCAACAAACGCAAGCACCGATACTTCGCGTCCCGTCATGAACTCCTCGATCACAACGGTATTACCGCTGCTGCCGAACTTCCTGTCTACCATAATGGTGTTGATACCGGCTCTTGCCTCCTCAAGCGTATTGCATATGAGCACTCCCTTACCGAGCGCAAGACCGTCTGCTTTCAGAACTATCGGCATTTTGGCGCCTTCAAGATACTTGAGCGCTTCTGCCGGATCATCAAAAGTTTCGTATTCCGCCGTGGGGATGCCGTATTTCTTCATAAGTTTCTTGGAAAAAGCCTTGCTGCCTTCAAGTATCGCAGCATCCTTACGCGGACCGAATGTCCTGATGCCTCTCTTCTCAAATACATCGACAATACCGCCTACAAGCGGATCGTCGGGTCCTATTATCGCAAGATCTATATTGTTGTCGATCGCATAATCCGCAAGCCGGTCGAACTCCATAACGCCTATCGGAACACATTCGGCGATCTTAGCTATGCCCGCATTTCCGGGGGCGCAGTATATCTTCTCAACCTGCTTCGATCGTGCCACGGCCGTTGCTATTGCATGCTCCCTGCCGCCGCCTCCGACTATCATTACCTTCATCATCGTACCTCCATAACCCTTTTATTGTCCGTCCGAATGCCTGTTGGCGATCATCTGTATCGCCTGTGGCAGTATTACCCACTCAGCCTGCTCCATGACCCTTTTCTGCAGTATCTCCGGTGTATCGCCGGGCTCGACGTATACCGCCTTCTGCATGATTATCGGACCTGTATCGCAGCCCTTGTCAACGAAATGTACGGTTGCTCCCGTAACCTTTACTCCGCGCTCAAGCGCGGCTTCATGAACCTTCAGCCCGTAGAATCCGTCACCGCTAAAAGACGGGATGAGCGATGGATGGATATTGATGATCCTGCCCTCGAACGCATCCACAAAATTCTCGGGAAGAACCACGAGAAAGCCCGCCAGCACTACAAGACCGATCCCCCGCTCCTTCAGATGGTCCGCAAGATACTGTCCGTAAGCGGATCTGTCGGCATGATCGGACGGCTTGATGCATTCGCTGTCAATACCATGCTCCTTCGCCCTTGTAAGCGCATACGCATTTTCCCTGTTGGATACTACCAGCTCTATCGATACCCCTGTAAGGCTTCCGGAATCTATCGCATCGATGATCGCCTGAAGATTGGTTCCGCCGCCGCTTACAAGAACGGCAATCTTTAACATACGGTCACCCCTTTATCTCCCGCGGTGATCTTACCGATGACATACGCCTTCTCGCCGGCTTCCGTAAAGCATGCGACCGCCCTGTCAGCCTCTTCTTCCGCCACCGCGACTACCATTCCTATTCCCATATTAAATGTGTTGTACATCATCTTCTCGTCAAGATCCGCCGCGTCTTTCATAAGTGTGAAGATCGGAGGGATATCGTACGACTGTTTATCTATCACGGCGTGTGTGCCGTCACGCAGCATTCTCGGGATATTCTCGTAAAATCCTCCGCCGGTTATATGGCTGCATGCCTTGAGCGTAACACCGTTCAGAGAAGCGGTGCGAAGCGCTTTAACATATATCCTTGTAGGCGTAAGCAGAGCATCTCCGAGCGTGCAGCCAAGCTCATTATAATAAGTTCCGAGACTCCCGGGTGTCATATCGAATATCTTCCGGACAAGCGAGAAGCCGTTTGAATGTACGCCGCTCGACGCAAGACCTATCAGGACATCGCCTTCCTTAAGTGTGCTGCCGTCGATTATCTTCTTCCTGTCGACGATCCCGACCGCAAAACCGGCAAGATCGTACTCGTCCTCCGGCATCAGTCCGGGATGTTCCGCGGTCTCGCCCCCTACAAGAGCACATCCCGCCTGTTTGCACCCTTCGGCAACACCCTTTACTATCCGGGCTATCTTATCGGGATAGTTCCTGCCGCACGCAATGTAATCAAGAAAGAACAGCGGTTCCGCTCCGCCGCATATAATATCATTTACACACATCGCGACCGCATCGATACCGATAGTGTCATGCCTGTCCATTATGAACGCCAGTTTTACCTTCGTCCCGCATCCGTCCGTGCCGGATACGAGGACGGGCTCTTCCATGCTCTTATACTTATCCATCGAAAAGGCACCGGCAAATCCTCCCAGCCCCCCGATGACCTCAGGGCGGTAGGTCGCGGCGACACAATCCTTTATAAGTTCAACGCTTTTATAGCCGGCTTCGATGTCTACTCCTGCAGATCTGTAATCCATAGAACTCTCCTTGTCTTGCATTTAATCTCAATAATCCCTGTATCCTCTCTCGGACAGTCTGGCATCCTTGCGCATGACCTCCTGTTCCATTTCCCGCGTGTAATCTTCAAGCTTTGCGAGAAGATTGCTGTCGGAGATCGCGAGCATGCGCACGGCAAGAAGTCCGGCATTCGCTCCGCCTCCTATAGCAACGGTCGCGACCGGTATCCCCGAAGGCATCTGGACTATCGAATACAGACTGTCCCTCCCGCCGAGTGACGTTGTATGCATCGGAACCCCGATGACCGGAAGAGGGAATATCGCTGCGAGCATTCCGGGAAGATGCGCCGCCATGCCGGCACCCGCAATGATAACCTTCATTCCGCTATCCTTCGCGCTCCGGGCATATTCAAAGAATACGTCGGGCTCCCTGTGCGCCGATATTATCCTCATCTCATAGTCTACCCCGAACCGGTCCAGTATATCGGCCGCCTTGCCCATAACCTGCAGATCGGAGTCTGATCCCATTACTATTCCTACCGTTGCCATATTATCCTCCTTACTATTCAAGCGGAACGTTCAGTTCCTCACATCCCGCAAGCGCGAAACGTCCGTTTTCAATGATCGGATCATATCCTTTGCCGCTTACCGCCCGGATATAGAGCAGCTCGTCATACGGTATCGTGATATCCGTATGGCACTGGAAATATGCTTCCCCGGGGTTTGATTTTCTCCCGGCGGATACCTCGTTCTCCCTGGCAATGATCTCCTTGCCGTCGGGATTATACACCCTTACATCCTCTTCGTGGCTGTAGCATGTATCTCCGACAGCGAAATGCGGACCTGTCTTCTCGCCGATCAGTATCGGCAGCAGACCTTCTATATCGTAATCCCTTGCCATCCGGTAAGCGGTCGTGTTCGTCCCTATCGCAAACTCGCCGAGAGGCAGCGTATCATGCTTGTTAAGAAGGTTCTCTTTGATGAACTTGCGGTTGTCATCCTCGTTGTCATAGTTATCGCATGAGTAATCCGTTATCATCCCGTCGGTGAAGGTCACCTTGAGATTAATATACAGCAGCCCGTTCAGATATACCCTCGAAACGTTCAGCACGCCGCATGTTCCGGAAAGTTGCGGGGATGTGAACACTTCTCCGACCGGAATGTTGACATCCGCAACACAGTTCTCGAACTTCGTCTCCTTCGCCGGATCCGATAAGGGATGAAGGGCGACACGCAGATCCGTAACATTTGATCCGCTGCCCTTTATCTCCACGTAATCCGCCTTGTCGAGCGTATCTATCATTATCTGCTGGATCCTCTCGTACTTGTCGTACGGAAGCGTATTCAGCTTAACCGTATCGGCAAATATCGCCTCATAATCCTTACCTATATCCGGAACGGGATAGGAGATGATCGTAAAGCTTCTCTCCTCACCGATGATGTATCTGTTGACTATCTCCGATGCCTTGGCGGTATACTCGACAGACAGCTTCCGGGTTTTGTCGGTATGCCTTATCGGATGATGCTTTGTCTCCGGTGTAAACGGCTTCTCGCCGAACACCTCCATTACGGCCGGACCGGCATGCCCGTTCGCGAGCACTTTGCGTTCCCTGTATGCCTCCTCCAGAACCTGGAGCTTTCTTGATACAAGATCCGGATCGGTATATATTGCGGCATCATCCTTGTGATCATAGTCATACTGCCTGTTGGGTATCGCCCCGTAGAAACCGATGCGTTCCGCGCCCGATCTTGTCAGTGAGAGCGAACCCGCCCTGTATATGACCGAATCAAGACCCATTTTCGCGAAATTGTCGACCGCAGCCCTTATGACCCTTTCAAACCCGAGACTGTACCTGATGTTTACGCCCGTCTTCCTGTCAAGGGGCTTGCCTGCCTTCACGAATCCGATCCGGTAGCCTTCCGTAAACGTATCCGCCATCATTTGTATCTGTTCTTCGGAAAGCGAATTGATATAATGCGCGCATTTGATCTCATTGTCGGTGACATATTCCCCCGACAGATACAGGAAACGGTCATCATCAAGATCTTCTTCGCACACTATCCTCCGGAGAAAGTCATTGGACGCATCTATCTTATCCGATACATTGTCGGGTATGATGATGTCACAGTTATCGCTCTCAAACCAGTATATGATGTCCCTTATCGAATCCGGCTCCGGATATGCCCCGTCGACCGCGCTAAGCCTGAAGACCGTGTATATCTCCACATACAGCTCCGCATAGATCGTAAATATCTCTTTCCTGCCTTCATAGGCGTACGGTATCAGTCCGCGGATCTCGGCATATAAAAAGCAAAGATACTGTGCAAGCTCTATGGAAGCTGCCCCTGCCTTTTCAAACCGCATGACCGTATAATCCGGATTGGTGAAAGAGCTGCCGTAATTATCCGGAAGGATGTCTTCGTAAAGCGCATGATTTTCTGCCGCAAGGGCGTCTGCCGGCATACCCGCGCAGCCTTTTGCGCACGATCTTTCAAGTATTTGCGAAAGCGTTACGAGAAATGAGGAACATGTGCCGAAGAATGACGAGAGGGGCTCTTCGAAGACCTCCTCATGCGGCATCTCCCGTATCCTCTGCATTGCAAGTTCATAACGCTCGTCAAGAAGTTCACTGTCCGTTCCTGTCATATTAATTACCCCGCAGTTGCCGCTATCACTATCATCACGGCATAACATATGATCATCAGTCCGTTTATCGCTATCGCGGCTATCGCCGGTGCTATATAAGTATCGCGCTCGCCTAAGCTCTTGATGCCGCATACGATACCGATGACGCCGAGAAGTACCGAAAACAGACCCGTGCTTCCGAATCCCGCATCAACATTTCCCTCATTACGATAGCTTTGAAATACCATTGCCGCACCGAAGATAACCGATATGATACCGAGCACTATTCCCATGATGCTCATGAAGGAATAATGCCTGGTCGTAAACATGAAGCTCTTTTTCTTATGTATCTTAACCGGCTTGCCCATTTATGCCCCGTATATATTGTAATAATCATCAAGTGCATGCTTGATATCGTCATCGATCACGACACGTCCGCATACGGGACGGTTATAGAGATATTCGACAACCTCCTCCATGGTGACGATCGCCATTGCCCTGAATCCATACTTGTCCGTGATCTGTGAAAGCGCCTTCTTCTCCCCGTCAAGTCCCTTTTCCATACGGTCGAGCGATACCATAAGGCCGACAACGGAAATATCGCCGCACTCCTTTAGTATCGGGTAGGTCTCTTCGATCGACTTGCCGCTCGTTGTGACATCCTCGATCATAACGATCCTGTCGCCGTCCCCGATGCCGCTGCCGAGCAGTATCCCGGCATCTCCGTGATCCTTCGCCTCCTTGCGGTTGCTCGAATACCTCACCTGTTTCCCGTATAGTTCGTCATAAGCGATCGCGGTTGCGACCGAAAGCGGAATACCCTTGTACGCGGGACCGAACAGAATATCATAATCATCCCCGAAATTCTCATGTATCGCCTTCGCGTAAAATGTCCCGAGGCGCTTAAGCTGCCTTCCCGTAACATAAGCTCCCGCATTCATAAAAAAAGGGGACCTTCGTCCGCTTTTTAACGTAAAATCGCCGAACCGCAGAACGTCCGACTCGACCATGAACTCTATAAATTCCTGCTTGTACTGTTCCATATATCCTCCCGGGATAAACACCGTCTCATCAGAATATGCCCGTAATATCCTCGATCATATCGGTCACTGCCGCTCTTGCCGCATCGGCATATCCGTCCTCGGTGTATTTGCTGTATTTCTCGTTCTTGTATGCCGCAATGATGCCTCGGGAGCTGTTGACTATCGCGCCCAGTCCGTCATCGTTAAAGAACGGCTTTACATCACTGCCGACCCCTCCCTGTGCTCCGTAGCCCGGAACAAGGATATAGGATTCAGGCATTATGCGTCGCAGTATCCTGCCCATTTTCGGGTATGTGGCTCCGACAACGGCTCCGATATTGCTGTATTTGCCGTCCATTGACTCCCTGGCCCACTTTTTCACCTTGAATCCGACCGTCTCGTACAGTGTCGAATCCTCGTCCTGAAGCACCCTGTCCTGGAATTCCCCGCTTGAGGGATTACTTGTCTTGACGAGAACAAATATTCCCCTGTCGTTCGTGTTGCATTCGTCTATGAAAGGTCTGATCCCGTCGGAACCGAGATAAGGATTGACGGTACAGAAATCTTCATCGAATACCGGCAGGGATGCGCTGCCTATCTGCACTTTGCCGATGTGAGCCTTCGCATATGCTACGCTTGTCGATCCGATATCGCCGCGCTTTACATCGCCGATGACGATCAGACCCTTCTGTCTGCAATAATTGACCGTTTCGGTAAATGCCATAAGACCCGGGATATTAAACTGCTCGTACATCGCGATCTGAACCTTGACCGCCGGGACAAGATCATACACGGCATCGACTATCGCCTTGTTATATTCAAGTATCGCAGCACCGGCCGCTTCAAAAGTCTCTCCGTGTTCCGCTATGGCGGAATCGATTATCTTCTTCGGAATATTGGAAAGCGACGGGTCAAGTCCGACAGATACCGGTGCATTCTTTTTCCTGATCTCGGTTATAAGCTTTGATATCATATATCCTCCTTCTTGCTTGCCGTTCGGGCATTGCCCGGTTAAAAAACAATAGCCACGACATCTGCCGTGGCTATCGTTATCCTCTGTCATACTTTAACCATTGACATTGTATCCACATACTTGCGTATGTTGCCGGCATTGGCATATTTTCTGACCTTGTCGCCGTTTACGACCACAAGGGTCGGTGCCTGCATCACCCCGTATCTTTGAGCCAGCTCGGTATTCTCCTCGGCATCGATCAGAACATAGCTTTCGTCCTTGAGATACTCCTTGGCGAGCTTGCAGTTCGGACAGGTCTTGGTTGTGAACAGATACTTGACGTTCTCTACCGCCTCTACCTCAACCCTGGAATCCGGTTCGGTTCCGGACATCTTGACCATTGTGGTCAACGGTCTCTTCAGGCTGCTGTGCTCTATATCATATACGACTCTGTTCTTGTACTCCTGGCTCTTGCCGTCGTTCCAGTTCTGAACCGGACGATAATAACCGGTGATCCTGGAATAGACCTCGGTAGCCGCCTGGCAGTGCGGACATGTCTTCACCTCGCCCGCAAGATATCCGTGCTCCCTGCAGACCGAATAAGTCGGGCTGAGCGTATAGTAAGGAAGCTTGTAATTGTAAGCGATCTTCCGTACAAGCGATGCCGCTGCCTTCCAGTCGGGAAGCTTTTCACCAAGGAAAGCATGAAAAACGGTTCCGCTCGTATACAGCGTCTGAAGATCGTCCTGAATATCAAGAGCATCAAACACATCGGAAGTATAATCGACCGGAAGATGCGATGAATTCGTATAGTAAGGAGTATCGCCCTGATTACCTGCGGTTCTGATGCCCGGCCAGCGCTTCTTGTCATGCTTGGCGAGACGATAAGCCGTTGACTCGGCAGGTGTTGCTTCAAGATTATACAGATCCCCGTACATTTCCTGATAATCCGAGAGCCTGTCTCTCATGTGATTAAGGACTTCCTTGGTAAATTCCTGTGTTCCGGGATCGGTCATATCGGCGCGAAGCCAGTTCGCATTCAGTCCGACCTCGTTCATGCCGACCAGTCCTATAGTCGAGAAATGATTGTCAAAGCTGCCGAGATATCTCTTGGTATACGGATATAAACCTTCATCAAGAAGCTTGGTGATGACTCCGCGCTTGATCTTAAGTGATCTTGCGGAAATATCCATCATACGGTTCAGCCTTCTGTAGAAATCATCCTTGTCCGTTGCAAGATATGCGATCCTCGGCATATTGATGGTAACGACACCGACCGATCCGGTCGATTCGCCGGAACCGAAGAATCCGCCTGTCTTCTTGCGAAGCTCCCTGAGATCGAGGCGAAGCCTGCAGCACATACTGCGGACATCCGAAGGCTCCATGTCGGAATTGATATAGTTCGAGAAATACGGCGTTCCGTATTTGCTCGTCATTTCAAACAAAAGCCTGTTATTTTCTGTATCTGACCAGTCAAAATCACGTGTGATCGAATATGTCGGGATGGGATACTGGAATCCTCTTCCGTTGGCGTCACCTTCTATCATCGTCTCGATGAACGCCTTGTTGATCATATCCATCTCTTCCTTGCAGTCCTTGTACTTGAAGTCCATCTCCCTGCCGCCGACAAGAGCGGGAAGCTCTGCAAGATCCGAAGGAACGGTCCAGTCAAGGGTGATATTCGAAAACGGTGCCTGCGTACCCCACCGGCTCGGTGTGTTGACGCCGTATACGAATGATTCTATGCACTTCTTGACCTCCCTGTACGAAAGGTTATCAACCTTGACGAACGGAGCAAGATATGTATCGAACGAAGAAAACGCCTGTGCGCCTGCCCATTCGTTCTGCATTATACCGAGGAAGTTGACCATCTGGTTGCATAATACGGACAGATGCGATGCCGGAGCGGAAGTGATCTTGCCGCTGATGCCGCCGAGGCCCTCCTGGATGAGCTGCTTGAGCGACCAGCCCGCACAGTATCCGGTAAGCATGGACAGGTCATGGATATGGATATCCGCGTTCCTGTGAGCCTCCGCTATCTCCTCGTCATATATCTCGGAAAGCCAGTAATTGGCCGTAACCGCTCCCGAGTTGGAAAGGATCAGCCCTCCGACCGAATAAGTGACGGTAGAGTTCTCCTTGACTCTCCAGTCCTCAACCTTGACATAACTGTTGACAACATCCTTGTAGTCAAGGATGGTTGACTTCATGTTGCGCATCTTCTCCCGCTGCTTGCGGTAGAGGATGTATGCCTTGGCAACCTCCGCGTATCCGGCCTGTTCGAGTACAACCTCAACGCTGTCCTGTATATCCTCGACACTTATCGAGTTATCCTTCATCTTGGGCTGAAAATCAGCCGTTACACGAAGCGACAGCAGATCGATCATATCATTCGTATACTGCTTCTCGCAGGCGTTAAAAGCTTTCATTATCGCATCATTGATCTTCGCGATATTGAAATCCGCCAATTCCCCGTTTCTCTTTACTACACTGAACATTACGACTACTCCCTTCCTTGTACGAGAACCCCCATGTGACCCCTCTTAATGTTATAGTAAACCACGAATTTAATTCGTTTACTATTGTCTGAGATTTGAATAACGCTATGACTTGCGTACGTCAAAAAGTATAGCATCGGGAAATAAGGAAGTCAACATAAAAAATACAATATCTTATGTCAACTTTCACGTTAACCACAAAATATTGTATCGGGAAATCATTGGATTTATAAGATTATTGTTAACCATGCACAAAAATATAACGTGATTTTTTACCTGCTGCTCAGGAAAACATTCTCACGCAATGCCGTCGTGTCATCGGGATATATCTGAAGGTATTCTTCAATGCTCCTTTTGGCGGATTCAAAATCATACAGCCTTTCATATGCCACAACCCTGTCAAACATCATGCCGCCGGCTCCCTCTCCGCCCCCAAGGTCAAGACCCGTTTCGATCACCTCCAAAGCGCCCTCATAATCACCGGTTTCGAGCCTGCACCGCGCAAGCTGCTCGTATAACCTGCCCGCGGAGGGATTTTCACGTATGTAATCGGAATAAAGCGTCATTGCATATGACATATCTCCGAGTGCCTCATAGGTCTTCCCGAGGTAAAGCGTAAGGCTCTCATTGTTCTGCGTCTTTCTCGCCGTTTCAAGATCGCTCCTTGCATCCGTATAGGAACCCATATAGTATTCGACAACGCCTTTATTGTAATCGGAAAGCTTATCGCCTGCTGCCAGCGCTCTTTCAAGATATCCTGACGCCTCGCTGTCATAGCCTTTGGCATGAAGTTCCTCATAGATCCCGACATATCTGTCATAGTTGTCGGGTGCAAGCGACACCGTCATGTCAAAATCCCTTAAGGCTTCATCTATTGCTCCGAGCGCAAGTTCGATCTTGCCCCTGACATAGTATGCGCCGTCATCGCCCGGCCTTATGGCGATTATCGAATCAAGCGTCTGCCAGGCGCCCTCGGCGTCTCCCATCTTGTACTGCGCTACAGCCATATAATAGGAGATATCTATATCCGCCGTCTCTATCAGACCGTTCGAGCACGAAAGCGCCGCTGTGAACGAATCCATCGCTCCATGATAGTCCCCGTCCGCTAGAAGCGCGATGCCGCGCGAGCGGTACGCAAGCTTTCCTTCCGGCTCCTTGCCGGCACTTTCGGAGCAGCCGGCAAGAAGAAACACCGCTGCGGTAAATGTTAATATGAAAATAAGTGATTTTGGTTTCATAATATATGCCGTTGTGTTATATTATAGTGAGCGGATCAGGATCCGCATGGATTATGGATAAGGATACGAACACAGTGTTTACAGCCAAAAAGCCACGTCTCTCATGCAATGTGTTAAAGCTCATTGCGTGTATTTTCATGTTCACGGACCACTTCGGCTACGGAGTACTGCACAACTATATGCTGACGCACGGCATGGATCTTATGCCAGAGGAATACAAGCTCCTCAATACCGTATATGAGGTCTGTCACGGGATCGGACGCCTGGCATTTCCGATATTCTGTTTCTTCATTGTTGAAGGATTCCTTCGCACCCGCAGCATACTCAAGTACATGGCGCGTATGGCCGTATTTGCGGTGATATCCGAGATACCGTTTGACCTCGGGCTCTACGGCGTGCCATTTCGGTGGGAACATCAGAATATAATGGTAACCTTCCTGATAGCGCTCATTATGCTGTCCGTTATCAGATATATCGGGAACATCCGGGGGCTGTCAAACTTTATGATATGCTTCACAAGCATATGTGCCGTGATCGCATTCTCCGACATCGCCGTAATGCTTAATGCCGATTATTCATGGAAATGCATGCTGCTTACTGCCGTCCTGTACTTTACGAGAAATACCGGCACGTTCCGTTTACTTGCGGGAGCCGCTGCAACGAGCTGGGAGAAGTACGCTCCCCTGTCATTCCTGCTGCTGTACTTCTACGATCCGCAAACGCGGCCCGTGCACAAATACGCCTTCTATCTGTTCTATCCGCTCCATCTGCTTGTCATATACATGATCGCATGGCTCCTGATCTGATCCTATCCGATATGACTTTCCCTGATCTGGTCTTTGAGACATCTGCTAAGATCCGTAAGAAAGGCTTTGATCCTGTGACGGATCGCGGGATCGAGTGAACCCGTTGCCGCTATCGCCTTCGCGGTTATTGCTGTCAGATTCCCCTTAAAATCATTCACGTCGGATACACCGGCCGCAACAAGCACTTCATACATACTGTCAACAAACAGTTGTATATCTTCGGGATCCGCCCGCATCACCCATTCGTTGACCGCTTCATCCCCTATGCCGTAGTGTTCCTTCACCTCATCCCGGTACACAAAATCATCGTCTTCGACAATCCAGTTGAACGGATCATGCTGCATAAGGCCGAAGCTTTTCGCCTCGATCACCCTGTACTCTTCCTGCGACTGCAGCAGCATTCCTATTATTGACGATCGCGGAACAAACTTCTGTATTCTGTCCTTCACCGCGTCAAAGTCCGAATCGGCAAGCGTCTCTTTGGTAAATCCCGGGCCGTCCTGGGAATATATGAGGGTTATCCTGTCCCTTACGGGAGCGGAGCATTTCATTGCAGAGTATACGGCAAGATTGCCGCCTTTCGAATGACCTCCGACCGAGAACGGACCCCTGATCCGTTCAGATACATAATGAAGATAATCAACGGCCTTGACCTGCGCGGGTACAGGCGTTATAAACGCCATGTTGAAATCTTCCTTCCACCCGATCATGGTCTCGTCGGTCCCACGGAATACCACATGGGTCACGCCGTCGGCAAGATAGGCTGTCACGGCGGAAAACTGCATTTCCCATTTGCTGTTTACAAGATTGATATAATGGTTGAGCCTCACATCCGCGAACCGTCTTGACCCCGCCATAGCTTTGAACAGTTCCATATCCCTGCTGCCGGAACCGTCACCGGTAAACATATCCCCGGCGCCATCGGCAAGTTCGATGCTCTTTATCGTAACGGGCGGAAGCATCGTTCCGACCTTTGGCACCTTGCCGTCAAGCTTCAAATATGAAAACTGTGACAGGATCAGGGCATCAACCTTGTTGAATTCCTTCTCTTCAAATGTAAGGCTCCCGTATTGTTCAATATAATCAATAATGCTCTTCATGCAATGCCGCCGGAATCATATGTGCTGCGGCGCTTTTTGGTTAAAACGGCAAGGAATGCAAGACCGGCCGCAAACGTAAATATCGAAACAAACTGGGAAGTTGAAAGAGGACCGACCCAGCCCCTGTAATCGTCGCGCAGATACTCTATCGCAAATCTTCCGACACTGTACATGATAAGGTACAGCGACAATGCGATACCCGGAACATAAACAGTCTTTGCCGGGATCGTCTCACCGCCGCTCTTTGCGGGGCAGCACCTCAGATAGAGGATAAGCAGTATTACAAAGATCAGCATATCTCCCGCTGCCATTATCGGCTGTGTCGGAATAAGCCTTACCCCGGCAGGAGCAATGGCTCCTTCGGGAAATACAAGCGAAAAGCGCGAATCGGTCGGACGCCCGTAACAGCAGCCGGCGAGCAGACATCCGATCCGCCCGAGAGACTGGTTGAGCGGTACGCTGACGGCAAACAGATCACCATATTGGAGAAAATCAAGCTTTTTGACCTTACAGTATATCAGAATAGCCAGAAATCCCGTGATTATACCGCCGTATACAACAAAGCCCTCCGAGCTCAGCACGCCCCACGGGTCAGTAAACAGCATTCCGATCCCCGCTTCGGCTACTATATACATGAGCTTTCCGCCCATGTAGCCGAATATCAGCACGCACATACCCATGTTCACAAAATCACCGTCCGACAGCCCCCGCCTCCCGGCAAGGTAACTGCCGACCAGTACCGCGGCAATAAAACCGAGTCCTACCATGAGGCCGTAGCCGTGTACCGTAAATCTTCCTATACTGAATAAATCTATTGCCATGATCCGACCCTTTCTGCGTTTAACCTTTTATGACAAAGGGCGCGGACATCCGCCCGCGCCCGGTCTGTTATAATAATTACTGTACCGATAGTCCGCTCCACTTGTCATCCGGTATAAGAGCCACATAGGTCTTACCGGTATTAAGGACTATCTCGTTCCCGTCGTTGTCGAAATAACGTGTCGGAGTAACTTCATCTTCCTTGGACCATGTAACGGGGATCGCCTTTCCTTCCGTTATGAACCATCCGTCGCGCTGAAAGTCGATGGCGTGGAACATCATATATCCGTTATCATCGAACTTGACATATCTGGCGTTCTGCAGAAGAACGTTCGTAAATCCGAGCTGCGCATCATTGTTGCCGGGATCCGTATGCTTCTGACCGTATTCCGAATACATGTAAAGGTTTGTTGCCGGATCGTATTCAAGCTTTGAAGCATTGTGCTTGAATGGCAGTTCGATCCTGGTGCAGTCCTTGACTCCCGGAGCGCCCGACAGATCGTTGATCTCGCTGTCGCTTGATACAAACTGGTAATGCGGACCCGTATAATACTCGTTGTACGTTTTGGAAACGTTGCTCTTGCTCTCAAAATTCTTGTCAAGATCGCCCGTGCATATATACTCCGTGAATTCCCTTGATTTGCCGTTGTCTACTCTCGAGAACGTACCCGAGAAATTATCGACATACGGTTTGGCAAGATAATCGTCTATATAGAAAGGACCTCCGTCGTGACATACGATCGCGTTCCATTCGGGTGCGATTACAAGGTTCGTCGGACGGGTACTACGTATGCTTCCGAGCTGGTCGATCTTCTCCCAGTCCTTGACCAGAACCATCAGTCGGGTGATGCCGTCATTGGCAAGGGAATTGGTCATCTCATATACAACATCCGCATACTGTGACAGACCGTAGTGCGGAAGCGCGGTCTTCTCGTTGTCGACCATCGCGGCTATAGGACGCTGATCCTTGAGCTCTTCCGCTATCCATTCATTGGTAAGTTCGCTTCTGTACATACCCTCATGCGAACCGTCATCCACAACTTCTTCCTCGATACTGATCGCAGGGGTATTGTTAACGACCTCGATCTGCGGAGCAGGTGCGACCGGAGTCTCTGCTGCTTCTTCATCATCCCCGCATCCGGCAAAGACCAGAGCCGAGCAAAGCGCAAGAAGAAGAACACTACTCTTTTTCATTATGTAAAACCTCCTAAACAACTCTTTCTCATAAACCGTTGACATTATAACACCAATCTTCGGGACATTATACCACAAGATAATGTGGTTGTCACTCTTTTATTGCACTATTTTTTCAATGGCTGTTCCCGGCGCCATTTCTTAGCATAGAGGCGGGGTCATCTCCGTCCGAAATATGTATCACGTATCTCGGCCGTGAACTTTTCGGCTCCCGCAGCGTTTAGATGGGATGTATCCGAAAAATACATGCCGTCATATACGCGAAGGTTCGTTTCATATTCGATATCCTCACAGACGGAGCTGATCTGTTTGATATAATTCCTGTAAGATGCATAGTAATGGACGCCCAGGCCATTATATGTTGCCGTATTGACGGCCGGCTGCAGCAGTATCACGTGGATCCCGTTATCACTGCACAGTTTCAGGAGCTTCTGCATATATAATGTGATAAGCTTCGCATCGCCGTCGATCACCATATCCTCATACGACGCTTCATATGATTCGTCATAGCATTCTTCAAGATCACCGAACGATCCGAGGCCGAATGATTCCGTAAGCTTTCCGTATGCCGCTGTGTTGCCGCCATACCTTCCGGTAAAACGGGCTGCGTTTATCGCAGGCAGATACTTGTTCGGGAGTCCGCACCTTGCCGACAGTTCATCCGTTATATACCCGTCATACAGCACAGAGGCAGCGTCGCACGCTTTCGCATTGCCATACAGCTCCGGGAGCTTTGTAAGAGGTATCGCCTTGAAATATACCGTCCTCGTCTTGTAATTGTCTATGTGCCAGTAATGAAACGGAGCAAACATGATCACCGCGTTATCCGGCGCCGCGTGATTGTCAAGGTATTGTGCAAACATATAATACATCTCTATGGATGTTGCTCCTCCGGCAGCAATATTGACGCATGATCCTATATCCCTTGGTATGACAGCGCTCATCGCGCCCGAATCTCCGAGTATTACCGTGTCAAAATCATCCCCTGCATATTCCTTTCCCTGCGCCGTGCGCTTGGAAAATCGCCATGCAGGGTACTCCTCGTCCATATAGCCAAGCGGGCACAGCAAAGTAAACCCGACAAGAAGTATTGCCGGAACCGCGGCAAGTATGCACTTTGCAATAAATTTAACCGTCTTTGACATATTACATCCTGGAATATATAAACTCCGTGCCGGTAAGGTTTGCGGAAAACAATATCGCGGTAAGAAGCGCATAATAGATCGTCCAGCGCCAGAATGCCGGAATATCCGCGATCAGCGCGGGAGTATCACAGTTTCTCTTATATGCCGCCTTATCGGCAGCAAGAACAAACAGCATCATCACAAGTACGAGCGCGAGATTAAACCGGCCGAGGCCAAGGGTAACCATATCTTTTGCGTCAGACAGCGAAAACCGCGTAAATATCCCCTTTACGGCCTGCCATGCTTTTGCGGTGTTTTCGTTTGCAAAGAATATGAACGTAAATGAAACGAGCAGGTATACTCCGATCCTTTGCAATGATACGCGAAGCCTGCCGCAAAAACTGCGAAGTCTGCTCCCCTCGCGCATCAGGCCTGCTATCAGGCCCGCGACAGCATTCCTTGCCGGCATCATAAGCTGTCCCGCTATGTTGAACAGTCCGTTCAGAGCGCCCCATATTATAAATGTCCGGTTCGCTCCGTGCCATATTCCGCTGACGACAAGTACCACGAAAATATTGACATATTTTCTTACCCTGCCTTTCCGGCTCCCGCCGAGCGGTATGTACAGATAATCGCGAAACCACTCCGAAAGCGTAACATGCCACCTGCGCCAGACCTCCGGCATGCTCGCCGAATAGAACGGCTGGCGGAAGTTTTCCCTCATCCTGATACCGAGTATATATCCGCTTCCGATCGCGATCTGCGAATACCCCTCAAAATCGCAGTAGAGCATGAACAGATACAATACCGCGGCAGCAGCTATTGCAAATCCCGACCTGGCATTCGCGTCCGCATATACATTGTCAACTATTATGGACAGTCTCCCGGCTATGGCAAGCTTCAGAAAATACCCCCACAGCATCTTCTGCATTCCGACCTTCGTACGTTCAAACGAAAAATCATCCGCAGCGTTTATCTGAGGTATTATATCCCCCGCACGGTTGATGGGACCCGATACTATACTCAGGAAGAACGACAGAAAGAGGGCAAGCTTTAGAAAATTCTTTTCCGGTCTTATCTTTCCCCGGTAAACATCCGCAATGTAAGAGACAGCCTGAAATGTATAGAACGATATGCCGAGAGGAAGCACTATATCAAACCGTATGCGGCTTCCGGCAAGCCCAAGCGTAAAATCAAGATATTTTAATATGAACAGTATCCCGATAAGTACAATAACTGCCGCCGCCGTTACCGCCTTTTTGGCGCCGCCGGATTCCGTATATGAAAGCACGATCCCGGTAATATACGTTATAACCGTGGAAACTGCGAGCAGGAGCAAAAAGCCGCCGCTTCTTGAATAATAAAAGATCCAGCTTACCGCCAGGAGCCAGATGTACCTGAACCTTTTGGGCAGCAGATAATATACCAGTACCGCCGGCGGAAACAGGATTATATATGAAATAGTGTTAAACATTATAATTCCCCGTCTTGTTTGAAATAAACTATTATATTATAATGTATCGATGTTACTGTTGTAAATCTCATGGTCAATGTCGGAAAAAAGGATGGGCAGTAAAGACAGACGGAAAGCTAAACAGAATACGGAAACTTCGCTTGCGCGCGAAGTATTCGAATGGATACTCGTCATCGTGATATCCGCCGCGCTCGCGTTTGCACTTGATAAATTCATAATAGTAAACGCCAAGATCCCGTCGGCGTCCATGGAACCTACGATCATGACCGGCGACCGTCTCATCGGCAGCCGGCTCGCATACAAAGATGAGGATCCGCAGCGGGGGGATGTGGTGATATTCCTGTTCCCCGACAACGAAGAGGAATATTTTATCAAGCGTGTGATCGGTCTTCCCGGGGAGACCGTAAACATCCGCAGCGGAAAGGTATATATCAACGACTCCCCGTATCCGCTTGATGAATCCGCATATATAGTTACCGAACCTCTCGGCGACTTTGGCCCTTACGTTGTTCCCGAGGGAGCATATTTCATGATGGGAGATAACAGAAACAATTCACTGGATTCAAGATTCTGGAATCAGAAATACGTATATAAGGACAAGATACTCGGCAAGGCATGGGTACGATATTTCCCGCATCCTTCCGGGATAAAATAGGCGCTATCTGATCAGCCTGTACAGCTGCATTATCTCATCGCCGCTCGCAAATCCCTCGTTAAAAGCGCACGCGCTTCCCGCGCATACTCCCAGACAGAGTGCATCTTCCATATCCCCGCTGTCAATATACCCCGCGATAAATCCGGCAACCATTGCATCACCCGAACCTACACTGTTAACAACTATTCCTGCGGGGGCGCTCCTTGTATACACCTGCCCGTCTCCCGTTACCAGTATGGCACCGTCCTCTCCCATAGAGACAAGAACATTTGTGGCTCCTTTATCCTGAAGCCGTTTGGCGGCGCTGATGATGGCACCTGTATCCGATACAGAGTATTCCTCATGGAAAAGCTCTGACAGCTCATCAATATTCGGCTTGATCAGGAACGGGTGATAGCACAGCGAATTAACAAGCGGTTCTCCGGTCGTGTCAAGTATGACTTTCGTATCCCTGTTCGGAAGTTCCGATATGAGCGAGGCAAAAGCATCGCTTTCCATATTGGCACCGGCCGCTCCGGCAAGTATTATCATATCGTCGCCGCCTATCTGCCGCATGCTTTCTCTCAGCGCTTTCATACTGACCGCATCAACAAACGGACCCGGAGCATTTATCTCGGTCTCCTTCTCGGCGCACAGCTTGATGTTTATACGCGAATGTCCTTCGGGAAGATGTACAAAACCGGTCATTATACCTTTCTTCTGCAGTCCTTCCTCGATCTCCCTTCCGGTAAATCCGGCAACAAATCCGAGAGCCGTATTGTCTATTCCGAGTTCCCTAAGAACCTGCGATACATTTACTCCCTTTCCTCCATATAGATAAGCTGCCCTCCTCATCCGGTTCAGCTTTCCCGCCTCAAGATTATCGACCGTAACAAGATAATCGATCGACGGATTGTACGTAAGTGTGTAGATCATATATCCTCCTCATCGTCCTTATTACCTTCTGCTTCCCATTCGGGAACATATCCGAGATACACCATCCTTCTGTATATCTGCTCTCCGAGCAGCCGGTGGTATATCTTGTTCCCATGGATATGATCGCTTCTGAGGGACGACGGTATCTCCCCCTTTTGGATATCTTCGATATCCTGATCGGATGGTGTGATGCCCGAATCGGCAAGTCCCCGGTTTAACATGTATTTTCTGATATCTACAAAGTGATCCCCGAACTCTTTGTCCAACTCCTCATTAACGGCATCTATCTCGGGAATCCCTCCCGCATAGGTCAGCCCGACTATTATGTATTTATCGCATTCCGCCGCCTCAAGCATTTTGCGCTCGATGCTTATAATATTGCGAACGGTATTGGAATCGGGAAGATCATTGGTGCCGGCAAATATAACAAGGACATCTCCCTCTTTGGCATCCGTCATCCCGAAAGTCTTAAACCTGGTATTATCCTCTACTGCTACTCTCTCGCCCTTCGTGCTTCGCTTAAAATAATATGAACCGTTCAGCTTCCGGAGTTCTCCCTCGATGCCGCTTATCGAGCAAGGATTCACACCGCCGTCGCCGTTATCAAGGAAGAATACCGGTCCGTTATTCTCGGTCCTGAGGAATATCGGGATAAGATCCGGTTCAGCGGGTATCACGGTCGCCTTGACATTAACCCGCATACCGCCTTCACGCATGGCGATCATGGATGTGTTCTCTGCTTCCACTCCGTAATTGATGACCTCGCAGCCGGACAACCCTCTTAATATATCGGGAAATGCGCTTTTTCCGTCAAGAGAGACCGTAAGGGAATCGCCCCAGCATATTATCCTCGGAAGCAGACCTTCAAATTCCGTTTTGGGCGTGATCTCCCCATGCCATAACGGGTCATCTTCGACCACGGGGATCACCGGCTCATCTTCCTCCTCCATAGCGTCGGCAGTCTCCTGTACATCTGCCGCATCATCCGGCACGGGTGTATCCGCAGACACTGCGATCGTATTGTCCGCCACTTTCCTTTCCGATGCGGATACACTTCCCGCATAGATGCGAAGCGTGATAAAAGCGCACATCGCCAGTATAAAAGCTGTGTATGTTATAAACGTCTTTTTCATGCTGCTGTTTGTTGATATATCGAAAGGGAGATGCATGGGCTGCACCTCCCCCGATTAGCTCAATCCTTTTCGATATAGCTTCTTATACACTCCTTGACCTCGTCCCGCTCGATGCCGAGCGCCAGAGCCATTTCCTCGTAGAGTCTGTTTTCCGCTATCCTGAAATACCGTTCGTCGATCGCGGTAGATTTCTTACCGCTTTCAACTCTTGCCTTTCTTCGGAAGTACATAGTCTTGATTATACGTATCAGCTTGCGCGGATCTTTGGAATTGACCGCGTTCTTGTACTCCATTTCACGTTTTTTCTCGTCCCGGATATTGATCTGCTCAAGACCTTCTATCTCGTCCATAAGAGCCCTGACCTCATCACGGTCAAGTGCAAATCTTAATGCATCATCTCCGCCGTCGACCGGAACATAAATAGTGGCGGCATTATCAAAGCATGGACGAAGAGTATAATAGGTTTTCCCGGCAGCGGACTTGCCCATTCCCGCAAGCGGTCCGATCTCCTCAATACGACAGACCCCGTTGCTGCATACTACCGTATCACCTACACTGAACATATTAACCTCCATTTTTATCGTATATCCTAAATCACAGTGAACGAATTATATTCGTTTGAAATTCACAGCCCGCAATATCAATCCATCTGGAATTCTCCGACAATATCCTGAAGCTGCACGACACAATTCCTGCTTTCCTCGACAAGACCGCTCGTCTCGCTTGTACGCGACACCATACTGGTCGTCTTCTCCGCGATATCGGTAACGCCGACAGTAGACTCTCCGACGGTCGAGGTGATACCCGAGATCGCATTGCTTATCTTGGATATCGAATCGGTAAGATTGATGATGGATTCATGCACGTCGTTCATGCTCTCCTTGAACTTGACCGCATCATCATTGTACTGCTCGCTGACATGGGTAAACTCGGCGTAATCCGCGAGAACCGTCTCTTCAAGGAACGCTCCCGTCTCAGTCAGGCATCCGGACATATTCGACACGGCATTATTAACCTCGGTGACTATGTTATTGATATCCGCAACAGTAGTTGATGTCTGATTGGCAAGATTACCGATCTCGGTAGCAACAACGGCAAACCCTCTTCCTGCCTCACCGGCTCTTGCCGCCTCAATAGAAGCATTAAGTGCAAGGAGCGAAGTCTGTGATGAAATTGCCATGATCGCATCCGTGAGCGCATTGATCTTATCAACCGCTTTCGAATCTTCGATCGCCTTATCCGAACGCATCTTGACAGAATCGAACTTCTCCCTTGTAAGATTTGCGGCGGAAACGGTCTTCTCGCGCAGATCCGACGCTCTTTCCATAACCTCCTGCGAAAGAGCATCTCCCGCTTCCGAAAGTGCCTGAATATCCTCGGCGCCCGTCTTCATGTAACCGATATTCGCATAGATG
Organism: uncultured Lachnospiraceae bacterium; assembly: GCA_905235745.1. Lineage (GTDB taxonomy): Bacteria > Bacillota > Clostridia > Lachnospirales > Lachnospiraceae > UBA2868. Next base: position 30,645 of record CAJOMN010000004.1, read on the forward strand.
CTCTCAGTCGTAGCCGCCGTCTGCTGCATGCCCGCCGCAAGCTCCTGTGTTGTTGCCGAGTTGTCGGTACACATTGAATTGACAATGTTTGTAACATCCTGAAGCTGGCTCACGTTTCCGTCGATCTTACCGGACGCGTCTTCGATACTTGCGACCATCCGGCGAAGGCTTGCGCGCATTCCCGAAACGGCTCTGGCCATAACGCCGTTTTCGTCGCTTCGCTTGCAAAGCTTTGAGGCATTGGGATTATGTCTGAAATCAAATCTGCTCGTCTTGTCAAGTATTTCCGTAATCTGCTTGATCGGCCGTACGATAAGTCCACTCATGGCATAAGCTCCGGCAAGCGACACAACTATCATTATGGCAGAAATGATGATACCTATATTCCTGACCTTGTTCATCGGGGCAAGAGCGACACTCTCCTGCGCAGTTACAACAAGCACCTGATGATTATTGGTGATCGCATAACCGGCATACTTGTCTTCCCCGTTATAATCATACACTGCAAATCCGTCCTCCACATCTTGACCGGATTCAATTCCGGCAAGGAGCTCCTGTATGAACGCAATGTCAACGCTCTGCCCTACCAGACCCGCGTCGGGGTGATAGATCATCGTTCCGTCGGGAGCCACAAGAAACGCATATGAGCCCGGAATGTTCCTGATCGTAACACCGCTGAGCGCATTCGCATAGAACTCAGCACTCGACGCAAGCGTTGCCTTACGGTTGAGCATGTCCTTCTCCGCGCCGGCGGCATACTCGATATATTCAATGGTAAGATCGGTGATCTCATCCTTGGCACGGCGGACCATTATCACAGTGATAACTACAGCGGTCACACAGATACATACGAATACAAGCAGCATGATCTTGGCCGCGATCGAATGTAAAAATGATACCTTCTCATTGCCATTGTTGTTCTTCTTAACGGTTTTCTCTTGTTCAGACATATAACCTACCCTTTCCGTCCGCGCGGATACATGTTTGCGCAAACGAACGAATCATGCATAAAATTATAACCGAAATCAGCGCAAAAAACAATCATGTTTTGTGCACTTTGTCTATCAATATCATTGTATTTGCATCGCAGACGACCTCATATTTTCTGCGCGATCTGTTCCTTTTTTGGGAATCGTACAGGACAAGATCGCGTATCCTGTCATAACCCACAAGGATGCTCCACGCTTCATATGTTGCGGCGACAAACCCGTCCGTAAGCTTCCGCTTTTCGTATATGAGAGGGCACGTATAAGGTGTCCTTGCGTCGGAATATATCAGTTCCAGTTCACCTCTTGCGTTAATATGCGGCAGAAGCGGATATGTCCTGCACTGGATCGGACGGTATCTCCTGTCGCACTCTGACGGTCCCGGGCAGGTGGCAATGGTTACCGTCTTACCCCATGAGGCCGGAAGATCATGCTCTTTGGCGTCCGTTTTTGTATAGTAAAGAGAAGTGTCACATCCCCGGAAGGCCTCCTCTTCATGCGGCAGCATATAAATGTAGGCTTCATCACCGTCGTATGTCTCGCATCGGCAGCATACGCTCCCGCATATCTTCCCGCAGTCGCCTTCAATTGCGGATTCGTTTCCGGTGATCTCGTATATCCTGCGGTAAACAGATGCCGGCGGGACGGAAGAGGTATATGATCCCCCTTTTCTAAGCACCGCCTTATCATACATTTCATCCTGGATGACATCATTGAAATAAGCCCTTCTGTTGTATCGCGCTATTATATACGAAAGGCTGTCGGACGATATATCCTTCCCGCAAAAGGCAAGCAGAAAGATCATCCCCGTATGGCACAGTCCTAAAACGACCTGTCTGCGAAAGCTGTATGTTTCATATGTTCTCAGGAAATACTGGAAGAGATAATACGAATAATATGCCGAAATTGTCTCCTTAAGGAGCGGATTATCCTCCAGAAATGCTGTGGCATCCTCCTGCCATTCTTCTTCATTGCCTGTGTAGCTGCCGATCACGGAGCGGGCACTAACCAGCATTTTGTAAAGCGCCGGGCTCGTTACGGCAAGGCGCGGATGAACGAGAGACGTGTGGAGAAAATCATTCAGCATATAAGCCGGCGGCGGAAACATCCCGGGGGCGTTATCATCATGAACAAAGGTTTGGGAATACTGTTCGAAAGAAAGAGAATAGGCAATGTTTACATCGCCTCCGGCAAAAGCATCCTGCAGCGCCGCGGAGTATGATGCAATACAGTTTGCAAGCTCTCCGGAAAGGCCGTTGTCAACGGCTTTCATTAATTGACTCCTCTGGTCGATCAGAAATTCAAGATACTCGCTGTCATCATTTGTAGTGCAGACCTTCGTCACCTCCCTGCGGTCTGCAACAACAAGCTCCTTGTCGTGCAGATGCTTCATGAAAAGACGCACGGCACCTATGCATGACAGATCAAGGCACGCCTCCTCGAACGGGCCGTAATTTCTGTAGAATCTCGGATAACAGCGGCACGTCCACGGAATAAAATCATGTCCTTTTGATCTCTGAAGACGGCACAATCCGTCCCTTCCGAGAAAACGGCATTTCCCGGAACGTGTATTGAACCTGTCGTTAGTACGGCATCCTGTCGCAAGGAACAAAGCGATGCCGGACAATCCCTTTTCTTTCCGGAATCTGTCGCAGTCCTCCTGTGTGAGCGGAATGACCCATCCCCTGCAGCAGGTCTCCCCGCATCCGCCTCCAAGACACTCAAACTCCCGGAACCATGATATCTCATAACACTTCATATTTGAATATTTTATGAAATGTATTGCAATATGTAAAGACGTTGTGAGATAATACAACAGTCCCATTGGTTAATCTGAAAGGAGGTTAGTCATGACAGATATCAAAAACAATAAGCTTAGTGTCGACGAGCTCGAAGAGGTCACCGGGGGCGTTATTTTTAACGCTTCAGGGATAATAGGCGCGGATGCAAATAATCCGTGGGAAGTACTTGATAACAGAAACGGAAACGTATTGGCACGTTTTAGCAACAAGCAGGACGCCATCAACAAAGCAAACAGCTATGGCGGTGGAGCCATGGATTCTCTTGAGGTCAATTGGGATCAGGTACTGAAGCTTCGCGGTCAGTCATAGTATCTTTCTGCAGGATTATACGACAGCGGACTAAACAGGGAGGCGCGGCATTTGCCGTCTGCCTCCCCGTTATATTTATTCCGGTTCGATAATACTATTCTTCTCCCCTCTTTACGGCTTCGTCTGCCTCAGCCTGGATATCGGGGAAATACGACAGGATGGGTTCCTCGTCTTTGCCGTCGATCCTTCTTGCGATATAGTTGCGCGTGATCCTGACAACTACCGGAGAAAGGGCGATAACGCCGATAAGGTTCGGAAGCATCATAAGCCCGTTAAACGTATCCGAAATGTCCCATGCGAGCGATGAAGTCATCACGGCTCCGGAAATCATCATAAGAACAAAGATAACACGATATACCTTCACGCCTTTTGTTCCGAACAGATACTCGACCGATTTGCTGCCGTAATGCGACCATCCGAGTACTGTCGTAAACGCAAAGAGAAGTATCGCGATCGCGACAAACCACTGTCCGGGACGGCCGAAGATGTCGCCGAATGCCTGCGCGACCAGGGTCGCATCGTCTACTCCCTCATTCACGAGTCCTGTTGACAGATCTATATAACCCGATGACAGCACAACAATAGCTGTCATGGTACATACTATGAACGTATCGGCAAATACCTCGAATATTCCCCACAGACCCTGCTTGACGGGCTCCTTGACGTTTGAATTGCTGTGTACCATTACCGAACTTCCGAGTCCAGCCTCGTTGGAGAACACGCCCCTCTTACAGCCCTGCTGGAAAACGGTCATAATAGTCACGCCTACAGCACCTCCGGCAACTGCCCTGATTCCGAATGCATATTTGAAGATCGCCGCAAACATCGCGGGAACCTGGGTAATATGAACACACATGATGATCAATGCGCCAAGAACATATATAAGTGCCATAAAAGGAACAACCCTTTCGGCAACAGCGGCTATTCTCTTGAGCCCGCCTATTATAATGAATCCTCCGATGATCATAAGCACAATGCCGATCATGAGGTTTACAACGCTTGTGCCCCCAAGTACGGTTGCCGAATTGACATTCGAGAAGAATGCGCTTTCAAGATTAAGGGTGATCTTGTTGATCTGGCCCATGTTCCCGATACCGAATGATGCAAGAGTAGCAAAACAAGCGAACAGTACAGCCAGGAATTTCCCGACCTTCTCATAACCGACTATATTTCCGAGCCCGTCCTGAAGATAATACATTGCGCCGCCAGACCATTCGCCTTCCTTATTCCTGCGTCTGTAATATATACCGAGCACGTTTTCCGAGTAGTTGGTCATCATCCCGAAAAAGGCGGCAACCCACATCCAGAAGACTGCTCCGGGGCCTCCGACACATATGGCAGCCGAAACACCCGCGATATTACCCGTGCCTATCGTCGCGGCAAGCGCGGTGCAAAGCGCCTGGAACTGTGATACGCTTCCCTTTTCATGCTTGACGTGCGCGTCAGGCTTGAACACTCCGCCTATCGTCTTCCTGAACCAGTGTCCGATATGCGTTATCTGGAACCATCCGGTAAGGATCGTTGTCAGGATGCCCGTGCCTATCAGGAGCACCAGTCCTATCCTGACCCATACAAAGGAATTGATGCTGTCATTTACAGCTGCTACAGTAGTCATAAAATCACTCATAATCTCTCGCCTCTTTACATAATAATCCTGTTTCCGCCTGAATAAAACGAGGCGGTAGCATCAGCTACTGCCCCGTTACAGTTATTTATATTATACACGCCGTCTGCGATATGTAAAGAAAAAATTTGAGCATAAGATGGTAATTTCCCGATAATCCGCTATAATGATTGTAATACACAGTATGAAAGAGGAAAATCATGGATAAACTGCTGATAGGCTCACACTGCAAAATGTTCGGAAGCGAAATGCTGCTCGGTTCCGCAAAAGAGGCAAAATCATACGGCGCCAATGCATTTATGGTATATACGGGCGCTCCGCAGAACACAAAGCGCAAGGATATATCGCTTCTTCGCATCGAGGAAGGACATGAATACATGCGGGAGCACGGTATCGAAAAGCTTGTCATACATGCTCCGTATATCATCAATCTCGGCAATACCGTAAAGCCTGAGATATACAAGCTCGCAAAGGATTTTCTCGCGGTGGAGATCGAGCGTACGATAGCCATGGGCAGCGACATTCTCGTCCTGCATCCCGGCTCTGCGGTAGGAGCTTCGCGCGAGGCGGCGATCGCACAGATAATCGACGGGCTTAACAATATACTGACTCCCGACATGAAATGCAGCATAGCGCTTGAGACAATGTCCGGAAAGGGCAGCGAGATCGGCTGTACGTTTGAGGAGATAGCAGCAATAATGGAAGGTGTCAGATGCAGCGACAGATTGAGCGTCTGCTTCGATACATGCCATGTATTTGATGCGGGATATGATATCGTCGGCGACCTTGACGGCGTGCTGGACGAATTCGACAGGATCATCGGGAAGGACAGGATAAGCGTATTTCATATCAATGATTCAAAGAACACGCTTGGATCGCACAAGGACCGGCATGCCAACATAGGTAAGGGCAATATAGGTCTGGAGGCGATCTGCTCTATAGTATATCATCCTGATTTTACGTCCGTGCCCAAGATTCTTGAGACTCCCTATGTACAGTCAGCGGATGATCCGGATACGGAGCTTCCCCCGTACAGGGAAGAGATCGAAATGATACGCGCGGCGTGCCCGAAGATGATGTCATGACCTGCTCCAGAACTCCTCAAGCGACTCCGCTATATCATCCGCGCGGCACGTCGTATAATTGCTCCACTCGCGCGGAAAGAGCCTGGAATAATCACGCCCCAGGAACCTCTCATCGAGGAGCGCGACTATTCCCCGATCCTCCTCTGTCCTGATAACGCGCCCGGCTGCCTGAAGAACCTTGTTCATTCCGGGATAACGGTATGCATATGCAAATCCGTCGAGTCCCATATCGTCATAGCAGTGTTTTAGAAGCTCTCTTTCGGCACATACCATCGGCAGTCCGGTCCCTATTATCACTGCCCCGATAAGGGCATCGTTCTTAAGATCTATCCCCTCCGAGAATATCCCGCCAAGCACGCAGAATCCGAGCATAGACTCTCCCGGTAAAAACCTTGCCAGGAATTCCTCGCGCTCGCTCTCCGACATCTGCGGACTCTGAACGATGACATCGGTAACGGCAGGGTCATGATACCGGCTCATATATATGTCATAAACGCTATCAAGCATCGCGAACGAAGGGAAGAAGGCCATGTAATTACCCTCCTTCGCGGATACAACGGATGCTATACAGGATGCCATCTTGTCATATTCGCCCTCGCCCCTGCGCTTATATCTGCTCGTTACGTCCCTTGTCACAAGAAGAGCTCTCCTGTCAGGATCAAACACCGACTGTGCATAGACCGCCGGATCCCGCTCATCGGCTCCGAGCATCATCCGGTAATAATCTATAGGAAGGAGCGTTGCCGAAAAAAATACCGTAAACGCCGCCTTGTCGGTACACGCCCTCACTCGCCTGGCGGGATTGGCGCACATAAGATGTGCCGCAAAATCACCGCCGTCCTCATGCTTCGTATAAAGGACATAATCCTTCTCATTCATATTCTCGTATATATTGAGGAAATGTCTCAGATTGAAATAGAAATCAAGAACCTCTTCCGAATGGTCAAAATGCTCATGATCGTCGAGAAACTGTTCAATCCTCCCCATAAGCCGGAGAAGCTGTCCCGTAAGCAGGTCAAAATCGCAGGCAACCTTAACGTCCTCACACTCGCGCTTTAAGGCAAGCATCTGTCTGTTGCAGCCGTCAAGCGATCTTGCAAGCTTCGGATCGATGTCCGCAACAAGACGCTTGATATCAAGGATATCCTCTTTGACGATCTGTGCGGAATACATCTTCATCGCACGCTCGGTCAGGTTGTGCGCCTCGTCGATAAGGAACAGATAATCCGCGGATGCACCTTCTGCGAAAAATCTCCGCAGATATACATTCGGATCAAAAACGTAATTGTAATCGCATATTATCATGTCGGAAAAAAGGGACATATCGAGAGAATACTCAAACGGACATACCATGTGCTTTTGCGAATACTGTGTAATGCTGTCCCGCGAAAAATCATCTTCGCTTGTCAGAAGATCGTACATTGCGTCGTTGATCCTGTCAAAATGCCCTTTGGCAAACGGGCAGGCTTCGGGATTGCACTCGCACTTATCAAGCGGGCATATCTTCTCCTTGGCGGTAAGTGTCACCGATTTGAGCCTAAGAGCCGGATCCTGCCTCAGTACGTTCAGGCAGTCCGCAGCAACTGTTCTTGTGATCGTCTTGGCTGTAAGATAAAAGATCTTTTCCGCCCTTCCCGCTGCCATTGCTTTAAGCGACGGATAGATGTTCGCTATCGTCTTACCCACTCCCGTCGGAGCCATGACGAACAGCCGCTCTTTCTTCAGAATGGAGCTGTACACCTGCGCCATGAGCTCGCGCTGGCCGTTCCTGTATTCGTACGGGAATTCCATCCCCTCGATGCTCATATTCCTAATCTTCTTCCAGCCTGCGGCAAAATCAGCCCAGCGTATATACGACTTCATCAGCGATGCAAACCATGCCGAGATCTCTTCATAGGAATAGACGCTGTCAAAATACCGTATCTCACGTGTCTCGGTATTACAGTATGTCATCCTGACCCCGACGGCCGGAAGGGAGGCGTATCTTGCGACAATATAAGCATAGCATTTTGCCTGGGCAAGATGCACGTTCTCGGGCGCCTTGATTTTCTCAAGATCCCGGTATGTCGTTTTGATCTCGTCGATAACGACAAGCCCCTTCATATCTGGTGGAGGTTCCATATAGGAAACGGCAGGCGTAAGAGGTGCCGGTGCCTGATCATCCTCCGCCACGTTCAAGTCCATATCTGCTGTAATATTCTGGGAATCCTCAAGAAATGAAATGGAAATATCCGCATTGTCCTGCGGTATGATAATGCCGTCGGCGCGTCCGTCGAGTACTATCTGAATGTCCGCGCGCTCAATAATACAGGAAAGATAAACCTCCGCATGATATTCCGGCCCCATGCGCCGCTGTATCATCCGGTGGATATTGGCGCCTTCAAGCATGACCTCCGGACCTGCGGCAGACTTCCGCCGGTTGTCAATATCGCCGCTTCGCATTATAAATTCGACAAGCGACCGCACGGAAATATGAATCTGCGAGATCATAGCTTCGCTCAACTACAAAGCCTCTTGGATCCTGCGAAGAATGTCGGAATACATGGCAGCCATTTCATCATTGTGCTCTTTGACAAATGCAATATCACCGTCCGCAGCGGCAAACTCCAGAGCCTTCGCCGCCTCAGACAGCTCCTTCGCCCCTATCGTCAGACTCGTTGATTTGATGGCATGCGCGACAACACGGTAATTGGGAAGATCCTCCGCTTCGTAATAAGCGGCAAGATCGCTGCGTCTGTCCTCTTCCACATATCCTTCGAGTACCTCGCGGTATATCTCCTCATCATTCCCGCAGTACTCAAGCCCTGTCTCCTGATCCAGAAAATCAAACCCTTCCATTATAACCTCCCTCAGTTAAAGAACCGGATAAAACTGTTTTTATAAAAATCACATAGCCATATTAAAGTAATGATAATCTTGTTTGTGATAAAAATCAACACAAACTTTCGACATAGCGGACCGATCCCATCGCATCCTTCGAATATGAATCGGCGCCTATCTTTTCGGCATATTCCTGAGTGAGTACGGCTCCACCCACCATTACCTTGCACCATTTTGCTTTCTCGTGGATAAGCTTTATCGTCTCCTCCATCGCCGGGACGGTCGTCGTCATGAGCGCCGACAGGCCGCACACATCCGCATGAAGATCTACTACCGCACGCAGTACCTCTTCCGGATCAACGTCCTTTCCGAGATCGGTCACGTCGAATCCGTAGTTTTCAAGGAGAAGCTTTACTATATTCTTGCCGATATCGTGCACGTCGCCCTTCACTGTCGCTATCACGACCTTGCAGGCCGAATTTCCGGATGTCTCCGCTCCCTTCCTGCTGCTTTCAACCCTGTCCTTAATGACGGAAAATGCCTCCTTGGCGGCTTCGGCACTCATCAGAAGCTGCGGAAGATATATGCGCTTTGCCTCGAATCCTTCCCCGACAACATTTAATGCCGGGATGACCTCGGAAGATACTATGTCGAGAGGATCTCTTCCCTCTTCTATCATCCTGCCGGTGATCTTCGCCGCCTGCTCCTTGAGTCCCTTGACTATCGCGGCGGCAAGCTCGGACATATCCGGTGTACTGCCCGCATCCCTTACGGGTTTATCCGGCGCTGCCTGAAGCGCACCGTACTTGTCGTCGTAAGCATCCGCAAAAGCAATAAACTCAGCGCAGTTACCGTCAAGATCATGAAGCGCCCTGTAGCTATGGTATGTCGCCATCATTTCCGGCGCAAACGGATTCATGATCGCCGCCGACAGCCCGCATTCAAGAGCTGCCGCAAACATTCCCGATGTGATCATGTTACGTTTCGGAAGACCGAATGAAACATTGCTGATCCCGAGTGATGTATGCACACCAAGCTCACTGCCCAGTATTCTGACACATTCGAGCGTCGTAAGAGCAGCTTTCGTGTCCGCGCTTATCGTCATGCACAGCGGATCGAAGATCAGATCCTTCTTCGGTATGCCGTAGCTTTCGGCGGTCGTGATGATCTTCCTTGCTATATCAAGCCTTTCATCGGCGGTATCGGGAATACCGCCTTCGTCGAGTGTGAGCGCGACGACCAGGCCTCCGTATTTCCTGACGAGGGGAAAGATCGCCGACATCACTTCCTCTTTTCCGTTTACGGAATTGATCATCGGCTTGCCGTTGTAAGCGCGAAGAGCCTGCCCCATAGCAACCGGGTCTGCAGTATCAAGCTGCAAAGGAAGGTCTGTCACGGCCTGAAGTTCCTTGACTGTCTCGGTCAACAGTGCCGGCTCATCAATATCGGGAAGTCCAACGTTTACATCAAGTATGTGGACATTCTCGTCGGCCTGACGCAGTCCCTCGTTTAATATATAATCCATGTCATGCTCGATAAGAGCCTGTTTGAAGCGTTTCTTGCCTGTAGGATTGATCCTCTCTCCTATAAGAACCGGGTCTTTGTCAAAATAGACCGCATGGGTATACGAGCTGACGACTGACAGGTTCTTGTCGGTAACCGGAAGCGGGGTGATATCCTCCGCTTTCATGAGCTTACATATCTTCCCGATGTATTCGGGTGTGGTGCCGCAGCAGCCTCCGACTACTCTTACCCCTGCTTTCATCTGTCTGACAACTTCAGCGGCGAATTCCTCCGGAAGAACGTCATATACGGTTTCCCCGTCCACAACCCTCGGAAGCCCGGCATTGGGCTTGAATACAACAGGCACGGAAGCCTTTTCGAGATACTCATCTATGACTCCCCGAAGCTCGAAGGGACCGAGCGAGCAGTTTGTTCCGATGGCATCGGCTCCCATTCCCTCAAGCATCGCCGTCATGGCAGAGGGAGTCGCTCCGGTCATAAGCTGTCCGTTTTCATCATATGCCACAGTCACTATCACGGGAAGATCGCAGTTCTCCCGGACGGCAAGAAGAGCCGCCTTGGTCTCAAGGCTGTCATTCATTGTCTCAATGGATACAAGATCCGCTCCGGCATCTCTTCCGAACTGCGTGATCCTGGCAAAAGCGGCGACGGCGTCCTCGAATTCAAGCTCGCCGTATGGTCTTAGCAGCTTACCCATCGAACCTATGTCAAGAGCCACAAACTTCGGTCTTAGCCTGCTGCTGTCGCTTTCCGCGTCCGATCTTCGGGCTGCCTCCCTCGCATTTGCGATAGCGGAATATATGATCTTACGCAGTTCATCGTCATCCGGGAAGCTGAACGGATTGGCGCCGAACGTATTGGCATATACTACGTTTGAACCGGCATCATAATATGACTTGTGAATGTCAATGATTGTCTCCGGATGAAGGAGTCCGAACGTCTCGGGCCGCTCTCCGGGCTTCAGGCCACGCTTCTGAAGGAGCGAGCCCATTCCGCCGTCAAGTATAACAAAATTGTCGCGTAAGAATTCTCTGAAATCCATATGCATTGTCCTGATATCTGTTGTATTTATTATTCCGCGCAGAGTATATTCTCTCCAAAACGCGCTCCCGCTCATTTCCGGGCGCAGCAGGCGCTAGTGTCGACAATACCTCCACAAGCGCTGGCGCCCTCCAAAGGTTTTGGAGGGAACATACTCTGCGCTTATTGTATAATGAACAAAAATAAATCATTCACCCTGCAGCTGGTGCAGGAGTATTCTTCAAGTATCGCTGCATATACCGGCAAAAGCGGTGACCGATTTGCTCGGTGACATGAGGAACCCTTCATCAAGCGTTATCGACAGGTTCTTGCCTGCATTTGTGATCTTCAATATCTCCGGCTGTATTGACAGCGTAAGATCCCCGAATCCCGGTGAGAACCTCGGACGCAGCTCTTCTTCAAAAGAGCTGCAGAACATTTCGCACAGCGTTTCCGCTCTCTCGGCTCCGATCGCCTGCATAAAGAGTGCCCTCGCTTTATCAAGCTTTGTATATTTGCGGATCAGCCTGTCGATCCCGGGACCTATTGTAGCCGCAAATACGATGACTTTGGCGCAGCCGTTAAGGTTTCCCGCAAGATCACGGCTTGTCACGCTCATATGTCCCATATCGATGTATCCCGTATCGGTGTCAAGCGATACTATAGGAAGTATACTGTAGGAAACACGGTAAGACATAGAAGCATACTTCCTGCACTCACCGATACAATCTTCCATCATGGCAATGACCGTATCATCCGTACATCCGGGGCACTGGGCATATCGAAGTATCTCCCGGCGGTTGAACGGCGGCTCATCAAATGATTGTATACCGGCGTGTCCAGTCATCTTACAACTATATCCGAAAGGTTATCAAGTATCGCTTTTGCAACGTACGGTTTGTTCATCGAATATACATGTACGAATCTGATACCGTTTGCATACAGATCGATTATCTGATCCGTCGCGTATGCTATCCCGGCCTGGCTCATCGCCCCGGGATCGTCTCCGAAAGCGTCAACGAGCGCTCTGAAGCGCTGGGGCATGAACGAACCCGAAAGCTGGATCGCGCGTTCTACCTGTCCCGCGTTCGTGATCGGCATGATACCGGGTATTATCGGGCAGGTAATGCCTGCCTCACGTATTTTATACAGAAAATTATAGAAGAGATTGTTGTCGAAAAACATCTGTGTTGTCAGGAACTCGGCACCCGCATCGACCTTTTCCTTAAGATGGGCGATATCCTCTTTCTGATTGGCGCTTTCCGGATGAACTTCGGGATAACATGCGGCTCCTATGCAAAAATCACCGCCGCAATCTTTGATCTCGCGTATCAGCTCCACTGCATGCTTGTAATCCCATGCGCTCCTGTCTTTCTCCTTCATCTCCGGAGCCAGGTCGCCGCGCAGTGCCATAATGTTATGTATTCCGGCATCCTTCATGTCCTTGATCCGCTGCTTCACCGTTTCCTTCGTGGAATTGACGCATGTAAGGTGCGCAAGCGAAGGGACACCGTATGACTGTTCAATGCTCTTCGCGATATCGAGGGTATATTTGCTCGTTCCGCCGCCCGCACCGTAAGTTACAGACATGAATGCCGGCCGCAGCTTCGCTATCTCCTCGGTCGCTTCCTGAACACTGTCGTATTTGTCACTCGTCTTCGGAGGGAATACCTCAAAGGACATCCTGTTTTCTCCCGTATTAATGAGTTCTGTGATCTTCATTTCTGCCTCCTTGCGGTACTGCGCGATAATGCCGGCTTCGGTTTCCGAAACTCTTATTATGCCAGCCGGTTCCGCTGTTTTGATATTTCAGTATTATATCAGAAAAAGCATTGTTTGGATATTGTCTGCATTAAATTTTCATCCGACCCCGTTTTGGGATCCGCTTCTTCCGTATTCTATAACAGGAGGGTCGATACGGACTGATCATTCCGATCCGGCTCCCGGATGAGCTCATGAAAGAAAACGATAATATTAAATGAATCGGAGGAAACAATATGTTTAACAGAAAAATATCAAAAAAAGCAGCAACCGCAGCACTTACGGGTGCACTTTCCGTTCTCATGGCAGCAACAGTCATGGCCGCGCCTTCAAATAACGGAAGCTTCGGACAAAAGGGGGCCATGGGGCGCGGCGAACGTCCCGGATTCGAACAGGGCGAACCCGGAATGCCTGAAGGTGAAATGCCTGAAATGCCCGAAGGCGAAAGACCCGAGATGCCCGAAGGTGAAATGCCTGAAAGACCCGAAGGCGAAAGACCCGGAATGCCTGAAGGCGGACGCGGCGGATTCAGGATGGATTTGGATACTGACGCTTTATCGGAAGCTATCGACGCACTTGAGGATGAGGATACCAGGGCCGGTCTTGCAGCTCTTCTTGCCGATTACGAGGAAGCAAAAGAAACTCTTGATTCGGCAATAGAGAACAAAGAGGAAGACATCGACTCTTATCGTGAAGCGGAGGCGGACGCAATGAAGGCTCTCTTCGACGCTCTTGACGCGGCCGGGATCGATACGAAGCCCGCAATTCCCGAGGGAGATGAGATCGGGGAAGATGAACGTCCGCTCCTTCCGGAAGATGAAGCGTTAGATAAGCCGGCAGACGGCGAGGAAGGCGCCACCTTTCGCGAATTTCAGGAAAAAGATGAGCCGCAAGATACACAGGGCGCACAGTCAAACAGGGGCAGCGGGGTCTTCACAAAGATCGCGGACTGGTTCAGATCGGTATTTAAAAGGTAAACATTAATGATATATAGTATCATTACTGTAGGCGGCGCAGAGGATGATTTTATGATATAGTATTATCTGATGAACAACAAAGCTGTTGCCGCAAAGAATGATCCGCGGCTTCGTGAAAACTTCATACACGACAATGAACAGACCATTTTACGGATCGCTTCAAAATGCAGTAACAAATATATAACAAGAAGTGATGATGAATGGTCTGTTGCATTGCTTGCATTTAACAGGTCGATCGACACATACTCGGAAGAGTCCGGTGATTTTCTCCCGTATTGTTCAACGGTCATTAAAAGAGCCCTGATCGACCATTACAGATCCGAAAGACGGCACGAGCCGGAAATGCCGGTAAGTTCCGATATGCTGACAGGAGACGGAGACTATGAATCCAACCCGGAGCTTCTCGGGGCGATATACCGCGGCAGCACCGAAGATGCCGACAAGGCAGGCCGGGCAGCCGATCTCAGATCGGAGATCATTGAAGTAAACGAACAGCTTATTAAGTACGGCTTTACATTCAGGGATCTTAAAGATGCGTCTCCGAAAGCCGGCAAGACCAAAACCGCGTGTGCCAGGGCTGTCTCATTTATCCTTGACAATGACGATATGCTCGAAAATGTCGTCGAATATCGCCGGCTTCCGATAAAGGAAATATCCGCCGGAACCGGTGTTGGCAGGAAAATACTTGACCGCCACCGGCGCTATATTATAATGGCGGTCATAATACTAAACGGGGAATATCCCCTGCTCGCTGACTATCTTATGTACATTAAATTTACGGGGAAGGAGGGATCAGGCTGATGCAGGCCGTAATACTCGACATAACAGGAAACGAAGCCACGGTAATGACCAGGGCCGGCGACATTATCGGTGTACGCAACAATGGCTATGAAATAGGGCAGGAAATATCAATACCTGTCCGTACAAAGGCTGCCGCGCACAGATTGGCAGGCATCGCAGCTGCCGCCGCAGTCGTCATGATAAGTCTTGGCGGATACACTTACTACAGTCCGTACGGAACCGTCAGCCTTGATGTCAATCCCTCCATTGAATATACGATCAACAGGTTTGACCGTGTGCTTAATGTAACCGGAGTCAATGATGACGGAGACGATATACTGTCGATGCTCGGCACGGGAAATCTTGTTCACAGAAACATCGAAGACGCGATCGAAGATACGATCGGGCAGATCGAAGCCGAAGGCTATATTACCGATGAAGACGGAAACTATGTTGTGCTGACCGCAAATACCGAAAGAGACGATCACACCGATACTCTTCTTGCAAATCTTGATAACAACGTCAAGAAGCGCAAAAACATAAAGCCCATGTCGTTCAAGGTCTCCAAAGACGAGATAGATGAGGCGCACAAACAGGGAATATCTCCCGGAAAAAAGATGATGGTAGACAGGCTTGAAAGCGTCTCGGGCGAAACAATAGACAGAAGCGAATGGAACGAGCGAAGCGTCCGCGAAATTGTAAATGAATATGACAGGCTCATGGACAAGGAGCCGCGTCATGAACCGCCGGAACCGCCGTTGCCCGAACAGCCGGAGCGGCCCGCCCGGCCGGAAGAAGCGATGCCGCAGCCCCCGCAGGCTCCCGGCGATCCAAACGGGCATCCCGATGAAATGCCGGAGGGCAGGGATATATGAACCGCAGCTACCAGGTGATCCGCAGCCGGCGGCGTACCGTAAGCGTTGAGATAACAAAAGATCTGACTGTCCTTGTACGTGCACCCAAGCGTATGCCGCTTTATGAGATAGACAGGTTTGTCGAAAGCAATTCCAAATGGATCAGTGATCATATCGCAAAAGCAGCAGAGGAAAAAAAACGGCTCGATATGACCGGGCCGATAAGTGAAGATGATATAGCACGCATGAAGCTTGAGGCGGAATATGTGATCCCGGGAAAGGTCGGGCACTACGCCGATATCCTCGGCGTCACATACGGACGCATTACGATCAGGAACCAGAAGACGCTGTGGGGAAGCTGCACAGCCAAAGGCAATCTGTCATTTAACTGCCTGCTGATGGCAGCACCCGATCACATCAGGGACTACGTGATAGTTCACGAACTGTGCCACCGCCTTCACATGAACCACTCTCGCGAATTCTGGGAATGCGTATCAAATGTCATCCCCGACTATAAAGACTGCAGAAAGTGGCTCAGGAACGAAGGCGCTGTACTTATTCAGTCGTGTTGTCGTCAACAAGCTTCTGGAGAGAATCCTTGACAACCTCGATTATTTCGGCGATGTTGTGTGTTGAAGCGGACATCTCTTCCGTCGCGGCGGCAAGACTATGTATGCGGCCGTCAACATTGTCTATAATGGATACGAGTTCCTTTGCCTCATTGTCGATACCCGTGATCGCATCATGAATATTCTTGTTGGCGGTTCCGCTGTTTTCCGCAGTTACCTTGGAGTCGGCGGCAAGATTGTTGATCTCGTCCGCAACAACGGCGAATCCTCTTCCCGCTTCGCCTGCACGCGCTGCCTCTATCGAAGCATTCAGTGCGAGCAGATTGGTCTGGTTCGCTATATCTACGACGCGGGAATTGTTGGCGGAAAGCTCGCCGAGATAATCCGTAATACTGCTTATCGATTCGTTGAGTGTACCGGAAAACTCCGCAACATTCTTTATCTCATTCGAGATCGCAAGGCTTTCATCCGCACTGCTTGTATTGCCCTTTAACATATCGTCTATGGACTCACTGAGCGACTGGAACTGAATATTGATATCGCTGATCGTATTCATGATATTCTGACGCTGCTTGTCAAGGAGCGCCCTTTCATGATCTACAAGACCCTGAGCCTCCTGCTTTTCGGTCTCTACAAGACCCTTCAGATAATGAACGCAATTGGATTTGTGGTTGAATCCGTTATGGATGGCAGTCGCCATATCACGGCATGTATCGTATCCGCAGCATGAACAGTTGATCTTACGGGATGCTTCCGTTGTCTTGTTCATTTCGGTAAAGATCCTGTCAAACTCTGAATCCGACGGGATCCTCAGTTTGCAGCTTTGCGACCTGTCGGTATATTTGCGCAGATAATCCGAAAGATTCAGTTTGTCAAACTGCTTGTTAAGTGCTTCCAAACGCTTTTCCGGACTCGCATATCTTGCCCATGCTCCCTTTTTCTCAAACTTCTTGACGCTTTCCTGGATGGCATGGATATTATAGAAAGGATCATCGGTATCGGTGATCACGGGATCGGTTCCCGTTCCGCATATACATCCGTTTTCGCAGTTAAGCGCATCTATAAAGAGATACGGTGTTTTGGATGACGTGATCCTGTCTGTGTTTTCCCGCAGATAATGATACATACGCTTCTCACCCTCGACCTGACGGATAAACACATCATTGCCAAGCAGCCAGTACACGTTTTCCTTGAGTCCTCCGGGCATCGGATATATCGATCCGAGACCGTATTCGATCTCATCAGTCACGGGATCTCCCATAAGATGATTGTCATTCATATACTTCATGAGATGGTTGAAAGTAACATTATAGTTGATGTACCCGTGGTTGTTCGGATCATCCATCTCCATTTTCTTGGCCATGCACGGGCTGATAAACGCGAGCTTGTCGGAAATCTTCATTTCCTTATGGGCATAGATGGCCGCACACATAACGGGACTTTGCACCGGGAAAAGCTTCGGAAGAAGCTCGGGAAGATATCTCTCTATATACCCGACGACCGCGGGACACGGCTGCGATATTCCGCCGAGATAGTTGTTCTGCTGGATATATTTGATGTATCCCCATGTCGTTATATCCGCTCCGAAAGATACACTGATCATATGATTGACGCCGAGCTTCTTGAGACCTCCGAGAACCTTTTCGTACTCATCCGGATAATCTGCCTTGAATGCCGGCGCTATAAGGATTGAGATCTTTTCGCCCTTCTTGAGATCTTCGAAAAATCTTTCCGTATCGTCATAATACTCTCTTGCGCCATGCTCGCACACGTCAAAGCATGCGCCGCACGCTATACACCGCGTACCGTCTACATGAATCTTGGATTCCGCGCCATATTCCTCATCAGCGGATACATTTGCGCCCATACAGCTGCACGCCCTTATGCATCTGTTACATCCGACGCAGTTGTCATTTGTGTAAACCAACGTACTTCCTGCCATACAATCATCCCTCCGATCTTAACCTTTACACGGTCAAGTATTCTTGAATATTATATCACGTCATCCGGGTATTGCACCTTTTTTTTCAGTTTAAACATGCACAAATTGCTTTATGGATCCTGTGCTGTCGCCGGAAGCCGTAATATCTTCTAATGCGACGCAAAATATGGTAATATGATATCCGTATTGTAATAAAAGAATTATAAGAAGTCCCGAGCGGATCCCGAATATTTGCCGCGAAGTCATAAACGATTATAAAAGGAAGCGTTAAACATATGCCGAAAGACAATACTCAATATCAGAAAACCGTATCATGGAGGAAGATCATCGCAACTGTTGCCGGTGCCGGTATATTTGCACTCGGTATCGCGGCTGCCCTCTTTTATATATACAAAAGATGCAGAGGAGAATATAACGCCGATTTTACCGACACATTGCTGTGGGCAGATGCCTCGGTAAGAAGCGGGAAATACTGCGACAGTGATTACTGGTACGCGTATTTTCTCCCGTTCTCCGGAATCCCCATAATGATCCCGATAGTTAAGATCTTCGGTCTGACATATTTCTCGCATCAGCTCGGAATGACTGTGTTTGTGCTGATATTTGCTGCATCCGTACTTGCCTTCTTTAAAAGCGCCGATTGCACATACAGCGAGGCTTTTGCGCTCTCGGGTCTTACACTCATATTCATGTGCGCTTCTCAGGTGACCCGGATGATTTTCTACGGGCATATTATCCATTACAGTCTTGTCATCGTGTTTATGTGCATCTCATTCTGCCTGCTGAAAAGATCGACGGTATTTGAAACAACCGGTGACGGTATGATCTCAACAAGAGCATATATATACACTGCAATAATAGCCGTCTGGCTCATACTTTGCACAACGAACGGAATGGCAACCTTCATCCTGTACTTTGTACCGTTTGTCTTATGTATTGTTATAGAACGGTTCCTCGATCGCAGGCCCATAACATACAAAGGCGACCGCACACTGATACATACGGTCGCACTCTTTGCGGCAGCGGGTCTTGCAGGTTTTGCGATAAAGCTGATATTCTTCGCAAGCAGCGAATATGAAGATTCCATCACCGCACTGCTTCCGTCCGACGGCTGGGTATGGAAGCAGAGCCCGTTCCTTCTCGAATGGATCAAGGTTCTGTGCGGCGAATCAGCTTCCGATGTGCAGATGATGACCTTTGACGGCATCAGGATGCTTGTGATGTACTTTCTGGCGCTTGTTATACTGATCGTTCCTGTTATCGCGGCATTTTCCTACAGAAAGATCACGAGCCGTATGCTGCGTCTGCTGATACTGTATTACCTGACAATGTTTGCCACAACGCTGCTGACCTATTCGGTCAGTTATGCCCTCGTATCAAACTGGCGTCTTGCCCACCTTGTATGTGCAGCTGTCATGACAACGCTGTTGTATACTCTGTATATGCTAAAATCTCATCAATGCGTCCGCTGGTTCGTACCTCTTGTTCCCGTTATCGCCGTATGCGCTCTGATATGCCTGCTTACGGTAAAGAATCTTCCTTCGGCATTAAATACGAACGAGACCGACCAGCTCATAGAAATCTACAGGGAAAACGGGCTCGTGCGCGGCTATTCATCATCATTCTGGAACTCAACCAACTCCGCGAACGTACTGAGCGACGGTCAGATAACGGTCAGCCCGATATTCATATGGCCCGACGGAAGCTACGAGGTCAGGCGCTATCAGTCATACCCGGCGGAATATGAGAATGTCCCCGGAGTCGACCGTTATTTTGTTGTAGTTGATTCAAGTGATATGGAATACGCTGCGGATACACTTGGAAGCCATAAGATCGACGAGATCAAATTCCAG
Organism: uncultured Lachnospiraceae bacterium; assembly: GCA_905235745.1. Lineage (GTDB taxonomy): Bacteria > Bacillota > Clostridia > Lachnospirales > Lachnospiraceae > UBA2868. The sequence continues at coordinate 50,551 of CAJOMN010000004.1, forward strand.
GACGACTTGTACATATGGGTGTTTGACCGGAACATATTCAAAGATCTTGAGCCTGTATTCTGAAAGGAAACTGCATTTGAAACGATTATACTATACCGGTATTGTCTGCATATTGCTGTGTGCGCTGACACTTACGGATTCACGCGCTCTCTTTGGTCCCTATCTTCTGGCAGCCGTTTATGCGCTGTACTGCCTGCGCTGCAATCATGCAAACGGTGCCGGCATTAGTTCTCGCTCCTGTTGGATAATAAACGCGGCGGCATTTATAGCGGCTGTCTTTATAACGCTTGCCAACTACGGAATCTGGCAGCATCCCGTATCTTCCGAGATAAGAACGGCTGCATTTGTAAGATTCTGCCAGTTTGCCTATATCATTATCATCATGGCAGGCACGTTCTTTTCCGTTTGGAACATACTGTATTACGTTTCCTTCAACCGGTGCGGATCATCTGCGGATAAAGCCTTGGCCGGATACAGATATTTCCTTGTCCCGTTCTGTGTGATCCTCTGTGTATATACCACTGTCTGGATCGGATGCTATTTCCCGGCTCTTATGTCGCTTGACTCGATAGATCAGGTCAGGCAGATATTCACAGGCGTATATTCCAACCATCAGCCTTATTATCACACGCAGTTTCTCGGTATATTCATCCGTCCGGCTCCGGCATTTTCCGGAATCAATACCGGCGTTGCGGTCTATGCCTTCTTTCAGATACTTGTCATGGCTGCAACTTTTGCTTTCGTGATACTTACAATGTCTCAGCTTGGGTTTACGCGGCGTATCTGCATCATTTCAACCATATGGTATGCCGTTATGCCGTTTCATATTATGTATTCCTTTACGGTGTGGAAGGATGTTCTGTTTGGCGCAAGCGTTACTCTCATGATAGTTTTCTTTGTCAGACTGATGAACGATATCGGCCACTCCCCTGTAAACTATACCGGTTTTGCCGTATCCTCGCTTGTCATGTGCATACTTCGCAGCAACGGACTGTTTGCATTTATAATCGTATTTGCTGCCTGTGTGCTGCTTATCCGGCGTAACACGAAGCTTATCGTCATCATGCTTGCGACAATCGTTCTGGGATTTGTCCTCAAACATCCGGTTCTTGACAGCCTTAATGTAACGCCTCCCGATACCGTCGAATCACTCAGCATACCGCTCCAGCAGATCGCGAGAGTAGTCTTTGAAGGCGGAAACATGACCGCGGAGGATATGCAGTTTCTGTCGGAAATAATGGATGTTACTGCAATCGCCGATAACTATGATCCCGATATTTCGGATCCGATCAAAAATATGATAAGAGATTACGGTAATCAGGAGTACCTTTCCGCCCATATGGGTGATTTTCTCCGCATGTATGTACGCACGATAGTCCACAATCCGATGACCGCCGTTACGGCATGGGTAGACAGTACATGCGGATACTGGAATTCGGGATATGACTACTGGGTATGGTATTGGGATATCGAGCAGAATGAATTCGGCATATCAAGGCATGTTGCAAGCGAAAAGATGCTGCACTTCATGGACGAGTACCTGTGGCTGTTCTACAACAATCGTGTACTTCAGCTCTTCACATGTATCGGAATGCATGTATGGTTCGTCCTCGTGATCTTTGCCGGATATATCGCGCACAACAACCGCACCGGCATCATCGCATGCATGCCAATACTTGCCATACTGCTGTCGCTTCTCATATCAGCGCCGGTATACTCTGAATTCCGTTATATGTATGCAATGTTCTGCGCTCTTCCCGTACTCGGGGGAATCACCGACGAAAAACGCGCAATTGCAGCAAAGGAGGCAGCCAATGAAGATAACATGCAATAACACCTACAAAACCGATGAACAGATACTGAATCAGACCGTTTTCGAGAAATACGGCTACAGTTCCCCCTCATCGGAACGGGAGATCATCTGCCTTGCCCAGACGGGCAACAAGGCTGCGCTAAAATCATACGCCGACCTTCTCTTCTACGGCAAACTGAACTGCCACGGCAATTACAAAAAGGCATTCCCCCTGTACTGCGAGGCGGCCGGTATAACATTCGGCGGGGACGGGATCGAGTGCACCGGAGACGGGACTCCTCTTGCATACTATTCTATCGGATACTATCTTGTGAACTATAGATGCGAATCCATACTCAAAAGATGCGAAACAATAGATGAGATAGAGAACCTGACGAGGGAAGAGAGATTAAGCCTTGCAATGGATCTTGCCATAGGAACCATAACAGTCACAAGATCCCCTGCCGCAGTCAATCTTATCGGCAGGATAATCAATGAGATCCCGGCGCTCTCATCAAGACTTGCCGGGTTCGATGATATGTCATGTGCGGAAGAATGCTTCGAATGCGCCGCAGAGGAAGGATATGTATATGCATGTAACAATCTCGCGGCAGGAGAGGCTGATATGATCGTTCGCGGAAGCGGCGATATAGATGAACACGTCAATAATTATATCCACTTTATGACGATCTCGGCTGACAGATATGAACCTTATGCCGCCAACCGTCTGGGGCTGTTCTATATGACCGGCGAAGTGCGCTCATCTTCGGGAGATACTGTTCATCTGCGCGAATACATCAACACATCATTTGCCAGGAAATACTTTCTCAAAGCAACGGTATATCCCGACAGGAACAGCGCGTGGGCATATTTCAATCTGATCAAATATTTTCACAAGGATTACGATTCCAATATTGAACTTCTCAATGAACACATGGACTGCATCAAAGAGCTGAATCCCGTTGTGTATGATGAGGCAATAGAACTGTAGGCAGAGCCCCGGCAATCTATATCCTGAATCCGTAATACCTGTACTGCTCGATCTTTTCCTGATAATCGGACAGTTTGATCGCACCGATCAATACCGCAAATGCGGTTCCGGTCACAACGACAGCCGCCGTCCCGATGATCTGGGGCGACGCCATGTGCGCTACAAGAACTGCGGCAAATGCGATCGCCGATGTCTCGCACAGTCTCATCAGAAGATCGACCGTGTCCTGTTTGATCCTGGGCAGCCTTGCGGGTGCAAACACAACGTTTATAAATGTTTTTCTGACCCGCCTGGCCACCCTTCTGCGATAATGTCCCCCTCTTTTACTCCCTGTACTCATTGTTCCCCTTTTTCCTTATCAATTATTTATACTTCCCTTATAAATCCCTCATAAGCTTTTGTGATATACGTCCTGATCTCCCTGTCCGTAAAATCGACCCTGTTCCCCGCTATAAGAGCCGCCATACCGTGTACGAACATCCAGAACATTGTAAAAAGCTCCTGATCCTTCCTGTCGGAACTGCCGGTATTACATATCTTCTTCCTTATCTTTTCCCCTTCTTCCGTCTTTAAGAATTCAGATATGGTCTGCGTTCCGAAATCGTCAACCGATGCTATGAGCCGGAACAGATTCTTCTCGTTCCTCGCAAAATCTATGTAGGATAATGCAAGTCCCATATACGCCGGCGTCCTGCTCCTTGAAGAAAGCATCTGCTCTATCAGATAATCCGTGCTCATATAGAACAGATCGCACCGAAGCTCGTCCATGTTCTCATACGCCCGGAATATCGGCTGGGTAGAACATCCGAGCCGCTGCGCGAGCTTTCTTGCCGTAACCTCTGAAAAACCGTATTCTCTTGTCATTTCAAAGGCGGTCGTCTCGATCATTGCCTTTGAAACCTTCTCCTTCGGAGGCATCTCTCACCTTTCCACAGGTATGCGGCCACATTTACAGCGAATGGATCTGATCCGTTTACTATAACACTGTTATGTATCATTGTTATATATTTACGTTATGTATCTATGTTACGTATCTTTGTTACACATCTTAGTTACATAACATGGTTATTTTATACCGTCTTTTATATTATGTCAACACATATTTTCCCTTTTTTTCAATTTACCTTCCGATCGCAACAGTGTGTACTAACGACAAAAGAGCTGTCCGTATAGGACAGCTCTTTTGCCTGTTTCGTTTACGATATCAATCTTCTTCCGACAGATAGTGTTTGATATATTCGATAACGCTTTCGTATTCCCCTATGAACCCGTCCAGGTCATCCATGATAAATCCGGCATCTCCCCCTTTGGCGGCAAACTCATGCTTTCTGGCGTGTTCGGAAAGCGACGCCGCGTCTATCCCTGCCATTGACCCCTTTATCCCGTGAGCTTCTATGGCGTAGCGTTTCAGGTCGCCGGCTTCGGCAAGCTCGCGAAGAAGCGGGATCTTAACCGCGCTCTCCTTAACGACTTCTTCGAGGATGAGAGCTACCGTATCAGCTTTGTTATCGACTCTTGCATAGAACTTTGTAAAGTCGATCGGCCCATCCGTATCTGCCTTGGGCATAACCTGTTTCGGGGCAGGAGCCGGGGCATCGTCGTTACGTGCATAGGTTCTCTTTGCGGGCTTGTACATGACTTTTTCTTCCGGAAGGTACTTGCGGATCATTTTGAGAAGTCGCTTCGAATCCACCGGCTTACTCAGGTAATTGTCGAAACCCTCCGCCTCATACTGGCTGCGGCTTCCCATAATGGCGTTTGCGGTAAGGATTATCTCCGGTGTTGCCGCATTCAGGCTTCCCGCTTCCGACCTTATCATATGCATTGTCTGTATCCCGTCGGGATCCGGCATCATATGATCCATCAGTATTACATCGTATTTATTGAGCCTGCACAGCCGCAGAGCCTCTTGCCCTCCCGATGCAACATCAAGTGTCGCGCATGTTTCTTTGAGGAACTGCTGTACAACGACCTGATTCGATACATTGTCGTCAACTTCAAGTATCCTTGCCTCCGGAGCGATATAATTCGGATCTATTCCCTCAAGATCATCCTCTCCGGCATTATTTAATATATTGTTTCCGTTATATTCCTTACCGGTGCTTCGTCCCTGCGGTATCCTTACCGAGAAGGTGCTTCCCTTTCCGTAAGTACTGTCTACCGAAATGCTCCCGTCCATCTTGTCGACAAGCCCTTTGACTATCGACAGCCCCAGACCGGTGCCCTGGATACTCTGATTCCTTCCGGGCTCCAGTCTCAGGAACGGATCAAAGATACCGTCTATATCCTCTTTTTTGATGCCTATGCCGGTATCGCTGACATAAAAGCACAGTTCATATCCGCTTCCCTTTTCGAAGCATTCCCCGGTAAAGGTCACGCTTCCTTCTTCCGTGTATTTGACCGCGTTACTGATCAGATTCACGATTATCTGCACGATCCTCTTCTCATCACCATACAGTTTGTCAGGGAGATTGCGCGGCTTGCCTATCCTGCTCCGAAGTCCCTTCTCGTCTGCAAGCGAGACGAGCATATCCGCCGCATCATCGAACATCTTACCCGGGTCATAATCCGCACAGATGATCTCCTCCATATCGTTCCCTATCTTGGAAACATCAAGTATATCATTGATGAGCGAGAGCAGAAGGTCGCCCGATTTGCCGATTATTTCGGCATATTCCCGGATATCGGGATCATTGCATTCCCGAAGTATCATCTCATTCATGCCGAGGATGGAATTGATCGGTGTTCTGATCTCATGCGACATACTCGCCAGAAACTGCGTCTTGGCTGCTCCCTCTTCGTTGGCGCGATCCCTTTCTACCTGTATCTGCCTTATCTCCTTGATCTGCTGGGCGATCGCAAACGCAAGCAGCACATACAGTCCGATGACTACCACTCCGCCCTCAATACGGATCGCGTCAAGGTTAATAAGCACTATCTCCACGATCGCCAGTATCATAAATACCAGAAAACCATAGGCAACGGGCTTGTAATCTCCGACATTTCCTTTGACGATATCATAAACCGTCACCGAAAAGCATATGATGATCGCGATCGCTATGTTGAGATCAATGTACGGTAATCCCTTTGAAAAATTGAGTATATGTGACAGATGAAGTCCGGCGAATACGATCAGACTCAGGATTTCATATACCGAGACGGCAATATAGCACTTTTCGTACCGGTAATCCTGTATCGCATCCAGATATCCGATAAACGGAAGTGCTATGCACAATGTAGACATATAGGACATGAAGCCGTCGATAAACTGCGTTCTGAACACGAACTGGAATACATACGAGTTGGTCACTATCCATGAACCGGCTATAAATGTACCGATCGCCATCTTGGTCAGCTTGATCTCGAAGCTGTACAGGAATCTTAATACTACTCCGACCGCCACAAGAGCAAATGAAGCGATAAGAAGCGCGAATGCAAATGCGAACTGAAACGGACCGTTCTTCGTCTCAAGGAACCGGACAACATCATACTTATTGCCTACCGCAGCGTTCATCATCCATCCGCTGAAGTCTCTGCCTTCCACGATGAAGCTGATCGTACTCCCGGCATCTTCCGGCTCGAGCGGAATGATAAAGTAGGATGTCTTGGCAGGACCGCCTATTACCGGCGCCTCTTCCCTTGTCCATTTTTTCACAACATTACCGTCTATCTCGACCGTAAAATCAGACTTGGTAAGGAAAGCGATCACTGCGCCGTCGGGAACCGCATCAGGCATTACCGACCGGAATATAAATACATCCCTGCCATCTGTGTCTACCCTTAACGGCGTAGTTATGTCCGTCTCTTTGTCAAGCTCATCAACATATGTCCACTGCGTGATCTCGCAAACCTCGTCTGCCGGAAACAGCGGCGAACGGGCGGACACTATATAATACGCCGCATAAGTGACTGCTGCCAGGAAAACTACGGCAGCAAAAGCATATAATATTTTTCTGAGACCTGCTGCAATAGAACCCATTATCAATCTCCCGACATATTCTGTCCGAGAAGCACAAGAACATCCCCGCAAATGATGACGCTGTCAGGTGCGGGTATGATCTGACCATTATCCCTTTTTATGAGAATACACTCCGCATTGAGATGCTTTTCAAATTCGGCAACTGCTGCATTGCACCATTCGCTCTTACTGCCTATCGTAACTTCCTCTATCGCAACGTCTCCGTTATCCGACAGTGAGCCTACGATAACGCGGTCTCCTTCACGAAGGTCTTCGCCCTCGGATGCCGTAATGACTCTGCTCCCCCGCAGTACGGCAAGGAGATTCATGCCTTCCGGAAGCGGCAGCCCGGATACATTCCGGTGCAGCCATTCGTGTTTTGCTGTTATAACGACCGTAATAAATCCTATCGGATATTCGTCGCTCGTTCCCTCTATATCTTTGATCCTCGTATACTGCTGCACAAATCCCGCGCTTATAATACCGGTAGGTATCGCAACTATCCCGACTCCGAGGAACGCGAGGATTATCCCGACAATTCTTCCGGCGTCGGTTATCGGATAGATATCACCGTATCCGACAGTCAGAAGCGTTGAAACCGCCCACCATATGCCGGAAAACGCATTCTGGAATACATCAGGCTGCGCGGCATGTTCTATATCATACATTATCAGTGAGGCACCGATAACAAGCATCACCATGATAAACAGCGCAGATATGATCTGGTTCTTCTTTTCTCTCAGTACGTCGCTGATAACATTGAACGCATCATAATATCTGTTGATACGAAACAGCCTGAATATACGGACTACACGCAGCATACGGAACGCCACCGCACCCTGCGGGACTATGCTTGCGGTAAAGAGAACCGACAGCCAGTATGGAAGAAAAGACGCAAGATCGATTATCCCGCCAAGGGATAACACAAATGCCAGAACCGCCTTTGCATATGAATGCTCCCGCGGATACTCATAATCCGCCGTTATAATGCGCAGAATATACTCGACCGTAAAGATGATCACCGTGACCAGTTCGATAACGGACAGGGGATGAATGTATTTCGCGGATGCATCGAAAGTCTCAAAAAATATGATAAACAGATTCACCAGAATAGACAGGGCGATGAGAATGTCAAACGCCCGGCTTGGCACATCCTCCGTATTGCCTATCCTGATGATCGAATAAATGCGTTCTCTCGTAAGACCGCGCCTCGTGTCATTCAAGTTCAAATGCTCCCGTGTAAAGGTTGTAATACTGTCCTCTTGCCGCGATCAGCTCGTCATGATCTCCGCGCTCGATTATATGACCGTGATCAAGCACTATTATAACATCTGAATTCTTGACAGTCGACAGCCTGTGTGCGATAACGAATGTCGTCCTTCCCTTCATGAGCGCATCCATACCGCGCGCCACAATTGCTTCGGTTCTCGTATCTATCGAACTGGTCGCCTCGTCAAGTATCATCACCGGAGGATCTGCGACTGCCGCCCTCGCGATCGACAGGAGCTGACGCTGTCCCTGCGAAAGATTGGATGCGTTACCCGTTATCACCGTATCGTATCCGTCCGGCAGATGGGTGATGAATGAATCCGCACCCGCAAGCTTCGCCGCCGCTATACATTCCTTGTCTGTCGCCGTAAGCCGCCCGTAACGGATATTGTCCATAACCGTTCCGGTAAACAGGTTCGTATCCTGCAGCACTATACCCACGGCATGCCTTAAGTCCTTCTTGCATATCTTGTTGATATTGATACCGTCGTATCTGATCTTGCCGTCTTCTATATCATAAAACCTGTTCAGCAGATTCGTGATCGTCGTCTTGCCCGCACCGGTCGCGCCGACGAAGGCTATCTTCTGACCGGGCTTCGCATAGAGCGATATGTCAAACAGCACCTGTTTGGTCTCATTGTAGGAAAAATCAACACCGTCAAGCACTATGTCCCCGCACAGCCTCGTATATGTAACAGTGCCCTGTTCCCTGTGCGGGTGCTTCCATGCCCACATCCTGGTATTATCCTGCGTTTCCGCAAGTTCCCCGTCCTTCTCGTACACATTGACAAGATGAACATATCCGTCGTCGCTTTCGGGCTCCTCATCCATTACCCTGTAGATCCTCTCGCAGCCCGCAAGACCCGAGACTATGGCATTTATCTGGTTGGATACCTGGCCTACCTGTCCGCAGAACATCCTCGTCATACTCAGGAACGGAACAACAAGGCTGACCGAGAACGGCAGACCTCCTATCCCGATATTGCGTATGCCGGCCGATACGAATACACCGCCGGATATACCTACGATGACATAGAGAATGTTACCCATATTGTTAAGGACAGGTCCCAGGGTATTGGCGTATTTGTTGGCGCGTGATGATACGCGGAACAGTTCGTCGTTCAGCTTCTCAAAATCCTCGCGGCATTCATTCTCATGGCAGAACACCTTGACTACCTTGGCACCGCTTATAGTCTCCTGTATATAGCCTTCCTCCTTGCCCAGCGCCTGCTGCTGCTTGAAGAAGAACCTCGCGCTTCCTCCGCCTATAAGCCTCGTAACAACGACCATGAGCGCAACCCCGGCAAGTACGACCGCTGTCATGTATACACTGTAATAGAGCATTATGCTGATAACGGTCACGATCATTATGGAAGTATTGAGCATCTGGGGAAAGCTCTGCGACACCATCTGGCGCAGCGCATCGATGTCGTTTGTATAAAGGCTCATCGTATCCCCTACGGGCCTGCGGTCAAAAAACTTTATCGGAAGCGTCTCCATCCGGTTAAAGAGCTTGACCCTCATCTTCTTGAGCGTTCCCTGCGTGATCGTCGCCATCATCTGATTGTACGCGATCGTCGCCGCGAGCGACACGACATACATCACTATCAGTATCGTAATGTACCGGAATATCTCGCCCCTTGCGCCTGCCCAGTCTCCGCTTCCGAATGACCTTTCAATGACAGCGATTATCCTCTGCTGGAATACAGACGGCATCGAAGATATAACCGAAGCCGTTATTATGCATACAATGGTCACCGGCAGCAATACGGGATGAAATGAAATAAAATCCCTGATGACCCTTTTAATTATTCCCTTTGAAAGCTTTTCTCCAGGAGCAAGCCCGGGGCCTCTCCTTCTCGGTCCTCCGTTACCCGGCATCGTAATCACCTCTCTTATTATGCGATCTGGTCCCACTTGCGAGACCTGACGCCCGCATGAGACAAGTATGTATCCCCTGCTTCTCTTAGGAAGCGGGGGTCATCTTCGTCTGGGATGTATATATGTCACGATAAATATCACTGTTATTTAACAGTTCCTCATGGTTTCCGACTGCGGCTATCCGTCCATCGTCTATTACGATTATCTTGTCCGCATCCTCAACCGACGCTGTACGCTGCGCGATTATTATCTTGGTAGTTTCCGGAATGTATTCGCGCATACCTTTGCGGATGATCGCATCGGTCCTGGTATCGACCGCGCTTGTGGAATCGTCGAATATGATTATCTTCGGCTTCTTGAGAAGCGCTCTTGCTATACACAGTCTCTGCTTCTGTCCGCCGGAGATATTGGCTCCGCCGTGGTCTATACGGTATTCGTAGCCTTCCTCACGCGACTCGATGAACTCATCGGCGCACGATAAGCGGCACGCTTCCCTTATCTCCTCCGGCGTGGCGTCGGGATTGCCCCAGCGGAGGTTTTCTTCTATCGTTCCTTCAAACAGTACGTTCTTCTGCAGCACCATCGCAACGCTGTTCCGAAGCGCCGCAAGGTCATACTCCTTAACGTTGATCCCACCGACGATGACCTCGCCGCTCTTTGCGTCATACAGTCTCGGAATGAGCTGTACAAGGGATGATTTTCCGCTTCCGGTCGAGCCTATGATGCCGACCGTCTCGCCCGATCCGATACTGAGGCTGATATCATGCAGCACGTCATTATCCGGATTGTCCGCATAGGAATAGCATACGTTCCTGAACTCTATCGAGCCGTCTGCCACGTTTTCTATCGCTGTCTCGGGGTCCGGGCTTACGATATTCGGAACCGCATCAAGTACCTCCACTATTCTAACCGCCGATTCTGACGCAAGCGTTATCATCACGAATATCATCGATATCATCATCAGCGACGACAGTATCATGAAGCTGTATGTGAGCATCGCGGATATCTGTCCGACATCAAAATCCATGCCCATTGTAGTGATCGTCACATATGAGCCGTAGGACAGCACGAACACCATTACGACATACAGGCAGAACTGCATGACCGGCGCATTCCATGCGAGGATCTTTTCCGCTTTCGTAAAATCGCGCCGCACTTCCTCCGCTGCCGTATCGAACTTGCTCTTCTCGTAATCCTCCCTGACAAATGATTTTACAACCCTCATTCCGACGATATTCTCTTCAACCGATTCGTTGAGCCGGTCGTATTTCTTGAATATCCTGCGAAACAGCGGCATCGCGCGCGAAGCGACGAAGAACAGCGTTCCGCCGAGTATCGGAACTACAACAACGAATATCCACGCCAGCCTTCCTCCGAGCCTGAATGCCATGATAAATGCAAATATCATCATGAAGGGCGCTCTTATGGCGATCCTCGTCAGCATCATAAAAGCATTCTGGACGTTTGTGACATCAGTCGTCATCCTCGTCACAAGCGAACTCGTCGAAAACGTGTCTATATTGTCAAACGAAAAATCATTGACGGCGTTATACAGATCCGCCCGAAGGTTCTTGCCAAATCCGCAGCTTGCAGTTGCGCATGTCATTCCGGCAAGCACACCGAATGTCAGGCTGCCTATGGCCATGACAGCCAGTATACCTCCAAAGCTTGTTATCTCCGATACTGTCGCGCCGTCCTTGATCCTGTTGACAAGTTCGGCGATATAAAACGGAATGGTACACTCCAGTATTACCTCTCCAAGCACGAGCAGCGGTGTTGCTATCGTGCTCGGAAGATACTGCCGGATCGACCTCAGCAGTTTCCTTAATACCATTTGCTCCTCCTTACTCCATCTTTAACAGTTTCGCGGCCTGGTCGGCGGCGATACAAGAATCTATGATCTCCTGTATGTCACCGTTCATGACCTTGTCGAGCTTGTATAATGTAAGACCGATCCTGTGATCGGTAACTCTTCCCTGCGGAAAATTGTATGTCCTGATCTTTTCGGAACGGTCTCCTGTTCCGATCTGGCTCTTACGAAGCTCCGCTTCCGCATCATGCGCTTTCTGCTGCTCTATATCGTACAGCTTCGCGCGAAGCAGTGCAAAGGCCTTTGCCTTGTTCTGAAGCTGTGATTTTTCGGTCTGGGAATATATGACTATTCCTGTCGGATAGTGTGTCAGCCTCACCGCGGAATCGGTCGTATTGACGCACTGTCCGCCGTTTCCCGATGCCCTCATGACATCGATCCTGATGTCCTTCTCGTCGATAACGACATCGACCTCCTCAGCCTCGGGCATTACCGCGACGGATATCGTGGACGTATGTATCCTGCCGCCGCTCTCGGTCTCGGGAACACGCTGCACACGGTGGACGCCGCTTTCATATTTCATAACGGAATAAGCGCCCTGCCCGGTTATCATGAATGTAACGGACTTCATGCCTCCTATCCCGGTCTCGTCCGCCTCGATCGTTTCCACGCGCCAGCCCCGGTTCTCGGCATAATGTACATACATTCTGTATATTTCCGCCGCAAAGAGCGCAGCCTCGTCACCGCCCGCTCCGGCACGGATCTCGACGATAACGTTCTTGTCGTCGTTCGGATCCTTCGGGAGCAGCAGTATCCTGAGCTTTTCTTCAAGCTTTGCCGCCTTGTCCTTCGCGGATGCAAGCTCGTCCTTGAGCATCTCGCGCATCTCCTCGTCGGATTCGGCATCAAGCATCTCCAGGCTGTCATCTATGTCCTGTCTGCTCTTCTTGTATTCGTTGTATGCCTCCACTATCGGGGCAAGGTCACTCTGCTCTTTCATAAGGCGCTTGAACCTGTCGGCATCCTCCGAAACATTCGGCTCCGCCAGCTCGCTCATGAGCTCCTCATACCTTATGAGCAGATCTTCGAGTTTGTCAAACATATCTGAATCCTTCCGTATATTTCCGGTTCTTATCCGGCATTTACCGCCGTTATCACCCTGTCATTTCCTCCGTAGTCCTTTATGACGGATATATCCGTATATCCGGCATCCTGCAGTATCCGTGTCACATCCGCCGCCTGATCGTATCCGATCTCGAAAAAGAGTCTGCCGTATCTCGCGAGATATTCTCCCGCACCCTTTGCAATCCTTCTGTAGAAGATAAGACCGTCTTCTCCGCCGTCAAGCGCCAGGCGCGGCTCATGATCCCGGACCTCCGGCATGAGTGTTTCGATATCCGCGCTCCTGATATATGGCGGATTGGAAATGATTACATCAAATCTCGACCCCGCGTCGAGCGCATCATACAGATCCCCTTCGAGAAATGAGACAGTTCCGCCGTTAAGGCCTCCCGTATCTTCAAGCATCCTCTGATTGATCCTTGCAACGGAAAGCGCGTCCGGGGATATATCTGTTCCGGTGCCGCGGCAGTTGTTCTTGTAATGCATCAGCGACAGGAGAAGGCATCCGCTTCCGGTGCACAGATCCAGTATATCCGCTCCATCGCCCGTATACCTCATCGCTTCTTCGACAAGACATTCACTGTCCTGGCGGGGGATCAGCACCTTATCGCTTACGGTAAAATCAATACCCATAAAGTTACAGCTCCCAGTTATAAGCTGTAAAGGGATACGGGACGCTCTTTGGTCAAGGAGCCTGTCATACTCCGCGGCTTCCCTGCCGGAAAGCTCCTCCGCCGGCTCCGTAAGCAGCTTTTGGCGGTCATGTCCCGTTATATATTCCAAAAGCAGCCTTGAATCCAAGGCTGCTTCGGATATACCGGCAGCAGACAGTATCTGTGTGCCGTGTGCATATGCTTCGCTATAATTCATTTGATCTTGTTCTGAGATACTCCTTCCAGTCAAATACCGCCTCAACGGCAGCAATGCCCACTTCGATCATCGAATCGTCGGGCTCCCTTGTCGTCATGCGCTGCAGCCACATTCCCGGAGCCGACAGTATCCTTACGAAAATGTTATTGGTGCGCCCGGCAAGCCTTATGATCTCATATGATATGGATGCAATGACCGGTATCAGCAATATCCTTATCGCGATCCTTGCAACAGGTTCCTCGACTCTTATGAACATGAAGAGGATGATGCTTAGGAATATGACAAAGAAGAGAAAGCTCGTTCCGCAGCGCTTATGCCGGCGGGAAGCTTTTCTTACGTTGTCAACGGTTAGTTCGTACCCGGTCTCGATGCAGTTGATGCACTTATGCTCGGCGCCGTGATACATGAACACTCTCCTGATATCCTTCATGCATGATATGAGCGCGATGTATCCGACAAATATCAGCACGCGGAGGACGCCTTCAAGTATCGCAAGCGCTGTATCACTGACTATGAACCTCGACAGAAGCCCGGCCAGATAATACGGAAGTACAATGAACAGACCTACCGCAATGGCGATCGATAATATGACCGTTACGGTAGACAGTATCTTTTCCGCATGATCCTTGAACATCCTGTCAAGTATCTTGTCCTTCTTGTGTGTATCCTGCTCTTCCTCGTAGAACTTCGCGGAATAGTTGAGCGTTCTGATGCCGAGTATAAGGGAGTCGATAAAGTTGAACACTCCGCGTATGAACGGTATGCGGCCGAGCGATCTGGCCGGTGCGAACGATTCGTATTCCTCGACCGTTACGTCTATATCCCCTTCGGGCGTGCGAACGGCAACGGAGTATTTATCCTTATTCTTCATCATGACACCTTCAAGAACGGCCTGACCGCCTATTCCCGAATAGCAGGCTGGTTGTTTCTTCGTCTTCATTTCAATACAAAAATGAGTGCCGAAGCACTCATTGGTTTTCTTATTTAACGCCGTACTTCTTGTTGAACTTATCAATACGTCCGTCGGTTCTGGCACCCTTCTGCTGTCCTGTATAGAACGGATGGCATTTCGAACAGATTTCAACGTGAATGTCTTCCTTTGTGGAACCCGTTACAAAAGTATTGCCGCAGTTGCACGTAACGGTTGCCTGTTTGTATGCGGGATGTATTCCTTCCTTCATTTCCTTCACCTCATATCTTATTAAATATATTGTCCGCCGTCCCGGCGAAAATCATACAATTATACACAGCACGTCGATTATAACGCAACGAACCGATATAATCAAGCATTTTCTTTCCATATTTGGAACTTTTGACCCTGATATCATATTAATGTATAGTATATATTGAACGCATCCGGGAGGAAATCCCATGCGTCCGGAAAGGAAAGCATCTGTCATGGAAAGATTAAGATCACTTGCAAGAAAAACATTCTCATACCCGAAGCTTTTGATGTCCACGCATCCCGTTACCGGTATATCCGTTATAATAACTACCGCGTTGTTTGTGGCATACACTTTTGCCGAAGCGGCAGCGGATTACCAAAGGGACTTCGGCATACTGCTGCACATCGGGATCGCGGCTATGTTCTTTACCGTCTTCTCGCTGTTTCTCGAGAGCGTTCGACCTAAATGGTCAATACCGTCCGGCATTGCCGTCTTTGCGCTCTTTGCGCTGCTGTCGGGCTTCATGAGCTTTATCAATTATGATTTTAACACAGGCAGATCATCGAACGCGCTTGCGAATATACTTAGTCTTTGGCAGGATCGTCTCGGTACAACCTCCGTTATGATCTACACGGCGGGGATCATCGCAGCCGCATTTCTCTTTGCGGTTTACTTTTCCTACACCCGCTGTGTGCGTCAGGAGTTCAACGAACACGTTATCAATTCCGTCTCCTGTATATTCTATACGTCTATCATATACGGCGTTATCCAGATAGGCGTCATCCTTCTGACAGCGATAGTCGAAATACTGCTGTTTGACGATGCTTTTATGTACCTTGGCGGGATACTTGTCATCATAAACGGAATCTTCTACGCTCCCGCGTTCATAGTAGCCCTGATACATGAGAACAGACCGGCGAATGCATTCTTCCGGGCACTGGTCAGATACGTTATGCTCATTATTTCCGTCATAGCATACGCCATAATCTATATATACATTATAAAGCTCGCCGTTACCCGTTCGGTTCCGTCCAACTCGGTATTTGCGATACTGACCGCACTGTTTGTGCTGACGCTTCCCGTATCCTATATGTGCACATCATTCGAGGATAAGGGAATCCTTCAAAAGTTCGCATTTAACACTCCGGTCATCTTTGCGCCGTTCATTATAATGCAGCTCTACACTGCCATTGTCCGCATCGGTCAATACGGACTGACTCCGAAACGGTATTTCGGGATCGCATTCATACTGTTTGAACTGATATATATCGTGTATTATATGTACTCATACAAAAGAGGACATGTCATTGCCGGCGAGAATATCCTGCTCATTATATGTTCCATTGTCGTCATCTCGTTTGTTGCCCCGGGAATCAACGCCGTATCTCTTTCGGGATCCGCGGCAAAGCATACCCTTGCTTCCTGTCTTGACAAAATGTCAGACGGCACGGCAACGGACAGCCTGTATATTCGCGCCAACGCCGCATACTCTTTCCTGTCGGACAATGATTACGGCAAAGGACGTACCGCATCGTATTTTCCGGATCTTGACAACGATACGGTGGAATCTCTCAGGGAAAACGCAAGGCGGGCATCAGCGAATAAGTACAGCCCGAAGAACACTTCGGATACCTCCGGAAATAATCTCTACTGTATCTTTAATGCAAGTATCGGGGATATCGAAGGAACTCCGGAACATATAGACATATCGGATTACGACAGCATTTCGATCATCCGTATAGAAGGGGATGCGGGCGCTGACCTTACCGCGCTTGATATGTATTATGCGGCCGATAATGCATCCCTTCCGGTGGAAGGCTATGAGACCGTCGACCTTAAGGATTTTACCGATAAGCTTACCGCACTTGCCGAAAGGCAGGATAACGAAGAGATATCATGGGATGAATATATGCGGCAGGCTTATACGCTTGCCGGGATCGACCTTGACGAAAATGCCCGCCTCTATATAACAGAAGCGGACATTACGATGGATCCCCGCCGGGAACCCGTTAATATATTTATAAACGGATATCTCCTGTTAAAGTGAACGAATGCGTTCACTGTTAACGGCAGACTATATGCGTATCTTCTTGATCATCTCGATGAACTCGACATTGTTCTTCGTATGAACAAATATATCAAGACACTTCTCCACCGCCTCTTCGGGCTTGAGACCGTTGAACGCTTTACGGAGCACATTGATGGCTTCAAGCTCGTAAGGCTCGAGGAGCAGATCGTCGCGCCGTGTCCCCGACTTCGGGATATCTATCGCGGGGAATACCCTTTTTTCGGAAAGCTTCCGGTCAAGCACCATTTCCATATTACCGGTACCCTTGAATTCCTCATATACAACATCATCCATCTTGGAACCGGTATCTATGAGCGCAGTGGCAAGTATCGTAAGGCTGCCGCCCTCACGCATGTTACGGGCCGCTCCGAAGAAACGCTTCGGCATATGGAGCGCAGCCGGATCCAGTCCTCCCGAAAGAGTACGTCCGCTCGGCTGTACCGTCAGGTTGTAGGCTCTCGTCAGCCTTGTAATCGAGTCAAGCAGTATGGTAACGTCTTCTCCGTGCTCGACAAGCCTCTTGGCACGTTCTATGACCATCTCCGCAACTCTCTTATGATGCTCGGGGAGTTCGTCGAACGTGGAATAGATGACCTCTACCTGTTCGCCTTCTATCGACTCCTTGATATCTGTAACTTCCTCGGGACGCTCATCGATAAGCAGTATCAGAAGATGCATCTCGGGGTTGTTCTTCGTTATTGACTTGGCAACGTCTTTGAGCAGCGTCGTCTTACCGGCCTTCGGGGGTGATACGATCATACCTCTCTGTCCCTTGCCGACCGGACACATCATGTCCATGATTCGCATCGCAATGCTGCCTCCCGGTGTTTCAAGCTTTAATTTCTCATCCGGGAATATGGGCGTCAGGTCTTCAAAGCTCTTGCGCTTGCACGCCTCTGAAGGCGCAAGCCCGTTTATCGTCTTGACGAACAGCAGCGCTCCGAACTTGTCATTCGGATTCTTGACCCTCATATTACCTACGATAATATCGCCTGTCTTGAGTCCGAATCTTCTGATCTGGCTCGGTGCGACATATACATCATCATCTCCGGGCAGATAATTCTCGCTTCTGATAAATCCGTAGCCGTCGCTCATGACTTCGAGTATACCCCTTGCCTCTTCTCCCGAATCGAGAAGCTTCTTCTCTTCGGAAAGCTCGGATTCCTCTCCGACGGCTGTCCTCTTATCATCATCGTTTGCAGCTTTTCTCGTCTTGTCTCCTTCAGCGGCATCCGGTTCCCCGCTTGCGGCCTTATCAGACGTACCTTCTGCCTTCGCGGCCTCCTCCCGCGCATCAAGCGCGAGCATCGAATCCACGATCTCACTCTTCTTCATAAGCGAAATTCCCTTGATGTTGCGTGCCTTGGCAATATCCTTCAGTGCCGAAAGCGACAACGATTCATACTTTTCCCTTGTCATATAACCTCCTTTATATCATTTTTGACTTTTTAAAAAGTAATCATTATTATATAGCCATGACCGAACCATATACCCTGACAAAGTTAATAGTGCTCTATATGCTTGACAAGGTTGATTTTCCGATCACCAAAGCCCAGATATATGATTTTATCCTCGATAAGGAATACGCCAATTACTTCAATCTGACGCAGGCTGTCTTTGAGCTTACCGAAGACGGTTATGTGGAGTCCTCGTCCACCCACTCGTCGACATTCCTGAAGCTGACCGATAAGGGGCGCGATACCCTTGCGTTCTTCCAGAACCGTATTTCCGAAGGTATCAGGAACGATATCAACACATATTTTGAAGACAACCGCTTTGAGATATCAAACAGGGTATCGATAATGACCAATTACTACCGCGGCGCAAACGGCGATTATGTCGCCGACCTGTCGGCAAGGGAGAAGTCCGAGGATCTGATCAATATCAGGATCAACATGCCCTCCGAGGAAGCGGCGCAGAACATTTGCGAACACTGGCGTGAAAAATCATCCGATATCTATTCTTTCATACTGGAGAAGCTTCTGTAGCATCAGGCAAACCGGTTATTGACACTGTCATACTCATAATCGATAGAGGCAAGCTTTTCTTCGATCATGCGGCGGTCTGTCCCAAGATCGTCACACAACGCATCGAGACTGTCATATTCGTCTCTGAGCTTCATATTCACAAAACTGAGCAGCATTGCCGCATCTTCCGGAATCCGCATCTTAAAAAGTATCCTTTAATGATCTGATGACGAGCTGCTGTTCAAGCTCATATCTGTTCTGTATCTCCGGGATAGTCGGATCAAGATACCTGATATCGCTCTTGGCAAGCCTTACTGTCTTCTCACGCTTACTCGTCAGGTGGAAATAGTTGTCGGAAAATACCGCATCGGCCTGTAACAGATCAAGCTCCACGAACGCCGCGAATCCTCCGGCCATCATCCTTATAACATACTCATCGGCCAGTTCTATGACCGAATAGGATATGGAACTTCCATCAAGATTGAGATATTTGTACTTGACGAATACATCTATCTCCGTCGACTGGATGTTGCCGTCCTCGTCAAGGAACTCCGCCTCAACGAACACGCTGTTCTCCATACCGGCTATCAGATCGGTATAGTCTATCTCGCACACCTTTACCGCGGAAAACGGCGCAAGGTCTACTTCAAACTCCTGCTCGTGCAGCAGACGGAACTCCATCGTCTGAAGCGACAGGCGCACACGTCTTGTCTCAAAATCCCTCGTCTCATTGACGATATAGGGGCTGACCACGTTGCCGTGCCTCTCAATGGAGCCGGCGATCTGGGCAAAGAAGTATTTGGAGAAATACTGAAGAGGCTTCCATCTCCCGAAATAATCGATACTCGACCATGACGCGACCGGCCAGCTGTCGTTAAACTGCCAGAACAGCGTTCCCATCGTGCATCCCCGGTTCCTCCGCCAGTGTTCCACGCCATGCTTGATTGCAACGGCCTGCAATATCTGAGTCAGGTACAGAAGGCTTTCAAAATCCTTGGGGAACAGGAAATTGTGCGACAGATAGAATATAAGTCTCCCGTTTGCGTCTTTGTTCTTCTGATGGTTTTCCATGACCTTGGAGAAAGCGTTCCTGTCCTCTTCGCTTGTGAACGTCTTGACCGTTTTGATCGAAGGAAATGACTGGAACCCGAATTCCGAGACAAAGCGCATTGTATGATTTTCATATTCCTCGAAATCCTTGAGACCATGCCATACATCCCATATATGGGCATCGCCCCTCGTCTCATCGGACGGTTTGTCAAAGCGTCCGCCGGATGAAGGCGACGACGGCCAGTAGAAGGTCTGCGGCGCACATGTCTTGACGATCCCGGGGATAATATCCTCAAACATCCTCAGGTAATCCCTGCGAAGTTCGTCCGGATGATCCTTGAATCCGTCCCATTCCACCCATGCCTGCTCCATCTCATTGTTGCCGCATATGAGTCCGAGGCACGCATGATGACGTATCCTTCTGATGTTATCTTCCGCTTCAGCGGTGATACTCTTTTCAAAATCATCCGTCAGGTCGTATACATTGCAGGCAAACATCATATCCTGCCACACTATGAGACCGTATTCATCGCACAGATCGTAAAATGTATCGGACGGATAATATCCGCCGCCCCATACCCTTATGGTGTTGAAATTGCACTTGACGGCCGACTGCAGAAGATAATCTATCTTCTCCTTCGTAATGAACGAATATATCGTGTCCTCGGGAACATAGTTGGCACCCATCGCAAATATCGGAACTCCGTTTACCACGAAACAGAATTCCTTGCCGAACTCGTCCTTGCCGGTGCTGACCGTCATTGTCCGAAGACCTATCCTGTATGTCTTGGAATCCCACTGATTGCCGTTCATATCAAGCGCAAATACGCTCACCGTATAGAGCGGCTGGCTACCGAAGCCCCGCGGCCACCACAGCTTGGGATTATCTATCTCCATCGAGAGCGTGACCGAATCCTCCGTAAGAGTCTCGGTTATGGCGGAAACCTTTCCGTCGGGAGTTACGAGCTCGGCCTGGATGATGTAGTGATCCTGCCTCAGGAGCTCGGCTCTCACATTGATATCAAGCGTTACCTTCTTCTTCTCGTGCCTCTGGGTGATCATTACATCGTCTATCCTTATGAGGCTGTATCCGATAAGGTCGATACTGCGCCATATTCCGCAATCGGGAATATTGGCGGCCCAGTCCCAGCCGAACATGCAGTGCGCCTTGCGCAGATACTGGCTGCCAGGCGTCCCTCCTTCGGGAACGTAGGTTATCTCCTTGTGCGAAGTCGGCTGACGGTTATCTATATAATTGATCGGTGAGAGAAGCTCAACCATGATCATATTGATGCCCGGACGCAGATACTGCTTCACATCGAAATTGTATGTCCGGTGCATGTTGTCCGTAGTTCCGGCAAGCATGTTGTTGACATACACTCTTGAAAGCGTATCCACTCCCTTGCAGCACAGGACGATCTTCTCCTGCTCATACAATTCCGGAAGCAGTTCAAACTCCGTCGAGAAGAAATAATCCCTTCGGAACAGCTCTCTTGCTTCCTCCTCATTGACCCCGTAAAAGGGATCGTTAGTCCTGTGACCTACAAGCAGCGCGGAAAGAACAGAACCGGGAACCGAAGCCTCGGCGAAAGCCTCCGAGCCTCTCTCATTCATGACCCACTTACCGTTTAACGTCTGAAAAATCATTCAACCAACCTCAAATATCCTGCTGTGTCACTTTGGGGATTAAGTCAAAAGAACATAAAGAATAGAGTGCACATGATCAATTAATGATAATATAAATAATAGAATCAGATTTGTCAATTATAATGTTGATCTTTTACGATTTTAACTATACGGCTCGTGCCCAGGCGGTCCGCTCCAAGCTCCATGAACCTTTCGGCATCACTGATGCTTCCTATCCCTCCGGCAGCCTTGATCTTAACATTCGGACCGATATGATCCGCAAAGAGCTTAACGTCATCAAACGTTGCGCCCGACGTCGAAAAGCCGGTCGAAGTCTTGATATAGTCCGCGCCCGATGCGGTGACGATATCGCACATTCTGATCTTCTCATCATCGGTAAGAAGGCATGTCTCAACGATCACTTTGAGTATACGCCCGCCGCAGGCCTCTTTGACCATGCGGATCTCATCCGCAACATAATCATAATTCCCCGCTTTAAGCTCGCCTATGTTAATGACCATATCGATCTCGTCAGCGCCGTTTGATATCGCATCTTCCGTCTCGAATACCTTGACGGCAGATGTCGCATTACCGTTCGGAAAGCCGATGACAGTGCATATCCTGACCCTGTCGCCGGCATATTCCCGGACTCTTTTGACATAACAGGGCGGAATGCATATCGATGCGGTATTGTATCTGATCGCGTCATCGGCTATCCCGCGGATCTGCTCAAAGGTAGCATCCTGTTTGAGCAGCGTATGATCACAGTGATTAAGTATTTCACTAATATCCATATAATATCTTCCGGTGTATGACTTCCCGGCTTAGCGTACTATGACAAATGACTGTGCCGGAACGACGATCCGGTCACCGAGCGCAGCGTCCTTACCTATCCGGTACAGTATCTCCCCCTTAACCGGCACATCCGCTGCCGCTTCCTTTTCCGTCGGATTGAGTGCCACCGTAAGGCTTCCTCTCTTGTAGACAAGCGGTGCCCCCCGGTCAGCGCAAAGCACCGTGAATGGTGCGTCTGCCTGAAGATCCGCTTCCCTGTGGCGAAGCGCCAGAAGTTCCTTTACCGTATTTAAGAGCGAATCCGGATCATTCTCCTGATCAGCGACCGTAGGCGCGTCATCCGCATGATCAACCGGCAGATATAGAGCATCCTCACAGCCCGTGGAAAATCCCAGATTCTTCTCCCGGTTCCACTGCATCGGAGTACGGGATCCCGTTCTGGTATAGCCTCCCTCTTTGGTCGGGATATCAAGGTATCTCATTCCGATCTCGTCGCCATAGTACAGGAACGGAACGCCCGGCATTGTAAAGAGGAACGCATACGCTATCTTAAGCTCATGCGGTGAAAGAGTATACCGCGGCCGTGTGGTATCGTGGTTGCACGTAAGCATGGAAATGTATCCGATATCCTTCGTGTCCTCATACCATTTCACATACTGGTCGAGGAATCTGCTGATATCTCCGTTTCCGTCCTTTTTAAAATAGGATCTGTCGTCATCGGGATGCATTTCATAATCGCGCATAAGCGTTGAATAGCCGTTTCCGGGCATATTCAGATAGAAATCCATGTCATATCCCGCGCGAAGAGCAACCGGAGGATCGCTCCACTCGGATACCATTGCGGCATCCGGATATTCCTTGTCGAGCATTTCGCGGACATTGCGCCATACAGCACTGGTACCGGTCTTCTTGTCATCATCATTCTTGACGAGCGACATCGCCATATCCACTCTGAAGCCGTCACAACCGTGATCCAGCCAGAAACGCATGATGTCCTTGAGCGCCTCTACGGTCGCCACAACATCCGGATGGTCGACGGGAAGCTGCCACGACTCTGTGGGATTAAGGAACCCGTAATTAAGAGCCGGCTGGCATTTGAAGAAGTTCAACACATAGGTGCCGCTCCTCTCGCTTTCTCCTCCGACATAATTAAGCCCCTTTGCAGGCTTGAACCAGTGATCGGTCCAGATATATCTGTTGGAGTATTCGTTCTTCTCCTGTTTCTGGCTCTGCCGAAACCACTCATGCTCTTCGGAGGTATGTCCCGGAACAAGATCGAGAAAGACCCTGATCCCTTTCCTGTGTGCTTCTCCGAACAGTCTGTACAGATCTGCGTTGGTGCCGTACCTGCTCGCGACCTTCTTGTAATCGCGCACGTCATATCCCGCGTCCTTGAACGGGGAGTCGAAGCACGGATTGATCCACAACGCATTACAGCCGAGTCCTTTGATATAGTCAAGCTTCTCTATAATACCGTTAAAATCACCGATCCCATCGCCGTTGGTATCATAGAATGACTGCGGATATATCTCATAAAATACCGTGTCTTTTAACCATTTAGCAGCCATAAACTATCTCCTATTCCTGTGATTGTTCCTGCCCTGTCTGAAGATTATGGAAGCAGTATACGCATCTTTCATTGCCAAGATCGGTCTTATCCGGTCTCCCCTGCTTGCATATATCTGTTGCATACTTGCATCTGGGGGCAAATTTGCAGCACGTCAGCGCATATTCCTTGGCCTCCAGATCGGGCATTACAAATTCCTGATCCCACTTGTCGCCAACACGCGGAACCGCTTCCATCAGAAGCTCTGTATAAGGATGCGCGGGATGATCCATAAGTTCCTTGGCAGGTCCGTATTCGATAAGGCTCCCGCGATACAGTGTCGCGATATAATCCGACACATAATAAGCCGTAGACAGGTCATGCGTGATATATATGAACGATATCCTGTATTTGTCCTTCAGATCCTTGAAGAGATTCACGATGTTCATCTTCATGGAAGCGTCGATGGCAGCTACAGGCTCGTCCGCTATGATTATCGACGGTCTGGTAATGAGCGCTCTTGCAATGGAAACACGCTGGAGCTCACCGCCCGAAAACTGTGCGGAATACTTGCCCTTCACAACCGCCAGAGACAGTCCCACGCTCTTAAGCGCCTCGTCAGCCCTTTCCTCGGCTTCCCTCTGGCTCTTCGCCACTCCGAGCTTGAGTGCGGTATTGTACAGATAACTGTCTACCGTTTTCCTCGGAGAGAACGACTCATAGGGGTTCTGGAAGATAGGCTGCACATCCTGCTTGAACTGCCTGGGATCATAGCTCTTCCTGTCACTGTATGGTCTCTCTTTTAATATGATCTCCCCTCCATCCGGAGTATGGAGCCTTAAAATCATCTTGCAAAGCGTTGTCTTGCCGCATCCGCTCTCTCCGACGATGGAGAGTATCACCGGCTCATCGGCCGGAAGACTCAGCGAGACATGATCAACCGCGGTCATCTTCTTGCCGCGAAGCATACCTCCGATCCGGAAGTTCTTGGTAACGTCCTTTACCTCAAGTAAATACCGGTCAGCCATTGGTCATTCCGCCTCCTTCCTTCAACTGATGGCACGCAGCATATCTGCCCGGTTTGATCTGGCGAAACTCGGGAACCTGCTCACGGCACATATCTGTGGCATACGGGCATCTGGGTGCAAATCTGCAGCCCGGCGGCGGATTCTTCAGTGCCGGCGGACGACCCGGTATCCCGACCTTCGCGCTCTTGTCCCCGACACGGGGAAGCGCGTTTACAAGCATTGTCGTGTACGGATGGACAGGGTCGCTGAATATATCTTCTGTCGGGCCAAGCTCAACCATGCTGCCCGAATACATGATGCCCATCCTGTCCGTGATCTGATAGTGCACGCCCATATCATGGCTGACTATCACCATTGTATTCTTCAGCTGTTTCTGAAGTTTGGTCAGCATCATCAGGATCCCGCGCTGAACGACAACATCGAGTGCGGTTGTCGGCTCATCGGCAAGAACCACTCCCGGGGACATGAACGTGGCAAGTGCAATGATGACTCTCTGCCTCATGCCGCCCGACAGCTGGAAAGGATATGCCTCGAGAATATCCGGGGACAGATTCAGTTCCTCAAGATATCCGGCTACCCTGTTAAGTGTCTCGGCCTTGGTCTCTTTTTTCCTATCCTCCTCGGGAATGGAATCAAGAAACTGCTTTTTCAGTCTCGTGATCGGATCCAGAACGGACTGCGCTGCCTGCGGGACATATGAAATATTGTTCCACCAGCTTTTCCTGATCTGCCCCGATGAAAATGAGTAAGGCCTGCCGTCCTTTTCACCGGACAGCACTACCTGACCCTTGTCGATAACAAGCGGCCAGTCCACGATATCATAAAGCGTTTTGAGAAGCGTTGTCTTGCCGCATCCGCTCTCACCCGCAATGCCGAATATCTCATCGTCATTTATCGTAAAATTAAGATCATTTAATACATGAACATCTCCGTCAATCGTCTTGTATGAAGTCGACAGATTCTCTATCTTTATCATATTCCTCACCTGCCTCTCTTCATCGTAAGATAATCGTTATATCCGGTAATCAGCAGGAACAGTCCGATAAACAGCACTATCGTTGCCACTATCGGCGAACCTATCCACAGCCACTGCCGGTTAAATATCGCGTTCCGGTCTCTTGCCCACTGGATCATATTACCGAGTGAGATCAGATTCGCCGGCGACAGTCCGAGGACAGCAAGCGATGACTCGGAAGCAATGGCGTTAAGCGTCGCATTCATGAAATTGGAAAGCGACCATGTAAGCGCAAACGGAAGTATCTCGGTGACTACGATCTGCACGGTACTCTCGCCTGAGAACTTGGCAGTCTGTATAAAGTCCCTCTCCTTAAGTGTGAGCGCCATGGAACGTATCTGTCTGCTCGGCCATGCCCATGCAAACATGGCAAGCACCAGCGCGATAAGTATAACGGTGGATTTCCCTTTCATCAGTGATGTCATAAGTATCAGGATAGGAAGGGAAGGGATCACGACAAATGTATCCGTGACTACCATCAGAACACGGTCAAGCGTTCCTCCGGCGAATCCGGACAGCAGTCCTATAAACACACCTACCACTGTTCCAATCGTTGCTACGATAAGACCGATCAGGAGAGAATTGTGTATAGCCTCGATCAGAAGCCATTTGACATCCTGTCCCATGGAGGTGGTGCCGAGCGGATGTTCCATAGATGCGGCCAACTTCGGTTTGTATGTGTTGAATATGAACGGATCGTCATGCGGGATATAATAGACCACAAAACCTATTATCAGGAATATCGCCGTGATAATAATACCCGTTTTCAGTGCAAAATTAGCATTTTTCCAAAACTTTTTCATCCGTCACCCTCCTATGAATATCTGATTCTGGGATCGATAAACGGATAGATAAGGTCTACGATCAATGTTGCGGTTGCGATCGCCACAATGGAAATGGTGATGCACCCAAGTATCATGTTGTAATCCGACTGCAGTATCGCTTTCTGGATGAGAGTTCCGACGCCGGGATATCCGAAGATGATCTCTGTCATGATCGATCCTCCGAACACGCCGCCAAGACTCATTGCCAGTGCCGTTACCTGCGTAAGTATCGAATTCTTCAGTACGTACTTTCTCCCGATCACTCCTTCGGACAACCCTCGGTAGCGCGCATAGAGCACATAATCCTCTTCGGCAGTGGATGCCGCAAGTGATTTCATGGAGATGATCCACCATCCCGTTCCTATAAGAAGAAGGGACAGTGCGGGAAGTATTGAGGACTTGAGCAGTGTTTTAACAAATACGCCCGTGCCCTGGAAATTATTTATCGTTGTTGTAAGAGGGAACCAGCCGAGTATATATGCGAAGAATATCTGCAATACCAGAGCCACTATAAAATAGGGGATGGGGTAGATGCATATGGCGATCCCTTCCAGAATTTTCGAAGATTTTTTATTTTTGCGGAATCCCGCGAGCAGTCCGATTATATTACCGATGATCCACGCCAGAAGTGTGGCGATCATGGACAAGCCTACCGTATACGGCAGATATCTGGATATGATATCGCCTGCGGGTTCCGGATAGCTCATAAGAGAAGGACCAAAATCAAAATGCAGCAATCCTTTCCACAGGAATGTGGTGTATTGCTCCATGAGGGATCCCTCGAGTCCGAACTGGACGCGAAGAGACCTTCGTAAAGATTCCATCTGCTGCGGATCCATGGATCCCGACCGTGCCGAGATCTGGCCGATCATGGATTCCACCGGATCTGATGGGAACATTCTCGGAATAAAGAAGATAAAAGTAACGCCGATCCAAATGGTCAGCGCCCACGTCAACAGACGCTTAAGGAAATATGTTCTGAATTTCACGAAACAACCATCCTTTTCACTTTATGCTGTGTCTTTTTTTATCAGACCTCCCCTCGATACGAGGGGAGGTCTGACATAGTTATTATCTAGATGATACTAATCCTACTGGGGAGTGAAGTTAACAAGGATGTACTTGAAGCAGCTCCACCACCACCAAGGACCATTGTAGGCATTGTTAGCATTCGGATAATTGCCCCAATATGTTGCATTGGTAGGCACGAACTTAACGCCTGAATGGAAGGAAATGAAAGGCATTTCCTCATACTGAACCTTGATGAAATCTACAGCAAGGTCATAAGCTTCCTGTGAATCAGGAGAAACCTTGGACAGCTTATGAATGATATCTGTAGCTTCCTTGTTGTTCCAACGTGAACCCTGGCCGGATCCGATCTCTCCGAGAGGAACGATCAGGTCTGCATCCCAGCCGTTGATCTGTGAATAGATATCCTTGGTAATAAATCCTGTAGGCCAGTAACCTGCTACATAGTAATTACCTGTTCCGCCGTTGGAATCCCATGTTGCCGAAGACTCGGAAGAAATATTGCAGTTGAAACCGAACTTGGTCAGCTGGTCATATGCAGCCTGAACGCCACGGCCTGCCTGTGCTTCCGTATCGGCAAGATAAGTAAGGTTAAGTACGAACGGCTCACCGTTGAAGTACCAGCCGTCATCCTTCTTCTCAAGACCAGCCTTGATCAGAAGCTTCTCAGCTGCTTCGGGATCATACTTGATGCATCCCATACCGAACATATCTTCAAGATAAGCATCGTCGCCTGTTATGCCGAGCTGCTCGGCCATACGGTTCTTATACTCGCCATCCCAAGGCTTGCATGTTGTTCCGTCTCCGAGATCAAGCTCGAAGTCTTCGAACCATGACTGCATGGGCTTTGCATACAGATCCTGGAATGCTGAAGTATTGCAGAGGATACCGAACGGTGATGACCTTCCGGCACCATCAAAGATGTTCATTGAAATCTCGTCGAAGTTCATGGCAAGTGCGATAGCCCAACGGAAATCAGCATTGTCATAAGGAGCACCCTGTCCCTGCGAGAAAGCAAGGCCCTTTGAGCAGGGGTCATCACTTGTTGCATACGGGAACTCATCATACCATGCGGAGATCTTGTCATTGGAGCTCATCATTGTCTGAAGGATCTCAGGTGTAACTTCGCAGAGGATATCAACTTCGTTCTGGATCATTGCCATCTGACGTGTTGTGTCATCGCCAAGATAACGGAACCATACATATTTAGCAGGGCACTGCTTGCCGGTAACAACGCCGACGGTTGTGTTCTGCCAGTCTTCACGACGCTCATACAGTATCCACTTTCCAAGAGGATCATAGGACTTAACTGTGTAAGGTCCTGCAACTACAGGGTTCTCATCCTTGAATGTTGAAGGATCATCAACCTGTGAGTAAATGTGCTCGGGAACGATTCTCAGATCGTTACCCCAGATCGTAACACCCATTCTGAGTGCAAGACGGGGGAAGGACTCCTTGGTCTTGATCAATACGGTGTAGTCATCTGTTGCCTCTACTGATTCAAATACTGAATTGTAGTAATCACACTGTGCGATGCCGGGTGTGTTCATGATCATGTTGAATGTGAATGCAACGTCTTTTGCAGTCAGATCTTCACCATCGGACCATTTGATACCCTGGCGGATCTTCACGGTATGCTCCGTGAAATCTTCGTTGGATTCGGGCATTCCTTCGGCAACCTCACCGAACTGTTCACCCTTTACGGTATCCATTTCCCACATCATTGCTGACATAAGCTGATGAATACCAAATCCCATCTGTGTACCCTGCATGTAAGAGTTGAACTGACCGGGAACATCGGTCGGGGTCTGTGTCTCAACAATGAGGGTCTCGTTTCTGGGTGTTCCGACTTCGGTCATTTCAGAGCTTGCGCTTTCTGAGCTGCCCGTATCAGCCGGAGCTTCCGTCTGCTCTGTAGCTGCTCCTGCACCTGCGTCGCCACCTGCTTCGGGAGCAGCTGTGCCTCCGCACGCTACAAGAGAAGTTGCAAGAACAGAAGCCAATAATACGGAAACTATTCTCTTTTTCATAAAAATGTTTACCTCCTATTGTATTATATAGAATAAAAAATGCCTGACCCGGTCGTAATTTACCCCCTTTCTTTGCTGTCATATGATCGGATCAAAACCTAATGATATATTATTATGCCAATAGCCGAATGTCAACAGTCTTTGTATTTTTTTATATTTTGTATGATTTTTTCGGATTAAATTAGTGCATAATTACCAAAGTCTCAATGGAGAAAAACGTTTTGGCAGGAAAGAAATGGTAAGATTTGTTATATATGATATATCATTTCATTGTATCATTCCGTGATCATGATATGCGGGATCACCGCCTGTGACGCAACCTCGTCGCCGCGCCCTTTCCGCACGAGCATACTGACCGCCGTAACTCCCATCTGATACTGATCCTGCAGTATATGCGCATACGGGGGGATCACGAGTTCATCGGATTCATAACCGTCAAAATAAGCAATATCCTTTTCGCCGACCATATCCTTTTCCTTCAATACCCTGAACAGCATCGCGGCAAGACTGAACTCAACGGCAATAAAGCCCGTTACATCAGGGTGTTCGTCAACATATTCCGACAGGATCCGCATGGAAGCCTCGTCGGTATTGTCCGTATCGGTATCCTCGTCATTGTTCGGAAGACACGCATCCAGATTACGCAGCCACAGGGAAGGGTCATTGACAAGACCGTGTGCGGACATGGCATTCAGATATCCCGAAAACCGGTCGGCAACCGTTGTCGTCCGGACATGCGAATGCGACAGGAAGCATATGCGTGTGTGGCCTTTTGCAAGAAGATGTTCCGTCAGCTCACGGCCGGCGCCGTAGTTGTCTGTCGTAACAACGGGAACGGGTATCCCCTGCAGGCCGCGATCCAGGAATATCAGCGGAAAATCAGCAAGCTGCAGCTTCAGTATGTCACTGTTGTAGGTCTCGCCCTGGGTGCACATGATTATTATGCCCGCGACGCCTGCCGAGAGCATATCATTGAGAGCCTGGGTCTCCTGCTCCATTGACCCGTACGTAAAGCGCAGAAGCAGCATATATCCGCGACGCCTGCATTCATATTCCAGTCCCCTTATCAGTTCGGGACCGAATGTCGCGCCAAACGAATCCATGATCACCCCGATAAGCTGGCAGGGTCTGTTTTCATCACGCCCCGCGTTAATGTCAAGATCATCCGCTTCGAGTTCGTTCACGGGTCTGGGGATCTCGATTACAAAAGTCCCCTTTCCGGGCTTACGCATCACGTATCCGCGGTCAGCCAGCGTTTCCAGTGCTTTCTTGCTGGTGATCCTGCTGACATCATAGGAGTCGGCCAATTCCTTTTCCGAAGGAAGCCTGTCCCCGACACGATATTTCCCGCTTACGATGCCGTCATGCAGGTCTCTGTATATTTTCTGATACAACGGTTCTGTGTACATATATTCCTCTTGCCTTACTGTTTCTTGCCCTACCGGTCAATCCTTATCGAAAAAACCCTCTTCCATCAGGTTCTGCATAAGCTCCGCAAACAATGTGTTCGCCCATGCAAACCAGCTTCTTGTGTATTCCCCGGGCCGGTCAGGGTCAAATGATTCATGCATGAAGCAGGTGTTGGCATGCGTTTCGGACAGCATATGCAGTATCGACATTATCTCCCCGCGGTCGGTTGAGGTCATCGCCTGCATGATGAGTGCGATATGCCATACATACCCTTCCGGCGTGTGCGGAGAACCTATACCTCTCGCATATTGTCCGGAATTATAATACGGATTGTCAGAAGATAAGACGAAACGCCTCGTGTTACGCGTAACCTCATCATCGCCCGTCCGGTATCCGATATACGGAATGGCAAGGAGGCTCGGCACATTGGCGTCATCCATAAGCACGGTATTGTCCGCGCCATCCGTTTCATAAGCGTATATCCTGCCATATACCGGGTGCTGTACGATCCCGTACCGCTCTATCCCTTCCTCGATCTGACCGGCAAGAGCCAGTGCCTCTGTCTTAAGAGCCGCATCTTTGTATACTTCACCGGCTATCTCCCCAAGCTCGCGAAGTGCCACAACCGCAGCCATATTGGACGGGATCAGGTATCCGTAGATGCATCTGTCGTCAGACGGGCGGAATCCCGACCATGTCATACCCGTATGTACAACGGGATTGCCGGCTCCTCCATTCGGGAGTGTATCCGTTTCGGGACAGTTAGTACGGCTGAATCTGTAATCCGATGACGAATGATCCTGCTCGGTACGGTAGACCTTTATGATCGCATATGCCGCCTGTTTCCAGCGTTCATCAAAGAATCCGGTCTTTCCGGCAGCCTTCCAGTATTTGTATGACAGAATGACCGGTGCGGTCAATGAGTCAACCTCGTACTTACGTTCCCATACTCCGGGAACCATCAGCGTATCATCCTCGTAACCGGCCGAAGGATCGGACGTTGAAGCGGTAAAAGCATTTGCATAAGGATCCCTTAATATGAATTCGGCCTGCCTTGCTATAACGCCCTCCAGTATCTTCTGAAGCCCGGGATCGTCCCCGGCAAAGCGCGTATAGAGGCCTACCTGGGATGCGGAATCCCGAAGCCACATGGCCGGGATATCGCCTGTGATGACAAAATAGCCGTCTTCATCTTCGGTAACGGTAGTCTCTATCGTATTTAAAAAGCATCTGCGCACAAGCGGCGCAAGCTCGGGAAAATGTTCCTGATAGTATGCCTCAAGAGTATCGGCATGTGCAATAAGGCTTTCCGGTATATTCATGGCATTATTCTCCAGCAATCAGTCCTTGGCTATGCGTACGGTCTTGATCTCAAAGGCTCCGAAATCAAGTTCGAATGTCCCGTCATTGTTATCAAGCGGGCTTGTCTTATTCTCCAGAAGATCGGTATTCCACGCCTGACCGGCAAATGACGTACTGATGACGGCACGTCCCGGTGCCTTCATGGACTCATAGAAGCGCAGTATCAGGTCGCCGCTTCCGTCCTCGGCGGGCTTGACCGTATCGAGTATTACGCTCTTATGATCGATCGAAACAAGGCTTCCCAAAGCTGTGGCTCCGGCAGCAACAACAGGTGCTATGTTGAGAGCAAGAGCCTGTCTTACCGTATCGCTCGACCCGAACGGACCTTCAAACGGATAGATTGCATATGTAAAAGTATGAACACGGTTATCCGCACACATTTCAGGGCTGGCAGACGCACGCAGCAGCGTCAGCTCCAGAGCTTTGCCGTTCATACTCAGACCGTATTTGCAGTCATTAAGCAGTGCGGCACCGTGCGAGTTGTCCGCAAGCGCACTGTAACGGTGCTGGCATACCTCGAAACGATCCTTATCATATTGTCTTGATCTGTGTGTCGGTCTTTCCACATAGCCGAACTGGATCTCATTGATGCCGTTTGACGCGACAACATCAACAGGAAAGCTGACCTTTAACAGGCGGTGAAGTTCCTTCCAGTCGACCTCGCTGCGTATCTCGACGCGTTCGGATTCAGCTTCGAGCACAATCTGCTGTACATAAGAGGATCCGCCGATCCTGCCCCTGACACGCAGGATCGCGCGAAGGCCGGAATCCTGAAGAATGGCTGTTTCCACGGACGATGCTCCCGGCAGTTCCTGTTCTGTGTAATTGGAGTCAATATCCCATGCATCGAACATGCGCGGAACATCCTTGTACATCTGCAGCCGGTTCATCGGACCTGCGGCAAATTCCCTGCCGCTGTCCCTGCGGATAAGGCTCGTTATCTCTCCGCGTTCATTAATCCTGACAAGCAGATGCGCATTCTCCATAATATAATGCGTACCTTCCTGCGTTATCTTAGCCCGGCCCGCTTCTTCACTGCGCTTTGCGGGACGCAGCGTAACGGCTCCCATCGAAGGAAGCGTTACCAGTGCCCTGACGCCTTCTGCGTCGCGTTCGGTGGGGATGCCGGCTCCGTCAGCCGTTACCGCGCCTTCGCCGAAAGTATCGGGAAGATCTATCAGAGCCTTACGTTCAAATGACAGTGTATTCCATACCGTAACAGCTGCAGGATCATTGTCGGATAAGGCCTTTGCGGCATCTTCCGCCAGTTTGTCCGCTTCCGCTATAACGGCGCCTACACGCTCTTCGGCCTCCGTATATACCCTCGCTATGGATGATCCCGGCAGTATATCATGGAACTGGTGGAGCAGTAGTTCCTTCCAGAGTCTTTCCGCCGCATCCGCATCATAAGCATGACCATGAAGCGATGCTACCGCGCCGAAAAATTCCATCTGCCTAAGCGCGATCTCCGCCTTGCGGTTATTCTTCTTGACCATCGCCTGGCTCGTAAGCGTTCCTCTGTGGGCGTCAAAATACAACTCGCCCTCCCATGTGTTCTTCGGACCGCCCTTTTGCTCAAGCGTTTCGAAGAAAGTGACCGGATCGGTCATCTTGACGCGGGGCGCACCCTCAAGGTCGCTCTCACGTTCAATGTATTCGATATAGTCTCTTGAAGGACCGCCGCCTCCGTCACCGTAACCGAACGGGATCAGGAAGCTGTCCAGATCGCGTACCTGCGAACGCTCCTTCCACGTCCTGCCAAGCGATTCGGGGTCTGTCTGGTAATTATAGCTGGTGGGCAGATAAGCCGTGATCTTTGTATTGTCTATGCCTGTCCAGTAGAAATAGTGATAAGGGAAACGTTCCCCGCCGTTATATGACCAGAAGATCTTCTGGGTAACAAGATATTTGACCCCGCACCCGGCCAGAATCTGCGGAAGCACCGCACTGTAACCGAATGTATCGGGAAGCCACAGAACCTTGGAATCCACGCCGAACTCTTCCCTGAAATACCGTTTTCCGTACAGGAGCTGGCGCACGAGCGCTTCTCCCGAAGGCATGTTGGTATCGGGCTCCACCCACATGGCGCCTTCTGCGACCCACCTGCCTTCCCTGGCAGCATCCTTTATCCGGTCAAACAGCTCGGGGTAATATGTCCTTGCCATTTCATATGCTGCCGGCTGGGACTGTATGAAATAATATGACGGATACTCCTCAAGCAGCCGCAGCTGCGCTGCAAAGGTCCGCGAAGTCTTTCTGTATGTCTCTGCCATCGGCCACAGCCACGCCAGATCCAGATGAGCATGTCCCACTGCATAGAAATCAGGCGCCGTGCTTCCGTTATGTGCCGCAAGAGCAGGTGCAAGGGCTTTGCGGGCTTCGGCATAGGACTCCAGCCGTCCCGGCAGATCCTGCTCAAAATCGGCAATAAGAGTAAACTGCTCAAGAGCCTCAGCTACCTGACAGGCCCGAAGCGATGTGTCGTCAAGCGTATTGAGCAGTCCCGTCAGCGTGCTGACATCAATATACAGCTGATAAGCTTCTTCGTTCCATATTCCGAATGTGGCATCACCGAGCGTTGCCCTGTCATCATTCTCCACGCGCGGTTCAAATGTTCCGGGAAGTACCGGTCCGGTAGCGCATGCCCATGCCTCGGGATAATCATGTCCCGCGTAGACCTCCAGCATAACATCATAGACATCCCCGGCATGTCCGGAGCGTGTCAGGCAGTTATCCTCTATGAAATGGTGGGGAAAAGAGACCCAGGGCGCACGATAGGTGCCAAAAGACCGCCCGTTCACAAATACGGTGCTCTCACCGCCGGGCGTAAGATCCATGACAATGCGTTTACCCTCCGCTTCGGGCGGAAGCGTGATCCGGGCACGCATCCAGCAATAATCCCACTGGTCACCCCATTTATATCCGGGTGATACCGGAGTGTATTCAAGCCGTGCCGCTTCATCGACCGGGATCAGTGCGTCTGCTCTCGCCGCTTCAAACTTTATCGGATCCAGAGGCAGATACAGATCCTTCATCAGAGTTTCGGTCCAATGCCGCAGACGGTCGCGGTATTCGTCAGTCATGATTTTCATAAGTAAGTCCCCCAACTACTATAAAGATCAAATGAATTGATATATCATTATATACTTTATAATCTATAACAGGAATTGTCAACATCTTTTCTCGGATACAGTAGAGGCCCCCGCTAACGCGGAGGCCTCTGTAAGTCAACCCGGGCATAATGCATATATCATACTGCAATACCGTTTATCATTCTCCGTCTTCGGGAGCGTTCTTGAGCAGCAGATTGGCGAGAATGCCGAGGATAAGGGCACATGCAACGCTTGTGATCGTAACGGCACCGAAATTAAGAGTAAGTCCTCCGATACCGGCGATCAGTATGACGGATACAACGAACAGATTCTTGTTCTTGTTGAGGTCAACGTTCTGAACCATTTTAAGACCCGATACCGCGATAAACCCGTAAAGAGCCATGCATACGCCGCCCATGACACAGGAAGGGATCGAATTGACGAATGCGATAAACGGGGATATGAACGATATCAGTATCGCTCCTATCGCGGCAGCGATTATGGTATATATGGAAGCGTTCTTCGTAATGGCAACGCATCCTATGGACTCGCCGTATGTGGTATTGGGACACCCTCCGAAAAATGCGCCGACCATCGATCCTATCCCGTCTCCGAGAAGTGTCCTGTGAAGACCGGGCTCTTTCAGAAGATCTCTTTCTATAATTGAAGAGATATTCTTGTGATCCGCTATATGCTCGGCAAACACAACAAACGCAACCGGAACATATGCCGCAAAGATAGTTCCGATATAAGTGCCGTTAAGCTCGGAAAATCCTCCGAAAGCCGTTACAAACGTGAAGGCGGGCACGGATAAGAACGTTGAAAGCCCGACCCCGTCAGCCACGAGCGCCTTGAAAGGATCAAAGCTGATGAGCTTTATCGAATCAATACCGGCAGCGTTTCCGATGACAGTAAGTATAAGGCAGTATATGTATCCCGCGATTATTCCGTAGATGAACGGTATCAGCTTACCGCTCTTCCTGCCGTATGCACTGCATACCATCGTAACGCCGAGTGTGACGAGTCCGCCGAGAAGCGCTGCAAGAGGGCTTGCAACAGCTACTCCGTCAACCTTTACCCCGCCGGTCGTGATATCACCTACGGCATTACCCGCAAGCGACAGTCCTATGATCGCAACGGTAGGTCCTATAACAACAGCAGGCATGAGCTTGTTGATCCATTCAACTCCCACTGCCTTGACGATTATCGCTATAACAACATATACGAGTCCTGCAAAGACCGCGCCGATTATTATCCCGAGATACCCGAGGGATATCGACACTCCGCCTGCAAAAGCGGCGCACATACTGCCGATAAAAGCAAACGAAGATCCGAGAAATACCGGACTTTTCTTCTGTGTGAACAGAACATAGATAAGCGTGCCGCAGCCCGCACCGAAAAGCGCGGCGGCAGGACTCATCCCGTTACCGACGATGATCGGGACGACAAGCGTTGCCGTCATGATAGCCAGCAGCTGCTGAAGCGCGAATACAATGAGCTGTCCCGTCTTGACCTTGTCTTCGACCTGATAGATCAGTTTCATAATCTCCTCCTTAAACTATGGCAGATGCCACAACATATTGTGCTTTGCGGGGCAAAAGAATATGCCCCTCCCCAATTTCTTGATAGATAATAACACAGCATGATTATAGTGTGTACTGTTATTTAATTATTTTACAAAAAAGTTACAAATGTTTTTCATGCATCGGCTTTCAATCCGCAGTAACCTATCCAGACTGTAATAGATGCATAATCTCGGGAAATCATGAAAACTGGGATTAAATCCAAAGACACCCTCTGCACAGTGTGATTGGGGCGATAGATGCCAAAGAGTTTGTTTTCTTTTTCAAGAGCGATCAATTTGACTATATATAATATTACGGCACAGCCGCTTTGAATTATACTGTGCCTGCGCAGACACAGTATAATTCAAAGCGGTAAAAGACATCCAAAGAGCCCTTTACCGCTCTACTTCATAGAGAGTTATTTACTGTTCAAACTTCATCAATTTGAATAATAGTTTCTCCCGCATTTCACGAATTCAATGGTGACATTCAACCCATACATAGTCTACCTCAATTTGATATGCATGGCAATATGTTCTAGTACACCATCTACACCTCTCCATCCTTGCTAAGCATCAGTCCTTTTTTGACAATGCACAAAGAGAAAGAATAAATGCAATGACAGCCCAAAAAACAACTACTATCAAATCTGACAGACTTATAGACTTTGTCAAAAATAACGCAGACCTTATTAAATTACTTATAGGAACAAATGGCAGCACATTATAAATATACATAGACCACTCCGGGAGTCTTTCCGCTGGATATGTTATCGGTGAAAAAAGCAGTCCGCCTATCATAATTACCTGTGTTGCCAATGCCATTGCACTAGGTGGAAGCCAGTAGGCAATACAAAATCCGATACAAATCAATGTAAACTGTGTAAGCAATATAATCAGACAACTTTGTCCCGTTATATTTAGATTTATATCAAAACGCAGTACAGAAGCAATACAACCCATAATCACGCCTGGAACTGATGCAATTCCCCATATGATAATATCTGCTAACAAAATAATGCTTCTTGAAACTGGAAGCGTTCTTTGATATTCAAATATCCCATTTTGTTTTGCCTCACTTACAATCTGTGGTGCTAAAACACAGCCGACCGCAATCATGCCCAAAGTCAGTGCCCCGGACGATAAATAAACAACCGATGTATCATCAAGCTGTGGAAGAAATAGTGCCATTCCACATATTATTGCAATCGCAAATGCAGCCTGTGCAACACTGAATACCGGCACCAGATATTTGTGTCTTATCAGGCTCCAGAATATCACTCCTTTAAGTTTTGTCAAATAAGATGCCTGCGGTTTTGATAATGGTTCTTTATTCTCCATCTATCATACCTCCATATTGCATATCCAATGTTGCAGATGTAAGCTTATAATTCAAAACTTTTCCCTGTCTTATAAGCTCCATCAGCCAATTAACAGCACTTGAAACCTGATTTTCAGACAAGGTAAGAACCAACTGCATTTCATCTTCTTTGTATTCACTGGTTTCGGCTTCCGGTAGATCGTGCAACTCGTCCGTATCATGCAGGGATACTATCATTACATTTGAAACGAAGTCATTACTAATAACAGCCGTAGAAACATCACGAATTATACGACCTTTATTCAGTAAAATATATCTGTCTGTATACTGTTCAACTTCAAGTAGATTATGGGTGACAACAAAAATCATATGCCCCTCTTTTGCTAGTTTTCTCATATACTGCCATATCAACTTACGTCTTATTGGATCAACATCATTTGTGGGCTCGTCAAGCAGAATTATGTCTGATGGGTATGCCACTGCCATTGCAAAAGAGGTCAGTCTCTGTAAACCACCGGATAATTTATTTCCTGCCTGGTCAGCCCACTGCTCAATGTCCAAATCCTTTAACACTTGTTTTGTGCATAAATGCTCCTGCTTTTCAGATACTCCTTTGATTCTCAAAATAGATTCTATGGACTGCCTTAGTGTTACTCCTTCAAGCGGAGCATGAAACTGGGGCATTATTGATACCAGTTCTCTAGCTACTTTTGAATTTTTTACCAATGATATTCCCTTATAAGTAATATCTCCACTGTCAGGTTTGGCATTACCTATAATCTGATTCAGCAGAGTCGTTTTCCCCGCGCCATTATGTCCGATAAGTGCAGTGATTTCAGAAGGATACAGTTCTAATGAAATATTATCATTGGCTTTTATCTTCCCTTTTTTATATGTTTTACTGATTGAATCAATAATTAAATTATTTGCTTTCATAAATTACCTTTTTTTCTTCTTAAAATTAAACGAACAGGTTAGCGTATATGCTCAATGCAAACGGGATGCCCTACTACTGGTAACATTCTTTATATGTATACATTCCTCTGTCCCTATTTAAGAGTATACAAAAGAATGTGATACACTAAGTTAAATTTCCATTTTTCCTGCCTGACTTAACATGCTCTCGATGGCTAAAAATGTAATAATTCCCATACCAGCCAAAAGCAATATCATCGCTACTCCAGAAAAAAATGTCATAGCTGCTATCTGACACATTGTAACCATAATAATGCAGGATGCAACTATTGTTGCAATAACAGACTGCTTTCTGAACCCAATCCAGCTCGAAACAATACCACAAAATGCAGCAATCAGAGCATAACATACTAAATATATAATACTTGTTAATATAAGTCCTAAACTTACAATGTCATTACTAATCGGAACGAAGCTTTCTGTTATCATGAAAACTGCGAGTACTATTGCTCCACTTATCAACATCGAACCAACTGTAAATAAAAATACTAGTAGTATCTTAGTTTCCATTATTTTTTTTCGACTGATTGGATATGAAAATAGTAAAATTGCTTTTTTCCCTCGATATTCATCTACAATAAACTTTGATGACATCGTTGCCGAAATTACAGAAAAAATTCCCATCATGACTACCAACGTCAGACCTATTACAAAATTGTAAGAACTAAATAATTCTGCATCGCTATCCCCTGGATCAATTTTGGGTATTGCTGCCATTAAATATATAAAGCCCAGCATAAAAAAAGTACTTACCGCAACAGCAGTTTGATATGATCGTAAGCTATTTCTTTCCAATTCCAGAGAAAATAATCTGTTTATTTTCATATACTCACTCTCCTTGAATCACTTTCATAAAATAATCTTCCAGTCCACCGGCATTTTGTTGTGATATATCCTGTGGCTGAACCTCACGCACGATTGTTCCATTAACCAAAAAACCTATATCATCCGCAACCAATTCTACCTCAGATAGAAAATGACTGGACATCAAAATTGTAACTCCCTGTTCTGAAAGTTTACGAAATAACTCTCTCATATCTCTTATTCCAACTGGATCCATTCCATTTATTGGTTCATCAAGAATTAGTAAACTTGGTTCATGTACAAGTGCTCTCGCAATAGCAAGCCTCTGACGCATTCCCAGCGAAAAAGTAGATACATGCTGATCCGCCGAATCCTTTAACCCGACTTTTTCTAATATACTTTCAATTTTGTCAGCATCTTTGCAGTCCATATACTCTAAATGTATCTTTAAATTCTTCCTTGCTGAAAGGTGTTCAAAAAAAACTGGAGTTTCTATAAGATTTCCTGTTCTGGCAAGAATTTCTAGGCTGTCCTTTTTACAGTCCATTCCCAAAACTGTTGCCGTTCCATGCGTGGCTGATGTTAATCCCAGCAATATCTTAAATAGTGTTGTCTTTCCCGCTCCATTTTGTCCAACCAAACAATATATCCTTCCCTTCTTTACGCTCATATTGCAGCTATTTATAACCGGTTTTTCGTTATAAACTTTCGATAAATTATACGTTTTTACAATATATTCCTCTTTATGTTCCATATGATCCTCCCGTTTCATACATTCTGAATGTATGTATCAATGTAAAAATAAATTAAAATTGTACAACACAATTTTAATTTATTTTTACATTGATACCTTCATTTATCATTGATAATATCTGGTCATCAAATAACGGCACTCCCATACGCTCAAACATCTCTTTTACAAACAACACTTTATGATGCAGTTCTTCTTCTGATGCTGGAAATATGGAAGGCATTAGCCACAATTCCAATAATGGTAGAATTTCTGCCAATTCTTTCGGATACTCCGTACTAATAGAACCATCTTCAATGCCTTCTTCAATCAGTTTATAAAACTCTGGTGACAGGTATTTTCTTTGTGATTCTATCATTCCAGCCAATATACGAGGATTCTCCAACAGTGGAATCATATTTTTTGACAATGTGGATCGTTCTGAATCTTCCTGATTTAACATCATAGCTTTCTGAATCTTCTGTAATCCATTTAACTCGTTCTGTTCTTTGACTACATTGAAAGGATTATTACCCAAAAACATCTTATCGCCCAAAGCATTTATAATCTCCTCTTTGGATTTAAAATGATGATATACTGCTCCTTTAGTTAATCCTCCTAAGTTATCAACAATATCTTGAATTGTTGTTTGCTCGTATCCTTTCTCTAAGAAAAGTCTTTGTGATACTTCCAAAATCTTCTCCACTGTTAATTCTGGATACTTATTTCTTGCCATATTATCTACACCTACAACGAATACGTTCGTTACGTATGTATTTATATCATTATTTTTTCTCCCTGTCAAGTCGGAAGTTTGACACCCAAAATCTTTTCTAGTTACCGTTTCGATAAGGTTCAGGAGCGTGCTAAACTTAAGACATCTGTGGCTCGTCTTGCCAACATTCTCTTTCCAGAGTTGGAGAAACTTGTCCCTGACCTTCATATGGCTTCTGTGTATGCCTTACTTTCTGAATTTCCCTGTGCTTCTTACATCGCTGATAGTCACCTTACTCATCTCAAAAATGTCCTTGAAAAAGCTTCTAAGGGACACTACGGGCGAGATATGGCTGTCACTATAAGAGATGCCGCCAGAGATTCAATCGGTTCTGTTATACCAGCAAAATCAATGGAGTTGAAGCACACCATCCATCTGATCGAGTTAATGACGGAAGAAATTGATGAGATTGAAGCATCGATCAAATCCATCATGGATGCCCGTAACTCTCCGATCATGACGATCCCAGGTATTAGCTACCGCATGGGCGCAATGATTCTTGCTGAGATCGGTGACTTCACACGATTCAGCAATGCCGATCAGATACTTGCATTTGCTGGGTTATCACCATCTACATACCAGTCAGGACAACTTAATTCCAACTATTCCCATATGGAAAAGCGAGGATCTCGTTATCTGAGGTATGCTTTGTTTAATGCCACGAAGTTCGTCTGCAAATGGGATGAAAACTTCGGAGCTTATCTTTCCATGAAGATAAGCGAAGGCAAGCACTACAATGTTGCTGTCAGTCATGCAACGAAGAAGCTGGTACGTACCATCTATCGGATGGAACTTACAGGCGAACCCTACCGAAGATAACGTCTAAATTTCATATCCTTTTCTGTGAGCACCTATACGGATGCTCTGTTTGTCATGCAGTTTTCAAGGTACTGATTGAGGCTGAATCCCGCCTCCGGGCTATCTAAAACATCATTGGATGTTTTATTCAAAAATCTTCATTTTCGTGTTGACATTTAATAGTTAGTCTTTTTTTAATCAGAATCAGATTCAACGCAACGCTTAAATAGTTTAGTTAAATAAACCACCCCTCCTTCCATATAATTTTTATACAAAGCTCTTATAAAATAATTAACTTAGTATTGCAGTTTCATTTACTCTGTATTGTATTGGACAGAAAGCTTTTCCAAATCTATCATAGCGTAATTCGAAATATCTTCCTCTATTCTGTTTCTTTCATCAAAATCCGTATTATCTCCATCAAAAACAACAAATACATTTGCCATTTTTTCATTATTTTCTTCAAATATCAGCATATGAAAATCCTTGATATTGTCATAGCGTTTCATTAGTTGTTCTCTTATTTCTATTTCATATTTCTTTTCAAGAACATAATCATTATTGTACTCAGATATTTCACGACTATCGTCCACATATCGCACCAAAAAAAGCATACCAGTTATAGCAATAATTATCAGTGATGCATAAGTAATACTTTTCCCAGGTTGCTTATATTCCATTATAAGTTCAACCCTTTTCTTAATATTTGAAGATCCAAAAAATATAGGGTATACATAAATCATCGACTTTTCCAAACTATAGTTTAAAAGAGCATTAGCATATAATTTCCTCTCTTTGAAATTGTAATTGCTGATTGTCGCTTCATCACAAGCACACTCAACATCATTATTAAACAAAATATAAGCAACCCAAATAAACGGATTAAACCAATATACAGTTAACAAAAAATAAGCAAGTAATTTCCATAGATTATCTTTATGCTTAATATGGGTGTTCTCATGCGCAATTGCATACACGGCATCGCTATCGTCGAATTCAGATGGCAGATAAATACAAGGGTTAAAAATGCC
The DNA here is from genome assembly GCA_905235745.1 of uncultured Lachnospiraceae bacterium. Lineage (GTDB taxonomy): Bacteria > Bacillota > Clostridia > Lachnospirales > Lachnospiraceae > UBA2868. Next base: position 94,250 of record CAJOMN010000004.1, read on the forward strand.
ATACACAAATGGGCTTCTTGCATAATCAGAAATATACACGTTATCCTTTATCAAAATAGATTCTTGTAATTTCCTTTTTACCCGAAGAATCGAAATAACCGCATATAAAGACATTAAAACCATACCGATTATCCATATCATATTTATTTTCTTATAAATGCCATACACATTATTGTTTTCATTATTGGTCCTGTTTATTAGCTTACTATGGATCATATCGTCCTGTGACTCTCTCGACATAATTCCAGCAATACCGGTATTTTGGGTCTCCTCGACAGGCATACTTGCACTAGAAAAAAATCGATTTCCCCAATTAATCCGAATTTACTCTCTATACTAGTAGGGCAGATTAGTCTTATTGCTACAATTCCCCACATTACACTTATAACCCACTTAGGAGCTTTTCTAAGAATTAATCTTAATACAATTACTATTACAATCAATGCACTTGCAATAATGCTCAAGTTCATAACTTTAAATAATAGCGGATACATCATCAAACCTCTTTAGCATCATTTATCAACTTTTTGATTTTCGCTACATCGTCTTTGCTAATTGAGTTGTCTTTTGTGAAGGAAGCAATAAAGGCCGGTAAAGAGCCATTAAATACCGTATCAACATACTTCCTGGACTGCTTCGAATAAAAATCATCCCGTGAAATACATTTGCTAACTATTCCATTTTCATTTTGAAATAACCCCTTATCACATAATCTTCGCAATACCGTATGTGTCGTTGTACGTTTCCATTTCAATTCTGTTGCCGATATCTTAACAAGTTCTGAAGAACTAATAGGTTCATTCTCCCAAATAATATCAGCAAATTTGGCTTCAACAACGCCTAATTGAATTTCACTCTTTATCATGCTCATCCTCCACGAATAACAGACTACTACTTGTAGTCTCTTTCAGACTACAATATGTAGTCGGTACTTGTCAAGTTTTTTCGATCCAAATTATTTGTTTTAAATAATACTTAATACTTGTTCAAAAATGATATAATCCTATACATGACAAGTTTGCCTGAAAATTATACAAAACGCATGAAAGAGCAACTCGGGAATAGTTATAACTTCTTTATCGCGAGTTATAACAAGACTTCAGTTAAGTCTTTACGTCTTAACAGAAGTAAAATCCTTCCCGTCAATTATGCACACATGAGTCGGATTTCGACCGGATGCGACAATCCGGAAAATGTTGACTGGTGCCCGTCCGGATACTACTACGAAGATTCCGAACCCGGCAAATGCGTCCTTCATGAAGCCGGGGCATATTACATTCAGGAGGCGTCGGCGATGCTTCCCGTTACGCTTCTTGATGTCAACGATTCCGGACAGAGGGTGCTCGACCTGTGTGCCGCGCCGGGAGGCAAGTCGACACAGATAGCAGACCTGATGATGGGGCGCGGTATACTTGTCGCCAACGAGATAATTCCGTCAAGAGCTTCCGTCCTGTCGGAAAACATTGAGCGTATGGGCGTTGCAAATGCGCTTGTAGTAAACGAGGAACCCGCTGCACTTTCAGGCAGGTTTCCGGGATATTTTGACCGGATACTGGTAGATGCTCCGTGCTCGGGAGAGGGTATGTTCAGGAAGCATCCCGAAGCCGCTCTCCAGTGGAGTTCCGACAATGTAACGATGTGCGCCGCAAGGCAGGATATGATACTGGACTGTGCCGCCAGAATGCTCGCGGACGGCGGAAGGATCGTATACAGCACATGCACATTCTCCCCCGAGGAGGACGAGGGTGCCGTCGACCGCTTCATATCGCGCCACCCCGGCTTTACCGTTCGAGATATGCACCGTATATATCCCCACACCCACAAGGGCGAAGGTCATTTTGCAGCAGTCCTTATGAAGACAACGGACGCCGAGAATATAGGCAGCAGTTCAGACTCAACATCAAAACCAAAATCCGGGGATGCCTTGAGTTCTTTTAAGATACCGCGTGAGCGTATCACTTTGCTGAATGATTTTCTGGTAAGCACACTTTCACCCGGCTGCAAATACCGAAATCTGGCTGCCGATAATCCGGGACGACTGCTGGCATTCGGAGACAGCATTTACTATACTCCCGAAAGTATGCCCGACATAAAAGGTCTTAAAGTATTGCGTGCCGGTCTCAAGCTGGGAAGTTTCAAGAAGATGAGATTTGAGCCCGATCACGCACTCTCACACGCTCTGCAATATGAAGATGCGATATGCGCCGTAAATCTTGATGCGGATTCCGAAGATGCAAAAAAATACGTCACGGGACTGACTCTTTCCTGTGACGCAAATATTAAAGGCTGGTGCCTCGTATGTACCGAAGGCCTGGGGCTTGGCTGGGGCAAGGCTTCCGGAGGCGTTGTCAAAAATCACTATCCGCGAGGGCTGCGTAGGCAGTAGATATCCTACGTATTCCTTATGTTCTTCTCGGCCTCCCTTATTATATCGTCAAATGTTTCATTTCCTTCCGGCCCCTCTTCTCCTTCATCTTCATCCGTTACATCTTCATCAGAGGACTCATTATCGGAGGGCTCTTCATCAGCCTCCTCTTCTCCCTCGACGAGCGGTTTCTTGCCTGCCATCAGTCTTTCCTCGAATGTCATGTCAAGCTTCATCTCCCTCATGACCGTCTCGTTACGTTCATAGACCTCCTCGCGGGCAACCGACACGGAACCGTCGGTCTCGCTTGCATAAAAATGCGAACGAAGCAGCGTCAGATACTCCGAGAACCCGTCATAGAGCGCATCCGGATCAGGATCGTCAACCTTAAAATTCTCTTCGAGGAAACCATTACTCATCCAGTCAATAATGTCTATGATCTTCGAAAGCTGATCCGGCCGGACAAGCTTCCTGCTGTCTATCTGTGCGTATATATTCGAGTATGTCCTGTCAAGTTCGGATATGCCATCACCGATCGAAGCTACCGCTTCCTCCTCGGTCTCATGCTTCAGGCTTCTTAGGAACCTTCCCATAAACGGATAATTTCTCATTACCCTTACCCTTGCCTGGCTGATCTGCGATACAAGCGAAAACAGGTCCTTCTCGCTCTTCTTTACCGTCCGGGTCAATTCGAGTATCATGTACTTTGTGCTGTAATCGCATATAAAATCATACAATCCCTGTTTGCTCGTAAAATAATGGAACAGAAGGCCCTTTGATATTCCCGCCTCCTTCACTATCACATCGGTGCTCGCATCCTTGTAGCCCTTGAGCGCAAATGTCTTGAGCGCCGCATTTATTATCGCATCCTGCTTATCCTTTTTAACATCAAAGAACTTCGAATTCATATTTTCCTCCGATTATCCGGTTCCGCCCACGCATAATAATTGGCTTGACCTCTTTGGTCAAGCCAATGTTATCACAAGTTATGTAAACAGTCAACAGGAAAATCACATGAGCGCAGCCAGCACGCGCAGCAGAAGCTGCCCGAGACGGTGGGGAACAAAACGCCTGTTGCGGTATTTATCGGTTACCTCCCGGCATATCGGGAACATGTCTTCAAAATCCTGTTTCACGGCGGCTACGGCATCGCAGTCAGCAAACAGACATCCGTCTTCAAAATGATGGTATAGACTCCTGTAGTCGAGATTGATCGTCCCGCATGTGGCCGCGCGGTCATCGACCACGCACTGCTTTGCATGGCAGAACCCCGGGGTATATTCATATATCCTCACTCCGTTTTTGACAAGCATCGGGTAATACGACCTCGTCACACGGTAGATCACTTTCTTATCGGGGATTCCCGGAGTGATTATCCGTACATCCACCCCGCGCTTTGCGGCAAGACCCATGGCGTGGTTCATTTCATCGGTGATTATCAGATAGGGGGTGGTGAAATAACAGTATCTGCGTGATTTTTCAACCATACTGATATATACGTTCTCGCCGATATGCTCATTCCCCATCGGATTGTCGCCGTATGGCTGGACAAAACCTTTCCCTGCGGTATGGTCGAATTCCGTAAAATACTTCCCGATATCGCCGGGATCCGGTGTATAATGCTTCGATACCGCGTTCCACATTTCAAGGAACAGTACAGTCAGCGTCCTTACGGCCTCACCCTCCAGCCTGACTCCCGTATCCTTCCATTTGCCGTATGGCTCCGTGATCCCGAAATATTCGTTTGCAAGATTGTAGCCACCGGTAAACGCGATCTTACCGTCAATCACCATGAACTTCCTGTGGTCGCGGTTATTCATGAACATGTTGAGAACCGGGGAGACCGGATTGAATACTTTGCATTGGATACCCGCATTTTCCATGCGCTCGACGAAATCCTTGTTGATAAAAGCAATGCTTCCTATATCATCATAGAACAGCCTTACTTCCACGCCTTCCCTTACCTTTTGTTCGAGTATGTCGAATACGCCCTTCCACGCCTCCTTGTCCTCGATCGCGTAGTATTCCATGAATATAAACTTCCTCGCCCGGCGAAGCTCTTCCTTTTGCGCCTCAAGCCCTTCGGCGGCTTCCGGGTAGAAAGCGATATCGGTATCGGAGTATACCGGGTATCCGCCCACATTATGAAGGTACCTTGATATCCCGGATAAACCTTCGTCATATTCCTCAAATCTTCGTACCGTATCCTCATCCTGGCTAAGATACGAGAACAATATCCTGTCAACGTCCGCGTAGCGCTGCCTCATTTTCTTCGTGGATCTGGACATTCCGACAAGAAGATAAAGCGTTACGCCCATAAGCGGAAACGCCATGATCAGTATGATCCACGGAACCTTCAGGGAAGCTGTCTTGTCCTGGCTGTAGATCGCGAGCGCGAGGATCAGCGCGAGAATGCTCACGGCAAGCGATACCCACTGCGCGTAATCGCTGAACAGTCTGACAAGGACAAGTATCCACACTACCTGCAGCAGTATGGCGAGCATGGAAAATACCATCCTCGCGATCCCGTTCTTGATATTCGCTTTTTGTTCTACTGTCTTGGATGGCGAACTCATAAGAAGCTTTATCCTATCTCTTCCATAATACTCATGTATGCCGCCTCTTCTTTCTTCTGTGCCTTACGAGAGCTATTATGATAACAAGCGCCGCGATAATGACAGCAGCAGCGGCTCCTATTATGACCCACAGTCTGCCGTTCCCGCTAACGACTCCGTTGATCCTGACGATAACCTCATTTCCCGGTGCCTCGAACATGATATATTTTCCGTATTGGGTATATCCGGTCTCCTGATACCCGCTGCCATCCTTTATGAAGACCGTGACGTCCTCTATCCCTTCGGGAAGCTGGTATCTGATCCTATGTGTGGGTGATCCGTCATCGGGGATTGTTATGGCATATTCCGCCTCCGTCCCGGTGATCGCTCCTGCAGGAAGCACGGTTATCTCTTCATCCTTTTTGAACATACCGTCGACAATGAATATCGACTGTTTGTTATCCCTTATCTGTGCGCTTGCAAGACTGGTGGCAAATCTTACGATCTCACCTTTTATCTCCATATCACCGTATACGGTCATCGCCTCGTCGCAATCCCAGTCAATATACTGATCGCTGTCGAGCACGACTATATCGGCACTATCTTCCTTGCCATCCACGTTCGTGATCACTTCATCGAGAGGTATCTCTTCCGGATATATCTTCTCTTCATATCTCTTGAAACCTGTGGATACTATCACGTCATCCACAACATAATCTATCTTCATCAGCGAATAATCGGAAGGTATGTTCTCCATTGCCAGAAGGTCTGTGTATCCTATCGGCTCGGCGATACCGGTACGGCTGATCCTGTCAAGCCCCGCCAGACTACGGCTGACGAATACGTTCCTTCTGATCCTGGACGTATCATCGACATATCCCGCAACAGCCCCGGTAAAGTTGGTTCCGTCCGTGATCTCAGGCATGGAGACGCAGTCCGACATATCGCTCCCTATTCCGCATATCCCGCCGATATACGACTGTCCGGACAGTATCCCCTTCTCGTATGACTGCCTGATCGTGGCATACGACCTTCCCGCTATACCGCCGACGTAATTCCCCGACTCGGAGGATACCTTGGAAAAGTCACTGCACCGGAGGATCGTTCCTATCTCATGCAATCCGCATACCCCGCCGACGTAGCTCTTCTTGCCCGCTACCGCTCCTACATTCCGGTCGCCGCGCAGAACGCACTTGGTCCTGTATGTCGAGTTGACGCTTGAATCCTTGACTCCCGTTACGTCACCTTCAAGGTCAAAATCATACTCCTCGGCCATCGTTCCCGCGATCCCGCCGGTATTGACATCGCCGCTCACCTTTCCTGTGTTGACGCAGTCCGCTATTGTCGCGTCAATGCTTGTTTCGCATACATCATTCGACTCGTCCTCGTAGACGGTCGTATAATCCATATCGAGAACACCGTCCATGGCATCGGTGAACAACAGCATTATCGTCTGGAACCTGTCGTTCACATCTTCAAGATCGCCGCATACAGTATCCGTTGACCCTTTCATCTCATTATTAAGGAATCCGAGGTTGTCGCTCATACCCTGTATATTGGAAACAAGGCTGTTGGTGCGCATCCTGTATTCGTTGGAAAGCTGCGGGAACTGTACCGCTCCCCTGCCCGCAACATCCCTCAGTATGCTCTTAAACTGGCTGCCGGAATCTTTGAGATTGCCCGCCATGCTCTTCAGATTCCCGGCGGCAGCTTTGCCGTCATCCGAAGCATCGTCGGCCATTTCGTCAGCGTGGGCAAATATTATATCTGCAATAATACCCGCATTTTCCTCTATTTTGGTTGAATACTCGGTATCTTCATCGGCTTTCCGTGCCGCCCATTCCTTAACGGCGGCATTGGCAGCTGCATCCGCTTCAGCTTTTTGAGAATCAGTCAGGTCATCATATTTGTTCTGTTCCCATTCCCCGGAAGTATGTTTAACTTTTATATAGTCATCTCTTGCGTCACTTCGTATTTGCTCACGCGCTTCGGCCTCATCCTCCGAAGTCATATAATAATCATAACGCTTTTCATATTTATCGGTTGCATCATCTATTGCCTTCTTGGCATTATCATATCTTGCCTTTTCGGCATCATCCATATAATTATATATATCCAGATCTTCCGCCAGGTTCTCAACGTCAGTCGCCGCTTTCTTGAAGTCCTCCCCCGCATCGGTAAGATCATCCATCGGACCGCCGTTCCTTGACGTCTCGTCAAGGACATAGTCGATCCTGCCCATGATATCGTTTGCCGAACCCATGGCGCCGTTAACAAAGTCTTCCGTGCTGTTCGCAAGATACCCCGTATCCGAAAGAGCCATATCGGCAAAATTCTTGATGACATTCAGCCTTGCGGACACAACTCCCGATGAATCGTCCGTATCCTTTATTGTCCTGTCAAGTGAATCATGAAGACCGTTTATATTCTCGGACAGCTGCGCGATTATGTCCTTGGTCAGATCCAGCCTGATATACGGCTCGGCCTGCCCTGCGATACCGCCGATATCCTTGCGCCCGTCAAGGCTTCCGTTATTCGTGCAGTCATGGACATATCCGGATGTTCTTCCGACTATTCCGCCGACATTGTAACCGACATGTTCGTATCCGACAGTCGAATCGTTCGTGCAGGATGATATCTCTCCCGTATTATTGCCTGCGATACCGCCGATATCGATCGGATTGGAATCCTGGGAGATCGATCTGCTGTTCCCTTCTTCCCGTCCCATATTGATAAGTGACGTGAATATTTCCTCGACCTTGATGTCGCTCAGTCCGGTCTGCGATTCCTTGGTCACCGTATTGATATCGGCCTCGGAAGAACACCCCGTGACAAGACCCGCGTTTGCCCCGCATATGCCGCCGACATAATGAAGACCCGTGATCTTTCCGGTGGCAAGGCAGGATGAAATGATGCCCGTTGCCTGGTTGTAGCCTGCGATACCGCCGATATAGTCGTCCCCTTCGACATAGCCGTCATACCGGCATCTGGCAACCATACCCGCATTATCTCCGACTATCCCGCCTATACGGAATGGGGTGCCGGACGGCTTCATGACACCGGTCACATTAAGATTCCTGATGACCGCAGTGGGAGCCGTCTTCGAGAATATACCTATGTAGTTCTCATCCTCCGTAAATGCGACGCGGTTCAGCGTATGCCCCTGACCGTCGAACACTCCGCAAAACAGCGGTACGGGAACATACTTTTTCATATTAAAATCAATATCATCCGTAAGTATTACGTATTTATCTCTTGACCATGTATCAAGCGTGCAATTGCGGGCAAAATCACTCCATTCGTCGTAACTGCCGATGCGGATCTCGGTCATTTGCTCCACATCCATCATTTCAACGGCGTAGTCCATATATCTTTGCGAATTGCCGTCCTCTTTTTCTTCCATGTTATCCCCGGATTCTTCCGGCTCTTCGCCTTCATCGTCCGGTTCCGACACATCCACCGTCTTCTCGGCAGTTTCCGCTTTGTCATAGTTCTCCGCACGGACAGGGAGGGAGTCGGTTGCAAGAAGCGCCAGTACGCACAGTATCGGGAGAATGGTCTTATTGATTCTTTGCATCTTCGCCCTCCGTTTCTGCTTCGCCCTCCGTTTCCGCTTCGCCATCCGTTTCCGCTTCGCCGTCGACGATATCGCTGTATGATCTGTCCTCGAGAGCCGGAAGCTGCTCGTCAAGCACTTCCATATTTCCGGTATCGATAAACGCCGACACATCACCGCGGATAATAGCCGACATCGTACCGGTAACAGTACCGTTTATACGGCCCCTTATCGCGCCGTCCACACGGATGAGTCCGGATGCGGATATATTCCTGATGGGGATATTCATGACAAATGCGGTCTTGGAGATTATCGTGTCTCCCACAAGCAGTATCTGCGGCAGCACGAACAGTGTTATGAATATCGATATGACAGTACCTATACCGAGATATTTTCCTATATTGAATATCGCTACATCGGATGTCAGCTGCCCTATCGTGATGCCGGCAAGGGCAAGCATGGGGCCGGAGGTTACGATCGTCGGGAACGACAGGTTCATCGTGTCTATGATCGAATCCCTTCTTCCCATTGTCTCGCGAAGCTCGGTATACCGGCTTGCTATGACTATGGCATAATCGATATTCGCACCCATCTGGATAGAGGATACTATCAGATAGCTCATGAAGAAAATATCGTTGTGCGTTATGACCGGAAGCGAGAAATTGATCCATATGCTTCCCTGGATAACGGCGATAAGCAGCACCGGCATTCCGGCGGATTTGAAAGTGAACAGCAGCACGACGAGTACGGCAAGTATGGATACTATATTAACGACGACATTATCCCTGTCGAATGATTTTTTCAGATCGTATTCGCTTACGCTCTCGCCGCACACAAGGCATTCGTCATAATACCGGTCAGCTATGGTATGCATCTCGTCGATAAAGCTGTATATCCTGTCCTGCTCATCTTCCGGCAGATTGAGGTATACGAGCATTCTCGAATAGTTCTCGCCCTGCAGCTGCTCTTTCGCAAAGTTCATGAGAGTGTATGCATCGTCAAGCGTCTTCTGTGTCTCGTCGTCGAGCGTCACATATCCGTCCTCAACTTCCCTGTGAACGAACATGAACATGTCGATGAGCGGAACCTTGTACTGCTCCAGACCATTGACCGCCTTGGCATAATCTTCGTCATCGACGGCATATGCGGCGTATACAAGCTCTGCAAGCTCGTAATCGATATCGATAAGCTCCGAGAACTGCCTCGGAATGAGCCTGTCGGTGAGCGTATAGCCTCCGAGCGCATCGGTATTGGCAAGCCCCACCACGTGATCTATCTCATCTCTTGCCTCATATTCCGAGATAAGTAATTTTTCCTTGTCGTAATTGCCCGCAGGTACGATCACTGCCACAAAATTGCTCGATTCGAAATTCTCACCGATCATATCCTGCGCGACCTGCAGATCGTTCTTGATATTCGGGGTAATACTGCTGTATCCGAATACATAATGACATTTGTCCGAAACAATGAATGCGACTACAACGATAACCAGGAACAAAGGTGCGACTATGTACCTGCTCATGTAATCGTATTTGGCTATTGCAGTGATCTTGGGGATAAAGCTTTTGTGCTTTGTCTTCTCCATAGGCTTGGCAAACAGCATTATGACGCCCGGCATCAGCAGGAATACTGACACAAGGCTGAGAATGATGGCTTTTATGAGAACCATGCCCATATCGGGTCCCATCTTGTACTGCATGAAAGTCATGGCGATCAGGCCGCCGATCGTAGTCAGGGAGCTTCCCGTGATCTCGGGGATGGCTTTCGTAAGCGCGGCGATCGCCGCTTCACGGTAAGGAAGTGTCTGATGCTCTTCCTTGTAACGGTTCAGATAGATGATCGCATAGTCGATCGAAAGGGCAAGCTGCAGGACGATCGTTACCGAATTGGACACAAAACTGATAGTTCCGAATATGAAGTTCGTGCCCATCTGGAGCACCGCAGCGCCGCCGAACGTGATAAGCAGAACCGGTATCTCCGCGTAGGCTTCCGTTGTCAGCAGCAGGACTCCGAGAACGATTATCACAACGATAACGGATATCGTCTGCATCTCGTTATTGATCTGCTCCGCCAGCACATCGCCAAGGCTCGTATCAAGATAGTAATCGTTACCGGCAAGAAACTCTTCTATCCGGTCCTGCGCGTCAAGACATCTGTCGTCATCCTCGGGATATTCAAAGGTGACCGCAAACCTGGCGGATCCGTTATTGTAGTATTCCTTCGTATCTTCATAATCGACACTGAATACCCCGTCCATGTCCCCGATTGATCCTGCAAGCTTCTCACCCTGCTCGTAGGAAACGTTCGCAACCATAAAAGTACATGACCCGTATGTGACGAATTCCTCGGCCATAAGGTCAATGCCTCTTTTCGTTTCGGTGGAATCGGGAAGGTAGAAGGACATGTCATTCTCCACACCTACCCAGTTGCGCGAAAAGGCAGAAAATACCGCCAGAATGACAAATATGAGAAAGAACAGACTTCTCTTATCGACTATGAAAGCACAGACCTTTTCAATTAAGCTCGCGCTGTCTTTTCCCTGTTCAGGCACGACAAAACACTTCCTTTATATTATGCTCCAATACTCAAGCTCTGCCTCCCGGTAATCCCGGGACCGATCGCCTGTGTCGGCACCGGCGGCGCCAAGATTAATATTTACATTGCATCCTGCAAGCCCGGCTGCAAGCACATTACCATAAGCATGCAGATAAACATTTTGCAGTATCTCTTACTCATATTATCAGTTCTTCAATCTTTTCCAATCTTTTCCAACCATGCGATATATCTTACCACTTTATTATTATTTTGCAAGCAGCACCCCGCAGGATTTGAGTGAGCGTATGGTGTCGCTTGCGATCATTCCGACTGCCCCTACCTCTTCCTGTGCTCTTTCTCCTGCTGCGCCGTTGATATAAGCGGCGGCTGCCGTAGCAAGGCAGATATCGATATTCTCTTTCACTGAATCTGGGGTCGCAGATGCAGTTGTGTCTGATTGCGATACGACCGCCGCGAGGATCCCCGACAATACATCCCCGCTGCCCGCCGTTGCCATTCCGGCGCATCCCCTGTCCGTAATATATACATTATCCCCATCGGTCACAATAGTGGAAGGACCTTTCAGCAATACGACCGTTCCGGTAGATGCAGCATAATCCTTCGCTATCCTGACCGGATCCTCAAGTATCTGCGACATTTCCATCCCCGTCAGGCGTGAGAATTCCTTGATATGCGGCGTCAGAATGAGATTACGGGGGCAGATGTGTTGACTCTTCGGGTCAATTCTCGATAGCAGCGTCAGCCCGTCGGCATCAACTATAAGGTTCCCCGGGAAATTCTCCAGGAGATGCCGCAGTATCGCAGCCGCACCGTCTCCTGTCCCTATGCCCATGCCAAACGCCACTGTCCTTACATTTGATATAAGCTCATCTATTTCGGAAGGGTTATACGCAACCTCTGTATCGTATGCATTATCTTCGTCACTGCATAAACCTATGTTATTGTATGACAGCGGGAAGAGCGTACTCTCCAGTATATGGCATGCAACATCATGAACGATCGATCCCGGGAGGGCTGTCTTTACTACTCCCGCGCCGCTGCGCATAGCGGCATTGGCCAGATACGCCAGCCTGATCGCGCCGCTGTATCGCGTACTGCCGCCTATAAGAGCGGTATATCCGTATGTACCTTTATTGGAATAATTCTTCCGCTTTGCTATGACTTTATCGATATCGGTTTCTTCAATAAGGTGCATTGGCGGATCGACCGGCGTGATCCCTATGTCAACATTAACCTTCTCCTTCATCACATCCTTGGCCATATTGAGGAAATGTCCCGGTTTATACGATCCGACCGAAACAGTCAAGTCAGAATGAACGCATACCGACGCCATCCCCGTATCCCCGTTAAGTCCGCTGTTAATATCAACACTGACTACATACGCGCCGCTTTCGTTGATCCATCCGATAACCTCTGCGATATCATCCCGTACTTCTCCCCTAAACCCGGTTCCGAGCATGCAGTCAACTACCGTGGCATAATGATCACTGCCCTCGTCCGCCTTACCGGTCTTACGGGGACATTCATCCCTTATGTCCGAAAACATCCGTATATCTATTCCTGCGGCGCACTTATCATAATAGTACCGTCCGTCCCCGGAAAATCGCTCATACACGCATATGACCGTACAGCTTATCCCTGCCTCGTTAAGGCACAGGGCAAGCGCATAACCGTCTCCGGCGTTGTTCCCGCTCCCGCAGACGATCGCCACGGGCTCCTTCCATTGAACCGCCTCGAACACGCCTCGGGCTGCCCTCATCATAAGCTCTCTGCCGGGAACTCCGGAATCTATCGCTGCGGCATCGCTTTTTCTCATATTATCAACAGACAGAATGTCTTTCATGTGTCGTCCTCCGTGTCTTCTTGAGAGCCACGCCATTAAAAGCTCGCTTCGCTCGGGCGTGGCCTGCGTGCTGCAAAGTTTTCATAGAAAACTTTACACCACCTCTTCTTGAGAGCCACGCCATTAAAAGCTCGCTTCGCCCGGGCGTGGCCTATGAAATGAAGCGTTTTCTTCGAAAACTCTTCATTTCATAGATTGTAGCACTTTTGAGGAGATTATAGTATAATTTGATGAATTATTAGGAAATAATAGGAATCATGGATCAGTTTGCAAGAACACAATTATTATATGGTAAAGAGACTATGGAGTATTTTGCCGGATGCCGTGTCGCCGTATTCGGTATCGGCGGTGTCGGCGGCTACGTCGTGGAGGCGCTTGCCCGTTCCGGTATAGGCGCTCTTGACCTTATCGACGACGACAGGATATGCCTGACCAATCTCAACCGACAGATATTCGCTACACGCAGCACGGTCGGCAAATACAAGGTGGATGTCGCCGAGGAGCGCATCGGGGACATATGCCCTGATTGCAAGGTCAGAACATACAAGACCTTCTTCCTGCCCGATACTGCGGATCTGTTTGATTTTCACGATTATGACTATGTAGTGGATGCGATCGATACCGTGACCGGTAAGCTCGCAATAATAGAAAAGGCCAAAGAGGAGGGGGTTCCCGTGATATCCTCGATGGGCGCCGGCAACAAAACGGATCCTGCGGCGTTCAGGGTTGCCGATATATATGATACCTCGATCTGTCCGCTTGCCAAGGTCATGCGCCGAGAGTGCAGGAAACGCGGGATCGAATCACTGAAGGTCGTGTATTCCACCGAAGTGCCCGTCCGGCCTCTCGAAGACATGTCGATAAGCTGCAGGCAGCACTGCGTCTGTCCGCCCGGAACGGTCAGAAAATGCACCGTCAGAAGGGATATACCCGGCTCGACCGCGTTCGTTCCGTCTGTTGCGGGACTGATCATTGCCGGCGAGATAATAAACGACCTGAATTCGTACAATAACAAAGAGACGGCTCCGTAATCTCATACGAGAATCGAAGCCGTCTCTTTGATTAATGCAATACAAACCTACTCTAATCCGAGCCTTGAAGCGTTCATTGCTCCCATCTGCATCTGCATATCGATAATCCCTGCAAAATCCTTCGACTGACCAAGTGCAAGAGGATTGGTATTCTCTTCCTCCGCAAGATCACTGAAGTCTGTCTTGGATTCGAGCAGGTCATCCCCGATTGCATTGATCTTGTTAAGCGATGCACTGTTTACCCTGTTTGTATTGTACACGTACGGCATAGGAGCCGCCATGCTAACTGCACCAACCTGCATTTTCCTTGCCTTTCTAAACCTAAAAACAACACATCCATTCGGATTTGTGATTATTATACCACTTCATGTCAGAAAAAACAACTGCCTTGGATCATATTTTTCCGTATTTTGCCTCATAGGCTGCGATTACGGATGCCTGATCCGCAACTTCCTGCTTAAGAGTGCTGATTTCCTTCTCATTCATTGCCTTACCTTCAGCAACCCCCTTATCGTAGCTTAGCTTCTTCTCATTTTCGATATGAAGATCTTCATCATAGTCCGTGAGGAACGAATCGGTATAAGCTGCTTTGTTGGACACAAGAAATCTCTTGATCACAAA
>CAJOMN010000005.1 GCA_905235745.1 uncultured Lachnospiraceae bacterium
CGGTATATGTTGCGAGGTGTCTGCGAAGCAGACGGAGTCCTCGCTACACCGCGAGCCTCCATTCGGCGAAGCCGAATTCAAATGGCGAGCGTCCTTGTGTAGAGGCGACATTTCCGTAGCGGCAGCGAAGGAAATGTTGGTTGTGAATCAAGAGTTGGTCTTGAGCATAAGGGATCTTAGCTCAGCTGGGAGAGCATCTGCCTTACAAGCAGAGGGTCATAGGTTCGAGCCCTATAGGTCCCACTAAATTAGTACCTTGGTATGATAAACAACCAACATTCACCTATCGGTGAATGTCGCCGTGTCATGATTGCGATGCAATCATGACAAATGCCGATGTGGCTCAATTGGCAGAGCAGCTGATTTGTAATCAGCAGGTTATCGGTTCGAGTCCGATCATCGGCTTATGCCTTGTATTTAAGGCAATACTATAGTAAACGCATTTAATAGATTCGTTCACTATAATAATATGGGAGAGTTCCCGAGTGGCCAAAGGGGACAGACTGTAAATCTGCTGGCGATGCCTTCAGTGGTTCGAATCCACTCTCTCCCATTTCGTCGCGGGGTGGAGCAGTCTGGAAGCTCGTCGGGCTCATAACCCGAAGGTCGTAGGTTCAAATCCTACCCCCGCTATTTTTGAATATTTACTTAATCAGGTCGGATAATGTCCGGCTTTTTTTGTTTACTTGAAAAGTAAATTATATTATAATTTGTATGTTAGTATATGATAACATAGAGCAAGGGTTTCTGATGCAGGTTATTTCGCTCGATTTTTTTATATTCTTTCTGATTGTCAGTTTAGTATATTTTGTATTACCGGCTAAAGCGCAGTGGGTGTGGCTCCTGATCGCCAGTCTTGTATTTTATTACAGCCATATGTATTATTCGGTTGCGGGATGTATTATTTTTCTTGCGATCGTTCTTGTCAATTGGGCCGGTTCGCAGCATATGGGTGATGGTCATCCCAAAAGCAAACAGGCATATTTATTTACTCTCATATTTGATATAGCTGCACTTGCTCTCTTTAAGTATTCACGTTTTTTGTATGAGATAATACTTGCAGCAGGGAGATTATTCAAAGTTAATCTGTCTAATGACATATGCGGGCTGATAGTATACTATACTCAGGAAAACTGTCCCGATAAAATTTCTTATTTTATGCTCATTCTCATCGCATATATTACGGATGTGTACTGGCAAAAGAGCAGGGCACTCAGGAATCCCGCCAAAACACTTCTGTTCGTATCGTATTTTCCTCTTATGACTTCGGGTCCCATTGTTACATTTGAGCAGATGGAAAACCAGCTTTTTGGAGAAAAGCACAGGTTTTCTTATGACAGGTATGTACGGGGAACGGAAAGAGTACTATGGGGGCTCTTTAAGAAAATGGTTATCTCGGAGCGCCTCGCAGTCATAGTATCAAGGATATATGATTATTATGAGGTTTATAACGGTCTCTATATTTTCGTAGCGGCTGCTTCGTTTGCCATACAGCTGTATTGTGATTTTTCGGGACTGATGGACATAGTTCTGGGCATTTCCGAAGTACTTGGCATCTATCTTCCGGAAAACTTCGACACACCGTTCTATTCGGTTAATCTGTCGGAATTCTGGAGAAGATGGCATATCACGCTGGGCGCTTTTTTGCGGGATTATGTTCTCTATCCGGTCCAGAGGAGCAAAGGATTCAGGAATATGCGTAAATGGTGCAAAAATCATTTGGGCAGGGGATATGAGAAGAAATATAATATTCCGCTGTATCTGAGTCTTCTGATATCATGGTTTCTTATCGGACTATGGCATGGCGGAGGCTGGAATTACATATTCGGCGTAGGCCTGTATATGTGGGCGGTTATAGTTATAGGAGACCTGCTGTCGCCGTTCTTTGCCTGGCTGGTCAGGGTACTTCATATTAACACCGGATGCGCTTCATACACATTTTTCCAAAGAGTGAGAACATTTGCGTTATTTATGTTCGGTCTGTCATTCTTCAGGGCGGAAACACTTAAGGACGGATTTTTGATGTGGAAATCGGCATTCTTCAGGTTCAATCCTTGGATTTTCTTTGATGAGAGTCTGTTTAATCTGGGGCTTGACCGGAGAGAATGGGGAATACTTGCTTTCGGACTGCTCGTGCTCTTTATCGTATCATACATATCTCAAAAAAGAGACGTGAGGGATTATATCCGGGAACAGAATTTTGTTGCAAGGCTCGCCGTGTTTGCCGTTTTGTTTGTAATGGTAATAGTATACGGATACTATGGAGCCGATTTTAACGCTGCTGATTTTATCTACGGTAGATTTTAGCATATGGAAAACAGATCAAAGCTCATCAATTTCATAAAAGCAGTGATCATCATAGCAACGGCGGTAATAATAGTGACCGGTGCACTTGCAATTCTTATGATCAAAAGCGAGGACGGTATCAACCAGTTTCAGGCCTATTACAAGCAGCCTGCGAACTCGGTAGATGTGATCTTTTCCGGCAGTTCCAAAGTGTACTGTGATATTGCAACGGGGGTTTTGTGGAATAATTACGGGATAGCGGCCTTTGATCTGGCAGGCGCCGAGGCACCGTCATGGGTATCTTATTATCAGCTTAAGGAGGCGCTCAGGACCCAGAGGCCGAAAGTCATCTGCTATGAGGTTTCGGTCGCGGCGATGTTCACCACTCTCTATCAGGCCGATAACTGGGCAACTGACAACAGTTACGGAATGAAATGGAACAGTAACAGGATCGATC
The DNA here is from genome assembly GCA_905235745.1 of uncultured Lachnospiraceae bacterium. Taxonomy (GTDB): domain Bacteria; phylum Bacillota; class Clostridia; order Lachnospirales; family Lachnospiraceae; genus UBA2868. The sequence continues at coordinate 2,744 of CAJOMN010000005.1, forward strand.
AGCTTAAGGTTAATTCGGAAAACGAGGATGTGTTCCGTACCAGATTGAACCCGTTTAATATCATGCACGGCAGGTACAAGGATCTTGAGGAAAATGATTTTGTCAACCTGAGGAATACGGTTAAATATAAGGGATTCGACCCGAGAGAGGCGACCGTTCAAAAGGACGAACCGGATATAGATGATATCACGGATACAGTGCCGTGCTCGGAAAAAGAAGAAGAGTATTTCAGAAAGATCATAGAGCTGGCAAAACAGGAAGATATCCCCATAATATTGTTTGCATCTCCCTACGGCGTTTCTGAAGAAGAAGTGAAGATACTTAATTATGTTGGAACAATAGCAGACGATGAAGGTGTGGAATTCATTGATTTTAACAGACTGTATGATGAGATCGGTATGGATTTTTCCTCTGATATTGCAGACGGCGGACATCTGAATTACAGTGGAAACTATAAATTCACGGACTATTTCGGAGCTTTATTGAAGGAGAAATATGATATACCGGATCATCGCGGAGACGATAAATATGTCTCATGGGAATGGGATGCGGTTCATCAGGATTATGCAAGGTGTGATCTTAATATATTAAACAGTGAAGATGCCACGGAAATTCTGAACATGACACAGAACGGATATATAGTATTTGCCACAAACGGGGACAAAGCGTATATAATAGACAACGGACAGGTAGTATCGGAAGGTGAAGGCGATGCCGGATTCCGGCTGCCATATACGAGCGGGAATGATTCGTTTTTGTTTACCGAATGGAATAACAAGGGAGAGCGAATGATATCATTGTTTGTAAATGATGAAGAATATATTGAATACTATGGAAATATACTGTTTATATATGATACCATTAACGGGAACTATGTTAGATCAATTTATTACTGAATATGAGTCAGACTAAACGTTTGGAATATCTTGATATGGCAAAGGGCATTGGTATCTTTTTTGTTGCTCTCGGACATATGGAAGATATCGCTACGGGAACCCGTGTGTGGATATCTTCCTTTCATATGCCGCTCTTTTTTATCATTTCGGGAATACTGATGGCGGTTAAGGATGAGCCGTCGAAAGACCTGAAGGAAACAGTAACAAAAAAGTTCAGAGGTATCATCATCCCGTATTTATGGTTTTCTCTAAGCTATTTTGTCATCGATATTCTCAATCTTAATGTTATACAGAATATCGATCTTAGAACATTTATTGTTGATACGATCGACTCCGTTACTTTCTACGGAATGAGTGTGCTGTGGTTTCTGCCGGCGCTGTTTCTGGCATCGGTCGGGTTCTTATATCTTAAGAAAAGATTTCCCGACAAGTTCGTGATACCCGGAATCTTTGTGATAGCGGCCGTATCATATGCGATAAAGCTTCAGTTTGCCAAATTATATGCCGCGAACGAAGAATCGATACTGATAACTTCTCTTATCAATATCGTATATATATTTCTTCGTGCGGCGATCGCACAAAGTTTTGTCGGAAGCGGATATTACGTAAAACGTCTGTTTGACAGACAGACCGTGCGCAGGGCAGCAATCACAAGCTTTACGGAATCCGCGGCGGGAGAGCTTATAATCGGAATTATATTGCTTGCGGTCAATATGGCACTTGCGCAGCAAAACGGCTGTGCGGATCTGAGAAATATCATATTGAATAATATGTTTATATACTACCTGGCGGCCTTTTTCGGATGCTTCGGGATCATTCTGATATGTAAATCCTTACCGCCTGTTAAGCTTATTACTTATTACGGCCGCAATTCGATCATTGTAATGGCCTGTCATGTTAATTATTATTTTCTGTATGCCGGGATCAGGCTTGCGTGGCTGGTGGATTCAGTCAATAAGCACGCAAAGCACTATGTATTTGTTGCGGTTGTAATGATAACTGTATTTGCGCTGTCAGCGGCAGCCATAGAGGTCATAAACCGGTTTTTCCCGTTTGTTCTCGGGAAAAAGACCATCAGCGCATCGAGGATCCGTAATGTCTGATAATAAAAGACTCGACTATCTTGATATGACAAAAGGACTCGGAATGATACTCGTTCTGATCGGGCATCTTCAGGGAGATTCGATATTTACGTTTTCTCCGTATATACAGCCTTTGTGCGTGTATATCTTTTCATTTCACATGCCGATGTTCTTTATTGTCTCGGGAATACTCATAGCGGTAAAGAACGAAGAGATAAAACCGTTTAAGGATGTGGCAGTATCAAGATTCCGCGGGATCATGATACCATATTACTGGTTTTCCCTGTTCTACATGATCGTTGTTGTGACGGCTCTTATCAATGGTGAGATCGCAGTACAGACTCTGTATCTGAACATATGGTATGTTCTTAGCGGATACGGGATGAACGTGCTATGGTTCCTGCCCGCACTGTATCTTGGAGAACTTTTGTTTATCCGGATTCGCAGAAAGATAAGAGATGATGTTCCTTTCGTAACAGTTATCGTGTTAATGAATGCGATAGTATATCTTCTGGCTTATTTTGCCGGAATTGCAAAGTATCCGACTCCTTTTGCCGAAAGAGTTCATGATCTTATTATCGTGGTACTCAGACCTGTTCTTGTGTGCGGATTTATTGCTATAGGGTATTACATGCATAAACTGCTCAGAAAGGGAACGCGGATCGGAGACTTTTTCAATAAACCCGAATTGAATGCGAAAGGAAAAATAAGCTTCAAATACAGGGCTGCATATATAGTTCTCGGGCTGATGCTTTTCGGAGTATGTTTTGCGTTTTTCAGGGTAAATAACGGGATTGATTTTCGCTCGCTTGCATTCAGGAATGTCTTTTTCTTTTTCCTGTGCGCGCTATCGGGAAGCTTTGGCATGATATCATTGTGCAAAGGGCTGCCGAGGATTCCGCTGTTTTGTTATTGGGGGAAAGGGTCACTGATATTCATGGCCACCCATAATTCGCAGAAGGTGCTTACGTTTTCGTTAAAGACGGCAATGTACGTCAACCAGTACCTTACAAGAGCCAGAGGATATATATGTTATGCGATTGTTATAGTGATAATAACCGCTTATTCAACCTTCATGATATGGCTGATCAGCCGGTATTTTCCGTTTATCACAGGCAAGCCCTATAAGCTGCCGTGGAAGAAAAAATAAATGTATGAACAAGGAGCGGGTTTATGGGTAATTTAATCACATCATGCGATCTTGTATATCTGTTCAGAATATTACTTGCGATGGTGGCGGGCGGAGTGATTGGCTATGAAAGGGAATACCACGTGAAAGTCGCCGGGCTTCGTACCCACATCCTGATAGCCATGGCATCCGCGCTTATGATGATAATATCCAAATATGCGTTCTATGATGTACTGACAGAAGGCTATCCCGGGCTCGGCCTGGACGTATCGCGTGTGGCAGCGGGAATTATAGCGGGAATGGGTATATTTTCCGGCGGAATCGTATTTATCGGCAAAAGGGGAAATGTATCGGGACTCACGACCGCAGCAGGCATCTGGGCAACTATCGGAATAGGAATGGTTATCGGTGCAGGGATGTATACTGTCGGTATAGGGTCTGTAATACTGGTCGAGCTTGTTCAGTTGCTGCTCAGGCATGATCTGTCAGTATATCGCCACGGAATTACGGTGATGGCAGATTTTGAAATTGAGAATTCCCAAAGTGATTATAACAGGGTGGTAAATAGCCTTGAATCTGATAAAGTGAAGCTGTCATCGATCAAATGGAATAATGATGACAACGGAAAGACGATGCTGAGGATACAGATCGAATTCGACAAGAATTACAAAAGGGATGAGGTAGTCAGTATATTAAATAGAATCGAGGGTATCAGAGGTTTTGAATTGCTGTAGGAATATTGACGCGGCAGGATAATTTGTATATAATCCAATGACGGGATTGCAGTGAGGACTCCGTCTGCTACGCAGCCACCTCACAACATATGCAGACGTATCGAAGTGGTCATAACGGGGCGCACTCGAAATGCGTTTGCCCTCCGGGGCACGAGGGTTCGAATCCCTCCGTCTGCGCTTTGAAGAGAATGCGGAAACCATTGATTTTACTAAGGTTTCCGTGTTCTATTTGTCACCCTTTTATCACTTAGGGTCGAAAAAAGGATAATCACTGACTGCTGCAAGATGCCCGGACAGCAGTTGTCTGTCTGCATCGGACAGAGGATCGTCGATCATTTCGTCGATATGCTCCACCGCAAATTTAAAGTGGTCAAAATTACCGGGCGGGATGATAGTATCCACGTCAAGCGACAGGGCATACCTGACCGCCGCCATGAGAAGATCGCTCTCGTCTTTTACATCAAAAGGCCGGCACCACGATTTGGGATAGCTCGAAGCATATCTGTCCTCATCATCTTTCCAGCTCCGTTCGATCATGGATTTCATGCATAGTACACCGACACCCTTTTTGCGCGCCGCCTCAAGCAGGTCGTTTCCCATTTTGTATGCCATGTTAAGGTGCCAGTTGAATGGGAATAAGACCGTGTCAAACGGGTAATACTCGAGTGCTTTTAATGCCACGCTTTCACTATGGGCTGTGATTCCTACCTTGCGTGCGATCCCCTGCTGTTTCATATATGTCAGCAGTTCCATTACACCGCCCGGACCGAATGCGGTCTCAAGCTCTTCCATCGTACTTAGTGCATGAAGCTGGTATACATCGAAATAATCCGTTTTCAGCATTCTGAGTGATTCACGCATTTCCTGTTCAGCCTGTTCGCGAACCCTGTGCTGTGTTTTGCATGCGAGGAAAACTTTTTTTCTGTAGGGCGCAAGGGAATTCCCGAGCATTTCCTGGGCATTACCGTATGATGGAGCCACGTCAAAATAATTGACACCATGTTCTATTGCGTATGACACATAATAATCGGACTTCTTCTGGCCATCCTCATAGATCACCCGATCATCCAGAAAAGAGGAAGATACTATGCCTCCGTAGACGACTCTTGAAACTTCATATCCTGTATTTCCCAAATTGCGGTATTTCATTCATTCCTCCCTATATTGATCCCAATACGATATCCGTGTGCATTCTGCCGGAAACTATACTTCTTAAGTGCCGAAGCCAGAAGCGATGTCTCGAATTTTGGTATCCTCCTACCAGTTGTATTCTTTTATTCCTTCAAAGGTATTCCATTTTGCCGGGGTTATTTTCTCTTTCCAGTCAAGAGGAACTGCAGGTGTCTGATTATGGGAAGCCCGTTTATAGGCAGCCCTCAGTTCTATCTCCATATCCGGGGTAAGAGTACCCGGTCTTACCGATACGAAGAATGGTGTAGCGCTTATTGACAACAATTCGAGCCACTGCCTGTTCTTTTCCCGGGGGATCTTATCGGTAAGAGCGGCACAATCCGCGTCCGCGGCAAAAAAAGCGCCATGCTGGGGCATACGGAACGCCAGCGTGTTTATTCCCATCTTACGGGTTCTTTCCCATTCGATACCGCTTGTATCATCACCTGTACGGTTGACTTCCATGAGTCCGGCTCCGAGATGTCCGATACAGTTACATCCGAGAATAAGCATATCCCCCGCCGCATCACGTATTGCCCGGTAACAATCCGTAATGATCTCAGCCGTGGTTCGCGACGTATCCTTAAATCTCCATTTATCTTTTGTAAGATCCGTCCCCATTTCAAAACCCCACATACCGAATATATCGTATGTGGAAAAATCATGTTTGATCAGTTCGAACCCCCAATCCCTGATACGGCAGATGTCCTTTTTAACATGATCGATGACTTCCGGAACCGAAATATCAAGAACATTATCATCACGTTCCGATCTCCAGCCGGAGGGAATGTCGTCAGATATGTCAAGTAATGGACGGAACCAGATTCCGGGGCGCACATCCAGCTTCTTCATATCGGATGCCAGGCGTGCCATATCACCGTAATCACGGTTTCCGCCGTTCCACGGACCACCGTTATATGACGGAGTATGCGCCATCTGCCATCCGTCGTCGATCACCATAAAAGGCCGGTTAGCAATGCCTTCGGTCATGTATTTAAGATATTCGCAGTCCCTTAGGATGTCATCACGGGAGCTGATCCCGTAAGCATAGTACCAGTTATTGCATCCGTACAGAGGTGCATCGGGAAATAATGGATCATCACAAAGTGCTTCGCAAAAATCATGTGCTGCGGTATATGCATCCGTATCCTCATATTTGCGCATGATAATGTCCGCCATCTTTAAAATGCGCCCTTTAAGCATAACGGCTTCGCTTCCGTTTCGCACGTCAAGATGAAGGACAAGGTCATTTCCCCTGATCTCCCAGTAACACATGGCACCTGGGCGAACCTTTACCCCGAAACCGATGATGCACTCCCCTCTGTCATCGATAAAATACCAGGGCATTACACGCGATTCGCACCTGCATTTCCAGAAAAGATCTCCGTATGCCCGCTCCCATGTATCCGCGAGAAGCTTCCCGGCATCCTTCATTATGTCTTTCCATATAAGCGATACTTCCTTTATCGGAAGATTTCCCGCGTCAAGGAATGCGGACAGAACATCTTCTTTAAGGTCGAGCCTGACAATTTGTCCGTCTTCGTCAGGTAAGACCTCATCAGGCAAGATAAGTATATTCTGCGAGTTATTCATAAATATTTTTGAAGGCTCCTCCTGACGGCACCGGGCGCGCTGATCTGGTATCTTACTATTTCCTCTATCCTGTCACCTATACCTGCCTCATACAGATCCGATCCGAAGATGTTTGCATTTGATAATATGGGTCTAAGATTTCCCTGAAGGCTTTCGGGATTCCCGAATTCAACCCCGGAAAGAGCCGTCTTCATATCTTCCGCCATCGGATCGGGAGATAGTTCAAATGTATCTCCGTTATCGTCTACGGCAAGCAGATACCTTATCCATCCCGCGATCGCAAGGGGTATTCCTTTCAGAGCGGCAGCACTCCCATCCCTTTTTACATAAGCCTTAACGGTTTCTCCGAAACGTATCCCGACCATCTGTGATATATCGACAGCAATCCTTGCACTTGTATCACCCAGATAAGGATTGGTAAATCTTTCATTTATAACCTCGTCCAGAAATTCCTTAGGTGAGAGTATCCCCGGATCTTCCACAACAGGCAGGCCTTCGGTATATCCCACGATTTTGGCCAGCTTCAACAGGTCTTCATCCCTCATCGCATCCGAAAACAGTTCATATCCGAACATGCATGCATAGGTGCAAAGTGCAGTGTGTATCGGGTTTAAGCATACAGTTACCTTCATACGCTCGGCACGCCTTACGGTTTCCCTGTCCGCCATATAGACGCCTGCCTTCTCGAGCTGTGGCCGTCCGTTAGGGAAAGAATCCTCGATCACAAGATACTGTGCTTCCTCTGCATTTGCAAAAGGAGATATATATGTATGTTTATCCGTAATGACCGCTTCCATATCTTCAACTCCCAGACGAGCAAGTTCTTCCGCGACATTTTCCAGCGGGCGCGGCGTTATCTTATCAATCATGGTCCAGGGAAAAGTCACTTCGTTGCCGTCAGTGAGCCACTTTAAAAATGACGGATCCGTAAACCCGCGTTGTGTCCATTTGTCCGCGATATCACAGACACTTTCCTGAAGCTTCCGGCCGTTCTGGGAAACATTATCCATGGAAACAAGTGCAAGAGGCAGATGTCCTGCCTGATACCGTTTATACAGCATTGCCGTAACTATACCGATTATTCCCACGGGTGCTTCGGGACCGTTCTCGATATCCTTCCGTACAAAGCTGAAGTACTCACCATCCGCATTCTTCAGCGCATATCCCTTTTCCGTGATCGTAAATGACACAAGCTGAAGTGACGGTGAAGCAAATACTTCACCGAGCCTTTCCAGTCCTTTGTTATCGCCATCTTCAATCTTTATTGATTCTGAGATCGAACCCAGTACCTTCTTTTCCCTGTTGCCGTCATTATGCATGGTCACAGCAAGAACGAGGTTATCGTGGGGTATGTATATCTTGTCGATAATATCCGTATCATAGGTCTCAACGCAGGTGATCCCCCTGTTCATGCTGCCGTCTGAAAGCAGCTTCTCGGCGATAGTACCGAGAAAAATACGAAAGATATTGCCGGCTCCCATATGAACCCATACCGGGGATTCGGCAGCTTTTCGGGAAGATGCTTCAACATCATAGGACGGAAGAGCGATCCCTGCCGCCTGCCATGCAGTGGTATCCTTTATTCCTTCATAATTCAGTTTCATGATTGCCTCCCATTATTCTCTTACATACACATCCACGGTATATGTGCAATCCTCTGCTTCAACGGTAATGACGCTCACTCCTTCCTGAAGCGGGGTGATCTTACCGTCTCTTCCTACAGTGCATACGGAAGTATCAGATGATCTGAATCTGATATTGTTGGAATTAAGTTCATATCCCGACAGTTCGTGTATGTCATAATCATCAAATACTGCCATGGGTCTGATTTTTACTATCACGGGTTCATATAAGCTTATATCATATTTATCGCACATCGGATAAAACGTCCTGATATGCGAATCATCATATTCGTCGGGCAGTATCTTTACACAGATTTCCCTTCGAAGCCCTTTATATTCGACACCTACCGTCGTTACGCCTTCCCGGGTCGGAAGGAGTGTATTGTCATCCGCCATCTCCAGATAATCGTGATCGTACGTCTCTATTCTGATCTTATCCGAACCTATACTGCTCTTCTGCCTGTAGCTGTTCATCAGATAATATACGATGTTAACAGGCTCATCTATATGTGTTGTGTATGTGAGACGATCAGTCAACAGCATTATCGGCTCCTGACCAAGCAGCGATTCATCAATGACGATCTTCTGTTTCAGATTCTCCTTTCCGTCCTCGGAATTGTCGATCTCATCTGTATAGTCTATCCTGACGGGCACAAATCTTGTAGCCCACATTCCCCATTTTGATTCGCCCGAACCCGAGTATGCATAACCTATGAGCGATTCGTCATCGCTTCCGATATGACCGTATTCATCAGTCATCAGACCGCAGTTGTGGCAGCCGGTTATGACCCCGGTGTTTTGCTCGGACACGCGGACATAATTGATCCCGTCATTTGACTCATAGTAAAGCAGACAACTGTCATCCTTGAATCTTCTGTTTGTCGTAAGAGCAAGGAATTTGCGGCTGTCTTCAAGATAGGCCACATCCCATGAATCCGAATCCTCATATGTATAATCATTTACATCCGTGCAGTCATTTCTGAAGACGGAGATTCCTTCGTAATTCAGATTTGACGGCCATGACGGATCAGTAAGGTCTGCCGTATGAACGCGAGTTGCCCTGACCCATCCCAATACTTCCGAAAAGGAATCGAGGGTACTGTATACATACAATGTATTATCCACTGCAACGAAGCTCGGCTCGCCGACACCCCATCCTATCTCCACGCCGTTATAATATAATATCGGAACAGGGTTTCCTCCCCAGCCACTTCCGTTCCACTTCTCATACGGACCGTCGGGATTCCGGGATCTTGCAAGAAACAGATTGTTGCATAGTCCTTCCTTACTAATGGTTCCTGTGTATCCTAGATAGTAGTATCCTTCATAATAGAATACATCCGGATCACATACCGATTGATAATCAACCGAACCCGGAGTGGGCGACAGAACTACCTTCTCATCACCCCATGTGCTTCCACCGTCGTCCGAATGTCTGTAGGTTATCCAGTCATATTCCTTCTTACCGTCTCCGGGCGATGCAAACCACGCATCAACACTGCCGTCCTCATTCTTTATGATCGAAGGACCGTATCGATAATCGAGCTTGCCGCTCCTCCAAATGGCAAATACATCATTTCCCTCTCCCTCAAGAGTCAGTCTTATATGCTTATCGGCAAGAGCACTGTTATATTCTTCTCCGGAACCTTCATCTTCTGATACATCAGACAGCTCATCGTCCGCATTTTCTTCCGCATCAGACAATCCGGTCTCATGATCGTTCCCGATGGTTTCCACTGTTTCCATAGAAGGAACTTCTGCCGGTTCGCCCGAGCAGGCAGCAAGTGTAATGATCGCAACAAGCAATGTTAATTGTATGATTTTCTGTGACCTGTACATTTCATCCTATTTCCTTAACCTGTATTATTCTATAGTAGTAAGGGCATTTGCCGCCTGCCCGATAATATGCTTCCATTCATCACACAGTTTTTCACAAGACCAGGCAGCATTTGCGGGACTTGTGGAAGGAAGGCATACAGCCTCACGCCCGATCAATGGTCTTGTATACTTCTGATAGTATTTGTACGCCGTCCTGCCATTGACGTATATTGCCCTGATGTCAGCTCCCTGTATGATCACATTCAGATCGTTGGGTGTGACATTTCTGATACTGGCATCGGAGGAGCCTTCAATATCACATGAGGCGATAACGTCCCACACCGCGATCCTGTTGCGGATCAGGAATTCCTGCTTTTCATCAATTGTCTGCGGGGGATCTTCACCGAATACAAATGATATGACATTCCAAAAACGGTTTTGCGGATGTCCATAGTAGAATGCGGTCTCCCTTGACTTGACAGACGGAAAGCTGCCAAGAATGAGGATCCTCGAATCACTGTTATATACTGGCGGTATTGGGTGGGTGATCATATGTATAGTAAGACCATTTCAGAGCAGTTGAGCAACTGTCAAATTCTCCTGACTATCCAATCATTAATTGTACGTTCCCGGGAATCAAAATTGATCCCTACTTTCAGTAGTGTTCGGTTATCTGCTGCGTAGGGTTTGTCATATCCCGCTTCTTATGTCAAAATTAGAACTCTTGAAATACGGCGCACCCTGCTGTATAAGCCTGTATATATATTCGGTTTTATCCACATACAGGAATCCTTCTGTCCTTAGCTTTTCAAAATCCTGTATCCCTATGGGCAGCTTTCTCATACTGTCCTCCATACCTTGTCACGTCTCTGTTCTATGCATTTTCGCTATCATTCTGATTATATCGCCTGAGCGCACCATAGGCAACAGGATCAGGAGCGGCCGGACAGAATACTGTTAATACTGTTATAGGATTTGTCAATATGATACAATTATTACAATAAATAAACTAATCGCATTCACTATGATTCGCCTAAATATGTATGGGAGAAAATCAAGAGAAAATAAAAAAGGCTTCCAATAAAGAAACCCTTTTTATTACACACCATGTGTATCCGGACAAAGCCGGTGAGTTGAGTAAACTTTTATTTGAACTCACAGTGCTGTTTCATAGGGGACTATGATCAGCAACATTATAGTAATATATCATTGGGAGGTTGTCAATCTGTGAAAGAAAGCAAAAAATACTACATTGGGTTGGATATTGGTACGGATTCAGTAGGTTACGCTGCTTGCGACGAACAGTATAATTTGCTGAAATTTCGGGGAGAACCGGCTTGGGGAGTTACGGTATTTGACAAAGCGAGCTTAAACAGTGAAAGAAGAAGTTTCAGGTCGGGGCGAAGGCGACTGGATAGACGGCAGCAAAGGGTATTATTTTTACAGGAACTATTTGCGCCTGAGATTGCAAAGAAGGATGAAAGGTTTTTTATCAGATTATCTGAAAGTGGAATGTGGCGTGAAGATGTAAATGATCGCTATATTTTCTTTAATGATCCCGATTTTAATGATAAAGATTATTTTGATACATATCCTACTATCCATCATTTGCTTGTGGATCTAATGGACAGCAATGAGCCTCATGATGTAAGACTTGTTTATCTTGCTTGTGCGTGGCTGGTTGCACACAGAGGTCATTTTCTTAGCAATGTAAATGAAGACAGCATAGATGAAATAAAAGAAATATCTTCTGTGTATCTCAATTTCAGAGATTATTTTGTCTCCAATGGCTATGACGTGCCGTGGGGTGATATTAATATTGAGGAATTGGGTTCATGTCTTAAATCTAAAAACGGTGTTACAGCTAAATCCAAAAGATTAATTGAAATATTGTTAAACGGACAAAAGCCATCCAAGGAAACCAGAGAAGAATTCCCGTTCAGTCAGGATGCGATCATCAAACTTTTGGCAGGAGGGAAGTGTAAACCGAAAGATATCTTCCAAAAAGAAGAATACAGTGAACTGGAATCAATCTCTCTTGGCATGACCGATGAAAAATTCGAAGAGCTTGCGGGTGCTTTGAATGAGGATTTTGAACTTATAGATGCCTTGAGGCGATTGTACGATTGGTCGGTATTGGCAGATTCCCTTGGTGATTTCAATTCCGTATCACATGCTAAAGTGAAAATTTATGAACAGCACGAAGCAGATTTAAAGACTCTTAAATTCTTCATCAGAAAATATCGTAAAAAAGATTATGATGACATTTTCAGGAAAATAGAAAAGGGTAAGGCTAATTATGTGGCCTATACGCTTCATTCTGATGAGAAGAATCAGTCAGAATTAAAGAGCACAAATATAACCGATTTTTCCAAATATATATTAAAAACTGTAGGCGATATAGTTCCCGAAGATTCGGAAAGAGACACATATGAGGATATGGTGAGGAGGCTTAAAGAGGAAACTTTTCTTCCCAAGCAGCGTGTTACGGACAACCGTGTTATTCCCAATCAGTTATATCTTTATGAATTAAAGAAGATTTTAAAGAATGCTTCCGGATATCTTGCTTTTCTGAATAATAAAGATGAGGATGGACTGACAGTTTCGGATAAGATTATTTCCATTTTTAAATTTAAACTTCCTTATTATGTGGGTCCTTTAAACACCAATTCGGAATTCTCATGGTTGTCTCGCAAAGCAGGAAGAATTACTCCGTGGACATACACCATGATGATAGATATGGATCAAAGCGAGGAAGAATTTATCCGGAAGATGACCAATCAATGCACATATCTTCCCGGAGAGCATGTCCTTTCCAAGGATTCTTTGTGCTATCATAAATTTATGGTTCTCAATGAATTAAATAATCTTCGAATCGATGGAAGAAAGATAACCGTTGAAATGAAGCAGGAGATTTATGAAGATCTTTTCATGAAAAAAAGAAGAGTCACTCAAAAGGCTCTTCTGGATTTTTGCATAAGCAGAGGGTACATAGATAAGGACAGAAAAGACATAAAAGATATCTTTACGGGGATAGATACTGATTTTAAAGCAAATCTGATGCCGCAGATTGCTTTCAAGGGACTTATGGAATCAGGTGCCCTTTCCGAAGAGGATGTGGAACATATAATTGAGAGGGCTTCATATGCTGAAGACAAGAATCGACTGAGCAGATGGTTAAAGAAGGAATATCCGAACTTGCCAGAGGAGGATATTAAGTATATCTGTTCCCTAAGGATTAAGGACTTCGGACGGTTATCGCGCAGATTCTTGACGGTATTGGAAGGTATTGATAAGAGTACCGGTGAAGTGACGACCATAATGCGAGTGTTATGGGAAACCAATTATAACCTTATGGAGATATTGTCGGATAGATTTACATTTAATGAGGTTATCGAGACATATTGCAAAGATTATTATTCGGAACATCCACATACACTGGGTGACAGACTTGATGAGATGTATGTTTCCAATGCTGTGAAGCGCCCTATCTATCGAACTCTGGACATTGTCAAGGATCTTCAGAAAGCTTTTGGCGAACCTTCAAAGATTTTCATTGAAATGACCCGTGGTGCATCTGAAGAGCAAAAGGGTAAGAGAACAAAATCCAGATATCAACAGTTATTGGATCTTTATTCCGAATGTAAGGATGAGGATGTCAGAGATCTGAAAAAAGAGCTTGAAAATCTTGGTGAGTATGTTGAAAACAGGTTGCAGGGAGACCGACTCTACCTTTATTTCATGCAGTTCGGGAAGAGCGCATACAGCGAAACGATGATCAACTTGGAAGATTTAATGGCCGGATCCAAGGATTACGACATAGACCACATATATCCGCAGGCTTATGTGAAAGATGACAGTATAATCAATAACAAGGTTCTTGTACTTTCAAAAGAAAATGGCGAGAAAAAGGATGTTTATCCCATTAAATCAGGGATTCAGAACAAGATGAAAGCAACATGGAACTATTGGAGAGCCGTCGGTACTCTGAGTGATGAGAAGTATCGAAGACTTACAAGAACAACTCCATTTTCAGAGGATGAGAAGTACGGATTTATTAACAGGCAGCTCACGGAAACCTCTCAGTCCACGAAAGCGGTGGCTCTGCTCTTAAAAGATAAATTTCCGGATGCAGAGATAGTTTATACCAAGGCAAAGCTTGCCTCGGAATTCCGACAGGAGTATGAGATTTACAAGTCGAGAAGTTTTAACGACTTACATCATGCCGTGGATGCATATCTCAATATAGTAACAGGTAACGTTTATAACTCAAGATTTACAAAGAAATATTTTAATGTAAATGAACAGTACAGCGTTAAGACCAAGACTCTTTTTGAAAAGAAGGTAATGCTCGGAGATGTCGCGGTTTGGGATCCGGGTACCATGAAAGACAGAGTCATTAATACAGCAAGAAGAAATACTGCTCATTTCACAAAATATGCGTTTTTTAAAACCGGCGGCCTGTTTGATCAGATGCCGGTAAAACGGGCGGAAGGACTCGTGCCCAGAAAAGCCGGACTTCCGACGGAAAAATATGGTGGATATAATAAGGCCGGAGTTATGTTCTTTATTCCGGTGAAATATGTTGCCGGAAACAAAAGAGAATTGTTGATAATGTCTGTAGAATTGCTTTATGGGAAGAGATTCCTGTCAGATCCGGAATTTGCCAAAGAGTATTCCGTTAAGAGGATTAAGGCGATAACCGGCAGGGATGCAAGTGAAGTGTCTTTCCCCATGGGAATGAGACCGTGGAAAGTTAATACGGTTTTATCATTGGACGGCTTTAGAATTTGCATTGCCGGAATCAGCAACGGCGGAAAAACTTTGATTGCGCAGCCAATAATTCAGTTTTCGGCGAATGATTACTGGAAATTCTATGTAAAAAAACTGGATGCATTTGTTGAGAAAAAGTCTAAGAATTCAAAATATATTTACGATCAGGAATTTGATAAGGTATCAAAAGATGATAACCTTAAGCTTTATGATCTGTATATCGATAAGCTGACTAATTCAATCTATCGATTGCGTATTAATAATCCCGTCAAGATTTTGGAAGAAGGACGTGAAAAGTTCATTGCGCTGGATATCTTTGAGCAGTGTAGGACTCTTTTAAATATACAGCAGGTTTTTGGCAGAGTGACTGGAGGATGTGATCTTCAAGCTATTGGAGGAAAACAGCATAGCGCCTCGACTGGAGTTCTTAGTTCTTCTGTTACAAGTTGGAAAAAGAACTTTTTCGAGGTAAGGTTGATAGATCAGTCAGCTTCGGGCTTGTGGGAGAAGCAGACCGATAATATTTTGGAATACTTATGAGTTGGCGGACTGTTATTATAGACAGCCAATCGAAGCTGGATTATAAAATGGGATATCTTGTCGTTCGAGGCCTGGAAACAAAGAGGGTATTGCTTGATGAGGTAGCGGTTTTGGTGATAGAGAATCCGGCGGTATCAATGACGGGATTTCTTATCGCCGCTCTTACCGAAAAAAAGATCAAGGTTATTTTCTGCGATGAAAAAAGAAATCCCATATCGGAGCTTGTACCACATCATGGCTGTCATGATTGCTCGGGAAAGATTCGAACCCAGATAGGCTGGAATGATAATATCAAATCACTTATATGGCAGGAAATAATAAGTGAAAAGATCAGGAAGCAGGCGGGCTTTTTGCGTGAACTCGGCATGGACAAGCAGGCGGAAATGCTCATGAGCTACATTGGTCAGGTTGAGCTTCTTGATGCAACTAACCGGGAAGGTCATGCTGCAAAAGTTTATTTTAATGCTTTATTCGGGATGGAGTTCACGAGGAGTGCAGACATACCGGTCAATGCTGCATTAAATTATGGATACAGTATCATACTCTCCGCATTTAACAGAGAGATTGCAGCAAACGGTTACCTTACTCAGCTCGGCATATTTCATAGCAACATGTTTAATCCGTTTAATCTGTCGAGCGATTTTATGGAGCCTTTCAGGATTATCGTAGACAGATATGTTCATAATCTGAATCCGGTCAGATTTGAAAAAGAAGAAAAGCATGAAATATACAGGATACTGGACGAAAAAGTCCTGATAGATGGGCAAAAGCAGTTTCTGGGCAATGCCATAAAGATTTATGTCAAAAGTGTTTTGGATGCACTTAATGATAATGATCCCGGCTGTATTAAGTTTTACAGAGCAGAAGAGGAAAATGAGTGGATTTAGATTTATGCGGATGCTGGTCTTTTTTGATCTTCCGACTTTAACCATGGAAGATAAAAGAAATTACAGGCTTTTTAGGAAAACTCTTATAAAAAATGGATTTATCATGCTGCAGGAATCAGTATATTGCAGAATGATGACCAGCCCCTCAATGGAAAAATCTCTCAAGAAAGCAGTTACTGATAATAAACCTCCGGATGGGATAGTGCAGCTTTTATTGGTAACCGAGAAACAGTTTAATAACATGGAATATGTTGTGGGGCAGTATCAGGGCGATGTTGTCGATTCAGAAGAGAGGCTGATAATACTGTGAATTTGAAACTGTCAGGTATTGAGCATATTATTGATTGCGGCAACTCTGCGTATATAAATTCGGTTGTTATAGAGAGCCCAAGGCTTCTGTGCGAAGTCCTGATGGATCTTGAATGCCAGATCCAGGGGGATGACGGCAAATCTGTGGTTTCGGAAAATGATAAAGTATTACCTACGGCAAAGTGTCTTGAAGTGCATACACGGTTTGTCCCTTTTGAATTAAATCAAAAGAATCTTATAAATAAGGCAACTGCTAAATTGATAGAAATCGCATTAGACGAAGAAAACTACATGCAGTCTTCGGAATTGGTGGGTGATCTTGAACGATATCTCATGAATTTGAGCATAGGGCTTACCGGGAGTATTGATACCTCAAAGGTGTCAATAGAAAACTTAATTAAGAATTCCGGTCTAACATTTGTTGATGACTACAGTTTGCTGTCTGAAAAATTATTGGACTATTTTGAGTTGGTTCGCGAGTACGATCAGGACAAGATATTTGTACTTTTAAATCTGAGGAGTTTTTTATCAACCAATGAACTTCAACAATTCGTTGATGAAATATTACTTAGAAGATTTCAGGTAGTTTTAATAGAAAGCACAGAATACTCTTTGCTTGATAAAGAAAAAAGACTTCTCATAGACGATTCACTATGTGAAATATGCTAAAATCACTGCAGTATTCCTCTTGGGTATTGCTTTCGGATGGTAGCAGGCCATTTTCCCTGAATTATGATTTGGGGTTTGAGAGCAGTGCTATTTCATAGGGGACTCAAACTATATTCCCGACAAGGCAATAGTTGACCTGTTTGAGAGCAGTGCTATTTCATAGGGGACTCAAACCGAATAATCGCTCGGCGAGCGCTCCCACCGTTTGAGAGCAGTGCTATTTCATAGGGGACTCAAACGACAGGGGCATGGCAATAGTTAAGCTCGCAGTTTGAGAGCAGTGCTATTTCATAGGGGACTCAAACTATAAAATTAAAAAAAAACAAAGTAACTAGTTTGAGAGCAGTGCTATTTCATAGGGGACTCAAACGTATTTATCAAACGTCGGGCGATCTAACTGGTTTGAGAGCAGTGCTATTTCATAGGGGACTCAAACTTTAAAGCATCACCGGATAAACCACAACCGTTTGAGAGCAGTGCTATTTCATAGGGGACTCAAACATCTGGCTCCGACGAAAGGATTTTACATCGAGTTTGAGAGCAGTGCTATTTCATAGGGGACTCAAACGCAGAAATGCCAGTATTTGCTACCATACAAGTTTGAGAGCAGTGCTATTTCATAGGGGACTCAAACGATTGCGTACTGATTAGAGCTACTGGCTCTGTTTGAGAGCAGTGCTATTTCATAGGGGACTCAAACGGGAGCAAGGGCGAGTATGTTTTACATTGGGTTTGAGAGCAGTGCTATTTCATAGGGGACTCAAACTTCTCGAAGAATGTGGTTGACAACACCCTGTTTGAGAGCAGTGCTATTTCATAGGGGACTCAAACTTGTGTTGCTATCCCCTTCATTACTCTCCTGTTTGAGAGCAGTGCTATTTCATAGGGGACTCAAACCACGCGACACTGTTTAGAAGAAAAAACTGCAATTTTTTATAAAAAAACTCCTTTACAATACGTAATATTACGTATATAATAAAATCGCAGCAAGGAGTTAAGACAATGAAAGTTTCCGAGATGGTCAGGAAAATCAAAAAGATTGGTTGCTACATCACAGACCACGGTAAGAGGCACGATGAATGGTACAGCCCGGTAACAGGTAAGAAGTTCAGAGTACCAAGACACCAATCACAAGAACTTCCGACAGGCACAGCAGACAGCATAGCAAGGGATGCGGGGCTTAAATAGCCCCAACACCCTCATTGCCTAAGTATAGAAAAGGAGGCAGTTATGGCTAAATATGTTTATCCGGCAATCTTCACACGTGAGAAAAAAGGTTTTTCTGTAGTATTCAAGGACTTGGAAGGGTGTTATACATGCGGAGACACACTTGAGGAGGCCATTGAAATGGCGGAAGATGTACTTGCATTCACTCTTTACAGCTACGAGAAGGATAAAAGGGACATTCCGGATGCGAGCGAGAACTTCGAACTGGGGGAGAATGATTTTGTCAATTATATTCGTTGCAACACTGAGGAATATCACAGAATGCACAACAACAAAGCTGTAAAGAAGACGCTGTCAATACCGGAATGGCTTAATGAGAAGGCAACGGACGCGGGCCTGAACTTTTCGCAGGTATTACAGGAGGCCCTAAAAGAGAGACTCGACATCGCGTAAAGCATACAGGCGAATATTATTTAGAAAAGCATCGGAGATCCGGTGCTTTTTTATTGGAAAACAGACATGGCAAGACCTTCAAAATCAGCGGCGGTCATAAAGCTCGAAAAAAGCAAAGATCGCAGGACAAAACAAGAACTTGCCAAAAGAGAAAGAGCTTTGGATTTATCCTAATATTTATGTTTTTAAATAAGCATCCGTGCTTAAAGATACTTTATTATTCTTCATCGTCACTGTCGGATTCATCGTCTTTACTTGTATCATCGTCATCTTCAGTGCCGTCATCATTGTCAGAACTGCCACTATCAGAATCGGTATTGCCCGTATTACTATTGTCGGTAACATCTACATTTGTTGATGTTGAAGTATTTGGATCAATTTCATTATTATCTTCATAGTAACTATCCGGTATAAGTGTATCCGTCGGAGCCGGTGTCGGCGTAGCCGTAGCCGGAATCCCTTCCATCATCATATTCATGAGCTCCTGCAGTTTTTCGGCATCGATCTCGGAGCCATCGTCCATTGTAACTATAGTATTGTTCGGATTTGGTTTCACATAGTGAACCACGTATTCTCCGTCATCCGAAATACCGGGAACGGGGTGTTTGACTATGTAATCAAATATTGCCTTACATCCCGCACTGCTGTAATGAAGCCCGTCACCGCCATTGTATTCGCGCTTCACCTGCCCGTCAGTTCCCGTCAGGAGTTCTGAAATGTCAAGATAGAATATATGCTTGTCTTTTGCCGTATCAAGCAGAAAATCATTGTATTTATTTATCCATGAATTCTGCACGGTCTTCTTGTATGGCCCGTTGTCGTCAACAGGACCGATCGACATGAGAACTATATTGGAATTGGGGGACAGTTCCATAACTTTATCGATCAGATCTTCAAATGTGGTCTTGTAATGTTCTTCACTCGGATCGTTTATTCCGTTGACACCGAGAGCGATATATATGACAGGTGCCTGATGTGATGCAAGGTATGATTTTAATGTATATTGTTTACCGGCATTATTGACAAAAGTATTGCTCATAAATGACGGGTGGGAAATACCTATCTGTGCAAGGGCGGCATCATCGTTGATAAGGCCGTAATTGACCATGGCAACGGTTCTCGAATCTCCGAGGAATACACAGCGGTTAATGTATCCGTCCTTAGCGTCCTCTTTGAGAGCAAGTACAGTTGTATCGGCAGTGCTGTTAATCTTTGTATCGGCAGAGGCGCTTTCGACTATGGTTATTTCAAGTTCTTCGGATGATTCGGTATTTGCCACGTTATTTTCAATAGGTATTTCAAAACCGGTATATTCGCCGGCATTATCTTCGGAGGATATGATTCTGGGCACAATGATAATAAGAGATGCCGCAATGACAACTCCGACAGTAGACACGGTGATTACTAATAATTCTTTTTTGCTTAAGCCGATGCCTTTCCGGAGCTTTCTTGCACTCCTGTTAAAAAGGCTCTTAAGCGATCTTAGAATTTTCATAAACACCGATATTATAGCATATTTTCATCATCTGTGGATTCTCTGACCGATATCTTGGTTGTTGTAAATGAGAACAGGCGAAGTGCATTTGTTATGACGAAAATGCTCGAGATGCTCATTGCGGCGGCGCAGAACATCGGGTTTAAGAGCCATCCGAATGCCCTGTAGAAGCATCCGGCGGCAAGCGGAATACCAATGATATTATAGGAAATAGCCCAGACCAGATTCTGGTGTATTATTCTGAGGGTTTCTTTTGACAGCCTGACGGAATCGACTGCCGCAACAAGACTGTCTCTGATAAGAACGACATCAGCGGCATCGATCGCCACATCCGTTCCGGCGCCTATTGCGATCCCGGTGTCTGCAACGGTAAGAGCCGGAGCATCGTTAACGCCGTCTCCGATCATTGCAACCCTTCCGGTTTCCTTAAGCTTCTGGACTATTGCCGCTTTTTCATCCGGCATGACTTCCGATATGACATCATCCGCTTCTATTCCGAGCTGTGAGCCGACCGATTCGGAGGCGGCAAGGTTGTCACCCGTTACCATGCAGACATGTATTCCTTCATTTCGAAGTGCATGAACCGCGGCATAGCTTTCATCTTTGATATCGTCGGATACGGCGATCACTCCGAGCATTCCGGAATCCGAAGCAAACAGTGTAGGTGTTTTGCCTTCCGCCAGGAATGAATTTACCGCCGATGAGAATTCATTATTGAATTTTGCATTGTTATCACCCAATAGGGATTCCGCGATAAATGATTCGTTTCCGGCATAGACCGTATGATTGCTGCCCGCAAGGACGAGATCAGCCCTGATTCCTTTTCCGGGTATCGATTCAAAGTTGGTTGTCTCCATAACCGGAACGAAACGGCTTGACGCGAACGAACATATTGCTTTCGCGACGGGATGTTCGCTTTTGCTCTCAAGAGCGTAAGCAATGGATAACAGAAGATCGCGGTGCTCAATATCGCCTTCCGTACTGATTATATCCGTTACCTTCGGTTCGCCTGTAGTGAGAGTACCGGTCTTATCGACTACGACTATCTCGGTTTTCCCCGCTGATTCTATGGACTGGGCGGTCTTATACAGTATGCCGTGCCGGCTGCCGACGGTGGTTCCTGCCATTATCGAAACCGGAGCCGCAAGCGAAAGTGCGCACGGACAACTGACTATGAGTACGGATATAGCCCTGGAAAGCGAAAATCCTATCTCAAAGCCGCTTATGTGCCAGAAGACAAACGTTATGACGGACAGAACTATGACAACAAAAATGAAATAACAGGAGATCTTGTCTGCATGCCTGGAAATGGGAGCTTCGCCCGATGAACTGTCGGATACCATCTGCACTATTCTTGAAAAAGCGGTATCGCTGCCGACATTAGTAGCGCGGCATGTCAGAAATCCGGTCAGATTAATCGTTGAGGCCGAAACACTCATACCGGGTTCCTTATCGACTGGCATTGATTCACCTGTTAACGACGATTCGTTGACCGCGCTTGTTCCCGATTCGATTATCCCGTCAACGGGAACACTCATACCGGGCTTGAGAACAAAAATATCCCCTGTTTTGACATCGTCGATCGCTGTCTCGACTTCCCTGCCGTCTACAAGAAGAAGCGCGGTTTTCGGGGACATATCCGACAGGTCCTGAAGAGCATTTGATGTTCTGCCCATTGCGGCCTTTTCGAGAACCTTTCCTGCCGCGACAATGGTCAGTATCAGGGCGCATGATTCAAAATACAGTTCATTCTCTCCGGTGTATTCCCCGGAGTTCTTATAGAATATGATATTTAAAAGAGATATTACGGTACTGTATATAAATGCCGCCGATGCTCCGAGAACAACAAGGCAATCCATATTCGGCGAGAGGTGGAACAGTGATGCAAAACCTCCCGCAAGCAGATGCCGGTTAATGAATATGACCGAAAGAGACAGCAGCATTTGAATGATGTACAATAGAACCGGATTGCTTCTCAACACCCCGGGGAAAGGCAGATTAAGAAGACCGTGTCCCGTCGACAGGTAGAAGAGTATGAGTGTCAGGACTGCCGACAGTACGAGATCCTGCTGCATTTTCTTTTGATCGGTCATAATGAATCCTTTCGTGTTCTACACAATATTTTCCAAACAAATGAATTATACTACAAAATATGGTAGTATAGGTAGTAATAAATCTTGAAAGGATCTGTTGCTGCGGAGGGCATATGGTTACGCTAAAGGGAACAAAAGTCGTATCGGGAATAGTCATAGGAAGGCTTTTCGTATATATGCATCCCGATAAGCATATATCCAGAGCGACCGTGGAAGATACGGATGCCCAGCTAAAGCTGTTTGAGGATGCCAGAAATAAAGCGATCAGTCAACTGGAAGAGCTGTATGATTCTTCCGTCCCTTATCTGGGAGAGACGAACGCATCGATCTTTGTCGCGCAGGAAATGCTGCTTGAGGACGGCAAATATATCAGCTTTGTCAGGAAACAGATAGAAGAGTCCAGACTCAATGCGGCGTATGCCGTAGTTCTTGCATCGGATGAGTTTTCCCGGCTGTTTACATCAATAGAAGATAAATATATGCAGAGTCATGTGGCGGATGTGCGTGATGTATCCGAACGTCTGCTCAGGATACTGTGCGGAGCCGAGGGAGAAATGGTGCTGCCGCAGGAGCCGTGCATATACGCGTCGGATGATTTCAGCGCAGGTGATATTGTGGGTTTTAACCGTGACAATGTTCTCGGATTAGCGACCATGTTCGGATCCCAGGTCAGCCATGCGTCGATCCTTGCCGGAACAATGGGCATTCCCTCGATCATAGGACTGGGTCAGGAGATGCTATCCATATACGACGGCAGGTGCGCGATACTTGACGGGCAAAGCGGCGAGCTGATCATAGATCCGGATAAGAAAACGCTGGAACGGATGAAGAAAAAACAGAAGGAGTACGAAGAACATCAGAAGATGCTGCTGCTCCTTAAGGGCAAGAATAATATTACCAGGGGCGGTAAATACATTAATGTCTATGCAAATATCGGAAGCGCGGAAGGCGTTGAAACGGCGCTCATGTACGATGCCGGCGGAATAGGACTGTTCAGGAGCGAGTTCATATATATTGAGTCTCTTACATACCCGACGGAAGAAGAGCAGTTTAATATTTACAGGGAAGTTCTCGAGAAAATGCGGGGCAGAAAGGTCATAATCAGGACTCTGGATCTTGGTACGGACAAACAGGCGTCGTATTTCAGACCAGAAAAAGAGAACAATCCCGCACTCGGATACCGTGCGGTCAGGATCAGCCTTGCGCAGCCCGGTATATTTAAGACCCAGCTTCGCGCACTGTTTCGCGCATCCGTATTCGGAAACCTTGATATAATGTTTCCTCTTATAATCTCTGTTGAAGAGATCCGGCAGATCAAGGATATCATCAGGGAGGTAACGGCAGAGCTTGACAGCGATAATATTGAATACAGCAGGGATGTCAGGCTGGGGATCATGATCGAGACTCCCGCTGCCGTAATGATAAGTGAAGAGCTTGCAGGAGAGGTTGATTTCTTCAGCATAGGAACAAATGACCTGACGCAGTTCACACTTGCTATTGACCGTCAGAATCCCAAACTTGAGACATACTTCAATTCGATACATCCGGCTGTCATGAAAATGATAGAAATAACGGTAAACAATGCGCATAAGGCTGGTATACCCGTTGATATATGCGGAGAAGCGGCGGCAGATCTGACCCATACTCAGGATTTTATCAATATGGGAATAGATGCACTGTCCGTTGCGCCCAACATGGTTCTCCCGCTTCGGAAGAAGATAAGGGAATGTGACTGATATATTGAATGCGTAATGCATCATGTGTTATCTTTAATGCGTTTACTATAAATGATCATAAAGCGGATGGGAGAGATATATGAAGACAGGATTTGACAATGAAAAATATCTGAAGATGCAGTCGGAGCATATCCTTGAAAGGATAGGAAAATTCGGAGACAAGCTGTATCTGGAGTTCGGAGGGAAATTGTATGATGATTATCATGCGTCAAGAGTGCTTCCCGGATTCGAACCCGACAGTAAGCTGAGGATGCTGATGCAGCTTAAAGATCAGGCGGAGATCGTGATCGTTATCTCTGCGATGGATATAGACCGTAAGAAGGTCAGGGGTGATATCGGGATCACATATGACGAGGATGTCCTGAGGCTCAAGCAGTTGTTCGAAGACATGGGGCTGTATGTCTCTTCGGTTGTCGTTACGCATTTTACCGGGCAGGAGACGGCCAAGAAGTTCAAGGAGCGTATGCGGAAGAGAAACATCAATGTCTACATGCATTATTTCATTGAAGGTTATCCGTCCAACATCCCGTTTATCATGAGTGATGAAGGATTCGGCAAGAACGATTATATTATCACGACAAAACCTCTCGTTGTAGTAACAGCTCCCGGTCCCGGAAGCGGTAAAATGGCAACGTGCCTGTCCCAGCTTTATCATGAGAACAAGCGCGGGATCAAGGCGGGATATGCCAAGTTCGAGACGTTCCCGATATGGAACATCCCGCTCAAGCATCCGATCAATCTGGCATACGAAGCGGCGACGGCGGATCTTGACGACGTCAATATGATCGATCCATTTCATCTGGAGGCGTACAAAGAGACGACGGTCAACTACAACAGGGATATTGAGATATTCCCGGTGCTGAACGCCATGTTTGAAGAGATATACGGGCTAAGTCCGTACAAATCGCCCACCGATATGGGCGTCAATATGGCCGGCAACTGTATAATAGATGATGACATATGCTGTGAAGCATCAAAGCAGGAGATAATCAGAAGATACTACACGACGCTCAACAGGGTTGTTGAAGAAAAAGCCAATGAAAGTGAAGTGCTTAAGATAGATTTCCTGATGAAGCAGGCAGGGATAACCACAGACTACAGAAAGGTTACGGTTGCCGCGAACGACCGAGCTCTTAAGCTGGGAGTTCCGACTGCCGCAATAGAGCTTGAGGACGGCACGATCATCACAAGCAAGACAACGGATCTTCTCGGGGCGTCAGCGGCGCTTTTGCTCAATGCGCTCAAATATCTGGGCGGTATCGATCATGATACCCATCTGATATCCCCCGAAGCGATCGAACCTATCGCGGAACTGAAAGTAAAGTTCCTCGGCGGCAGGAATCCCAGGCTTCATACAGATGAAGTCCTAATAGCGCTATCGATCGCTTCAATATCCGATGAGAACGCTAAGATCGCCCTGTCACAGATACCGAAGCTCAAGGGACTCCAGGCGCATACGTCGGTGATGCTGTCGCCTGCCGATATACGGACGTTCAAACGTCTCGGTATCGATGTTACGAGTGAACCTGTCAGGACAGTTAAGAAGAAGGATAAGGAGGCATAATGGATAAACCTGTACTTGTCATCATGGCAGCGGGCATGGGGTCGCGTTACGGCGGACTCAAGCAGATAGATACTGTTGATGATGAAAATGATAAAATAATAGATTTTTCCATATTCGACGCTATGCGTGCCGGCTTTGAGAAGGTAGTATTCATAATCAAGCGGGAAGATCACGAGCTTTTCAAAGAAGCTGTTGGCGATGCTGTTGCAAGCCATATAAAGATCGAATATGTATTTCAGGAGCTGACCGATATTCCGGAGGGTGAACAATTCTACAGCAGCCGCACCAAGCCGTATGGAACCGCGCATGCCGTCAGAAGTGCAAGAAATGTCGTACACGGACCTTTTGCGGTGATCAATGCGGATGATTTTTACGGAAGGGAAGCGTTTAAGCGGATATACGATTATCTTGTCACATCAAACCGAGAGCCCGGGAATTACTGTATGGTCGGATATAAGCTTGGGAACACGCTTACCGAAAACGGGTCTGTCAGCCGGGGGATATGTTCGGTGGATGAAAACGGAAATCTTGTTGATATCGTAGAGAGGACCAAGATCATCCGTACAGAAGACGGCGCTGCGTATACCGAGAACGGCAGCGATTATATACCCATTTCTCCGGATACGATCACAAGCATGAACATATGGGGATTTGGCGAGGATTTTCTTGCGGAACTTGATGATGCGTTTGCAAGGTTCTACAGGGAAGAGCTGCCGCATAATATCGAAAAGGCCGAGTGCTATCTGCCGTTTGTCGTCGACGGCATGATAAGGTCTGGCAGGGCAAGGGTACAAGTGCTTTCTTCATCCGACAAATGGTTCGGAGTTACATACAAAGAAGACAGGGAATATGTCAGGAGCAGGATCGCCGGATTAAAACAACAGGGCGTGTATCCCCGATATCTGTGGCAATAGCAAGGGATATTAATGGAAGGATACTTCGTGGTCGTAAGCGGCAACGTCCTCGGAAAATTTCAAGAGCGTGTCATATGAAGTTTCTTCTGTTACCTCGCACTTACCGTCGCGCATGCACTCGTATATGTAGTGACTGATGTCCTTGGAAAAGTGCGAGTAATCCTTGTAATTGTCAAGATCCGTTATGATATCCCAGTTATCCTGAAAATAGAATATGCGAACGTTATCATAATCAAGGAGAGCGTTGAAAACCTCATTCTGCGCACATATCTCAGCCGTCAATCTGCCACGCAGGATACAGTCGTCCCAATAGAGAATGCTGTACGGGGGCGAATAGAAGATGAAGGTTACATCGGGACGGGCTTCTATATATGGCTTCATACCGGCAAGAAATTCATCGACATATTCATAATACGCATTAAAGCGCTCCTCTTCCTGCTGCTGCATCAGTCTGAATGGCAGATAGGTTGCCCTTGCCACATACTTGTCGAATCTGTATCTGTCTGCCCAGACGTAGGCGCTGTCTGCGGAAAACCCGTTTGTTATGTTGTTGATTATAAACTGCGGAAGAAATACGAATGTCACCGATTTGTTCCACAGATAGTATATGTCATCGGAGATATCGTCATTTTCAAGATATTCGGGTATCGTTGTCGGATACTCGTCGGGATTGTGAAGCAGCAGATAATTGTCAAGAGAGATGATAACGCGTTTGGTATCGGGCTTGGACAGTACAACGTTCAGGAGTCTTGAATAATCGTCAAAATGGGCTCCCTGCATTGACAGCTTAACCGTATCGTTTCCGATGATGCCGTCGTCGAACCATCCGGCCTCGAAGTTTTCGCTCATGGACGAGCCGACTATCGCGGTGTCGTAGTGCATGTTTTTGGCGACACCGATCTGCTGACCGCGCTCTTCGGTCTCTGCCGCGGCCAGACCGAAGAACGGCGCGTGATAATGTACAAACGGATCTATTATCACCGTAAGCGCCGCAATTATCAGAAGAACACCGACAGAGTATGCAATTGATCTTATAAAGTATTGTTTGTTTGTCATGATCTAAAAATTAACGTATATGAATTCGGCAACCTCGGACAGCGACAATACCGACCAGGCAAACAGGATAACCGTGACCGCGACCATCCTGCCGGATGCTTTAAAGCCGTCGCACCGCTGCCGCATTGTTTTGGAAAATGCCGCAAAGTACAAGGCTGCGGCTATGAGTGCGATCCATATGAAACATCCGCTGTAGAACGTAAGATCGGGCGCCGCTTTTAATACCAACCACTGCACCAGCTGGAACTCTGCCGGTATGCATACGGCAATAAGCGAACTGTTCAGCGGGATGAATCCGCCTGTAAATAACTGCTTCAGCATGTCAAGCGCTACAACGGTATCGTCGGCTCTGAAGAACACCCATGCAAGGTTAACGAAAGCAAACGTTACGATCCAGCGAAGCGCTTTCGGGAGTTTAGTGCTGACGGGAGTAACGACTTTACTGATTATCATACCGACACCGTGGATCAGTCCCCACAGAACAAAATGCGTTGCGGCTCCGTGCCACAGACCGCTTACAAGAAAGATGAACAGGTTGTTCAGATATGTTCTTATCTTTCCTTTCCTGTTTCCGCCCATCGGAATATACAGATAATTCCGGAAAAACCTCGTCAGTGAGATATGCCATCTCTTCCAGAATTCCGTTATCGAAAGGGAATGGTAAGGACCGTCGAAGTTTTCGCACAGATCAAGATTGAGCATCAGGCATATACCGGAGGCCAGATCGCAGTATCCCGAAAAATCAAAGTAGATCTGGAGTGTATAGGAAAGGATCACGAGGAGTGAATCGGGTGTTCCGAGATTCGGAATATTAGCATACCCGATATCGACAAATTTGCCGAGGCTGTCCGCAAGAAGCAGTTTTTTGGACAGTCCGAGGGTAAATCTGTAGAAGCCCTTTGCCATATTGTCATAGCTTATCCGTTTTCTTGCCGGATCGTTGAACTGCGGGATCATCTCGCTTGTAAGAGCGATAGGGCCTACGGTTATCTTCGGGAAAAAGCTTATGAACAGAAGATAATCGAGAATCGAATATGTAACGTCGGGGTCGCGGTATGAGTCAACCACATACGCTATCTGTGAAAAGGTAAAATAACTGATACCTACCGGGACGACTATTGCTTCAAACGAAAATGACGGACCGCCTCCACTTTCTATAAGCTGCTGTATATATGACAGATATCTGCAATAGACAAGCATCGCGATATCCAGTACAACACCGGTGATCATTGCTGCCTTTCGCACATGCCGGGGACGGCTCCCCTTAAGGGCGAACGTTGCGATCAGATAGTTTACCCCGGCAGATATCATAAGAGCCGCAAGTCCTTTTATGCCGGGTGACAACATGGCATAGAATACGATCGAAGCCGTCAGCAGAACTGCTTTACCGAGAGTATACTTATCCCTCAGGGTGGCTGCCCAGTACAGAATAACCGTGACCGGCAGAAATATGAAGATGAATGAATACGATGGAAGATACATGTGTTAATATCCTCAGGAACCAGAATCGTGACAAATTATAACACATACACAGAAAAATCACATCTTATAAGTTGATTTTACGCGTCTTTATAACTATAATAAATCGACAACCCATCACCCGGTGACCGGGTTATTGTACAGGATGGTCAATTCGGAGGACACTCATATGGACAATCAGAATAATAATTCCGGAAATAACAATAAAAATAATAAACAGAACCAGCAGATGCTGCTGGTCATCATTGTTGTTTCCATCGTGTTATTTGTAATCCTTTCATATATGAGATCAATGTTATCGAGTGCTACAAATCAGAAGATAACATATGATGAATTCATAGAAAAAGTGGAAAGCGGTGAAGTGGAAAGCGTGACCATAGGGGATGATGAGATCACGATAGTACCCAAAGGACAGGAAAATGTATATGTTCCGATGACGTATTATACGATCCCGGTATATGACGATTCACTGCCGGACAGGCTCCTTAATGCCGGAGTCACATTCGAACAGGAAGAATCGGATTCTTCATCGCTGATCATCTCGTTCGTATTGTCGTATATTCTGCCGATACTTATATTCTGGCTCATAATCAGCTTCTTTATGCGCAGAATGGGCGGAGGCGGAATTATGGGCGTCGGAAAGAGCAACGCCAAAATGTATATCCAGAAAGAAACGGGAGTCACGTTCAAGGACGTTGCCGGTCAGGATGAGGCAAAGGAATCTTTGCAGGAGGTTGTTGATTTTCTCCATAATCCCGGCAAGTATGTCAAGATCGGTGCAAAGCTTCCGAAGGGCGCACTTCTGGTCGGCCCTCCCGGAACCGGCAAGACCCTTCTTGCCAAAGCGGTCGCGGGTGAAGCGCATGTGCCCTTCTTTTCGCTTGCGGGTTCCGATTTTGTAGAGATGTATGTCGGCGTCGGAGCGTCGCGTGTAAGGGATCTGTTCAAGGATGCCCAGAAAAACGCACCCTGTATCGTATTTATTGATGAGATAGACGCAATAGGAAAATCAAGGGATTCACGTTACGGCGGCGGTAATGACGAGAGAGAGCAGACGCTTAACCAGCTCCTGTCGGAAATGGACGGATTCGATACCGCAAAGGGTATAATGATACTGGCGGCGACAAACAGACCCGAGATACTTGATAAGGCGCTGCTGCGTCCCGGCAGATTTGACCGGAGGATCATCGTTGATAAGCCGGATCTTAAAGGACGTAAAGAGACTCTTAAGGTTCATTCCAAGGATGTTCTTCTTGACGATTCGGTTGATTTTGACGAGATAGCGCTTGCGACTGCGGGTGCCGTAGGATCCGATCTTGCCAATATGATCAACGAGGCCGCCATAAATGCGGTCAAGCAGGGAAGAGAGGCGGTTAACCAGGCGGATCTTCTCGAAGCGATAGAGGTCGTTATGATGGGTAAAGAGAAGAAAGACCGCATAATGACCAAGAAGGAGCGCAGGATAGTATCTTATCACGAGATAGGTCATGCATTGGCATCGGCACTTCAGAAGAATACCGATCCTATACAGAAGATAACGATAGTCCCGAGAACGATGGGTGCTCTCGGTTACGCATGGTATGTACCCGAGGAGGAAAAGCATCTGGAGTCCAAGGAAGAGCTGTACGAACAGATTGTTACCGCTCTTGCGGGACGCGCAGCCGAGGAACTGATATTTGCCTCGATCACAAACGGCGCCAGCAACGATATAGAAAAGGCAACGGATCTTGCAAGGGCTATGGTCACAAGATTCGGAATGTCGGAACGGTTCGGACTGATCAAGCTTGAAAGTGTTGAGGATCAGTACCTGAGCGGACGCGTAGTCATGGAATGTGCTGATGAAACGGCAGCGGGCGTTGATGAGGAAGTAATGAGGATACTTTCGCAGGCATACGAGGAGGCGAAACGTCTTCTTAACGAGAACAGGGATCTGCTTGACAGGCTGGCGGCCTATCTTCTCGAGAAAGAGAGCATCACCGGCAAACAGTTCATGGAGATATTCCGGACAAAATATCCCGATGACGAGACCGACGAAGAATCCGAAGATGAAACAGAGGATAATGATGTGCAGCCCGCAGCAGCAGGTATAGATCATGACATCGTTCAAAAGGGAATTACAGTTGACGAAACAGTATGATTTTTAAGAGAAAAGAATCAAACGGGAATACATATGCCGGCGCGCTTGGAGAGACAAGCCCTTAATAAATCCATTATTATAAAGGGGAACCCTGCGTTTTGTCATCGTACAGGATTGCAGGGTTCTTTTTGCGTTCTCTGCCGGAAGATATATGGTAATATATAGACATGAACAAAAGGGATTTTGACATTGAGGAGGAACTGAATAAACTGCCCAAAAGCCCGGGCGTTTATATGATGCACGACAAGGATGATGTCATAATATATGTAGGAAAAGCAGTCATCTTACGGAATCGTGTAAGATCATATTTTCGCGAAAGCACCAAAAAGAGCGTCAAGATACAGCAGATGGTCAGGAACATCGCATGGTTCGAGTATGTTGTTACGGATTCCGAACTTGAAGCTCTTGTTCTCGAGAATAATCTTATCAAGGAAAATCAGCCCAAATACAACACGATGCTCAAGGATGACAAAACCTATCCGTACATCAAAGTAACCGTCGCGGATGATTTCCCCCGGATCGTGATGTGCCGCAAGGTCGTCAAGGATAATGCAAGGTATTTTGGCCCGTTTACGTCAGGTGAAGCAGTAAGGGAGACTATAGACCTTTTGCGAAGAGTGTATAAGGTCAGGGGCTGCAGGATGAAGATCTCTCCTTCCGATGATAAGGAAAACGGAGGGGCAAGGAAGTGCCTGTATTATCATATGGGGCAGTGCCAGGCGCCGTGCGACGGTCTTGTGAGCACGGAAGAATACAGACAGAATATAGAGAAGGTGCTGGATTTTCTGGGCGGTGATCACAGAGAGGTTACACGGGAGCTTACGGATAAAATGCAGGCCGCCTCGGATGCGATGGACTATGAGAAGGCAATAGAGTACAGGGATCTGATCGAAAGCGTCAGGAAGGTATCCGAGAAACAGAAGATTACAGATACAGGTGATGAGAACAGGGATGTCATAGCATTGGCGGGTAACGATGAATCCGTTATCGTCCAGATGTTCTTCATAAGGGGCGGCAGGATAGTCGGAAGAGAACATTATTATATGCAGCATGCCGGAGAAGAGTCCGAAGAGGATATTCTGGCGGCATTTCTTGTGCAGTTCTATTCGGGTGCGCCCTTTATCCCCAAGGAGATACTGCTGTCCGCAGAGCCGTCGGGCAGGGAGCTTATCGAAGAGTGGATGAGCCGGCAGATGGGCTCGAAGGTTAATATCACGATCCCGCAAAAGGGGAAAAAGGATAAGCTTGTATTGCTGGCAAAAGAAAATGCCCGGATCAAACTTGATCAGGACATTGAGAAGCTGAAGAGGGATCACGACAGAACTAAAGGTGCGGTCGAGGAGATCGAAAAGATCACGGGACTGTCCGGTATCCATCGCATGGAAGCTTATGATATATCGAATATAAGCGGCTTTGAATCGGTCGGATCAATGGTAGTGTACGAGGACGGGCGACCCAAGCCCAACGAATACAGGAAGTTCAAGATCAGGTCGGTTGAGGGTCCGAACGATTATGCGAGCATGGAAGAAGTGCTGACAAGAAGATTCGAACATGGTCTTAAAGAAAGAGATGGTACAGATACACCCGGTAAGTTCTCGAAATTTCCTGATCTTATCCTCATGGACGGAGGAAGGGGACAGGTTAATATATGCGAAGAAGTGCTGGATGATCTCGGGCTGGATATTCCTGTCTGCGGCATGGTCAAGGATGATAATCACAGGACAAGAGGACTGTATTACAATAATGTGGAGCTGCCTATATCATCATCGTCGGAAGGATTCCACCTGATCACAAGGATACAGGATGAAGCGCACAGATTTGCGATCACTTTTCACAGGAAGCTTCGCAGCAGTCAGCAGGTTCATTCCATACTTGACGATATTCCGGGAATCGGTCCCGCGCGGCGTAAATCACTGATGAGATCCTTTGAATCTCTTGATGATATCAAAGAGGCCTCGGAAGAGGAACTGGAAGCACTGGAGAGTTTTAACCGGCAGGCGGCAAGGTCTGTATACGAATTCTTCCACAAGACCGGCAATGACAATGAATAATGCCCCGGTCGTCATGCGGTGTTTGAGCAGAGGATTTTCATATTCAAATAGCTCGGGGTATATGGTATACTGACTATAATTTATTCACTATAAACGGAGGTACATATGGGATCTGTTTCAGTTGGTGAAGTAATTAACAAATTAAAACTGGTTAATCTGACACCGGATATTGATGTGGAAGAAATAAAGATCACCCAGCCCGATATCAACCGTCCGGCACTTCAGCTCGCAGGATTTCTGGAGCATTTTGAACGTGGCAGGGTACAGATCATAGGCTTTGTTGAATACACTTATATGAACAAGCTTGACGAGTCGGTCAAGAGGGAGCGGTACGAGAACGTTTTGTGTGATGAAACGCCGTGCTATGTATTCTGCCGTGATCTTCAGCCTGATGAATTGTTCCTGGAAATCGCCCGGGAACATAATGTTGCGGTTCTTATGTCGCATAAGAGCACATCGAACCTTATGGCGGAGATAATCAGGTGGCTTAATGTGGAGCTTGCCCCGTGCATTTCCGTACACGGCGTGCTTGTCGATGTATACGGTCAGGGAGTGCTGATCACCGGAGAAAGCGGTATCGGTAAGTCGGAAGCAGCTCTTGAACTGGTTAAGCGCGGACACAGACTGGTGAGTGATGATGTGGTCGAGATCCGGAAGGTAAGCGATGATACCCTTATAGGTTCGGCTCCCGACATTACACGACATCTGATCGAACTGCGCGGTATAGGAATTGTCGATGTCAAAATGCTTTTCGGTGTTTCTTCCGTAAGAGATACGCAGAGCATTGATCTTGTAATACGGCTCGAGGAGTGGGACAAAGATAAGGAATACGACCGGATCGGTCTTGAAGAGGAATATACGGAATATCTCGGGAATAAAGTCGTATGCCACAGTATTCCGATCAGACCGGGTCGTAATCTTGCGATAATCTGCGAATCTGCCGCAGTAAACTTCAGACAGAAGAAGATGGGATACAATGCGGCACAGGAATTGTATTCAAGATTCCAGAATTCAATGAAAACGAGAGAAGAGGATGACTGATGAGCAAAAGAGTATTTGGAGTTGACATAGGCGGGACTACCGTTAAGATGGGATTCTTTTCATCAGAGGGCGATCTTCTTGACAAGTGGGAGATTCCTACAAGAACGGAAAACAACGGAGCCAACATACTGCCCGATATTGCCGGATCGATCAGGAAGAAAATGGATTCCGAAGGTCTGACGGAGAATGATATAGTCGGAATAGGTATCAGTTGTCCGGGACCTGTTGACGATAAAGGGGTAGTTCATAAATGTGTTAATCTCGGATGGGGTAATTTTAATGTCGGAGATGAGATGCGTAAGAATATCGATCTTCCCGTATTTGCCGGTAACGATGCCAATGCTGCCGCATTGGGTGAAGTATGGAAAGGCGGCGGAAGCGGCCGGGAGAATGTTGTCGTTGTAACGCTTGGCACAGGAGTAGGCGGCGGTATCATCATAAACGGAAAAGTACTGTCGGGATCGCAAGGATCGGGCGGAGAAATAGGGCATATCCATATAAACGACAATGAAGACGAAAAATGCGGGTGCGGCAATTACGGTTGTCTTGAGCAATATGCATCCGCAACGGGCATAGTAAGGCTTGCCGGAAGAAAGCTGGCATCGGACAGCAGACCATCCGCTTTAAGAGATAAGACATTGACTGCTAAAGAAGTATTTGACTTGGCCAAGGACGGAGATGTTCTTGCAAACGAGATCGTTGAAGAATTCGGTGAGGTGCTTGGGAAAGGGCTTGCAAATGTTGCGGGCGTGGTCAATCCCGAACTGATCGTTATCGGAGGCGGGGTCAGCAAGGCCGGTCAGATCGTGATCGATGTTGTCAAAAAGAATTACGTAAAATATGTTTTTCACGGAAGCAGGGGATCTGAATTTGCGCTTGCGACGCTCGGAAACGACGCCGGAATATACGGGTCTGCAAAGCTTGTGATCGATGGAGTAAAGCGGGCTTGACAGAGGATATAGCTGAAAAACTTAAGAGCGTAACTGCGGCATCCAATATCCATACCGATGAGGATATGGGAAAGCATACGACTTTCAGGGCCGGCGGGAAGGCAGACGTATATGTTACACCGCAGAGTATCAGGGAGGCGACAGATATTGTCCGCCTTCTTTTAGCGAACGAAGTCTCCTATACGGTTATGGGAAACGGAAGCAATCTGCTCGTATCCGATAAAGGATACAGGGGATGCATTGTTTCCATGTTGGACGCGGCAGGAGATATTAAGGTCTGTGACAATGTGATCAGCGCAGGAGCGGGAGCGATGCTGTCTAAGGTGGCAAATGCCGCATATGAAAACGCTCTTACCGGAATGGAATTTGCATCGGGTATTCCCGGATCGCTCGGCGGTGCCGTTGTGATGAACGCCGGGGCGTACGGCGGCGAGATGAAAGACATTATAACATCGGTTACGATGTTTGACTGCATGACAGGAGATACCGTGATCTTAAGTACGGATGAAATGAGGTTCGGATACAGGACGAGTATCGCCAAAGAACATTCATATGTTGTACTGGAGGCACAGCTTGAATTTGCCCGGGGCGACAGGAGCGAAATAAAGCTCAGGATGGAGGATTTTGCACAGCGCCGCAAGGACAGGCAGCCGCTTGAATTTCCAAGTGCCGGAAGCACGTTCAAGCGTCCGGAAGGCCATTTTGCGGGGAAGCTGATCGAGGATGCAGGTCTTGGGGGATATTCGGTCGGAGGCGCGCAGGTATCGGAAAAGCATTGCGGATTTGTCATTAATAAGGGCGGTGCCCGGGCGGATGATATTATAGAACTTATTAATTATGTCAGGGAAAAGGTCTATAATACGTCCGGTATAATGCTTGAGCCGGAAGTGGTGATCCTCCGGGATCCGGCAAGAGGATAATTACAATGTCATTTTCCTCAAATATCAAAGATGAACTGGAACGGGTAACCGGCACTGCAAGACACTGTCAGCTTGCCGAAATGGCTGCGGTTTATGACTTTTGCGCCAAGCATTCGGAAGAAAATGACGGTAAAATTGTTATTTCTTCCGAAAATGAACTGGCAGTCAGAAAATTCTTTACTTTACTGATAAAAACATTTAATATGAATAAAGACTGTACGGAAGATTCGCCGATGTACAGTAAAAAAGGTTCATATTACATACTTGAGATAGATGACCGGGCAAAGGCCGAAGAGGTCAGGTCGGCGATCATGGTTACGACGAATACGATGAAGTCGTGCTGCAGACGCGCATATATAAGAGGCGCTTTTCTTGCCGCCGGATCCGTGAGCAATCCCGAGAAATCATATCATTTGGAAATAGTGTGCCAGGATGAGAGACAGGCGCGCTTTTTGTGTGAACTGCTTGCAAGCTTTGAGATAGACGCCAAAACCATAATTCGCAAGAAATATCATGTTCTGTATGTTAAGGATGGAACCAAGATAGTAGAAACGCTGAATGTTATGGGTGCGCACGTTGCCCTGATGGACTTCGAGAACATGAGGATCCTCAAGGAAATGCGCAATAGCGTTAACAGGAAAGTCAATTGCGAGACTGCCAATATCGGCAAGACAGTTAATGCCGCCCAAAGGCAGATCGAGGATATCAGGCTGCTGATGGAAACGGATGAGTACCGTGATCTGTCCAGTGCCCTCAAGGAAATGGCGGATCTTAGGATAGCGTATCCGGAAGCTACACTGAAGGAACTCGGAGAATTAAGCACACCTACTTTGGGAAAATCAGGAGTTAATCAT
Organism: uncultured Lachnospiraceae bacterium; assembly: GCA_905235745.1. Lineage (GTDB taxonomy): Bacteria > Bacillota > Clostridia > Lachnospirales > Lachnospiraceae > UBA2868. The sequence continues at coordinate 39,876 of CAJOMN010000005.1, forward strand.
AGACTTCGCAAATTGTCCCAATTGGCGGAGAAAACTAAAGGAGGAGAATTATGACAAGAAAAGAAACGGTTATCCGTCTTGAAAACGGGCTTGAAGCAAGACCGATAGCTTTGCTCGTTCAGGTAGCCAGCCAGTATGAGAGCTCGGTATATATCGAGTATGGCGATAAGAGGGTAAATGCAAAGAGCATAATGGGAATGATGACACTTGTCCTTGTGGCAGGTGATACCGTAACGGTAACAGCGGACGGATCCGATGAAGAAACGGCGGTAGATGCGGTTGTTACATATTTAGCGGGAGAATAAAGCCCCTAAAAAGGGAGGATGCCAAGTAGCGTGCTACTTGGCATTTATTATGAAAAAGTATTCGCAATGTTTTGGCTCATCTCTTATGGTGTTAGTATAGTTCACATAAATGTATAAAAAATGTTCCACAAATGAAAAGTATATAAATTAAATATGAACAAATTATGAACATGTGTTTCGTGAAATTGCATCAAATCATATGTGAGAAATAGTGAAAAAACACAATGGAAATGGACGATATTAACGCAAATCTGTCACATATTGCAATAATTGTTGACAAAAATACACCCAAAGACCCCATACTGGCATTTTGCACAAACATCACAAACGAAAGACCTGAAATCAGGTTTACATATCTACATTATGACAACCAAATCCGTGAAAACGATATCGCGTGTTTGGTAAATCTAACCAGTTCACCCGGAGAAAATACCGATACGTTATTCATAATTACCGATTCCGAACCGGTAACGGAGTATACAGATCAAAACGGGATCGCTGCAGCGGCGCTCTATACGGAATCCAACCGAAAATGCGGCTTTTCAAAGGTTTTATACTGTATTGAAGATATAGAATTCATGTCATATGAACGGATCAACAGGATGTGGCAGAGGCGTTTCGGGATCCCGTGGATCATAACGGTTACCGACCGCCTTGTGATAAGAGAGCAGACAATAGAAGACATACCTGCATTGTATGAAGTATACTCCGATGCGGATGCTGCAAGATATATGGAGGATCTGTACGATGACCCTGTCAGGGAAGCGGAGTATATGCGGGAATATATCAATAATCAGTACAGGTTTTTTGAATACGGCGTATGGGCGCTTACCCTCAGGGAGAGCGGAAAGCTTATAGGAAGGGCAGGTCTTGCTGTAAGAGAGGGGTATGATGCCCCGGAGATAGGATATATTATCGGTAAGCCCTACAGAGAATGCGGATATGCGAAGGAGGGGGTAGCCGCAATAATCGAATATGCATGGAAGGAACTGAACGTGCATGATCTTATCGCTTTTACCAGGCAGAAAAACACGGCAAGTATAAAGCTGCTGGAGAGCCTCGGGTTTGAAAGGGAAAAGAGAGTCAGGATAAAAGGCGGATATCATGATATGTATGTTTTGACCTCGACTTCATATGATGATACAATATTAAACAGTGAGCGAATATGATTCGTTCACTATAGTTTTGCAGGCATAATTGGAGTGGATCATGAGTGGAGAGAAGAAAAGATCCGTAAGTGCCGGACACGGCGGGTTTGTTTCATATTTAGGCATCGTATTGATGCTACTGTCATTCGTCCTTGCAGTGGTGATCACCAGTTCAACGGGAAGCGATTATTTTTCCGAAAACATAATCATGACTCTGGCGCTCGCAGTGTCTGTGATCATTACCGTTGCGGGAAATCTTGTTGTCGCTGTCATAGTTGCCGCCGTTGCAACTGTCGTATTTGCGGGATTGAAGATATATTCGCTCATATCGCTTCAGAGCGATTTTCCGCCGGTATCTTTCTTGTGGATACTGCTTCCCGCAATGTGCGTTACGGGAATTGCTCTGTATATTAAGCGGTATACACCGCTTGTGCTTGAAAACGCTCTTCTCAGGAAGCAGATTTCCGAGCTTGTAATGATCGATCCGGTTACGGGCCTCTATAATCTCAGAAGCATGTTCATGGATATTCAGACACAGGTCTCTTATGCGGAGAGAAACGGCAGCCCTATATCGCTTATGATATTAAGACTGCGTTATCCCGCTGAAATGAAAAAGGTTCTGAAACCTGACCAGTATGAAAAGGTAGTCAAACAGTTATCACTTCTTATAGTTGATACGGTCCGCCTGGAAGACCGTGTATATTCGCTCGATGAAAACGGCGGGTTCGGGATCATTCTCACCTGTGACAGAAACGGCACCAAGATCGTTGAGAAGAGACTGAGAGACAAGCTTAAAGATTATTCATGGTTTGAAGGAATATCCGACAAGCAGATACGCACAGAGGTTAAGATCGGTTATCTGCAATATGACAAAGACAAATATAAACGCAACGCAAACAGCTTCAAAGAAGATGTAGAAGATGAAGTAGAGTATGATATGTAGACAGGAGGGGCCCGCCGAAGGTGGGAAGAGCCTGTCTGCACCGCGAGGCCCATTCGACGAAGTCGAAATAAAAATGGCCGAGCGACCTTGTTAATAATGTAGACAGGAGGGGCCCGCCGAAGGTGGGAAGAGCCTGTCTGCACCGCGAGGCCCATTCGACGAAGTCGAAATAAAAATGGCCGAGCGACCTTGTATGCATAGACAGGAGGGACATTTGAAATATTTTATTACAGGCGGAGCCGGCTTTATCGGCTCGAACATGGCCGACAGGCTTTTGTCGGAACCCGGAAACGAAGTAGTTGTTTACGACAATTTCAGCACCGGAAGGCATGAATTCCTAGAGGAAGCAGGCAGGAACGACAGATTCACCCTGATAGAAGGCGATACCCTCGACCTTGAAGCGCTGACAGCAGCAATGAAGGGGTGTGATTTTGTATTTCATTTTGCTGCCAATGCGGACGTCAGAATGGGATGCGAGCATCCGCGGAAGGATCTCGAGCAGAATACGATAGCTACCTATAACGTTCTTGAAGCAATGCGTGCAAACGGGATCAATAGAATAGGATTTTCCTCGACGGGTTCCGTGTACGGAGAGGCCGAGGTGATCCCGACTCCCGAGAACGCGCCGTTCCCTGTTCAGACGTCCCTTTACGGAGCGTCGAAGCTTGCCTGCGAAGGATTGCTTGCCGCCTATGCCGAAGGTTTCGGTTTTACGGTGTATATATTCAGATTTGTTTCGATCCTCGGAGAGCGCTATACGCACGGACATGTGTTTGATTTTTGCAAGAAGCTTTCGGATGATCCGACGAAGCTTCATATACTCGGAGACGGACATCAGAAAAAATCATACCTGTATGTCGGAGACTGTATGGAAGCGATACTCACGGTGATCAGGAACGCAAAAGAGAAGGTCAACATATATAATCTCGGAACGGATGAATATGTCGAGGTTAACGATTCGGTAGGTTTTATATGCAATAAGCTGGGAGTTTCGCCCACGTTCTCATATGAAGGCGGCGAGAGGGGATGGATCGGCGACAATCCGTTCATATATCTTGACACTTCCAAGGTAAGATCCCTCGGATGGAAACCGAAAGCGACCATCGAAGAAGGTGTTATCAAGACAGTCGAGTATCTGCAGGTGAACCCGTGGGTGTTTGCGGCAAGGGATTAATAAGGCACCGGGAGATTAGGAAATGATCATTGCAAGAAGTCCATTAAGAATAACACTCGGAGGCGGCGGGACCGATCTTCCGTCATATTATGAGGAAAGAGAGGGGTTCCTGATCTCTGCCGCTATTGACAAATACGTCTATATCACTCTTCACGAAACATTTGAGAAGGGTTATTTTCTCAAGTATTCCAAGTTTGAAAAATGCGACAGCATAGATGATATCCAGCATCCGATAATCCGCGAAGCATTAAGGATGCTTGACTGGAAGAGGCCGTGTCTTGAAGTATGTTCCATGGCGGATATCCCTGCGGGAACCGGGCTCGGATCATCAAGCTCCTTTACAACGGCGCTTCTTCGTGCCCTGCACACGATGCAGGGAAATATCGTATCCACACGTACTCTTGCGGAGGAAGCCTGTGAGATTGAGATGAACCGGCTCAAAGAGCCTATCGGCAAGCAGGATCAGTATATCGCCAGCTACGGCGGCATCACCTGTATGAACTTTCATAAGGACGGATACGTCTGGGTCGACCCGTTAAGGATCTCGGATGAGACGCTGTATAATCTTGAAGACAACCTGATACTGTATTTTACGGGATTTTCGCGTTCCGCGGGTAATATATTGAAGGAACAGAATGACAAGAGCAAAGAGCACAACGAGGATATGCTGAAGAATCTTGACTTCGTAAAGAACCTCGGATATCAGAGCAAAGAGGCCTTGGAAAAGGGCGATCTTGATACATTTGCCGATATTATGAACACTCACTGGGAATACAAGAAAAAACGTTCCGGCGGAATGAGCAATCCGAAGATCGATGAATGGTATGATATGGCGCTGGCAAACGGAGCACAGGGCGGTAAGATGATCGGCGCCGGCGGCGGCGGATTCCTGATGTTCTATGTCAAGGACAAGGCAAGGCTGCGCGATGCCATGAGGAATACCGGAATGAGTGAGGTCAGATTCAGATTCGAAAAGGAAGGATCCAGAGTCTTATGATGAATCCTGCCGACGTTCAGGTTGTGGTGCTGATGGGAGGCCTTGGCACCAGGTTGAAGAACTACACAAAGGACTGCCCCAAGTCGCTTGTCGAAGTGTGCGGCAGACCTTTCTTTGATTATCAGCTTGAACTGCTCATGGCGTGGGGATTTAGGAAGTTCCTGTTCCTTATCGGATACAGGGCCGATATGATCGAGGAATATTACGGGGACGGGAGCAGCTGCGGAATATCCATAAGATACAGCTATGACGGAGAAAAGCTCCTTGGAACGGGAGGAGCCGTAAGGCGCGCTTACGACAGCCTCGAGGATGATTTTCTGCTGATCTACGGCGATTCGTTCATGGATATAGATTATTCGGAAATGCTGTACCGCTACCGGAAAGGGAAGGAAGCGGGGGCAGAGGCTCTTATGAGCGTATTGCGCAATAACGACCGCTTCGATAAGAGCAATGTCGTTATGGACGGCAGCAGGCTCGTGTTATATGACAAGAATAATACGACGCCGGATATGGAATATATCGATTACGGCGCCTGTATGTACGAAAAATCGTTGTTTGCACCTTACGGAGAGGACGAGGCGTTTGATATTGCCGGGATACAGCATGAACTGTCCGTAAAGGGAAAGATCACGGCAATGGTCGTAACAAAGCGTTTCTATGAGATAGGAAGTCCTGCGTCTCTTTCCGAATTCTCCCGGTATGTTACAAAAAGGTACAGTGAAGATCATCCCGCGGTGTTTGTTGACAGGGACGGAGTTGTCAACGAGATAGTATGGAATGATGATATCGAGCAGCTTGACAGTCCGATGAAGGTCTCGCAGTTTGTATTTTTGCCGGACGTGGTCGAAGCACTCAGAATGCTGAAGGAAAAGGGATATTATATATTCATAGTGACCAATCAGCCCGGAGCTGCCAAGGGGAAGACGGATCTTGAGACCCTGTACGATATTAACACTTATATGCTTGATGCTCTTGCAGCGGAAGGGGTGGAGATCGACGATCTGTTCATGTGCCCGCATTATCCGAAGGAGCTTGCGCGTACCAAAGAGAAATTCCTGATAAAGCAGTGCAGCTGCCGGAAGCCGGAGCCCGGACTCATATACAGGGCGATGAGGAAGTATTCAATCGATATGTCCGCATCATATATGATAGGAGATTCGTGCTCGGATGTGACCGCCGGTGCAAGTGTCGGACTGCAGACGATATTTATCGGCGACCTCAAATGCGATCTGTGTAAAAAGCTTGGCAGTATTACCCCGACGTATATTGCCAAAGATCTGTTCGAAGCAGCATCAATAGTCCGATGATCACGGAGATGCCGCATTACATATTTTGCTTGGAAATGGGGATCATCCCCTTCTGAGATACTGTCATATTGTTTGGAAATAAGTATAGTAAACACATGTTTACTATAATACAGGGAAAAGGAGGGAACAATTATGACAAAAGAGTACATTGATCAGTACCTTGACGAGACCGTTCGGATAGCGCAGACGGTGTCAAAGGAAGAGATCGGAAAGGGTATTGAGATTCTTCGCGAGACGAAGAAGAACGGGGGAAGGCTGTTTATCCTCGGAGTCGGCGGAAGTGCGGCAAATGCCTCACATGCGGTCAATGATTTCAGAAAGATCGGGGGAATAGAGACATATGCTCCTACCGACAATGTTTCTGAACTGACGGCAAGAACCAATGACGAAGGCTGGGAAACAACATTTACGGAATGGCTGAAATGCAGCCATTTGAACGGGAAGGATTCCGTAATGGTGTTCTCGGTCGGAGGCGGAAGCATGACAACTTCTCTTAACATTGTAAATGCGCTCAAGCTTGCAAAGGAGCGCGGCTCGAAGATCATTTCCATTGTCTCGAGGGACGGTGGTTATTCAAGGCAGGTCAGCGATGCGTGTGTTCTGATCCCGGTTGTTGATGATGCAAGGATTACTCCGCATGCCGAAGGATGGCAGGGAGTAATATGGCATTTAATGGTAAACGCAATGTAGACAGGAGGGACATACGAATGAATTCGAACGATCTTACAATTGCGATATACGCTGACGGGGCGGATATCGAGGCTATGAAAGCCGAATATAAAAAAGGAATAGTAAAAGGATTTACAACGAACCCTACACTCATGAAGAAGGCAGGGGTTAAGGATTATGTTACTTTTGCAAGAGAATGTGTGAAGGAAATACCGGATCTTCCGCTGTCTCTTGAGGTCTTTGCGGATGATTTTCCCGGAATGGAAGAGGAAGCAAGGATCATATGCGGACTTGGACAGAATGTCTATGTCAAGATACCGGTCACGAATTCAAAAGGCGAGTCAAGCATACCTCTTATCAGGAAGCTGTCGGCGGATGGCCTGAAGCTCAACGTTACGGCTATCCTGACGATGGAGCAGATAGAGCAGACGGTAGATGCATTTGCCGATGGGACGGATAATATAGTATCAATCTTTGCCGGAAGGATCATGGACACGGGAGTCGACGCAGTACCGATGATGAAGAAAGCCGGGCAGATCGCGGCAGCAAAGCCCGGAACCCAGACACTCTGGGCAAGCTGCAGGGAGGTCTATAATATCATTCAGGCTCAGGAAGCCGGTACCGATATCATTACCGTTACCAATCCGATCCTTGCAAAGCTTCCGAACCTCGGTAAGGATCTGACGCAGCTCTCGCTTGAGACGGTTCAGATGTTTGTGAATGATGGCAGGAGTCTCGGATACAGTATCCGTGCGTGATTTTCTTGTTAAGTTGCATAATAATCGCGTATATTATTCGGTTTTGTGGTAATTATTCACAAAAATATGCAAAAAGTTGACAAAACCGCATAACTGCGATATATTTTACGATATGTATAAAGGTTTTGCTTAATTTTAGTGTATTTCTATGAGGATAAAGGCAACTTGAAAGGAGAATTCTAGTTATGTCAGAAGTAAAGAAACCCTCTGTAACAGTTAAGAAGACTGTTGTTACAGAACCTGAGAAGGCTAAAGAAGCTATCAAGGCAGCAGTAGCAGAACAGAAGGCAGCAGCACCCGCTAAGGCAGCAGCACCCGCTAAGGCAGCAACACCCGCAAAGACAGCAGCACCTGCTAAGAAGGCACCCGCCAAGAAGGCACCTGCCAAGAAGGCACCTGCCAAGAAGGCAGCAGCACCCGCCAAGAAGGCAGCACCCGCTAAGAAGGCAGCACCCGCTAAGAAGGCAGCACCTGCCAAGAAGGCAGCACCCGCTAAGAAGGCAGCACCTGCCAAGAAGGCAGCACCTGCTAAGAAGGCACCCGCCAAGAAGGCAGCTGCAAAGAAGACAGTTGTTAAGACAAATGCTGTATTTGCGATCAGTGATACTAAGAATATATCAGCAGATGCACTTCTCAAGCAGTATCTCAAGACAGCAAAGGATCGTGCTAAATATGATCTCGGTATCAAGGTTTCCGATATCAAGAGCATTGATATCTATCTGAACATTGCTGAACAGAAGGTTTACAGCGTTATCAACGGAGAAGTTAACGATTCATTTGATATGTATTTCGATTTCTGATCCGCCCATCGCAAAAGACAGATGATTGTACGGGGACTAGTGATAGTCCCCGTTTTTTTCGGAGGTTAACAGATGATCAAATTGCATGACGGGGGAGTGTTTCTTGTCGGAGGGCAGCAGATAGTATCCGATAAGGACGGGTCATTTCAAAATGCCGGATTTTCAAAGGAAGAGGCATCCAAAGGCACGATAGCATATGGTATTTTGTCGGAACACAATACATCCGGCAGCATGGATAAGCTCAGGATCAGATTCGATAAGCTTACATCCCATGATATCACGTACGTGGGTATCATTCAGACAGCCCGTGCGTCGGGATTGGAGAAGTTCCCTGTTCCGTATGTACTGACGAACTGCCACAACAGTCTGTGCGCAGTCGGCGGAACCATTAATGAAGATGACCATATGTTCGGATTGACGTGTGCCAGGAAATACGGTGGCATTTACGTTCCTCCCCATCAGGCCGTGATCCATCAGTTTGCAAGGGAAATGCTCGCCGGCGGCGGAAAAATGATCCTCGGATCTGATTCGCACACAAGATACGGCGCACTTGGGACAATGGCAATGGGCGAGGGCGGTCCCGAGCTGGTAAAGCAGCTTCTCGGTCGTACCTATGACATTGACCGGCCGGGAGTAGTTGCGGTATATCTGACAGGAGAGCCAAGATGCGGAGTAGGGCCGCAGGATGTGGCGCTTGCTATTATAGGTGCAGTGTTTGAGAGCGGATACGTAAAGAATAAAGTCATGGAATTTGTCGGTCCGGGAGTCGCATCATTAAGCGCCGATTTTCGTATCGGAGTCGATGTAATGACAACGGAGACCACATGCCTGTCATCAATCTGGCAGACAGACGAAACAATAAGGGAATTCTATGCCGTTCACGGAAGAGAAAACGATTACAAAGAGCTTGCGCCCAAAGAAGTGGTCTATTACGACGGAATGATCGAAGTTGATCTGTCGGATATCGAGCCGATGATCGCAATGCCGTTCCACCCGAGCAATACATACACTATAGACGAGGTCAATTCGAATCTTGAGGATATCCTCCGGGATGTGGAAGCAAAGGCCGCTGTTTCACTTGATAATGCGGTTCCCTATAAACTGACGGATAAGATCAGAGACGGGAGATTCTACGTTGAACAGGGAATAGTTGCCGGATGCGCCGGAGGAGGATTTGAGAATATCTGCGCGGTTTCGGATATTCTTGACGGAAAGAACATCGGTGCAGGAGAATTCACATTAAGCGTGTATCCGGCATCAATGCCGATATACATGGAACTTATCAGAAACGGCTGCGCGGCAAGGCTGCTTGAGACAGGTGCCGTCCTTAAGACCGCTTTTTGCGGACCGTGCTTTGGCGCGGGTGATACGCCGGCAAATAACGCGTTCTCCATCAGGCATTCGACCAGAAACTTCCCGAACAGGGAGGGAAGCAAGCTTCAGAGCGGCCAGATATCTTCGGTTGCCCTTATGGATGCAAGATCCATCGCAGCAACAGCCGCAAACAAGGGCTATCTTACAAGCGCAACTAAGCAGATAGAAAAGGATACACTCAGAAAATACAGGTATTCGTTCGACAGCACGATATATGCGAACAGGGTGTTTGATTCAAAGGGCATTGCCGACCCGTCGCAGGAGATACATTTCGGACCGAACATCAAGGACTGGCCTGTAATGAAGCCCCTGCCGGAAAATCTTCTGCTGAAGGTCGTATCGGAGATACATGATCCGGTCACGACAACGGACGAGCTGATCCCGTCAGGAGAAACATCGTCCTACAGATCCAATCCGCTCGGTCTTGCCGAGTATGCGCTGTCCCGTAAGGATCCGCAATATGTGGGTCGCGCAAAAGAAGTCAAGGCAGCAGAGGATGCAAGGGCTGCCGGACAGGATCCGTGTGATGTTCTTGCCGAGATCCGGCCGGTGATGGATGCTGTCAGATCGAAGTATCCGGATGCTGACGGGAACAACACGGGTATAGGCTCTACGATCTTTGCGGTAAAGCCCGGTGACGGTTCGGCAAGAGAGCAGGCGGCAAGCTGTCAGAAGGTTCTCGGAGGCTGGGCAAATATTGCCAATGAATATGCGACCAAGAGATACCGCAGCAACCTCATTAACTGGGGAATGCTTCCGTTTATTATAGACAAGGGCGATTTGCCGTTTGCAAACCTGGATTATTTGTTTGTTCCGAAAATCAGAGACGCGGTAGAGAAAAAGCTTTCGGATATCGAAGCCTATGTTGTACGAAACGGCGGTCTTGAGAAGTTCACGCTTCACATGGCGGAGCTTACCGATGACGAGAGAGAGATTATTGAGAAAGGCTGCCTGATCAATTATTACGCATCATAGGAAGGATAGAGGACATCGGAAAACTTTTCTATGATCCGGCTTCCGGAGGGAGCCGCGGCAAGAACGTTTTCAATATTCATCTGTGACCATTTTACGAGCGCAAAATCAACGCCGGCGTTTTTGGCACACATCGCATCGGGAACCGCGTCCCCTATATAGATAACACGGTTCATATCCTCTATGCCCGCAATCTTTGCGGCAGCAATGATTGGATCCGGTGCGGGCTTGTGCCTGTCGGTATCATTCTGGCATATCGTTACATCAAAGAAATCATCAAGCCCTTTCAGCCGGAGTGTGGTCTTTGCCGAAACGAACCGTTTGCTCGTGACGAAGCCCTGTAATATCCCAAGATCCCTGATCTTGTACAGCTCGGTGATAACACCGTCAAAAAGAGGTATTTCGTCATTTTCGAGAAGGACTTTGTTATGCGCCAGATATGCTTCCATAAGCGCTTGTGCCGTGTCCTTGTCATGCATCATAAATGTTTCGGCAAGAGGTTTTCCTATGTAGCTTTTCAGATCATCATCGGATCTGTCGCAGTGTCCCATGACATCATTATATGCGAGCTTAATACACTTTAAGATCATGGGGATCGAATCCCAGATCGTACCGTCAAGGTCATATAATATCAGATCATATCTATTCATGGTATTATTGTAACATAAGTGTCAAAGGGGACGGTTTTTGACATAACCGTCCCCTTTTGAACCCTTTGAAAGCTACTGCGCCAGATCAAGGTGCTGGACAGTTCCGATCATGCCGCTTTCATAGAGAAATATTCCGGTCCGGCGTATCCGCGCTTTTGTCTCGTTTGTTGCAAGGTCGTTAAGAGAGAAGTCCGTTGAAGCGCTTTGAGTACAGATCGCCCCGACATCGCGATCCTTCAGTCTGACAAGCTCCTGAGTGCCGTCTTCTTTGATATATGCGATCACAAGCCTGTCAAATATCTCGTCCGCTTCGTCGATCCACCCGTTGCCGTCCGAATCATAGGCGGCAAGATCCGCAAAACCGTTGCCTGAGGATGTACCGAACAGTTCGCTCCCGTCATTTATTATCCCGTCGTTATTCAGATCGAGCGCGAGATAACCGCTTGACGGGGAGAGGGCGGCAATCTCTTCCGCCTCGCCGTCGCAGTCGAGATCAAACCGTATACTGACGTCGGAAACTTCAGCTATGGACGAGTCGAGATTAATAACAAGCGGATCGGTAAACGTTCGAAGTGTTGTTATGTTCTCCTCATAATACTGAGTAAAACTCCTGCTCATCGTAAGCTCAAGATCAAAATCGAGTTCCCTTCCGTCTCCGGTTATGACCTTCCCCGTTCCCCTAAAGCTTGTCTCCTCGGCTTCGGATCTGCAGAACTGGTACGTTTGCGTAACCTCGGATACCATCGTATCTGCTCCGCCGCCCATGGATGCTGTTATACCCGTTCCGTCATGGTGGTTTGCGGCTCCGAAGAGCATATATAACAGAAACTGTATACACTCCACCCTAATGCGGTTCATTGCGTCCTGCTGAAGCTTTGTCTCATAAGAGTCACTTGCGGCAAACGCCCGCATTTTGCTAAAGATGCTGTCAAAATCATTCCTTGCATTTTGTGCATCCGCTTTGTCCGAAAGATCCTCCTCGTCACCTTCGGTCTGTGAAACATCATGTTTCCCCCGTGCGCCGTATGTATCGGCAAGAATCCCGGGAAATGCGAGGATACTTCCCGATGTACCGGTCTTTTGCGCACTTACAGAAGTATAAGTTCTGGCGGATTCCATTCCTATACTGCTGTCCTTGATGTACAAATAATCCCTCCTTCATAAAATGTTCAGCATGGATCATCAGCACAAACAAAAAAGAACGGATATTCCCGTAAGAATCCGTTCGAAATGTTATGCCTATCCATGCAGTCTGATATTTGGTTACAATAGATATATCGGATGATTATAAGAAATCATTAGTCTGTTTCAGTCTTCTTCGAGAACCGAGAATTCAAGATAGTCAAAAGGGATCTCTTCAATGAAGCTGTCCTGATAGAATCTGACCTTTGAAAATCTCTTGAAGTCAGATATGTTGGAATCAAGCCATATAGGTCTTCCTATGTCAAAATCATAACTGATCCGGTCTATCGCATCGAAAACCTTGTGTGTTCTCGTATCGTTTTCGCTGTTTGTGATGACCTCGTCCCTTATCATTCGGTTGTCTTTGAAAGTACGCGCCCAGAATTTCATGGAATGATTATATGATGATTATGTCAAAAGGTCAAAGCATGGGGGAACAGCACTGCTTAACGGATCGAGAGCGCAATGTAACCGTATAATTGTAATTGTTAATAATCCGTGAAATGATTCAAGATTATCATTTTATATGTTATAATACCTTCGACATTTTTATTGGGGGTAGGATTTTTGGAAGTAGATTTTAGCAGCAAGGAGCAGGATATTACGTGGGAGGAGATCATCCTTCTTCACAATTCGGCTCTTAAAGAGATAGGAACAAAGCTGGAGATACTCAATGATGAGTTCCAGCATATTCACCAGTATAATCCGATAGAACACATCAAGTCACGCATCAAGTCGCCTGAATCGATCGTCCGTAAGCTCAAGAAAAAAGGCTATGATGTAACTCTTGAAAACATGGTCAAGTATGTGAATGATATTGCGGGTATACGTATTATCTGTTCATTCACCTCGGATATATACAGAATCGCCAATATGCTGAGCAAGCAGAACGATATCAAGGTACTGTCGGTCAAGGACTACATTGAGAGTCCGAAGGAAAGCGGCTACAAGAGCTACCATATGCTCGTGAGCGTTCCGATATACCTGTCGGATTCGGTTGTCGATACCAAGGTAGAGATCCAGATCAGGACGATCGCAATGGATTTCTGGGCGAGCCTGGAGCACAAGATGAACTATAAGTTCGACAGTGATGCGCCTGAAGAGATCAAGAAAGAGCTGTACGAATGTGCGATAATGGTTGAGCAGCTTGACGACCGTATGCTCATCATCAACGATAAGATCCAGAGAGCCCAAAAAGAAGAAGCAAAGTGGGTAATGTAGATAGGAGAGCCCCCGCGACAAACCTTATTAAAATGAGGAGTGGCCAGGTGGATGAGAGTCACCTGGCCAATATTATGAAAAAATACATCTGGTTGTTTGGAGAATTCTCTCCAATGGAGATGTTAATAACATACCATTCAAATATGAATAAATTATGAACAAGCTATGAATATATAGTAAATGTTTCTAAACGACATAAAAATAATAGCCATATTGTTATGCACATTGCACAAAACAAAATATACTATCATTGGCAGGAACCTGCTATCAGCAAGGTTGTGTTTTGATATGAATAATGGTACAATCTACTATGTTGAACGGACTTGATCCGTTTGTTTTGGCACTCCGGGAGGTAGAGATGGACGGATTCAGAGAAAGGTTAAACGGAAGATATGACAGATCGGGGATGAGAGGTTCGGGATATGACCGTGTTTCTCAGGATGACCGGTATGAAAGCGACAGATTTGACAGGGCATCCAGAAGGGGAGCGGGAGACGGATTGTCCCAGGATGCTTTAAGCGATGCTGTTAACGAGGTTATAACCAGATCCAATCGTGAACAGCTTGGTATTATAGCGGATTATTTTGATGAAGCAAAAGCGGACAGGATGGAATCCGAAAGAGCGATCATAGATGCTTTCTCTCACAGCGGTGCGGGCTCATCCGGTTCTTTGGCAGGTAATGCATCCGGATCTGCGGTTCCGATCCTTGTTGACGAGCAGAACAGGGAAACACTGGAAAGGATCGAAAAAGTTGCGGGACGTAATGCAGAGCTGCTTGGTGAGAGCGGCAATAAGCTTGAGAACAATTCCCAGACCCTTAGCGAGATAGCAGGTTCCATCGGTAAGCTGATATCTTCATCGGAAGATACTAAACGGCAGATCGCGGAAAGTGTTTCATCACCGATACAGGATCTTGCGGGCAAGGAAGATGAGATAATAGGCGCTGTAGGCGATAACAGAGCCATATTGAATATGATCCGCCAGGATGTCCTTAACGGATTTGCAAAAGGTGAAGCAGCAGAGGAAGAGGCGGCAGAGAAGCCGGCTTTGCTCACTGCCGAGGCAGCGGATAATTATTATAAAGAGTTAGAGGATCATGTTCACAAAGAGTGCGTAAAATGCTACAGGAACGTTCAATCCGCACTTACCGAACAAAACGAGGAGACAGCCAAAGGACTTGGAAAATCGGTTTCCGGTATGAGGATAATGGTTCTTATCACACTGATCCTCAGTGCGATCAATCTTCTGATCACGGTATTGGGACATTTTCTGCCGGGTATCTTTCCGTATTGATCTGTTACAGGAATGAGTTTTTTTACCAAATACGTCAACATTATTAAATATTCACATTACTTGGCAATGCTGGGAACAGCATTGCTAATTTTTGTGTGTGCTCCCGGAATACAGAAAATGGAAGAATCAGGGAGCAACAAGGTCAGCGTATTTATAAACGGAACACAGGTAGGCACTGTAAAGGATGCTGCCGAGGTCGACGGAATGATACTCGAAGCAAGAAGAAGGATCGCCGGCAGCAGCGATAATCTGGTACTTGCCGATTCCGAAGTCGTACTTTCCGGATCAACGGATGTTGTCGGGCAGGTGGATGACAGGGAAGTGATCATCGACAATATTTACAACGTTCTGTCCGAAAGCGTCATGAAGACCAAGCAGCCCGCATTTGAGGTTAAGATCAACGAATTTACGGTTAATCTTGCTACTATAGATGATGTCATTGCATTGCTTAACGCATCAAAGGCCGAATACGATCCGGATTCGGAGTGGAAAGTCTGGCTTGTTACGGACAATTCACGGGAGCTTAATGTAATGACAACCAGGATTGAGAAAGTATCAAAAGAGCAGGTTCAGACCATTGACAAGCCTGTTGTATTTCCGAAGGGCGGCGCGCTTCTTAGGATGGAGGAGATATATGATGCGGCATTTACCCGGAAAGAGGGTAATACATTTGAGTTCGGAGTCAGAAATATAGATTTTGATGAAAATGTGGAAGTGGTGCAGGCATATGTGGATGCCGACAAGATCAGTACTCTTGAAGACGCGATAGAAGCAGTAACCAAGACAAGTGAAAAGAACAGGAAATATGAGGTTGTATCGGGAGATACACTTGGAGCCATAGCCCAGAAGAATGATATGTCCATTGATGACATCATCAAGCTTAATTCCGAGAGCATTCCGGATGACAAAGCGACTCTCAGGGTCGGAGACGAGATAACAATATATTCTCCGGAGCCGGAACTTTCCGTAGTCAGGACCGAGAGAAGATATTATGAAGAGAATTATGATGCCGATGTTATATATATCGATAATGATGAATGGTATACGAACCAGACAGAGGTAATCCAACAGCCGGTTACCGGGTACAGAAAAGTGGTGGCCGATATCACATACAGGAATGCGGAACTGATCAATACCGATATCCTCTACGAGGATGTCACGGTAAAGCCGGTCGCCAAAATAGTCAAGCGCGGGACCAAGATTCCTCCCACATACGTATATCCCGTATGGGGAAGGCTGTCATCGGGCTTTGGCAGAAGAAAGGCTCCGAAGAAGGGTGCAAGTACATATCATAAGGGTGTTGACCTGGCAGTTCCGATAGGAACCGCGGTAATGGCATCGCGCGGAGGTACCGTGACCCGTGCCGGTTGGGGAAGCGGATACGGATATTGCGTGTATATCCAGCATCCGGATGGCGTTAGTACAAGGTACGGACATTTAAGCAAAGTACTCGTCAAGGTCGGGCAGACAGTTTCCCAGGGAGAGAAGATCGCCCTGAGTGGGAATACGGGCGTTTCGACTGGTCCGCATCTGCATTTTGAGATACTGATAGGGGGATCACAAGTAAATCCGCTCAATTATCTGCAATGATTTTTGTATAATTTGTCATATTCTCCAAAAAAAGGTTCTTCTATTGAATCGGTTATTTATGAGGATTATAATACACTTTGAGGTGTGAAAATTGGAGCAATACGTTATAAAGGGCGGAAGCCCTTTGGCGGGCGAGGTTGAGATCGGGGGAGCCAAGAATGCAGCGCTTGGTATTTTAGCTGCTTCGGTAATGACAACCGAGCCTGTTATAATTGAAAATCTGCCGGATGTTCGCGATACCGCCGTTCTTATACAGGCTATGGAGAGCATAGGAACAGTTGTTGACAGAATAGACCGGCATACCGTCAGGGTTAATGCGGCCAACATTTCCTCATACACGATTGATGACGGATATATCAAGAAGATCAGAGCCTCATATTATATGCTCGGTGCTCTGCTCGGAAGATTCAGGACGGCGGAGGTTGCGCTTCCCGGAGGATGTAATATCGGAAGCCGGCCGATCGACCAGCACCTTAAAGGGTTCAGAGCTCTCGGTGCAAAGGTTGAGGTATCAAGAGGCATGATATCCGCCAGGACCGATAATCTTTGCGGAAATCATATTTATATGGATGTTGTTACTGTAGGCGCAACGATAAACATTATGCTTGCAGCAACTCTCGCATCCGGCATGACGATCATAGAGAATGCGGCCAAAGAGCCCCATGTAGTTGATATAGCCAATTTCCTCAACAGCATGGGCGCCAGCATAAAGGGTGCCGGTACCGATGTTATCAGGATAAAGGGTGTGGAGAAGCTTCACGGGACTACGTATTCCATCATTCCCGACCAGATCGAGGCAGGAACTTTCATGTTTGCGTCTGCCATTACAAAAGGGGATGTCATGATCAAAAACGTTATCCCCAAGCACCTGGAATCGATCAGTGCCAAGCTGATAGAGATCGGATGTGAGATAGAAGAGTTTGATGACTGTCTGAGAGTTGCGGCTCCCAGAAGATTGTCCAATACCCAGGTCAAGACTTTGCCGTACCCGGGATTTCCGACGGATATGCAGCCACAGATCGCCGCAACGCTTGCGCTGTCGGTTGGTACGAGTATAGTGACCGAGAGTATATTTGAAAACAGATTCAAATATGTCAGCGAGCTTCAGAGAATGGGAGCTGACATCAAGGTTGAGGGAAATACTGCGATAATTGAGGGAGTGGACTGTTTTACCGGTGCTGTTATATCTGCTCCGGATCTTCGCGCGGGAGCGGCGCTTGTTCTGGCGGCGCTCGCTGCAGACGGTGTTTCGGTTATCGAAGATATCGAGTATATTGAAAGAGGGTATGAAGATTTTCCCGAAAAGCTTGCGGCGCTTGGTGCATCGATCGAGCGGGCGGAAACTGAAAGAGATATTCAAAAGTTCAAATTAAAGGTCGGATAAGCACCTTATTATAAGAGGATAATATCTGTGAAGAGAGTACGGATATCCGATCTTCGTCCCGGAATGAAAACGGGCGAGGATGTGTATTCATATAACAATCAAATGATTGTTCCGAGGGGCTCGGTTCTTGATGACAAAATGATCACCCGTCTTGAGTTCTATTCGGTACTGGCTGTCCGTATTGCCGATGAAGAAGGCGATGGCGAGGAAGCTGTGCCTGCCGGCGAACAAGAGATAATCAATACCACTGCTTATTCGGAAAAGGTCAAAAACAGCAAACAGTTCAAAAAGTTCGAAAAATCATTTCTTGAGACTACAGAGGATTTTAAAAGCAGGTTTACGGATATTGCCGAGAACGGCAGCGAGATCAACAGCAGGGAGATGATCGACAGCATAACCGGCCTTGTATCTGACGATGGGACCGGACCTTCCGTTTTTGATATGCTTCATAATATGCGGCAGTACGACGATCTTACATATATGCATTCGATGAATGTTGCCCTTATATGTAATGTGTTTGCGAAATGGCTGGGAATGTCCAAAGAGGAGATCGACATACTGACGCTCGGCGGTCTGCTTCATGACATAGGCAAGCTCAAGATCCCCGATAACATAATCAGGAAACCTGACAAGTTATCTCCGGCTGAGTACAATATAATCAAGACACATCCGCTTCAGGGCTATAACATTCTGAAGGACAAGAATATAGATGAAAACGTCAAGCAATGTGCGCTGATGCATCATGAAAGATGTGATGGATCGGGCTATCCGTTAGGGGTCACTTCGGACAAGATCAACCGGTATGCCAAGATAGTATCTATCGCGGATGTTTATGATGCTATGACAGCGGCAAGGGTATACAGAGGTCCGCTTTGTCCGTTCAAGGTTATAGGAATCTTTGAGTCGGAGGGTCTTCATAAGTATGACGGACATTATATCCTGACATTTCTGGAACATATCGCAACCACATATATGAACAACAGGGTACGTCTTAACAACGGGATGGAAGGCGATGTCATATTCATGAACAGGAACCAGTATTCCAGACCGATGCTGCAGTGCGGCGACAAGTTCATAGATCTTTCGAGAGAGCCCGAACTGTATATAGAGACTTTTGTTTGATGAATCCGGAATTTTATGAAGATGAAGTTATAGAGGGATTTTATGTTCCGTCCATGCTGAAGCTGGCATGGGGTGCGCAGATGGATGTACTGAATGAAACAGACATTATCTGCAGGAGACATAATATCCCTTATTTTGCGGATTGGGGAACACTTCTTGCCGCTATCCGCCATAGCGGTTACATCCCGTGGGATGATGACGTTGACATTTCCATGCGGCGCGCAGATTACGAGAGGTTTATTCAATATGCCGCAGACGAACTGCCTGACGGATTCAAGGTCATGACCTATAGTAATCATCCGGGACACCATTTCTTTGTTGCCAGAATTGTCGGCAAACCCAGAATTTGCTTTGAAGAAGAACACCTGAAGAGATTCCACGCATTTCCGTATATTGCGGGGATCGACCTGTTTGTACTCGATAACGTTTGCCGGGACCGGAACAGGGAGAGGCTCAAGTCCAAAAAGGCCGAATATGTCATTACCGTTGCGGACAATATAGCGGACGGGGACAAATCAGGACGCGAAGCGGAGGAGCTTCTGAAGCAGTGTGAACGCTATACCGGCAGGCGTATAGACAGAAGACTGAAAGGGGAAGAACTGCGCATCAGGATGTATGAACTTGCCGCGGAGCTCTTTGCTTCGATCCCCGATGAAAAAAGCGATGCGCTCGTCCAGATGATGCCTTACGGTATGTACGGAAATGAAAGGTATATACCGAAGGAATATTACCGGGAGACGGTACGCCTTCCCTACATGGATACGACCATCTCCGTTCCGCTGTGTTATGACGCGGTAATGCGGCAAAAGTTCGGCAATTATATGGTGATCCGTAAAGCGGGCGCCGGACACGATTATCCTTTCTTTTACGGGCAGCATAAGCAGCTTCAGGAGGCTCTTGATTTTGAATATCCGGCGTATAAGGCCGGTCCAAACGACATACTTGATGCTCCGGTGCGCCATCCGGGTATCAAGGAAAAATCGAGGGATTACGCGGATAAGATCACCTGTCTGTGTGACCGGATAGCTGCCGGGGATACGGGGAGTGCGGCTGCGCTTCAGCAGGCAGCCATCGAGTTCGGGACATACATAGAGTCTGTATACGGGGAAGGGTATGTTACCGTAGGATTTCTTGAAGAACTGTGCGAACTGGCTTACAGGAGTTCGGAGGGTGAAGATGTTTCGGACAGAATCGGAAACTGTGCTGCCGGACTTGCCGGAAGCGTTGATAACGATATACTGCACAGACATGACATAGTATTTATGCCGTTTGCGGCGAAACACTGGAAATACATGGAGAAGCTGTACAGGCATTACGTTGATGACGGAACGTATAATGTAATGGTTGTTCCGCTGCCATACTATTATAAAGGATGGGACGGAGCGCCGACAGACGAGATATTTGATCCGGGAGAATATCCGGATGACATTCGGCCGATCGATCGCAATGATATTGATCTTGAGGAGATGCATCCGGACAGGATCGTTATACAGAACCCGTTTGATGAGTGGAATAATGTCATGACCATCCCTCCGGAAATGTATTCTTCAACGATCAGGCAGTATACTGATGAGCTCGTATATGTTCCCTTCTTTGTGACGGATGATTTTACGAAGGATGACGAACGTGAATATGTCAACATGGATCACTATGTATGTATGCCCGGAGTCATAAATGCCGATACCGTGATTCTTCCTTCAGAAGTACTGAAGAATACATACACAGAGAAAATCATGGAGTTTGTCCGCTCTTCCGACGAGCAGGTAAAAACAGCGCTTGAAAACAAGATCTGTGTCCTGCCGGAATATATATGCGGCGCGGGTGATGACCCGGCAGGCGGGATTACAGATTCCGCAGATGGAAAGAAGACCATCATGTTGTATACAACAATAAGCTTTCTTGCGGAAAATAAGGGCAGGGCAATCGATAAACTAAGAAGAACCTTCGATCTGTTTATGGAGAATGCGGATAAGATAAGAGTTGTGTGGGTGACACAGGGGATCAGAGACTATCTGCCGCTGCTTGACAGGCAGACAGCGGAAGATTTTCTGGAGGTTAAGGAAAGGTTCGATGCAGGCGGTATCGGTGAATACAGGGAAGATGCAGGAAGGTGCGAAAACAGACAATATGCCGCATCCTCCGATGCATATTACGGGGATCCGTCATCTGCTGCACTGCAATTTATCTACATGCACAAGCCTGTCATGATATGGAATGCGGATATATGACAAATTTACGGCAAAACATATAAAAACAGTATAGATTGTGGTACAATTACGTTGCCGGTATACCGGCATACAGCCAAGAAAAGCCGGATAGGAGAGGAATATGTCATTTGCGAAATCAATCAAAACTGTATTTACCAAATATGCGGATTTTAAGGGAAGAGCAAGAAGAAGCGAATACTGGTGGTTTACGCTTGCATACGCTATTGTAATGGGAATTCTGTCTGCTTTTGCCCGGGGGTCAGTCGTAATGACGATCATCTGTGTTCTGGCAGGTCTTGCGTGCCTGCTTCCAAAGCTCGGTGTATCCGTCAGAAGGCTTCATGATATAGGCAGGAGCGGATGGTGGCTTCTGATATGCCTTACGTGCGTGGGATTGATCATCGTTATCATATGGGAATGCATGGATTCACAGCCGGGAGAGAACAAATACGGTTCCAATCCCAAGGAATAAACCGGGTTGTGTCATTGTATATTAAGGGGCTCTTCACCGCAGGCGGAGAGCCCTTTGAAGAAAGGATTATATGGATTCGAGGATAAGATCGATCGTTAAAAAACTGACGCTTGAAGAAAAGGTTAGCCTTTGTTCCGGATCAGACGACTGGCATACGAAGGAAATAGAGCGCCTGGGAATACCGGCTGTTATGGTCAGCGACGGTCCGGGCGGGCTTCGCAAACAGGATCCGGATGCAGAGGATCACAGGGTTGATAACAGCATAAAGGCCGTGTGCTTTCCCGCAGCCGTCAACCTTGCCGCTTCTTTTGATACCGAAATCGTGCGCAGCGTGGGAGAAACGCTCGGCGAGGAATGCCAGGCGGAAAACATCGCGGCATTGCTCGGCCCCGGTATTAATATCAAGAGATCTCCTCTGTGCGGCAGGAATTTTGAATACTATTCAGAAGATCCGTATCTGGCCGGTAAGATCGCGGCAGCTTATATAAACGGTGTCCAGTCAAAGGGAGTGGGCACGTCGCTCAAGCATTTTTGCGCCAACAATCAGGAATATCGCCGTAACAGTTACGATTCGAGAATAGATGAGAGAACACTTCGGGAAATATATCTGAAGGGGTTTGAAATAGCGGTCAGGGAATCCCGGCCGTGGACTGTCATGTGCGCATACAATATGGTCAACGGTGTGCAGATGTCCGAGAACCGCAGACTTCTTACAGAAATATTAAGAGACGAATGGGGATTTGAGGGAATGACGGTCAGCGACTGGGGCGCGGTCAGAAACCGTGTACGCGGCATAGCCGCCGGTCTTGATCTTGAAATGCCTTATTCCGGCGGAGCGTATGATGATCTCGTCATCTCGGCGGTACGTTCGGGAGAACTTCCCGAGACCGATCTGGATGCGTGCGTTGAAAGAATACTGGATTTTGTATTCAAAGCCGTTGACAATCATAATGCGGAAGCAAAATGGGACAAGGACAGGGATCACATATATGCCCGCAGTGTGGCTGATGAATGCATGGTATTGCTTAAAAACGAGAACCATGTTCTTCCTGTTAAGAGTGATGAATACGTTCTGTTTGTGGGAGGGTTTGCCCGGAATCCCCGTTTTCAGGGAGGAGGAAGCTCGCACGTCAATTGCACGAAGATTGACTCGGAACTGTTTGCAGCGCAGGGTAATTCCAAAGTAATGTACGAAGAGGGATTCGCGTCTGAAAATGACAGTGTGGACCGGGTCAGATTTGACAGAGCTGTCAGGGCTGCCCAGTCAGTGGAAAAAGTCGTTGTCTTTGCCGGACTTCCCGAACAGTATGAAAGCGAAGGTTATGACAGAGCGCATATGGATCTTCCCCGGGTTCAGAACGATCTGATTGAGGCGATCGCGGCAGTCAACCCGCATGTGATAGTTGTGCTTGAAAACGGATCTCCCGTTACGATGCCATGGATAGACAAGGTTGAGGGTGTGCTTGAGACATATCTGTGCGGTGAAGGCGTCGGAGTATCTACATTCAGGACTCTGTACGGTACAAGCAATCCATCCGGACGCCTGCCTGAGACATTCCCGTTAAGGCTTGAAGACAATCCCTCATATATTGATTTTTCGGGAGATGTTACGGAAATTGATTATCGTGAGGGAATATTTACCGGGTACAGGTATTATACGAAGAAAAAGATGCCTGTTCTGTTTCCGTTCGGTTACGGGCTGTCATACAGCAGTTTTACATACGGACTGATGAATTGTGACAGGGAAAGCATGAAGGATAACGAGACCGTCGAAGTCACGGTTGATGTTATCAATGAAAGCAGTGTGCCCGGCAAGGAAGTTGTTCAACTGTATGTTGAGCCTGATATTCCGAATACCGGGATCGTAAGAGCCGTCCGTGAGCTTAAAGGGTTCACGAAGGTATTCCTGGATGCCCACGAGAAGAAGACGGTCAGATTTGTACTTGATAAGAGTGCGTTTGCATATTACGACACGGATATCTCGGACTGGTATGTCGAACCGGGAGATTACAGGATCGAGATATGCAGAAATGCTGACGAGGTCATAGAGGAGAAGGTAATAAACGTCGTACCGAAGAAGCCCAAAAAGATTATCTATGATGAGAATTCAATATACAAGGATCTGAAAGTGGATCATCAGGCATGGAGGATTGTGAAGCCTTATTTTGATATGTTTATAGCCCAAGAAGGTATTTCTGATCCTGATGAGTGCCTTGCTGACATGACATTGCGCAGTATTGTAGGTATGAGCCGCGGAAAGATTACATATACGCAAATGAGAGAGCTGATTGACAGACTGAATAAGTGAGGGAGGAAAAGAAGATGTTTTATCGAAGATCTCAGTTATGTACCGGGAAAGCGGGCATACGGCTGGCAGCAGCGATCGTGGCTGTCGCCGGATTAACACTTGCCGGATGTTCTTCCGATAAGGTACTTACCGAAGAAGCGGCAGGGGCGGTTGATGAAAGCAGCGTTGAAGCGGCAGAATCCGGCAAGACCGGAGATGACGCATTAGCCGGACAGATCAATACCATTGAACGCAGGAGATTACTGCCCGAAAGTTATGACGAATCCGAGCTGCTTGATCTTGTGCCTTCGGTGCCCGAGATAAAGATTGATAACGATCTCGGAAATATCATCAACAAAGATGAATATGAATACATGGATGAAGATTTTCTGAACAAACTCAAGACAAACGGGTTTGTCGTTTCAGACGGAGGATGCAGGGAGTTCTTTGAATTATATGAGAACAACAGATATTTCCAGACTCCGAATTTTGTAACGGTTGACTCACTGATGCACACATATCATATATATTTCTCATATCTTATGAGAGATATTGAGAAGAACCACCTTTACGATGGTCTTGTTGCCCTTACGGATGATATGCAAAGCGAAAGCTACGACCAGTATAACAGTCTTAAGGGAACCGAATGGGAGGATGCCGCGAAGAGAAACATGGCTCTGTTCTCGGTTGCGGCGGTACTGCTTGATGATTCCGCTCTTGTACCTTCGCAGGTCGCAGATATTGTCAAGAGCGAATACGATCTGATCATGGATGCATCGGGTATTGATACGTCTCCGCTTACCGGTGACTACGAGGATTACTCACAATACAAGCCCCGCGGTTACTATGAGGGTGATAAGCAGCTCGAAAAGTATTTTCGTGCCATGATGTGGTACGGAAGAAGACAGATGAATCAGGATATCGAAGATATGGACAGATCCGCCCTTCTGATGACTCTGGCTCTTGATAACGGTAATTACGATAAATGGAGCAATATATATACGGTTACTTCGTTCTTTACGGGAGCAAGTGATGATCTGGGTTATTGTGAATACATGCCGGTAATAGAAAAAGTATACGGAAAGAATGCGACTCTTTCCGATATCACGGACAATGAAGAGGCATGGAAGGAGTTTCACGCTCTTACGGCAACACTTCGCGCCCCGAGGATCAATTCGATCCCGATAGAGGATACGGAAGAAGACGACAATGTTATTCCGGGATACAGGTTTATGGGTCAGCGTTTTACGATCGATGCCACGATAATGCAGGAGCTTGTGTACCGCAGGGTAGGCAGCTTTGATGATACGGATAAGCGCATGCTTCCTGATTTTCTTGATGTTCCTGCAGCGCTTGGATCGGATATGGCATATTCCATACTTAAAGATCAGGGTTCAACCGGTTATAAGAATTATGACAAAAACCTTGATGCAATGAAAAAAGAGTTTATCAATGATGACACCACAATATGGAATGCAAGTCTGTATGCGAGCTGGCTCAATACTTTAAGACCGCTTCTGGAACCAAAGGGCAAAGGATATCCTATGTTTATGCAGAACGATGAATGGACCAAGAAGAGCCTTGAAACATTCGCCGGAAGCTATACCGAGCTCAAGCATGATACTGTATTATATTCCAAGCAGGTAATGGCCGAAATGGGCGGCGGTTGGGAGGAAGAAAAGGACTTCAGGGGCTATGTCGAGCCCGAACCGCTTGTGTATTCAAGATTTGAAGAGCTATCCAGAAATACGGCAAAGGGGCTTGACGAGTTAGGATATCTGTTACCGGCCGATGAGGATAATCTTAATAAGCTTGCCGACCTTGCTTCCAGTCTCAAGACAATCTCGGTCAAGGAATTACAGAATGAAACCCTTACCGATGACGAATATGAACTTATCGAGATATATGGCGGCGAGATCGAGCATTTCTGGCTTGATGCGATGAAAGCGCAGACCGGGGAAGAGTATCCGAATTCCGACAACTATCCGGCAGCCCTTGTCGTCGATATTGCAACCGATCCGAACGGTGCGGTTCTGGAAATGGCGACGGGAGATCCTGCAATCATATATGTAGTTGTTCCGGTTGATGGAACGTTAAGGGTTGCGGAGGGATCGGTATACAGCTTCTACCAGTTTGAGCAGCCGATCTCAGACAGACTGACCGATGCCGAATGGAGAAAGAGAATGGGGATATCTATTGATAGTTATGAGGACTATGGCACCAGCATAGAGGAATACGATCATCCCGAATGGGTAACAAGCTACCGGTATTTCTGGAAATATACTTATTATGAAGATGATGAATATGAGTATTAAGAAAGCAGGTAAGATCATATGCATCATTCTGATCATCACAGCAGCGATCATCGCTGCTGTGTTTTTAAACCGGACAGTAATACAGTCAGTAAGACCGTATATCCTGCTTCCTGATTATTCGAAACCATCGTCCGGTTCATTATATGACAGTAAATACGGAATAGAATTTGTCCGGGAAGGAAGAAGGATAAAGGCGTATTCCGCCCCTGGAGAGGTGATATGGGAACTTCCCGGGGAAGTGAAGGCGCAGGACTGCATTCTGGCCGATATCGACCATGATAAAGAGGAAGAGCTGCTGGTCCTGTGCTGGAGAAGGGGAAGGTTCGGAAAGCACAGACCGACATGGGTCAAGCATGACGAACTTAAATGGTCGCAGCATATATTTATATATGAAATAGAAGACAGCGTTATAAGACCGAAGTGGATGGCTTCCGATATCGGTATGGAAGCGGTATCATGGGAGTGTTCCGACGGAGTACTTTCGATAGAGGATACGAAAGGTGAAGAATCCAAATGGGTTTGGAGATCGTGGGGATTGGAGAGACTATAGGATAAAGGAGACCGGCAATGAAAAGAAACAAACAGATTATATTCATTCTTCTTGCAGTTATTGGAGTGTTCATGCTTGCAGGGTGCAAAGAAGAAAAGGTTACGGAGAATACGGCAGATGCAGAAGCAGAATACCCAACTCCGTTTGCGCAGATTGATATAGAGGGTTACGGAACGATCACGGTGCAGTTGGATCCCTCGCAGGCGCCTATAACGGTAGAGAATTTTATCGATCTTGCCGGGAGCGGGTTTTATGACGGTCTGACGTTCCATCGCATAATAGACGGTTTTATGATCCAGGGAGGAGATCCGGAAGGAAATGGTACCGGTGGTGCCGACCATGAGATCAAGGGAGAGTTTGCAATAAACGGAGTCAATAACAATATTTCCCATGTCAGGGGAGTGATCTCCATGGCAAGATCACAGAATCCGGACAGCGCCAGTTCCCAGTTTTTCATTGTGCAGAAAGACAGCAAATTTCTGGATGGTCAGTATGCCGGTTTCGGGTATGTTACCGAGGGGATCGAGATCGTGGACCAGATCTGCAAGGATGCACATCCGATAGATGAAAACGGGACAATACTTCCTCAGGATCAGCCCGTGATAAAAGAAATCAAGATATATTACGAGTGATTATAAGGGTGTCAAAAGGGACAAGACTGTAAAAAATTTTGTGTAAACTAGGATTAGGCTAGCGTAAAGTTTTACTCGGAAAACTAAATAGACAGAAATAAAGAACACCTCTTCTGTGGTAAAGTATTAATCGCGAAAAAAATACAAACAGAAAGAGGTGTTGCTTTTTGTACGATGATAGTATATCGCATTTATCAGAAAATTTCATCAGAAGAATTCTTGAGATCCAGGAGGCTTTCCTTAAACAGCCTGATGATGTGGCTATGATGGTCTATAACTTATCGGATGCTCTGCAGAAACTGGGAGTGGACATAATGAGAGCCTTCTTTGAGAACATCGATCAGTGGCTGTGTAATAGCCCCAGGCGGAAGGACAGGTTCTATATCGAACAGCATACAGTAAAGCAGCTGATCACGTCACTGGGAACGGTGGACTTTAAGAAAACATTATTTTCAGATAAAAAAAGCCGATCAGACATGCTCTACATATTTGATCAGATGCTTGGACTTGAGCAGCATCAGAGAATGACACCTGATGCCATCGCAAATGTCCTTGAAGAGGCTGCGGGAACATCTTACCGTAAAGGCGGATCCCGGGTAAATCCGATAGACGATATAAGCCTGACGGCTGTGAAAGACCTGATACATAGTCTTGAATTCCCGGAAAACTTTGTCATACCGATGCAGAAGAAGGCTGTTGATTATCTATATATCGACGCAGATGAAGATCATGCCCATCTTCAGTTTCAGGAGAAGAAGGGCGATCTTGAGATCAGTGAATCAGGCAGGAAGAAAAACGGGGTCATAACAAAGATAATCTATGTCTATGAAGGAGTTGAACCTGTGGCTCCCAAAAGCAAACGGCACAGGCTCGTGGGGACCCATTATTTCTGCCGGTGCACAGAAGATAACAATTCCCTGTGGGATGAAGTGTATGCGTATATCGACGCATTCTATGATCTTTCAAAGGTAAAGAAAGTATATCTGAATGCAGATGGTGGTCCGTGGATAAAGAGCGGACTAAGCAGGCTTCATGGTGTTGAGTATGTATTGGATGAATTCCATCTGAGCAAGTATCTTCTCAAGATGACCGGACACATGATGGATACGCAGGAAGAGGCACGAATAGAACTGTGCAATGCGATACGTTCGAAGAATAAAGAAGACTTCATGGATATAACGCAAAGACATTTGGGCTGTACCTCTAACGAGAAAGTGATAAAACGTATAACCGAAAGCGCACAGTATATCCTTGATAATTGGACAGCAGCAAAACGGCGCCTGAAACACCGGGATTCAATATATGGCTGTAGTGCGGAAGGTCACGTATATCATGTCCTGTCGTCGAGAATGAGCACCCTTGCAATGGGATGGAGTAAAAAGGGTATAGCCAAGATGGCACAGCTTCGCGAATGGAAATACAACAAAAGAAGCTTTCTCGAACTGGCCAAGTACCAGCACAAAGAAGATAATGTCAAAAAAGCAGCCGGAGCAGAGGATCTTGTATTAAGCTCACATGATATAGCAACAACAGAACGCGCAGGAAGAAGCGTCTATGAGGTGGAGCTCGGTAAGTATAGCGAAGCGATATCACATACATGGTCACTCCAGACAAAGAAACAACTGGGATTTTATTTAAACCATCGAATCTTTTAAGAAAGGTAACCGGAGGCTGACGCCTCCGCTCTTGAATAAAAAGCGCAAGGATGTCTCAGCCACCATAGTCGTCCGGGATACAATAAAGGGTTTGCCGAGCATGCGAGGCACGGCTTACTTTTCTGTAGCTTTTTTCTGTATGATTTGCAACAGGAAAAGAAATAGATTAGAATAGGAACCGCAAATCCTGATTAATATCTATTCTCACAGATTTGTCAGCTCTTTATGTCTGATGCTTTCCGAGTGTAAATTTATGCTGCCTAGGATTAGTTTCTTGTTGTATTTGAGAGAGAGTTATAGTATAATTCATTCAAATTTGATATTTTGAATTGAAGTGAGGGAAGAGAATCTAAGAGAGAAAATGGCACAGAAATCGTATGTGCTATTATGTACGAGTGCTTATGGAAATAGTAAAAAGGCAGATGGAATTTAACATTTCTGTTCTAGTTTTGTCTGTGATAGTTGTTTTATTTGCTAAAACAGTGCAGTCAAATGGAACGGTTACATTTGAAGCTTTCTTGGGATCAGATTTGGTGCTTTTGCTATTCACATCCTTGGCAACTACAGTTGGCTGGAGATATGCGGAACATATATCAAGGTTTTCACTACATGATTTGTTTTCTGTTTTTTTTCTGATCGTTCTGAGTATTGAATATGGAATAGCCATCGATCACTCAGAGATGATGATGTTGGCGATTGAAATATCATGTATTGTTTTTGTTGCCGTGTATATAATGGAGAATATTATAATATATAAATTCTTTTTCAACAAAAAGGTAAGACAGAGACAATATATAGATTATGGTTATTCCAGATCCGATAAGGAGGTGTTTTACTAATGTTTTTGCTATTATTCTGCATTACACTGATATTGGTTTCCGTGGGGTTAATCATTTGGATGAACAACATGCAAAAAAAATTTGAGAGTGCAGAAATTAAAGAAAATAATTGGCATATCACAGATTTTATTAAAGGAACTGTTAGGGGGGCTTTGGGGCGCATTGACACAGAGTATGAGTTGGAGTTAGCAAGAAATAGGGTTAATGGGAAAAAATCTTTATTTTAGGGGATATGATCGTGCAGGAAAAAGGTAAAGACTTGAAAGAAGAGGAGCTATGTTATAAAAAAGATTTAATGTATGTTTACAATGAGAGCAAAAAAAAATTTATAAAGGGGGAAGAAATGTTACCCCAAATGAGATTTTTTGCTGCACCAATAATAGAACATCGAGATGCGTTAGATCATATTATGCGTTATTTTAGGATGACATCAAATGGAGAACTAACGGAAGAAGCTTTATCTCAGCTTAGTAGTGCATTAAATCATGAATATAGGGCTTTTTTTGATATTGCTGATTATATAGGTATTGAGGTCAGAGATTCAATCTCGGAATCACTGAAGAGAGTTTCAAGAAAAAAGAGGATAAACAAAGTATGGTCAGATTATCCCAAAATACGCAAAGAAATCATTCAGTATTCGAATGAGATTGCGAAGATACGGCAGAACAGATGTGGGGATAAAGATTGTGTGGAGAAATATAAGAAGATTTTAGAAAATATGTTTCAAACATATGAGCAATATTTTACAGAGATAGAGCCAAAGTTATGAAAATGTCAGTATTGTTTATTTAAATAATCGCCGTTGTTGGAAGCTTCCACAGCGGCTTTTTCGGATAATCAAGTTTTAAAATAGGTTTGCCTATTGTACAAGTATAGTGTTGTAGCTGGATTCAGAAAAAGACCGTTTATTCGCGAGAGTTAACTACGAAAGCATGAAAGATAAAAAAGCCATAGGGATAGATTTGTTCAGTGGTGCCGGCGGAATGTCGCTAGGTGCAGAAAATGCAGGAATAGAAGTACAGGTGGCGATTGAAGCAGATAAGTCTGCTGCAGAAACCTACGTTCGTAACCATAAACATACGCGAATGATTTGTGATGATATACGAAACATAGATGCAAATGACTTGCAGATTAAAACAGATCTTCCTGTAATTGTGTTTGGTGGACCACCATGTCAAGGCTTTTCCTCTTCAAACAAACGAACAAGTAATAAAGATAATGAAAAGAATTGGTTATTTGAGGAATTCATTCGTTTTATCAGGGATATTAAGCCTGACTGGGTTGTGCTTGAAAACGTCACAGGTCTTGCAAGTACAGAAGGGGGTTTTTTTTATAATCGCATTTTGGAGAAGATAGATGACCTTGGCTATACAAACTCACCTATGATACTGACAGCTTCGGACTATGGTGTTCCACAAAATAGAAACCGGCTTTTTATAATCGCATCTAGAGAGAATATTAGCATAAGACCTCCAGAACCGAAAAAGGGAAGGAAGATTACAGTAGGCGAAGCACTTTGTGATCTCCCATTGTTGAACAATGGTGCGAGCAAGGATTTGCTACCATATAGAGCAGAAGCAAATAATACATATGCTAGAAAAATGCGGGGAAGAAAGACAAAATGTACCGGAAATTTGGTATCAAGGAATGCGGAATATATTTTGGAGAGATATGTATATATAGGTCAAGGGGAAAACTGGGAGGCCATTCCGGAAGCACTAATGTCTAACTACAAGGATAGGAGTAGATGTCATACAGGGGTGTACCGCAGGTTAAAAAGCGATGAACCTTCTGTAGTGATAGGGAATTATAGGAAGAACATGCTAATACATCCGGAACAGAACAGAGGACTTTCGGTTAGGGAGGCGGCCAGAATCCAGTCCTTTCCTGACAAATTTGAATTTTGTGGCAATTTGGGACTTCAACAGCAACAGGTCGGAAATGCTGTGCCGCCCCTGTTGGCAGAAGCGGTGTTCAAAACAGTGATATCAGCTACATGACTTAGACAGACAATAGAAAGGAAAGATATGAGAATAATAGAACCGTCTTTTGAATTTATGGAAGATATAGATGGAAAGACAATACTAAGAAGGATTGAGCGGGCAGGACGGGTATGTTACAAAAGCGAAGATCGAATATCTGGTGAGTCGGCTCGGAAATTTATAGCCAGTATCATTTCTAATGGTCATGAGTCTGTGCTGGAGCACGAGAAGATCACGGTTAAAATAACTTGTGACAGAGGTGTATCGCATGAAATTGTAAGACATCGAATAGCGAGTTATAGTCAAGAGAGTACACGCTATTGCAACTATGCAAAGGATAAATTTGGTAATGAAATAACCGTGATCAAGCCTTGCTTTTGGAGTGAGGATAGTAATGAATACAGGGCATGGAAAGATGCTATGGCAGAGGCGGAAAAAGCATATTTCAAATTGATCGATATGGGGGCAAGCCCGCAGGAGGCCAGAAGTGTTCTTCCTAATAGTCTAAAGACTGAAATAGTTATAACTATGAATATCAGGGAGTGGCGGCATTTTTTTAAGCTTAGGATAGCAGAAAGAGCGCATCCACAGATGAGGGAAATTGTCTTCAAAGTGCTAGATGGAATGCGAAGAGAATTACCGGAAGTATTTGAAGATATATTATAGGGGATGACATGTTTTATCAGAAATCAGATGGCTTAAAATATTGCATGGAAGCAAGGGCAGAAAGAATAATCCATGGAACCGAAGATGATGGTTCAACGGAAAGAGAATTGGAATTTCCAGTTGCTAAGAAGGATGTGGTAAAAAGGTTTCATGATTTTGAAGAGTATATGAATGAAAATTGGCATTCAAAGGTCACTATTGGAGCCATGACATACGGAGATGGCCTTCTTACTGACCATGGCGTTGATCATGTACAGACAGTGATGCATAATGCGTACCTTTTGCTGAAAGGCAGAGTCCAGTATTTAAGCGGCTTTGAAATATATATTCTTTTGATGGCGATTCATTTTCATGATGTCGGGAATATTTGGGGAAGGGATGGACACGAGAAAAAGATTGAAGATGTCATGAATGAAATTCCAGCAGAAATATCGGGACTGGAAACCTTTGAACAGATATTTATTTGCGAGATTGCCATGGCTCATAGTGGTAAGATTGACGATGATAAGGATACGATCAGTAAGATGGGAAAAGATGAGACGTGCCTTGGGATGCGTGTTAGGAAACCGATGCTGGCGGCCATTTTAAGATTTGCGGATGAACTAGCGGATGATTTTAGCAGAACAAAGTGGGATAATGTGGATATAAATGAGGTAAACAAGATTTACCATGATTATTCAAAGGCGTTGGATATACCTAAAATCACAGACACTAACATTGCATTGCATTTTACTCTGAACGATGAAGATATTAGCAGGACTTATACAAAAGATGGAAAAGAAATCTATTTGTATGATGAGATTCTGAACAGAATTCAGAAGATAATGGTGGAATTAACATATTGCCGCACATTTGCAAGTGATTTTTTGAGAGTCAATTCTATGAATGTAAGTATAGATATACGTAGAAAAGGCAGCATAGATCCTAGAAAAAAAAAGACGATATTCTTCCGTCTTGGATTGAGAGGATATCCTGATACTCGTAATATAACAATCAAGGATTACTTCATTGATGACGAAATGTCAAAAAATAGTTTAATGGTGTTTTCAGGAAAAGAGTTGGAACAAGCGATGAAAGAGGATAAAAACTAATGTCACAAGAGAATCCGTTTGCAGTAGTAAGCCCTGAAGAAATGGATGCAAAGTTGGCAAACAGCCTTTTTGTCGATTTGTATTCTGAATATCCGGAAATTTCTCGACCGGGGAATATGATTATATTTGGAGCAAGAGGTTGCGGGAAGAGTATGCTTATTCGTTGTTCGAGACCGGATGTGCTAAGTATACGCAATAGTTGTGAAATAAAAGAACTTCCATATATTGCGTTCTGCCTTTCTGCTGAAAAAACCAATCTTAATCTGCAAGAACTCAATGCATTAAAAGACAACCATGCACCCTATATGCTAAATGAACACTTTATGGTGATTCATCTTATGCGGTATATATTTCTAGAATTATCAAGGATAGGCGTGGTTTGCGATAGTGAGGAGTTACAAAAGTTTAAAAGCATTATTATTGATAGAAAATTAAAGATTGTAGGGGAAAAAAGAGATATAGAGATTGATTTGGAATCCACAAAGGCTTTTTTTGAATCAATCTATTATTACTTTGATATGCTAGTAGATGAATTCGTTACTTATCTGCGCGGAATCATTCGAGTAGAGGGTTATGACTATTCATACAATGATATGCCGATCTTGTCGTTTAACCGCTTTGTTATTCCAGTGCTTGAAGAACTGAGAAAACTATCATGCTTCGAAAAAGGGCAGCCATTCTTTCTTTTTTTTGATGATGCGGATAATCTAAGTGAGATTCAAACAAAAATATTGAACACATGGCTTGCAAGCCGGACACAGCCGCTTGTAAGCATTAAAATTTCCACTCAATGGGGTCTTTACAAGACCTTTCTGACGACTAATGGCGTGCTAATAGAATCGCCGCACGACTATCAGGAAGTTAATATCTCTTACCTATATACAACAAGGAAGGATGAATATTATAAGAAGGCAAAAGATATTTTGGAAAAGAGATTGAAAGCATTGGATATTAGTGTGCCCGCAGAAAAATTTTTCCCGTCCGACAAAAAACAAGATGAAGCAATTCAAAAAGAAATTGATTCTATCAAGGAGAAATATGCCACGGAAGGTAGGGGATATACAATGTCCGATGATGTTAGGAGGTATGCTATTCCAAATTATATAAAAAAACTTGGTAATAAGAGTAAGTCTAGATTCACATATAAATATGCTGGATTGGAAAACATTGTCCATTTATCATCTGGAATCATTAGATACTTGCTGGATTCTGTTGCCATGATGTATGACGAAGAAGAATCCCAACTGAAGGATAAATCGAAACAGATACTGCGGATCCAACCTTCCACTCAGGATATGGTAATGAGAAAGCAAGCTGATAAACTGCTGTTCAGTGATTTGAGGAAGAGCAAGTATTTGGAAGAGTATCTTGAGATAACGGATCATCCCAATAATCTGACGGATAAATTGGCTAATCTCATTAATGCTATGGGAAAGACATTTTATGAGATATTGATATCAGACCGATCTGAAAGAAAAGTTTTTTCGGTGGCGCTTACAAATAATCCCGATGATGAAATCAGAAGGGTATTTGAATATGGAGTGCAGCTTGGTTTTTTTCATGAGTCATTTATAGGGAATAAAGAGGGTGATGGAAGAACATGGTTATATGTACTGAATCGTGGATTGGCGCCAGTGTTTCATCTTGATCCAACAGGTTTCACAGGGTATCTTTTCATGACAAATGATGACTTGAGAACTGCCATACAGACGGGGAAAAGGCTTAGAAAAGTAGTTAATGTAGAAGAAGAGATTATACCTGGTCAGATGACTATTGAGGATTATTGGGAGGGTATATATGAATCTCAAAATGTCAAATAAGGATAGCATCAGTAATCTGATAAAATATGTTCCTAATCGTTTTTGTTTCCTATGTATGGCGAGTTTTGAAGAAAGATGTTTATCTATAGCAAGAAATATTGATGACGAAAGGGTATCTCAAGTATATGTATTGTGTAATCAATCTAAGGATACCAGTGAATTAAAGGGCAAAAACAAGGATACGCTTCTTTCCCTTTTTAAGAATAAAAGTGAGGAAGTACCGTTTCGGATGAAAAACTCTGTTTCCATTGTTGAAGCAGTTGTTTTTATAATCAGAAAAGTCATCAGCGAAGACGAGAAGAATCTTGTTGTGGATATATCTACATTTACACATGAAATACTTCTTATACTCATCAAGGCACTGTATGAAAAAAAAGAATACTTTAATACGATTCTTTTTGCCTATAATGGTGCAAAAGAGTATTCTGTGGGCGACACTCCTGAAAACATGTGGCTTAGCAAGGGTTGCAAGCTTATCCGAAATGTATATGGATATCCAGGTACATCAAGGATTACAAGAAAGAACCACTTGATTGTACTTACGGGATTTGAGTTAGAGCGTGCTACAAAGCTTATTGAAGCGATTAATCCTGACTACTTGACATTGGGGGATGGAGTCGAGCCAACAGAGGATGAACACAGCGAACCGATGAAATTCTT
Source organism: uncultured Lachnospiraceae bacterium (assembly GCA_905235745.1). Taxonomy (GTDB): domain Bacteria; phylum Bacillota; class Clostridia; order Lachnospirales; family Lachnospiraceae; genus UBA2868. Next base: position 75,942 of record CAJOMN010000005.1, read on the forward strand.
CAAGGAGAAATTTCATGAGTGGAAGAACTCTTTTCCTACAATGAAAACCGATAACTTTGCGTTTTCATGCAGAGATGTTTCTAAGACGGTGGAATCCATTCAGAGTATAATTTCAAAGGATAGCGACAGAAATTATATTGTAGTGCCACTTAATACAAAACTATCGACTTTGGCTGTCGGCATTGTGGCATTGAGAGATCCAGCCATACAGGTATACTACTCAATCCCGGAAATATATAATTACAGTGCATATTCCAGTCCGAGTGGGAATGTATCTATAGTAGATGTAATGGAATTGTTTGATGATGTCTGATATGCACTTATATAGTTTTCCAGATACTTTTATTATCGTTAGTTTGAGTGATGTCTGTTTTCGCTATAACAATAACGGCTGAAAAGCTTTTAAAATGCTGAATTCGAGGTCTCTTGGGTTATAATAGAAGTAAAGGAAATACAGTTTTTAGCAAATAAACTAGCACTTGGAGAGATGAATATGCAAATTTGATCAATATTGGCAACTAGGATTGGAGGACTTCAATCAGCCACTCGGACTCAAAATGAATCAGGGAAACAGGTGGGTGAAAAAACAGCTTCAATACCTTGGGATGAGATAGAAGTAAAATACACTGAGTTGGTTCCGAGCAGGGACGGTTCAAGACTGTAAAAAATTTTGTGTAAACTAGATAGCTAAGATACGTATCCTCTTGGATTGATGTTAGAATAAATATTAATTCAGGAGGATATTTTTATGGCAAGAACCAGAAAGCTCTCACCGGAGCGCAAAGCATTCATCAACAGCCTCATTGAGCACTATCATCAAGAGGATGCACAGGATGTGCAGGAAATGCTCAGGGTTCTTCTCGGAGACACGCTTCAGGGTATGTTGGAAGCGGAAATGGACGAGAAACTCGGTTATTCCAGGTATGACTACAAGAACAAGGAAACCGATGACAGTCGCAATGGATATAGCAAGAAAACCGTTGTATCATCCCTGGGAGAAATCGACCTCGACATCCCAAGGGACAGGAAGGGTGAATTTGAACCGCAGGCTGTAAAGAAGAACCAGACCGACATTTCTAACATTGAAGATCAAGTTCTCTCCATGTATGCTAAGGGAATGACAACCCGGGACATATCAGCTCATCTCCGCGATGTATACGGCGTAGATGCCTCTGCAGAGATGATATCGCATATGACTGACAGGATTCTGCCTATTGCCAAAGAATGGCAGAACAGGCCGCTAGAGCGCAAATACGCCATAGTTTTCATGGACGCAGTCCACTTCCATGTCCGGGAGGAGAATCAGACCATCAAGAAAGCCGTATACGTGGCAATTGGCGTTAGATTAAGTGGCACCAAGGAAGTTCTCGGCATGTGGATCGGAGGCAATGAAAGCGCCAAATACTGGCTTGGAGTCCTAAACGAGATCAAGAACCGCGGTGTCGAAGATATCATGATCGTTTCTGTCGATGGACTTACCGGCTTTGGAGATGCAATAGACGCGGTCTTTCCTCAAGCAGAGATACAACGATACATCGTCCATCAGATCCGCTATACCACCAAGTTTGTAAACTATAAGGACCTGAAACCATTTGTAAATGATCTTAAGGCTATCTATCAAGCTCCTACTGAAGAATCTGCGCTTGAGGCATTAGATGAACTGGAGGAAAAATGGGGTAAGAAGTATCCCTCATCCGTAAGTTCATGGCGGAATAACTGGCCACAACTATCGACCTACCTCAAGTATCCGGAAGATATCCGCAAGATCATCTATACTACAAATGCTATAGAGAATTTCAACCGCGGTCTGCGAAAAGTTACGAAAGCCAAGACCATATTTCCTAGCGATGATGCGCTGTTCAAGAGCATCTATCTCGCCGTGATCGATATAACCAAGAAATGGACAGGAGCCCCTTGGAATTGGGGTCAGACACTTGATCAACTCTGCATTTACTTCGGGACAGGATAACCACGGCAGATCTGGAATGATACTCTGAATCAATAAAACAATCCAGGCTGCCGATTGACCGTCTGGATTTGTTATGTCAAAATTATAAAAACATTATGCACCTTAAAAATCTATAACTCTTATCAAGATATTCAACATCAATCTTAGAGGTTTACACAGAATTATTTACACGCTCTTAGGCGCTTTTTTACTGCAATGACTGACAACTACTTTCTATAAGAAAATCAGGACACCTTGCCTATGCATTTATACATATACCCAGGCGATTCGACATTAGTCGAATCGCCTGTTTTGGTAGTAGATATATCATTTTCTCCTAATTCATTGAGAGTGCTCATCATTTACTTTGCTCAATTCAATGTATTTTCATATACAAAGCTATGTGAGTACTCACCAGAAACTCGTCTCATGATTCTTGCATCATTAATCACGCTATCATGAGCATCATTCCCTCTTTTGTGATGTTCCATGAATTCCTTTCGCTTCTGTTCGCTCTCTTCGATCATGCTAAGATATGAGTTAATTAACCTACCAGTCATTTTTTCGGTATCAAGTTTATGCGCCTTGCCCAGATAAGCCTTAATCATCTCCTTCGTCTCTTCTTCTGTAGGGATTCTAGATGAAGAATGCCATCTTGATCTTTGGATTCGTCCATTATCATCTTCAAGTCGGACTATAGTATACGGTTCTTCAGGCACTTCTGTTTGATACTCTCCAAATCTTGCAATAGAATCACTTATCTTCCATTTTGCAGCCATTTCATATTTAGGGTCTGTCCGCATTTTCTCGATAACAGCTATATCTATTTGAATACTGCACTGTCCCATTGCTCCAAAGTTATAACCTTTTTGATGGAAACTTCCTTCATACCCCAAAGTTTCCAGAGTGTATCCATTCATCTTCTTTGCAGTTCGAACGTCATCTAACCTGAAACTGGCTTCTGGGTACTCTTTACATAGAGAACTATAGTAATCAAGGTTCAATTCAACTTCCGTTTTTTTAATAGTCCTCGCTTTCATATCCAAGAAATGATCAACCGTTTTTTCATTATTATTACGTATTTTTGTTTTGTCCCCAACAAGGTTACCTGTACCAATCGTGGTTATTTTCACTCAACATGCCTCCCTTTCAAAAAGAAATAGCCCAACCTTCAAAAGGCATCTGACTCAATATAATAAATTAATAGTCTCGAATGCCATTTGTATAATGCTCCGACACCGGATTATCGTACAATTCCGATTCCGTTTTGTAACATCTAGTACATCTGAAATAATAGCGATCACTGCTATACATAAACATATGGTACTCATCTGAAGGAATAGTAATTCCGCACGCATCACAATAATTTCCCCCGTTAACCGAGATTGTTGTCCATGTTGCGTTAGGACTGTATCCATAACTGGTCATAGTTCCACCGCAGCTACAGCTTTTTGTTTTTGGCGAATACCCAGCAGCACGAACAGTCAGTGTTGTTATGAGCAGAAGGCCGATAAGCATAGCTAATATTACAATAGCCTTAACAATCATATTCTTTGAATTGTTACAGATCAAGTTAGTATCATTTTTTTCATTATACTCAAATACCATAATTCTCTTTCCTTTCATACAATTATCAATTTGTGATTTGTTTAATAACTGTGTCACTTTATTATAGACTCCTTGTTCATATTTTTATTTACTCATAATGACCTTACTCAATTTACCCATTTAGTCATAATGTAGGTCAGTCGGAAGAAATCACGCCTTCTCGGAATCCACTTTACTGGTAATAATCGCTATGAATATATCCATTTATCCAGTTACCCGTGATAATGTCAGTTCCTCCTGCTGTAACCCATGGATAGATTCCTGCTGGTTGCATAAACGGAACTTCTATTAGTTGTCCATTTGCGAATTTTCCTATTATTGAATAATTCAACCCCGGACCACTTCTGACGTTCAAATTACTACCATCCGTGACCACATGATACATATATCTGGTATTACCATTCTTTGATGCTTTCTCACTGGCACGCTTATCCAGTTCTAGTCTTCCTCCATCAACATTAATAACTCGGGGAACTCCATCTTCCTTGCCCACAGAATAATCAGCCGCTAGACAAGGCGTTAAACTCATTCCTAAAACAAGCGCTACAACACTTACAGCAATTCCAAATTTCTTCATTATTCTACCTCACTTTCATAAATGCTTAAACTCAATCTTTTCATTACGCCAATAACTATACACACCATCATTCACGCTGAGCCCAAGATCGACACTTTTTCTATTATTGTTTATGTCTTCTATAAACTCGTATTTCCCTGCCCAACTTATTCTTACAAACCTACAGGAATTCCCTTTTTCAACAAACCCATATATCATATCATTATCAATTGCTCCATAGTTGACTATTTCACCTCCATTCTCCTTCACGTCGTACAAAATCACTGAATCCGTTTTGTCCCACTCTTTTTCATAGATATTTGAATCCTTATCTTTGTAGACTATACCTCTAGAACAGATAAGGATGTCAGCAAGACAGTCATCAATTGTTTCCTCGATAGTACCATTTTCTACATCGAAGACACCTATCCTATAGTCACCTGCATAAAAAACCAGTTTGCCAAATTCAAAATAAGCGTTTATAAACCCAAATGGAAAGCCTATAATATCATCTATTTCACGGTATCTTTCTATGTCTTGGAACACTTTGTTCTCCGAGAGATCCTGTTTTCTCACACCACTATCATCAACGGTGTATGAATCACATCCGTCAGAGCGTTCTAAATACAGAATAGAATCATTGGTATATATATTGGAGCAAAGCCACATATCATCTGACCATTCAACAATCTCTTCTTCCTGTCCTGAATCTATATTAAGCCGAAGTATTCCTCCTGCTGTATCCTTATCCGAAGGGAAGCGCAAATAATACAGATAGCCTCTATCAACATTCCCGAGACGTGCATAACCATCCGCAAGTACTTCTGAAGCCTTCAGGCTCTTGTCCAGTCTCTTAACCGCATCTGTATCCGAATAATAATAGTAACCGTCATAATATTTCACAGTATTATAATAATTACCGCTCGTATCGACTATTTCCAGCATTTCAACAGTTGGAACTGCATCATCTGAAAGTTCTTTTGTCTCTTTTGATGTCTTTTCATCTGTGATCACATCTGTCTTAACCGGCGCTTCATCTTCAAAAGTATCGTTCCTTGTAACAACAAATGAGAATCCGGTAACAAAAAGCATACATAAAAGTGCTGCTATAACTACGACCATACGGTTCACTGTCACACTTGAAATACTATCAATCCGTTCCCTCATCCTTCTCATACTTGAGGACATGGATGTAGTTGAGGCAGCTGACAATCTTTTCCCCTTAAACCCGGCGATCATTATAAGAGTATGACTGTAGTCTGCTCTTTCGGCTTCCCCGAGGATCTTTAACACCTCTTCGTCACACGCGAGTTCACAGTCCCTTTTCATGTACTCGTTTGCGATCCACATAAAGGGGTTGTACCAATTTAGTGCAAGACAGACGTTTTTGACAATAACCCATATATGATCGTAATGCTTACTATGCACGTATTCGTGAACGATCATATGACGTAGCGCTTTCTGATCTCCGGTCATCGAAGTATTCAGATATATGCTTTTGCCAAACAGAAAAGGAGTTCCTATTCCTTCAAGAAGATACACCATTAATCCCGAGATCTTATCTTCTTCATACGGAAGCCGGTTCTTCCTGCAAATGATGTACAAAACGATATTTGATATGAGGAAATATGCTAAAATCGACAACTGAACGATTCTTTTAACGTTACCCCATACTGTCATAATACTTATTTGGCGGGAAACCTGTGTTGAACCGTTATTATCGGCAACATACAATACCTGATCCGAAGTCTCATTTTCTACTCTGTTACTGTCTTCAACGAAAACACCTTGTACCGGTTCAAACTTCGCGGAATCTACTATAACGCTTTTCGCCAGAGCGTCCACGCTGTAAAACCCAGGTATAGTTATTACCGGCCAGAGAAGCATATAAACAGCAACAAAGATCCACAGGCTATACTGTGCTCTTCTTGATATATGATTCTTTGCAAGTTTTCTGATCAACAGAACAAACAGGACAAGAATCCCCGATTTTACTATCTCCATCAGTTGTCTCCCCTTTTCTTCTCCAACAACCTTATTAACTCATCTATATCCTCTTCGCTAAGATCGTCCTGTTCGATCATAGTGCTTACCATAAGGCCGACGTTGCCCTTGAATACTTTATTAAGAAAATTATTCTTTTCCTCTTTGACAGCATCCTTCTTCTCAACATCGTGATAATATAGTTTTGCTTTTTCCCCGTCTTCATAATGGATTAGGCCTTTGCTCTCCATTCGTTTCAAAAGGGTTATCACTGTATGTTTGGTCCAACCGGTCTCCTCGTATAATGCTTTTGTGATCTGCATTATTGTCCGGGGTTCTTCGTCCCATATAAGGCTCATAATCTTCCATTCCGCATCTGATATTCTAATCATACTTTTCTCCAACAAAAGGGTTGACATCTGACTACCTAAGTGTATCAGTTGGGTGCACAGTTGTCAACCCATATATGAATGGATGGATTTATTGCCTCAAATAATAATAAACAAACTAAAAACATACAAAAGAGAGGTGCTACCACCAACTCATTTTTCATTTGCTATATATTCTCAGTTCGTATCCATCCCCATACTAATGTTCCTATTGCCTTGAGCACCGTGCGTGATAGCCAGGAGTTCACACAGACAATCCCCCGTACTAAAGGTCAAAAGGGACGGTTCTTTTTGTCATCTTTCATAGAAACGTAGTTTGACCGTCTTTGGTTTTTCTTCCTGTTTGCTTTGTCTTGTGTTATCATAATATCGAATCATGACACGAAAGGATCTACCGGCTCGATATATGTCAGACATTGAAAATGCCCTCAATCTTGAATATGACAAGAAACTCGATGCGCAGGCAAAGAAGATCATAGCGAACAGGAAGTTCCTTGCCCGTATACTCAAAGAGTATGTTCCGGAATTCCGTGATATTCCATATGAGGATATATGCGATAAGTATATTGAACCTAAGATCTATATCGGTGAGGCTGCAGTTGAGCGGGATCTGACCAATCCTTCGACAGATGTGGCTGATTCTGCCGAATCTGATACGATTGACGGTATAATGAACGAGGATACAACGGTTACCGAA
>CAJOMN010000006.1 GCA_905235745.1 uncultured Lachnospiraceae bacterium
TGATATATTAAAGGAGGAACTGGCGGGAAATCCATACAGATTATTACAGGTATAAAAACCGTTTTGGGTACAATTTGGGTACAGTAGCTTTTGAACGGTGTGAATATATTGAAAAGCGTATCAAATGATGCGCACAAGAAGTGCGAAAAGAATAGGAAAAACCGGTTTGAATTTTCCGGGTAAATGAGTTTGAGTAGGAGAAAAACGCGGGGAAGTATTGATTTTACTGGATTTTTTGAGAGCGTGGTTGCAGATTGGTTGCAAAATCGTGTTATCAATTTGTTATCATGTCAAAAGGGACGGTTCTTTTTGACACTATGATAGAGTGATCAAGAAATAAACTTGATAATAGAGCAAAGATAAAAATAAAACGATTATGGAGTGCCGAGATGATCGGTGCTCTTTTTTGGCCCCCAAAATCGCCACTAAAAAGGCATGGTCGTTTTAGGACGTATTTTGGTCGATTTAGGAAATACCTGATATCAGGCCAACAAATTGGCCGATAATATATAATATGGGTATAAATCAGGTGGTGCGATATGAATATTCTTATATGTGATGATGATAAAAAAGATTTGGACAGGCTTGAAGGACTGATCAGGCGATATGACGAGGAAAGACATATCGGAGCGGATGTTTATTGCTATGAGAACGCGGCGGATTTTCTTGCGGATATTTCAGATCATGTGCCTGACATTATATTTCTTGATATCAATATGGAAGAAATGGATAGCTGAGAAAGTCAGGGAATGGAACGAGGATGTCCCTATTATTCTGGTTACTGCATATATCAATTATGCCGTGGATGGATACAAGGTCAGTGCAAACCGGTTCCTCGTAAAGGATGATCTTGATAAGACATTTCCTGAATGTATGGATGATATCTGCAGACGGATCAGCAGAAAAGCAAAGCATATGATTTTTCCCTGTGTGGAAGGTGATGTGGATATTAAATTGACAGATATTGTTTTCATCGAAACTACCGGACATAAAAGCATTATCCATCTGAAAAATGAAGAATATCACCTGTACGAAAGCATGGATGATCTGGAAAGCAGGCTGAAGACGTTTGGCTTTTTGAGAGTTCATCAAAGCTATATGGTGGGAATCCGTCATATCAGCACCATAAATAACTATATTCTTACGCTTGATACCGGATATCTGATAAAAATACCGAAGGCGAGATACAAACAGGTCCGGCAGGATCGAGCGCTGTATGTGGGGAGATCATTATGATGCCGTTGATACAATATTTGCTGATTGCGTTCGAGTCTTTTGGCTTAATATACTTCTTTGATTCATTTTTTGATGCAGATCCTAAAATAAAAAAAGGGATATTGTATCTTGTTTGTTATGCAGAGATAATCGCTGCAATATCGGCGACATCATTAGCGTTTCCCAATTATGGAGACATTGTAAAGTCCATACTTATTGTAATTCTGCTGATACTTGACTGCGTCTGCTTTTATCATGCCGGTCTTATGACAGCGGTATTCTTTTCCGGGGTGAATTATATATTGTTGTTCTATGCGGACTGCGTAGTTGTAAATATTTCCGGTCTGCAGGACAGTTCTGTAAACCATGTCGTATGGGTGGGGCTAAAAGTTGTATGGCTTGGGCTTTTGGTTTTTATAAGAAAGAAAGTACCCCATATCAAGCGGTATCTTCAAAATAACAAGGTTTCCTGGGCAAGATTTACCTGGCTTCCTGTTTTCTCGGGATTTGTCGGAATATATTTTTATTATACGTTTCTGTCGGACTTCAAGCCATCACTGTTTTATTCTTTTATATCTTTGGGATTACTCGGTCTTAATGTAATTTCTCTTTTGTTCATACAGGATCAGCTCCTTAAAGAGGAAAAACTGCAGCAATTTAAGATGCAGAATCAGAAAAACCAAAACCAGCTGCAGATATTTCATGATATGCGGTCGCTTACTGAACGTCAGGGAAAGATGCTGCATGATTACAAGAAACAGCTTGTGACGGTTCAGGGACTGATAGAAAGCGGCGATACTGCTTCGGCTGTAAAGCTGACGCAGGAACTGACAAAGAGCATATCCGTGGAAATGTCAGAGGTTAATACCGGTCATCCGGTCGTTAATGCTGTATTAAATCAGGAATACAGGATCGCCAAGGGAATGGGGATAGGAATGATCTTCTCGATAACTGAGGCGGATAAGATAAGGCTTAGGGATGAGGACATTGTTGTGGTGCTGGGAAATCTTCTTGATAATGCCATCCACGAATGTGAAAGAATAGTGGAATCCGGAAAAGATGCAGTTATTCAGATAAAAATGGCATATATGGATGGTGAAATGATCATAACTATCCAGAATCCGGTCTATGAGCCGGTGGACATTGAAAACGGCGAGGTTGTCGGCAAGCAAAAAGACGGTCATGGGATAGGTCTTGCAAATGTCAGGGAGACGGTTGAGAAATATGATGGAAGTTTTGCCATATCCTGTGATGAAAATGGGTTTACGGCGGTTGTAGTTATATAGTAAATGGTCTATTTGGGGTCTGTTATGGTCTGTATAGGATATGGCTATAAAACAATCTGTAATTGGAGTCGATAGAGTTAATAAGAAAGCATTGATTGGCATTTTTTATGATGAAACGGATTTCAGGATTAAAGGTCAAAGGAGGACGAGGATATGGCAATGGATATTAACGGTATGTATGGGAATTATGCAAGTGCTTACGCAAACTCAAAAGATGTAAAGCAGACGAAGGAAATAAAATCTGCGTCTGAGACTGTGAGTGTAGTAGATACAAAACAGACAGAATCGACATCGCAAACATCAAAGGATTATCTAAACAATTTGCGCAAGAAGTACCCGAATATAAATATTACTGTTGCTGATTTTAAGAATGAGAAGCAGGAGCGCTCTTATATGCTTGGATGTAGCGGTGGGAACAATATCGTCATCTCACAGAGTGTTATTGATAAAATGGCAAAGGATCCCGCTGCAGCTGCAAAGTATGAAAAGGTTATTGAGGATGTTCCAAATGCTTCAAAGGAGATTAAAGAGGCTATTGAATCAGAACCAGGTAGCAGATATATTGCATCAGGGGTCAAGATTGATAAAGATGGAAAAGTGACATATTGGTGCGTCGGCAGCAAGACGGGAGAAGGACCGGGAACAAAAGAAAAGATGAAGAGAATGCTTGAAGAAAAGCGTGTTGAAAAGAAGAAGCAGGATAAAGCCGAGGCAAAGAGGAAAGAGGGAATAGAAAAACGGGAAGTTCTTGAAGAAAAGCGGGCTGAAAGAAAAGCGGCGGAAAAAGAGCGCATGGAACTTATGATTGCTAAAGGAAATAGTGCAGATGAAGTTGTTTCCGCAATAGAAAATGGAGAAGCCGCAAAGATTTCGGAGGATGAAGTTAGTGGAAAAAATGCAGGCAGCCGAATCAATCTGACCGTTTAATAGTAGTTTACGAGTGACAGTCTACAAAGGCAAATGCCAAATGGATTCTATATGATGAGAAGGAGATGCTTACATGAATATAAAAATAAACAGTTTTAATTTTGGTCAGTGGGGCGATTTTGGAGGCATTGATACAAGCAGCAAGCAATATAAAGCAGCCATGAAAATGCTTGGTGCTGCCAACAAGGGTATGTCTATGAATCTGAATGATCCGCATCAGCAAATGATAATCAAAAATTATATGAAGAGTTTTGATGCGGATGGAGATTACATAGACCCTACGACCGGGATTGCGGGGATGTGTTCCACTGGGATTCCTGTATCAGAGAGACATAAAATAATTAGTGTTTCTGAGGAAGCCAGACAGAAGATGTTTGATGAGACAAAAAGGCATTTTATGGAAGAAAACGGGAATATGAATGGAAGAACTACAAAAAGATCAGAAGTCTTTCAATCTTATCAACGAAGTGTTCCTAAAAGTGACCGCCTTAAGGGGACATGGACACTTTCTCAGTACGAGCGTCAGTATAGGCAGGCAATGATTTCTGCCTGTAAAGAAGCTGATCCATCATGGGATTTTGGGAAACCGGTACCCAATGGAGCATTAGAGGGTGTCACAAGAGATAAGATAGACAAAGCTATTGTTTCTGATGGGGTCAATCTTTCTACACAGAAGATAGATTATACGGTTTAATAGTTGATAATGCAGTGAAATACAACATATCTGAAGTACCTGATCTGGTTTTATCTATGGAATATCTAAATGGTGAAGTCTTTTTGTACGGGGAGAAAACGCATTTTGACCTCAGAGCGTAGATTAATCCGAATAATAGCGGCGTCGAGGAATAAGCAAGCATTTGATAATTTGTAAGGCTGAGTGGTACTACCATTCATCATAAACGGGACAGCTCCTGCAATTAACCGGCAGGGGCTGTTTTTTAGCGAAAGCATTACTTGACAAGTAACAACAATGTCGTTACAATAATAGCGAATGGAGGTTTTGTCATGGAAAAATCAGCTACACTGAATTTGAGAGTAAACCCTGCCTTGAAGCAAGATGCAGAATCGGTACTTGGAAGACTTGGCATCCCTATGTCTACCGCAGTTGATATGTTTTTGAATCAGATTGTTCTTGTTGGTTTTCCGGTAACTTTGCCCAATGCACCTGAAAGCATAGATGCGGCGAAGATGAGTGAAGACAAGATTCATGCCAAGATACAAAAAGGATATGAGTCGTACAAGGCCGGACGCACTCAGAATGCCGAAGAAGCATTTAACAGATTTCGGGAGAGTCAGTGACAAAAGGGACGGTTCTTTTTGACACTTTTTTTGATACCGTTCATTTATTTCTTGTATTTCCTGTATGGATTTGCTATATTCTATCTAAGCATATTTTCCGTAAGCGGATTATGTTCCGCTGCTATTCAGAATCATATATAATACATTTCTGTTATCATTTTCGAGAATCTATGCTTACCCGTAATTTATTAATTCTATAGTGAGCAGGATTCAAAGAGGTGATGTGGATTCCTGCCGGATGATGATTATGGTTTTGTCAGACCGTGGTGAAAGGAGGAATCTTATGACAGAAAACAGAGAGTATAAGAGCGATGCATTCTCCATGCTAATGGAGGATAAGGAAAATGCACTGCAGGTGTACAATGCTTTAAACGGATCGAATTATGATGATCCGGAGATTGTGGAGATAGTCAATCTCGAAAACGGGATATCACTGTCCATACGCAATGATGCAGCATTTATAGTAGGTACGGATATCAATATCTACGAACATCAGTCCTCGTACAGTCCTAACATGCCGCTTTGGGCGCTGATCTATTATGCATCCATCATGCAGGATATGGTGGGCAAAAGGGATCTATATAGTTCCAGACTGATCAATATCCCGACACCGCATTTTGCAGTGTTCTATAACGGAACAACTGATCGTCCGCCAAGGGAGGTAATGCGATTGTCTGCGGCGTTTGAGAAGCCGACGGACAGTCCGGAGCTGGAGCTGATCTGCACTATCTATAACATTAATCCCGGGAAGGACGAGATGATACTGCAGGAATGCAGGGTTCTTCGGGAGTACACCATATTTGTCGAAACAGTGCGGCAATATGACCAAGAAGGAATTGAAAATCCGATAGAAAAGGCTATCAGCTACTGCATAGAGAATCACATACTTGAGAAGTTCTTAAGAGAACGTGGAGCGGAGGTGTTAAAGACCATGGCTATTGATATGACATTTGAACGCCGGGAAATACTGATTAGAGAAGAAGAGAAAACCGAGGGCCGCAAGGAGGGCATGATCGAGGGCCGCAAGGAAGGCATGATCAAAGGAGCGGATATGCTCGCAAAACTTCTCAAACAGCTTACTCCCGGAACCGACGAGTTCAACAGAGCCCTTAATGCCACCGAGGAAGAACGCCGGGAACTGTACAGAAAATACAATATCTCTGTATAGTACACTCGATTAACTATTTTTGTTATAGATCATGTGTCAAGAATAACCGCCCCTTTTATATATAATTAGCATGAATCGCATCCGGACAAGCATGTCTAATACAATAACTACGTCATATCTCGCTTTGTGTCGTATTGTTTCCCGGTAAGAAAGGGTATTCTGATTGCGAGAGGAGAATACAGAAATATGAAAGAACCTTTGCTGAAATGGAAGAAATGTATGATAATATTGTAAAACGATTCAATAAAAATGAATTAAAAGACTGGAAGGCTGAAGGAGTCATGATTGAACTGTCAAAGCAGGTAGGTGAATTGGCAAAGCAGGCATGATCAAGGAAAAGTACTATGCTTTAACAGAAGAAGTTGAGGATATTGATAAGCGTATCGGCAATGAAATGGCAGATGTAATTGCACAAATAATGCGATTAGCATCATATTATAATATCGACCTGGAAAATGCGTTCATTGAAGCAAGGATAGATGAAGACGGATATTTAAAATCAAGAGGTGTATAAGATTCCGGTTTGCAGGGACGAAGTAAAATGAAAAGAGAATCACCGGAAAGAAAGAGAGGTAGGCATGCTGTCATCTGCTGTTATAGAAATCGATCTTCACGGTCTTAGAACGGATGATGCGATCCGGAAGGTCAAAAACGAGGTGAACAAAGCGCCTCGTTCTGTCTATACGATCAGGGTCATTCACGGTTATCACGGCGGGACAAGCATACGCAGTGCTATAATGGATGAATTCTCTTATGGCAGGTGTGACAAGGTTATCAGAGTGAAGCCGGGAAACAACCCGGGAATAACAGAATTGGTATTACGTGAACTGTAAGCGTTGACACTGATCTTTCATGGATTGATTTTCGAAAGATAAGCTGTTGAAATTGCCGGAAAATTGTCATTACGGGATAAATGGATAATGCAATCTGATATACTCATGGAAAAACTTGAAAAAGTATACGGAAAAGGGAAGGGAGCAAAGGTATATACTACAGTTATGCCCGGTATACTTGCTGACTTTGAAAGGATGTTAAGCTCGGCCGGAGACGGAGAAGAGATATCGGAAGAATACTGTCTTGAAGACGGCAAGGGTATAATAGTTGTACGCGGTATCAGAAGAGCGGACGGAACTATAATGATGAAGACAGACATGAGATGATCTGTTCGTACATACTGTCATAGCGTATTAAGATAGGAACTTGAATAATGGAGAGGGTTCAATAAAGTGAAGGATACATATCAGCTGAATACAGATGCTAAGCTTAAGGAAAAACTGGACAGGCTGGAAGAGTATATCAGAGGCCTGGGATCGCTTGCAGTGGGATTTTCCGGAGGTGTTGACTCGTCCTTCCTGCTCGCCGTGGCACATAATGTTCTCGGGGACAAAGCGATCGCCGTGACCGGTGCGGATTCCTCCGTTCCGGAGCGCGAGCTTAAGGAGGCAGCGGCTTTTTGCAGCGACAGAGGGATAAGGCATTTTGTATGTACTGTCGATCCGCTCAGGGAAGAGGGGTATCGCTTCAACAGTCCCGACAGATGCTATTTCTGCAAACGCGGCATATTTACGGAAATCAAACGGATTGCAGAAGAAAACGGCATTTCGTATGTGGCGGAAGGCTCCAATATGGATGATCTGGGCGATTACAGGCCGGGTCTTAGAGCAGTTGAGGAATTATCTGTCATAAGTCCGCTAAGAGAAGCCCAATTGTACAAGAAGGACATTCGTCTGCTGTCAAAGGAAATGGGGCTACCGACGTGGAGCAAGCCTGCCTATGCGTGCCTGGCATCAAGATTCGTGTACGGTGAAGAGATTACCGAAGAAAAGCTTCACATGATCGATCTTGCCGAGCAATACCTTATTGAACTCGGATTTTTTGAAGAGCGTGTCAGACTTCACGGCACAATTGCAAGGATCGAAGTTCCGGCAAAGGATATAGAGAGGCTTGCATCTGACCGGATAAGAGAAGACGTGTACAGGAAATTCAAGGAAATAGGCTTTTCCTTTGTGACGATAGATATGCACGGATACAGTTTGGGGAGCATGAATGCGACACTCTGACCATGGCGGAGCGAAGCTTTTGCCGACAATATAAGTTTTTGTGTATTTTTCCCAAAAGGTGTGATATAATGTTTTCGCTGGTTGGGTATAGAGATTCCCGTATGCAAATATTTCATATGAGGTGAATGTATGGATAGCAAAATCTTATTGGAAAACGGTACTAACGAACTGGAGATACTGGAATTCAAGTTGGGTAATAATTCTTATGGGATAAATGTTGCCAAGATTCGTGAGATTATTACATATCAGCCGGTTACGCCGGTTCCCAATGCACATCCTTCCGTTGAAGGAATCTTTATGCCGCGTGACAAAATGATCACTGCCATCAGTTTAAAGAATGCCCTTCAGATGGGTGATGAAGAAAGCAACGACGGGCTGTTTATCATTACGAACTTTAACAAACTTGATGTTGCTTTCCATGTAGATAGGGTTATGGGTATCCATCGGGTTAACTGGTCCGAAATAATCAAGCCTGATGCTACGGTTAATAATGAAGTTGAGGGCGTGTCGACAGGTATCGTCAAGTTTGATGACAGACTTGTTATCATACTTGATTTTGAGAAGATAGTAACCGATATCAGCCCCGAGACAGGGCTTCGCATGACTGATCTGGAAGGACTCGGGGAGCGCGACAGAAGCAGCGTACCGATCCTCATTGCCGAAGATTCACACCTTCTTAATAAGCTGATAAGCGATGCTCTTACTGCAGCAGGATATATCAATGTCAGGAGAACAGAGGACGGACTTGAAGCGTGGAATTATATTCTTGAAGCCAAGGAAAAGGGCGAGCTTGAGAACAAGGTTCAGCTCGTCATCACCGATATCGAAATGCCTCAGATGGACGGTCACAGACTTACACATATGATCAAGACCGATGATGAACTCAAGAAGATCCCGGTTGTAATATTCTCATCGCTTGTTAATGAAGAGATGAGGGTCAAGGGTGAGGCTCTTGGCGCTAATGCACAGCTTAGCAAGCCCGAGATCGGAAACCTTGTTCATGTTGTTGATGAGCTCGTAAACAATGGAGTTGGTGAGGCGGCAGAATAAATAACAAGTATTATCGAATGAATTAACGGAGTCGGCTTTCGACTCCGTTTTCTTTTTTTTTCAGTTGTTAGGACAGGCAAAATATGATAGTATAAATTGATATTTTGTGTGTAATTAGGCAGTTATGGAAACGCATTAATAAAGTCACTATCGTAAAAGAAATAATTATTTTCATTTACGATACCAATAATAACTTTAAATCATATGTCGATCATCTGCCTTGGAGGATATATGGCACGGTCTACCGAAGATTATTTAGATAGTTTATTAAGGCAGGCGATGGGTATTCCCGAGCCTGAACCGGAGAGAGAGGATATACTGGCAGCAGCTGACGGATTGACCGGATCCAATTCGGCGATCCTCGGAAATGCTTACGATCAGAATGCCTCATTTACCAATGAAGGCGAGATCGAGATTCCGGTGGAAGCAGCGGCTCCGTCCGAACCCGAATATAATCTGCCCAATGAAAATGCCCCGGATGCAATTTCTGCGGATATGATGCCGGATTCGGATGCGCCTGTGGCAATGGGTTTATCATCTGATATTCCGTCAGATACTTTGGAAGAAGCGTATGATGCCGTCATCGAGCCGGAGCCGGTCATAGAGAGTGAGCCGAAACCTGTTATAGAGAGCGAGCCTGAGTTTGTTCAGATTCCGGACGGACCGGTATTTGAACAGGATGATAATCTTGACATCTTGTCTGCTCCGATACTCGAAGAGCCTGCAGTCGAGGCACCGATAATTGAAGAGCCTGTAATCGAGGCACCGATAATTGAAGAGCCTGTAATCGAGGCACCGATAATTGAAGAGCCTATAATTGAGGAGCCGATTATCGAAGAGCCTGTAATCGAGGCACCGATAATTGAAGAGCCTATAATTGAGGAGCCGATTATCGAGGAGCCCATAATTGAGGAACCCGTAATCGAAGAGCCCACAGTCGAGGCTCCTGTAATTGAAGAACCGATAATTGAAGAACCAATAATTGAGGAGCCTGCAGCTCCCGCAATAACAATAGATGATCTTGATCCGAATGATAGTTCCAAAGCGCTTGATGCCGATATGATAGCCGCACTGTTTGCAAGCGCTAATGCAGAGGAATCTGCACCTGAAGAACCTGTAGCGGAGGAATCTGTACCCGAAGAAGAGGTTGCGGAGGAATCTGTACCCGAGGAAGAAGCAGTAGCGGAGGAACCTGTTCCCGAAGAAGCAGTAGTGGAAGAATCTGTACCTGAGGAAGCAGCGCCGGGCGAAGATTCTGCCGATGAGGAAACAGCGGTAGAAGAGCCTGTAATTGAGGAGTCTGCAGCTCCCGCAATAACAATAGATGATCTTGATCCGAATGATAGTTCGAAAGCGCTTGATGCCGATATGATAGCCGCATTGTTTGCAAGCGCTAATGCAGAGGAACCTGCACCTGAAGAACCGGCTGCGGAGGAACATGCCCCCGAGGAAGAAACAGCCGCGGAGGAATCTGCACCTGAGGAAGGAGAAGCAGCAGCAGAAGAATCTGTGCCCGAAGAACCGGTTGCGGAGGAACCTGTGACTGAGGAAGAAGCAGCAGCAGAAGAACCTGCGCCCGAAGAACCGGTTGCGGAGGAATCTGCACCTGAAGAAGAGGCTGCGGAAGAGCCTGCTTCTGAAGAACAATCATCGGGTGAGTCTCTTAGCCAGGATGAGATAGAAGCTCTGCTTGCCGGAGAGGAATCCCAGCTTGAAGAGATCAGCATCCCGGATGAGGAACAGGAAGATACGCCGCTGATGGCTGATCAGGAGATAAGTGATCTTTTGTCTGCGCTTGACGGATTATCCGGAACCGGCGCAGAAGAAGAGACAGCGGAAGAAGATACGACAGAAGAGAGCGCGGCAGCGGATGAGGTTTCAACGGAAAACTCCTCCGGTGAAGAATCCCCGCAGGAAGAGGCGGTCGATTCCGGTGTGGATCTTGGCGGAATAGACATGTTTGATACAGATCTGTCCGCAATGCTTGATGATGTTACAAGTTCCGTTGAGTCAGACGTGTCAGGAGAGTCAGCCGATGCTTCGGACGGGAGCGACCTTAATGATCTTCTCGGAGCGCTTGATGATGCCTCCGGAGATCTGTCGGATATAGGAGATATGCTCGGCAAGGACGAGAATTCAGAACTTGTCGATCCGAATACGGAGACTGCCGAAGCACTCTTTGCATCCGATTCGGAAGAGGATCTGTTTAATATAGACAATCTGATCGATGAAGAGGAAGAGACCGATAAAGGCCGGAAAAAGAAGAAAAAGAAGGCAGGCCGGCGCGGGAAGAATAAGAAGAAAGGAAATGTTGAGGATCTCGGATATGGCGAAATGCTTGTAGATCCTGACGTTTTTGATATTCCGGAAGAAGGAGAGGAAGATACAGCCAGAGAAAAGAAGCCGGGATTTTTCGCAACGCTTTTTGCAAAACTGTTCGAGGAAGTAGAGGATGAAGAGGATACTTCGGGAATTGAGCAGAGCGCCGTTGAGATAGCACAGGAGGGCGCCGCGGAGAACGAATCCATCCTCTCCGAACTTGATGAAGAAGATTCCGGAGATAAGAATAAGGGCAAGAAAGAAAAGAAGAAGAAAGACAAAAAAGACAAGAAGGACAAGAAAGGCAAAAAGGGCGACAAAGGCGGCGATTCCGAGGACGAAGAAGGAGAAGAAGCTTCCGGGGCTAAAAAGAAGGAAAAGAAAAAAGAAAAGAAGAAGAAGGAAAAACTTCCGGAAGTTCCGGGCAAAAAGCTCCCGAAAAAGAAAGTCGTTGCCATTGCGCTTTTGGCACTTACGATCGGAATAGTAGTTACGGTACTTGCTTTTGCCATTCCGTATTCACGGGATATCAGCAAAGCCAAGAAGTTCTATACAACCGGCGAATATCAGAAAACATATGAATACATGCGCGGCCATATGCTTACGAAAGACGATAAGGTTCTGTATGACAGAACAACTACATTGCTGCGCGTCAAGAGACCATATGATTCCTATCAGAACTACATGAAGCTCGGATACCGGATGGAGGCTTTAAACGCGCTCGTACAGGGCGTTCAGATGATCGATACATATGCGGAGGATGCTGCAAGACTCGGAATCAACGATAAATACTCCAAGCAGTCGAGACTGATATATGATGAACTGTATAATACATTCGGTGTAACCGTTGACAGGGCAAGGTCATGGATAGCGCTTGAGGGCACTGCTGATTATACACGGGAGCTATACGAATGTCTCCTTGACACATCGGGTATGCGTGATGAGCAGACTCTTCCGGAGGATGATTCGCCGGGGTCGGAAAATCCGATAATCAATGCAGAGGAGAATGATCTGTGATCGCTGTTATAGATTATGATGCCGGCAATATGCAAAGCGTTGTAAAGGCACTGGAGTATTTGGATCAGGAGCCCGTCATCACTGCTGATGCGCAGACTATAATGAGCGCCGACAAGGTAATCCTGCCGGGAGTCGGATCATTCGGCGATGCAATGAACAAGCTGAACGGACTTGGTCTTACCGGTGTCATCCATGATGTGATATCAAAAGGCACCCCTTTTCTCGGGATATGCCTTGGGCTCCAGCTGCTGTTCGAGTCTAGCGAAGAGTCCCCGCTTGCAGAAGGGCTGGGCATTTTAAAAGGAAAAATCCGTAAAATACCGGCCGGTGAATACAGGAAGATCCCGCATATGGGATGGAATTCGATCACTTATCCCAATAAGGGAAGATTGTTTGCGGGAATAGACGAAGGCTCATACGTTTATTTCGTCCATTCCTATTATCTGGAGGCGGCCGACAGAAGCATCGTTACCGCGTCCTCAGAATACAATGTTTCGATAGACGCGTCGGTCGAGCACGGCAATGTGTTCGCCTGTCAGTTTCATCCGGAAAAGAGCGGAACGGTGGGACTTCGTATACTCGGCAATTTTATTGATCTGTAGACAGAATCGTATGTACACCAAGAGAATAATCCCGTGCCTTGATGTAAACTGCGGAAGGGTTGTTAAGGGAGTGAATTTTGTCAATTTAAGAGATGCCGGAGATCCGGTCGACATCGCGGCGGCTTATGATAAGGCCGGGGCGGATGAGCTTGTGTTTCTCGATATCACGGCGTCTTCCGACAATCGCCGGACCGTGGATGATATGGTAGCTGCGGTGGCTCAGACAGTCTTCATACCTTTTACGGTTGGAGGCGGCATCAGGAGTGTTGATGATTTCAGGCGTTTGCTCCGGGAAGGGGCCGATAAGATTTCGGTCAATTCCGCTGCCATAATGAATCCTGATCTTATATCCGATGCTGCTGACAAATTCGGCAGCCAGTGTGTTGTTGTTGCGATAGATGCCAGGAGGCGCCCCGACGGGAGCGGCTGGACCATATACAAGAACGGCGGAAGAGTCGATATGGGTATTGATGCCGTAGAGTGGGCTATGAAGGCGGAAGAGCTCGGAGCGGGAGAAATCCTTCTTACAAGCATGGATGCTGACGGGACAAAAGCGGGCTTTGATATCGACCTTACGAGAACGATATCGGAGAATGTCGGGATTCCGGTCATTGCCAGCGGAGGAGCCGGAAGATGCGAACATTTCAGGGATGTGCTGACGGAAGGGGCTGCGGATGCGGCGCTTGCCGCTTCGCTGTTTCATTACAGGGAGCTTGAGATAAGTGATCTGAAAGAGTACCTTAACGAGTGCGGTATTTCCGTAAGGAGAATATGAATTGATTGATAACGACTGGCTTGAACCGTTATCGGCTGAGTTTGGGAAGCCATATTACGCAAGTCTATACAAATTTGTCAATGATGAATACAACAGATATACGATATACCCGAAAAAGCAGGATGTATTTGCCGCATATTCAAGAACGCCGCTTGCAAAAGTCAAAGTTCTGATATTGGGGCAGGATCCGTATCATGAGCCGGGTCAGGCTCACGGTCTGTGCTTTTCGGTTAATCCCGGAGTGGATATTCCGCCGAGTCTTGCCAATATCTTCAAGGAGCTCCATGATGATATCGGGTGCGATATACCTGACAGCGGGAGCCTTATAAAGTGGGCAGATCAGGGTGTGATGCTTCTCAATACGGTTCTTACGGTAAGAGCACATCAGGCCAATTCACATCAGGGAAAAGGATGGGAACAGTTTACGGATGCGACGATCGCTGCGCTGAACAGACAGGATCGCCCGATAGTATATATGCTCTGGGGCAGATCTGCCCGGAAGAAGGCCGCAATGCTCAATAATCCCAAGCAGCTTGTTCTCGAAGCGGCACACCCGAGTCCGTTATCCGCATACAACGGGTTCTTCGGATGCAGACATTTTTCGCAGGCAAATGATTACCTTGCTGCCAACGGGGAAGAGCCGATAGATTGGAGTTTGTAGACAGGAGGGGGCTATTGCTTTATGACTCATAAGGAGGCGATGATCCTCAGGATATTCGTCGGTGCTGTGCTTGTTGCTGCGCTGCTGTTCGGAACCTATTACTATTCCAGCTACAAGTCGACGGCAAATGAGGTTGCCGATCTGATAAATAAGGGAAATGCCTATATGGATGCAGAATGCTATCCCGAGGCGGTAGAGTGTTATGAGAGGGCACTTGAGCATGAAGAAGGGGATGATAGGATAAGGTCTGCGATCGTTAAAGCGTACATGTCAATGGCGACGCAGTACGGAGACAGCGATGAAGCGATCATCTGCTACGAGAATGCCATTTCGATCAATCCCGACAACAAAACAGCATATTGGAGCATTGCCAATATATATGAGGGCCGCGGCGATGAGGATACGATGCTTGAGGTTCTCCACAAGGGATTTGAAG
Organism: uncultured Lachnospiraceae bacterium; assembly: GCA_905235745.1. Taxonomy (GTDB): domain Bacteria; phylum Bacillota; class Clostridia; order Lachnospirales; family Lachnospiraceae; genus UBA2868. Next base: position 14,816 of record CAJOMN010000006.1, read on the forward strand.
ACACGGGCGACGAATCAATGAATGCCAAGGTATTTGCTATCGAGGAAGAGCGCGCGCGGATACAGGCGGAAGAGGAAGCAAGGATTGCCGAAGAGGAAGCAAAACGGGCCGAGGAAGAGGCAAGGGCAGCGATGCTCGATCCGCTCAAGGAGCTGTTTGCCGCCGAAGACTATGATTCCCTTAAAGATAAACTCCGTGAAGATGAATATGTAGCATTTGCGGAAGAAGTCATAGGGGATAATTCCTATTATTCCGGAGATTACGATATAGACGGCCGAAGGGAAGGCTATGGTGTCGCCCTGTATGAGAACGGTTATTTCTATTACGGACAGTTTCATGAAGATATGCGCAGCGGGCACGGAGTACTGATGCGCGCGAGCTATCCCGAATCATCCTCGATCGGATCGTTTATATATGACGGTGAATGGTCTGATGATATGCCGAACGGGGAAGGCAAGGCAACGTCCAACTATTATAAGGACAGGATCTCGGCATCCGATTTTGCCACGAAGGAGATATCGGGGAACTATACGAACGGACTTGAGGACGGCACAATGACGCTGACCGGCGTAAAACGCAGCGGGGAAAAGCGTACATTCAAGTATACGGCAAAGGACGGCATAGCCGAACGGTCAAGCAATGACAACTCGGGTGTCAAGGGTCAGTATATAATCGCCCAGACTGACGATAAGAGTGAAAGCCTTACAAGCGACGGCTCAGAACGCGGCGTTGAAGGATTTATAGGGGAATAAAACAGAATGTTCAGGATTACAGGAGATCGGAAATGAAAAAAACACCTTTTATTGATAAGAAAACGGCAGAGGAAATTGATGCTGCGTATCCCACACCTTTCTATGTGTATGATGAGGCGGGAATAATACAAAATGTGGAGAATATCAAGTCCGCGTTTGCCTGGAACAAGGGTTTCAAGGAGTATTTTGCGGTTAAGGCAACCCCCAACCCGTTCATACTCAAACTGCTGAAGGAGCACGGACTCGGAGTTGACTGTTCGAGCCTTACGGAGCTGATGCTCTCAAAAGCCGCGGGATTTAATGGCGACGATATAATGTTCTCTTCCAATGAGACTCCCGCAGAGGATTATGTTCTTGCACAGGAGCTCGGGGCTATCATCAATCTTGATGATATTACACATATAGATTATTTTGATAAGCTGTGCGGCCTGAATGAGACTATGAGTATCAGGTACAATCCCGGAGGAGTGTTTACCGTTAGCAACGGGATCATGGACAATCCGCAGGATGCCAAGTACGGAATGACTGCCGATCAGATCTATGAAGCCGTTAAGATCATGATGTCGCGGGGTGTTAAACATTTCGGCATACATTCTTTTCTGGTGAGCAACACGGTAACCAACGATTACTATCCAATGCTTGCGGCCAAATTGTTCGAGCTTGCCGCAGACATTCACACAAAGCTTGGCGCCGATATCTCATTTATCAATCTGTCCGGAGGCGTGGGCATTCCGTATCATCCGGATCAGGAGCCGAACGATATATTTGTGATCGGTGATGAAGTAAGGAAAGTATATGATGAAATACTGGGTAGCGCCGGAATGGGTGATGTAGCCATATATACCGAAATGGGCAGGTATGTTCTGGGTCCTTACGGAGCTCTTGTTACCAGGGCAATACACGAGAAGCATATATACAAGGAATACATAGGTGTGGATGCGTGTGCAGTCAATCTGATGCGCCCTGCCATATACGGCAGCTATCATCATATAACCGTTCTGGGCAAGGAGGATGCGCCTTGCACCGATACTTATGATATTGTAGGCGGACTATGCGAGAATAACGATAAATTTGCGATCGACAGGAAACTGCCGAAGATAGAGCGCGGGGATTATCTGTATATTCATGATGCCGGAGCTCACGGGTTCTCCATGGGATATAATTATAACGGGAAGCTCAGGAGTGCGGAGATACTCGTCCACCCCGATAAGAGCTTTGAACTGATCAGACGTGCGGAGACTCCGCAGGATTATCTCGCTACATTCGATTTTTCCGATTTTACGTTTTAACTGAGATTGTTGTCAGGGTACGGGAGAGTTACATATGGGAGAAGACAGGAAATCTGTATTCAGGAACAAAACACTTGAGAGGATATCATCTCCGGAGCAGCTTACGGAGTATCTGCGGGTAACCAACCCCGGCATATGGATGGTTCTATCCGCCGTTATCCTGCTGTTCATCGGAGTGTTCGCATGGGCATGCATCGGAACGCTTGAGACCAGGGCAGATGCCAAAATCATTGTATCAGATGATACGGCGACCATTATAATGGTCGATCCTGTCGAGATAAAGGCGGGAATGACCGTAAACGTGGCTTCGCAGCAGTTTGTGATCGCCTCCGTACAGGAAGATGAGTACGGAAGGAATACGGGTATCGCAGTAGTTATGCTTCCCGATGGGACTTACGACGGTACGGTCGTGACCGAGTCCGTGCATGCAATTGATTTTTTAATAAAGAACGGGTGAGCTGATGCTGCATAAAAAGGTACGATCATCTGTCAATAAAGGTGTTGCCAGGGTTCCGGTCGTAATGCAGCTTGAAGCCCTTGAATGCGGCGCGGCAGCTCTTGCCATGATCATGGCGTATTACGACAAATGGATCCCGCTTGAACAGGTACGTCTCGACTGCGGTGTATCCAGAGACGGCTCCAATGCAAAGAATATATATATTGCCGCGCAGCGATACGGTTTTGATGTTGAGGCATACAAAATGGATCCGGTGTCATTGAAGGAAGAAGGCCGGTTCCCGTGCATCATACACTGGAACATGAATCATTTTGTAGTCCTTGACGGATTTTCCGGCAAATATGTTTACATCAACGATCCCGCAAGAGGTGCGGTCAGGATAAGCTGGGAAGAATTCGACGAGTCTTTTACCGGGGTTGTGCTCAATATGACCCCGTCCGCTGATTTTCGCCCGGAGGGCAGGAAAAAAAGCGTTGTTCAATACGCACAGAAACGTCTTAAAGGTGCCGGAATCGCGGTTGCATTTGTAATGCTGGCAACGGCTATTGCATATCTGTTCGGTATAGTTAATTCCGTTACGTCAAGAATATTTATCAGCAAGCTTCTTGAGGGACAGAACAGAAACTGGCTCTACCCCTTCATTGCCGTACTTGTACTGTTTGCGTTCGTGCAGCTTACGGTTGCGTGGATACTGGCGATATACTCACTCAAGATCAGCGGTAAGATGGATGTTACCGGAAGCACATCATATATGTGGAAGGTTCTCAGACTTCCAATGGAATTCTTTTCGCAGCGCCTTGCAGGCGATATTCAGTCGAGACTCAATCTTAACTCCGGTATAGCAGTGACGATGGCAGGTACTTTGGCACCGTTACTTATCGATTCGATAATGATGGTATTCTATCTGGTGCTTATGGTCAAACAAAGTGTATTGCTTGCCGCAGTCGGGCTTGTGACTGTTGCATTGAATCTTGTCGTATCCAGGATAATCTCCAACCGAAGAATAAATGTTATACGTGTCCAGATGCGTGATGCCGGCATGCTTGATTCTGCAACGGTCAGCGGCATTGATATGATAGAGACCATCAAGTCCAGCGGAGCCAAGAACGGATTCTTCACAAAATGGGCGGGGTATCAGGCATCATACAACAGATCCGCAGTGGGTGCGGAAAGGATAGATCAGATCATAGGCGCTATTCCGGAATTTCTTGCGACACTTGCCAATTATGCTGTTCTGATAGTCGGTGTGATACTTACCATCCGGGGGAATTTCAGTATCGGCGGAGTAATGATGTTCCAGGGCTTCCTGACAGCGTTCATGCAGCCTGCACAGACCCTTGTCGAAGCCGGGCAGTCGATCATGGAAATGCGTACTTCAATGGAACGTATCGAGGATGTGATGGAGTATCATGATGACCCCGGAATAGTTGAGAGCAGTGGAACGGATGTAAAGCTTGAGAAATTGTCCGGGAATATAGAGATGAGGAATGTCACATTCGGCTACTCGTCTCTGGCGAAGCCGCTTATTACCGACTTCTCCCTGACTGTCAAACCCCGTCAGAGCATTGCGATCGTAGGTCCGACCGGAAGCGGAAAATCAACCATCGGAAAGCTCCTGTCGGGACTCTATCAGCCGTGGAGCGGAACTATTCTGTTTGACGGAAAAACGAGAAATGAATATCCGAGGGATATCATTACCGGTTCACTTGCGGTAGTGGATCAGGACATCATCCTGTTTGAAGATACGATCGCCAACAATATCAAGATGTGGGACAATTCCATACAGGATTTTGAGATGATACTCGCTGCAAGAGACGCGCAGATACATGATGATATTACGGCGCTTCCGGGCGGATACTCCCACCGGCTTGTAAGCGGTGGCAGAAATATGTCGGGCGGACAGTGCCAGCGGCTGGAGATCGCAAGAGTACTTGCCCAGGACCCCACCATCCTAATACTTGACGAGGCAACAAGCGCGCTTGATGCCGCGACGGAATATGAGGTAGTAAAGGCTATCAGGGATCGGGGTATTACATGCATAATAATTGCACACAGATTGTCTACGATCCGTGACTGTGACGAGATAATCGTGCTTGACAATGGTATTATAAGCGAACGCGGAACTCACGATGAACTGATAAAAAACGGTGGATTGTACTCGGATCTTATTGACGGGGAATAAGGAGACATTAGCAGATAATGGGTTGGTTTGAGAACCAGATAGAAGAAAGACGGGAATCGGATCGCAAAATGCTGGAGGATTCGTTCTACAAGGCGGTTGATGCCGTAATGGGTGACGGAACCTTCGGCAGGATCATGAACGATGGTGCTGCCGCCCAGAGCGCGGTGGATGACATATTAAAGTATTATCATGTCAGTCCGGAAGGTCATGAAACGAAAGATACCGATAATATATACGACCGGCTGGATCGCAGTCTGAAAACATCCGGCATCATGTACAGAACCGTGCAGCTTGCTCCCGGATGGTATCGGGATTCGTATGGGATACTGCTCGGATTCCTTGCGGGAGAAGATATACCGGTCGCACTCATCCCGGGACGGTTTTCGGGCTATTACTACATCGACCCGCAAACTAATAAGAAGGTACATATCGGAGCAAAGACGGCAAAACGGTTGGAAACCGAGGCAGTGTGCTTCTACAGGCCGTTCCCGGATAAAAAACTCGGACTCAATGATATCATCATATATATCAAAAACTGTCTGTCAGCCGGTGATATCGTTATATTGGTTCTGGCACAGCTTGCAGCAACGCTTATAGCCATGATGCTTCCGCGTATCACGAAGATCCTTACGGGACCTGTTATAAACGGGCGTAATATAGGAGCTATCGGCTGGATATCCATAAGTACCTTATGTGTCATGATAGCCATGCAGATAATGGGAAGTATACAGGGAATGCTTGCGTCAAGGATCGGCACCAAGACCGATATCGGAGTGCAGTCCGCAATGTTCATGCGAATGCTGTCATTGCCTGCCGATGTTTTTTCCAAATACAGCCCCGGTGAAATGTGCAACCGTCTGGTCAGTGTCAATCAGTTAAGCGGGATCATTATGCAGGTACTGATGTCGACAGCACTGGCACTGTTGTCTTCTATATTATATGTATCGCAGATATTCGGTTTTGCGAGTTCCCTTGCCGCACCGGCGCTTGTTATTCTTACATTATCCGCCTGTTTTACGGCGATAACAGCATGGGCAAGAATGAAGATAACAAGGCAGCAGATGAAACTGTCGGCGCAGGAGTCCGGAATGAGCTATGCAATGATCACCGGCGTTCAGAAGATCAAGCTTGCAGGCGCTGAGAAAAGGATCTTTGCAAAATGGCTGGATCTGTATACCCGGAATTCCCGATTGCAATATAATCCTCCCCTTTTTCTCAAAATAGATTCGGTCATTGCCACTGGGATCACTCTTGTGGGCAACATTGTCATATACTTTACCGCGGCCAGAGCAGGCATAGACCAGTCGGATTATTTTGCCTTTACGGCTACGTATGCCATGCTTTCCGCCTCTATTGCAACTATTTCATCTGCCGCGGTTCCGGCCGCCAATATCAGACCGATACTGGAAATGGCATCACCGTTTCTTGACAACCTGCCTGAAAGCTCAAACGGCGGCGAGGTCGTAACTGGTATCAAAGGCGGGATTGAAATGAATCATATATCATTCCGTTATGAAAAGGATAAACCGTATGTTCTCGATGATCTGTCCCTCAGGATCAGTCCCGGGGAATATGTTGCGATAGTCGGAAGAACGGGCTGCGGCAAATCGACTCTGGTGAGGCTGCTGCTCGGATTCGAAAAGCCCGAAAAGGGCACTATATATTATGATGGCAAGGATATGAGCAATCTTGATACGGAATCGCTTCGTAAGAATATCGGAACGGTTCTGCAGGATGCCGGGTTATTTCAGGGTGATATATTCCAGAATATAGTGATATCCGCACCGCAGCTTACATTGGACGATGCATGGCGTGCCGCCGAGCTGGCCGGTATAGCAGACAATATCAGATCAATGCCGATGGGTATGAATACGATGATATCAGAGGGTTCGGGAGGTCTCTCGGGAGGTCAGAAACAGCGCATCATGATAGCAAGAGCCATAGCGCCCCATCCGAAACTGCTGCTGTTTGACGAAGCCACAAGTGCTCTTGACAACAGAACGCAGCGACAGGTGTCCGAATCTCTCGAATCACTGAATTGTACGAGAATAGTAATAGCACACAGACTGTCAACGATAAAACACTGCGACAGGATACTTGTTCTTGACCGGGGAAGGATAGCCGAGGAAGGAAATTACGATGAACTGATAAGCCGCGGCGGGCTGTTTGCACATCTCGTAGAGCGCCAGAGGCTGACCGGTGCCAAATGACAGCCGTAAGAATCTTATGAAACAAGCATCATAGATATTGATGTTATGACGGCATTGTTATACAATATGATGCGTAGGCTGCAGGTGGTGGGACTTGAACCCACATGTAGTTGCCTACGGCAGATTTTGAGTCTGCTGCGTCTGCCATTCCGCCACACCTGCCCACAGGATTTTTCTATAATATCATAGCACCCGGTATGTTTCAAGGTTATTTTGTATATGGAATATATTGACTGTACAACGTGCGAACAGAATATGAATGCATTCATTGAGAACAAGCTTGTCGGAGAAAATGTCTGGCAGTTTATCACGCATGTGGAAAAATGCAGCGAATGTTACGAGGAACTTGAGACGCGGTATCTGATCGCCGAAGCTTTGGGAAGGCTCGAAAACGGTGAATCCATAGATCTTCGCAAGGAACTGCTTCAGAAGATAAGGTATATCAAACGGGCAATGTATATACATTATTTTCATGAGGATGCGCTCAGGATATTTGAGATATTCTCGATGATCATAATAGTATATGAATTCCTGTCCTTTGTATCCGGATACTTCGGGATCGTTTTTTAATAATATTTATGAGCAATAAACTGGTACTTATCGACGGCAACAGCATAATGAACAGGGCGTTTTACGGAGTCCGCGATCTTACTAATGCGGCGGGTCTTCATACAAATGCCATCTACGGATTTCTGAATATCATGTTCCGGATACTGGGCGAAGAGGAACCCGACTGTCTTGTGATCGCCTTTGACGTGCACGCGCCTACGTTCCGCCATAAGATGTACGACGCATATAAGGGCACGCGCAAGGGGATGCCCGATGAACTCCGGGAGCAGGTTCCTTATCTCAAAAAGCTGCTTGCCGCAATGAATATCACTACGATCGAGAAGGAAGGGTATGAGGCCGACGATCTGCTCGGAACACTGGCAAAGCGCGCAGAGAAGCAGGAATATGACGTAACGGTGGTATCCGGGGATCGTGACCTGCTACAGATAGCAACCGATAAGATACTTGTCAGGATTCCCAAGACCAAGGGCGGCAAGACCGAGATAGAGGATTATCATACAGAGGATGTTATCGCCCGCTACGGACTGACCCCGCTTCAGATCATAGAACTGAAAGGTCTTATGGGAGACGCTTCGGATAATATCCCGGGCGTTCCCAAGATAGGAGAGAAGACCGCAACCGAGCTGCTGCAGCAGTTTGGCGACATAGACAATCTCAAAGAGCATATCCAGGAGATATCAAGGAAGTCTGTCAGAGACACGCTGTCCGAGAATTATGATATGGCGCTCATGTCCAGGAAGCTTGCCACTATCGAGACAAATGCCGATATCGATCTTAATATTGAGGATGCGAAGCTCGGAGACATATATACAAACGAGGCATATCTGATAGTCAAGGAACTGGGCTTCAAGAATATTCTCTCAAGATTTGACGAGGCTGCATCGACAGTTGATTCTTCCTATACGGATGCATTCCGGACGGCGGACGACGATGATTCGGTAAGAGCCGTGCTTGACCGGTTAATAAAGGCGGGATCGGCATCTTTTTATGTATCTCCAGTAGGTCTTGCCGTTTCCGTGCAGGCAGACGATACTGTATTTATACCGGCAACCGCTTTGGCCGGGAATATATGCAAAGAGTTTGCAGATACTGTTATGACAAACGGTATCGATATCTGTACATTTGATCTGAAGGAACAACTGGATCTTGTTCCCGGTCTTGCCGTATGCGATTATGTCCGGGAGCATGTGACTGACCTGTGTATCGGCGCATATCTGTGCAACCCTCTCAAGAACGATTATTCTGTCGAGGATGTTGCAAACGAATACGGAAACCTTGTGGTCAAGAGCCAAAGAGAACTGTTCGGTAAGAACGATCTGACGGAAAGCTACATGATAATGCCCGATCAGGTCATAGAGTATATGTGCACATATTCTTATGTATGCATGGTATGCCGCAGCGCGGTCACCGATAATATAGAGCGGCTGCAGATGACGGATCTATTCCGCACGATAGAGATGCCGCTTATCCCATGTCTGTATGATATGGAACGGGTCGGGATCAGGCTGCTGCCGGATCAGCTTAGTGCATACGGTGATAAGCTTGAGGCACAGATCCGCGAGCTGGAAAAAGATATTCACCGTGAGGCAGGAGAGGAATTCAATATCAATTCTCCCATGCAGCTTGGTGAGATATTGTTTGTCAAGATGGGGATTCCCGGTGGCAAGAAGACGAAGAAAGGCTATTCGACCGCGGCTGATGTCCTTGAAAAGCTTGCGCCGGATTATCCGTTTGTCAGGCATATACTTGATTACCGGGCGCTTGCCAAGCTCAAGTCCACTTATACCGACGGTCTGATCGGCTGTGTCGGTGCGGACGGCAGGATCCACTCCACGTTCAATCAGACGATAACTGCAACAGGCAGGATATCGAGCACCGAACCGAACCTTCAGAACATTCCGGTAAGAATGGAGCAGGGACGTCTCATCAGAAAGTATTTTGTTCCCGAAGAAGGATGCTGTTTTATTGATGCTGACTATTCCCAGATCGAACTGAGGATAATGGCACATATGTCACAGGACGAGTCACTTATGGAGGCATTTAATTCGGGTGAAGACATACATGCCCTGACAGCCTCAAAAGTGTTCCATACGCCGCTTGCCGATGTTACTCCGCAGATGCGCAGAAGTGCCAAGGCGGTTAATTTCGGTATAATATACGGGATCAGTACTTTCGGTCTGTCGGAGGATCTTAATATATCCAGGAAGGAAGCAAAGGAATTCATCGATGAGTATTTTGAGACGTTCCCCAAGGTCAGGGAATACCTTGACGGATGCGTTAACGGAGCCGGAAAAGACGGTTTTGTTGTGACGGAATTCGGAAGAAGAAGACCTGTTCCGGAGCTTGCAAGCTCCAACTTCATGCAAAGATCGTTCGGTGAAAGGGTTGCGATGAATGCCCCGATACAGGGGACGGCGGCGGATATTATGAAGATAGCCATGATACGTGTCAAGACGAGGCTTGAGAATGAAGGCCTGAAGTCACGCGTCATTCTGCAGGTGCATGATGAGCTTCTGCTTGAGGCGCCATGTGGCGAAACCGAACAGGTTGAGAGGCTTCTTCGGGAAGAGATGGAAGGGGCTGTATCATTATCGGTTCCGATGCTTGTGGAGACATCGACGGGAAGCAACTGGTACGAGGCAAAATAATGAAAGTCATAGGCATCACGGGCGGAGTCGGAAGCGGAAAATCCGAAGTGCTGAACATGATAGAGGAAATGACGGAATGTGTTATCGTCAGAGCGGATGAACTTGCCAAAGATCTTGAGGCTCCGGGAGAGGTGTGCTTCGATCCCCTTGTGAGACTATTGGGAAATGGCGTCCTGCGAGATGACGGGAGGATCGATCCCGGGAAGATGGCCGGTATGATCTTCGCCGATGGAGATACGGATATTCGGGACCGGGTCAACCGGATAGTGCATCCGGCTGTAAAGGAACGTATCCTTGCAATGATACAGGAAGCTTCCGATGAGGGAAGAGCCGAATATTTTTTCATAGAAGCGGCACTTCTGATCGAAGACAACTATGACACGATAGTAGATGAACTCTGGTACATATATGCCGGCGAGGATGTCAGAAGGAAGAGACTCAGGATCAGCCGCGGGTATTCCGATGAGAAGATAGATTCGATAATAAGGACACAGAGTACTGACGAGACATTCAGAAAATATTGCAGGGTCTGTATAGATAACAGCGGAACCCTTGAAGAAACCAAGGAACAATTGAAACAATTGCTATAATTATTTGTGAGGAGAATCAAGTGGCAGAAAAGAAGAAAAATCCCGGACAGTTGGTATTTGGTCTCGATATCGGGACGAGAAGCATAGTCGGAACTGTCGGTTACAGAACCGACGATACGTTTCACGTTGTCGCGCAGTGCGAAAGAAAACATCAGACACGCGCCATGCTTGACGGGCAGATACATGATATTGAAAAGGTCGGAAATACGATCAGGGAAGTAAAGCAGGATCTTGAAGCAATACTCGGCAAACAGCTTTATGAAGTCTGTATCGCCGCTGCGGGACGTGTGCTCAGAACGATCAATTCATCCGCCACGCTTGAATTTCCCGAGGAGACAACGATAGATGCGGAGCATATATATACTCTTGAAATGCTCGGTGTCGAGCAGGCATATGATGATTTTCAGGCTGCCAATAATACCGGTATCAAGTTCTACTGTGTCGGTTATACCGTAGTCAGATATTACATGAACGGATACCCTATAACGATTCTTGAGAGGCACAAGGCAAACAATATATCCGTGGATCTGATCGCGACATTTCTTCCGGATGATGTTGTCGACGGGCTGTATAAGGCTGTCGAGATAGCGGATCTTGAGGTTGCTAACCTGACATTGGAGCCTATAGCCGCGATGACGGCTGCGATCCCTTCGATGTACCGCATGCTTAATATAGCGCTTGTAGATGTCGGCGCGGGAACAAGCGATATATCCATAACCAAGGACGGCAGTATAATAGCATACGGAATGATACCGAAAGCGGGAGATGAACTGACAGAGGTAATAGCAAAAGGCCTGCTGCTTGATTTTAACGAGGCAGAGCATGTTAAGATCGACGCAAGCAAAAAGGGTACGATAAAGTATACGGATATCATGGGCAATGAACACAAGATCGAGCCCAAAGACGTTGCAAAGATTGCCACTGAAGTGATCGATGACATTGCCAAAGATGTATCCGACAAGATCAAGGAACTGAACGGTGACAAACCTGTTTCCGCGGTCTTTGTCGTCGGGGGCGGAGGCAAGATAGCGGGATTTACCGAAGCAATTGCCAGGGAAATGGGAATAATGGCGGAACGTGTGGCAGTCCGGGGCGAGGAAGCGTTCAAGAACGTTGATTACCAGTTCGAGGGAGCCATTCAGGACAGCACTTACGTTACACCTATCGGTATATGCCTGAACTTCTATGATCAGAAGAATAACTTTATCTTCGTGACGTTCAACGATAAACGGATCAAACTGTACGACAACGGACATCTGACCGTTGCGGATGCCGCAATGCAGGCAGGATTTCCCAATGAGGGACTGTTCCCCAAGCGCGGTCCCGACCTTAATTTCGTTGTTAACGGCAAACCCCATATGGTGCGGGGTGAAGTAGGTGAGGGCGCAGTGGTCAGGCAGGAAGGCAAGGAGGTCAGCCTTACGTCTCCTATAGCGGCAGGGGATCGTATCGTTGTCGAAGAGTCCACGGAAGGTTCTCCGGCATCGGCTACGATCGGGTCGCTTCTCGAATACGGGAGCACCATATCGGTCATAGTGAATGACAAGAAGATAGACCTGCCCAAGTTTGCGGAGGTTAACGGAAATCTCCAGTCGGAGTTCTATGACATTCAAAACGGCGATGATATCAGGATGTTAACCTATTATACCGTTGCTCAGATCATAGAGTTCATGGATGTCATGCTTAATCCCGAAATGAATATATATGTCAATAACAAGAAGGCTGACAAAGATACGAAATGCTACGATAATTTCTCGGTCATATGGACAATGGAAGATCTGAGCCTGTCGGACGTTTCCGAGGAAGAGGCCGAAAGTGCCAAGGCAAGCCTCAATCAGAAGGCTCCTGCCAGAAAGAGCGAGGAAGAGCTGTATGAGGACGCTGTTTCGGCCGAGTCGATCCGTAACAGCGACTATGCCGATGACGGAACACTTGATGAGGAATATGTCGAGTACAAACAGCAGAAAGAAGAGGCAAGACGCCTCGAAGAGGAGAGTCAGTACACGACGATCACGGTGCTTGTTAACGGAGATCCCGTGACAATGGATCGCAAATCAGACTATGTGTATGTGGATGTATTTGAATATATTGATTTTGATCTCAAGAACAGACCTGAGGGTAAGGGTATAGTTACACTACTGAACGGCGAGAAGGCGTTGTTCACCGAAGAACTCAAGGATGGGGATTCATTGGATATCAGATGGGAATAAGGGGAAAATCATGCGAATATGCAGTATAGCGAGCGGAAGCAGCGGAAACTGTATCTATGTGGGGAGCGATGATACGCACGTCATTATCGATGCGGGAATAAGCGGCAGAAGGATAGAGGATGGTCTTAACCAATTGGGACTGACCACTTCGGATCTGTCCGGGATACTTATCACACACGAGCATTCGGATCATATTGCTTCGATCGGTGTTCTGGCACGCAAGTACGGAATACCAATGTACGCGACCGGAGGAACGATCAGGGGCATAACTGCGTCAAAAGGCGTAGGCCCGATAGATAAGTCACTTTTTAACGAGATATGTGCGGATAATGATTTTATGATCGACGATCTGAAGGTAAGACCCGTCGCGGTCAGCCATGACGCGCTTGAACCTGTCGCGTACAGAGTTGACCATGGCTGTGAGTCGGTAGGTGTCTGCACGGATCTCGGGACGTATGATGACCGGATAATCGAGGGATTTTCTGGCGTCAATGCGCTTATCATTGAAGCCAATCATGACGTCAACATGCTCCAGGTCGGGAGATATCCCTACATTCTGAAGCAAAGGATACTGTCCGACAAGGGACATCTGTCAAATGAGAACTGCGGAAAGCTTCTGTGTGCACTGCTGCATGATGATCTCCGGTCGATAACGTTAGGACACCTGAGCGCGGAGAATAATCTTGCGGAACTTGCCTATGAAGCGGTAAGACTGGAGATAATGATGGACGATAACAAATACGATCCGTCCGATCTGGATATACGTGTCGCACAAAGGTCGGAAGTATCGCAGCCAATGGCAGTATAAAGGTTGATAAGTGGACAGGAGAATGTTATGAAAAAAACGATAATCACGGTAGTCGGAAAAGACACGGTCGGAATAATCGCAAAGGTATGTACATATCTTGCAAACAACAGGATCAATATACTGGACATTTCGCAGACTATTCTGTCGGGATTCTTTAACATGATGATGGTAGTGGACATGAGCGGATCATCCAAACCGTTTGATGACATCGCATCGGAACTGACCCAGATCGGAGAGGAGATCGGAGTCGTTATCCATTGCCAGCGCGAGGAAATATTTGAATCGATGCATCGTATTTAAATATGTAAGTCTCATGGGTTGATTCTTATATGGAGAGACAACATGATCAATATACTTGAGGTAAATGAAACAAATAAGATGATCGGCGAGCAGAACCTTGACGTCAGGACGATCACGCTCGGGATCAGTCTGCTTGACTGTGCCTGTGACGATCTGTCAAGGCTGTGCGATAATATTTATGACAAGATCACAAGGGTCGCCAAAGATCTTGTTGCAACGGGAAAAGATATAGAGCTTGAATTCGGTATCCCGATCGTTAATAAGCGGATAGCCGTTACTCCTATATCGCTTGTCGGGGCCGGTGCGGCAAAGAGCCCCGAAGAATATGTTAAGATAGCAAAGACTCTTGATGAAGCCGCTCATACGGTCGGGGTTAATTTTCTCGGAGGGTATTCCGCTCTTGTTTCCAAGGGAATGACTGAAGCGGATAAAAATCTTATTAAGTCAATACCCGAGGCTTTAAGTACAACCAACCTTGTATGCTCATCCGTTAATGTCGGATCAACCAGATGCGGGATTGATATGGATGCGGTCAGGCTGATGGGTCAGATAATCAAGGAAACATCGGAGAAGTCGGATATAGGTTGTGCAAAGCTTGTAGTCTTTTGCAATGCACCGGATGACAATCCTTTCATGGCAGGTGCGTTTCACGGCGTAACGGAGGGCGATGCCGTGATCAATGTCGGTGTATCCGGCCCGGGAGTAGTAAGAAGGGCTGTTGCCGACACGCGCGGACAGGGTTTTGAGGAGCTGTGCGAGACGATCAAAAAGACCGCTTTTAAGGTTACGCGGGTAGGCCAGCTTGTTGCCCAGGAGGCGTCAAAGAGGCTCGATATACCATTCGGTATAGTGGATCTGTCGCTCGCGCCGACACCGGCCGTCGGTGATTCGGTTGCCGATATCCTGTGCGAAATGGGGCTTGAGAAGGCAGGAGCCCCGGGAACCACGGCTGCGCTCGCGCTTCTCAACGATCAGGTCAAGAAAGGCGGCGTAATGGCAAGTTCATATGTCGGAGGCCTTTCAGGAGCGTTCATACCGGTCTCGGAAGACCAGGGGATGATCGATGCGGCAGAAGCGGGAGCTCTGACTATTGAAAAGCTTGAGGCAATGACGTGTGTATGTTCCGTCGGTCTTGATATGATCGCCATACCGGGAGATACAAGTGCAGCGACTATATCAGGTATCATTGCCGATGAAATGGCTATAGGCATGGTTAATCAGAAGACTACCGCAGTTAGGCTTTGTCCCGCAAAGGGCAAGAAGGTCGGGGATACTGTTGAATATGGCGGTCTTCTGGGGCATGCTCCCGTAATGGCAGTCAATACGTTTTCATGTGAGGATTTTATTAGCCGTAGCGGCCGTATTCCGGCTCCGATACACAGTTTCAAAAATTAGACCCGCTCTATTGCCATTCAATGGTGTATTCGTTTCCCGAGACTGTGATGTGTACCTGTCTTCCCATTAGAAGCGGATAGTTCGCGTCCGCATGCCCTGCCGGAAATCCGAATGCAACCGGAACATTTGTATCTGTCAGAAATTCGCGTCTTATCATGTCGGCAACCGACTCATATTTGCCGCCTCTCGTGGCTCCGAAATTACCGGACCCGTCGGCCGGAAGTTCTGTCCATTCACCGAAGATGATCGCTGAAGCATTGTCCAACACTCCGTTATGCTTCAATATAGTAAGGTATCTATGAATATGCTGTATGTTTTCGCCTACTTCCTCAAGGAATAGAATATAAGGCTCATTTATTCCGGTGCAGTCATAGTCGGTATTAAGTACGGATGTAAAGGTTGAAAGATTGCCGCCGATCAAAACACCGCAAGCATCCCCGTCAACCCCGGGCTCCGATGATGTGCACCTGTAGACGGGAATCATTCCCTTTAGCATGTTATATTCAGCCTCTGCACATTCCTCCGGCAGTGAAGTAAATGATGCACTCATACACCCGTGAACCGACTCCAGAGAAGCGGCAGTCCATGCGGAATGATAAACAGTAATATCACTGTAACCGATGATCGGCTTGTTTGCGCTCTTAATAATATCAAGAGGAACAATGTCCATTACCTGTGATGCACCGTACCCGCCTCTTACACAGAATATGGCTTTAATGGAAGGGTCGGACAGAGCCCATTTAAAATCTTCGATCACTTCATCAAGAGTTCTTGACTCGGGGCATACATACTTTCCCTCTACAGGGTTAAATCCCCAGTCTCTCAGACCATCTATTGTTGCATCCACCTGCTTGCGGCTCGGAAGGGCCGAAGGAGAGATCACGGCGACTTTATCTCCTTCTGACAGGAAATAAGGCCGGGTACTGTCTGAAATATTGTTATAACCGGTTATCTCACAGCTTGTGTCAGTCCCTTCATCGATCGTCTCTTCCGGAGGAGAAAGGGAGTCGATGTAGGCATTTACGCGGCCTTCCACGTTTTGTTGAAGATTCTTGTAGAAAAACTGGTAATCGTATATGTGATAAGCCCCATCGGGAAGATTGGGGATTACGGGAGGATAGTCAGAAGCGTTAATATCGGTGACTTTAACAACTCCGCGTTCTTCATCTATATAGCAGCCGCACAGATTGCGTCGGACACTTCTGATCTGACCGCTGTAATCGGTAAAGCATGCAGCAAGGTTTTCCTCCTTGGTTGCAGGCGTACCGTCTGTTTTCCAGTTGAGAGGATTTATGGTATATGATTTTGTGCCTTCGGGTGTGATAAAAGTCCGGGCAACCTCGGGAGCTTCGCAGTCAAAGCTTATGACAACACCGGTGTCTGATTCGCCGGTTGCAGGTTTGATCTGAGGATATTTTTCTACAAGTTCACGGGTGCAGGGCCATCCTATGGCATAAACAGCTACAAGCCGATCAGCAAGGGTACTGTCATCAAAATATTCTTCAAGCAGGCGGTAGCACATATCAGCGCCCTGGGAAAAACCTGCCAGGATAATCGGGCGGCCGCTGTTCTCATTTTCCAGATAATAAGAGAATGCGTCCGAAATATCTTTGTATGCACTGTCAAGATAGGGTTCCCTTTCGGATGCTTCAAGTTCATAAACTTTCAATGCGGCCTGACGGTAAAAGGGTGCAAACATTCTTGTACTGCCTTCATAGATACCGCGTTCCATGTTCAGTGCGCCAACGAAGTTTTCTTTCGTAGTATCGTCATCCATTGACATATTATATTCGTCACCTGTATCAACGGTCGGACATACTATAAACAGATCTGCCGGTTTGTCATTTCCGACTCCGTAGTATGCCCAGTTGCTTTCATCCGAATAGTCAATGGATGAAGAGCTGTCAACGGGTTTGTCGGAATTGCTGTTTATCGTGATGTTATAATTGCATCCCGTCAAAATCATACAGCATATAATCATCACTGCCGGTATATATTTTTTCAAAACCGTTTTACTCATTTTGCAAACTCCTTCCGTGCATTCTTATGTGAATGCGGTATAAATGCCCGGTCAATAATCCGGACTCAATATTATCAGTCATATAATAACATAACACACAAAAGTGTGATATGATAATTGCGAATGATTTATGTCTATTTTGAGAGGTAGCAGATGAAAGAGTATGTAATGGGTAATGGCGCTATAGCCTTGGGGGCACTGGCTTCCGGGGTGAATCTTGTCGCAGGATACCCGGGGACTCCATCCTCCGAGATTATAGAGACGGTTTCAAAATACCCGCATGACGGAGTACACCTGGAGTGGTCGGTTAACGAGAAGGCGGCTCTTGAAGTTGCCGCTGCTGCTGCATACAGCGGAGCCCGGGCGCTTGTAACCATGAAGCAGGTAGGATTAAACGTAGCTTCCGATCCGCTTATGTCCCTTGCCTATGTAGGCGTCAAAGGCGGACTTGTCGTAGTCAGCGCTGACGATCCGGGGCCGATATCTTCACAGACAGAGCAGGATACAAGGCGGTTCGCCGATCTTGGCAGAATACCCGTGTTTGATCCTTCAACACCTGAAGAAGCCTATGAGATGATAAGAGATGCGTTTGAGTATTCGGAGAAGTATCATACACCGGTTATACTCAGACCAACGACAAGAGTATGTCATGCCTATGCATCAATAGAGGCAGCGGATTCCTACAGCCCGAAGGAATATGAGGGCTTTGTCAAAGATTCGAATAAGTGGGTTATCTTTCCAAGAATTTCGTATATGAATCACGGTATGATCGAGGAAAGAAATGTTAAGATCGGACAGGATTTTTCAAAGTACAGATTTAATACTGTTACCGGTGATGCCGCCAAGGCAGTCGTTACATCCGGAGTAAGTTTTTCTTATGTCAGAGAGTGTATCGGCACCCGGCAGGATGTAAGACTCATCAGAGTCGCCACGGCATTTCCGTTTCCCGAAGATTTTATGGCGGAGGCGCTTGATAATGTAAGCGACATTTTGTGTATAGAGGAACTGAGTCCTTATATTGAGGAACAAATACTCAAAGTAGCCGGACGCCGAAAACTGAATGTAAATGTTTACGGAAAACTTGACGGTACTGTACCGCACAACGGCGAAATGAGTATCGAGCTTGTTTCGGAATTACTGGGTAAGTTTTTGCACACGGCTTTGCCGAAGAACTGTATTGACATTTCCGATATGCCCGAACTTCCTCAAAGACCTTCCGTACTGTGCGCGGGATGTCCCCACAGGGCATCCTTCTATGCGGTCAAAAAGGCAATGGCCGGACAGAAAGCATATTACTGCGGAGATATAGGATGCTATACACTCGGAAATGCGCTGCCGCTTGATATGGTTGATACATGCCTGTGCATGGGTGCGGGTATCACTATGGCACAGGGTTTTTCCCATACAAGCGATGCGGTATGTTTTGCTTTTGTGGGGGATTCCACATTTTTTGCATCAGGCATGACAGGTGTAGTCAACGCCGTGTATAATGAAGCGGATATGATCCTGTGTGTGCTTGATAATTCAACCACAGCCATGACAGGTCATCAGCCGCATCCGGGTACCGGAAGAAATATGATGGGCGATATAGTGGATAAAATCGATATTGCCGCCATCCTTCGCGGAATCGGGGTAAAGAGCGTTGTGACTGTTAATCCGCTTGATCTGGAACAATCGGTAGATGCGGTTCGGCAGGCAGCCGCTCTTAAGGGCGTTAAGGCAATAATCTTTAAGTCTCCGTGCATCGCAATCAGTAAACCTCAGGGCAAATGCACCGTAGATACGGATAAGTGCATTAACTG
The DNA here is from genome assembly GCA_905235745.1 of uncultured Lachnospiraceae bacterium. GTDB lineage: Bacteria > Bacillota > Clostridia > Lachnospirales > Lachnospiraceae > UBA2868. The sequence continues at coordinate 34,049 of CAJOMN010000006.1, forward strand.
TAAAAAGTGTATTAGTGAGATAGGATGCCCTGCACTAATAACCTTAGAAGGGCATGTTATGATAGATGCTAATCTGTGCACGGGCTGCACTCTGTGCAGTCAGATATGCCCTGTTTCTGCGATAGGAGGTAAGTGCGATGAATAAAGATATCCTGATATGCGGCGTCGGCGGACAGGGTACCGTACTTGCTTCCAAGATACTGGCAGCAGCCGCATCAGCGGAGGGCGAGATTATCCATTCCGCGGAGACTATAGGTATGGCACAGCGGGGAGGCTCGGTTACAAGCCATGTGAGAATAGGGGAGGCGGCGTATTCCCCGCTTATTCCATTTGGAAGCGCGGATCTGCTGCTTGCGTTTGAACCTGCGGAAGCGGTCAGAAATCTAAAATATCTGAGGAGTACCGGTGTTGCCATAGTTAATATCGCTGCCACAAAACCGGTAACCGAATCGCTCAAAGATACGGGATATGACGGCAGCAGGATGGTCGAATATATCAAGAAAAAATGCGAATGTATATTTGTCGATTCCGATGAGGTTTGCAAACCGTTTGGGTCATCTAAGTTTTTCAATATCATTATTTTGGGAATTGCGGCAGGAAGCGGCAGACTCGGACTGACTTCGGATGTGCTTCTGCAGCAGATAGAAAAAAGAGTTCCAACGGCATACGTTGAGATCAATAAGAAAGCATTTCTTACCGGATATGACATAGGTCGCGTATCCGTCAATGAATAAGTACAGGAGGTTTAAAGGAGAGGCAAGATGAGAATTAATGAAAAGCAGCTTGATTTGGTCGACAAACAGATAAAACGTATTCTGGCGAGCGGCAACTACTACAGTGAAGTGTATAAGAAGGCGGGTATCACAGGCGTATCGTCTCCTGAAGAGTTTGAGAAGATTCCCTTTACCGACAAAGCGGATCTAAGAAATGCTTATCCGCTTGGAATCCAGGCAGTTCCCGATGAAGAAGTTGTTCGTATCCATTCATCGTCCGGAACTACAGGCAAGCCTGTGATCATACCCTATACTGCCAAAGACGTCGACGACTGGTCAACTATGTTTGCCAGATGTTATGAGATAGCCGGCATAACGTCAAAAGACAGGATACAGATCACACCCGGTTACGGATTGTGGACCGCGGGCATAGGATTTCAGGCCGGTTGTGAGAAACTTGGCGCAATGGCGATACCTATGGGTCCGGGTAATACCGAGAAACAGCTTCAGATGATGATAGATCTTGAATCCACAGTCATATGTGCGACATCTTCATATGCACTGCTTCTTGCAGAGGAGATCAACAAGCGCCATCTTAAGGATAAAATCAAACTTAAGAAGGGAGTTATAGGCTCAGAGCGCTGGAGTGAAGCCAAGAGAAAATACATTGCAAACGAACTCGGAATAGAACTGTATGATATATACGGACTTACCGAGATTTATGGTCCGGGTATAGGAATCAACTGTCCCGATCAGACCGGAATGCATGTCTTTGATGATTATCTGTACATCGAGATCATCGATCCCGTTACCGGAGAAGTACTTCCGGACGGAGAAGAAGGTGAGATCGTTATCACCACGCTTGTAAAAGAAGGTGCTCCGCTGATCAGGTTCCGTACTCATGATCTGTCGAAAATCATCCCCGGAGAATGCAGCTGTGGGAGACACTATCCCAGACTTGATACGATCATGGGCAGAAGTGATGATATGTTTAAGGTACATGGAGTCAATATGTTCCCGAGCCAGGTTGAGGAGATACTGGGGCTTGTTGACGGAGTATCGAGTGAGTACAAGATTGATATCGCACATGATGAAAGCAAAAACAGGGATATAATCATGGTAACCGCAGAAGCAGAGGGAAGAGTGGATTTTGCCGTGACTGCGGAAGAGATCAAGAGACTGTTCAAGTCCAAGTTAAATGTTACCCCCAAGGTATCAATAGTATCGATAAATACACTTCCGAGGTCCGAGAAAAAGACAAAGCGCGTGTTCGATCACCGCGAAGAATAAAGAATATGCTTATCGAGACAACTGTTCAGGAAGGGGCATCAGATCTTTCGGCAGAGGAACTCGAGAAGACTTTCGAGGAGACGCTCAAGACATTTACCGTTTTGTGGAATGTATTATTAAATGAGAATATGCGCGTGCATTTGTGAACTTAATCCGTTTCATAACGGACATGAATATCTGTTCCGGGAAGCAAGGAGACTGACCGGGGCGGATTATATTGTTGCCGTAATGAGCGGGGATTTTGTGCAGCGCGGTCTCCCGGCTATATGCGACAAATATGCGAGATGTAAGCAGGCGCTTATGGGCGGAGCCGATCTTGTCGTTGAACTTCCGGTAATGTATGCGACAGCTTCGGCGGACTATTTTGCCCAGGGGGCAATAAGCGCCATAAACAGTATGGGATGCGTCAACTGTATTGTTTTCGGGAGTGAATGCGGAGATATCAATATGCTTCGTTCTCTTGCGGGACTATCGGAAGAGGGCAATCCCGGACTTCATATCTTATCTCAGGGGGCCGATTCGGCTGCATCCAGAAATTATAAGATTACACAACTGCTTAGAGAGGGAATGTCATATGCCAAGGCTTATGCCACGGTTACCGGTAATGAATTTGCGCCTAATGACATGCTTGCTGTCCGTTATATCAAATCCCTTGATATGATCGGATCGGATATAGATACGATATGCATAAAAAGGACAGGCGGGGACTATAATGATCCGTCCGGCAATGCATACTCCGCGCTTGCGGTAAGGCGTAAGATAGAAAAAAAAGAGGATTTTGCGCATCTTGTCCCGAAATATGTGTACCGTAATCTGCAGGGAATCGCAAATCAGTCATTTCCTATAGACTTGAATGATTTTTCAATACAATTGTATACACTCCTGTCAAAAATAATTGACGAAGAAGATTCCGGTGAGGCTCTTTCGGATTACATGGATGTATCGGAAAACATCGCGGGACGCATCAGAAGCAATATCGGAAAATATACCGGTTATGAGGATTTTGTAAGTCTGGTTCATTCCAAGGAATATACGAAGAGCAGGGTGTATCGTGCGCTTCTTCACATTCTTCTTGGGATCAGAAAATCCGATTACGCTGATTATCTTGAGGATTGTGAAGTGCCATATATCAGGATACTCGGATTCAGACAGTCATCGACAGCGGTTCTTACGGAAATAAAAGAGAGCTGCATGGTTCCTGTCATAAGCAAAGCTGCCGATGCCGCATCCATTCTCGACGACGAGGCATTGTATTACTTTGATCAGGATATACGCGCCGCTAATGTGTATGACATGGCAGCTGTGTTTAAGTTCGGCAAAACACCGGCACATGATTATACACGCGAGGTTGTGATCATCTGATTGTTTCTGATTTAGCACAAGAAGTTAATGATTTAATTCTTGTATACAATTTTTCGTAGGTATATATTATATTTCAGAGAATGTATTCGGGGTTTGTATTAGCCATATGTAATTCGAACGGAGGGTTACGATGAATTTTATTGAGACTATTAAGGAACGGGCCAAACAGGATATCAAGACGATAGTTATGCCGGAGAGCAATGACAGACGTACGCTCATCGCGGCTGCGAAGATACTGGAAGAGGGTATCGCCAATATCATCATGATCGGCAAGGAAGAGAAGATCATGGACGGAGCGAGATGGCTCGAGGTCGATCTGTCCAAGGTTAAGGTTGTCGATCCCGAGACGAGTGACAAGTTCGAGGAATATGCGCAGAAGCTGTTCGAACTTCGTGAGAAAAAGGGCATGACACTTGAGGCGGCAAGAGAGCGCCTGCACACCGATAATCTGATGTGGGGCGTTATGATGGTCAAGCAGAATGATGCTGACGGAATGGTAGCGGGAGCCTGCCATGCTACAGCAGATGTCCTTCGTCCGTCGCTGCAGATACTTCGTACCGCACCGGGCGTTGATCTTGTGTCCGGATTCTTTATTCTTGATGTGCCGAACTGTGAACTCGGAGAGAACGGAACGTTCCTGTTCGCCGACTGCGGGCTTAATCAGGATCCGACTGCGGAGGAGCTTGCAAGCATTGCCAACACATCTGCCAAGAGCTTCACATCGCTTGTCGGCGCCAAGCCGATAATTGCGATGCTTTCCCATTCCACCAAGGGAAGCGCCAAGCATCCGCTTGTTGATAAGGTTGTAAATGCAACGGCAATTGCCAAGGAAAAATATCCCCAGCTTCTTCTTGACGGGGAGCTGCAGACCGATGCGGCCATTATCCCGACCGTATCCCGGGCAAAATCACCTGATTCGGAGATCGGTGGAATGGCAAATGTTCTGATATTTCCCAATCTTGATGCCGGAAACATCGGATACAAGCTTGTAGAGCGTCTTGCCAAGGCAGAAGCCTACGGCCCCATGCTGCAGGGTCTGACACGTCCCGTTAATGATCTGTCAAGAGGTTGCAATGCGGACGATATCGTTGGAGTCGTAGCACTAACCGCAGTACAGGCACAACTACTGTAGATATGAGGGACCTGCTTTAAAAATAGTATTGACAAATCTCCCTCTGCCCGATATACTTTTCAAGTACGTCTATAAGACATCTTTGCAAAGGAGGTGTTAGCAATGTCGATCTGTCCTAAGAATAAGTCTTCCAAGGGAAGAAGAGACAGAAGAAGAGCAAATTGGAAAATGAATGCTCCCACGCTTGTCAAGTGCAGCAAGTGCGGTGCGCTTATGGTGCCCCACAGAGTATGCAAGGCATGCGGTTCTTATAACAAGAAAGAGATCATCAGCGTTGATTGATCCTATTACCACCGGAAATGACCTGTGGTTTTAGGTATGATCCGCAGTATAATCGGCATAGCTGGATACTTTCCGGCTATGCCGTTTTATCATTAAAATGCACACGATTGCGACAGGAGGGGCATCTATAATTATAAAAGGAGTTACTTTAATATGGTTAATATTCTGCTTGCGATTATTTATCTTGCATTTATCAGTCTTGGTCTGCCGGACTCACTTCTCGGTGCGGCATGGCCATCCATTTATCCCGAACTTAATGTTCCGATGTCATATGCCGGCATCGTATCCATGATCATTGCGCTCGGTACTGTCGTATCAAGTCTTGAGAGCGACCGTGTGACACGAAAGCTGGGAACGGGAAAGGTAACGGCGATCAGTGTCGCAACAACGGCGATTGCCCTGCTTGGATTCTCCTTCAGCCATTACTATTGGATGCTGTGCCTGTGGGCGATCCCGTACGGACTTGGAGCGGGAAGTGTTGATGCATCACTGAACAATTATGTCGCACTTCATTATAAGAGCCGCCACATGAGCTGGCTTCACTGTATGTGGGGTATCGGCGCGGCAACAGGACCCTATGTGATGGGTTATGCGCTGACACATGGCATGAACTGGAACGGCGGATACCGTATAATCGGTCTGATGCAGATCGTATTGACGGTAATTCTGTTTGTCAGTCTCCCTATGTGGATAGACAGATCAAAGACAGAGAATGGTGATAGTTCAGGTGAGCCCGGGGAAGCCCTGTCATTGCGCGAGATCATTCGTATCACAGGCGCGAAGGAGATAATGATCTGTTTCTTCTGCTACTGCGCCATCGAGCAGACAACAGGTCTGTGGGCAAGCAGCTATCTGACCGTATATAAGGGCATTTCACCTGAGATCGCGGCAGGATATGCCAGCATGTTCTATATAGGTATCACAGCCGGACGTGCGGTAAGCGGATTTATCACGTTCAAACTGAATGATAAGCAGATGGTACGGCTGGGTCAGGCGGTAATTGCGCTCGGTGTGCTCGTTATGTTTATTCCGGCAGGCAATACGCTGTCGCTTGCAGGTCTTGTGCTGATCGGCCTCGGATGCGCCCCGATCTATCCGTGCCTTATTCACAGTACTCCGGATCATTTCGGCGCGGATAAGTCCCAGGCGGTCATCGGCGTGCAGATGGCAAGCGCCTATGTGGGGATATGCCTGATGCCGCCGCTGTTCGGATTCATTGCCAGTCATATCAGTGTATCACTGCTTCCGGTCTATCTGCTTGTTATTCTTATATGTATGGCCGCCATGCATGAGATGCTGATCAAAAAAACAGCAGACAAAAGATGCATTTGATTTTTGAAGATTTGTTATGTATAGTATAGTGAATGAATTTAATTCGTTCATCAGAAACACAAGCAGCAGGAGAAGATAATGGTTCACGTTGTACTTGATGCTATGGGCGGTGACAATGCCCCTGAAGAGATCGTTAAAGGTGCGGTAGACGCGCTCGCTTCATCCGACTCGATAACAGTGACGCTGTGCGGACGAAGGGCGGATATCGAAAAAGCGCTTGAGGGACTTGATTATCCGAAAGACCGTCTGTTGATCGAAAATGCGGACGATGTGATCACTACCGAAGAAGCGCCGGTCATGGCTATACGTCGCAAGAAGGATTCATCCATAGTCAAGGGCCTTACTCTTGTCAAGGAGAAGAAGGCGGATGCGTTTGTATCTGCGGGTTCATCAGGCGCGATTCTTGTAGGCGGACAGCTTATCGTCGGACGCATTAAAGGAGTCGAACGCCCTCCGCTTGCACCGCTTGTTCCGTCGACCACCGATAAAGGAGTATCGCTTATAATTGATTGCGGCGCCAATGTTGATGCGCGCAGTTCTCATCTGGTGCAGTTTGCCAAGATGGGTTCTATATATATGGAACACGTTATCGGGGTAACCAATCCGAGAGTTGCGATCGTAAATATCGGCGCAGAGGAAGAGAAGGGCAATATGCTTGTCAAGGAGACCTTTCCGCTGCTCAAGATCTGCCCCGATATCAATTTTATCGGATCGATCGAGGCACGCGAGATACCAAACGGCGGCGCGGATGTCATAGTCTGCGAGGCCTTTGTCGGAAACGTAATACTGAAGATGTATGAAGGCGTCGGTAAGATGATGCTCAAAACCATAAAGGGCGCGCTTATGGGAAGCTTTACCGGTAAACTGGGAGGACTTCTCATCAAACCGTCGCTCAAGGGAGTCATGAAGACATTCGATGCTACAGAATACGGCGGAGCACCGCTTCTCGGACTGAACGGGCTGGTTGTCAAGGTTCACGGAAACGCGACTTCCAAGGAGGTCGCAAATGCGATCCGGCAGTGTGAGACATTCAAACAGCAAAACATCAGTCAGCGGATAGCTGATAAGATTAATATAAAGGACGCATAGAAAGGACTTGTATTATGGAACTCGAGAAACTCAAAAAAATCATTACTGAGGTACTTAACGTCGATGTCAGCGAGATCACTATGGATACTAAATTTATTGATGATCTCGGAGCCGATTCCCTTGATGTATATCAGATAATTATGGGAGTCGAAGAAGAATTCGATATTGAAATAGATGTTGATGATGCCGAATCCATAGTGACTGTTGCGGATGCTATCGAACAGATCAAGAATGCGATCAGCTGATACAATTACAGCAAACAGGTATTCGGCCAATAGAGTTCCGGATGTACGGGACTCTATTTATAGTGAACGGCAAAAATACTATTGAGCATCCGGCGGATGCGTAGTATTTATCATTATTTGTGGTGCTTTCATGAATCTTGCAAGCGGATATGATGAACTGCAAAAACTCATAGGGTATGATTTTCACAACAGGGACTATCTGATCAAAGCCCTGTCTCACAGTTCATATGTGAATGAATTAAAACTGAACAAACATGATGATTACGAGCGGACGGAATTTCTCGGAGATGCCGTGCTGGAACTTACTGTAAGTGATTATCTGTACAGGAACCATCCGGAAATGCGCGAGGGTGAGATGACAAAGCTTCGCGCATCCCTTGTCTGTGAGCCTACGCTTGCGTACTGTGCGCGGGAGGGGTTCGATCTGGGAAGATTTATTCTTCTCGGTAAAGGTGAGGACGCTTCGGGAGGCCGCGGGAGAGACTCGATAATATCCGACGTATTCGAGGCGATCATCGGCGCGATATATCTTGACGGCGGGATGGATGCCGCCAGGAAGTTCATATACCGGTTTGTGCTGACCGATTATGATAAGAAGATAGAATTCGTCGATTCCAAAACGATACTTCAGGAATATGCCCAGGACAACGGTATGACTCTTGAATACGAAACCGTTGCGGAGCTTGGCCCGTCCCATGACCGGGATTACGTTGTACGCGCCGTGCTTGACGGAAGGATATCGGAGGAAGCAACCGCCAAGAGCAAGAAGGCCGCGCAGCAGAGTGCGGCGTATGCCATATTGGTTAATCATCTTAACCGTACGGAGAAGCTTTAATGTATTTAAAGAATATTGAGGTACAGGGATTCAAATCCTTTGCCGACAAGATCAAGTTTGAATTTCATCAGGGAATAACCGCTATTGTCGGACCTAACGGATCGGGTAAGAGTAACGTTGCAGATGCCGTCAGATGGGTTCTGGGCGAACAGAGCGCAAGGCAGCTTCGCGGTTCTTCAATGCAGGATATCATCTTTTCGGGTACGGAAATGCGCAAACCGATGGGTTACGCATATGTTGCGATCACGCTCGACAACTCGGATCATGCCCTTCCGACGGATTATGAGGAGGTCACCGTTGCACGCCGCGTATACCGCTCGGGAGAGAGCGAATATCTGATAAACGGAACGACGTGCAGGCTCAAGGATGTAGCCGAAATGTTCTATGATACGGGTATCGGTAAGGAAGGATACTCGATAATCGGGCAGGGACAGATAGACAGGATCCTCTCGGGAAAGCCCGAAGAGAGAAGAGAACTCTTCGATGAAGCTGCAGGTATAGTCAAGTTCAAGAAGAGAAAAGCGACCGCGCTCAAAAAGCTTGAGCAGGAGAGAGCCAACCTTGTAAGGGTGTCGGATATATTAAGTGAACTTGAACGTCAGACGGGGCCTCTTGAGAAACAGTCCGAGACAGCCAAGAGCTATCTTCAGATGAAAGAGGAGCTTAAGCGTCTGGATGTCAATATCTTCCTGATAGATAACGAGAACGCCAAGGCATCCCTCAGGGAGTGCGAAGAGAAGATAGCGATAGCGTCTTCGGATATGGACGGAGCCAACGCCGAGAATGAGAAGTTAAAAGAGGAGTACGGCGATATCGAATCCCGTATCGCCGAGCTTGATGCGCAGATAGAGGAAAAGCGGCAGAAGCTGTCCGATGACAGTTTACTGAAAGAAAAGCTTGAAGGCGAGATCAATGTTCTTCGGGAGAAGATCAATTCCGCCAATATATCCGCCGACCATTACAGAACAAGACAGCAGACTCTGACGGAAGAGATCGCTTCCAAGGAGTCCGAAGAGGTGCGTCTTGCTGCCGAGCAGACTGCTCTTGATTCGGGAACGGAAGAGCTGATCAGAAAACGGGACGAAGCCGCAGGAGAGCTTGAAAAGCTGCAGGCGCAGATAGAAGAAGAAAACAGCAATGTCGAAAAGAACAAGAATCTTATAATAGAGCTTCTCAATGAGAGAGCCGGGATCAAGACAAGGCTCGGACAGTTCGGAACGATGCTTGAACAGACAAGGATCCGCGAAGCCGAGATTCAGTCGAAGCTCATCGGAGCCAAGAGCGAGGAGGCGGAGCAGGACGCGCTTGTAAATGCCCTGACTCTTGAACTAAACACGATCTGTTCCGAAATACAGGCGGCGGACGCCGGGCGCGAATCCATGGAAGAGGCACTCGGTGATTACCGCTTAAAGCTCGAAGAACTCGACAGGAAGCTCGGAGAAGCCCAGATATCATATCACGGGATAAAATCCAGACTTGATACTTTAAAGAACCTTGCGGAGCGTTATGACGGCTACGGAAGCAGTATTAAGCGCGTCATGGAGCAGAAAGGCAAGGTAGCCGGGATCATAGGTGTTGTTGCCGATATCATGCAGGTAGAGGACAAGTATGAGACCGCTATCGAGACCGCGCTCGGAGGCAACATTCAGAATATCGTAACAAAAGACGAAAATGTTGCCCGCAAGATGATACAGTATCTGAAAGACAACAAGGCCGGAAGAGCCACGTTCCTGCCGCTTACAACAGCACGGAACAGGGGCGAATTCGATAAGCCCGAGGTCAGGAATGCAGCGGGATTTGTCGGAATGGCCAATGAGCTTGTAAGTGCCGCTCCGGAATATGATGATGTCATCAGCCAGCTCCTCGGCGCCATTATCGTCATCGATAATGTTGAAAATGCGTTAAAACTTGCCAAAGAGTACAACTATACGCTCAGGATAGTAACGCTTGAAGGAGAGTATCTGACACCCGGCGGAGCCCTTGCGGGAGGTTCGTTCAAGAATGCTTCGAACCTTCTCGGTAGAAAGAGGGAGATCGATTCGCTTGAGGCGCAGGCCAAGAGCGGACTTCATAATATCGAATCGATAATGGATGAAATTGATTCGACCAAGGATGCCCGGCAGAAGAAACGTGATGAGATCGAAGCCGTCAAGGCCAAGCTGCAGGAACTGTATATTTCGCAAAACACGGCGCAGCTTAATGTTGACGCTGCCAACAAGCACAAAGAAGAGATGATCGCCGATCATGCCAATCTCGAGAATGAGTACAGGCAGATGAAGGACGCTGCGGAAAACATCATCACGGATGAAAGCAATGCAAAGGATGAACTTACCGCATCGGAGAAAAGCGAGGAAGAACTAAACGCGACAATAAACGAGGCAGGCGAACGGCTCGAAAAATTAAGGGACATCGAGACGGAGAAGGTGTTTGCCAAAACAGATCTTGACCTTGAAGTCACCAGAGAAAAGCAGAAGCAGGATTTCGCCCGGCAGAATGTCGAAAGAGTCCGCGCCGAGCTCGAACATCTGAGAAAAGAGCTTGAGGAAGTCGCCGCAAGCATCAAGGCTACAGAAACCGAGATAAGCGAAAAAGAGGAGAACATCACCCGGATAAGGGAGACCATTGAGGCATCAAAGGGTGTGGCGGATGAGAATGAGACCGCGATGAAAGAGGCGATTGCGAGCAAGGAGGAGTTTGCCGCAAAGCAGAAGACATTCTTTGACAAGAGAGAGGAGATATCCGCTAAGATATCCTCCCTTGACAAGGAGCTTTACCGTCTGAATTCCCAGAAGGAAAAGATCGAGGAAGAGCAGGAAAACCGCATCAATTATATGTGGAACGAATACGAGATCACTCTTTCGCATGCTGTCGAGATGCGCGATGAGACACTTAACGATCCGCCGGCAATGAGAAAGAGCATACATAAGCTCCGTGATGATATACGCGGACTCGGAGATGTAAACGTAAATGCCATCGAGGACTATCGTGCTCTCATGGAAAGATATACATTTACGAAGACACAGCATGACGATCTCGTTACGGCCGAGCAGGATATCCTCGGCATTCTCGATGAACTTGACAAACAGATGCGGGTACAGTTCGAGGAGAACTTCAAGCTTATCGCCGAGGAGTTTGACAAGGTGTTCAAGGAACTGTTCGGAGGCGGAACGGGTACGCTTAAGATAAATGACGACGAGGATATTCTTGAGGCGGGCATTAACATTAATGCACAGCCCCCGGGCAAGAAGCTGCAGAATATGCTGATGCTCTCCGGAGGTGAGAAGGCACTTGCCGCGATAGCGCTTCTGTTTGCCATTCAGAATCTCAAGCCCTCTCCGTTCTGTATTCTTGATGAGATCGAGGCGGCGCTTGATGAATCGAATGTAGGAAGATTCGCTGGATATCTGAATAAATTAACAGGGCACACTCAGTTCATCGTAATCACCCACAGAAGGGGAACGATGGAAAAAGCTGACAGGCTCTATGGAATAACGATGCAGGAGAAGGGTGTGTCGGCGCTTGTCTCCGTTAACCTTATTGACAAGGATCTGGATGACTGACCATGGCTTTTTTTGAAAGATTATTTGCAGGACTGGGCAAGACGAGAGAACAACTGGATGATAATCTTGCCGAGGTATTTGACAGGGATTCGATCGACGATGATTTCTATGATGATCTCGAAGAACTCCTCATATTGTCCGATATCGGCGTTGCTGCGACGCAGAACATTATCGACGGTCTGAAGCAGGATGAACGTTCCGAGCATATCAGAAAGCCTGCGGCGCTTGGTACCCATCTGGTCGCCAAGGTCAAAGAACAGCTTGAGAAATGTCCTGCCGATTACACGTTTGAAGAGCAAAGAAGCGTTGTCCTTGTCGTCGGAGTGAACGGCGCAGGTAAGACTACGACGATAGGCAAGCTTGCCATGAAGTACAAAGAGCATGGCAAAAAGGTTATGATAGCCGCAGCGGACACATTCCGGGCGGCTGCTCTTGAACAGCTTGAGATCTGGGCTGACAGAAGTAAAGTACAGCTTATAACCGGACAGGACGGTCAGGATCCTTCTTCCGTTGTGTATGATGCGGTAAGTGCCGCAAAGGCAAGGGATATGGATATCCTCCTCATAGATACGGCGGGGCGCCTTAACAACAAGAAGAACCTGATGGAAGAACTGAAGAAAATGAAAAGGATAATCGACCGCGAATATCCGGAGGCGTATCGTGAGACACTGCTGGTGCTTGACGGGACGTGCGGTCAGAATGCAGTCAGCCAGGCGAGGGATTTCAAGGATGCGACGGATGTTACCGGCATCGTCATAACAAAGCTTGATGGCAGTTCAAAGGGCGGAATGGCTATTGCCGTACAGTCCGAGCTTTCGATACCGGTCAAGTATATAGGGGTAGGAGAAGGGACAGACGATCTCCAGCGGTTTGATACAGATGATTACGTAAAAGCATTGTTCTACAGGGAGGATAATACCGGCGATGGCGACGAAACGGAATAATACATCCGATATGCTGACACTGGACAGGTTTGAGGAAGCGGCCGGGATCGTCCGGGAAGTCACAAAAGAGACGAAACTGGTGTACAGTTCTTACCTGAGTGAACGCACCGGAAACAAAGTGTATCTCAAGCCCGAGAACATGCAGATGACAGGGGCATACAAGCTGCGCGGAGCTTACTACAAGGTAAGCACGATGTCACCTTCCGAAAGGGCTAAAGGGATAATTACCGCATCCGCGGGAAATCACGCGCAGGGTGTTGCATATGCCGCAAGGGAATACGGGCCTAAGGCGGTTATAGTCATGCCTACTACGACTCCGCTCATTAAGGTCAACCGGACCAAGAATCTCGGAGCGGAGGTAATACTGTACGGTGATGTATATGATGAGGCGTGCGAAAAGGCGCTGGAACTTGCCCGCCGTGAAGGCTATACATTCATTCATCCTTTTGATGACCTGACAGTTGCAACCGGACAGGGTACTGTTGCGATGGAGATATTTCAGGATCTGCCGGTCGTTGATTATATACTTGTGCCTGTCGGAGGAGGCGGGCTTGCCGCAGGAGTATCAACACTTGCGAAGCTTCTGAATCCCAAGATAAAGGTCATAGGTGTGGAGCCGGAGGGCGCCGCCTGTATGAAGGCTTCACTTGAAGCCGGCAGGGTCGTCGGACTCGACAGCGTATCGACGATCGCTGACGGAACCGCTGTCAAGACTCCGGGCACATTGATCTTTCCGTATGTTCAGAAGAATCTGGACCGGATAATAACGGTCGGCGACGAGGAACTGATAGTCGCTTTTCTGGACATGGTCGAAAATCATAAGATGATAGTGGAGAATTCGGGTCTGCTTGCCGTAGCGGCTCTTGATCATCTGAAGGTGAAGAATAAGAGGATCGTGTCGATACTTTCGGGCGGCAACATGGATGTGATCACAATGTCTTCCGTAGTATCCCAGGGACTCATTATGAGAGACCGTATATTTACAGTCTCCGTACTGCTTCCCGATAAGCCCGGACAGCTCTCCCTTGTTTCAAGCGTTATCGCCGAAGAAAACGGTAATGTCATCAAGCTTGAACATAATCAGTTTGTATCGACAAACAGAAATGCCGCCGTTGAGCTTCGTATCACGCTTGAGGCGTTCGGAACAGAGCATAAAGAACAGATACTGAAGGCGCTTGAGTTAAACGGATACAAACCGAAGATAGTACGCACAGTTATTTAAGGATTTGCAGGTGTCAAGAGAAAATACTTGACACCTGTTTTTTTCTGATGTATCATACCGAATGTTATGGACGATATAGTAAAGAAAAATCTGCTATATGATTTTTACGGAGATCTTCTTACCGAACATCAGAGGCTCATATACGAAGACGCCGTCTATAACGACTGTTCGCTTTCGGAACTGGCGGATGAGTACCGGATATCAAGACAGGGCGTACATGATCTGCTGAAGAGATGCGACCGGATACTTGAAGATTACGAAAGCAAGCTCGGACTTGTGGCAAAGTTTGAAAAGCTCCGGGTTCTTGCACGGAAGATAGAGGAAAGATCGAACGATGACGAGATCACTCAGCTTGCGCATGAAATGATCGAAGTGATCTGATCACGGGATAGTAATATGGCATTTGAAAGCCTTACCGATAAATTACAGAATGTTTTTAAGGGTCTGAGGAGAAAGGGCAGACTCACCGAGAGCGATGTCAAAGAAGCGCTTCGTGAAGTCAAAATGGCTCTTCTTGAGGCCGATGTTAACTTCAAGGTCGTCAAAGGATTTATTAAAAGCATTGAAGAACGCGCGGTAGGAACCGATGTCTTAAACGGCCTTAATCCCGCACAGACTGTCATTAAGATCGTGAACGAAGAAATGATCGCCCTCATGGGAAGCGAGACGACGGAGCTTTCCTTTGAACCCGGAAAGGCAATGACGGTGATCATGATGTGCGGTCTTCAGGGTTCCGGTAAGACAACAACTGCCGCGAAGCTCGCACTGAAGCTGTCCTCAAAAGGCAAAAAGAGTCTGCTTGTCGCATGCGATGTATACAGACCAGCGGCTTTCGAGCAGTTACGTGTAAATGCCGAAAAGGTATCGGCGGACTTCTTCGGGATCGAAGGCGAAAAGGATACGCTCCGCATTGTCAGGGAAGCGATGGATTATGCCGCAGAGCGAAATGACAATGTTGTGATAATAGATACGGCCGGGCGGCTCCAGATAGATGAAGTTCTGATGGAGGAGCTGCAGAACATCAAAAATGCGGTCACGGTTCATGATACACTTCTGGTTGTCGATGCGATGACAGGACAGGAAGCGGTTAATGTGGCCGAGACGTTTAACGAAAAGGTCGGAATTGACGGCGTTATACTGTCCAAGACGGACGGTGACGCAAGAGGCGGCGCCGCGCTTTCCGTAAAGGCAGTTACAGGCAAGCCCATACTGTTCACGGGTACAGGTGAAAAACCGGAGGATTTCGACCAGTTCTATCCTGACAGGATGGCGTCGAGAATACTCGGCATGGGAGACGTGCTGAGCCTGATAGAGAAGGCAGGAGAACAGATCGATGAGGACAGGGAAAGGGAAATGTCCTCAAGGCTTCGGAAAGGTAAGTTCGATTTCGATGATTACCTGGAGAGCCTTAACCAGATGAAGAAGATGGGCGGAATGTCGTCGATCCTGTCAATGCTCCCGGGAATGGGGCAGATGCTTCCGAAAGGAGCCAAGATGGGAGATATATCCGACCAGATAGACGATAAGAAACTGGCAAGAACCGAGGCAATCATACTCAGCATGACAACGGAAGAGCGACACAATCCCGACCTGCTGAACCCCTCAAGAAAACACAGGATAGCGAACGGAGCGGGGGTTGATATCGCCGAGGTCAACAGATTTGTCAAACAGTTCAGGGAAGCGCAGAAGATGATGAAACGTTTCCCGCAGATGATGGGAAAACGCGGCAGATTTAAGCTCCCGTTTTAATAATATGATATAAAATTAATAAATGGAGGAATTGGAAATGGCAGTAAAGATCAGACTCAGGAGAATGGGACAGAAGAAGGCTCCTTATTACAGGATCGTTGTAGCGGATTCAAGGAGTCCCCGTGACGGAAGATGTATCGAGGAGATAGGTACGTATGATCCGAATACGGATCCGTCAACGTACAAGATCGACGAGGAAAAGGCCAAAAAGTGGCTTGCCAACGGGGCACAGCCCACGGAAGTGGTCGGAAAACTCTTCAAGCTTGCCGGTATTGAGAAATAACAGACAGAGGATCGAGGAGACGTAATATGAAAGAACTTGTTGAGGTTATCGCCAAATCTCTTGTCGACAATCCGGATCAGGTATCGGTCACGGAAAAGGAAGACTCCAGATCGATCACGATCGAGCTCAAGGTAGCCCCCCAGGACATGGGAAAGGTTATCGGAAAGCAGGGAAGGATCGCCAAGGCTATCCGCGGGGTTGTCAAGGCGGCGTCCGCAGATCTGCCCAAGAAGGTTTTGGTTGATATAGTAGATTAATTTTGGAAGATTTATTACAGATCGGTGTGATCACGAAGGTTCACGGAGTCCATGGAGAGGTTAAGGTCTATCCGATGACGGACGATGTGAAGCGTTTCAAACAACTGAAAAGAACCATTCTGGATACGGGAAGCGGTCAGATCGAGCTTGAGTGCGTGTCCGCAAAATATTTCAAGCAGTATGTCATACTGTCATTCAAAGGATACGATACGGTCGAGTCGATCGAAAAGTATTGCGGCAAGGGAATCTATGTCACGAGGGATGACGCGGTAAAGCTTGGAAAGGATGAGTATTTCATCGCTGATCTGATAGGCATGAAGGTTACCGATGATAAGCTTTGCGGCACTATAACCGATGTCATATCAACAGGCGCAAATGACGTGTATGATATCAGCCTTGATGACGGCCGAAGGCTCCTTCTTCCCGCCATCAGGGAATGCGTTCTGAGTGTTGATACAGATGCCGGTTTGATGAAGATTCATATTCTGGACGGGTTGCTCGAATGAACTTTCACATAATGACGCTTTTTCCGGAAATGGTAATGTCCGTCCTGTCCGAAAGCATAATAGGCCGGGCAATATCAAACGGATACATAAATGCGGAAGCCGTAAACATACGTGATTACGCCAACAACAAGCACAATAAGGTCGACGACTACACATACGGCGGCGGAGCGGGAATGCTCATGCAGGCAGATCCGGTCTACAGGTGTTATGAAGCGATAATGAGTAATATCGCGGCGCGTGATAACGGTCCGGGAAAGGCCGCAAGAGCGCCAAGAGTTGTCTATCTTACCCCGCAGGGCAGTATATTTGACCAGAATATGGCATCGGAGTATGCGCTTGAAGATGATCTGATACTTTTGTGCGGGCATTATGAGGGCATAGACGAGAGAGTGATCGAAGAGATAGTTACCGACTGCGTATCGGTCGGAGACTATGTGCTGACCGGCGGTGAACTGGCTGCAATGATTGTAGTCGATGCGGTATCAAGGCTGTGTCCGGGCGTGCTGTCCAATTCCGATTCGCCGGAAAGCGAATCATTCTCCGACGGACTGCTCGAATATCCGCAGTATTCGAGACCCGAGGTCTGGCACGGAAGACAGGTTCCGGAAGTGCTGCTGTCGGGCGATCACGAAAAGGTTGCCGCATGGCGCCATGAAATGGCACTTAGTCGCACGATGGATCAAAGATTCGATCTGTACAGGAAGTATGTGATGTCGCATCCGGAGGAATTTATTCCGAAGAAGCCGCGGCGCCGGAAGAAGAAAACAGATTAATCCCTTGCATTTGAAAGGGGCATATGTTAAGATAACGAGGTTATTAAGACGGTCCTCTGCCTTATTGTAAGCTAAGAACGTCCCAAGAGTCAGGAGGAAAGATATGAACGACATTATCAAAGAAATCGAGCAGGAACAGCTCAAGGAATCCGTTGATGAATTTGCAGTAGGCGATACGGTGAAAGTATACGGCAAGATCAAAGAGGGTAACCGCGAGAGGATTCAGGTGTTTGAAGGTACCGTGATCAAGCGCCAGGGCGGTTCCAACAGGGAAACATTTACGGTCCGCAAGAATTCCAACGGCGTGGGTGTTGAGAAGACATGGCCGCTTCATTCACCCAATGTGGAGAAGATAGAAGTCGTAAGACGCGGTAAAGTCCGCAGGGCAAAGCTTTTCTACTTAAGAGACCGTTCGGGCAAGAGTGCTAAGGTTAAGGAACTCATTCGCTGACAGAAAGTTTATTGGGAAGCACTTGCATATGCAGGTGCTTCTTGTTATACGGGGGTTCATCAAGTGTCATGAGACGTTCAAAAAGTTCAGGCGCGCCGTCGCTTTCGTATATCAATCACGAGAGAAAATTTAATGTATACATGTTCTATCAGATACTGCAATGGATATTTCTGGTATTCATTGCGGTCTTTATGGGCGCTGCACTCGTATACGCATTCGGGATCAGAACAAGTGTTGTCGGAGACTCAATGGAACCGGCTCTTTCAAACGGACAGGAAGTACTGATCGACAAGATCGCATATCAGTTCTCCGCTCCCAAACAGGGAGATGTAATAGTGTTTCGTCCGAATGGCAACGAAAATGCCCACCTTTCGGTAAAAAGGGTGGTCGCGACTCCGGGTGACACCATTCAGATCGTCCAGGGTAAAGTAGTTATCAACGGTTCCGTCTATGTCAAGGACAAGGCGGATGATACAAGGGACCCGGGAATCGCGGAATCCGAGATCGTCCTCGGCGCCGACGAGTACTTTGTGCTCGGAGACAACAGGCGCAGTTCCGAGGATTCACGAAGCGCCAACATAGGAAACATCAGCAGGGGAATGATCGAAGGGAAAGCATGGTACCATCTGAAAGGGAAGAATTCCGCTGCGGGGAGAGTGGAGTGATGCAGGTTCAGTGGTATCCGGGACATATGACAAAAGCCAAAAGGATGATGCTTGATGAGATTAAGCTGATCGATCTTGTCATAGAGCTTTTGGATGCAAGGGCGCCGCTGTCTTCGCGCAATCCCGACATCGACGAGATGTCGAAAGGGAAAGCGCGTCTTGTTCTTCTGAACAAATCGGATCTTGCCGATCCCGACAGGAATAACGCATGGTTACAATATTTCCGGGAGCATGGTATAACAGCACTTACCGTGGATTCCCGAAACAGGGAGGGATTCGGCCGTATAGGAAAATCCGTTGAGGAAGTGTGCCGCGATAAAAAGGAACGCGACCAAAAGAGAGGGATAATGAACAGACCTGTCCGGGCTATGGTTGTCGGAATCCCCAATGTGGGCAAATCCACGTTTATCAATTCCATGTGCAGAAAATCAAGCGCCAGGGTTGGAAACAAGCCCGGAGTGACAAAAGGGAAGCAGTGGATACGCCTTGACAAGACCACGGAACTGCTTGATACACCGGGAATATTATGGCCCAGATTTGAAGATGAGACAACAGGTATTAACCTTGCATATATAGGTTCGATAAACGATGAGATAATTGATGAGACGGAGCTTGCGACGGGACTCATCTCCTATATTGCAGGATCATATGCAGGGGCACTGTATGACAGATACGGAGTCGACGAGAGCCTGGATGCGGTCGGGATATTGGGCGGTATAGCAAACAAGAGAGGATGTCTCAAAAAGGGCGGAGAATGTGACTATTCCAAAGCAGCCAATATCGTACTCGACGATTTCAGATCCGGAAAGCTCGGAAGGATCACGCTCGAAGAACCGTAACAGAGGAAGCTGCCAATGAGCAAAGGAAAGAAGAAAAAAAGAAAAGGCGGTATCATCCGCGGTATGCTTGATACAGGGCTCTTTATACTTGCTGTTCTTCTGATCGCCTTCATCATGTCGAGGTTTGTTGTGGAGCGTGTCAGGGTTCACAATCACTCAATGGAGCATACGCTTGAGGAAGGGGACAGTGTTATAATCGACAAGCTCTCATACAGGTTCAGGGAACCGAGAAGATATGAGATCATAGTATTTCGGCAGAAGGGAACGGGAGAAGACCTGATAAAGCGTGTTATAGGACTGCCTTTTGAAACCGTTCAGATAATCGACGGTGATTTTTATATCGACGGAGAACGGATAGAGGATGCAGAGGGGCTTGATAAGGCCGAATATGCCGGTCTGGCGGCGGAGCCGGTCAGGCTGTCCGTCGGGGAATATTTTGTTGTTGGTGACAACAGGGCTGAAAGCATCGATTCGCGCTATGATGAGGTCGGTGTAGTAACCGCGACGAGAATAGAAGGCAGAATGTTGTGCAGACTCGGGTTTCGGACGAATGGCAAATAGCATAAGTGATATCAAAACCGAATACAGTGCGTTAAAAGATGATGAGTATGATGATTTTATCGCCAGGTACTCACATGATGACAGGAGCGGTGTTGTAAGGCTCGTGGAGCAGGCAGCCAAAAAGAAGGAAAAATATATTGCCGAGCTCGAGCGGACAGAGCACATGTTATCATATGAAAGGAAGTACGGCGCATATTCCGCGATATGCGGCATAGATGAAGCGGGGAGAGGCCCCCTTGCCGGACCCGTTGTTGCAGGTGCCGTGATCCTGCCTGCCAATGAGAGGATACTGTACCTGAACGATTCCAAGCAATTGTCTGCCGCAAAGCGTGAGGAACTGTACGATATCATATATGAGCGTGCGATCTGTGCGGCAGTCGGGATCGTGGGGCATGAGCGTATCGATGAGATTAATATTCTGCAGGCAACATACGAGGCAATGCGTATTGCGGTTATGAATCTGTCCCAAAGACCCGATATATTATTAAACGATGCAGTTACCATTCCGGGAATTGACATACAGCAGGTTCCGATCATCAAAGGGGATGCCAAGAGCTGTTCCATTGCAGCGGCAAGTATCATAGCCAAGGTGACAAGGGACAGGATAATGACCGAGATGGATAAGCTGTATCCCATGTACGGATTTGCGCAGAATAAAGGTTACGGATCCGCACAGCATATAGAAGCTATCAGACAATACGGACCGTGTGAGATACACAGAAGAACATTTATAGGAAATTTTGTATCAGACTGAGCCTTGCGGGAGACGATATGCCTTTAACGATTGACGGTAACTATGCAAACAGTGATCAGACAAGAATAGGGAGCAATCCGGTCTATACGGATAGTGTAAGGGAAGTTCCGTCAGGTACTTACGGATCGTCCGCGACCGAGGGGCTGTCCCAAGGTCAGACCGTATCCGGGCAGATCGTTGACAAGGAAGGCGATCAGGTGACGATACGCCTCGACAATGACCGGACGATCTCGGCCAAGCTTGCCGGAAACGCCGACATCGAGGTCGGAATGAAGCTGACCTTTGAGATCGCTAAGAGCGATGGCAAGCTCGCGCTCCGTCCGTTATATTCCAATCTGTCCGGAAGCAGTGCCGCGATGTCAGCCTTAAAGGCAGCGGGACTTCCGGTTAATAACACGACTCTTACCATGACCGACAAGATGATGTCGGAAAGCATGCCCATCAACAGAAATGCGTTGGCGCAGATGTTCAGAAACGTCTCGTCATTCTCCAATGTGTCACCCGAATCGATAGTCCAGATGACAAAGCTCAACATGCCCCTTACCGAATCGAGTGTCATCCAGTTCGACAATTACCGCAATTTTGAACATCAGATAACCGGAGATCTCCAGAACGCGGCAAACGGGATCGCTGATCTGCTTGGTGAAGCGGTCAGCCTGGCGGGAGACGGAGAAGCCGCGGCAGCGTTTGCGGGGCTATCCGCGGGGGAAGTTATCGGCGAGGTTCTGGAGCTTATTGATACAGGCAGCCTCGAGACGATATTACCCGAAAACGGACAGACGGCAGAAGGCAGTATACCCGGAGCCGTACAAACAGACACCATGCAAACAGATACCGTGCAAACGGGTGTCGTACAGGAGAATGCAGAACCGGGCGCGGCAGCGTCATCCGATGCCGCTGTCAATCCGAATCTGTCTCTTACCGCTGCAGAACAGCAGACGCTCGTGGATGACCTGCAGAGTCTTATGATCCTTGCGGGGAAAGGCTCTGATATTCATGAGCCTCTTAATCCGTCGGATGTCATTACTTCGATAAAAGAGCTTGTACAGGAGTATCCGCCTGATGAGGTTATCAGGGTGGAGGAAGCGGAACTTCCCGCATATTCCGAAGAAACAAATGAAGCCGTGGAGGAGGGCAACCTTCAAAATGCCGAGCGTTCCGAGGTCAACAGCCTGCGGGAGCATGCGGACGGAGCCGCACCGGCTGCCGATGCCGGGAAGGAAGCCAATCCCGCCGCCGCTTCGGGTAGTCAGGATATTCCTGTCAAGGCGCAGATACATGAGAAATTGAACGAAGTGCTCAGATCGGAGGGTTTTACAAAGCTTGTCAGGGATTCTGTCAAGGCGCAGATGTCCATAAGACCCGAAGACGTTGCCGAAAAGGGCAAGATAGAGGAACTGTATGACAAGATCCAGAAGACTTCGGGAAAGATCAGCCAGATCATGGAAAACATCGGAAGATCAGACTCGCCTGTTGCCGCTTCCGCACAGGCGCTTACCGATAATGTTAACTTCATGAACGAGCTGAACCAGTTCGTCAATTATGTCCAGCTTCCGCTCAAAATGGCCGGTGAGGACGCAAACGGCGAACTGTATGTATATACCAACCGCAAGAATCTTGCCGACAATGACGGTAACTATTCGGCGCTCCTGCATCTTGATATGGAGCATTTAGGCCCGATGGACGTGTATGTTATGATGCGTGACCATACAAAGGTCAGCACGAACTTTTTCCTCGAAAGCGAGGAAATGCTTGATTTTATTGAATCCCACATTGATGAACTTACGCGCCGTCTTACCGAAAAAGGATATAATACGGATACAAAGGTAACGCAAAGGGAAGCCGGTAAACCCATCACTCCGATCGCGGATGAATTCACAAAGGAAGATGCCGCAACCTCGGCACCGGTGGCGGCAGCACGGATGCGTTTTGATGTCAGGGCGTGATATGGCAGAAGAGGACAAGAAGAAAATCAAACAGGCTGTCGCCATTGAATACGATCCCAATGACATGGCACCCAAGATCGTCGCAACCGGGCGCGGAAAGGTAGCCGAGAGGATCATCGAGCAGGCGAAAGAGAACGACGTACCGATACATGAAGACGAAAAGCTTGCGGGAACGCTCTCTAAGCTTGATATCGGAGAATATATCCCGCCTGAACTGTATGAGGTAGTGGCGGAGATTCTTGTATTTGTCGACAACATGGAGAAGATAAGATCGAAACTGAAATAATATGAATACGAGAAAAGTCGGATCTGCCAAAGAGGACGAAGCGGCGCGGTATCTTACAAGCCGCGGACTAACAATACTGGAGAAGAACTATTCGAACCGGTTCGGTGAGATAGATATAATAGCACTTGACGGAAACTGCACGGTATTCGTTGAGGTCAAATACAGAAAAGGCATCGGCTCGGGACATCCGGAGGAAGCGGTTGGCGCTTCGAAGATAAGGAAGATAGCAAAGGTCGCCGATCATTACCGCGTATGCAGGAAGCTTTCCGAATCGGATCCGGTCCGTTTTGATGTAGTCGCGATCGAGAATGACAGTATCAGATGGTACAGGAACGCTTTCGAGTATCCGTTCTAAGCGTTGTCATCCGCGAGAAATTCCATTTCCAGTCTTTGGTTATAGCGCCTGAGCACTTCCTGGATCTTTTCGGTATTCGTAAGAACCTTGGACATCGCGATGTCGTGATTCATGTAATCCACTACCGTAGCCAGAAAATCACTCATATCCGCTTCGATAAAATAAGGTCTTGAATTGATCTCGGGATCATGGTAACACAGATTAGTACATATGATCTTATCGAACAGGCAGTTGTCGTATGCTTTGTCGAAGATATCTATTCCCTCGGTAAACAGTCCGAAAGTGGTGCATACATATACATGCTTAGCATTCATTGATTTGAGCTGGGCTGCCGTATCCATCATACTTCCGCCGGAGCTTATCATATCATCGATAATAATAACGTCCTTACCGTCGATCTCATCTCCGAGGAATTCATGAGCGACGATCGGGTTCTTGCCGTTGATGACCTTGGTATAATCGCGCCTCTTGTAGAACATACCCGTATTAACCCCGAGAACGCCCGCAAAATATACCGCGCGTTCAAGAGCGCCTTCATCGGGGCTTATTACAACAAGGTGCTCCTTGTCGATTATAAGATCCCTTTCGTAGTGGATAAGAGCCGAGATGAACTCATACGGAGGAGTAAAGTTATCGAATCCGCAAAGCGGTATGGAATTCTGAACCTTGGGGTCATGCGCATCGAAAGTGATCACATCGTTGACTCCCATATTTGCCAGCTCCTCAAGCGCCATGGCACAGTCAAGGGATTCGCGCAGGGAACGTCTGTGCTGGCGGGATTCATACAAAAAAGGCATCACAACCGTGATACGGTGTGCTTTGCCGCCTATCGCAGCAATTACGCGCTTGACGTCCATATATATGTCGTCCGGTGACATTTGGTGAACAAATCCGTTGACGGTAAATGAATTGCTGTGATTGCATATGTCTGCAAAGATATATATATCCCTGCCTCTTGCCGTGTCACGCAGAACCGATTTGCCTTCTCCGGTTCCGAATCTCGGCCATTCGCAGTCGATAATGTAGGAGTCTTTGGAATAATTGAAGAATGCGGAAGAATCCCGATTATTGAGATTCTGATGCTTTCTGTACTCGGCTATACGTTTGTCCACAGCCTGCCCCAGTTCCCTGAAGCTTTCGTGTACTATCAGACCGAGAGGAGCTACCGGCATTATATCTTCTATGTTTATATGTTCCGCCATGTTCTGTACCCACCTTCGCAAGCGCTGCAATATTATTATAATAGTTTAGCAATTTATATGATTTTTTTCTACTGTTATTTTCGTAAATAACATATATAATATGATGATAGGGCTTCAAGGTCAAAATATATACATGCAGGCATGATAAGCGCTGTGCCCATGAAGCCTGCAAAAAAAGATAGAAATAATAAGAGGTAATTGTCAATGAATAATATCAGAACGAGATTTGCACCGAGTCCCACGGGAAGAATGCATGTGGGAAACCTGCGTACCGCGCTATACGCGTATCTGATCGCCAAACACGAGGGAGGGAAATTCCTGCTGCGTATCGAGGATACCGATCAGGAAAGGTATGTTGACGGAGCGGTTGACATAATATATCGAACGATGAGTAAGACCGGCCTGATACATGATGAAGGCCCCGATAAGGACGGCGGATGCGGCCCGTATATCCAGAGCGAGAGACAGGCTGCCGGGATATACCTCAAATATGCGAAGCAGCTTGTTGATGAGAAGAAAGCCTATTACTGCTTCTGTTCCAAGGAAAGACTTGACGGTCTGTCAAGAAAGGTTGGAGACAAAGAGATAAACGTATATGACAAGCACTGTCTGTCGCTTACGCCCGAACAGGTTAAGGCCAATCTGGAGAGCGGCATGCCGTATGTGATAAGGCAGAATAATCCCGACACGGGAACAACGGTATTTCATGATGAGATATACGGTGATATCACTGTTGATAATGCCGAGCTTGATGATATGATACTCATCAAGTCCGACGGATACCCGACATATAATTTTGCGAATGTAATAGACGATCACCTTATGGGCATCACGCACGTTGTAAGGGGCAATGAGTATCTGTCCTCGACACCCAAGTATAACAGGCTCTACGAGGCTTTCGGATGGGATATACCGGTATATGTCCATTGTCCGCTCATTACCGATGAGGAACATAAAAAGCTTTCCAAAAGAAGCGGTCACTCATCATATGAGGATCTGATAGAGCAGGGATTTGTATCCGAAGCGGTCGTGAATTTTGTCGCGCTTCTCGGGTGGTCTCCGGACGACAATGTTGAGAAAATGAGTCTTGATGAACTGATAAGCAAGTTCGATTATACCAAGATGAGCAAATCACCTGCTGTATTTGACTATACCAAGCTGAAATGGATGAACGGAGAATATATCAAGGCAATGGATTTTGATGTGTTCTACGAGACGGCCCTTCCGTACATTAAAGAGGTTGTCACCAAAGACCTTGATCTTGGGAAGATCGCAGCTATGGTCAAGACGAGGATAGAGATATTCCCGGATATAAGGGATCATATTGATTTCTTCGAAAAGGTTCCGGAATATGATATTTCCATGTATACGCACAAGAAGATGAAGACGGACGCCGCGTCAAGTCTGGCGCTTCTAAAGGACGTGCTGCCTCTTCTGGAAGAGTGTGATGATTATTCCAATGATAATCTTTTTGCGCTGCTTTCCGGTTATGCGCAGCAGAAGGATTACAAAACAGGGTATGTTATGTGGCCGTTAAGAACCGCACTTTCCGGTAAGCAGATGACGCCGGGAGGCGCTACGGAGCTTATGGAAGTGCTCGGAAAGGAAGAGTCGCTAAAGCGTATAGGTGATGCAATAGAAAAGCTATCGTAACAGAACAGTAAAGGAGAAGTATGAAACTAAATAAGGAACAGTACCGGGCCGCTTCCCATATAAGCGGACCGATGCTTGTTCTTGCGGGGCCGGGCAGCGGCAAGACGCATCTTCTGGTAGAGAGGATCCGCATCATGATCGAGGAAGCGGACATCAGACCGGAAAACATTCTTGTCATAACATTCTCGAGAAAGGCCGCCCGCGAGATGCAGGCGCGATTCGCAAAAAGAGTCGGTAACAGATCATATCCCGTGACATTCGGGACATTTCACGCAGTATTCTATAACATTCTGAAACAATCCGATCCGGATACCAAAGATTTGATCTCAGAAGAACAGAAGAATAAATATATCAGACAGGCAGTACTTGATACAGGGGCGTCGTCAGCTCTTGCAGAGTCGGAGGATGATATCGAGAGACTGACGGGTCTTGTATCCGCATATAAGAACTTCGGGGATGATTTTTTCAGGCTAAGCTATGAAGGCAGAGCCATGGATGAACAGGAACGTGACGAATTCATGGCTGTGTGCGAAAAATACGGCGATATGTGCCGGACATCCCATGTGCTTGATTTTGACGACATGATAATACAGTGCAGGGATCTTCTGTACAGGCACGAGAGCTTACTGCGCAGGTGGCAGGACAAGTACAGGTACATACTCGTGGATGAGTTCCAGGATATAAACGACGGGCAGTATGCGGTGCTGCGGCTGCTTGCTGGCGACAGTATGAACGTATTTGCGGTGGGGGATGACGACCAGTCAATATACGCATTCCGCGGAGCCAGACCGGAGCTTATGAAGAAGTTCCTGCATCAGTATCCCGGCTGCCGTCAGGTTACGCTCACGATGAACTACAGGTGCAGCGAAAATGTCATAGGTGCAGCGGATACTCTTGTAAGACATAATACAGACAGGCTGGAGCGCCCTATACAGCGGCATCTTCCGTCCCGGGCAGGAGGAGATGTTACGATAGTATGCACGGAGAATTCGGAAGTGCAGGCGGCGTATGTATGCGATACGATCCGGGACCTCATGAGCGGGTGCGGGTATCGGGAGAGTGATTTTGCCGTTCTGTACAGATCCGATCACTGTGCGAAGATGTTTGAGAAGGTTGCCGAGGAACGAGGACTCCCTCTTAGGATAAGCGGCAGGAGCGGCTATGTTCCGAAAAGGATCAGGATAGAAGAAGCATATGTAAGGGCACGGGAGGGAACAGCCAACCGTGCGGACTGGTTCCTGATAATGAATAACTCTCCGAGGGGTCTGTCGAGGGAAGCGCTCTGTAATTGTGACGGGGACTATATCGGTGCATTCAGGCGGTACTACGCCAATGACCCGGAAGGCAGTCATGCCGTGCGTGATCTTGAACGGACGGTTGCGACATACATGCCGGAAGACGCAGTCAAAACGGGAGCCGGGAGTGCATCTTGCGTAAACGTTATGACCGCGCATGCTTCCAAGGGCCTCGAGTTCAAATGCGTGTTCATAATAGGGCTTCAGGAGGGGCTGTTTCCGCATCGCAAGAGCATACTCTCCGGCAATGAGGAAGAAGAGCGACGCCTTATGTATGTAGCGATGACGCGTGCCAGGGAGCGGCTGTATATGTGCACGATAGGTACCGAGCACGGAAAACGTCCGTCAAGATTTGCGGCAGAAGCGCTTGAGAAGAGAAAGTACATATCCGATGTCCTGACGCTGACGAGAACGTATTAAGAAATCATTAATTCACGGATCATCTGCTGTGAAATGAGAGGGGGTTGTGGGTCATGCCAGCGTGATTATTACAATAAACAGGTGTGAGACAGGAGTTCCTTCGGTGTTTCAAAGAGATGACAGATCCCATAAAAAACTTCAATGAATTGTACTGGGATAGAATCTTTGCAACCCCTTTTGCACACCCTAAAGGGTTCTATAATTAAATAACTATCGTTATGTTAAAAAATTTCGGAGGCAAATGCGATGGAAATGTGCGTGATTTATTGCGGAGAGCAGTATGATTCCTATCAGGGATACAGATATGTGAATTACATGGATGTGGCGGAAGCAATTCGGCAGTAATATAATGAATGGTAATGAGACCAATTTATGAAATAGGCGGTACAGAAGTGGGAAGAAAAGGCTTTATGAGAACAAGAGAGGAAGCACTTGGCTACGGGCTTTCGTTTCCGGACACCTATCAGGATGCACCGTTTCATGATGACAACTGGCAGCTGGTCAGGTATAAGGGGAATAAGAAAGCATTCCTTTGGATATACGAAAGAGAAGGATTCATAAACCTTAATGTGAAGGTGGAACCGGATAAGGCATTTTTCTGGCGTGATATCTATGAGTCCGTTATTCCGGGATATCACCAGAATAAGGAACACTGGAATACGATCATTCTGGACGGCAGTATTCCGGATAAGGATATCGAGTGTATGATAGCGGAAAGCTACGATCTGATCTCGAACAATCCGACAAAGAGGATCTATGAGACAGTCAGGAGGATACCGAAGGGGAAGGTTGCGACGTATGGCCAGATAGCAGAGCTTGCCGGAGATAAAAGGATGGCAAGAGCTGTGGGGAATGCACTTCACAGGAATCCTGATCCGGATAATATACCTTGCTTTCGGGTTGTCAATTCCAAAGGTGAGCTTGCCGGAGAGTTTGCTTTTGGAGGTGCCGGTGAGCAGGCAAAGCTTCTTGAAGCCGATGGTATCGAGGTGACCGGCGGACGGGTTGATCTGAAGAGATATCAGATGGATCGATGACAGAGAAACTTTAGGATCAATGGCTCTGAAGTTTGTGATTTTTAATACAGAAAAAGCAGAAGCGGCAAAACGGGTAAACCTTTTATTGCCCGCAAAGTGTAGATTATAGTATAATAAATTATTAATAATTTATGGTAAATGCATTATACAGTATGAGTTTACCAAAGTTAGGTGCATCCGGAGCATAGAATGTATATCAAGACAGTATATGTCATAGTAGATCTTATCGCTGTTATATTGCTGCTTCCTACTATAAATGCAGTCGAAAAGATCAAAAAAGAATACGGAACATGGCTGGCCAGGTCTCTCGTTGCGGCAGTGGTGGCAATCATAGCCAATATAGCGATCGCTGCCGCATTTGACGCAAAAATAGCGCATATTGCGTATTGCTGCTATTTTGCTTCTATTGACTGGATATTGTATTTTCTCGGCGGATTCTGCCTTATCTATACTGAACATGACAACATATTGAACAGAGGTAAGAAAGCGGTTGCTGTTATTATGTTTGCCGATTCCCTTTCTATTTTGTTAAACCCTGTATTTGATCATGAGTTTTTCGTATATGAAAGCATACATTCATACGGCGGGTTCTATCAGACTACATTTTACATACCGTATTATATTCATCTGATTCTTGACTATGCGCTTGTCCTTATCATGGTATTCTTTATCATATACAGGATCACCAAGACATACAGCTTCTATCGCACCAGGTATCTGATTATTCTGTCGGTGTTTCTGTTTGTTGTCATAATAAACATCATATATATGACATTCGCTCTTGTACTGGATGCATCCGTTATATTCTATGCCGTTGCAGGTATCCTCATATATCTGTCGGTGACGATATTTGTTCCGAGAACCCTGATGAACGTAACCATCGACCGTACTGCGGACGATATGTATGAAGGCCTCATATTGTTTGATCGTGCTTACAACTGTATATATGCCAACAAATTTGCGCGTACCAGATTTGATGTTGATCCCGAAACATACAGCGTTGAATGTGAACCCGTATCAACCGTACTGAAGCAGCTTGGCGAACAGAATGTCAAGTACGGTCCGGCAGCTTTTGAAAGAGACTCTGCCCAGCCTGGGGAATGGGATAAAGAGTATTACAATATCAGATACAATCAGCTGACAGACAAGAAGGAACGTCCGATCGGCTCGTATTTTCTCATAGAAGACGATACCGAGAACAGGTATCTCGTTATGGAACTCAACAAGGCCAAGGATGAAGCGGATTCGGCAAACAGGGCGAAGAGCAGTTTTCTTGCAAGTATGTCCCATGAGATAAGGACTCCGCTCAATTCCGTTCTCGGAATGAACGAGATGATCATGAGGTCAACGGATGATCCGCAGCTTATTGAATATGCGGATAATATCAGAGAGTCCGGAGATACTCTTCTGAGCCTGATAAACGATATCCTTGACTTCTCCAAGATAGAAGCAAACAAAATGGAGCTGGTCGAGAATGATTACGATCCGCATAAGCTCCTACGGGATTGCTGCAACTCTTTTACAGCGCCTCTTGAGGAAAAACATCTGTACCTGAAGATCAACTGCGACGAGACAATGCCGTCAGTACTCCGGGGCGATATGCGCCATATCAACCAGATTCTTGCCAATATCGTTTCAAATGCGATCAAATATACAAAAGAAGGCGGCGTTACGATCGATATGAACTGCCGTAAGCAGGATGACAGGGCATATGTTATGGTCAGTGTCTCCGATACGGGAATAGGAGTGGATCCGGAGGATATCGATAAACTGTTTGATGCCTTCAAGCGTGTCAACGAAGAAAAGAACGCCACGATACAGGGAACCGGACTCGGGCTTGCCATCACCAAACAGCTTGTCACACTTATGGGCGGTGATATAACGGTAGAAAGCACTCCGGGAGTCGGAAGCTGTTTTGCGTTTACCATCCCTCAGACCATTGTCGATGCGGCACCTATCGGCGAGTATGTTAAAGAGCCGGCTGTCGAGATACATAAATACGAAGAGAGCTTTGATGCCGAAGACGCCGAAATTCTTGTTGTTGATGATGTGAAGATGAATCTGAAGCTTATAGCTGCGCTTCTGAAGAAAACAAAGGTAAATGTTGAAACGGCCGGCAGCGGTACGGAAACGATAGAAATGTGCAGCCGGAAGAAATATGATCTCATACTTCTCGATCACAGAATGCCGGAACCGGACGGTGTTGAGACGTTCAAAGTAATATCACGCGAGGGATTAAACACCGAAACCCCGGTCATAATGCTGACCGCAAATGTCATTACGGGTGCCGAGGAAGAATACTTAAAGATGGGATTTGCAGGATATCTGTCCAAACCGGTGCGAGGAGCGGATCTGGAAGTTGCGCTCATAGACCATCTGCCACCGGAAAAAGTTAACAGACATAACAAAGGAGAAAGAAATGCGTAAAGAACTTGAACCACTGCTTACACCATGGAAGATTGGAAACTGCGAGATCAAGAACAGATTCGTGCTGACCTCAATGGGAGGAACCGATCTGTTCGGGTGGATGGAAAAGAACCACTTTGACAAGGCGGGAGCCGAATTTCTGCTTGAAGTCGCGAAGAATAACTGCGGACTCGTACTGCCGGGATGTCAGCCGGTATACAATCCCATGTTCGGTCAGTGGCTGTACAAGAACAATAAGATGTACAGGGATCTGGCACGGTGGATGCCCGAATTCCACAAGACGGGTGCGAAGCTGTTCATCCAGCTGACTGCCGGATTCGGCAGATCCTTTACGATCTCGTCGATGATGGAAAACCTGTATACCAATCCCGTTCTTCGCGTATTATCCAAGCCCGTTATGGATCTTGACAAGATAACGGCATCCGCAAGCGAAGCACCCAACAGATGGTCCGATAAGGTTCCGTCCCGTGCTCTTACTGTTGAGGAGATACACGAATACATCGATGCATTTGCCAAGACCGCCAGGCTCTGTCAGGAAGCCGGAGTAGACGGTGTTGAGATCCATGCAGTGCATGAAGGATATCTGCTCGATCAGTTCACGCTTCCCTATGTCAATAAGAGAACCGATGAATACGGCGGAAGCCTTGAGAACAGATACAGGTTCGCTGCCGAGATCGTTAAAGCGATCAAAAAGGAATGCGGAAATGATTTTCCGGTTTCGCTCAGATACAGTGTTGTATCAAAGACAAAGGGATTCCGCGAGGGCGCTCTTCCGGGTGAGGATTACAAAGAGGTCGGAAGGGATATGGAAGAGTCGGAAAAGGCTGCCAGGTTCCTGCAGGATGCGGGTTATGACATGCTCAACTGCGATAACGGAACATATGACGCGTGGTACTGGGCTCATCCGCCCATTTATATGCCCGAAAACTGCAATCTTGAGGATGTGGAGCATATCAGGAAGTTTGTGGACATACCTGTCGTCTGTGCGGGAAGACTGACTCCCGAAGCCGCAGCCGAATCGATAAAGGAAGGCAGGATCGACGGCGCGGGATTCGCACGTAATTTCCTTGCCGATCAGGAGTGGATCACAAAGCTCATTAACGATAATGAAGATGATATCCGTCCGTGTATACTCTGTCATAACGGATGCTTTAACATGTGTCATTACAAGGGCGTTCCGAATGACCAGTCGCTTTCGGACAGCCTCGGTCTTGCAAGATGCGCGGTAAATGCCGAAACGATGCAGCATGACAAGCATTACATCAGGAAGGCTGCATCATCCAAAAAGGTCGGCATCATAGGCGGCGGTATAGCCGGAATGGAAGCTGCCAGAGTATTAAAGCTGCGCGGTCATCAGCCCATTATTTTTGAACGATCGGACAAGCTGGGCGGTACTTTCATAGCAGCGAGCGCGGAAAGCTATAAAGAAAGGCTGCGAATGCTGCTTGAATGGTACAGACGCGAAATGGATAAGCTGGATATTGACGTTCATCTCGGAACGGAGATACGATCCCTTGATGAGATGAAATATGATGCCGTCATAGTCGCGACCGGAGCCAAGCCGAGGGTGTTTGCCAATGTTCCGGGATTTGACAGGGCTATTGAGGCATGCGATTACCTAAGCGGAGCCGAGGTCGGTGATACTGTTGCCGTGATCGGCGGAGGGCTTACCGGGTGTGAGATCGCTTATGAGCTGGCACTTGGCGGCAAGCATCCCGTGATCGTGGAGATGAAGGATGATCTGATCTCCCAGCCGGGCGTGTGCCTTGCAAACAGTTCGTATCTTCGTGAGTGGTTTGCGCTTAACAATACGCCGGTATACCTTGAGACAGTCCTGAAGGAGATCCGGGAAGGCGAGATAGTATGCGAATCGAAAGGCAAGGATGTAACGATCAAGTGTGATTCCGTCATCAGTTCGGTCGGATACGTTCCGGCACCGCTTACAAAAGGCAGTACCAAAGCGTACTATATCGGCGACTGCAACAAGGTAGGCAATCTCAGAAGCGTTATATGGGGCGCATACGAGACGGCAATGAAGATATAACACGCCCGCTGACCGGAACAGGCTGATCGGGCTATGGAGGGTAACTATGAGATTAACGGAAGAACAACAGAAGATATATGATGGAGACATGGGCGAAACATACGCCAAGATAATGCAGACGCTCGTAAGATACGGTGAACTGTTCGGAGCGGATGAGATGATACCGGTAACAGGACAGTACGGCCATCTTGTCACAAGCTTCGGCCTTAAAGTCATCAGTCCCGTGTATAAGCTCATGGATGAGATCATTAATGCCGGCGTGATATCAAAGCAGAAGTTTACGATGGATCCGAGACCCCTCGATCCGAATGTCCCGTCCGGACCCATCAAGGATCTTGTGTTCAAAAAGTTCATGTATTCAATGCAGGACGAATATGAGGAACAGTTGAAAAAGCTCGGATTGTTAAGTGAAGACGGATTCTCATGCGCGTGTTATTTTGACGAGCAGAAGAACAAGCCGAATAAGGGAGATGTACTAAGCTGGGCGGAAAGTTCCGCTGTCGTATACGCCAATTCGGTCCTCGGAGCAAGATGCAACCGCAATTCGGGAATAATCGAGCTGTTCGGTTCGATACTCGGTATCGTTCCGAAGTTCGGACTGCTCACGGACGAGGGCAGAAAAGCGTCATGGCGCGTTGAACTTAAGACGACAAAGCTGCCTTCGGCCCAGGTGCTCGGATCCGCGATCGGAATGAAGGTAATGGAAGATGTGCCGTATGTATTCGGACTGTCCGAGTATCTTGGATGCGAACTTAATGATGATGTTTGCGCCTATCTGAAGAACTTCGGCGCAGCGACTGCATCAAACGGGGCGGTCGGACTGTATCATATAGACAAGCTTACGCCGGAAGCGGTAGAATCCGGAGAAGCTCTTATAAGGGACGATGCGAAGACCTATGTTATAGATGATGCGGAAATACAGCGCGTTATAGACAGCTATCCGGTCATATGGAAGAATCCCGACGCGAGACCGAAGATGTGCTTTATCGGATGTCCGCATCTGACAAGATCGGAGCTTTGCGGGTGGATCAACAGCATATACGATACTCTCAGGAAGAGAGGCCGCAGCAAAACCGCTATACCTACTGTTCTTACATCAGCACCCGGTGTTCTCAAAGAGATAGCAGGATCGGATGAAGAGAAGAAGGCGAAGGAGATCGGGCTTACGATTAGCTATATATGTCCGCTTATGTACTGCGACAATCCGCTTGTACATTCCATGCCCGTCATAACCAATTCCAATAAGCTTCGGACATATACGTCATGCAGATATTACGAAGATGATAAGATACTGTCAATGATTTGCGGAGGAAACTGATAATGAAAGAATTCAAGGGAAGAGTGGTAGTGCCCGGTGAAGTTACGGCTACAGCGCTTGTATCGCATGATGGATTTAATACACTTGCAAGCTATCAGACAAGTTTTCTGACGGGAGACAAGAAAGCGACATGCTCGGATCAGAACAATCCGGATCTGTACAAGAAGCCGATGGCGGGCGCCGCATTGTGTCTGCCCCAGACTATAGGTTCAACAACGGGTGGAATGATATTGTATACGGCATCGGATTACGGACGTCAGCCGGCGTGTATGCTGTTCTCCAAGCCTATTGACTCTATAGGAGCAGCGGGCGTACTTTTGTCGGATATATGGACGGATGCCAAGATGCCGACCGTAGACTGCCTCGGGGATGATTTTCTCGAATAT
The DNA here is from genome assembly GCA_905235745.1 of uncultured Lachnospiraceae bacterium. Lineage (GTDB taxonomy): Bacteria > Bacillota > Clostridia > Lachnospirales > Lachnospiraceae > UBA2868. The sequence continues at coordinate 69,262 of CAJOMN010000006.1, forward strand.
GTCAAAACGGGGATGAAGATAACTGTCAGGGAAGGCGGCACGGTCGAGGTGGAATAGATTCCGGTTGACAACCCGGAAGCTTAGTGGTATAAGTTGTATCAAACCGATGAGAAAGAATAGTAGGTTCTGTCAATTCTCTCAAGAGAGCCGCAGGCGGTGGGATTGTGGCGGGAACACAGGATTGAATGGACTTTCGAGGGCGAGAGGAAAACCTTTAAGGTGAGTATGGGAGACGGAGCAGACACTTCGTTAACAATGTCGGCATATGAATGTATGCGTTGAGTGGATGCAGATGCATCAAGCCGGGTGGCACCGCAGGAGATTATTATCCTGTCCCAGCACAAAGTGTTATGGGACAGGATTTTTTGTGTCCCAAGTAGAATGTGTCATGTCGAAAGGAGACGAAAATGAACAAGATCATGAAGAAAGCAGCAGTATTGTTAATGACGGCAGCACTTACTGCGGGACTTACCGCATGCGCCGCACAGGGCGGATCATCCGCAGCGGCAGCACCCGCAGCGGACGGTGCCAATATCACGTACAAGGTCGGCATATGCAATTATGTTGATGATGCATCGCTTAACCAGATCGTGGATAATATCGAAGCACAGCTTGAGACTCTCGGCAAAGAGAATAATGTGACATTCGAGATATCATACGACAACTGTAATGCCGATTCAAACGTACTCAACCAGATAATCGCAAACTTTATCTCGGATAATGTTGATCTTATGATCGGTGTGGCAACACCGGTTGCCATGACGATGCAGTCGCTTACCGAAGGAAAGGACATCCCGGTCGTATTTGCCGCGGTATCGGATCCCGAAGGCGCAGGACTGGTTGAGTCCAACGCCGCACCCGGCGCCAATATTACCGGAACAAGCGACTATCTTGATACGAACGCGATCATGAACCTTATATTTGCCAATGATCCCGATGCAACCAGGATAGGGCTGCTGTATGATATAGGTCAGGACTCAAGTACCGCGCCCATTGAAGCAGCCAAGAAGTATCTTGATGATAAGGGGATCGAGTATGTCGAGCATACGGGAACCAATGTCGACGAGATAGCGCTTGCCGCGCAGGCGTTTGTATCGGACGGGGTTGATGCTATATTTACACCTACCGATAATACGGTCATGACGGCAGAGCTTACGATATATGAGACTCTTGCCAACGCAGGGATACCTCATTATACAGGTGCCGATTCATTTGCCCTTAACGGAGCGTTTGTCGGATACGGTGTCGATTATGCCAACCTCGGTGTTGAGACGGCCAACATGGTTAAGGGAATACTTGTAGACGGCAATGATCCCGCCGCCACTCCCGTTATGACATTTGATAACGGAACGGCTACGGTTAATACCGACACATGCGCTCTTCTCGGTCTTGATTACGAGACGGTCAAGGCGGCATTCGAACCCTATTGCCTGCGTGTTCAGGAGATAACAACTGCGGAGAGCTTTGAATAATGAGCAATATGCTACCTTTATTTCAGACGGCGCTGGAGCTCGGACTAATCAGCTCGCTTACCGTACTTGCGCTGTTTCTGAGCTATTCCATGCTGAATGTATGCGACCTTTCCACGGACGGCTGCTTTACTCTCGGAGCCGCCGTGGGAGCGGTGGTCGCCATATCCGGGCATCCGTACATGTCAATAATCGCGGCGATGCTTGCCGGTGTCCTGTCCGGTCTTATAACTGCGGTTTTGCAGACATGTATGGGTGTTGACAGTCTGCTTGCGGGAATAATAATGAATACCGCGCTGTATTCTGTCAATATAGGCATCATGGGCGGCAGCTCGCTTCTGAACATGAACAAGACCGACACCGTATTTACGAAGATACAGGCCACGCTCAACAGCCATAATGCTTTGCCGGCAGGCAAGCTCATCGTTGCCGGCATAGCCGTTGCGGCTGTTGCGGTCTTTCTGTATTTATTCCTGAAGACGAAGATCGGTCTGGCGATAAGAGCTACCGGCAACAATCCGGACATGGTAAAGAATTCATCTATCAATCCGGTCATGACAACAATTGTAGGACTGTGCGTTTCCAACTCTTTTACCGCATTGTCCGGATGTCTTCTGGCACAGTCGCAGAAATCGGTCAATATCGATATCGGATCGGGAATGGTAACGGTTGCGCTCGCATCGCTTCTGATCGGGGGCACTTTTATCCGGAGCAGACGGATAGGGCTGCGTATCACAGGCGCGGTACTTGGCGCTTTTATATTCAGGCTTGTATATACGGTCGCCCTGAGGCTCAATATGCCTGCGTACATGCTCAAGCTCGTATCTTCCGTAATAGTTATAATCGCGATATCCGGACCGTATCTTAAGAGCAGGTATCCCGAGCTTTCAAGGAGACTGGAGAAGAGAAAATGCTGAAGATCAACGATATATCCAAAACCTTCAACCCGGGAACGGTCAACGAAAAGACCGCGCTTTCGCATCTGTCCCTTTCGGTAAGTGACGGTGACTTCATCTCGATAATCGGCTCCAACGGAGCCGGAAAATCAACATTGTTCAATGCTGTCGCAGGGTCATTCCTGACCGATGAGGGAAGCATTATTCTTGACAACGAAGATATAACGCTTGTTCCGGAGCATGTGCGTGCAAGATCGATCGGAAGGCTGTTTCAGGATCCGCAAAAAGGAACGGCCCCCGATATGAGCATAGAAGAAAACCTCGCCCTTGCCGCAGGCGGAGGCGGGTGGCTGTCGAGACTGACCAAAAAGGAAAAATCAGTCCTTCGGGAAAGAGTCGCGGTACTCGGAATGGGACTCGAAGACAGGATGTCGGCTCCGGTCGGGCTCCTGTCAGGAGGACAGCGTCAGGCGCTTGCTCTCCTGATGGCTACGATCAATCCGCCAAAGCTTCTGCTGCTTGACGAGCATACAGCGGCTCTTGATCCGGATACGAGCGCCAAGGTCAGTGAACTGACCGATGATATAGTCTCCCAAAACAATCTGACATGCCTTATGATCACCCACAACATGCATTCGGCTCTCTTGCAGGGAAACAGGACGCTCATGATGGAAAACGGCAACATAATATTTGATATCAGCGGCGCCGAAAGGGAGAAGATGAGCGTGGACGACCTTCTGGATATGTTCAGGAACAGATCCGGGCACAGCCTTGATAATGACCGGATGCTTCTTGCCGATAATTGAAAAATATCTTGTGTATAGATCGAAATTGGAATAAAATTACGGTATGTCCGTAATGGATTCCAATTTCTTTTTTGGAAAGGAATATTTTCTATGGAGAAGTCAAAAGTTTATTTTACTGATTTTCGGACGCAGCTCGGTGTTCCCCTGACGGATAAGCTGAAAAAGCTTGTCAGGCTGGCGGGGATAGATTCGATCGACATGGATGGAAAATTCGTAGCGATCAAGACTCATTTCGGAGAACTCGGTAATCTTGCGTATCTTAGGCCGAACTATGCCAGAGCGGTTGCGGAGATAGTCAAGGAAAAGGGCGGACTTCCGTTTCTGACGGATTGCAACACGCTGTATCCGGGGAGCCGCAAGCATGCCCTTGAGCATCTGGACTGCGCTAATATCAACGGATTCAATACCACAACAACGGGCTGCCAGATCATAATCGCCGACGGACTGCGCGGAACCGATGACGTGATAGTTCCGGTTCCCAACGGAGAATACTGCCGGGAAGCATATATAGGCCGTGCGGTAATGGATGCGGATATCATCATATCACTCAACCATTTCAAGGGGCATGAGGTAGCGGGATTCGGCGGTGCCATTAAGAATATCGGAATGGGTTGCGGCAGCCGCGCGGGCAAGATGCAGCAGCATAATTACGGACATCCCCATGTTGAAGAGGATCGCTGCAGAGGCTGCAGAAGATGTGCCGGGGAATGCGGATCAGATGCGATATCATATAACGAAGATAATAAGGCATGGATAGATCCGGATAAATGCAAAGGGTGCGGACGCTGCATAGGAGCATGTGCTTTTGACGCAATAGCCAATAACAATGAAAATGCGCCGCAGATGCTTGGCAGGCTGATGGCCGAGTATACTGCTGCAGTAATATCGGGGCGGCCCAATTTCCATATCAGCCTGATCACCGATGTATCACCCAATTGTGACTGTCACGGCGAGAATGACGCTCCGATACTGCCGGATATCGGGATGCTGGCATCCTATGATCCCGTTGCACTTGATATGGCATGCGTCGATCTGTGCCAGGAGGCTGAACCGGTCAGAAACAGCCAGCTCGGTGACAATATGGCGGACGAACACTTCCATGATCACGGGGATGTATGGCATAACAGCAATCCTAACATTTCATGGGCTGAAACGCTTGAACATGCGGAGCATATCGGTGTCGGTACAAGAGAATATGAGCTTGTTAAGATGAAATAGGAGGGAATATGGCAGAACTGACAATTACAAACGATAATTTCGAACAGGAAGTTCTTCATGCGGATAAGCCCGTTCTGATTGATTTTTGGGCGCCGTGGTGCGGACCTTGCAGAATGATGGGCCCGGTTGTCGAGAAATTGGCCGAAGAACATTCCGACAAGGTCATCGTCGGGAAAGTGAACATTGATGAAGAGGAAGAGCTTGCGGGACGTTTCGGGATAATGAGCATTCCCACGATCAAGGTATTTCGGGACGGCAGGGAGACCGCATCGGCGGTCGGAGCCCAGCCTCTTGAAAAGCTTCTTGAACTTGTGAAAGGCTGAATATACTGTTATAATATTGTTTATTAAATGCATTAGATTATATTGATCATGGGAGGTGTCATATGGCTTGTTTTTTAGTACCGGCTTCTGAAGCTGTTGTAACAACTGTTGCGGAGCACATTGTCAGATCAAGGGAGAAGAAGGTATCCGACAATACGGATGCTGTTAAAGCAGATATTCCGAAGGTAAGGTTATCCGAGAAGCTGTCGTGGCTTAACAAGATGCTGTGGGGAGGAAGCGCACTTCTTGCTTTCGAACATATATGGCATGGTGAGGTCATTCCCACGTTCCCGTTCCTGACTGCCGTTCAGAACGGGGAGACATCGGAAATGCTTGCCGAAATGGGTACCGCAGGTGTCGGTATGGCAGTGCTTGTGACTCTGTTCTGGGGAGGCATTCTGGCTGCATCGCATGTAATAATAAACAGAAAAGCGGTTACGGAGAAGGAGTGATGATATGACTTTACTGGTTACGGTATTTGCGGCGATCATTTGTACTGTCAAATGGTATAGTAATGCGCCTGATGACCCGATGAAGCTCGGTACTTTGTGTCTCATGTACTGGGGTGCCTCGATAATGTGGTTTGTTGATGCAGTCGTTGAATATGCGGAGCTTGGAGCCGGATTCTTCATGCAAAGCGGAAGCGAGATGCTAAACGACCTGTACCTCGGATTATCGGTCGTTGCGCTGGGACTTATCATCTGGCTTGTGATATTGTTTATCAAGGATCCCAAAGGGATAATAAGATCGGTATTAAGCAAACAGAGTTAGTCTTACGGGCGGTTTTATCATGTAAAACCGCCTTTGTTATGTGTAAGGATATGAACAGCGAGATAAGAAACATTCTGGAAGGCGTAAGGGACGGAAATATATCAGTTGATGACGCACTCCTGCGTATAAAAGAAAGTCCGTTTGAAGATATCGATTATGCCAAGGTCGATCTTCACAGGAAATACCGGCAGGGATGCGCGGAGGTTATATACGGCGAAGGCAAGACCGGCGCGCAGATAAAGGGAATAGTCGGCTCCATGCGGAAGAACGGACAGGAGAGTATACTGATCACCCGGCTGCGCGGGGATTCATTTGAGGATATATCGGATTTAGATAACATACGTTATTATAAAGAAGCGCGTATTGCAATATGCGGAAGCATACCCGAACCTGACGGGATCGGCAAGATAGTCGTTGCAACGGCGGGAACGAGCGATATACCGGTCGCGGAGGAAGCGGCTGTCACGGCGGAATTTCTCGGAAATGAGGTTGTAAGGCTGTTCGATATCGGAGTATCGGGGCTGCACAGGATGCTGTCGAGACTCGATGATATAATGAGCGCGTCTGTAATAATAGCCATTGCCGGCATGGAAGGCGCTCTTGCAAGCGTGATAGGAGGTCTTGCCGACTGTCCTGTCATAGCCGTACCTACAAGTGTCGGATACGGTGCGTCATTTGAGGGTCTGACCGCTCTTCTTGCAATGCTCAATTCATGCGCCAGCGGGGTATCGGTCGTAAATATCGATAACGGATTCGGAGCGGGCTATGTTGCCAATCTGATCAATCATACACGCTGACGAATATATGAAAGGCATAGATATATGAAAATCCTGTTTTGGGATCTCGGGGCGGGCGCTGCGGGCGATATGCTGACCGCCTCCCTGTATGAACTCCTTAGTGATGAGAATAAAAAGACATTTATCGATACAATGAATTCCCTTGGTCTTGACGGTGTAACCGTTGAGGCGCATAAGAGCAGCAAATGCGGAATTAACGGTACAAGTATCAGGGTAAGCGTACACGGGATGGTCGAGGGAGAGCATGATCCCCATCATGTTGACAGCCACCATGAGCATTCCCACAGCAGCATACATGATATAGATGAGATAATCTCCCGTATGCCCGTGCCGGAAAATGTCAGGAATAACGCGAAGAATGTATACGATATCATTGCCGGGGCGGAAAGCCGCGTACATAATGAGCCTGTAGAGCATATCCATTTTCACGAAGTTGGATCGATGGATGCCGTGGCAGATGTAACGGCAGTGTGCCTGCTGATTGAAATGCTTGGTGCCAAGAAGATATATGCCACGCCGGTCTGCGTAGGATACGGCAAAGTATCATGCGCGCACGGGATACTTCCGGTACCTGCTCCCGCCACCGCTGCTATCCTGGAGGGAGTTCCGGTCTATGCAGGGAATATCGAGGGAGAGCGGTGCACTCCGACCGGAGCTGCGCTTATCAGATATTTCGTTGACGAATATATGCAGATGCCTGAAATGATAGTAGAAAAGACCGGTTACGGAATGGGAACAAGGGATTACGAAACGGCAAACTGCGTAAGAGCCTTCCTGGGAAGTACTTCCGAAAGCGGAGAGTATATAACGGAGCTATCATGCAATATTGATGATATGACGGCGGAGGATATCGCTTACGCGGCGCAGAAGCTTCTTGCGGAAGGGGCATGTGACATATATACCGTTCCGATCGGAATGAAAAAATCAAGACAGGGCACCATGATCACCGTCATGTGCAGGCGTGAAGACACCGACAGATTCGTATCGCTCCTATTTAAATATACGACTACAATAGGCGTAAGGGAGAATTCGTTCAAGAGATATACGCTTTGCCGGAGAAGTGAAGAGACAGACACACCGTTAGGGACAGTACGCTTCAAGATATCCGAAGGATACGGTACCGTGCGCAAAAAGCCCGAATATGACGATATATGCCGGATCGCCGAAGAAAAGGGCATTTCCCCGCAAGAGGCAAGAGAATCGATCATGTAAGGAATGATATATGGATAAGCTTATATGCATAGCGGGAACGAACGCATCAGGCAAAAGCGATCTTGGCATAGAACTGGCAGGAAGATACGGAGGACGTATCATATCTGCCGATTCGAGACAGGTATATGAAGGACTAGACCTTGGCTCCGGGAAGGTAACTCCCGAGGAGATGAGAGGTGTCAGGCATTATCTTATCGATGTTGCCAAACCGGATGAATTCTTTTCTCTTTCGCACTTCCAGAAGCTTGCATATGAGGCGATCGATGAAACGATAGCGGACGGGGATATGCCGTTTCTTGTCGGCGGAACCGGACTCTATATAAATGCAGTCGTTGACGGATATGATCTGTCTGGCGCCGCTCCCGATATGGAGATTAGACGCAGGGTTGAGAATGCTTCCTCCGAAGAGCTTATAGCGATCATCCGCAGCAGTAATCCAGGTGTGCTTGCGAGGCTTGATACGGATAATAAGAGAAGACTTGAGAGGGCGGCAGAGAAAGCGCTTGCCGGGGAGCTTAGGGAGGATCGGAATACACCGAGATATGACTGCCTTATAATCGGCGTAACATGGCCGAGAGAAGAGCTCTATGAGAGGATACGGATACGTCTTGATAAACGCCTTTCTGAAGGCATGATAGACGAAGTGGCTGACCTTCGTAAGAGTGGTGTATCGGATGATTTTCTGTACCGGCTCGGGCTCGAGTACAGGTATATACTGATGTATCTTCGCGGGGAGTTTGCCGATTACGACAGCTTCTACAACAAACTCTATATGGAGATAAGGCATCTGGCCAAGGAACAGATGACGTGGTTCCGTAAGAGAAGAGACATCAACTGGGTCGATATGAAAAGCGATCCGGTCGGTGAATGTATTAAGCTTATTGATGAGTTTACTTTATAATGCCCTATGAGCCTTGACAGGATAAGCGAAATCAAACCCGGAGGTGGGAAATGAATACTATTATTGTGATGATACTTGCTGCGGTTGCGGGACTTGTGGCCGTATCCCAGTATTATGCATATGCACCGGTCTCGGCATCAGATAAGCTGAAGTATCAGTATATGACTCTGGCATTTTCCGTTGCCGCGCTTTCCGTAACGACGATTCTGCTGCAGGTCTTATATCCTCATCCTGCATGCTTTTTGCTGTACGGATTTGAGAAGTTTATTAGAATTCTCATAATGGGATCGACTATTCTCATCACCGAGGATATGGTCGATGTCGACCGTAAGTATATTTCGGCATTTATATCGGTAATATCTTATGCGGCCATCGCACTTTTCTTCACAGATATAATGATGTCCTCCGAAGGACAGCTTACGGAGGGGGTACTCGGTGTATATTACAAGCCTGAGGCATCGTGGCACCAGGCCTTGTATTATATATATTATATCTTCTATGTCGTAATACTCCTCACCTTCATTGTCTGCCGCGCAACGACGGTATATCGCAAATGTGAGAAGCATGATCTGGTACTGCTGCTGCATGTTTATAGTTTTTCAGCCGCCGGATTTCTTGCCGAGCAGTTTATCATCACGTATTCCATGCGTTATATTCCGATAGTGATACTGTTTAGCTTGATATCACTCATCATTTTAAGACAACTTCTGATGTATCACGACTCCATTACCCTTTCCAGGGATCATTATAAGAATGAACTTGACAGCGGGAGAACGGATGTTGTGTTAATCCTTGACAACCGGCTTAAGGTTGTATATCAGAACAAACGGGCCGAAGTCCTCGCGCAGATGTACGATGACAATTATCTCGGCAGAAAGCTTTCGGATATCTTCACCTTATCTTCAAACGCGTACTCCCAGCTCTTCCAGAACGGTCTGGAAAACGCATTCGGTATAGTAGCGGATTATCCCGCCAATAACCGTCATGTGAACATGATCGTCAGCCATAAATACGATAAGTACGGCGAGATACTCTCCATGACTGTATTTGTCTATAATATGGAAGATCTTGAACAGGAAGAGAGTATCGTTAACGACGTAAGCGAAGAAAACGGGGAGGTTATGATCCAGAATGCTACAAGCATCACCAGGGACGCCCGTGTACTTATCGTCGACGATGACGTAAGATTTCTCAATGTATTCCAGCGTATTCTGAAACCGTATGAGGTTTCGGTGACAAGAGCCGTAAGCGGAAGAGATGCCCTGACGCTTGTAAGCAATCATGTATTTGATATCATCTTCATATCATATGAAATGGAAAACGGAAACGGAGCCAGAACCGCGGCCGGGATCAGAAACATAGGCGGCGAAGTGTGCAGCCGGGTTCCGATCATATTTACCACGACCGCTGATATCAATGATGTATTTACGGGATTCCTTGAAGCGGGATTCAACGATTATCTGGAGAAACCGATCTCAAAGAGAAGTCTCAACTCAGTGCTGACAAGATGGCTGTGGATGAGATTTGAGAACGAGGATCCGGAGGAGGTTCCTGCAGACAACATGTTCTCCGCACACTATAATGAACTGAACACCCTTGCGGATGATGCGGAACATATGTATTCGGAGCACAAGTATGAAATGCTCGGATTCTGCGTTAAGGGAATAGAGAAGGACAGCCGCAGGATCGGACTGAATGATATAGCCGATCTGTCGGAGGAGCTTGAGGAAGCTATAATGTTCGAAGATATCGAGAGGATAGGTCAGCTGTTCGGTAAACTTCGGATCGGAATAAGAGATGCGGTTACCATAAGGTAACCGCACAATGATCATTCCAGATTCTTAAATGCCGTTGAGAGCATCAGCTTGATACGGTTAAGCTGATTGACTTCACTTGCCCCGGGATCGTAATCTATCGCGACTATATTGGATTTCGGGTATTTACGGCGTATCGCTTTAATAACTCCCTTACCTACAACGTGATTCGGAAGGCAGCCGAATGGCTGCGTACATACGATATTCATGACACCGCTGTGGATGAGCTCCATCATCTCGCCGGTAAGGAACCATCCCTCGCCTGTCTGGTTGCCGATATCAACGATCGACATTGCATATTCTGCAAGTGTCCTGATATGCACCGGAGGAACAAAGTGCCTGCTTTCACGCAGCGCCTTGACGGATGCTCCTCTTACGCGTTCGAGAGCCCATATCCCGAGAGAAGCAATCGTTGCAGCGCTCTTTTTGGTGCCGAGATGATCAGCCTTGTATCTCTGGTTGTAGAAACAGTACTGCATAAAATCAAGGAGATCGGGCATTACCGCTTCCGCTCCCTCACTCTCTATCAGATTCACAAGGTCATTATTGGCGGTGGGAGAGAACTTGACAAGGATCTCTCCTACGATCCCGACACGGGGTTTGCGCAGATTCTCATCTATCGGAAGGTTATCAAAATCCTTCACGACCTTCCTGCACAGTCCGTAGAATGTCGGTATCGATATATGGTCGGATTCTATAAACTCACAGCATGGTGCTATCCACTTGTGATAAAGCTCGTTTGCGGAATCCGGGACAAGCTCATACGGTCTCATTCTGTACAGGCATCTCATGAATATGTCGCCAAGCGCCGCGGCACATACTCCCCTTAACATAAACTTCGGTGTGATCTTAAATCCCGGATTGGATTCGAGCTTTGACAGATTGAGTGATATGACCGGTATATCGGGATATCCGGCCTTGGCAAGAGCTCTCCTGATGAACCCGATGTAATTGGTTGCCCTGCATCCGCCGCCTGTCTGGGTCATTATGACTGCAAGATGATCGGTGTCATATTCGCCGGACAGCACTGCGTCCATTATCTGTCCCACAACTATGAGTGACGGATAGCAGGCATCGTTGTTCACGAACTGCAGACCCATGTCGATAGCTGCCCTGTTTGAGTTGTTCAGCACTATCAGATTGTAGCCTTCCGCGTTAAATGCACTCTGCAGAAGGTCAAAGTGGATAGGAGACATCTGGGGACACAGGATAGTATATTTGTCGTCGTACATCTGCTTCGTATAGAGTACGCGGTTATAAGCGGCAGAATGTATATTACGTGTCTCGTTCCTGCGTTTCCTGATCCTGATGGCCGCCAGAAGAGAACGTATTCTGATCCTTGCCGCTCCGAGATTGTTGACTTCGTCGATCTTCAGGCATGTGTATATCTTGTCGCCGGAACTTACTATGTCGTTAACCTGGTCGGTTGTTACCGCATCCAGCCCGCATCCGAACGAATTGAGCTGGACAAGCTCTATATCGTCGCGGGTCTTGACATAGGTTGCGGCGGCATACAGCCTTGAGTGATACATCCACTGGTCGGATACGATAGTCGGTCGTTCGACCTCGGCAAGATGCGATATGGAATCCTCGGTAAGGACAGCGAGCCCGTAGGAGTTGATCATCTCGGGAATTCCGTGATTGATCTCCGGATCGATATGATACGGTCTTCCGGCAAGCACGATACCGCTTCTGCCGGTCTCTTCAAGGAAGTGTAATACCTCTTCGCCCTTATGCTGTATATCACGTCTTGCGTTATCCAGTTCCTCCCAGCCAGCCTTGGCGGCATAGTATACCTCGTCAGCAGGGATCTCCGGAAATGCGGTGATCAGTCCCTTTGCGGCGATCTCAAATGTAGAGAATGCAAGAAAGGGATTGCGGAATTGTACCGAACCGCTGCATATCTCTTCAACGTTGTTCTTGATGTTCTCGCTGTATGAAGTGACAATGGGGCAGTTGTAGTGATTGTTCGCATTCGGGAATTCATTGCGTTCGTAGAATACGCTCGGATAGAAGATCACGGGGACGCCCTTTTGGATCAGCCACATGATGTGCCCGTGCGCAAGCTTCGCCGGATAGCATTCGGATTCGCTCGGTATCGATTCAATCCCGAGTTCATATATATTGTGAGAACTGATCGGAGACAGTACAACGGAATAACCGAGCTTTGTGAGGAATGTGAACCAGAACGGATAATTCTCGTACATATTAAGGACACGGGGAACGCCAATTACGCCGCGCTTTGCCTCGGATTCGGGAAGCGGTTCGTAATCAAACACCCTGTGGAGCTTGTAGTCATAAAGGTTGGGAAGATTTTCTTCGTTCTTGACCTTACCGATGCCGCGCTCACATCTGTTTCCGGATATGAACTGTCTGCCACCCGGGAATTTGTTAACTGTAAGGCGGCAGCTGTTTGTACAGCCTCTGCATTTGGTCATTGATGTCTCGTATGTAAAAGCATTTAGTTCATCATATGAGATGAGAGTAGTGCTCTTATCGTCTTCATATTGTTCACGCGCTATAAGCGCAGCGCCGAATGCGCCCATTATCCCGGCGATGTCGGGGCGGATCACTTCAACATTTGCTATCTTTTCCAGGGAGCGCAGAACCGCGTCGTTGTAGAAAGTGCCTCCCTGCACGACTATCTTCCTGCCGAGCGTCCTGGCATCGGATACTTTTATTACCTTAAACAGTGCGTTCTTGATGACGGAATACGCAAGCCCCGCCGATATGTCGGCAACGTCCGCACCTTCCTTTTGCGCCTGTTTGACCTTGGAATTCATGAACACGGTACATCTTGTACCAAGATCGATAGGATGCTTCGCAAAGAGCGCCGCATCGGCAAAATCGGAAACGGTATAGTCGAGACTTCTGGCAAATGTCTCGATAAATGATCCGCATCCGCTTGAACAGGCTTCATTGAGCAGCACATTGTCAACCGCATGATTTTTGATCCGGATGCATTTCATGTCCTGCCCGCCGATATCGAGTATGCAATCGACATCCGGCTCGAAAAACGCTGCCGCGTAGTAATGGGAGATCGTCTCAACCTCGCCGGCATCAAGCATCAGAGCCGATTTGATAAGCGCTTCACCGTAACCGGTCGAGCAGCTGTGCGCAATGACGGCATCGGAGGGAAGCAGGGAGTATATCTCCTTAAGCGCACGGATTGATGTCGCGAGCGGACTTCCGTTGTTGTTATCGTAAAATGAATACAGAAGATTGCCGTCCTTGTCTATGAGCGCCGCTTTCGTTGTGGTTGATCCGGCGTCTATTCCGAGAAAGCATACGTCATGGTAATCCGAAAGAGGTTTCTTATTGACCTTTGCCAGCGAATGCCTGTCTGTAAATTCCTTATATTCCGCCTCATCCCCGAACAGAGGATCCATACGGGCAACCTCGAAGTCCATCCTGATCTTGCCGTCAAGGAGCGAGATGAGATCGTCTATGTGAGCAACCTCTGATTCTTTGTAATTAAAAGCAGCTCCCATAGCTGCAAACAGATGAGAGTTCTCGGGTATAAATGTGTGTTCCTCGTCGAGCCCGAGAGTTCTGACGAATGCGTTGGTAAGCTCCGAGAGGAAGTGGAGAGGACCGCCGAGAAATGCCACGTGTCCGCGGATCGGCTTGCCGCACGCGAGCCCGGATATGGTCTGGTTGACTACTGCCTGAAATATTGATGCTGCAAGATCCTCCTTCGTAGCGCCGTCATTTATAAGAGGCTGTATGTCGGATTTGGCAAAGACACCGCATCTTGCAGCTATCGTATAGAGACTGTGATATCCTTTGGCATATTCATTAAGACCGGCAGAATCCGTCATGAGAAGAGCAGCCATCTGGTCTATAAAAGAGCCGGTTCCGCCAGCGCATATTCCGTTCATGCGCTGCTCGATGTTGCCGTCCTCAAAGTATATTATCTTGGCGTCTTCGCCCCCAAGCTCGATCGCGACATCGGTAAGAGGCGCTATCTTGGAGAGCGCAGTCGATACGCATATGACCTCCTGCACGAACGGGATATTCATATGATTTGCGAGCGTCAGACCGCCGCTTCCGGTTATTATCGGGTGGAGCGTTATGCTGCCGAGCTGCTTCCTTGCATCCGCAAGAAGAGAGCGGAGGGTATTCTGTATATCGGCGAAATGCCTTCTGTAGTCTGAAAACAGAAGGTTGTCGTCAGAGTCGAGAATTGCGATCTTAACAGTGGTCGAGCCGATATCTATACCAAGATAATAGTTATTGTCATTCATATGTGTATACCTTACTTATAAGCAGAATATGGAAAATACAAAAGGATTCGAATAAAATTGTTTCCTATAAGTTTTAACACTGCTTATCTGATTTGTAAAGTAATAGTAGGCCATCAATAATTGATTTTGGTGAGCGGCTCGGGTATGATAAGGAATAGCTTATGAAGGAAAAGACAATGCATGCATAGGGAGGATATATCATATGACAGATCATACGTTGGATGAACTGATAAAATTGCTTGGAAACAGGCAGAATGCCGGCAATAAAGTCTATGTGCAGACGCACAATTTTCCGGATCCGGATGCGATAGCCTCTGCATACGGAATGCAGAAGCTTCTTTCACATTTTGGAGTGGATGCCGATATCTGCTACCATGGTGATATCGACCGTGTCAATACCAGAAAAATGCTGGAGCTGCTTAAGATCAGGATGTATTCCAAGCATGAACTGGAAGACGTTATGCGAGAAGATGATCCCATCATTTGCGTGGATTCACAGAAAGAGGGCGGTAACATCCTCGATATGACAGGTGACGAAGTTGCCTGCGTGGATCATCATCCGACAGTGAAGAAGATCGATTATTTCTATAAGGATGTACGAATAGTCGGGAGCTGTGCCACTATCATTACGGACTATTTTCGCAAACTGGAAGTACCTTTGGATGAGATGACAGCCACTGCGCTGCTGTACGGCCTGAAGATGGACACACTCGGTTTTTCGCGGGGCGTAAAGGAGCAGGACATAGATGCCTTTGCTTATCTGTACCGTCAGGCGGACAATGACCTTCTTACAAGTCTGGAGCGCAACCAGTTGATGTTCAATGACCTTGATGCTTACGGAGCTGCGATAAGCGGAGTGGAAGTATACGGGAATCTGGGAATATCCAGGATACCTTTTTCATGCCCCGATGCCTTGATAGCGATCGTATCGGACTTTTTGCTTTCGCTCGATGAAGTTGAGGTTGTGGTGGTCTATTCCATACGGGAGGACGGCTATAAATTCTCGACCCGTTCCGAGGTTAAAAAAGTGGACGCGGGAAAACTTGTCGCGAATGCTCTTCGGGGCATCGGAAACGGTGGCGGGCACTCTTTTATGGCAGGGGGATTTGCGGGGAAGGAGCAGATACAAAGCCTTGGAACCGATCCGGATTATGAGCTTCGAAACCGCTTTCTTGATGCTCTTAACATGGGTGTCAAAAGGGACGGTTCTTTTTGACACTTTTTGACACAGTTTGGGACGTAGCATATACCAACAAATATAAAATAGTTGACGACCGTCAAGTATTTATAGATATTCATGATCTCATA
>CAJOMN010000007.1 GCA_905235745.1 uncultured Lachnospiraceae bacterium
ATCCTTTGCTCCGCATCCCGATATGGCAAATACCAAGGCAAGAATAAGAATCAGACATAAGTATTTCTTCATTGACTTCTCCACCATCTCTCTCAATATGTCAAAAGGGACGGTTCTTTTTGACAGCTTTCCCTATGGTGTCAGTAAGAACCGTCCCTTTTAACACCGCTGTGCGCATCATCATACCTTGAAGAAGGCAACGCTCTTGTTGAGCTTCTCGGCAACATCCTTCAAATCACTTGCCGAACCGGCAAGCGTCGTGACGGTAGCGGAAAGCTCCTGCATGGAAGCACCGGTTTCTTCGGAGGATGCCGCATTCTCCTGGGAAATCGCGGAAAGCGCATTCATGTTATCCACAACAACATTTCTTGAAGTATTGCACTGTTCGGCACCACGGGAAATACTCTGTACGCCTCCGACAGTTACGTTAATGTCCTCGATCATGCCATTGATCGCGTCAATCGTCTCACTTAAGGATGTCTGCTGCTCAAGATTTGCACTCTTTACCTCGTCCGCCGCAGAAACCGCAGATCCGGACTCACGCAGCAGCACCTCCATCTCCTGCTTGATATCATCTGCCATACGTTTGGAGTCATCCGCCAGCTTTCCTATCTCCTCGGCAACAACCGCAAAGCCCCTGCCCGCCTCTCCGGCTCTCGCTGCCTCTATGGAAGCGTTGAGTGATAGAAGGTTGGTCTGGGTGGCAATGGATGTGATGCCCTCAACCTTTTCCGATATATCGGAAACCGCATCTCTGGTCGCCAGAATCATGGCTGAAATATCATCGATCTTACATGTCATATCGGCAGAAGAAGCCTGCAGCCCGGACAGTGACCGTCCGGAAACCTCGGACGCCTCCTTCATCTTGCCCGCAAGCTCCTCGAGACTTACCGTAGAGTCCTGGACATCCGATACCGCATCTCCGATAAATCCGACGTTTTCGGAAGCGCTTTGGATTTCGTTAGCCTGCTGGGTGGCTCCGGTGGCAATTTCCTGTACTGCATTGGATACATCCGCTGCAGTTCCGGAGATTTGATTTGCCATGTCCGACAAATCCTCAGATGATGTTGTGATCCTGTCTGCACCGCCCTTGATCTCACCGATAAGCTGCTTAAGGGATTCGATCACGGTATTTGTGTTATTGATCATATCGCCGAATTCATCTTTTCTTTTTGTCATTTTCTCATCATCAATGGGTTCAAAATAGCCCTCGGTTATTCTCGAAATGGACTTATCCAGTGCAAAAACAGGCTTTGTAAAGGAATTCGCCAGAAGATAGGTGATAAAGATCGCGACACCAAGCATCAATATCCCGATGATACCCGTGATGAGCAATACCCTTCTGGTGGGCGCAAGTGTCACATCCACATCCCTGGTAACAACCGTAGTCCATCCCGTAAGGGGTTCGCGACGATAGGAGACCATCTGCTTCGTGCCCTCATATTCGTACTCAAAACTGTCCGTAGAAGCACGGTCTACCCTGCTTGCACCAAACCACGGCTGGTCTGCCAGATTTACTGGAGATTCGGTCAGATCGATGGAACTGTGTCCGATTACATTGCCGCTGTTATCCACTACAAAGATATCCTGCTTTTCCTCCGTGACCAAAGACCGGACGGTTTGGGAAAGTGTTGTCAGATCGTAGTCTCTCTCAACCATACCGATGAAATTCTGATCATCATCAAGAATGGGGTAGACAAAGACACATACATTTTTCTTCAAGTCATCTATGTAGATCAGATCAGAGGCAAAAAAGTTCTTTGTATCCCTAGCCGTCTGAAAGAACTCTGAATCTGAAACATCCGCAAGAACTCCGCCCATATTGATCACCTGCATGCCGTTTGCGTCAACGATCGCCAAAGCGCTGCCATCATTAAGTACTCCGTCTACTTTTTCAAGCCAGCCGGTGACATAATCCGTATCAAGATTTCCCATGAGCATCTCGCGGGCTTCGGAAGAATTTGCCACCGTCTGTAATACAGCATAATTTGTGGCGACGATCTGGAAAAAATCAGCCTCTACCACCTGTGACTGGTAGTCGTTATATTTTTCCATCTGTTCATTTCCCGTACTTGTCGAATGAACAAGATTGATGAGTACCGAACAGATCAGCGGTACCGCCACAAGCAGTGATACGACCAATATCAGATTGGTTTTTGCGCTTTGGAACAGTTTCTTTTCTTGTTTTTTCATGTCAATCTCCTTTCCGTCGCCCAACCGGCGGTACAAACAGCAATGAAAGCGTTTCCGCTTTCAGGTTCGCGTGTTGTACAAGCACAAACAGCGTACCCCAGCGAAGTAATTATGGTAAGTGAACGGATTCGCTAATTTCGCCTACTAACTAAAACTCCTCATTCTAGTAATTATATACGAATCAGAAGAGCTTTTCCATAGGTTTGGAGATAATATCGACACAAAGTGCACAAATTTAATTCGTGCACTTTACTTTAGCAGCCCATCCACAAAATCCCATGCTAAAACCCTCTTTTATTCATACGGCGATCTGTATAATTCTGGTTAAAAAAAGAAATTATTCCACTGTGTTTGCTGCTGTCAAAACCGTCAAGTGCGGTATCAAGATCTTCAAGGCTCGTCTCGAATCTATATCTTGACAATTCATTTACGCTGCATTCCATAGTACAATTCCCTCTTTACCTATATTTCTGTAAAACGGCAAAATTCTGCTCCATTCAACGTAATTCTCATATTCTATCGGCACAACCGACAATGTCACAGCCAAATCCAGCTCATAATCGACAACGAGATCCAGAAGGGCATTATGCATCGTCTCAGTATTCCCCTCCCTAACGACTATGGCTATATCTACATCCGATTCCGGTGTCTGGTCACCTCTTGCATATGAACCGTAGAGGATAACTTTATCGAGTGTGGCGCCATAAATATCATGAATCTGTTCACTCATCCTTTCCAGGGATTTCATAAGCAGAGGATGATCATGATTGATTTGCATTTTCCTTCTCCAGTTCCTGTAATTGCCGGATCTGACCCTGCCATCGTCAGGATATTGGGTATCCTTGGGGATTACCCACTGTTTTCCCAATTTCTCTCCGGCAATAACACCATTTATAAGCATACGTCGGATATTTCCCGGATCCTTACTGTTAAGCTTTGCGTATTCTGTTACCGTATAATAATCCAACATCCGTAACGCCTCCGGTTTGACAATAACACGGTACCGTGTAAATGTCAAAGAAAAAGTTTACTTTATATATCGGGAATATGTGTTACAATATCCTCAGTTACCCGTTCATAATTATGAGTGCGGCTTTTGTCGTATTGCCCACGACACTTTTTTTCATTGCGAGGGTCTATCCCGTACAAAGTACGGGATGCCACCACGGCGAGTGGCTGCGCGGTGATCTGTGGGACAGCGGGTAGATACGGAACCATAGCTCAGCTGGGAGAGCATCTTCTTGACGTGGAGAGGGTCACAGGTTCGAGTCCTGCTGGTTCCATTCAATCTTTTGTAGATCTTTTATGATTCCGGCATACACCATTCGACCCGGGCTCGGTCTGTGTAGGCATATGGATAATACCGTCGGCCGCCGCATCCGCTCCGTAAATGATATGGTTTATTTTGCGCGAGAGTGTGAATTTAGATATAAAACTCAACCGCATCCTTTTCTTTTTTCGGCGCAGTTTCTTCTTTGCGAAGTTTTTCAAGCTCCTGCTCAGACATAGAACGATACCTTTTCATTCTCTCATTCCATTCTTCTGGCGATTCTCTATCATCGGATGTCAAAAGGGCCGGTTCTTTTTGACATCTGGATTTGCTTCCATCTGCGATATCTGTTTCCGGTAGTTTTTCTTTTTGTATTCCCTGGGAGAACACCCCTCATAAGCGGTGAATAATGAGGAAAAGTGGCTCTCACCCGAAAAGCCAAGATATTCGGCTATGTCGGTGCAGCTGTAATCATTGAAAGCAAGGAGGTATTTCGCCGCTTCAAGCTTCCGGTTCCTGATATATTCGGACAATGGAAGCCCTGTTTCCTTCGCGAAGCAGGTGGAAAGCCATGAAGCATTCATTTCAAGCTCATCCGCCACCATACGCACTGTTATCCTGTCATGAAGATGATTCGATATGTAATTCATGGCTGCTATGATCTTCGGGGAATACTCCCGGTACTCTTTTCTGTAGTCCTTCATACGCATGGCATAGTCAAGGAGCATTGTACCTTTAAGTGCCTCAACAGCGGCAGCATCAGTAAGCTTATCAGCCTTTCTTATATAAAGGTCGGATAATCCATAGGATTCATCTGAGGGCATTCCTTTTTCTATGCACATCCTGCAGCAGGTGGTAATGGATGCCACAAACAGGTATTTTTCACTCTGCACCGGATCGTCCGACAGGGACGGATATCTGGCTTCTTTAGCGCTTTTTATGTATTTCTTAGTGCCCTCAATATCCCCAAGGCTTACGCACCGCATTCCCGAAAGCTCCTCATTGAGGGTCGCATGTACGAAGCTCTCCTCCCTCTGCATAAAAAGATAATTTTCAAGGCACCTGTCCATTTTCTTAAATGTCTCATCTGTGTCGTGCATAGCGTTTTCCTCCTGGGGTCCGGATAAAGAGTTCCGCTACAGATCATAACACAAGCTGCTTCCCAATGAAAAGATATAAAAACCAACGGATTTGATTTTTTAATTCCCCGGATAGCTGTATAACATAATCAGAAACGATAACAAACCGCTGCAGCACTTGGGAGGCAGGAAGCAAAGCAGCCTACATACGGAGGAAGGAAAAATGAGATTTAACGATGTCCAGGACACAAGGAAAAACGAGCAGATAAAGACAGAAAGAAGGGAGGAACCCCGCAGGCTTTTCAATAAGTGGATCGAGAACGTCTCCATAGTAAACAGCGGCAGGCATTTCGCCACAGTATTCGGCGCAACCTTCCCTGTCTGAAAAACGCGAATGACAACATAGGCAGACTGAACAATGCGGGCAGGGGATTTTCCCCTGCCCCTTATGCTTTAAGTAATAATCTCAGTTCCTCTTCATCCATCTTCGGCAGAGCCTTTTTGATATGCTTTATTATCCTTCTCAAAGACTCCTCCGGGCTTCTCTTATATGCTGACCGACACAGCTTATCTCCCCAGAAATTCTCTGCAATATCATACCGGCAGTTACCCCAGCCATATTCATTGCCGTTCTTCCGTTTGCTGTATTCATAATTCACCGGTACAACATAGGTCTGCATCTGAAGCCTTGTGATAACTGTTTCAAAGCCTTTATTGCCATCCTTCTTGTAATTCAGGCCATCCTTGATGTCCCTTGTCAGCATTGCTCCGGATCCGGCAAGATAATCCACCACTCCCTTATCCTTATAGGAAGCGAGTCCATCATCAAATCTGGCATCAAAATCGTATCCATCCCGCCTGTAATTACAGAAGTCCGGCCACAGCTTGAGGCTTATAAAGCCTGCCTTCTTCTCAAAGAACTTTCCGTAAACAAGCTCCTTATTCTGAAGCACCTGTCCTTTCCAATCCCAGGCATCCCAATGGATCTTACCGCTCCACCTGCCCTGATACCAAGCATCATATGAAATATTTTCTTCCAAAGAGAAGCCTTCTATCCTGCAGGTAAAGAAAGGCAGAAAACCTATCTCATTAACCACCCCTACCAGGTCTTCTCTGGTTCTGATCTCATTTATCATTTCTGTTATCTGCTATCGGAGTATATCCTTATGTTTTTATTCCTTTATGAACGCCTGATCTGATTCCGGAATACCTTCATCTGATATAAACCTATCCACCTTCATGTGAAGATCATATTTCTCACGTAGCTTTGTTATCTCTCCCATCATAGGTGATGCATGGTGTCGGTCTATAGCAGCCTGATCCTCCCAACTGTCAATCAGCAAAATCGTTTCAGGATCATCCATTGGATAGAAATACTCATATTTTATATTTCCAGGCTCCCTACGTATGTGATCTACAACTCCATTTGCGACCATCTCTTCTGCAAACTTCCTCGCAGCACCATTAATCCCGGTATAATATATGTTTATAGTAATCATCTATTTCATCATCCTTATCGTCTATATCATAAAGAAGTTCTATGAGTCTGCCTACCGTTTCTGTAATCTCCATTATTGTTTATCTATCTCCGTCTGATACGCTTCTAATGTCCTATCATCGAAGCAAGCCCAAATAACCCTCTCGATGCCTCTTGGCTCATTTTCTTCAAAACGAAGGACCGTTCTGACAGCTGTCTTGGCCGCTGACTCAACCGGGTAACCATATACCCCGGTGGATATAGAAGGAAAGGCAACCGATTGGAATCCGTTCTCAAGAGCGAGCTTCAGCGAATTGTAATAGCATGATGCGAGGAGTCTTTCCTCCCCGGCATCACCATTATGCCATATAGGACCCACGGTATGGATCACATGACCGACAGGCAAATTGTAGCCTTTAGTCAGCTTTGCCTCCCCGGTCGGACAGCCATGTAACGTCCGGCACTCATCAAGTAGTTGGGGACCGGCAGCACGATGGATTGCTCCATCAACGCCTCCACCTCCGAGCAGAGATTCGTTTGCTGCATTAACGATGGCATCAACATAATCAATTTTTGTAATGTCTGCTCTTATTGCTTCAAGTATCATTTTCGTCCTCAAATACTGCAAATTGTGCAAGTTCTTCTTGCGTTACATATCTGTTTTCTTCTCTTCTAATTTTCTTGGCATATTCAGAAGCTGCTCGCATATCAACGCTTTTGGCTGCTTTAAACTCACCTGGCAAAGTTCTTGGATCCGCAAAAAGACATCCCGATGGTGGGTCTTCTATATAGGTTTTACCTATAATTTTTGATTCTTCTTCTTTTATTGCCTTCTCAATCTCTTCGAGGCTCATCTTCTTAATTTCGGACGGAATACCATCATAATACGATTCAACCATACTAATCCTCACATATAATCATATGGGTTATGTCAAAAGGGACGGTTCTTTTTGACAACTCTCTCTTATGGTGTCAGTAAGAACCAGCTCTTTTGGCACTCTTGACGCATGATTTAATAGAATCTTGTAAACTGCTTTGAAGTTATTCGCGCATTACTTCCTCCGTCCATGGGCGCTCGCAGATTTCGCCAGTTGATATAATCAGCTCGAAGACAACGCGTGGTATGGTTTCCGCGTCCTGCTTTAACCCATCGAGCTTGGATTCATCAAGTCCGGGCAGGGGTTGACGAAGCATCACTCGATCATACCTATCCAGTCTTTGTGCATACAGTTTCTTAAGGTTGTCGACGTTGTAGTGTTTTTCTTCGCAATATTTGATTATTAACTCTCTCTCTTCTGGTTTCATTTCTCTATGTTGCCTCCGATATTAATAATTACGCTTCTTGATTGAACGATACGCCATTTGGGAGTACTGTTCAAAGCTCTCCATTTGCTTCCTGTTTTTGCTTGTATAAGCTCTCATATGTGCCATTTCTAACATCTTCAGGATGATCCATATAGTAGTCCATTTCATCAAGATACCCTTCTCTTCGAGGTCTCCTGTTATGGTCTTATCCTATCATCCGATATGTCCTATAAAACAGCTCAATCAAATGAAATCTTGAACTCTACCTTGATAGGAGGCATTACGTTATCCGCAAAAATTTTTCCGTCCTCCGGATTCCCTACAAATGAGCCATAATGCACCGGTATAGCAATGCTCGGGTGGATTGCATTCACTAACGCCGCTGCATTCTTTGCGTCCATGGTATATGTTCCGCCAACGGGGACAAGCGCTATATCGCATTTAACTTCTTTTGCTTCTTTTGTGGCATCTGTGTCTCCTGCTATATAGATGCGCTTGCCGTCTATTCGGAGCACATAGCCAACCCACTCCGCACTCTTTGGATGGAAAGGCTTCAATGTGTTATATGCCGGAACCGTTTCAAATTCAAAACCGCCGATCTCCCGGTAAACTCCGGGCTTAACAGTCTCGATCCTGCCGACATCGCCTGCCACTTCCTGAGCCTTGTCCGACATTTTCTCCGGTACGACCAAGATAGAGTCTGCCTTTGCAACCTTCTTTATATTCTCCGGTGAAAAATGATCATAGTGATCATGCGTGATGAGGATATAATCCGCATCGTGCTTATCTTCCGATATCTCAAGCGGGTCAATATAAATTGTCCTCGATCCGGACTTTATCCTTATGCTGTTTTGAGTGTTTACTTCGATGTTATCAATCATATGTGTCTCCTTATCTGACTATTGATATTGCCAAACTAATTTGCCTGCATGAACGCCTTGTACTCATGCTCCGCTTTCTTCATTTCCGCAGCCGTAAAAGCACACAGCTTTACATCCACATCATATTCCGGATAATCAGATGTAGATTTCCTATATGCTCTCAAGCACTGTTTCGTGGACTCCGCCACCGGATTATCCAGCGAACCGCCAAATATCCCGGAACTGATGAGCGGAAACGATATGCTGTGATATCCGTTATCCTTCAGCACCACCAGCGAGTTATAATATGCATCAAACAGTTCCTTAAAAGCCGTAGGTGTTACCGCAAAATTGGGACCGACTGAATGAATGATCGCCTTAGCATTCGTCATATTAAAGGCAGGCGTAATCACCGCATCACCATCGTTTAACGGCGTCTTATACTTGCTGCAAGCCTCTGTCAGTTCTGTCCTTCCGGCTTTACTAAAAATCACTCCACATATACCGCCGCCTGCCCAGAGTCCATCATTTGCGGCATTCACAACCACATCAACCGTCTGATCTGCACAGGATGCATTTATCAATTCAAATTTGCTCATTACTCTTCCTCCGTGCCAAGTCCGTAATAAAGCATCTGGTCAAAAGGGACGGTTCTTTTTGACAACGCTCTCTTATGATGTCAGTAAGAACCGTCCCTTTTGACACAACTGATAAATATCAAAGTGAGTCTCCCGAATAAACTGTAATTGATTAAAACTCCAATGATAATCAGTGGCGCAATTCAAAGAAAATTTCTGAAGAACAGATCACAATCTTGGAAATCGCTATAAGTATAACAATTGTTTCTTATTTATTTTCGATACGAACTTGTTAATTTCATCATTTTTTCGATATAAGTGGGACCATCAATTTCTTCATCATCATAATCACTCATAAGGTCCTCAATTTTACCCTTCAACTCTTCTCTTTCCTCATCTTCTTCTCTGTCTGCCTTAGATCTCCGGAATAATCCCATATAAACACCTCCTTTAAGCTGTAGCGTATAACCTGCGAGATAAAATGTATCATAGCCTCCTGTTCCAAATGATTTTAGCTTCTCTCTTTATCAGCGTAAAGAACTATTGATACTGATCAGCCTCTCTCCATGCATCTTCCAATTCGTCTATTGCACATTCACCACATATCTCGCCAGCGTAATTCTCCATGTAGCTTGTGCCATCTGCAAACGAGTCGTATTCCATAATAGCATCAGCCAATGTAAACGATTTGCCACATTTGTCACACGTACGAGTCATATTCATGGCATCATCGTCTTCTTCTACATCGTAATCCTCATTTTCGACATCATCCTGTTCATAATCTTCTAAATTATGAGACTTAAGGTAGTTGTCCGAAGGTTTAAAATTCCCATTTATCAAAGAAAACCATCCCATGCCATTTACACCTCCTGTTATGATCGAAAATCGTAATCCTCATCCATGCCGCTTGAGAGATATATATCTTCTGCCTCGTCATCGCTTAGTGGTTCATACACATCCCACTCATCATCATCTTCATCGTAAAAGAACTCCTGATCACAGTTTTTACAACAATAGAGTTCCCCTAAATCCTCAATGTAATCGACAAATCCCATTTTCTTCCCGCAGTTTGGACATTTTGCCATAAGAGTTTCACCTCCTTCTAAATATTTGTCATCGCAACCAAGATGCCTATATTGATATAGTTCGACCAGAACATAGACCAAATTATATCGCTAAATATGATATTGCAACTACATGAGAATATCATCAGAACTACCTTCTTCATGTTTCCCAATAATCCTATTCAGAAACTCCTTTGGAACAACGTAGGGATTATCTGTATTACCAATTATTTCTATCAAAGCAGCATCTCCATCTACTTCTAAGATTTTAAAATGATCTCCTTCAGAGAGCTTTACTCCTTCGGGAGATTCTCCATTATAAACTGCTATATATTCTTTAATAGTATCTTTGTGATCAACTTTATCTTTAATGAAGCGAAATACCCTTTTAATACCGCCCTCTCCCAGTCGAATCACTAAATAACTGCCGACTGAATACAAAACAAGAGATTTTTTAGGCCCTCCTAGTTTCTTCATAATCGTAACAACACGCTGATACCACCCTAAATTACCCATCTTCTCGCCTTTCCACGAAACAACATTCTGATCTATAGAGTTGTACTAATCCCCAAAAATCGCAAAAGTCTGTACTTCCACCAATTATTATAAGATTCTCGCCATTTATTCTTCGTAGGTTCCCCTGAAATAATGATTTGTACGTCTCCGGCCTTTATCTCATCAATCCTTCTATGAGTGTAATCCTCAATACTTCTTCGATCATCCGATTTCCCATTTAGATCCAGTCTTAGTCCGTCATTAAACAAAAGATATGATTTGTACTGCATATTCTCCCCTTTCTAACCAGCATCTCTGAATTCTTCATATTTACATAAGCTATGTAAATACAGGAGTTTACCACCACCGATCATAGCGAGGTCGCTATCATACACTCTAAGATCACATTCGCTGTAATCATCATCCCTTCTATAGTCTATATCATAGTAATCTTTTCTACTTAGAATCATTAAAGTAGGCATCCAACCTTCTATCATATCGGAAGGGTATATCTGTGGATCGATACTGTAGTCCTCTGTTATTACTCTATCCAAAATTAGTACTGGGCACTTCCTATCCATAGCTATCATATTAAGAGTATGTTTTGTCCGCCTAAAATCGGTAAGTTTGGCCTTATTCATATCATCTATTACAATAAGATCCAATTGCTCATGCTCATTGCTTAAGTCTTCCCGAATTGTTTCTACGTCCCCGCGAAACATCTCCTTTATTTCGAGATTCTTCTGCAATATAGATTTAATAGAGGATTTCAGCGTTTCACGTTTCTTGCTGGAGTAACCATAAATATAATGTCGACTTGTTGGAATTCCAGTCTCTAGAGCAAGGAGCATCGCATACAAGTACTTCGCTGAGGTATCCATGGAATACCAGAGAACTTTTCCCCTCTTTGCTATATTATCAGCGATGTTAAGCGCCAAAGCCTTTCTTCCCACACAAGCAGGTCCGGCCAGAATATAGACATGAGATCTCGTAAAGACTTCATCAATTTGGTCGATGGCCTTAATCCCGCATTTTACGCTATGTTCTATGTCTGTTTCATCTATAATCTCTTGCAAGATTCTTGCTGTTGCACTATTATTATCTTTCCGTTTGGGTAGATTTTCTTCTAAGATAGCGTCAACTTCTAACGGAAGAAGGCTTGAATCCTTCTTTCTCATAGCAAGTTCTTCTGAAAACAAATCGTCTATCTTTATACCCAAAGTAACGGATAGTTGCAAAAGATTTTCAACGTCCGGAAACGCATCACCACTTTCCCATTTTGTAATACTTTGTCTGCTTACATTTAAAATCATGCCCAATGATTCCTGGGTAAGGCCAGAATTCATCCTTGCTATTCTTAGTCTTTCTGCAAAGCTCATAATCACATCCTCCATAACGCTATTGTAAAGAAGACTTCTGATTAAATCTACCAATTTAGCTTTACATTTTGCTACTTATAGTTGCCAATTATATTTTAGATTCTATCTACCTGCTGTATTCATTACACATCGAAACATATTAATGGCGTTCTTTGTCTGATCACTGTAAGTTATGTTCTCAGATAATGGAATAATCTCAATTCTTGGTTCAATAATGCTTTCTTTCTAAGACGTCATCTTTATCACATATTACCTGTCAATATTGATACCATCCTGCTTTGATGTTCCCTTATCTGCTCAAACTCCCATTTCAAATTATCCTTGCACATTTGCATCATTATCATAAACTTCAACGATGCAACACTTATCTGGCTTATTTTTCCTGATGAATCTAAGTAGTGATCTAACTTTGTCTTGGGACTCCAATTGGATCCAGAACTGTTGGCTTCGCTTCCAATCATTGCATAATTACCTAAACAATTTATTTGATTTTGATCCAGTCTCCCCTGTTCTCCTGTCGCTGTTGCCTGCGGATAATAATGCTCCAAGCTCCTTCGGGTTCTGGAAAAATAGAATTGATCAAATGCCTTCAACTCGAAATCACTACATCCAATCCCGTCAAAGAATTCTCGTCTTTCCCTGTTTTCCTTTTTGTAGTTTTTCCCTCTCATAGTCTGGTCATACAATCTCCACAACCTGTAATCGAGATAGTTAAAGATAAACAGTGGAACACCTCTAGAAGCTTCAGTTCCATTGCCATATATCATTTCAAAGGTATCTGCGTTCTTTCTTTCATAATCGCCTCTGCAAAGCCTGTTGTTTTCAAGAATAACCTCATCAAAGCTACCTGGAATAGGCGTATTTATCGCGTTAAGCTTTCCTGCATCAAGATATACCTTATTAAAGAACCTATCAGCAAGACTCTCAACAAATGCAGCATAATCACCGATATTCCTTCTGTCATCTGTGAGTAAGTACATGAGGCAATAAAAAAGATAATTTTTCCTCTGCCTGGCAGTGAAAGATACTTCAAACATCGACAAAAGGTGTGTTAGTTTATCCTGCAGCCCTTCATTCTCCGACAGATTTCTCAATTGTCCCTTCTTTGTGGTTTCATCCTTATGCCACACCTGTAACTTCCAGGGATTACTGTCAATAGTATCCTCTTCCTTTGAATGATGAACCACATAATTATCAAGCAGATATCGCGATTTAAGCAGGGTATAAGCAAAACGTCTTACTTTGTTCGCATCCATCCTGGCAATTGAGAACTCATTTAACAATTCTTTATCATCAAGGTTAAAACTGACCGGAGAGAATCCCTCTTCATTCATCCTCGTTATCTTCAACACAATGAGAAGGAAATTGGGAAAATCAATAATAGGTTGGAAAGAGTCTTTCTTCTCCGACTCTTCTACTTGACCAGCCCATTCTCCATTCTTCCCCTTGGCAATGATATCTGATAGCGATATATCTGTACTTTCTTTATCATCTGAATTTACATATTTCCTGTAACTTGTCAGCAGTTCGTCAAAGGAGTTTGGTTTGAAATCCACGAGTTGTGCACCGAAAACATCTTCTCTTTTGATATCGTTGAGATTCTGCTGTACGTAAACACTCATCTCAGAGCAGCATTCCCATATCCGATTAAATAGCTTCTTTTCATCATCTTTTAGCTCCTGCATCAGATTTGCCTTAACAATCTCATGTTTTTCTAGCTGTTCTCCACGAGAATTCATAATCTCAAAGTAGTGATTAAGATCGATATCCTTAGGAACTTGATAATGAATAATGTGAACATTGCTCCTGAAATATGTTATAAATCCCTGTTTATTATCGTATCCAACGATATCTCCGACAGCAGCTTTTGCAAACTTAAATCCATTTTCTATTCCGCTGTCTTTTTCATCGAGTTTGTCCTTAAGGCCGTCATAATACTTAATCGTATCATCCGATTTCTTACGTGCCCGATACGTAAGGTGATTACTGGGATGAATATCAAGCGCCTCCAGGAGCAGTCTAATAGTGGTGAGTCTTTGTTGACCATCAATTATCTCATATACTCTGTCACTCTTATGATATGACACAAGGGTGCCTATATAATACGGATGACTTTTATCCTTAAGATACGCATCATATACGTCCTGAACCAAGGCCGTAATCTCGTCTTTCTCCCAGGCATAATTTCTCTGATAGATAGGGATTTCATAAACGACCTTCTCGCTTCCAAAGAATAGTTCTTCTATGGATACCTCTTTTAAGGGTAACTCTTTCTTTGCCATTTATTGACCCTCCCAAAACATACTGGTAATGAAATAATGGAGATAATTCTGATAAACACCCTCTACATCGGTCTCGTTAAGAGCATCTGTATTTGCCATGATTTTGGATGAAGAAAGAGGAACCATTTTGTCAGCCATGCGACTTAAGAGTACGCTTGGGGAATCAGACTCAGAGATATCCTTGTAGATATTAAAGGCGTTGGCTATCCCCTCTTTGTTCGACTCTCCGAGTATATAGTTCTGTGCTACCAACCAGCCGACATTTCTATACTGTGCCCTCATAGAATACGCCCATATAAATGCAAATACTGTGAATTGGTCAAGGAATTCCGTGTCTGTTCTGGAAGGAATTGCCGGACAGAATCTGTCAACATAGAGCAGAATGGCCGTATCAAACATCATCCGAGTTATTCTGTTTCCAACACCATTTTTATATTTCCTAAGATCAAGTGTCTTAACTATGGGATTATCATTAATAAAATATCCCTCATATTTGTCATTATTCTGGATATCTGCAAGAATATCAAAGTAATGCTTGGCATACTCAAAGAACGGCTTTCCTGCTATTATAGGAGCATTAATCTGAAAAGGACTGAGATGCTGTATTCCAGTCACAAATGGGGTCTTGGAGTTGTTAAGATCATCAGCGTATGCAAACGCACCCTTATAGAACTGTGCATATGGATGATTATCTTTTGACGTAACTCCCTTGAATAACTCAATATTGTGCTCAGTAAGCTCATAAGAGCGGTTCCCTTTTATCCACTCTTTAAGTCTGTAAAGATACTCGTTGAACAGAACCGCCAACTCTTTCTGATCGAGATCTTCCCATGTCTTTACGATTCGCTCCGTTTCAGCTTCGTTTTCATTGTTCATTTCTCTCAAATGATAGGCTTTGAGCAGATCATGAGGATAAAGTGTCTTTCCACGTGCATTTTGAGAATCGAAGAATTGGAATGCTTCGCTAAGATCTTCCGTAATAACTATTATCAGCTCACAGTGTTCGTTTATATACTCTATAAGCTCTTTCTGATCCTTCTCATCTGATAGAAGCTTATCGATTCTTCTCTCCAGAGCTCTGTGATTGTTCATTACATTATGGAGATTGTATGTATTATTTGATAGGGGTTGCTTTAAGAAGGCTATAGGAGCCTGCTTAAGGCAGTCTAACAGTAAAGAAAATGTTATTGTTCTTTGCTGTCCGTCTACAATATTGTAATTGTCTTTCTCGTCATGATGCAAAATAAGAGTTCCAACGCGATATACTTCTTTGTTATTTGTCTTTGCATCTTCTATGTCGTCAAGAAGTTGATTTGCGTTTTTTGCCGTCCATTTGTATGGTCTCTGATATTCAGGAATCGTGAGAGTGAGATTCTCTATTGGGCTACCGTTTTCCGTCTCTGTAATCCTGTTTTTAAGTAAAAGATCCCCTATTTTAGTGATACCTAGAGTTAAACCATTTCCCATTCATATACCCTTCCATTCAATAGATAGCTTATATCTCTCCAAATCACACCGATTGAGTATCAGAGGATTGCCATCATCACCACACATAATCCAATACTGCCATCCATCCACAAAAATATATTTGTTCATATGATTCCAGAAATACATTGTTATACCCTTTTTCTGAATATAGTCTACAATAGCCATATACTCGTCATCTGTTCCATTAAGCTTGCCTCTGACTATGTACTCATGAGGGGCTCTGTTGGCATAAGTTTTGGCAAATATCCAGTCTTGTTTAGCGATAAAATCCCTTAATGTCTGTTCGCTTAAATCATTCATTTTCACGCCTTTCTAAATTATACTATAGAAGTACTATATAATCATCAAAAATCAAGGCATTAATATGCTCCAAATATTACCTTCCAGATTATTACTCCAAAATCCACTTTACTTTAAGATTTACGCTTATGCCAAAAGGGACGGTTCTTTTTGACAGCTTTCCCTATGGTGTCAGTAAGAACCGTCCCTTTTGACATCCTCCGGACGCTCCGAAAAGTTCAGACAGTGTCTGAACTTTTTGATTCATTGCTTTGTTCTGCCTCGGCTCCGTCTATAAACCTGCGGAATTCTGCTTCAAGCTGCTCCCTTTCCGGCAAATACAGTTGGTATCTGCTCACAAATACCTGATTGGTTATATTCTGGAGTGCGTACTGCATAACCAACTTATCCTGATAGGCTCCCAGCACAATGCCTATCGGCTCGGTATCTCCCTCTGTGTTCATTTCCTCACGATAATAGTTCAGATAGAAATTCATCTGCCCTATATCCTCATGTTGAACCTCACCACGCTTCAGATCCACAAGCACGAAGCATTTGAGTATTCTGTGATGTCAAAAGGGAGGATTCTTTTTGACGACTCGCTATAAGCCATCTCTATATTTGGGCATAGCCTTATCTCAAAGGATTCCCATTTGCATCCTTAAACTTGCCATTAGCGATATTGACAATATCAACTATCCACCCGATACAAAACAGTCCACCGGTAAACAGGTATAATATCCCCATCCCTGCTCTTCCAACATAAAAATGATGTGCGCCCAAATAACCCAATGTAACGCATAACACCATTGCTACTACCTTGTTTTTAGGCGAAACCCGAACATCCTGGGAGGTGATCCAAGTATTTCCACAGTTTTTGCACAATCCCACCGTTTTATGCAGTCCCCTTGTTCCTGCGGATTCTCTGTTATAAGTTATCCTGTTGCTTCCGCAATTCGGGCACATTACCCCGGGAACCAGATTACCGGCATCTGCACTTCTATGCACAGTTGCCGGAGAGTTGTTATTGGTAACATCTCCATAATAGTTATTTATTATATTTACCGCCTCTTTGGGCAACTCCGATCCACAAAAAGAACAAAATGCGCCGGTTACTTCAGCTCCGCAGCTTGGACATTTCATAAGCAAACTCTCCTATTCCCGTATCAATCCATTATCAGCCAAAAAATAGCTCGGCAGAATTATTAATCCCGATCATGATATATTAATCGTCCTTGGAATCATTAATGGTCTCCATGTATCCGGCTGTTATAATTCCAGCCGGTAATGCTACTATTGCTACACCTAACAGCGAAGAGATCATAGTAATGATCCTGCCAGTTGTTGTGACAGGATAAATATCGCCATATCCCACGGTGGTCAACGATACAGTTGCCCAGTATACTGCATCAAAGAACGTATTAAAAGATTCCGCTTCCACATTGAATATCACTAGCGCGGACACCAGTATATAACCAACAGCAAACGTTCCAACGGCTAACAGGGCTTCCTTGGAGTTCTTGATCACTTTTGCAATGATCATGACACTTTTTGAATAGCGAAATACCTTAAATACTCTGAATACCCGAAATGTCCGGAATATCCTGAATAAACGGAGTAATTTGAAACCGTTGCCAAGGATGCTCAACCCCGGAAGGATTGACAGCAAATCAATAATCGCCATTGGCGTAAACGGATACTCAACAAATGATTTAGCACCTTTATTCAGCTTATAATCCGCAGTTGCTAATCTTAAAATATAATCCGCAATAAAGAGAATTACCGTTATAACGTCAATAACCGTAAATATCGGATGTGGGTTCTTAAAGGCAAGCGGAATAATACTGACGACTATAGCGATCATCATTGTAATATCATAAACCGCGCTTATTTTATCCCCATCTTGCGATACTTCAATTATCTCGTAAAGATGTTTCCTCATGGATTACACCTCTTACAAGGTTTTGCACTTGGATATGCAGCCAATAGTTCTTCCCTCGTGCATGTCAGATCTACTCTGTTGGTTGGTTTAATATCTGTCACAGATGAACAATTTGGACGATGAAACTTTTTTGTGTTGCTATTATAAACATATGTAACTCCGGCCTTAGGAGCTTCGCTCAAATTGTGCTGAAATCCCTTTGTTGTTGGCGTTTCAATAGTATTGCCGGAACTATCTGCCACAGCACTATCGCCGGGAAGCCAAGTCTCTGATGGTTCTGAACTGAATACAATACTTTTTCCATCGCTTAATGCGACTATTGTTCCTTGCTCATCAGTTCTGAAGAGTTTTGTACCCCTGCCCTTCAGATCATTTAACACTTCCTTTCGCGGGTGGCCATAACGGTTCCCTTTTCCGCAGCTTATTACAGCATACTTCGGAGATACTTCGTCATAAAATCCTTTGATATATGCAGTCGCTGCGCCATGATGAGGCACCTTCAAAACGTCAACATCAATATCCAGATCAGGATCATATATCAATGCTTGTTGAGGCGGTATCGTAACATCTCCGGTAAACAGGAAGCTATTGTTGCCATGATCCAGTCGAAATACAATCGAGCTATCATTTGTATCAGAAAAAGTAAACTCGGCAGACGGTGACAGAATCTCGATCTTGGCATCTCCAAGTGTGTACTTTTCTCCCACGTCTACCACATGAGGAGTATAACCCTTTGCCTTCATCGACTGCTGCAATTGATGAAATGATGAAGTATTACTCTCACAATTCGGGATCAGGATCTGTCCGCAATCGAATTTATATATGACAACATCAAGCCCGCCGACATGATCGGCATCCGGATGCGTTGCAACAACATACTTCAAACTCTTGATGTTTTGTTTCTTAAGATATAGCTGTATTGCGGTACCTTTACTCTCATTACCGCCATCAACGATCATTGCTTCGTTGCCGCACTTGATCAGGGTGGCGTCTCCCTGTCCAACATCTATATAGTGAACCTCCAGCTTGCTTAATACTTTATCATTTTCAGTTTCTTTTTCGACAACTATGATTGGACGAGTAGGTTTAAAATCATTACTCGCAACCATAACAGTATCCCTTGGGATCTCTTTCGGCGGTTCATCCTTTGATTTTCCATTCCCACCAAATAAAGCTCCTACGATACATAGTATAATTATTGCCGGCACAACTTTAGAGAACTTCTTCATTTCCCTTTACCCCGCCGTTTAAGTTACAAGCTTCCTGTAATAACACGATGCAGAATTCTATATTTATTATCAAAAACAATGACCACATAACGTATATCCTTTAGTTCCAGCCCGCTAATGATAGCCGTTTTTCAACGCCTTTTTAATTATACAATATATACTCCTTATAATCATCAAGAATTAAGGCGTGTTCTACTTTTGCATGCTATCCTTCGCCACCTTGCATATGACGGCATTCTCAAGGACAATAAGCACCTTTGCCCTTGCCTTCTTTCCGATCCTGTCATAGAGTCTTCCGGCGCTGTAGCTCTCTCCGATAACTGTCTTGGAACTGTTTGCCACATATCCGATCTTTCCAAGACCCGGGTACTCCACACGGATTGCCTCGGCATCATGCTCGTTGTCAGGCTCTTTTACAAGCTTTACCTTCATTCCCTTCTTAAGAAACTCTGTTCCATATCTGTAATTAAGCCCGGTAATGGTAATAAGTACATCCTTCATGATTTTCTCCTCCGTTTAACACTCCGGCGTTCTATGCTACGCCGCGTCTATGGTTACTGTCGTAAGCGCTCATGTCTTCGTTTGCCTTATCCATGATCATGTTCCTGTCCGGATCCGGAAGTGTAAGCACCTTCTCGTACAGGACATCCATGCAGTCTGCCAGGAAGAATGCTGCATCTTCCGTATGATCATCCCTTGCAAAGTCATAGATCTCGTTCCACCTGTCAAGAAGCCCTTCTGCATCAAATCCCTTAAATTCCCAAAAATCCATCTCCATGTTGAACATATAGCTGTTATTTGCAACGATACTCATGTTTGATCCCCTTTCTGTTGTCATTTAACTGATTCCCTTAGTTATTCAGATCCCTTAAAGCAGCTCCCCTGCCTACGACCTGCTGCCTACGACCTAAGTTTACCTCACAATACTGTCCAATAATCATCCCAGTAAAGAAAAACGCCTCAACCATGCGGGTTTGAGGCGTTTAATTGTAGAAGAATTTCATTTCTAAATAAGGTTGTGCAAACTGCCGGTTTACGCTATACTTGCTCTGTAGTTGTAATTTTTTATCAATAAAGAGGGAGATAATGACAAAGATGAGAACACACACGGTAAAACGATTAACTCAAGCGGTATTGTCATTGCTGATGATACTGACGCTTGCCGGTTGTACGTCCAAGGATGAACCGGATGAGAACAGCGGCCTTTATAAAGCGGTCAGCGTCAACGCATTTGGTATGGAGCTGGGAGTAGACGATATCTTTGACGATCCGATCACCATCGAGCTGCAGGACGGCGGTAAGGCGGTCTTTAGCTACGAGGGAAAAGATTACAAGATGAAATGGTCTCATACGGAAGACTCTTTTGAAGCCAAGGGCGGCGGTGCGAAACTAAACGGCACGCTGCGCGATGGCGTTATGGAACTCACGGATATTCTGGATTCCGGCGTCGACATCCGCCTGGAATGTGAGGAAATAATGAGCAGGACAGCCGGAACGGATGATGCATCCGTTGACGGGACGGCGGCAGATACAGATGGCGAAGAACTGTCCGAAACCGGTGCGCTTCCCGAAGATGTCATGCAGCTGATCGACACCTTTGAGGGTGACTGGTACGGCATGGTGCGCGTCAACCACGCCTACGACGGCTACAGCGACAATGAGGACGCAGAGATGTACGCCACTGCGCGTTTTTCCTTTGATGAGGCTGGAAATGTGACCACGTATTTATGCGCTTCGGTCGCACCGGTTTACGCCAATTTCTTGAATATAACGGCGACAACAAGTCCGTCGATCAATAGTATCGTGGTTAACTTTGATTTTTTTGAAGGTCACTCTGATGACGTGTATCTTAGTGTGGATCGGGGGCTGTTAAACGGTGTCGCGGACATTGTCAATGACAACGGTGATGAAATGGACATTTCTCTGGCGCTTCGCAGGATCGGT
Organism: uncultured Lachnospiraceae bacterium; assembly: GCA_905235745.1. Classification (GTDB taxonomy): domain Bacteria; phylum Bacillota; class Clostridia; order Lachnospirales; family Lachnospiraceae; genus UBA2868. Next base: position 20,865 of record CAJOMN010000007.1, read on the forward strand.
GCGGAATGGACAGACGACGACAAGGAGATCTACTGGACATATGCCGCCGAATATGCACATCTTGCCATCGGCGAAACAACGGAGACATTGGCTGCCGCATGGCTTGGAGACGAATATCCGACCCCTATCCCCGAACCATCCTATATAAGCAGCGAGGGAGCCTTAGCTTCCGCAGGTGATGGATCAGGGGCCACAGGCAAAGAGGATGAGGAAACAGAAAGCGGAGCAGACGATGATACGGCAGGCGTTACAACCGATGACAAGTATGTATATGCCGGTTCAGACTCTCCGAAATATCCGGACGATATTCCGGCAGATTATCCTCTCGTTCCTCATGACCGTTTTGTAGAAACATTTAAGGCCATATCAGACGGAAAGATAGGCAGGTCGTCTACCTATGAAGACGTTGCAGCCGCCTTTGGCAATGAAGGCATCCGGTGGACCGGGTATGCATATGAGGGCGCCGCATATTACTATTGGTATTCCGATGAAGACTACGGCAATGATAAAGTGCATTTGCTGGTGACTTTCCTGGAGGACGGTGACAAACTGAAATACTACGCATATACTTCCGTTGGTATCACAGCGCAGGATGTACAGTGATCTTCACTTTCCCGTAGCCAGCAAAACGCAGTATTCCTCAAACTTTTTTTCAGTTTCATATGATTCAAAGGAGAATTGCTGATATTTCGACTTGTCATTCTTCCAATACAGGTATAACCATGGTCCTCTGGCACCCGTGTCCGCAGAATCTTCCCTTGATCTCACGGTTCCGCCTTTTATGAGATCAATAAACTGCATCCACTGCCCGTCGGATAGTTCTATGGTTCCTGTCAACGTAGTATCTTCCTCCGTACAGGGACCATAGTCATCTTTCCGTTCTCTTGTCTCGTGAAAGAACAAATGCATGCCATCCTCAGTGTAGATTCTGTACCTCTGGTAGCATGCATTATAGTTGATATTCTCTTTTGTATAATAGAAGTCGGTAATATCATCGTATGCTATATCAGTACCGACTATCATCTCCCTGCCGTACCGGGACACTTCTGTATCCTCCGCTCCTCCACAGGCACTCAATGCCATATCAAACAATATTACCGTTATGATGAGTCCAAACTTTCCTGATGATTTCACTTTTCCCCATCCTTTACACACATCAATGACAGGAATGATTCTTTGTCGATATCAGGCTCTGATCAGCCTGCTATGAACAATACACCGAGTGTACCGGGGCCGCAGTGCGAGCTTACCACTCCGCCTGCTGCTGTTTCGAATACATCGTCAAAATAATTCAGACTCTCAAGGTATGATCTTACCTCTTCCACCATTTCCCGGTCGGAACACGTATGCGTAATAAACACACGCTGTCTTCTCGCTTTCATAAGATCCGGGTACAGGTCTTTCACATAATCCATCACGACAGTACGAATCTGTCCTCTGTACTTTTTGGAGACATCCATCTTGCCGTTTTCCACAACTATCTTCGGATGGAGCTTGAGCATTCCTCCCGTAAGTGCGGCAACGCTTGAGCATCTTCCGCCGCGCGCAAGATAAGTAAGCGTGTCGATAACAAAGCTCGCTCTTACCTTCGGCTTTAAGCGCTCCATCTCATCTACTATCTCCTGCGCGGAATATCCTTCCTGCGCCATAATTGCCGCTTCAATAACAAGCAGTCCTATTCCTGTCGACAGATTCGCGGAATCGATTACATGAACCTTGTCCGCCGCATCCAGATCTTCCACAACCATGCGGAATATATTTTCCGTACCGGACATTAACGATGATATCGCAAAGAGGATCACCTCATCACCGGCGTCAAACATGGGCTTGACAAATGCCGAAGCATCCTCAAACGATACGGCCGATGTCTTCGGCGTCGCCTTGTTTTGATCCGCCCATTCAAATATCTCTTCCTGTGTGATCTCGATCCGGTCCCGGTACTCCTTGTCACCGAGCACGATATGAAGCGGGATGATCGTAATATTATACTTTCTTATAAGTGCTTCCGAAAGATCACATGTGCTGTCCGAACATATTCTGATCATATGCAACTGCCTCTGTTAAGCGATTTTTGATTTTGCAAGTTCAGCAAGGGTTGAGAATCCCTCAGCATCATTTACTGCCATTTCCGCAAGCATCTTGCGGTTGATATCAACGTTGGCAAGCTTGAGTCCGTACATAAACCTGCTGTATGAAATGCCGTTCATTCTTGCAGCCGCGTTGATACGCGCGATCCACAGCTGTCTGAACTGGCGCTTTCTCTCTTTTCTTCCCGCAAATGACGAGTTGAGAGCACGCATTACCGACTGCTTTGCAACGCGGTACTGCTTGGAACGCGCTCCTCTGTATCCTTTCGCGAGCCTTAATACTCTATTGTGTTTCTTCTTGGCGTTCACTCCGCCTTTAATCCTGGCCATTGTATTTCCTCCTGTTCCTGAACATACTCTTGCTTACTGAAGATAAGGTGTGATCTTCTTCATGTTCTTAACGTTTGTTTCATCCGTTATTACCGCATGACGTAAGTTTCTCTTATTCTTCGTCGTCTTCTTGGTCAGTATATGACGTCTGTACGCTTTGTTCCTCTTCAGTTTCCCCGTACCGGTAACCTTGAAACGCTTTGCAGCGGATCTGTTTGTCTTGATCTTTGGCATTACTCTTTCCTCCTAATCCATACATCTATTTTAACTCTGGCGTATCTAACGCTTTTCAGTTAAAAACATCGTTAATGTCCTGCCCTCAACCTTCGGCGGCTTCTCAATGACCGCAACGTCCTCAAGGGCGGCCGCAAAATCATCGAGAATATATCTGCTGTTGTTCATATGAGCCATCTCACGGCCGCGGAAACGCAGCGTGACCTTGACTCTGTCGCCCTTTTGCAGGAACTTCTTCGCTGCGGCGATCTTCGTGTTCAGATCGTTCGTGTCAATATTCGGTGACATGCGGATCTCTTTGATCTCAATGACTTTCTGTTTCTTCTTTGCTTCCTTTTCTTTGCGTGACTGCTCGTAACGGAATTTTCCGTAATCAATTATGCGGCACACGGGCGGAGCTGCGTTCGGGGCGATCTTGACCAGATCCAGTCCCGCTTCGTCAGCAAGCTTCATAGCCTCCTGTATGCTCATGATACCGAGCTGTTCATTGTTTTCGCCAATTACACGAACTTCCTTGTCACGGATCTGTTCGTTGATCATTAAATCTGCTATTGTCTTGTCCTCCTTACAGCAAAAGCCACAACAAAAAAAATCTGCCCACACAAAGTAAGCAGACCATACCCGGTAATAATAATATCTTCGGTATTAACACTCGCCAACCCTTCATCCGCCCGTGGCGGTGATCATATGTCGCGAGGTGAGATTTCTCTGCTTTCCTGTGTGTAAAATCAATTACCTTGAAGAATCTAACATATAACGGCGTGCTTGTCAACGGAAAAATAAAATCCGCTCACTGTATCACTCCTTCAGATTCTTATATGGGAGCGCCCTGCCGACTATATGATCAAACAGGAAGCCCGAACCAAGGGACAGCAATGCCACCAGTATTCCGCCGATCAGCAGCAGATCCGGGCGGTTCAGCCCCAGCCCCGTAAATATGATCTCTCCAAGACCTCCCGCACCGATCTTGGCGGCAAGAGTCGCACTTGCTATGATCTCGACCAGTCCGGTCCTGATCCCGGCAAGTATCATGGGAAGCGCCATCGGAATGCGGACCTTTTTCAGTACCTCCCTGTCGGTCATCCCGATCCCGCTCGCGGATTCGACCATAAAAGCGGGAACCTCCCTGAAACCGACGACCGTGTTGAGCAGTATCGGCGGTATTGCGAGAACTGTAAGCGCTGTCATGGCAGGTTTGATCCCGGTTCCCATAACGGGTATGAGCAGTACCAGTATCGCCAGTGAAGGAACGACCCTCAGCATCTGAAAAGGAACGGTCAGGTACTTTTCACCCTTTGCGCTTTTGGATGCAAGATAGCCTATAGGCACACCTATTATCACCGCCGCGGCAAGCGCCAGAAGGCTTATGACAAGGTGGTCTCTTACCTGCAGCAGGATCTTCATGTAGTTATCCGCGATGTATTCACACATCTTTTGCCACATTGTGATTTCTCCTACGGTTCCCGTTCATGTCCCGTCTGCGAAGAATCTCTGTCCGAGATATATTTCAGGAGTGCGTTAATGCCTATCGCAAGACCGGCTGACAGGATGCTTCCCCACAGTATCTTGACCGTATTCATAGTACGCAGGCCGTCAAACAGCAGATCACCCAGACCGCCGGCATTGATGGAAGAAGCTATCGTTCCGATCCCGATAGTGGATATCACCGCGAGCCTGATCCCTGCAAACAGGGCTTTTCGCGCGAGCGGCACCTGTATCTTCCACAGAACCTGCATCGGCTTCATTCCTATCCCCTTTGCCGCCTCCGTTACGGCAGGATCGACCTCGCCTATTCCCACAAGGAAATTCCTCAGGAGCAGATACTGGTTATAGAATACAAGCACGATGACCGCCGTTTTGAATCCCAGCCCCGTAATGGGGATGAGCAGTGCAAAGAGCGCCAGCGAAGGGATTGAATATATGACCGAAAATAACTGCAGAAGAATAAAACCCAGCCTTTCAAACCGGACACACAGCATGGTCAGAATGACCGCGATGGCGACCGATATGACAAGCGTCACAAGAACCAGTTCGATGTGTTCGATAAAGGGATTGATGATTTTATCCGGATGACTTCTGAGATATTCGATCATATCTTAACCGCCTCCCAGAATTCCTCCTGATCTCTGGCGGATCGTATCAGGGTATCAACAAATTCATCGGCAGGATTTTGCACGATATTGCGCGGCGTGTCAAACTGGAGCAGTCTGCCCGCGTTCATGATCATGACACGGTCTCCCAGCTTGAATGCTTCGTTGATGTCATGGGTGACAAGAAGAAATGTCTTTTTCATCTCGTCATGGATCTTTTTCAGTTCGTTCTGAAGGTTAAGCCTCGTTATGGCATCTATTGCCCCGAAAGGCTCATCCATAAGCATTATCTTGGGGTCCGTGACAAGCGCCCGGGCAAGTCCCACTCTTTGCTGCTGGCCGCCCGACAGCTGCGACGGATATCTCTTCCTGTATGTCGCGGGATCAAGATCGATGAGCTCCAGAAGCTCCGTCACCCTGTTATTGATCCTCTCCTTGTCCCACTTGGAAAGCTTTGGTATGGCTGCGATATTATCTTCGATCGTCATATGCGGAAACAGTCCGACCTGCTGGATAACATATCCCATACGGCGCCTTACAACGATAGGATCGACCGTTGATATATCCTCACCGAAGAGTATTATCTTCCCTTCCGTCGGCTCATAGAGCCTGTTGGTCATCTTCAGCAGTGTTGTCTTGCCGCAGCCCGAAGAGCCGAGGATGGTAATGAACTCACCCTCGGCTATGGTCGCGCTTACATGGTCAACCGAATTGACCTCTGAATTATTGAATTTCTTGGTTACGCCCTGGTAGGCAATCGCTTCCATTTGCTTCACCCATCACGCATTATTTGATGCTGTCATAGAACGATGCAGCGACGTCCTCATACTCTTCCTTGTCAACATCGACCCTGGCGTTAAGCGCAGTGATCGTAGCCGTATCGATACTGGCGCTGACCTTGTTGAGAATATCGGCAATGTCGGGATACGCGTCAAGTATATTGTCTCTTACGACAGGCGCGAGGTTGTAGGGAGGCCATACCTGCTTATCATCCTCAAGCAGAACGAACTTGTCTGTCTGTGACAGCTGTCCCTCCGTTGTGTATGCAGGCGATGCATCCGCTTCATCGTTCTCAACGACCTCATATTTCAGACCGTTGTCATAGACCTTGGTGGACTTCCAGTTAAAAGGTCCGTATACTTTCTCAAGACCCGGGATCCCGTCCTCTCTCTCATCGAACTCGCCCTGGGACGCAAATCTGATATTTTCCGCATTTGCCTGCAGATCGGATATCGTTTTGATCCCGTACTCGTCCGATGCCTTCTTGCTGACGAAAATGCCCTGTCCGTCATTGGCCTTCGCATAATCGAGCCATGTGAGCGAGAACTGCTCCTCGTATTCTTTCTTGACTATAGCGTACACTTCGTCGGGATCCGTTACAAGATCCTCCTGCAGTATGGACAGAAGACCGGTACCCGTGTATTCGGGATACAGATCCACCTCATCATTGACGATACTCTGGTGAATGACGGATGAAGATATATCAAATACCCTGTCAACCGTATAGCCGGCATCCTCAAGCGCAAGAGCATATATCTCGCTTACGATCTCGTTCTCCGTAAAATCCTTGGATCCCACACGGATCGTACCCTTTTCACCTGCTTCGGAGCTGCTCTCATCCGCCTGCTCCGGCGTATTTACCGTAACTGTCGTTTGTCCGCAGCCTGCAAGAGCCATAGCCGCAAACGTAACTGCCATGATTCCGGAAATGATCGTTTTCTTCATAAGTTACCTCCTTTTTGAACATCCTTCAGACCGATAATGCCTGATCCAGATCGTTTATCAAATCCTCTATATCTTCAATTCCCACAGACAGTCTGAGTGAATTGGAATATACGCCTGCTTTTTCATTCTCCTTCACGGAGTGTCCGAAATGGGTGGATGACATCGGATGCACGATGAGCGATTTGGCATCACCGACATTAGTCATATAATCAAATACCCTTACCTTTTCAAGAACTTTGAGCGCAGCTTCTTCTCCGCCCTTTACCCGGATAGTCATGATCGCACCCGGACCTTTGGGAAAATATTTCGTGGCAAGCTCGTGGTATGGGCTTGAGGGCAGTCCCGGATACAGCACTTCATCAACCTGCGGATGATCATACAGGAATTCCGCAAGCTTCTGCGCGTTTGCAACATGCCGCTCCATCCTGAGCGAAAGTGTCTCCATTCCCTGCAGCACGTAAAACGCTGTCTGCGGACTCATATGGGCTCCGAGATCGGTCAGATAGGTGATCCGGAGGCGCTTTGTAAATATCTCCCCGGACAGTGTCTCATCGTCGATCCAGTCCGAATACTCCTCATAGAACCGGTCGAACTCGGGAAATCTTCCGTTCCGGAAATTAAATCTGCCGCTTTCCGCAACGATCCCCGCTATATTCACGCCATGACCCGACAGATATTTGGTCGCCGAATAACATGCAATATCAACGCCATGCTCAAACGCCCTGAACAGATACGGTGTCGCAAATGTATTGTCGATCACGACAGGTATACCGTATGAATGTGCAAGCTCCGTAATGGCATCCACATCAAGCACGTTCATACACGGATTACCAAGCGTCTCGATGTATACCGCCTTGGTTCTGTCATCTATATAATTGCGGTAGGACTCCACATCGTCCTGATCCTCTATAAACCTGCCCTCGATCCCGTATGCGGGAAGTGTCTTCTGCAGCAGCGTGGTCGTTCCGCCATACAGTGTCGGAACGGATACGATATTGTCTCCCGAGTGTGCAAGGGTTAAGAGCGTATTCGATATGGCCGCCATGCCCGATCCGAACGATACGGCTGCGGAACCGCCCTCCAGTGAGCTTATCCTCTTCTCCAGAACCCTGTTGGTCGGATTGGAGAACCTGACATACGAGTCCCCCTCTTCTTCATACTGGAACAGCCTTAAGCATCTTTCATAATCACCGAGCTCAAATGCCGCCGTCTGGTATATCGGAACTGCCTTGCTCCTGTTATGCTCCGCGGGATCGTATCCGGCATGAAGCTGCCGCGTTGTAAACCCAAGGCTGTTATCATTATATGCACTGTAACTCATTGGCCTCTTACTCCCGCGATCTGCATCTGTGTCCTGCTCCTGTCGGCTACCGACAGGGCATTTACGGGACATGTCTGTACACACAGCGCACAGCCTATGCACCTGGTCGTGTCGGTACAGATCACGGTTCTTCCTTCTTCTGTTCTCTTCTCAAATACACCAAAATGGCATCTTGTAATGCACTTCCCGCAGGATATGCATTTGTCTGCGTCATAATCCACGATATGCGGTGACTCGGGCCAGAAGCCCACACTTTGCCGCACCCTCTGTGCACGGAACAGATAACAGCAATCGTCGCAGCAGTTACATATCCCGTGGCTGCTCACTGTATGAACCAGTCCCGCATCGTCGGCCTTCCGGATGATGTCCTTTGCCTCATCTCTTGTTATCGTTTCGGATACTCCCCTTGAATAATAACTGTTGATACCGGCGGTAAAGCTGATACATGTATGCGACGGAAGTCCGCAGTCGCCGCACAGTGATTTGCAGTCGCAATATGCCCAGTACAGCGGTTCCGGCAGATCATCTATGAATTCGAGCATTTCATCAAGCGTCAGTACCTTATCGGCAGTAGGTCTTACATGCAGATCCGCGTCAAGGCTTTTAACATAACTGTCGAAATACCAGTCATCAAGCATCCTGCGCGTCTGCCTGCTTAACGAGTGATACCTTTCGGTCTGCGATATGCTGAATATATCAAGCATTCCGTAGAAATCATTCAGTCTGAACCGTGATCGCTCCTCCGCCTCGGAGATAATGCCTCTTGAAAAGGCATCCGCGATATAACCGGGCGATACGGCAGCTCCGTCGAACTCCTCACCCGGCAGCGAGGCAATAAAGTCCTGATCCTCATCCGTAAAGAAAAAATCAATCAGTCCGAGCGCTATGTCCGGTACCTTGAACTTCTGCGCTATTATCCTGTCCTTGTCCGTGATCCCGCGCTTTCCCTCCTCATATTCGGGGAATACGTTAAGCGCAACGGTCTGTTCAATATCAAGATCTCTCATTCCGACACCTCTTGTACTTGTATCTGCAGAAAGTATATTCATCCCACTTTAAATACATATTATATATAAGCGTCCGGTTCGTAACAACTTGTTTTTTGTTATAGCCTGTAATTGCCTGCGCTTATATCGGCTTTCTATGGAACGCCGAATGCGCACGATTGCCTTATATTCCGCAATCGTGCGCATCCGCATTCTTCCCTTTTCCTCCGATCCGGCATGATCAGCCGCGTGACCAGCTGTACAGGAAGGAAACAGCCAGCGCAAAGAGCGCGACAACGGGATACGTGATCCATGCGATCCTCGACAAATCTCCGTAGTATCTGAGGATATACCACAGGCAGACGGACAGCGGCAGCGCAACCGACGCTATGTACATGGGAACCTTGCCCGGCCGCGTGTTCAGATACAGCTCATGTGTCTCATTAAGGAGCGCCCGGTAACACGCTATCCGGTCGATACAGGGATATGCGATCATTATCGCGACCGCCGGGATAATGCAGCATACAATCCTGCCGTATATGTTCGCAAGAGCGGTATCTTCCATTATGGTAAGCAATATTATGTAAACCACTCCGGCAGCTGCCATCATGACGAGGCTGCACGTGATCTTGAAGATAAGTACGGGTCTTGCTGTTGTATAGGCAAGCCTTACCACATCCTCCCCGTCTCTTAAGGATATGTTGTCCGGTCTTGTTATGTAAACCTGATCCGTGTGAATGACGGTCATGAAATTGATGACGCACAGAAATACCGAGATCGCGATCGTAAGCAGCACGATCACTATTTTTCCGGTACGGGCGCTCTTCGACCAGAACAGCCCGCTTACGGACAGGGCATACATGCACAGATAAACTGCAAGCGCAAACAACTGTACCGCCACGGCGGTTGCAGTCATCTGCGCCTGTTTGTTACGTGCTTTCATATAGTTGATTATTCTGTCGTCATTCAAATCTTATCTTCCCCGCGGCCCTCTTCAATCCTCTTGATAAAGGTTGCCGGATCCGCCTTCATATCGATTAGCATCCGGAAAGCATTCAGTACCATTCTCTCTTTGTTGCACTCTGCGGTATTCTTCCCGATCTCCCTTATAAGATTGTATTTGTCCATCTGAAATACATACAGATCCGACAGGCTGTAGCCGCATATCTCGACCGAGTCCTTAATGGAATGGCTGTCCGCATAGTATTCGAATTCCTCATAGATCTCCTCATCGGTTACGATATCGCGCCACAGGGCATCCGCCCACTCTCTTTCATAACCGCAGTAATCGCAAAGCTCGTAGAACCGCTCACAGGCTTTGATCTTTGAAGTTGCTATGATAATACCGGAACTCATATCATCTACTCTTCGGATGCCTCCGGCCTTGCAACCCTGCCATCGATCTCTTCACGGACATCCCTGATGAAATCATCAAGATCCCTGGCGCCTTCGTCTCCCGCAAAGCGGCTCCTTACCGCAATATTGCCTGCCTCTTCCTCTTTCTGCCCGAGGATCAGCATGTACGGAACACGCTGGAGTCTTGCCTCTCTGATCTTGTAGCCGATCTTCTCTGATCTTGTATCGATCTCGGCGCGGATACCGGCAGCCTTCAGCTTGTCAAGAACCTGTTCGGAATAATCAAAGTACTTGTCCGATATAGGAAGCACCTTCACCTGAACCGGAGCGAGCCATGTAGGGAACTTGCCGGCACAGTTTTCCGTCAGGACGCCTATGAATCTTTCAACGGAACCGAATACTACCCTGTGTATCATGACGGGCATATGCTCAGCGCCGTCGGAGCCGGTATATTTCAGATCAAAGTTCTGCGGAAGCTGAAAATCAAGCTGTATCGTACCGCACTGCCACTCTCTTCCGAGACAGTCCTCCACGTGGAAGTCGATCTTAGGTCCGTAGAACGCTCCGTCTCCCTCATTGATCTCATACGGAAGATTCATGTTCTCGAGCGCAGTCTTCAGACCGTTCGTCGCCTTCTCCCAGTCCTCAAGGGAACCCATATGATCCTCCGGCATCGTTGACAGTTCTATAGTATACCTGAATCCGAGCTTTTCATATACTTCGTCGATGAGTCTGACAATATGCTCAACCTCCTCACCGATCTGATCCATCGCTATGAACTCATGCGCATCGTCCTGATGGAACGCCCTTACCCTCATGAGTCCGTGCAAAGCTCCTGATTTTTCATGTCTGTGAACGAGTCCGACCTCGGCATATCTGATGGGAAGCTCCCTGTACGATCTGGGCTGGCTCTTGTATACGAGTATGGAGCCCGGACAGTTCATCGGCTTGATGCAGAACATCTCTTCATCGATCATTGATGTGTACATATTTTCCTTGTAATGATCCCAGTGTCCCGACGTTACCCACAGTGACTGGTTCAGCATCACAGGAGTCTCTATCTCCTGATAACCGTTGCGGTAATGTACCTCTCTCCAGTATTTCATAAGCTCATTGCGCAGTATCATCCCGTTCGGCAGGAAGAATGGAAATCCGGGGCCTTCGTCAGCCATCATGAACAGACCCATTTCCTTGCCGATCTTACGGTGGTCGCGCTTTTTCGCCTCTTCAAGTCGTGTAAGATATTCTTCAAGATCGGATGCTTTCGTGTAGGAAGTGCCGTATATCCTTGTCAGCATCTTGTTCTTCTCATTGCCTCTCCAGTATGCCCCGGCAACCTTCATGAGCTTGACTGCCTTGACATTCTTGGTGGACATGAGGTGAGGTCCCGCGCACAGGTCAGTAAAATCGCCCTGCTTATAGAAGCTGATGATCGCATCCTCCGGCAGATCCCGGATAAGCTCGACCTTATACGGCTCCCCGGCTTCTTCCATCATCCTGATGGCATCCGCTCTCGGAAGCTCAAACCTCTCAAGCCTGATATCCTCTTTGACGATCTTCTTCATTTCCGCCTCGATAGCGGGAAAATCCTCTTCCGTTATGGGGCGCTCGCTGTCAATATCATAGTAAAAGCCGTCGTCGATCGAAGGCCCTATGGCAAGCTTTACATCCGGCCACAGCCTCTTGATCGCCTGCGCCATTATATGGGACGTTGTATGCCTGAACGCATCCCTTCCGCCCTTGTCGTCAAACGTAAGGATATTAAGGCTGCAATCCTTATCCACAACGTAGCGGAGATCAACACGTTCTCCGTCGATTTCGCCTGCACAGGCAACTCTGGCAAGTCCCTCGGAAATATCCTTTGCGATGTCGATAACGGACATCGCGGATGAATATTCTTTTGAAGAGCCGTCCTTTAATGTGATTTTCATGAAATAATTTCCTCCTACCTGCCTATTACAAGGAGCGTCGCCCATTAGAATTCTGCTTCGCAGAATGGGGGCTGTCTCCTATCTGCCTGTTACAAGGAGCGTCGCCCATTAGAATTCTGCTTCGCAGAATGGGGCTCCGCGTGCAGACAGGTTCTCCCCACTATCGTGGGGTCCTCCTATCTGCCTTGCCCACAACACTTTTTATATTTTTTGCCGCTGCCGCACGGGCACGGGTCGTTTCTTCCGATCTTCGGGCCGGTATGGCGGACGGTCTGGCTTTGCTTCTGCTCCCTGTAGAGTTCCTTCTGCCTGTCTGCGTCAAATATGTCATTCCATTCGTCAAGACCGTACAGCCAGTCCGCACCTGCGGCGACCATGTTCTTGTACAGAAGTTCCCTGTCATAGTCGAGACTGACCTTTGTATCTTCTGTCATATCTTCTATGGGATTCGGTTGTACAAGGCTGTCATTGATCCCGTCCAGAAATCCCGTCATCGTCATGATATCGGTGTCGTATTTATCGGCAAGCTCCGCTACCGTCCCCGTAACCTTATTATCGGGATCGGCCAGAAGCTTTTGATATATGCCCTTTTCAACCTCAAAATAATCAGCCCACAGTTTCTGGAGCTTATTCTTGTCCTCGTTCTCGTTGTAGGCCATCTTGCGCCATTTTTCAAGTAAAGCCATTATAGTGCCACCTTTCAGATTATATTAATAAAGACCACATCGTAATATTATATCATAGCGGGATTGGACGTTCAAATAGATCAGTACTGGCTGATCTTGTCGTCAGCGTCGTCCGTCGATTTGTCGATGTCGTTGATAATGACGTCATATGATACCGCATCGTTAACATGCACGGTGACCCTGTCCCCTATCCTGTGACCCATAAGTGCCTTGCCCATCGGGGACTCGATGCTTATGTATCCGATAAGTGAATTGCTTCTGATCGTTGTGACGATCTTGTACTGTTCTATCTCGCCGTCGTCAACCATTTCAACCGTGACCGTGTTGTTGATCCCGACCTCGTCATCGGCAGATGAATCATCAATTATGTTTGCTGTCCTGACCATCCTGTCGAGATACCTGATCCTCGACTCGTTCAGGTTCTTCTCGCGCTTTGCCGCATAATATTCGAAGTTCTCGGACAGGTCTCCGTGCGCTCTTGCCACCTTGACATCCTCTATAAGCTTGGGGCGCAGCGTCAGCTTCCTGTATTCGATCTCCGCTTCCATTTTGTCTATATCCGACTGTGTAAGATTGTCTCTCATATATAACTGTCCCACTCTTCCATTATCCCGAGCAGTTCCTCCTCTTTTGAATCGATCATCTCCTGTATCTCGGTAAGCTTTGAGTACATGCTTGCATATTCAGGTTTACATAACTCAGCTTTTAATTCTTCTATCTCTTTTTCAACAGACTCTATCTTCTCCTCAAGCTTTTCCTTCTGCCGCCTCTTTCTGTCCGCTTCTTTGCCGGCCAGACGCTCTGCCTGGGAAGCGGTAACCGCGGCAGGATCTGCACCGCTTACCGGTTCGCTCCGGACGGGTGCCGGCCGTCCGGACGGCTCCGCCCTCCCCGCGCCGAAAGACCCGGCAGGATCAGGTGTTGTCTTGGATATATAATCCTCATACCCGAACGGATACAGCGTCACCCCGTCTGCTCTCATATCGAGTATCTGCGTCGCAACCTTCTTCACAAAATATCTGTCATGCGACACGAAGATCACGGTTCCCTCGAAGGACGCGAGCATAGCCTCGAGCGTTTCCTTGCCGATCATATCCATATGGTTTGTCGGCTCGTCAAGTATCAGCACATTCGGGCATGTCTGGAATATCCTGGCAAGACACAGCCTCACACGCTCTCCTCCGGAAAGTGCCGCAACATCCTTGTATACTTCATCCCCCGTAAAGAGAAAAGCTCCGAGGCGGCTGCGCACCTGCGTCTCGGTAAGATCCGGATATGTGTCATGGTAATCGTCTATGACCGTTTTGTCGGAGGTATACTGTGCCATCCTCTGGTCGAAATATCCGGTCTGAACATTAACCCCGAAACGGAAATCGCCCGACAGGGGTTTGATATTTCCGACAAGCGTTTTGAGGAGGGTTGATTTTCCGATCCCGTTATCGCCGATTATGCCGAGCCGCTCTCCGCGCTTGATATCAAGGTTGATCGTGGCAAGCGGACGGTCATATCCTATCACAAGCTCCTTCGCATACAAAACATCCCTGCCGGTCATTACCCCGGGTGTGAACTGCGCATGAAAGCTCTTGATATCGTAGTCGGCGGGACGCGCGACAAGCTCCATATGCTCGATCTGCTTGAGCTTCGAACGGGTCATTGCGACCTTCGACGGCTTGTTCTTGAACCGCTCTACAAGCTCGGTAAGGCGCTTGATCTCTTTTTGCTGGGCGATATGATCCTTTAACTGCCTGTCATAGCGCTCCTTCTTCTGTCTGACGTAATCGCTGTAATTTCCGCTGTATCTCGTAACCTGCCCGTAGGCGATCTCATACACGGTGTTCGCGATCCGGTCGATGAACATGCGGTCATGGCAGACAAGGACTACCGCGCGGTTGTAATTCGCGAGATATCCTTCAAGCCATTCTATCGTCTTCATGTCAAGATGGTTTGTCGGCTCGTCGAGGAGCAGGATGTCCGGCTTGGACAGCAGGAGCTTGATAAATGCAAGCTTCGTAAGCTGCCCTCCCGAGAACTCCGAGAGCTTTTTATCCTTGTCGGCAAGCGTAAAGCCGAACGACGTCAGCATGGCGTCGTATTCTTTCTCGTAGTAATATCCGCCCCGGTCTTTGTAATCATCCATCAGGGCCGTATATTCGCGCGCAAGAGCTTCCGCCTCGCCGCCCTCCGCCTTGTCCATCAGTCCGACAAGTTCGTCGATACGCGCCTTCTGCCGCAGTATATCGGCAAATACCTTGCGTATTTCCTCGTCAAGCGTAAGCTCCAGATCATCAAATGTGATCTGCCGCAGATAACCTATCGTGGGATCTGTCGATGTGACCGACGGCCTCTCGCCGTCTAACGGGGTAAGGTCGACCTCGCCCGCTATGACTTTCAGAAGTGTTGTTTTGCCGGCGCCGTTTCTCCCGACTACGGCAATCTTTTCATTTCTGTTCTTTACTTCAAAATCAAAATTGTCAAGTATCGTATCGGCCGCGAACATTACGCGTCCGCCTTTGATCTGATACAGCATAGCCTCAGTCCCTGCCGATAAATGAGCCCAGCATCTTGAAGCCGTATTTTACATAGTTCCCGAATATGGACGGATGCTTCACGCACTCTCCCATTTTCCCGAGAATGTATCCGGGACGCAGATAGAATCCGAGAAGTATCTTCCGGCGAAGCTTTTCAACCTCTTCCTGTGACAGATATTTCGTGCCCGTAAGCGCGGAATGGAAAAAATCACACCCGAGCGGCGAATCGGCGATCAGATCCATTTCCTTGGCTGCTTTATACAGCTCCGTCCCGTAGAACGGAAGCGCCATCTTCACCTCGATAAAATCAGGCTTCTGTTTCCTGATCATCTCCTTCGTTTCAAGGATATTCTCCTTTGTTTCCCACGGAAAACCGATAACATAGAATCCCCAGAAGGGAAGTCCGACCTCATGACACCACTGTGCCGCGCGAAGGTTCATCTCAACCGTCGTACCTTTTTTCAGGGTCTTAAGCATCTCGTCGGAGCCCGACTCGAACCCGAACGCGACCATAAAGCATCCGGCCTCCTTCATGAGCGCAAGCGTTTCCTTCGAGAGGGGATTGACTCTTGAGTTGGCGGTAAACGCGATCTTACCGTGAAGCGGGGAATTGATTATAAGAGTACACATCTCCTTGACCCACGCGGGATTGATCGTAAACGTATCGGCCTTGAAGAAGAAGTTTCTGATGCCGTGAACGTTGTAGCATTCCGTCAGCTCATCCATAACATTCTGCGGGCTGCGGAAGCGCACGCACTTACCGGAGATGACAGGCGTCAGACAGAATACGCACGCCGACGGACATCCGCGTGAAGTCTGTATAGTTGCCATCGGCTCGTTGGTATCGGGCCGCACATACAGCTTGTTATTCATAAGCTGGCGCGCCGGGAACGGTCTGGAATCAAGGTCCTCGCCCCAGCAGTGGAATTTGGTCCTCGAAAACGTACCGTCGGGATTCCTGTACAGTATCGACAATATGTCCTCTGCCTTTCCCTCGCCGCGAAGCGCCAGATCAGCTATCTCTCCTATCGCAAAATCAACCTCGCCGCCGATCATATAGTCTACGCTCGACAGATCGAGCATATCGAGCATTTCCTGTTCGGGGTCGTAGAAAAGCGCTCCCTTTATGACGATGACGGGATTATATTTTTCCTTGAGATGCGCAAGGAGCTTCAGATCATCAAATATCGTTGTATTCGTAATGCTCATCATGATAAGATCCGGAGCGTATTTCTCCATGTCGCTCTCGAGATCTTCCATCGAACATCCTTCTGTCTGATAATCGCGAAGCTTTACCTCGTACCCTTTCCCGAGCAGTATGGCGGCACCATACCCGAGGTCATTGCAGGCACGCATAGCTTCCGCCGAAGCGTCCTTGATATTCTGCTGGCATCTGTCCTCTCCGCGCTGGAATAGCATTCCCGGCGGATAGAACAGCAGTACTTTATTCTTATCACTCATTTTGACTTATTCTCCGTATAGTATTCTTCCACGCATTTGATCATAAGATCGAGCGCCGCCGTAACGGCACTTTCCCGAACCCTCATGCGGTCGCCGTCAAATACGAACTTTTTGACCCTGACCCTGCCGCACACACTGCATCCTATATACACGAGTCCCACGGGCTTTTCATCGCTGCCCCCGCCGGGTCCCGCTATTCCGGTCGTTGCAAGACCGACATCAGCACCGGTTTCGGCAACAAGGCCTTTGACCATTTCTCCTGCAGTCTGTTTGCTTACAGCACCGTACTTCTTAAGGGTTCCTTTGCGCACCCCCAGATATCTTCTCTTTGCTTTGTTGGAATATGTGATAAAACCGGCCTTGTAAACGTTGCTGGCTCCCGGGACATTAACGATACGTCCGGCAAGCAGTCCACCCGTACACGACTCGGCAGTCGATACGACAAGCCCTCCCTTATCAAGGAGCTTTACCGCAATATCTTCGACCGGACTATCCGTTCGATATGCTTCATCCGGCATGATCAGTCTCCTACAATTTCTTAAATACGCCTCTGTTCTTGACTATATAGTCAACCATCGATATAAGTGTCAGTGCAAACGCTATCCACATGAGTATCTGTGTGATGATATCAAGCTGCGGAAGGTCTCCGATCATGAATCCGACCATCAGCATCTGGAAGGTCGTCTTGTACTTCCCCCAGTTGCTCGCCGCAATAACGATACCGTCATCCGCCGCTACAAGCCTGATGCCGCTGACAACGAATTCCCTTGCGATTATCACTATCGTGATCCATGCGGGTATGCGGTCAAGCTCCACAAGGCATATGAGAGCCGAGCATACGAGAAGCTTGTCCGCGAGCGGATCCATGAACTTCCCGAAATTCGTGATAAGCTGGTATTTCCTCGCGATCCTGCCATCCAGAAGATCGGTAAGCGAAGCTGCCACAAACAGGGCAAGCGCCGTCCACTTGCACCATCCTTCGCACGATACGCCGTTTACGGGAATAAGCATAAAGGCAACGAAAAACGGAATGGCGATCACTCTCATCACTGTAAGTTTATTGGGCAGATTCATCTGTTAATACTCCTTCCAGATCATATTCTCTGGCATTTTCTATTCGAACCGTTACCATATCGCCCGTAACAAGCGGTCTGTCTGAATACACAAACACGAGTCCGTCAATATCGGGGGCATCCTTGTAGCTTCTCGCAACATATACATCATCGTCAGGAAGATACCCGTCGACAATGACCCGCAGCGTTTTCCCGGCCATACTCTCCGCCGCCTCGTATGCTATCGCCTGCTGAAGCTCATACAGCTCGTCCCGTCGTCCTATTGACGTATCCTCATCAACCTTCGGAACCATATCATACGCCGGGGTTCCTTCCTCCGCAGAGTATGTGAACACGCCGAGCCTGTCGAACTCCATCTCGTTCACAAACCTGTATGTCTCCTCGAAATCTTCCTGCGTCTCGCCCGGAAATCCGGCAATGAGCGTAGTCCTGATGCATATGTCTCCGATAGCGCTCCGGAGCTTTTCTATCACATGCCGGATACCCTGCCGGTCGGTATGTCTTCCCATTCTCCGAAGGACTGCGTCCGATCCGCTCTGAATGGGAATATCTATGTAATGGCATATCTTCGGATTGGTTGACATAACTTCGATCAGTTCATCCGTGATCTCCTCAGGATATGCATATAACAGTCTGATCCACTCTACCCCGTCAATTTCGGATAGTTTACATAACAATTCGGGTAATGATTTTTTCCCGTACAGGTCAACGCCGTATATCGTAGTCTCCTGCGCCACGAGGATCAGTTCCTTGACCCCCTGACCTGCAAGATACCGTGCCTGCGCGAGCAGCTCATCCATCGGAACCGAACGGTAATGTCCGCGTATCTTCGGGATGATGCAGTATGTACAGTTCTTGTCGCACCCGTCCGCGATCTTCAGGTACTCGTAATGTCCGGGAGTCGTAATGATCCTGTGCGTATCCCGAGACGGTCTTGCAGAAGCCTCTGCCTTCGGCTGATCCGCGACAGCATCATCGATCACATCCGCTATCCGGTCAAGCTCCGTAACAGCCACGATCGCATCGACCTCGGGGATCTCCTGCCGGATCTCTTCCCGGTAACGCTCTGCCAGACATCCGCATACAATAAGAGCCTTAAGTTTATCATCCTTAAGGCGTGCCATTTCCAATATGGTATCTATGCTCTCCTGCTTGGCATCATGTATAAAGCAGCACGTGTTGATAACGATCACGTCGGCATCATTCTCGTCGTCGGTGATCCCGTAACCGCGGTCGCTTAGTATCGCAAGCATTTGCTCGCTGTCTACAAGATTCTTGTCACAGCCGAGCGAGATGAAAAGCACTTTCATGCATCCGGTTCCTTATTCATCCCCAAGGATCTTGATATCACCCTTTTCAAGTTCTTCTATTGCGACGGAAAGAGGCTTCTTGCCCTCGGCATCTGTAACCGTTGTCGGACGGCCGTTTACAAGCTGGCGCGCTCTTTTGGCAGTCGCCATCACAATGGAATAACGGCTGTTAACAACGGGATGCTCCCCTTCCTCAACCTCGCTGTTTGCAACTTTCATAAGATCTGTGTAAGACGGATGTAACATTTTAATTCTCCTTCGTGTTGTTTAGATATTCTTCAAATTCCTGTTTCTTGGCATTTATGTAATCGCGGTTTCTTGATACCGCCATATGCTGGCACATTACGATCGAATTGAACAGTTCAACGCTTTCCGACAATACGTCATTTATCATAAGATAATCGTATCTGTCAACTACCGTAATCTCAACCCCTGCTTTTATCATCCGCTTCCTGATGACCTCATCCGTTTCCGTTCCGCGCATTTTCAGTCTGTTATGTATCTCTTCGACACTTGGCGGCATGACGAATATCAGGACTGCATCGGGATATTCCCTCTTAATGTTAAGCGCGCCTTCCGTTTCGATCTCGAGGATCACGTCCCTGCCGGCCGCAAGCTGCTCCTTGACGAACTGTCTCGGCGTCCCGTAGTAGTTGCCGACATAATTCGCATATTCAAGGAGCTCTCCGTTTGCGATCATCTCCTTGAATTCATCCTCGGTCTTGAAAAAATAGTGCTTGCCGTCAACTTCGCCTTCGCGCGCAGGGCGCGTGGTCGCCGAAACCGACAGAACATAATTGTCGTATTTCTTCAAAAGCTCACTTATTATCGTTCCTTTTCCGGAACCGGCAAAGCCCGACAGGATGATCAGAATTCCTTTGTCATTCATTAAAGCAGGATCCCTCACTCTATATTCTGTATCTGTTCTCTTACCTTTTCGATATCGGTCTTGAGGTTGATCGCTATATCGCTTGTGGCAAGGTCATTGGCCTTCGACAGTATGGTATTGGCTTCCCTGTTCATCTCCTGTGCGATAAAATCAAGCTTTCTGCCTACAGACCCTCCGGCCTCAAGTATCTCTTTTGTTGTACTTATGTGGCTGCGTAGCCTTACAAGCTCTTCGTCAACGCATATCTTGTCGGCATATATCGTAACTTCACCGAGTATCCTCGCTTCATCCAGTCTGGAATCAGCCAGAAGATCAGCGACCTTTTCACGCAGCGATTCCTTGTATTCCTCGATTATCTGCGGCGCTCTCTTTTCGATGTCGTCAACATATGTGAGCATTACATCGAGCTTGTCGCACAGGTCACGCTTCAGGTTCTCGCCTTCCGTGATGCGGGAATCAGCGAAATGCCCGGCTGCCTGTCTTATCACCTTGTCAAGATCCGACCATATCTCGTCCTCATCAACATCGGCTTCCTCGAGCGAGAATACTTCCGGATATCTTGACAGCGTGGATACTCTCACATCATTCTCCAGTCCGAACTCTTCCGCCATTTCAGTCAGGTACGAGTAATATGTCCGCGCAATATCCCTGTTGTATTTCAGATTATAATTGTTCTCGGTGAAATCTTCGTAAGTAATGAATACATCAACTTTTCCCCGCTGCATGTATTCTTTGAGAAGGGTTCTTACTGATGCTTCGAAGAAGCTGAGCTTCTTGGGCATTCTGATAGAGCAGTCAAGATATCTGTGATTCACGGCCTTGATCTCTACCGTGATCCTGCGCTTTTCATCACTGTATTCCGCACGGCCGTAGCCGGTCATACTCTTGATCATATCAATCCTCTCGTTTCCGGCAAACGACAATCCAAATATATCGCCCGTCGTTCGCTCCCGGAAAGCACTTCCTATTATTATAGTGAAACCTTTAATACCCGTCAAGTACGCAATTCCCCAAGAATTTTGACCTTTTGGCCGGGGCATCATATAATACCCTCATGGCACTCGACGGAATAACAATCAGAGCATTGACATGCGAATTGCGCAAAAGCCTTGTCGGCGGGCGTATCTCCAGGATAGTACAGCCCGAGCCCGACGAGCTTTTGCTTACCGTCAAGACGAGCGGGGGAAACGAGCGTCTCCTGATATCCGCAGGCGCATCCCTTCCTTTCGTGTACCTGACTGACGAGAACAAGCAGGCGCCCATGCAGGCGCCGAATTTCTGCATGCTTCTGCGCAAGTATATTTCCGGCGGACATATCACGGACATCACACAGCCGGGACTGGAGAGGATAATCGATATTACGATCGAGCATCTTGACGAGATGGGCGACATCCGTGCCAGGATACTAACGGTCGAGCTTATGGGCAAGCACTCCAATATCATATTCCGTGATCCCGACGGGGTGATGATCGACAGCATCAAGCACGTCAGCGCTGCCGTATCTTCAGTCAGGGAGGTTCTGCCGGGCAGGCAGTATTTCATACCGAAGACCGAAGGGAAGATTGATATTACCGAAAGGGACATAGATGATCCCGGCTTTCTTTGTGATATATTATGTAAACCTGTTCCGCTTGCAAAATCATTATATACGACCTTCACCGGTTTCTCACCTGCCATTGCGGTAAGCCTTTGCGAAAGTGCGGGACTTGACGCCGACCGCGCGGCAAACACGTACAGCGATTCCGAGTTATGTAAACTTGGCGGCGCGATATCTGATCTTAAGGATGTGATCCTTGCGTATGATTTTCACCCGGCGGTGATAGCAGACAGTAACGGGGAGCCTGTGGAGTACGAAGTAACACCTCTGTCCCAGTACCGGGAAATGCCGCACAGCCTGTATGATACCGTATCGGGTATGCTCATCTCCTACTATGCCGGGCGCGAGGAATACACGAGGATACGCCAGAAAAGCTCGGACCTTCGGAGGATAGTATCGACGGCTCTTGAACGCTCGGTCAAGAAATACGACATTCTGCAAAAGCAGCTTAAAGATACGGACAAGATGGATAAATACAGGGTGTACGGTGAGCTGCTGCAAACATACGGATATACTGCTGCAGAAGGTGCGGCGAGTATCACGTGCGACAATTATTATACCGGCGAGAAGATCACTATCCCGCTCGATCCCACCATCGGCGCGATGGCTAATTCCGTCAGATATTTCGACAGATACAACAAACTGAAGAGAACAAAAGAAGCTGTCGGCACGCAGCTTGAAGAGACCGAAGCGGACATGGAGCATCTGCGCTCCGTTATGACGAGTCTTGACATTGCCGAGAATGAAGAGGATCTTGCCCAGATAAGGGATGAGCTTGCAGGCAGCGGATACATACACAGGAAAAGCCATTCAAAGCAAAAGCGCAGCGCGAAAAGTCATCCGCTCCATTACATATCATCCGACGGCTTTCATATCTATGTGGGAAAAAACAATTATCAGAACGACGAGGTGACATTCAGGGTTGCCGCCGCCGGCGACTGGTGGTTTCACGCGAAGAAGATTCCCGGCAGCCACGTGATCGTTAAATGTGAGGGAAAAGATATTCCCGACAGAACGTTTGAAGAAGCCGCAGACATTGCCGCATACTACTCGGGAGGGCGCAGTATGGGCAAGGTCGAGATCGACTATGTCAGACGAAAAGAGGTCAAAAAGCCATCCGGCGCCAAGCCCGGCTTTGTAGTCTACTACACAAACTACTCTATGGTCGCAAGCGCTCAGATTCCGCAGGGCGTAAGTGAAGTCTCCGACTGACGCTGCTTATCCGCAGTACACTTCATATATGGCATCTATGAGCCGACCTGACTGCCCGCTTCCGGCCAGCCACTTAAGGAACTCCTCATCTGTAAGCTCCGACAGCTTTCCGAAGATGATATCCTTGTCCGCGATATCAAACCAGCCGTACTCAAGAATATCAAATACCTGCTTCCTGTGGTCATTGGCGGCAAGCTTAATGTTGTCCGCTTTGACCGTGATGCCGTCTGCCGTTGCAACATCAGGCACATGTACCGACAGGACTTTTCTTGAAGCGTCATATTCAGGATTACACTGCAAGGACCCGGCGGTGCATATCGCGCCTCCTTCCGCCGGCTCTACGCCGTATATGTCAAGCACATAATCTCTCTTACCGGGTACGAGCGTCAGGTCTCCGGAAGCAGATCCTGTCTCAAATACAAGGCTTCCGTCTTCCCACGAAAGACTGTAAGGCGTTTCGACATATGCGCCATTTAAGTAATCCATGCTGATGCCGTCATCTTCATAGAGGGTATAGCTGCCGTTAGCACCTGCGCCGATGCATATACGAAGTTTATCGGGATTGGATGTGCCGTTTTCCTTATATTCATCCGACATCGGAAGGATACCGCCTGCAGGTAGCAGTACCGGTATCTCGTCAAGCCTTCTGTAGAGCTTTCTCTTAATGTCTCCGTTATAGATGCGGCCGTTTAGTATATCGTACCGGCGTCCTTTCGGAATGATCATATTGACATCGGCCAGCCTCAGCTCCTTGTCAACAGGATGTGTAATGGCACCGACGATAAGCTCGTCGCCAAAGCCGTATTCATTCCTTACACTGTAGCTTTCCGGATCATCATGATGATCATAGTACATCGGTCTTATAAGAGGTTTATCTTCAACATAGGCTCTGTGCTGCTCCGTATACAGATAAGGCAGCAGCGCATGACGAAGGCGCAGGAACCTGATCATAATGCTCCTGTATGGTTCTTCGATCGCCCACGGTTCCTTGTTGAGGAATTCACTGCTTGAAGAATGGAGTCTCATGACGGGTGAGAATACGCCGTATTCGATCCAGCGGATGAGCCTCTCATCGTCCTTTGATCCCATCATGTGCCCACCGATATCATGGCTCCACCAGCCATAGCCGATGTTGCTTGCCGTACTTGTAAAGTACGGCTGAAAATCAAGGCTCCTCCATGTCATAACCGTATCACCGGAAAATCCCACGGGATACCTGTGGCTTCCGGCGCCCGCATACCTTGAGAAGATCATGGGTCTTATGTTTCTGCCCTTATGATCCGTATACTGATAATGATTTAAGAGGAACAGCGGGTCAACCGGGTCTTCTCCGCGGCCTTTTCCCTGCTGCCAGTCTATCCACCAGAAATCAACTCCGTCATCCTCATAAGGATGCAGAACCTCCGTAAAATATGCCTCGCGAAGCTTTTGATCCGACAGGTCGCACTCAACGGGCTGTTCGGTTGCAGGATCGATACCTGCCTTTCGAGCCGCCGCCTCATACATATCTTCAAAGCCCCTGACACCGTCGGCGGGATGTAAGTTTAATGTAACTGCAAGGTTCCTGTCTCTTAGTCCCTTTAGGAATCTCCTGTAATCGGGGAACAGTTCCCGGTTCCACGAATACCCGGTCCAGCCCGTGCCGTATTTGCTGTCAACATCGGTAATATGCCAGTCCATGTCTATAACGGCAACGGAAAGAGGGATCTCAAGAGCCTTGAACCTATCCATAGTCTCATTGTAGGTTTCCTCGGAATATCTGTAGTATCTGCTCCACCAGTTGCCAAGTGCGTATCTCGGTATCATCGGAGTCTTGCCGCACAGCCTGTAGAAATCCGTAAGGCCGCCGTAGTAATCCTCGCCGTAGCCGAAGAAATACAGGTCGATACCCTTGTGCTTTCTGTTGGCGAACTCGGTCTCGTACTCGTCAATGGAGCCGGATATTACAACGGGGCTGTCTGAATCATCGATTATCGCATAGCCGAACTCTCCGAATATTCCGTTCTCGAGCCTGCACCATCCGTCGCATTCATCAAGCGTCCTCGCTGTTCCCTTAAGGTTTCTTACGGCATTTCCGTAATCGAACGAGTAATGCCAGACATTACCGTTCTCCTTGAGCCTGACGGATAGACCTGTAGTCGAGAATTCCTTTTTATCATATGTCAGAACAAGTGATCCGCTCTCGGCAACAAGACTGTCCCCGCTGTCGGAAACAGAGTAATTAACGTCGCCGAGATCACGGCATACGACCATCTGGGTCTGCCTGTCCTCAAATATTCCTTCCTCCTGGTATTCAAGCCTGATGAGCCTGTCTGTTATAAAAGTAATGCGGTATTTATCTCCGGTGATCATGATCCTTCTATTCTCCTGTTACGGTCTCAAATCTGATCTGGACTATTTATTTTAATGAACAACTCTCTTATTTCTGCCATGCGATGTAATCATTCCATGCCTTATCGTGCCAGCTCTTGCGCATCAGTCTACCTCTATAAGATCATGTTCATGCATATTACGGCCGGCCTTGGCATCTGCTACACGGCTTTTTAGTTCAGCCATATTTTCTGCACTGTAAAATGGATCAACCGCCACATCAAAAGGTATCCTTTGCTCATTACCCATTTTTACAAGAAAGATGTTGATCGCGGTTGACAGGTTCATTCCCATGTTCTTACATGCAAACTCTGCCCGTCTCTTAACTTCCTCTTCTACTCTGAAATTAACCTGAACCATATCTCACAAACCGATAACAATCGCTATCGCTCCTTTCAAGCTAATTATATAGTATATTATATACAATGTAAAGTGATTGCTATACTCCGATCAGGACAGCATAATCTTTGTAACGAAGTTAAGGGCACTCGAAAAGAGTGCCCTTGGGTTTCAATTCCTTTTAGGTAAGGCTCGACGGAAGAAATGAACGAAACAGAAACAAGAGAAATCGTTTCAATTCCTTTTAGGTAAGGCTCGACCTTTTCCCTATAGACAACTCTAACCCAAAACCACTGGTTTCAATTCCTTTTAGGTAAGGCTCGACTACAGTATTGTCGGGCATGCGTGCGCTTCCAAATAATATAATATACCAAATTCGCTGTTTTTTAAAGCAAAAAATCGGTCTGCCCACTATCTCTGTATACCCATGATCGCCTTAATTATGGCATTTCTCAAAATCCCAAAATCGTGTTGCCGATTGACCTGAAATTCCACGTAAAAGTATACCTATTGGGGCTATATTTCTATAGTATTCACTTGACAAGGAGCGAATAACACACATCCACCATTCTCAAACATGCGATTTTAGGCAATACTTCATTGCGCTAAATCCTTCTTGTGGTTGACCGACTTTTTACTGGTATCTATATGGCTTATATTTCTCATCATAAATAACCAACCGGAACACCTTGGCTACTTCATTTCTCATTCTAGTCTCATAACTTATCGGATGGTTATTCTCTGTCTGCTTTTCATATATCTTGTCATCAAGTGCATCTATAAAAAGGCGTTTCCCGGTAGGATTAAGATATACCGCCCCGTTATCCATCGACTCAAAGTGCTCTTCTGCGTTTATCATCCTAAGATTTATGAGGCTGAATATGGTTCTGTCAACGACGATTGGCTTGAATATATCAGCAATATCAAGATTAAGTGACTGGTTTCTCGTTGTAGTCGAATGAACAAAGCCAATACGGACATCCAGCGATAGGTAAGTATTACGAACATAGTCGCTCCTTTATCAATTCGATAACCGATTATGTCTTCAATATACCACTATACAGGCTAAAAGTGGAATAAACGGATAGTTTAGTATAACAATTCTTCCATGGGGAGATTAGATGCTGCGAAGCGGTAACAGGACTGAAGCAAGCGCGAATTCTTTTAAGTAAAACCTTACTTTGTAACGAAGTTAAGGGCACTCGAAAAGAGTGCCCTTGGGTTTCAATTCCTTTTAGGTAAGGCTCGACGTAAGGCAATATTGGCAAGTGATGAGCGTGTAGTTGTTTCAATTCCTTTTAGGTAAGGCTCGACGTCGTAGTAAAAACTGAACTTGCTGGAATAGAGATTGGGTTTCAATTCCTTTTAGGTAAGGCTCGACAGCCCCTGAAGATTTGCAGTCAATGATCTGCGAGGTAGTTTCAATTCCTTTTAGGTAAGGCTCGACGTGGCTCTCGGATGAAAGTGCCGGTCGTTATGAAGATAGTTTCAATTCCTTTTAGGTAAGGCTCGACTACAGTATTGTCGGGCATGCGTGCGCTTTCAGATAATATAATATACCAAAATCGCTGTTTTTCAAAGCAAAAAATCGGTCTGCCCACTATCTCTGTATACCCATGATCGCCTTAAATATGGCATTTCTCAAAATCCCAAAATCGTGTTGCCGATTGACCTGAAATTCCACGTAAAAGTATACCTATTGGGGCAATATTTCTATAGTATTCACTTGGCAAGGAGCGAATAACACACATCCACCATTCTCAAACATGCGATTTTAGGCAATACTTCATCGCGCTAAAGCCTTCTTGTGGTTGACCGACTTTTTTTGTATCGGAGTATGTGTTATTATCACTAAGAAGTATTAACTCAGGAGAAAACATGCAACTTAAAGTGACCTTTAATGTCAACAAACCAGTCTCGCTTCCGCTCGGTCATCATGCCGCTATTCAGGGGATGATCTACAACCTTTTGGGAAGATCATCAGATTACTCGGATTTCCTGCATGATATCGGATACAGGAACGGTGCGCACAGTTTCAAGTTGTTCGTGTATTCCACCCTAATGGGACCTCATACAATTAACAATGGGCGGATTATATTCGACAGCAATATACGCCTTGAAATCCGCAGCCCAAAATCGGAATTTTGTAATATACTGTTAGATACTCTTCAGAATGTTTCAACAGTAAAGTTACACCATCAGCAATTGTTCATATCCGAATGCTCTTTCTCAAAGAAGAGCATTAGTACAGATTCCGTTAATATACGTATGCTTTCGCCTTTGACATTAAGTACAACGTATTACGAAGAGGATAAGAAGAAAACTCATTATATCTCTCCTTCAGAACCAGGCTTTGGCGAAGCTCTTCAGAAAAATACTGCGAACAAATATAAAGCCGCCTATAATGAGGATTTAAACAATAATATCTCTCTGGAGATCACATCTCTTACTGATGAAGACCGGTATGTCACAAAATTCAACAACCGGATATATATCAACGGATGGAACGGCACTTACAAATTAAGTGCTGCTCCGGAAGTATTGTCATTCCTCTATGATTCAGGTCTTGGCAGCAGAAACTCTCAGGGGTTCGGAATGTTCGAACCATTTTAAACATCTAATCCTGCGTTTTCATACTTTTATATCTTGTTAATAAATTCCCCGTATATCTTCCCGTTATCCTTCGCAGACGTAACTTTTATAGATATTCGATCCCCCTGATGAATTTCCAGCGGAACCCCAAAAGCCATCCCACCATCAAAGGATGCCACCAATTGATTAGGATCCTTGTTATTCTTCTGTACTTTTGTAACTAAGACAGTTTTATCAACGCATATCTTTTCTTTCAACACTTGTTCTATATTTCCCAATGCATTATTCTGCCGTTCTTGATAATCATCTATACTCATATATTTTATTTTATTCGAATCAGGGGTCATTTTCTTCATGTCCAGGAAGTTTTTAACTGATGGTATCTCTCCGATCTTTACTCCATCTATCTGTGTTGACTTATATATGTTAATATAGTCCTTCGGATCAACCCACTTAAATGGATTAAACGAGAGTTTGTCAAGGCTATATGCTTCAGTGCAGTCCAGCACTTTTACCTGCACGTCAGATATTGCAATACGTCCATATCCATAGGGCTTACCCTTCCCTATATTCATGTGCGAGTCCTGCTCAAGTTTTAAAGCCCATAACAGTAGTCCCAGTTCATTATCACTGAGATTGTTAAATCTTATCACTCCCTTGAAGACGGTTCCGTCTTGCAAGGGTTTTATAGCAGAGCCCACTTTATCGTTATTATCATTTTGTTCACCAATATCGACATTCTCGTGAAGCCAGTACTGTTTTACACCTCTCAATTGAAAATCATCCGAACTGTATGTTTTAATATGTTCGGAATCATCTTGTACAACGTAATCCAGATAGCTTGTCGGCTTGGGTTCTGCAAGAACAACATTTACAGCCTCTTGAGTATCTGCATTTTGAACCCCTTCGTCAATTGTGGCATCTGATACTGATACTTTTGACTTGAAATTCCCCCTTTCTTTGTCAGATAGTCCGAACAGCGATGTAGCCATATCAAATTGCCCATCACCCGCATATTCCTGCCTATACCCGTCTTTAATACTGTGTTTGAAGAACACTCTTAGTCTTGGGGTAAAGCCCAAATACATGCTTTCGTTTAGTTGCGTATAAAACACCGGTTTCGTTTCCCCGGATTCGGGAAGCGCAAAGAACTTTTCATTCGGCTTAAGAGTGGTCTTTTTCTTCTCAAAATCAATGTTGTAAGCCCTGATATCTGATTCGGAAACATGTATTCCGTTTGAGAAATCTATTTCAGGTATTATGTATATTGCTTTATGTTCATTCATGACTCCGGAACTTATTATATATCCTTTGTTTGGATATTTATCTTTTATCGAGACAGCCGTTATATCTTTCCCGTTTGCTATATACGAACATTCTTTATAATACGGATGATAATCTTTGTTTTTTGTGCCTATATAGTGACGCCCTTTCTTCTTAAATTCCTTATCAATCTCATGTTGCATTATCGATTTGCCATTTTCATCAATAAATAGATCGTATGGAAAAGTGCTTCTGTCCTTACTATAAGAATCTACTACAGTCCGTTCACTGAGAATGTAATAATTGGGCATGTTATCAGCTACAGATTCTATCTTGGTCTGATAAATATAATATTTACCGTTTTCACATTTAATCACTCCTGCCTTAACATTTTTAATGTTTTTGTTATACTCTTTCTGTAATGCTCCTGCGGCAACATGACGATACATGAGTTTGTAATCTTCTATATCGTTATCAAAAGATGATGCACTCAGTATCTGAACGTTGTTTCTCAATAATCCCCGGATAGTACTTCCGGGAATTGCATATCTGCCATACTCATCCTTGAAGAATTCACCTTGACCGTTATCAATAAAGACCGGGGTCTTAGCTGTGATACTATAACTGACTTCTCCGGCCAATAGTCTATCTGTTATCCGGTCGTGAACCTCAAGATCAGCTTTCTTTACAGGAGAATATGTTTTCTTGGGAAAATCGACAAAATTATATGGTGCTCCGATATATGACATACTGATAATCCTCCGATCTATTCAACAGATATAAGTCTTGTACACATTACCGACATCTGCCCATCTTCATCAGGTTTAAGATACTCTCTTACTGTAAGTGTTTTACCTTTTGCAAGCTTGTCCAGAATCCGGTATTTTCTATCTACATAATACTCATCTGAACCATCGCAGGAGATTTCCACGGCATTAAGCTGTCCATCCTCTCTCCACACATGTATTTGACGTGTGTTATCAAAGAAGTACGCTTCGGTACACTCATCCCAGTTCACCGGATCTTCGGATGGCTTACCCAATATCACTCGGCTATACTCATACGCCAAAACATTTTCGAAACTGTCAGTCCTGCCATCAACATCTTCTATTGATATTACTGATCTGTTCATGCTGACACCTCCTTAAGAGCGCTAAGAACGCTTTCTACGATCCCATTCTCATCGTAGATCACGTTATTCTCGTCAATAGACAGACAAGATGTCCCGGTGCGGATGCTTATATCCGCTATATCCAAAAAACCCTTCCCGGTAGCATAACCGTTTCCTATGTTGAATGTCTTGATCTTAAGATCTCTAAGTGCATATAGCAAAAGCCCAAGGGTAGCATCCGGATTTTGTCTGTCCAATATCTCTATACTGATATCTATAGCTCCCGATGCATTCTTCTCTTTGAAAAAAGCCTGACTCATAACCCCACCGGTGAACTTGTCTATATGAATTCTGTTCCTTACAGGATTTTTGTCTATATCCTCTTGGGACCCTATTACGCAATCATTAAATATAAGATTTCCTGCACATCCATCCGAATGGTTCTCGGCCGCGAAGCCAAATGCTCCTCTGATTACGGTATCTTTGCCTTGATATGATGCTATTTTTTCCATTTGGCTCCTGATTGCTCCGCGGATGGATGTTCCGGGAATAATATAGTCATCATTCCCGTTCATTATGTTTTCACTGTCGGGGGCGTTCTCCCCAAAATCCGACATTGCTACCCCCTTTATCTGAATTGGTCCGATCGATTTTGCTTTTATCAAAACGTGGTATTTAATGGTACCTGGAGCAGCGCAACATTTGTCTGTTATATCTTCAAGCCGCGAATTGTCCCCATCTTCTATGCACCAATAAAGTCGGTCCTGGCTGTTTTTCATATCATAGACAGTACTTTTAATGCTCTCTATGGTAAACCTGCCTGCTCCGCTGCTCTTTTTGGCTCCTATACTTGTCTGATCGTGTTTAATGGTGCCAAATACTGCTTGAAGCTTATTAGTCAAGTCATACTGTTCTGATTGAAGGAACAGATAAACGTAGAACGAGAACGAAGCACCCTGTGAAACATATGTGATGTCATACTTTTGTCCGGAACTGTTCTTCGTACTAACGGTTCCGGTCTTTCGATCCACGGAAACATTCGGTCTTGTTTCAAACTTAACCGTTGACGGAACCATTCTGCAGTCTGTAACTTTAACCCTGCTTGTATTGGCATCTGATTCACAAATATTATCCTTGTCCAATCCGAACAATTCGCATGTGGTATCATTGTCATTGACCAGCGTACTTACACTCCTTAACAACCCTGTAATAGTAGAGGCTTGGATGAATGGAACTTCTGTAATAGGATCAATAAGTACATCCCCGACATTTTCGAAAGAGTTTCCTATATGAAGCGGGCTGACTGTAGTGGCGCAAATATGGTATTTTACAATTTTGTCATACTTAATTGAGCTCATCAGGCTTCCTCCTTCATCGAATACCGGATCAGATCTATGACATACGATACTTTATACGATACTTTCATTTGCTCGCGCTCTTCTGTTGAGATAAGATCAGATACGCTAATCCCCATTATTTCATTTTTGACGCCCAGATATTCGGTTATGTCATCATTAAGGATATCGGTAATCTTACTGGAAAAGCCTTTTATACTGTTCCTGTCTTTTTGTTTTTTCTGATGATCCTCTTTTTCTTCTGCGTGTCCAAAATACTTTTCCAAAACTTTCGAAACATCCGGGTTATATTTGTTCTTCTCAAGAATTGACAGTACAGTTCCTGCCTGATTATGGGTAATCCCTATTCCCTTACTGTCCTCAACGATCTTTTTTTGTTCGGCTTCTCTGATCAAATGTTTGTAGTAATTGACTGCGATTACTTCAAGAACCCTTTTATCTTCATCAGTCTGTTGCATATTCTCATTGGATGCTAATTTCAAGGACATTTCTGCCTTGTGACTCAATTTCTCGAAGGCATCGTCTCGGAAAACTACTCTTCCAAAGCCCTCTGTTTTCCGTTCTCCAATACCAATATCATAGATATTCTTTATGCGCTCCCGTGTCAAAGTGCCGGTAAAGGACAGTTTGAAAACACTGCCCTGTTCATACATCGGAACCGTCGGCAGTTTAGTTCCCCAAGTACTGTTGTATCCGTGTACAGTGACCACGGACGTTGCGCAGTAATCTATACCCAGTCTTTCAACCCCTAGCAACCCTTTCAGTTCCTCAACATTGATCCCACAGTATTCGCCGTATTCATCCCGCATAACGGTATTAGACAGTAGTATCATGTATAAGGAGCCATCCGTGATATCCTCTGAAAACGCCGTATCGATCCATGTTGGACTTTCACATTCAGAAACTGTTACTCTGCACTTTCCAAGACCCTGACTCCTGCCATTTCCAAGAGTGATAAGAGTCTCATTCCCGAAACAGTCCTTTACTGCCTGTTTCAGTTCTGTCGGTGTATCCTTTTTGGCACCTATATAACTTACAAATGTATATCCCGGAGGAATGAATTTGCTTCTGAATACTTTCTGGTCTTTTCCAGTACCTATCTTTATCTTCATGGATGAACGGGTTTCTATATTGCAATAATGCACAGTATTTCCGGAAACACGGCAGAACGTGCCAAGAGCAGCTCGTTTCATTCCCTCTTCAAACTCTCCATCAACAACCACGCTCTTGATATTACAATCGCCCTTCTTATGTTCATAAAAGCCCTTTAACGAAGGCATCAATTCATACTCCACACCATCTGCAAATCCAACGGGATACCCATTAAGGAAGCATATATCACTGAACAATTCACTCTTGTATTTATTAAACAGCTCTTGATCGTGCGATAGTTTGCTAATCACATACCCTCTAAGAGTAATTCCCGGAATATACCTGCAGCAATCTGTCTGTCCGCTCTGACTGGTTGAGTCGTCTGATATACTAAGAGGTTCAAGGTTCTTAATCACTATGCGCCAATAATCCATTCTAATCCTCCACCTTGGTAATCCGTACCTTTCCAAATCCCCGGTTTCGCATTGTTCCAATCCATTTGATCAGCCCGAGAATCTCAATAACCTTACCCTCGTCCAATCCGACAGGACATATGATCTCACTGTAAAGTATTATTCCCCTGTTAACGCATCTGGCTATGCGAAGACTCCCTTCCCTTGCAATACCTTTCTCGTTAATGCTCGTGAAGGTTCTCAGGTTCGTCATACAATCCAGAACAAGGTCAGGTTTGTCTTCTCCAATCTCCTCGATGACTGCTCTTTTTACTCCGTCCGAAAGGACAAAATCGCTAAATACAATTCTCTTGCTGCTGTCATCATCACCTGACGCACCCATAAGTGTGCTTACATCTATATCATCTTGTGTCCATTCGACATATCTTTCCAATTCTTCACGGAATATGCCTTTGAACGTAGTCCCCTTGTAATACGGAAAACCATTCTTGTCATGAAGAACAGAAATATCTTCCCCTCCGGGAACACTTTCACCATTCCCCGGAATTGCATCTGATAATAGCTCCATCTTTACTCTCATTTGCCCACCTCATTTATTGCAAGGAATGTATCCATCATTTCTATGGCATCAAATGAATATCGACCGTTCATTTTATAGAATTTCATATAATTCCCCGTTTCTGTCGCGCCCTTCTTCATAACGCTTCTCAGTTGCTTAATCTTCCCTATTCCGATCTTATTTGAAGTATCCTGAAGTTTACTGATGTTATCTGCAAATGCGCCATATTTCCTTTCGTCTTTGATGCGATCACATACTGCAGAATCATATTTAATTACATACGGCTTATTGGATAGCGATCCACCGTCACCCGCTATATAGTCCTTCTTAATATCATCTATAGAATCTTTGATCTCACCAAATTCAATGTGCCAATCAATAGAGCATACATTCCTGCCGTCGTCATCCGGGCTTACCGACGCACCAAATTTCTTTGCACTGCTGCACAGTTTTTCTGCCAATTCATATGCTTTATAAAACGGATACTTCTGGTGGACTATTGCTACTCCCGCACAAGCAGTGTAATTCTTGCCATCAACGCAGTTACTCTTGCCATACAGTTTTTCAATAAAGATCCTGGCACACTCTATACCTATTCGCCCTTCTGTAACAAAGCAGATATCATCGCCTGCAGTGATTATTCTCCTAACAGGGAAATAAGGGATCCCATTGTTCATCCCAAGATTAAGCTTTCCTTCTAGACTCCCGGAATTAAGGCTCTTACTAACCTCCTCTGTCATCTCTTTGAAAGCACTCTTGAAATCGGCATCAATTCCATTCGAAAATTTCCTAAGCCCATCTTTGACCGCATCCCAGTTTTGCGAATCAACACGATCATATAATTCCTCGACACGCTTTCCCATTCCATTCCCGTCTATATGAACAACAGCAATGAAATTTGATCTGTTCTTCTCCATACCCAGATCTTCAAATTGTTTTGCAGGAGCATAACCGTCAGGAGTAAATTCTTTACTCTCAATGTCTTCTTCGTTCTTAACGTCTATCCTCTCGCTGTTTTCACCAAGGGATTCGGGTTTTCGAGTATTAACGTCTATTATTTCTATTCCGAAGCTTCCATGATGAAATCCTGATCTTCTTACGGACTTCTTTTTCTCTAATTCCGATGTTAGCACCTTTAAATTATCCCGGGGGGATAGTTCATTTCGATAGGCAATCGTTTTTGCGAACACTTCCAGACCATCATAATCGCGGTATATACGCTCTGTAAGCTGCATCACAAGCGTCCTGGCAGATTCCTTGTCAGGATGTTCCAAAATAGTGTGACCGCCTCCCGAATATACAAGATTTTTATCCTCGTCATACCCGCATTCGATAACATTTTTAATATATTCCGGAGACAGACACTTTGCTATGATTGCAGAATTGATGATATTATCAGCAACTTTGTTGCTGCCGAATATATATGCCTGCTTTTGCGACACTTCCAGTATTGTTATATATCTTGTCATTTATGTTTGCCTTTCATTTCTTCCAACCATTTATCTACGACAGAATATGTCTTTTCCAAAGTATCTGTTCTGACTACCATATGTACATCGTATCGTCCCTCAGCTTCCCATCCTGTGATTTTCTCATCATTCTTTCTGATATAAGCGGGTACTATAAGATCAATCCCAAGCGATTTTGCATATGAACTTAATTCAGGAATACTGTGCTTGTATAACCTGTAATTATCTATTTGCTTCCCGGATTGATATATTTGGATCTTGATAAGTTTCTCGGTCGCCTGCTGAAGATGATATCCTGCCTGCCCCCTCATGATTTTGGCCATTGCAGCACCGGATTTTTGGGAATCATCAAGCGCATGTCGTGCCAGTATCAGGTCGCTTTGTACCTGCGCAAATGTCAGCTTCTGCTCATCCTTATGTTTATCTTTCATATATTACCTCGCCATTATCTATCTCGCCCATGATCCGGGAACTGTTGCTTTTTCCTGACTTAAAGTACAAAATATCATAATGCTGACTATAGTTATTAAACTCATAGAGCTGATGGGTAAACGCTTTGTATTTTGCAGAGGTTAAGCATTTGCTCTTAGTCTTGTTTCCGAAAACAGCCAGATCGATGTCTGATTCATCCGTACATCTGGTTGTTATACTCGAGCCAAAAAGAACAACACGATCTATGTAATCACATTTTGATGCTGCTTCAATAATATTCCTTATATATTCTCTTTTATTATCAGCAACATTTATCGTTCTGTTCCCGACATCAATTGTTGTTAACTCGCACATTTTCTGTCTCCTTGTATACTTCCCTACATTCACGGTATCAGCGCTGTCATGTCCGGGATTTACTTGTCCCGGCACCATTTTGATGATAGGCATTATAATATATCAGGTTTCATCTATTAAATAATAGATTCTCAATTGATTATAACAAATATGAACCTTGCGGTATACTCATAATCATCGCAGAGACGACAGAATTTATTCAACCGGAGAATATGATAGACACCTTTATTATTCGGATATTACGGCATCCGATAATATAAATGTAGGATATTGGCTATAGTTCGGATGGGTTGCTCTAAAAGTTATAAATTCTACCCCTGTCACATCGATTTCTACGTGCTGCACTGCGGATGTCCGGGATAACGTTGTTGAATAGAGCATCTTATTTTCATCATTATCGGCAAAAATCTCAAATGTATAGGGGACTTCACTTACCCACGAGTGCTCTAATACGCTGATATCCGTCGACAGTTGTGAATACTGTCTGTTGAGATAGTATGTGACGTGTGCATCGCTGTAGTTCTGACATACTATTGCCCTGACATACTTATCCCCAACCGTGTTTTCGCATCCATTACTAACGAACGCTCCCTCGGACGCTACTATTTTCAGCGTATACAGGTTGATTTTACCGTCTTCAGATGGCATAGGCGTACTATGACTTGTGTCCTTATCGGCTTCCTGAACCGGCAGGTCAGCACGTATGGTATTATCCTGCTCATTATAAGCAGACAAACCGGTAACATGTGCATTGTAATCCGAAAGGATCTCTTTGTTTGATTTGATAACCTTCGAAAACATAATGATTGACGTTACGCACAGAATGATACTAAGTGCAATGATAAACCAAAGGGAGAATACGATTGTTCTCCCCAGACCTTGCTTTCTATACGGGGTGAGCTGATTGCTGCCAAAATCATCGTATTTAATCTCCCCTGAAGTTTCATTTTTATAGTTGTAGTTGTATATGCTATTTGTTTTATCCATATTCTCGTTTTCTGTTATCATAACTGTTCTCCTTGTATAATCGACATTATTTCCTCTGCTTTCCCGTAGCAAACTCTAGATGCAATGTATCTTATATCCCGAAATTAGTGATAATAACAGCGCTAATTAACGTACTTTTGGTAGTAGCTACTTAGCATCCCGAATGTATTTGGGAACATATGTAAAATTGTACGGGATATATGCTTTAGTGAGATATCGATTATACTCGTTTAGTGCAAGCGCACTCATTTCAGGACACTCCGTTTGAAGCAGACTTGCTGTATACACTCCTTCCGGAAAGAATGGGGCTATTCGCTTCATCGTATAGAATTTCTCCGGCAGCTGATAGCTTGCCGGAATATAGCCCATACTCTTAAACACAGAGATATATTCCGTGTAATATCCGAAATCCAGCAGCATCATAACTCCGCCGGGAGAAATGCATCCATCCAGACAGTACCCAAGAACCTCACCATCCTTAAGTGACGTGTCATTAGGACAATATGTGCTTGAGTAAAGGACGCTTGCAAGGGTATAATCCTGCCAATACATCTGCGCTTTAACACCGTTATAAATTACGTAAAACTCAGATGCTTTTACTAACTCAATATTTCCAAACACACCAACAAGTGTGATTGTGATTATTGTTAGGAACGATACAACGACTTTTTTTATCATGGTTTTTCCTCCTCTTCTGGGTAGCTTCATCAATAAATCAATTGTCTTTGTGATCATAATTTAACATATAGTAAGTCGTAGTATAAGACCATATATCCTATCTTTTTTTATTACTATATATATGAACTCCGACTTTAAGTTACGCTTGTTTTGCGATAGTATTAGTTAATTTTTATTACGTATTACATTACAAATGTAGAATTAGAATAAGCAAGTATGGGATTTATTTGTTCAAATGAGCAGAACAACTATACAAGTTTTGTTCCGCATTTAGGGCAGAACTCGCCATCGTCAACTGCGGTTCCACAGTTTAAACAATATCTTACATTCCGAGATTTTCTCGATGGTTCCTGATCATCGGTAGCGTCGCCTCTTGAAGCGGTATCCACGGCGTTACGAATCACTAATACTACAGCAGCGATAGCAGCAATAGCAGCGATAAATCCAAGTACTCCACATACAGTTGTTGACATAGCTTTGCCCTCCTATTCATTATTGAGCAATAATAACATTAAGAAAATTAAAGATATTCTTTCTTTAGTTTTTCGGATTGCCGTACCGGAAGTCACAGCTGCCTTCACCAATTCGCTCTCTGCCCTCCCGGAAGCAATGATGCTCCTTGGGCCAAGAGCAGATATGATCAGTTATGGTTGATCAGACCTTGAAAATGGCTTATGAGGCCCTATATTTGGCGAATCGTATGCTGTCATATTGATTTATCATAATAACGCTTATCGTCATGATGAGTTAGCAAGTCGCGTTTATCAGGATGACTTACGCAGCCCCAAAGGGATCCACATTGTATCGTCTCCTTTATACGATGATCTTCTCATCAACATACGGTCTGAATAAACAGACCGGCGCTATTTAGTTGCTGCCCACTGTGCACTCCGCACTTCGATGCACCGAAGCGGTAAACCACATGCTGTGCCTCCCGGTACGGCAATCCGATATTCAATTGTCTGGATGTTAGTCCGTTTTACCTGTAATACTTATCATAGGCATCCTCAAATGTATCGCCTATATCGTACTTCGGTGTATAATCGACCTCGAGCGTTACATTTAAAAGGTCGATCTTTGACGAGACTTCATCCGTCTCTCTCTGAAGCCGGCGTATTATCCCTTTTACGGCATCCCGGTCAAAGTCTATGGTACTTACCGATCTGATTGTATATATATACGGCGTTTGATTACCTTCGGCATTGATAAGAAAATCTTTGCCATTTGTGGTGGTTTCGGATGATTTTAGCCTGGAAAGATTCTCAAATCTCGATTTAGCCTCCTGTTTAGCTTTGTTGGAGGCAATGGCTGCATCTATGTCGATATCAGCCAGAGCCTTGGCCTTTCCAATGGCCTTAGAGAGCTTATCCCTTTCCTCGAGAACATCCAGATACAGCTCTATGACTTTGTCTGCTGCCATATCTGTCTGCCTCTTTATCTCGACGGTCTCATTCTCTGCCTTGGAGTTGCTCTTATTCCGGAGATGTTCTTCCTTGGTACGGGTTACATTCGACGTATCCGCCAGAAACATAACTGCCTGGTTTGATATGTCGTTTAAGTGATTCTGCATTCTGAAAGCTTCTTTTAATATCATGATTGTTTCCTCCTATAAACTTATGTCATATTCTTTTAAAACTGCTAATATCTCGTTAATACTATTAGATCCCTTATTTCTGAGAGATCTTAGGCCCTCCAGGCCAAGGTCTCTAATATCGCCCAAGGTCTGTATCCCGGATCTTCTTAAGATCATATGCGACCTTACCGAAAGACCAAGGTCATCTATATCCAGAAGATAGGGATTGTTCTTCACGACAGAAAGGATATTATCCTTTGTGTCCTCCGGATCGATCGGCAATTCATTGCTGTAATCCGTTATAGTATCAGGAACGGCCTTCGTTGCATTCCTCCTGAGAGTATGCTTTATCCTTGATAACTCGCGTTTGACATGGTTGAGTGAAAGCCCCATTGCGGATGAAATATCCTGCGGTGAGTATCCGTCTATGTAATACCGCCGGAATATCCGGTATCTTGACGAAGTAAATAGTCCTTTCCATATAAGACCATAGAAATCGCTGAGCAGACACAAAGCGTACTTGTCAATATCTTCAGCCGAAAAGC
This sequence comes from uncultured Lachnospiraceae bacterium, assembly GCA_905235745.1. Taxonomy (GTDB): domain Bacteria; phylum Bacillota; class Clostridia; order Lachnospirales; family Lachnospiraceae; genus UBA2868. The sequence goes on from CAJOMN010000007.1 coordinate 60,813, forward strand.
CCATGTCGGACAGAGCATTATAAGGATATGCACTCATAATATCTCCCATTTTCATTTCCCCCTTTCGAACATTATATTTACGTCTTCTATCGTGCGACAATAAACCCTTGGTTTAGGTTATATCTTTCCGCTGTCCTATCCTTGGTACGCTACCTGACTATCAGGTCTCGGCGAATACTTCCCCGGATCCTCTGCCATGACAGCAGAACAGTATTATGTTTTCAAGGAACAATAAAAGCGATATTCGGATTCAAAACTTACGGGCACAATGCTCCCATAAACTTTGCAATCATCCTGAATATCGCTTCTATGTTACCTATTCGGCTTCTACTGGCTTAATTCTACAATATGAATATCTTGAACAAAATAAACCAGTGGTTTACCTTATACAACATTATGACTTTGCCTCCCTATCTTTTCCAAGATAAGCCGCCGGTCTAATCCTATAACAACAGGAAGCGCCTCATCGGCGCTCCCTGTTGTTACCACTATTTCCCTTATATCAATTATCTTAAACAATTCCATCAGCCGGATCATATTCCCCAGATCCGGGAGGCTGTCGCCACGCTGCCATTTATAGACAGCCTGCGGAGATTCGAATCCCATATATGAACTGATATCAGTAACCCTAAGTCCGCGAGCCTTTCTGATGGCTCTGATCCTTGCTCCTGTTGCTTCCTGATCTATTCCCAAGTAAGTTGTATTCATAGTAATCCCTCCGTTGGAACTGTACGAAAACGGTCATGTTTCGACAGGATTAATCGTTTGATTTCCATAGACCTATGATACCATGATAATTTAATACTATAAATACATAAATACAATACTAATTTATTACTATTTAATCTTGCATATTCCCGTATATCCAGGTATCGCTTGGTGTTTTGATTGTATATTTATTACTGTCGCTATAATATCACGGCTTGCTGCTGCGGATTTAATCTTTGTATATATGTAACGTTTCCTCGTAAGCTGCTTTAAATCTATTACGCAAACTATCCGGGGATAGTATCTCTGCGTCTTTTCCAAACTTCAAAAAATAGTATTCGGCCTGTTTCTCGGTGCAGTAGAACGAATAAACCGCCCAACTCCTTTCCGGATGCTCCCGGTCGTCGTGACGAACTGCTTTTTTGCAATCCGGGCGCAAAGGCAGCGTTCTTTCGTATGATTTTATCCCTGAACTTGTCAGCCGCACATCTATGTCAACCGGTTCAAAAGCCAGGAACTGAATCCCGCGTTCTGAGATAAAATCGCTCATCCGGCTTATCATATCATCAGTTATTACAGCATCATCATATTCGATCGGTCTGATATCGGCAGGAAGGGATGTTATGCGATAGGTGATCGGAACAATTTTACCCCGGTCAACCAACCGATAACATGCCAGATAGGCGTGAGTGTTTAATCTGTCACTGTCCACAGTTATCGGAAAAATGCGATGAACAGTCGTCGGCTCTCTATAATATACATCCAGCCAGGTGGATTCTTTTATATATCCGTTCAGCTGACTGATTATATCGTCAAAAATGATCGATTCACGTTCATAATTAGATTTATGTGCATACAACTCTATCTGCGCATTAATGTATTGTTCCAGCGACAAGTAGTACTCGTTTTCGGTGTTTATGTCGCTTTCGAGCCATCTTCGGACTTCATTGCTAATACGCATATAGAACCCGGCTTGGTTCCTTCTGTGGGTAGGATTGGAATCGTTAAGCTTTTTTATCCTCTGTACTTCTCTTTCATACATCGCATCCGTGATCATCTCAAGCTCGTTCCCGATGCCCATATCCGTAAGATCCGCAGACAATGACGAGATGTACTTTTTCAAATGCATCTCAGTCGTCAATGAATGTCTTTCATTATATCGAAGCACCTTATTAATCAATGTATCAACATTTTTCAAATTGAAATCGCGAACATCTTGCTTGATGCAGCTATAAGCTCCGGGTAAGATATTAACGCGCTGTTTGTTCTGTTCGTTTATACCCGTAAATCCCATTACAATACCTCCGCACGATGATAATGATCATTATCAACAATTTGATGATACATAATACATAATAAATATTTATGATTATTATATAATATTTGCGATAATCTCGCAAGATTATTAATAATAAGCGTAATATATATTTATTCTATTTATATTCTTATATTATTTTATTCCACGTGGTTAAATATACTTGTAAAGCGAATAATATCATCCGTGAAACCGTAGTGGATAATAAGATATACCTGTTAATTATATTATAGGAGGAAATGATATGTTAGTAGATATTATATGTGGAATCTTTGGAGCAATATCACTTGGAGCCAATATTTTTATCGGCCATCAGGATTCTTGTCCTGTAGGTGAACCCTCGACTCTAAATATAGGTTATGAGCCTAAAACACCGACAAACCCTGCGGAACAGGAAAACCGGCTGGGGCCATTTAAGGTACGCCCCCGCGTTGAAACCGATAAGCATTATCCCAATGCACGGGACGCTCATCGCAAGATTCTTGAGATGGAAAGGGAGAAGGCAGAAACAATAAGGCAACATTCTTTCGAGCGTTGGGTGACAACTAACGCGGATAGACTCGTTGAGCTGCTCTCATCTTCGGAAAGGTTCCTCCTTAAAAAGGAAGAATACGAAGGAGTTGACGAGGAAATGGTTATTGAATTCCTTTCTAAGCAGCCAAGAGTTGATAGTTGCGAGGCTACCGAAGACGGCATATCCGTATCGTTACGGTATGCCTGATTCACATGCCAAAAGTCAGACAAAAGGGACACAGCCATCAGGGCTTGAATTGAACAAAGACCCTCAAACTCTCTCAGGGGATGTTTGAGGGTCACACATTTATATTGTACCAAAATCGTACCACTTATTTCTCGTATTTTTCGCCGATCCTTTGATACTGAACAACAATTCACTTTTTGTTAAATATGGGTTAAACTATAGTCGGACGGTTGCGATACCATTACACGACATGGGCAAGGTTGTTGCCGGAATTGAGGTGGGTATAGAGAATGTTTGTTAATTTTTCAAATCATCCGGTTCAAAATTGGTCTGAAAAACAGAAGGAGTCAGCTGCAGAATACGGAGATATAGTAGATCTGCCATTTCCGGCAGTACCTGCCGCAGCGAACGAAAGTGAGATAGAAATGCTTGCGGAGAATTCAGTACGAAATATCATGGAAATAATCGGAATGGATCAACAGTCTGCTGTTATGGTACAGGGGGAGTTTACTCTTACCTATGCGGTTGTAAATAAACTTTTAAGCAGAGGTATTAAAACTGTTTCGGCCTGCGCGGACAGGATGGTATCGGAAACAGAGGACGACGAAGGAAATATGATAAAACACGTTGGATTTCATTTTGAGAGGTTCAGAGAATATAGGTGAAGAGTAGTATAGGCAAGAGCAACTTTTTGTGTTCAGAAGACGATAAGGAGAACATTTGATATGCAAATACCTGACAGTGTATCACAAGCAGTATGTGAGCAAGAAAAAATTGGAAAGACAAATGTTTTATTATTGGCATTAAGCACATTGCCTATAACTATTAAAAAAACTATTGAAAAGTCTGATTTTTGCGTAGGGGGAGATGAAAAGAACAAAATCGAAGGTTGCATCGGACAGATGGAACCGGTAGTCAAATTGCGGCTGAAAGAGAATCCTCTGAATAATCCATTGAAAATAATAGCGTTGTGTACAGAGGCGGTTTCCGAAAACGAGGAGAGCTTTTCTGTAGATGATATAGAGTACAAAGAAACGACAGCAGAAAAATTCTTTACTGATCGTGTAAAAGAATTCGGAAAGGAAAAAAATGTTGAAGTATCTGTAGATGTAATATCGCTGGATGAGAACAACCCCAATAAAGGGATCAGAGAAGCGGTTAAAACTATCAGAGAAATGAAGAATGAGATGGCAGAACTCTGGATCGATCCACATGGGGGATTCAGAGATGTGGCGATGACCATGAATGCTATAATTTCCTTGCTCAGGGTAGACGAGATCGAACCGGATAAAATCTATAAAGTTAAATATGGCAACAATAAAAAATCAATAGAAGAACAAGAGAATAAATTATCAATTTTTGACTTTGTATCCGGAATGAATGAGTTTATCGATTATGGAAGTGTAAACATATTAAACAGATATTATGAAAACAACGAAAGCCGCCCGAAAGAACTTTTAGATGCTATGGACAAGGTCGCTAAGGGGACGCGTGAATGTGATATCATAATGTATGAGGAAGGGTTGGATGCTTTGGGGGAATCGCTTGAATCCCTTGATAAGAGCGACTCTCTGCTGGCAATATTTAAGGAATATGTTGAAAAGAGTTACGGAGATTTGTTGTACAAAGAAACGAGAACGACTACTGCCTTAGTAAAAAGATGTCTTGATAAGGGGCTGATACAGCAGGCACTTACATTTATTGAATCTCGTATGCCGGAAGATTTTGTCAATAAGTATCTGGTTTATTGCAGAGAAGGGGAACTGCATAGCAAAGGACTGGCACAAAAAGATAGAAGTGAAAATAACCACCGTGAATACTATAAATCAGATGATAATTTTATTATTGATAACTTTGTTAGCTTTGTGTACAGCAACTATAATGAAGAGGACTTTGAAAAAAATTTCACTGATGCAGAAAATATGAATAAAAAGAATTTTATGAAAGAAAAAGAAGGTGGCGAGAAAATCATCAAAGATATAGACAAAAAGGAATTTATAGTATGTACTCGCCTTAAACCGGAAAAATATGCAGATGCCGGCAAATTGATGTATATGCACAGAGCACTGAAGCAGTGTCGTAATAAATTCAATCACTGTGATCCTGACAGACCTGAAAGTAATGATATTAAAAGGGTCATGGAAGCGTATATTACATTGGCGGAAGAGTTGCTGAATAATGAAGATAATTATAACGAAGAAGATCCGAAAGAAACGCTTCAGATTTCTGCAAAAACACCCAAAGATGCGGCAACATATACTTTTGTGCCATGTGAGATTACGAGATCAAAAAAAGGAATAAAAGGAATATTGAGTGAAAACAAAGAAACGGCTGTTTTGAATAAAAATGATATGAAGGACACAACCATCGGATCAGATGGATTAAAGCAATATATAGAGAATAAAGAAAGTATCAAGGTTACAATAAAAGCGAAACATCCGCAACAGGAACTTGGTAAATTTCTTGTAAAAGAAGTATAGTGTCAAAAGTGTCAAAAGGGACGGTTCTTTTTGTCATATGTTTAATACAAATATGTAAGTCCAGATTAAGAGTGCCTGCAACAGAATACCCCACATTATTGCAGAA
>CAJOMN010000008.1 GCA_905235745.1 uncultured Lachnospiraceae bacterium
TGGCTGAGAAGTCCCAGTATTACCATATCGATTTTTCTTTCCCGTGCCATATCAATCTCCTTATGTATCTATTTGATATATCTGTTTGATATAATAGCGCCCTTTGAGAGACAAATCAAGCACATTTTTAGAATTCTTCCAGCGTGAAACCTCCCGCAGTCCATAGCTTATATCTGCCGCTATCGCCGCCGATCAAGGCGGTGATTTCCTGGATTCGTCCAGCCATTCATCTCCTTCCGGCCTTGATTTTGGGTATAAGAAAAGAACCGGTCCACCGATTCTTCTCAAAACTGTTATATATGACTTATCTCGTCATTTCATGGTTTCTCCATGAAAATGGCATTCATAGACCTTAATCTCACCACAGTATAGTAGGTACCCCTCAAATGAATACTATCGGAATAACAGTTTATTGTATTTGACCATTAAAACATTCATTGAGTATCTTGATAATTTTCTCGTCACGAAACGCATTGTATTCCGAGTCGGCATAATCAAGATTGTACAGTTCTGACGTTATTGACCATGCGAGATTGTCTTCATAAGGGGAATCATACGGATTACATCTGTAGTTTATTAATGCAACAGCCATATCTCGATCAATATCTAAATGATCCAAAGCCGCATACCAGAATACTGTTGCTATCGTGACATAATCTCTCTTTGGCTTTTCATCTATAAGAGCTTGAAATAATGACTGTTGAACTTCATTCCACCCATACTCTTTTACAAGAAATTCATAAATCAAATCACTTCGAGGTTCATTGTCATCGATATCCAGTTTCAATATCTCATTAATTCTGTTTTGAAGATCCATTTGAATCATACCCGATTCGTCATCCTGCTCCCATGAATCCAATTACCTGCGTTTTATCAGGTACGTTTAATATAGACAAGCAGTCATAATTTAGCTGCATTGCAGATTATATCTATGCAGTTTTCCAATCCGAACAACGAGCTCTTTAATGTAAGGTCATAGTAATCTGCATTGCCAAATATTGTATCGGTATAATGTTTACAATATTTTTGTCTCGCTTTATCTACAGCATGCACACGTTCAATGACCTTATCCTCCGGCAGATCCGGCATCCTTTCCGCTATTCTTTTTACTCTGAAGTGCTCCGTGGCAGATATGAACACATGCAGGGATCTGTCGTATTCCTTAAGAATAATGTTGGCATTCCGCCCCACAATAACACAGTTGCCTTTCTCGGCAACTTTGCGGATTGCCTCCTTTTGCGCATTATACAGCCTTTGATCCAATGGTTTATTGTAGAAATCAAAAAGGCTCTGCCCAAACCCGAATTCTCTTGGAACTATTTCATCAAAATAGCGGATTTCCTCAGGTGTCAGATTCCCGCTCTCAACTGCGGCTCTGACTATGATATCCTTGTCACAGTAATAGTAGCCCAGACGTTCTGCTACAGCTTTTCCTATAGTACCGCCGCCGGCACCGAACTCGCGACTGATCGTAATAATATTCTTCATATTCCCCTCATTATAAGACTTTGTTCAAGAAATCTATTGTTCTGGTCTCCTTGGGATTAAGTAAAACCTCCTGCGGAGTCCCCTCTTCAACGATGTATCCGCCATCAATAAAGATAACTCTGTCGGCCACTTCACGGGCAAATCCCATTTCGTGGGTAACAATGACCATTGTCATTCCATCTGCCGCCAGATCCTTCATAACCTGAAGAACCTCACCAACCATTTCCGGATCAAGTGCTGATGTAGGTTCATCAAAAAGCATGATACCCGGCTCCATACATAACGCCCTGGCAATTGCCACACGCTGTTTCTGACCTCCCGAAAGCTGACTGGGATAACTTGCCGCTTTGTCCTCCAGTCCTACCTTTGCCAGCATTTTCCTGGCCTTTGCGGCAGCTTCTTCCTTTGAGCACTTTTTAAGCTGGGTAGGCGCAAGTGTGAGATTATCTATAATGTTAAGATTATTGAACAGATTGAAGTGCTGGAACACCATTCCTATGTTTTCTCTTACTTTATTGATGTTGGTATGACGGGACGTAATATCGATACCGTCAATAATTATGGTGCCGTCTGTGGCAGTCTCCAGCCTGTTAAGACATCTTAGAAATGTGGATTTACCCGAGCCCGACGGCCCTATGATAACCACCACTTCACCCTTATTTACATCTATGTTAATATCATTTAACACCTGAAGATCGCCATAGTATTTTTTTAGATTTTTAACACTGATCTTTATTTCATTATTATCTGCCAACGCTTAGCCTCCTTTCAATAACCTTTGCGCTACGTGAAAGAATTGTAATAACTATCAAATACATGATTCCAACAATAGCCCATGTCTGAAAGGACATGAATGTATTGGCCTGTACGTTTTTTGCCGTGTTAACCAATTCAGGGAAACCTATTACAGACAGGATAGATGTATCCTTTAATGTAATGATGAACTGATTAATAAATGTAGGTATCATAGTCCTGATTGCCTGGGGCAATACAACCTTTCTCATTGCCATTCCGTATGTAAGTCCCAGAGATCTGGCAGCCTCCATCTGACCTATATCCACAGACTGAATGCCGGCACGGATAATCTCCGCCATATATGCGCCGCAATTAAGTGCCAGACAGATAGTACCTGCCGAAAGAGCAGACAGGCTTACGGAGAAACCTCCAATGATAGTATTAAAAAAATAAGGCACTCCAAAGTATACAAAAAAAGCCAATACTATCATCGGTACCCCTCGTATGGCATCAACAAAAATCTGGGAGATAATGTTGGCCACTCTGTTTTTTACAACTCCCATCATTCCAAAGATCAAACCGATGAAGCAGGCAAAAAACAACCCAAGCAATGCCAACAGCAGTGTACGTCCCATGGCCTGTAACAACAGCAGGCCATATACTGTAATGATCTTAACCATAACAGCCCTTTCTTTCGCAAATGAAATAAACTACCTGTAATCAAAGCAGCACAATGCGGCAAATAATATTAAATGCCCACATTGTGCTGCTTTATCTAACAACTGCAAATATTAATCGCCAAGATATTTATTAAGAATTTCATCATAAGTTCCGTTAGCCTTGATGTTTGCAAGACCTGCATTGAACATGTCAACCAGCTGCTGATTATCAGCATTGAATACAGCGAAGCCATATGCGGCGGGATCGTTTCCCGTACCATCGAGTATCTTCATTGCAATTCCCGTATCCTTGATGTTGGAAGCCATAATAGGTGTGTCATCAAAGCAGGCAGCAACCTGTCCTCCTACAACTGCCTGATACATTGTCGGAGAATCCTCAAAATATGTAACAGTAAAACCATATTTCCCGGAAAGCTCTTCCGCATACGAAGCAGACATTGTTCCTGTCTTAACCGCAACTGCCTCTCCATTTAAATCTTCAAAACCTTTTATATCGGATGAGGCTTCAACAGCCATAGACTGGTTGGCATCATAGTAACCGTCCGAGAATATCCAGCCTGATGATTTTCTTTCATCTGTAATTGAAGCGCCTGCAATCATACCATCCGCCTGGCCGGCCTGACATGCTGCAATTGATGCATCCCAGCCAAGTGAATTCAGTTCGTAATCAAAGCCCTGATCAGCTGCTACCGCTGCAAGTATGTCAACATCTATTCCGACAAAATCACCATTATCATCTGTGTACTCAAATGGCTTGAATGATGTATCCGTAGCTATAATCCATTTCTTACCTGCGGAATCCGTGCTTTGACTTGTATCAGCCGGTGTATCCGCTGCAGCATTCCCGGCAGATGAGCTTCCACATCCAGCCATTGATACCATAGTTGCTACAGCAACTAACAACGCAAGTGTCTTTCTTTTCATAATACATAGTCTCCTTTCTTATAACATGCATTTACAAATGCTTTCACTATTTTACCATTTTTCACACTGTTTTTGTAGGAAAATTCCGGATGCCACTGTCACCTCTCCTGTCGTCATCATGACAGGCCGCAGAGCCTTTCGCTCGACTCCCATAATTCCTTTGCATTGTCCTCATTATAGGATAGTTCGGAGCTTTTGACTGCCGTTGTGCTGCGGTCATAATAATTAGCCGACGTTACGGCAAATTCGTCATTTACAACAAGCTGTGCATACGCATCCGATGATTTTTCCAGATCTCCGAAACGCTTGGGCATGGTCATCTTTACCATCGCGGCACGGGCTTTATCCACCGGGGCAAAATTGGTCTGCATCATTCCCGGATTGAAGGCGTTGACCCTGATACCGCTTTCACTGTCCTTAAGCCTTCTTGCAAGCTCATATACAAAGTACAGATTACAGAGCTTGGAGAACGAATAGCGCATGCGCGACTCCTTGCCTTCCTCGGACGGGTGGGCGAGCGCTTCGGTTCCTTCCCATACCATCTTTCCCATCGGCGAATCATGCATATCGCTGCTGGTAGCGAAGATCTTGCCGTCAGGATCCATATATGGCATCAGCAGATTGGCCATGAGGAAGTGCCCGAGATGGTTCGTCTCGAATACTATCTCCATGCCGTCCTGCGTCATTCCGGTATGCATACCGTTGATGCCTGCATTTAACACAAGTGCGTATATCGTTCCGTAGCCGCTGTTTTCATAGTCTTCCGCAAGCTTGCGTACCGATGCCAGAGACGCCGTATCAACGGTCATGCTGACAACATTGTCGTTTCCGGTCTCCTCCCGGATCTTTTCTGCTGCTTCATTGGCTTTTTCCGGATTGCGGCATGCCAGTATCACCCGGTAATCCTTGTCCTTCGCGATCTTCCTCGCGGTTTCATAGCCCAGCCCGGAATTTCCTCCGGTGATCATTACAGTCCTCATGTCCGTTTCCCTCCTGTAGTTATTCTTATCAGTACTCGTCCAGAAAATTATGCCGTATCCCGTCCTTCTTGTACGCGATCACAGTATCAAGATTAACATTTTCCACGCTTCTGAATATATTGGATTCTATAAACGGATTGTCCTTTTTCAATTCCGCGATCAGTTTTTTGGTCTCCAGCCGCTTGGATGACGTAGTCCCGTCTTCATGGCAGGTCGTACACGTGTCGGTAAAATGGCAGGCACATTGCAGAAAATGCAGGTCATTATAGTCACGCCATGCGCATATATCACTCTCGCGTATCAGGTAGAGCGGTCTGATCAGTTCCATGCCCTCGAAATTCGTGCTGTGAAGTTTGGGCATCATCGTCTGTATCTGTGCTCCGTGCAGCATTCCCATGAGGATAGTCTCGATAACATCATCATAGTGATGTCCCAGGGCGATCTTGTTGCAGCCAAGCTCCTTCGCTTTTCCGTACAGATATCCCCTTCTCATTCTGGCGCAGATATAACACGGGCTCTTTTCTATCGTATCAACAGCATCGAATATTGTGCTGTTAAATACGGTGATCGGGATTCCGAGCGCTTTTGCGTTGCTCTCGATCAGCGCCATATTATCCTTATTGTATCCGGGATTCATGACCAGAAATGTCAGCTCGAAATTACACTGCCTGTGCCTTTGTATTTCCTGGAACAGCTTGGCCATAAGCATTGAATCCTTGCCGCCCGAGATGCACACGGCAATACGGTCGCCTTCCTCGATCAGGCGGTAAGTCTTGCAGGCTTTTGCAAACGGCGAGAAAAGCTTCTTATGAAACCTTTTCCTTATGCTCTCCTCCGCTCTCTGCCGTATAATATCGGTATCACTGTCTGCTTCCATGCATGACCTGACATATCCAATGTAACCATCCCGCAGGCTGTAGCACGTCCGCCCCGCAAGGCACGGCATATCAAGCTCTCTCGTTCTGCGTCCGATCTCACAGTACAGGATGAGTATCTTATCCTGTGGTATCTCTTCTGTAAACTTTTCGCTTCCCGCTTCGTCAATAGCCACCGGGACGGCACCGGGGATCATCCCGTACTGTCTGAGGCCCTCATCCCTGATATCTATGAGTTCGTATGATTCTCTCGCAAGCTGCCGTAGTTCCTCTAATGATATTTCCTTCATTTTACGATTCCGCCATGCACCCGTCAGGATCCGTCCGCAAGCCTCACTGCCTGATAGAAAGTATTCTGCAGATTCTCATTATCCTCAAAGCATCCGCACAGCGCCGTTGTTACGGTTCGTGACGGATCATTTTTGATCCCGCGCATCCGGATGCACATATGATCCGCCTCGACCATCACCATGACACCCTTGGGATTAAGTGTGCGGTCGACCGCTTCCATTATCTCCCATGTCATGTTTTCCTGGATCTGAAGCCTCCTCGCATACGTATCGACGCATCTTACAAGCTTGCTCAGTCCGGTGACTTTACCGTCGGGCACATACGCTATATGTACATATCCGTAAAAAGGAAGCATGTGGTGTTCGCATATGGAATAAAAACGGATATTCTTTTCAACAACGATCCCCCTGCTCTTTGTCGGAAACGTCTTGCAAAGGTGCGTCGCCGGATCCTGCTCCATTCCCGCAAACAGCTCATGGCTCATTCTGGCGATACGGTTCGGCGTTTCTATAAGACCCTCCCGTCCGGGATCCTCGCCTATTCCCTCCATGAACAACCGCACGGCTTCCTTTATCTTTTCTTCATCGATCTTGTGTGATTTATCTGCCATCACGTTATACCGGCCTTCCCGATCTGTTATACTACCTGATCCTTATACTTCATTATTTCCTCGATGTACCGCTGTCCTATCTCGCTGATAATGGATGATTTTCTTGCTATGTACCCGATCGTCATTTTTTCTTCCGTATCAAGCTTTATCGCACAATATTCTTCACCATTGAGATCACCGCACAGTATCCCCGAGCAGAGCGTATAGCCGTTTAATCCGCTTATCAGATTGAGCATCGTTGCCCTGTCATTGGCTCTTATGATCTGCTTGTATTCACGTGTGCTCAGAACCTCTTCGGAATAATACGCCGAATTGTACTCGCCCTGATCGAACACAAGGCACGGATAATCGTCAAGCTCCTCGAACGTTATCGACTCTCCGGATCCAAGCTTTTCCTTTGCAAGAGGATTGTTCTTTCCGATATACACGCATATACCGCTGTCGAAGAGCGGCACAAACTCTAGTCCCGCTTCCGACAGTACCTTTGAGATCACCTTTTTGTTAAAATCATTAATATAGAGTATTCCAAGCTCGCTCTTCTGATTTTTCACATTTGTGATTACCTCGTGCGTTTTCGTCTCATGGACCTCAAACTCATACTCATCATATCCGAATTGCCTGACCATCTCGACAAACGCGTCTACCGCAAACGAATAATGCTGCATCGAGACGCTGAACTTTCTCTTTACATTCGTCTTGGATATGAATTTGGCGTCAAGTATATCATACTGTTCGACAACGGACCGGGCATAACCGATGAACTCGGAGCCTTTTATCGTAAGTGATATTCCGCTCTTTGATCTGGTGAATATGTCAAAACCGATCTCATCCTCAAGAGCATGCATTGCCCCGGTAAGCGACGGCTGCGATATGAACAGCTTTTTGGCCGCGTCATTCAGAGAGTTTTCTTTTGATATGGCGATCGCATATTTCAACTGGTTAAGTGTCATTCGAAATCCCCCTAAGATCATTGAGCGTTTTGCCGCCGAGATACCCGGCGATAAGCTCAGACAGCTCCCTCCATACCGGATACGTCGGACAGCCGGTGAGCCTGTCGCATCCGTCTCCCGTAACAGCATTACATGAAACCGGAGCAAGGTCTCCGTCGGTAACATTTAATATCTCAAGAAGGCTGTATTGATCCGCGTCCCTGATGAGGCTGTATCCTCCGCCCTTTCCCGACGCTGCCTCAACGAGATTGTTTCTGGACAGCAGTGCCATGATACTTTCAAGGTATTTGAGAGAAATATTCTGATGCTGCGCTATTTCTTTGAGCGGCAGTCGTTCCCCTTTTTCGAGCCCGGCAAGCTCGGTCATGACTCTTAGCGCATATTCCCCTTTTGTTGAGATTATCATAATGCCTCACTTTCTGCCTATCATCTCTTCAAGTGTATGCCATCCGAGAGTGGCGCACTTAACCCTTGCCGGCATGTGGGATATGTCACGAAGCGCCGAGGCTTCTTCAAGTTCCTCGATCTCTTCGTCGGATGCTCCTCCCTTGATCATCCTCGTAAATATATCGACAAGGCGGATGGCCTCATCCTTTGTCCTGCCTATGACAAGTCCGAGCATAATGTCCGCCGATGCCTGCGAGATGGCGCATCCGTCACCGGTAAACGCCCCGTCGCTTATCACATCGCCGTCAAGCTTCAGCTTCAGCCATATATCGTCGCCGCAATTGGGATTGACCCCTTCAAGCACAAGATCGGGATCATCGATATCATGCTTGTAATACGGCCTCATATTATGCTCCGTAAGTATCTCATTATAAAAACTTCTGCTGTCCATATGCGGCTCCCGTACTATTCCCAGCCGAGCCGGCTTCTGATATTTGCCACCGACTCAGTGAACCTGTCTATATCATCCTCGTTATTGTAGAACATGATACTCGCCCTTGCGCAGGACGGTGTCTTTATGTGCTCGAGAAGAGGCTGTGCGCAGTGATGCCCGGCTCTTATACATACTTTATCCCCTGCCAGTATTTCCGAGATATCATGAGGATGCACGTTATCTATCGTAAAACTGATGATGCCGTTATGATCTTCATTGTCTATACTTCCGAGTATATGCACATGATCGGTTCTCTTTAATGCTTCAAGCGCACGGATCGTAAGCTCCCTGTCCCTGTTGGTGATATACTCGTATCCTATATCGCTTATATACCTGATCGCTTCGGCAAGAGCCGCGGCGCCGGCGGCATTTACGGTTCCCGCCTCAAACTTGTGCGGCACTTCGGCATATTTTGCCCCGTCCCTTCTGACGCTCTCGATCATTTCACCTCCCATAAGGAAGGGCGGCATATCGTCAAGAAGTGATCTTCTCCCATAGAGAACGCCTATTCCCATCGGTGCCAGGAGTTTATGACCCGAAAAGGCAAGAAAATCAGCTCCGAGATCCATTACATCGATCTTCATGTGCGGGATACTCTGGGATGCATCTATCAGTACAAGCGCTCCCGCAGAGTGTGCCATATCGATGATCTTCCTTACCGGATTGCACCGTCCGAGAACATTTGATACATGCCCGAACGCAACAAGCTTCGTCCTGTTATTGATCGTCCGCATCAGTTCTTCATCCGTAAAGGTTCCGTCCGTATCACACTCGATATAACGAAGCGTTGCGCCTGTGGCCTTTGCGACCATCTGCCACGGAAGCATGTTGCTATGGTGCTCGGCAATAGATACCGCGATCTCATCACCGGCTTTGATATTATTAAGCCCCCAGCTGTACGCGACAAGATTGATGCTCTCGGTGGCATTCCTCGTAAAGACGATCTCATCACTTGATGCGGCGCCGATAAAAGATGCAACGCTTTTTCTGGCATCCTCGTATATAGCGGTGGCGTCAAGGCTCAGCGGATAGAACCCGCGCATTGGATTGGCGTTATGGTCTGTATAGAATGAACTCTCCGCCTCTATTACCGATGCCGGTTTCTGTGATGTGGCCGCGTTATCAAGATACGCATAACCGCTTCGCGCTATGAGCGGAAAATCATTCCTGATATCTTCATTTGTTCTTATAATCTTACCTGTTGCAGACATTGTTGTACCTTTTCGCTTATTATTGTATCGTCCGCCTTCGCAAGAAGGCTGTCAAACATTCCGTATATGACGAGTTTCCTGGCATCTTCCGGGCTGATCCCGCGGCTTTGCATATAGAAGAGGACATCCTCGTCAATGCTTCCTATCGCCGCACCGTGTGCTCCCTCAACATCTTCCTCCGTACACAGTATCACCGGCAGCGACTGGTTGATCACATTTTCGTCAAGCAGTATCACTTTTTCTCTTTCATCGCCCTTTGATCCGGACGAGCCCGTCCGAAAATCGATCGTTCCCTTAAAGAGCTTGAAAGCGTTTTCATTCAGGGCTCCGTTAACGCTTATATTGCTGACGCCCCTCTTGCCCGTGTGGTTAACGACATAGTTCATATCAATATGCGCATCCTCCCCGGCAAAGTACGCACAGCTGATATCGACACTGCTTTCATCCCCGATAAGGTCGGCGGTAAGATCCGAATATATTTCGCCCCCGGGCAGATATATCTGGATAACCTCCAGTCTTGAGCTTTCATCAAGTCTTGCACATAATCTTCCGAGAAGCTTTCCTTCTCCGGCAGATATACGGGTCTGTATCAGCTTAAGCGTCGATCCTTTTCCGAGTGTTGCATATGTTTCGACATTTTGTGTGCTTCCGGCGCCGTATGACATTACGACGTTTATGCTCTGTCCTGCCGGAACCGCTATGTTTACTTTCTTGTCGCCGCCCTCATCGATATCAAGCCTTTTATCTTCCGATATTTCATATATCACCGGCTCTCCCGCATCATGATCCACTACGCTCTCATTCATGTGAAGGTGGTTGAATGTACTTGCGGGGAGCTTGTTCATCCTGATCATCCGATACTTCCTTTCATTTCCAGCCTGATGAGATTATTCATCTCGATCGCATATTCAAGCGGAAGCTCTTTGCTTACGTTGTCTGCAAATCCGCTGACTATGAGCGCTTTGGCATCTTCCTCGCTAAGACCTCTCGACATTAGATAGAATACCGTCTCGTCGCTTATCCTTCCTATCTGCGCCTCATGACCGACATCGGTCTTGTTCGTCCTTATATCCATCGCGGGTATCGTATCGGAGCGTGATATCGAATCAAGCATGAGCGATTCGCATGATACCGAGCTTTTGGAGCCTTCCGCCGACCGGTCGATCCTGACGGCGCTTCGGAATGTACACACTCCTCCGCCTTTCGATATCGATTTTGTATTGATATAGGAGCTTGTATTCCTGCCCATATGGACTACCTTGGCTCCGGTATCGAGATTCTGGTCGGTGTTCGCAAAAGAGATACCGGTAAATTCCATGCTCGAATCATCACCCTTTAATATACTCATAGGATACAGATAGGATATATGTGAACCGAAAGAACCCGACACCCACTCGATCCTTCCGCCTTCTTCCACCACAGCCCTCTTGCTGTTGAGGTTATACATATTCCTGGACCAGTTCTCTATTGTTGAATAGCGCAGTCTTGCGCCTTTTCCGACATACAGTTCCACGCATCCCGCATGCAGGTTGGCGACATTGTATTTCGGTGCGGAGCAGCCCTCGATAAAATGAAGATCGGCTCCTTCTTCAACTATTATGAGCGTATGCTCGAACTGTCCCGCCCCCTTTGCATTCAGTCTGAAGTATGACTGGAGCGGGATATCAACCTTTACTCCCTTCGGAACGTATACGAAAGATCCTCCCGACCAGACCGCTCCGTGAAGAGCGGCAAACTTGTGATCGTTCGGAGGAATGAGCTTCATGAACCTGTCTTTGATAAGATCCGCATATTCTCCGTGCAGAGCGCTTTCTATATCGCTGTATACCACGCCCTGCTTCGCGACATCATCCTTCACATTATGATATACCAGTTCGGAATCGTACTGCGCTCCGACCCCGGCGAGTGATTTTCTCTCTGCCTGCGGTATTCCGAGCTTTTCAAACGTGTCCTTGATCTCCTCGGGGACTTCGTCCCAGTTGTCCGCCAGCTTTGTGTTCTTGCGGACATACGTCGCGATATGATCTATATCAAGTCCTTCTATCGAAGGCCCCCATTCGGGGAAAGCGATCTCGTTATACAGTTTCAATGACCGGAGACGCAGCTGCCGCATCCACTCCGGATCATTCTTCTCTTCGGAGATCTGAAGTACTATCTCCTCGGTAAGACCGTCCTTCAGCCTGTACGCATCAGCGTCTTCATTCCTGAAATCATACAGGCTTCTGTCAATATCTTCCACAAATGTTTTATCTTCCATTACGATACGCCGCCTTATACATCCGTTTCCTGGGAATAACCGTTTGCATTTATCTCATCCACAAGTGATGCATCTCCGCTCTTTGCTATGACGCCGTCAATCATCACATGAGTCCGGTCCACCCTGAGTGATGAGAGTATCCCCGTACTGTGGGTTATCACGAGAAGCGAGCCCCGGCAGCGCTTCCTGTATTCGCTTATTCCGGATGAAACGATCCTGACCGCGTCAACATCAAGTCCCGAATCAGTCTCGTCAAGTATGGCAAACTTCGGCTCAAGCATCAGCAGCTGCAGTATCTCGGCCTTCTTCTTCTCTCCGCCCGAAAATCCCACGTTAAGGTCTCTCTCGGCATACGACTCATCCATGTCGAGAAGCTGCATTGTCTCTTTAAGCTTCTTTTTGTAGTCCCACAGTTTGACCCGCTGTCCGCTTATATTCTCAAGTGCGCTCCTGATAAATGCCGAAAGCGTTACTCCGGGAACATCGGGAGGGTTCTGGAATGAGAGGAATATCCCTCTTGCGGCCCGCGCGTTCGCAGGCTCTTTCGTGATATCCGCTCCGTCAAAAATGATACTGCCTTCTGTTATCTCATACTGCGGACTACCCATAATGGCATAACCGAGTGTGGATTTGCCCGTACCGTTAGGTCCCATAAGAACATGGGTCTCATCCGCACCGATTACAAGATCCACTCCGCGGAGTATCTCTGCCTTTCCCGCATTTACATGCAGATTATTAACTGTAAGCATATTGTTATCCATATAAGCACCACCTGATGATTTTTTCCATACGAATATACACCCTTTTGCCTACCGGGTCAATAGGTAATTGTCACAACAAAAAGACCGGTTCATGCCGGTCTTTTTGTATTCATGTCCCGCTCGGGAAAAGCTGTTATATTGCAGCAAATCCTTTCTCAAGATCCGCGATTATGTCATCAATGTGTTCTGTTCCTATCGATAATCTGATAGTGCTTTCATTGATATCAGCCGCTCTAAGCTCCTCTTCCGTCATCTGGGAATGAGTCGTCGACGCAGGATGTATTACAAGGCTCTTTACATCGGCAACGTTTGCAAGAAGCGAGAATATCTCAAGGTTATCGATGAATTTCCATGCTTCATCCCTTCCACCCTTGATGTCAAATGTGAATATGGAAGCTCCTCCCTTCGGGAAGTATTTCTTGTACAGATCATGCTGGGGATGATCGGGAAGCGCGGGATGATTTACCTTTGCAACCTTCGGATGGCGGCTCAGGTACTCTACGACTTTTGCGGTATTCTCCGCATGTCTGTCGAGCCGAAGTGACAGTGTCTCCACTCCCTGCAGAAGGAGGAATGCGTTAAACGGTGAGATCGTTGCTCCCGTATCACGAAGCAGAATAGCGCGGATATAAGTAACGAATGCGGCTCCGCCGAGGGCATCGTAGAACGACAGGCCGTGATAGCTCGGGTTCGGATCTGCGAGGTTCGGGTATTTTCCGCTTGCTTTCCAGTTGAAGTTACCGCCTTCAACTATGATACCGCCAAGTGTTGTTCCGTGTCCGCCTATAAACTTTGTCGCCGAATGAACTACTATGTCGGCGCCGTGCTCTATAGGTCTTATAAGATACGGCGTACCGAAAGTATTGTCTATGACAAGCGGCAGACCGTGCTTATGTGCTATTTCCGCAAGAGCGTCAATGTTCGGAATATCGCTGTTGGGATTTCCGAGTGTCTCGATGTAGATCGCTCTTGTATTTTCCCTGATCGCATCCTCGGTTTCCTTGAGGTTATGAATGTCGACAAAGGTTGTCTCGATCCCGTACTGCGGAAGAGTATGTGCAAGAAGGTTGTAGCTTCCGCCGTAGATCGAATTCTGTGATACGATATGCCCGCCGTTTGCCGCAAGGGCCTCTATTGTGTATGTAACGGCAGCTGCTCCGCTCGCAAGCGCTAACGCTGCAGTTCCGCCTTCAAGTGCGGCAAGTCTCTTTTCCAGAACATCCTGTGTGGAATTGGTAAGTCTTCCGTAGATGTTTCCCGCATCTGCCAGTCCGAAACGGTCGGCTGCATGCTTGCTGTTGTGGAATACATATGATGTCGTCTGATAGATAGGCACCGCTCTTGCGTCCGTTGCCGGGTCAGCCTCTTCCTGCCCCACATGTAACTGCAATGTTTCAAATTTGTAATCACTCATGACTGTTCTCCTTTCGTCTTGAACAACAACTGCCCGTTATTTTGGTATTATTCTACAGTCTCCGGCAGATTATGTACAATACCGGAATGATATAGCGGACTATAAGAAAAACCTATAGCAGGCACGTCTGCGTGTTATATGATTATTCCGCCCCCGATTATACAGTCGTTCTCATCATACATGACAGCCGACTGTCCCGGGGACGCCGCTCTTACCGGCTTGTCAAAGCAGATGATCAGATGCCCTTCGCCATCGGTCCGTGCGATTGCATCCTGCGGCTCATGACGGTAGCGAACCTTGGCTTTACACCTGACGGCATCTCCTTCTCCCATATCGGAAATACTCATATAATTAGGATCGCGGCACACAACCGTATCAGTATACAGCGACTCGTTATCGGACAGCACTACTTCATTCTTCCCGGCGTCTATCTTCTTGACGTACATGGGATATCCGAATGCGATGCCGAGTCCTTTTCTCTGACCTACCGTATAGTGGATTATCCCTTTATGACGTCCGAGGATATTACCGTCCTCATCGACAAAATTTCCTTCCCCGGGCAGCGAGCCGTCATAATTTGCTTCTATATATCCGGCGTAATCATCATCACTTACAAAGCATATCTCCTGGGAATCCGGTTTGTCGGCAACAGGCAGCGCCGCCGCCCTTGCTATCTTTCTTACCTCGTCTTTACTAAGAGCCCCGAGCGGCATAAGCGTCCTTGAAAGCTGCTCCTGCGACAGCTTGTACAGCATATATGTCTGGTCTTTTGCCGGGGTATCCGCACGCTTTACCGTGAATCTTCCGCCCGCAAGCTGCAGGACCGAAGCATAATGCCCTGTTGCAACATACGCTGCCCCGAGATCATCCGCCATCTTCAGCATCTTGTCCCATTTGAGCCGCCGGTTGCATTCTATGCATGGATTGGGCGTTATCCCGCGGATATAATCTTCCATAAAAGGATCCGTTATGTTTTGTCGAAATTCGGCAAAGCAGTCATGCACATAATACGGAATATCCAAAGCATCGGCAATAGACCGCGCATCGCTTATCTCGCAGCATCTGCTCTCCTCCCCGCTCTTTCCGACCCAGGTGCGGAGTGTAACACCGATGACATCATATCCTGACATTTTCAAAAGGTATGCCGCCACTGCGCTGTCAACGCCGCCCGACATACCCACGATAACACGTTCCATATACTCACCATTAACTGATTGTAATAATGACCCGGACTTTGCAGGAAAGAGGGGGATTATTCCGCCCGGCTAAACTGCCACGATTATCACTCCGAGTATGACAAGCGCCATTCCCGCAAGCTTCTGCGGTGATACTTTTTCCTTGAGGATCAGTCCTCCCAATACCGTAACAAACACGTAGCCGCTTGATTCAAGCATGGCGCCCAGTGACAGCGGGATAACCTTATAACAGTATACCGTTATAAGAGTTGCAAGAAAAAAGATTGCATACGCCGTCACTACTCTTATATTCAGATACTCATATATCCATGACCTGTATTGTTTCCTTGCGGCAAGCTTCAACAGTATCTGCGAAAATGCCGATATGAGAGATGCCGACAGGAATATGATTATATAGCCTGTCATCCGTCCTTACTCCCCGGCTCTTTAACCTCGTCCACTATATACACCGGTCTGTTACGTGTTGCGTCAAGTGTCCTCCACAGATACTCTCCAAGTACCCCGAGCGTCAGCAGTATCACTCCTGTCGAAAACAATACAAGGCACATAAGGGTCGACCAGCCGCGCACGGGCGTTCCGGTATTGATATATTCGATAATGACCCCGATTATCCATATGAAAGCACAAACAGCCATGACCACGCCCATTCCGGACATAAACCTTATCGGAAAATAGGAAAAGCTCATCATTGAATCGGCTGCAAGCTTAAACTTCTTGGAGAAGGTCCAGCGGGATTTGCCGACCTCGCGATCCTTCCTGTGAAAGTACACATTTGCCGATCTGAATCCTATCCACAGCACCTGCAGGGACAGGGATGAATTCTTCTCATCAAGCCGCATCAGTACTTCTATCGCCTGACGGTCAAGAAGGTAACAATCAAAACCTCCCTTCGGCATTTTGCTGTCTATCGTCCTGCGTACAATGGAATAATACAGGTTGGCAAAGAATTTCTTGACCGCCGGATCATCCCTTTCCTCTCTGACGGCAAGGACAACCTTATTCCCTTCTTTCCACTTATCGTACATCCTGACGATCAGCTCCGAATCCTCCTGCAGATCGGCCTGTTTCGTCACTGCGCAGTCGCCCGTGCATTGCGACAGCCCGGCAAGTATCGCGGCATGCTCTCCGAAATTCCGCGACAGTCTCACAAGCTTAACGTTATCATCAAGCTCCCTGATACTGTTCATGACAGCCCAGGAATCGTCTCCCGAACCGTCATCGACCATTACGATCTCATAATCCCCGATATCACCAAGGATCTTGGCTTTCATATCCTCATACAGAAGCATCAGCGTGTCTGAATTGTAGTAGACAGGGATTATGATCGAAATCTTGCTCATAGTATTATCCTCTCAGATACTCTTTGACTGAATCATATTCCTCTTTCGGAAGGAACGGGAACATATCATCATTAGCGGCAGAAGTGATCGTACCGTCCTCATGTACTTTCGAAGAAAGCTTCGGTTCAAAGTTCTGCTTATCATCAACCACGGCTTCGATCATAACAGGACCGGCGCTATCGATCGCTTCCGTAATGCGCGTCGCAAGGTTATCCTCACTGTCTATACGGACATACGGCAGATCGAACGCATATGCCACCTTCTCAAAATCCGGAAATGATATTCCGTTGCCGTCACATACACCGATAAGCGGTCTTGAAGAGAACAGATTCTGCTGCGTCTGCCTGATCGAATGATAACCATTGTTATTTAATATTATGATCTTAATATTAAGGTTGTTGTATTTTACCGTCTGGAGCTCCTGGATATTCATCATAAAGCTTCCGTCTCCGTCTACGCATATGACACGATCCGATGCGGTATTCCCCCTCTCCATATCGCGCCTTCTGGCCGTGGCAGCGCCCACGGCAGCCGGAAAACCGTATCCCATGGCGGCGCATCCGGAATTGGTAAACAGTCTCTGGTTCTTCTTGATGACAGCAGTCTGGAAGCCTATCACGCATGCTCCCCCGTTACCGCAGACGGTAACATCGCCCTCCTGAAGGCACTTATGGAGCGTCTCATAGAATACGTACGGGTTCAGCTTTGGCGTATTATGATAGCCTTCACATACGGCAGGATATCTCGCATCAACATTCCTTGCCCTCTCGAGCCAGTTCCTGTGTGCATCCTTGTCATATGCGCCTTCACGCTCCACATACTCACAGATATCCTTCATCACGTCCTTCACATCGGCGCATACGGGCATATCAACATTAACGGTTGGCTTACGAAGCTCCGCCTCATCTATATCAACAACGATCTTATAAGCATCCTTTGCAAATTCGTGCTTATTGTAGCTTATCATTCTGATGTTCATCCTGCATCCGAGGACGAGGAGAAGATCTGCGGACTGGACGATAAAATTACCTCCCCGAAGTCCGACCGTTCCCGGCTTTCCGCAAAAGAGCGGATGATCCGTCGGGATCAGGTCGTGCGCATTCCACGCCGTAACCACCGGTATCCCGAGCGCTTCGGCACACTTTATGAAC
Organism: uncultured Lachnospiraceae bacterium; assembly: GCA_905235745.1. Lineage (GTDB taxonomy): Bacteria > Bacillota > Clostridia > Lachnospirales > Lachnospiraceae > UBA2868. Next base: position 17,744 of record CAJOMN010000008.1, read on the forward strand.
TCATCCCTCGCATCTGCTGCATTGATTCCCGTTCCGGCAAGGATAACGGGCCTTGCCGACTCATTGATCTTGTCTATGATACGTGCGGTCTGCGACGTATCATACATGACCATACTGTCTTCATCGGGGGTATACCCTTGAAGTTCTTCGGGATCTACCATCGCAGCCTGGACATCAAGCGGTATATCAAGCCATACGGGACCCGGGCGCCCGCTTTGGCACAGATGCCACGCTTTTTCAAGATGATACCTTATCGTGCCGGCGTCCGTTACCATGACTGCGTACTTCGTCATGTTACTGACGCATTCCGTGATCTGGTATTCCTGATCCCCGAGCTGGCGGAGCGGAACATCGGTCGAAGCTGTCGTCGTCTCAAACTTCACCTGTCCCGAGACAACAAACACCGGTATCGAATCCTGCCACGCGCCCAATACTCCGGTGATCGCATTGGTGCCTCCCGGACCGCTTGTTACATATACCGGCGCGACCCTTCCGGTAAGCCTTGTATATCCTTCCGCCGCAATGGCGCATGCCTGCTCATGATGATTGTAAGTGCATCTGATCCTGTCGTTATGACCTATCGCATCATCAAGGTGCATGGCACCTCCGCCCGTTACGATAAAAACATCGCTGACCCCGTGATCTGCGAAAAAATCCGCTATATATTCCGATACTTTTACCTTCATAATAATATTCCCGCTATATCTTCCGGTCTTGCTGCCGCTCCGATATTATCATATTCATCAACGTCTCCTGCCGATGCGAAACCGAATCCGTATGTGACCCCTATAAAGCATACGCCTATCTCCCCGGCTCCTATCGCATCATTGTCGCTGTCGCCGACCATTACTGCTCTGTATCTGTCATCCGCACCGAGAGCCTTTAATGCGTTCTCTATTATATCCTTCTTGGTAAGCAGTCCCTCCGGATCCGATCCGCACATCACACGAAAGACTTTGTCAAATCCGAAATGCTCCAGTATCCTGTCGGCATAATCCTGCCTTTTGTATGTCGCAACACCGGTCCTGATGCCGGCCGCATTAAGCTTTTCTATAGTTTCGATGATACCGTCATACGGTCTGGCAAGAAGAACGTCTTTATCCTTATATCTGTCGCGAAACAGTCCCGCCGCCCGGTTTGCCTCATCGTTATCCATGCCGTATACCCTTGCGAACGAGCGTTGTATGGGAGGCCCTATGAACGTGCGCATTACATCGTCGCCCGGCCGCTCAAGATTAAGCGTATCGATAACATAACCAAGCGAACGGTATATCCCCTCGGACGTATCCAGAAGTGTTCCGTCCAGATCAAATACTACCGCATCATATCTCATATATACTCTCCGTTACAAATACCGGCGGACTTGCAAGACCCAGTTTCCTGATCCCTTTTACCGTATCGTTGTTGATGTTGTCCGCCTCCTCCATGCTGTATGAATACTCCATGTTCGGGTTGACGTAATTGGATACGGACGTTTCCCTGTATCCGTCAAATCCGGCAAGCGCGATAGACGATACTTCCGCCTCCTTCAGCAGTTTCAGCAGCATGATGAGCGGATTATCCGGCATTAGCGCATCTTCATCAAGCAATTCGCCGTAATTAAGAGTATAATCAAATTCTCCGAGCGTTCTCGTGATATTGGAAGTAGCTATAAGCTTTGATTTTTCCTTCTGTTCGTTGAGTGCGGAGCACAGCTGGACATAACGCTTGGCATTGCTCATGAATACATAATCTGTCTCATAGCCTTCCGGTATGAAATTGATCGATATCGTAACGCACCGGTTCCGGGAAAGATATGTGTCCACACGGTCTCTTTGTTCGTATATGTTTTTGCCGGGTCCCATGACGAGAATATCAGCACCCTTGAGGGAAGTCATCAATTCACCGACCGAATCGGAATTCCTGCATTGCTGCTTCTGATACTCAAAATACAGCTCCCTTATATAATCCTTATCATACAGAAGCTTCTTCTCTCCCTCAAGCGAATCAAGTATTTCGCTTATCGATCTGACCGACAGTTTCCCGATATCCATCAGGTAATTGACATAGTTGGGATGACAGTCGTGCGATGCGGCAAGGAAGAATTTGAATGAATATCCCCAGTCAACCTTGCGTTTGATATCAAGCATGGTTACCTCTATCGCTTCAAGTATCTGGCTGTTATGATATCCCGTGCCGTGATATGAATTCATGTGCATGACAAGAAGCTCGATCGGCGTATTGCCGGCGCTCTTTCCCATTCCGTAGAGCGTGCCGTCGACTATGAGCGTGCGGTCTGTCGGAGGATCGTCGAGTAGCTCGATACAGTTTGCGTATGCAAGCTGGAAATTGTTGTGGGCGTGATATCCTATCCCTATCGACGGTTTTAAATGTGCGCATGCGAAGTCAAAATAATGCCGCAGCTGCCCCTTATGAAGCAGCCCGTATGTATCAACGAGCGAAAAAGCATACGGCTCAAGGTCGTTGACAAGCCCGATAAGCTCCGACAGTTCATCATCGTTATAGCTTGTTATCGATACGGCCTGGGCAAAGACCTTGTATCCTTTTTCCTTGACAGCACGGCAAAAATCAATAGCCTCGTGCATCTTTTGTTTCTTAAAGATCACCCTGATCCCGTCAAGGCAGCACCTGTCGGCGGGCATAATATTACCGATGGGACATGTTCCGTAATCTATCATACCGACGATCATGGAGCTTCCCTTGTCGAGTCTGCCGTAGATAATGTTTGCGGATGCGGTATCTGGAAAGATCGTCCTGTTTTCGTCAAATTCCCTCCTGCTGTCTATAAATCCGGTCTCGATTATATCGATCCCGGCACTCACAAGCCTCTCGAATATATTGACGATATTGCTCTTTCCGAATTCCCAGTCGTTAAGATATCCGCCGTCTCTTAAAGTACAGTCCAGGAGCTTGATCTCATTATTCATTTGTCGCATCCTCCCCGGACGGCGGCAATTCCTGATCCTTATCCGCAGTCACGATCAGAACTATTCCGCCTATTATGATGATGGCGCCTGTTATCTTCCTCATTGTGATCTCTTCGGAAAAGATAAAGTATCCCCACAATATTCCCCATATGACCGTTACTCCTTTGTTGGCGTATGCGGTTATAAGGGGCATATGCCTTATGATCTGCTGCCACACAAACGCATAGATAAACAGACCCGTAAGAGACAGCCCGTAGAACATCACGAATCGCGGGGACAGGAATTCCTCGCCCGCCGCATACTTGGATGCCACCCCGGTAAGTGAATACACCCCGAGCAGTATATGAAGAATGATCATGTATTTAAATTCCGATTTCATCGTAATTCCTTTTTCTGACCCTGCGGTCGAGTATCAGGCAGTCGACTCCGGCTGCCCTGGCGCACTGCCCGTCCTTCTCATCGCGGTCGCCGATCATAAGCATATCTCCGGGCGATACGCCGTAGTCCTGCATTATGAGATACAGTCCCTTAGGGGACGGCTTCAGTTCGTCTATACGCTCATCTTCCGGTCCGTACTTACCGTCAACCTCAATATCAAGTGCCTTAAGCTTATCCTCCGACGGATAGTCCGACAGCACGACAACCTTCCTTCCGTCCCGGCGGATCTTACGTATACGCCCGGCAAGGTATTCATCGCGTGCCCCGCGAAGTGCCGTAAGGGGATTGTCATATATCCATCTGTTCACTATTCCGGCAACTGCTTCCGGAGTTGTTCCTTTATCCTCTGCAACCTTTTCGTATATTGCAGTATCCGATGCATTATTCGTCCACTCATCCCTTATCTGCCTGAAGTGCTGCAGTATGATAAGCTCCCGGATCCGAAGCGGATGGCGGATATAATATGACAGGAGACGCATTGCCATGGTCAGCCGGAGCTTTGGCTGATCATAGAGCGTCCCGTCAAGATCGAATACATATAGAATGTATGCGTGATCTGTTCTCATCATTTCACATATTTGATATCAAACAATGTAGGATACGACCAGTATTCCGGCATCGGAAGATCGATCACGGTCAGCAGGAACAGTACTATTATAAGAGCCGTAATATACAACAGCAGTGATTTTTCCTTGTACAGCTTCTCAGGCTTCTGAACGGCGGAATCCGGCTTGAACGCAATGTACAGATAGAAGCAGAACAATCCGAATAACAGCGGCATCGCCAGTATATACTCCATCCTGTATTTGATCATAAATATGCCGATGAAGAATGTTGCGCACATCGCATAGAAGAATGAAGAGATAAGAAGGCTTGTCTCGGAATAATGCGCAAAGCTCTTTCTGTAGTGACCCGCGACATCGGGATCCCCGATCATCCTGTACTCCGCGAACCGCTTCGTTGCCATAAGAAATGCCCCTGCAAACCAGTAACCGATAAGTATACTGCTGGGCGGCTGATACTCGGATGTTATTATAAACCAGCCCAGAAGGAGCCTTATCATGTTGTTGATCGATTCCGACAGGACATCGAGATAAGGTATATCCTTGGTCCGGAAAGGTTTGACATTGTACAGAACCCCCATTATCAGGAGCCAGATCTCCATATATGCAAAGATATTGCTTACGGCAAATGAAAGAAGCAGACCCAGTACGATCAGAAGAACGTACTCAATGAGCACATATGACAGCTTCATATTCTCCGATACTACCGGTCTGTTCTTTTTGGTCGGATGATATTTATCGAAATCTGCGTCAAGCCATTCATTGATAACATAATTGGCGGATGCGATAAAGCATGTGGCCGCAAATCCGATGATAAACTTTACTATGACATCGTAGGAAAAGGAAAAATCCGTAAGGAGCATGGCGATCGCCACTCCCGGGATAATGAATGCATTCTTGACCCAGTGGTCCGGCCGCGCTATCTTGATATAATTCTTCATGATGATACTCTCCCGCTGCAGTTATACTTTTTGAATAGTTCCGAAAAATACCGGGTATTCCCGGTGATATCTCCCTTAAATATCGACGAGCCCATCACTATAACATTGGCGCCTGCCGACAAAACCTCTTCGACATTATCTCTTGTGATCCCGCCGTCAACCTGAATGTCCGTATCAAGTCCGTTTTCATCAAGGCTTTCCCGCAATGCTTTTATCTTTCCGGTACATACATCCATGTATTTCTGACCGCCGAACCCCGGCTCCACGGTCATTACAAGGAACATATCCGCAAGAGCATAGTACGGCCGAAGGACGTCTATATCCGTTCCCGGCTTAATTGCGATCCCCGCCCTTGCTCCGAGGGAATGGATGTGTTCTATCGTTTCCTTAAGAGGAGCACAGGCTTCCTGATGCACCGTCAGAATGTCGGCTCCCGCTCTTACAAATTTGTCAACATAGCGCTCCGGCTGTTCGACCATCAGATGTACATCAAGTGTTTTGGATGTAAACCTTCTGACAGACTTCAGTACCGGCAGTCCGAATGATATGTTGGGAACGAACATTCCGTCCATTACGTCGAAATGAAAGTAATCGTTACCTCCTTCCTCCGCCTGCTTCATCTGCTCGCCGAGCACCGTAAAATCCGAAGCAAGTATTGAAGGTGCAAGAATAACCATTGTCAGTATCTCCTCAGTTTTGTCAATTCATTGTATATATACACGTAGTTGTCGTATCTTCTGCGTGAAATATCTCCGCTGCCGACCGCCCGCTTTACCGCACAGTCCGGTTCGTGCGTATGCGAGCACGGCACAAAACGACACGCCGTATAATCCTCAAACTCCTCATAATAACCCGACAGTTCTTCCGCTTTAATATCGAAAAGGTCGAAGGATGCGAATCCCGGCGTGTCTATTATATATGTGTCCGTATTAATGGGTATTATCTCGGAATGTCTTGTAGTATGCCTTCCGCGTTCTATCTTTGCCGATATGGTTCCCGTTGCCATTATTTCCCCGCCGGCAAGAAGATTAATGATCGACGACTTGCCGACTCCGGAAGGCCCGGCCACCGTGGTCGTCATATTCTCAAGGCTGTTACGCAGCGGTTCTATTCCCTCATTGGCGGCAGCGCTCGTAACGTACAGTCTGCAGCCGCTGTCCCGGTAATCATCAATTATGCTTTGTGCCAGATCATCCTGATCAAGATCCTCTTTGTTGAAGCAGATCATGACCGGAACATTCTGTGCCCTGTACTGGAGTATCATCTTGTCGAGCATGATAAAGTTCGGCTCGGGGCTTGCCAGGGCAAAGATTATAAGAGCCTGATCGACGTTCGAAACATTCGGCCGTATAAGCGTGTTCCGTCTGTCGCCTATCGCCGTGATGTTTCCGACCATATCCTCACCCTCTATCACGTCGATATCCACATAGTCCCCGACAAGCGGCTTCGTCCCGTCGAGTCTGAACAGTCCTTTTGCTTTGCAGGTATATAATCCGTTATCGGTATGTACATAATAGAACCCGCCGATCCCCTTGATTATCCTGCCCCGCATTATTCACCTTCTTCGGTAAAGGTTACCGCCGTAGGACTTGTGGTCTCCCAGGTTCCTTCGGCAGACAGATATGTTATCGTTACAACACCGCTTGAGATATCGGTTATCCCGCTCTTGCTGACCGTATACGGGAAAGACGTCGTCTGGAATCTTGCAAGCTCTTCTCCGCCGGGGCTCATCAGTACTATGATCGCCTCGGACCCGGCCATGATATTTGCGGGAGAGCCGACAGATACGGAGCACGAATACGTCTTCGTCTTCTTACCGAGGCTGATCCTGATATTAACGGCAGCGCCCTTATCCACAGTACCTCCTGCTGCAGGTGTCTGGGAGATGACTTTGCCCTTTTCAACAGTATCCGACTCCTCCTCGGCGACGGTTCCGATCGTAAGACCTTCCTCTTCTATGACGACCCTTGCCTCTTCCTCGGTCATATTGCTCAGATCCGGCATGGAGACGGTTTCCACGTTCTGACCGGAGCTTATCACTACCGCGACCGCGCTTCCCTTGGCAGCTGTAGTCGCTCCGAGAGGGCTCTGGGAGATGACCTTTCCCTTTTCCACGGTGTCGCTGTCCTGGAGCTGCTTCTGCATCGTGAAGCCTTCGGAGTCAAGCATTACCTTTGCCTCGGCTTCCGTCATCCCGACGACATCGGGAACGGTGACTCCCACGATCTTGCCGCTTGATACGACAAGATTAAGTACGGTGCCGCTCTCCACCTCGGTGCCGCCTTCAATATCCTGGGATTCGATATAATCCTTGTCATATACCGTTGATTCCTTATACGTTGCCTTGGCGGTAAGCCCTGCCTGAGTGAGGGCATCGCTTGCCTCGGCGACGGTCATTCCGACGACATTCGGAACAGTAACCCGTCCCGAAGATGTCTCTATCGTAAGCTCCTCGGAGTCGTCCGAGAACGGACTTCCCGAAAACGCGCCAAATACTTTTCCTATAATCACGATCGCAATTATCGTAATGATTATTGCTGCGGCTACAAGCAGTATCGTTACAGCCTTTTCCATCTTGGGATCCACGTCATCGTCCAGTCCGTCCTCATAATAGTCGTCGTCACGGTATGACGGTCTCGCCTTTCTGTCAGGCTGCTTTTTCCTGTCCGGTTTTTTCTTCTTTTTGCCATCAGGCTTATTGGATCTGCTGCTTACAGGCTCTTCCCTGACCTGCTTCCTGGGATTCCTGATCCCGAACACATCCTCAAAATCATCGTTGTCGTCGAAGTAGTCGTCACGGCGGATGCGCTGTTCACCTTCACTGATGCGCTCCGGCGGTGCCGCGGGAATAATGCCTCCCTGCATCTGCTGCCGTATCTCCCTTTTTTCGTTGTCGGAAATATTCTTGGTTCCGCCCTCGGACGCCGGTTCCGAAATGACAACAAAATCTTCATCCGGGTTCGTGAGGGAATGCTTCAGATCCCGGATCAGCTGACCCACATTGGCGTAACGTCTGTCGGGATTCTTCTGGCAGCACTTTGCTATTATCCTCTCAACACTTATCGGGACATCGGGTACATACACTCTCGGAGACGGCATTTCCTCCTGGATGTGCTTTATCGCGACCGCAACCGTTGTCTCCCCGTCAAAGGGTACATGCCCGGTTACCATTTCAAACAGCGTGATACCTATGGAATATATGTCGCTCTTGGCATCGGAATAACCGCCTCTTGCCTGTTCCGGAGACGTATAGTGAACCGATCCCATAGCATGCGATGTGACGGTATTGCTCGTCGCAGCCTTGGCAATACCGAAATCCGCTACCTTGACCTTGCCTTCTTTGGATATGATTATGTTCTGGGGTTTAATGTCACGGTGGATGATCCCGTTGTTATGCGCCGCTTCGATACCCATGGATACCTGAATGGCTATGCTTACCGCCTCTTTGGCCGTCAGTCTTATCTTCTTTTCGATGTAGTGCTTGAGCGTGATCCCTTCGACAAGTTCCATGACGAAGTAGTACATTCTTCCCTCTTCACCGACATCATACACATTTACGATATTCGGATGCATGAGTCCTGCCGCCGCCTGTGCCTCGGCCTTGAACTTGCCCACGAATACGGAGTCGGAAGAGAACTCGCTCTTTAACACCTTGATAGCAACGAATCTGTTGAGCTTATGACATTTCGCTTTATAGACATCAGCCATTCCGCCGCTGCCTATAAGCTCAAGTATTTCATATCTGTCCCCTAAAATAGTCCCGATCTCAAGCATTTATCTCTCCTTATGGCAGACAGGTGTCATGATACCTGAATAAGGACAACCCCTATATTGTCCTTCCCGCCGTTATGATTAGCCATTTTAATAAGGTTATCTGCCGCATCAGCCACATCGACCGCGCGTCTTACGATCCTGAGTATCTCATCGTCGTCAACCATGTTCGTCAGTCCGTCCGTACACATCAGAACGGTATCGCCGGCGTTCAGCTCAACCTCGAAGAAATCAATATCGACGACAGGTGCGGCACCGATCGCCCTTGTGATGATATTCTTGTCCGGATGACCTTTCGCAAGCGAAGCATCGATCGAGCCCTTTCTGACAAGCTCGGCTACAAGGGAATGGTCTTTCGTAACCTGCGTAATATCCTTATCTATAAGATACAGACGGCTGTCACCGACATTGGCCACATACATTACATCGTCGGTAATGGTTGCGGCGACGCATGTGGTCCCCATCCCGGCAAAGTCCGCCTCTGCAGCCGCCTTGTCATATACCTCCGTATTCGCGATCGTTATCGCCTCCCGGAGTATCTTGACAGGTGATCTGTCCTCGCAGACCTCAACCTCGCGTTCGATCGCCTTGACCGTATATGCCGAAGCATAATCCCCGGCCTTGTGTCCGCCCATTCCGTCAGCGACTATAAACAGATTGTTCAGATTGCCGAGAGGATGTTCGCAGGAATACACCGTATCCTGATTGAGCTTCCTCTTTCTTCCGATATCCGTCATTGAATAAGTCTTAAGCATTTTGATCTCCCGCGCATTCTTTGAGAAAACTTCGGCGCAACTGACCGCAGGATGCGGAAATATCGCGTCCCATTTCCCTTCTTATAGTAACATTTATATGGTTTTTTTCAAGTTTATTTTTAAGTACGGCGGCGGCAGCCGGAGCGGTCGCGCGAAACGGGCGCTCACGTATCGGATTGACCGGAATAAGGTTAACATGCGAATTGACGCTCCGCGCTATCCTGATCAGTCCCTCGACATCCTCTTCCCCGTCGTTTTCTCCCTCTATCAGACTGTATTCGAACGTGATACGTCTTCCGGTTTTGTCAAAATAATACCGGCAGGCGTCAAGAAGCTCGTCTATCGAATACCGTTCGGCAACGGGCATCAGGCGCCTTCTTTTCTCGTCGGTCGCAGCATGCAGCGATACGGCAAGCGTAAGAGCATACCTTCTGTCGGCAAGTTCTATCATTCTCGGTACTATGCCGCATGTACTCGCGGTTATATTCCTGCCGCTTAGCCCGGCACCTCTGCTGTCCGATATCAGTTCGATAAAATCGGTGAAATTATCAAAATTATCAAGCGGCTCCCCGCTCCCCATTACAACGACATGGCTTACTCTCTCTTTCGTATCCTTCTCGACGGAATACACCTGCCCGGCCATTTCGCCGGCTGTAAGATTCCTTGCAAGCCCGTCTATCGTTGATGCGCAGAATCTGCATCCCATGCGGCATCCTGCCTGCGAGCTTATGCATGCCGTATAGCCGTAATCATAACGCAGGAGCACCGTCTCGATAACATTCCCGTCATTAAGCCTGTGAACATATTTCCTTGTCCCGTCAATGGACGAGACGAGCACTTTTACGGGAACGGTTTCGTATATCTCATATTTTTCGGAAAGTAACCCGCGTAGATTCGCGGACAGATTGGTCATTGAAGAATAGTCGGATACCTTTTTGTTATGCAGCCAGTCAAAGATCTGGTCCGCCCTAAACGGTTTCTCGCCGAGAGCTTCCATCTCATGCCGCAGCTGCTCATATGAAAATGACCTTATATCCCTTTTATCGCTCATTTTACCAGTTTACCGATAAAGAAGCCGTCAGTCAGCTTATCTTTCCCGTACAGCTGTATATACCCGTCTCTTGCGGTCGTATCCTTCAGCCTGTCGGGCAGCAGATCGTAGAAATCGACCGGCGTAAGGCGGCACTTTTCGGTAAGATAGCTCATATTTCCCTGATTTTCCGGAAGCGAGCATGTGCATGTGCTGAACATGAGTATTCCGCCGCGCTTTACATACCTTGCCGCATTGTCCAGTATCTTCCTCTGGAGCTTCACAAGCTCATCTATCGACTCTTCGCTGATATTGTACTTGCTGTCGTTCTTGCGTCCCATGACCCCGAGACCGGAACAGGGTACGTCTGCGATAACGATATCGGCATACTCCTCATAACGTTCGTTATAGACCGTCGCGTCGGCAACGGCCGTCTCTATGTTCGAAAAGCCGCATCTGTCGATATTTTCCCTTATACGGGCGATCTTCCGCTCGGAAACATCAAGCGCCGTTACGATGCCTCCGGCTGCCAGATCGGCCGCATGAAGCGATTTGCCGCCCGGGGATGCGCATACATCCAGAACGGTGTCGTTTTCCTTCACACCGGCAACCATTCCCACAAGCATGGAGCTGATGTCCTGAATGCATATACTCCCGTCTGCAAAGGCCGGTATATCCCGGATATTGTCGATATCATCGAGCACTATCGCGCAACCGCATATATCGGAGATTCTGCCGCCGCTTCTTGCCGCAGCATCTGTTACATCCGATCTTGACAGATTGACCCGCGCCGTGACGGGCCGGATGCTTACCGACAGTTCGAGCAGCGTTTCGGCGTTGTCCCTTCCCTGCTCGTTCACGAGTTTATTTACGATCCATTCGGGACATGAATATCTGACCGACATATATCTGACAACGTCAGCATTCTCATCTGGCCACGGTATCGAATCACGGTTTCTGATGATGGTCCTCAGCACGCCGTTTACGAATCCCGACAGTCTGTCAAAGCCTTTCATGCGGGCAAGCCTCACTGTCTCGTTAACCGCAGCATGGTCGGAAACATCAGTATACAGCAGCTGGTACGTTCCCATGCGAAGAAGCGTCCGTATCTGCTTTTTCATTTTGGAGACGGGAACCCTGCTGTACAGATCAAGGACATAATCGATCGTAATCCTTCTTTCGATCACACCCTCGATGAGCCTCTTCAAGAAACCCCTGTCGTTCCTTTCAAGATATGAGTATTTGTCCAGTACTTCCTTTGTATTGGAAAGCGTGCGTCCGTTTTCAACATCCAGGAGCGCCTCATATGCGATAGTGCGTACATCAGTCACGACCGCCGCGCCCTCCGCGTGCGATCAGTATGAGCCGCAGCAGCGACAGTACAGATGCCGCAGCTGACGCCACATATGTCATTGCAGCGCTCTTTAACACGGCGCCGGCTCCTTCCATCTCGTCCGGCTCCAGTATTCCCATCGAGGAAAGCGTCTCGAGGGCTCTTTTGGAAGCATCGAATTCCACGGGAAGTGTTACGATCTGAAAGGCAACACCGAACGAAAACAGCACCACTCCTATAAATACAAGCGGTCTGAAGAAGCTTATGATCAGTCCCAGTATCACGATCCACAGACCGTATCTCGATCCGAAGTTTGCCGCCGGAAGTATGGCGCTTCTGATCTTCAGCGGAAAATAATCCTCATTATGCTGCATCGCATGTCCGCATTCGTGAGCCGCTACCCCGATCGCGGCGACGCTTTCCGACCCATAGACCGATTCCGACAGATTGACGATCTTCGTGGACGGATTGAAGTTGTCTGTAAGGCTTCCGCTGACCCGTTCAACCCTTACGTCGTATATCCCCTCGCTTTTCAGGATCGCCTGCGCGACCTCGGCTCCCGTAAGATGCGAAGCTGCCGCCACCTTCGAATATTTCCTGAAGGTTTTTTTAACCATTCCCGACGCGATAATGCTGAGCAGCGCTCCGATTATGACGAGAATATAGCCCGTATTGTATCCCATTCCGTAGTACATACAGCACCTCTCTTTACTTCTTTCCGAGTATTACGCCCGGCTCAATCTTATTGCCCAGGAGAAAGTCATGTGCCGTCATTTCCTTTTTTCCTTCCGGCTGCAGGCGCGTGATCAGAAGATCTCCGTTCGCGCACGCGACCTTTATTCCTTCCCCCGAAACCGACACTATACTGCCGCATTCAGCCGCATTCCCGGAATGCTCCGTAACCCGGCATTCCCGGATCTTGATCATCCTGCCGTTTAGGTACGTATATCCTCCCGGCCACGGTGTAAATGCCCTGATCATCCTTTCTATCTGCGTGGCAGACCGGGAAAAATCAATGCATCCCATTTCTTTTTTCAGAATTTTGGCATATGTTGCCCTCGATTCATCCTGGGGTGTATGCCCTGCGCCCCCGTTTTCGATCTGCCGGAGAGTATCAACGATAAGCGCGGCTCCGGCATCCCTCAGCTTGTCGAAAAGGCTGGCTCCGGTCTCGTCATCAGCAATATCCACCCTTACCGATGATATTATATCGCCCGTATCAACACCCTCGTTCATCTGCTGTATTGTGACACCGGTGTATTTCTTACCGTCGGCTATCGCCCACTGTATCGGAGCGGCGCCTCTGTATTCCGGAAGGAGCGAAGCATGAACGTTTATGCATCCGTATTTCGGTATGTCGAGTATCTCGCGTGACAGTATCTGACCGAAAGCCGCGACGACAAATATATCCGCACCTGTTTCCATAAGGGCGGCAACTTCTGTTTTATCCTTGATCTTGGCCGGCTGCATCACCCTTATCCCGTGCGATACGGCATATTCCTTAACAGGGCTCGCAGCAAGCGCTCCGCTTCTGCCCTTCGGTCGATCCGGCTGGGTAACTGCCGCAACTACCTGTCCGACTCCGCTGTTTACTATCGCATCTATTATCCCGACAGCGAAATCGGGGGTGCCCATAAATAGTATCTTCATTCTTCTTCCTGTTCCCGGAGTATCTCGGCAAGCTCCTCATTGGTTATGAGCGGTCCGTTTACCTTCTCAACATACATATGGCCGTCCAGATGCTCTATCTCATGGAGCAGAGCCCTCGCAAGCAGGCCTTCGCCCTCAACAATATACTCGTTCATTTCGGTATCATAAGCCTTTACCTTGGCATAATTGGGTCTTGTGACCCTTCCTACCTTTCCCGGTACGGACAGACATCCTTCGTAATCGGTCTGTTCTCCGCTAACCTCCAGTATTTCGGGATTGATGAGGACGAGAGGGGATTCCTGATTATCCTCTCCGGTGTCCACAACTGCTATCCTCCTGAGTATGCCCACCTGCGGCGCCGCCAGACCCACGCCTTCTGCATCGTACATTGTATCGAACAGGTCGTCTATTAGATCAAGTGTCCTCTTGTTGATCTCCTTGACGGGTTTGCACACCCTTGTAAGGCATGCATCACCGATCTCCCTTATCTGTCTGAGTGCCATCTGCCATTCTCCTTTACTGCCCGTCTTAATATCCGTTCATCGGATCAAGGTCAAAGCTTATCCGAACCCCGTCCGTATGCATACCGTCAAAGCTTTGCTCCGCGGTGTCTTTTATCCTGATGAGCGCTTCTTCGTTTTCGCTCTTGGCATATATCATAAATCTGTATACGTCCTTTATCCTGCTTATCGTGGCAGGTGTCGGTCCGATAACAAAAACACCGTTTATTATATCATTTCTGACCGCTTCTGCCAATGAAGCGGCAGTACCGGCGCATTCTTTTCCGTTACGGCTTTCTATGAGTATTGCGAGCATATGGCCGCACGGCGGATATCCGAGCAGTCTCCGGTATCCTGTCTCTTCCTCGTAGAACGCGACATAATCCTGTGTCTTTGCGGCAGCTATCGCATAATGCTCCGGACGGTATGTCTGGATTATGACTTCACCCGGGCGACGGTCTCTTCCGGCTCTTCCGGCAGCCTGCACGAGCAGCTGGAACGTTCTCTCTCCGGCTCTGTAGTCATTGGCGTTCAGCGACATATCCGCCGCCAGTATCCCGACAAGCGTTACATACGGAAAATCATGCCCTTTGACGATCATCTGGGTTCCCACGAGAATATCAGCCTCGCGGTTGGCAAACGCCGAGAGTATCGCTTCGTAATCTCCCTTTTGCTTTGTCGTATCGGCGTCCATACGCAGGACCGAAGCATACGGAAATGCCTTTTTAACCTCTTCTTCTGCCGCTTCACAGCCGGCCATCGTTCCCATTGCGCCTATGAGGCGGCTTCCGCACCTGGCACATGCGCCGGTTTCACGTATCTCGTATCCGCAGTAATGGCACATAAGTTTCCCGTATTTGTGCTTTGCAAGTGATACGTCGCAATGCGGACATTTAACGACCTCTCCGCACGATCTGCACGATACGAATCCGGCCATACCTCTTCTGTTAAGGAACAGCATTACCTGTTCTTTCTTGGCGAGCCTGTCATCGATCGCGGCGGCTAAAGCTGCCGATAGCATGCTTTTGTTGCCCGACCTTAGCTCTTCGCGAAGATCGACAATGTTTACGGCAGGAAGGAGAGCGCTTTTTGCTCTTTCATTAAGTGTATACAGTTTGTAGCGTCCTTCCCTTGCCGCACTGTATGATTCGAGCGACGGTGTTGCGCTCCCAAGCACCAGGGAAGCGCCGTGCAGCCCGGCAAGCTCGGCGGCGACCTCTCTTGCGTGATACCTCGGCATCTGATCGCTCTTATATGTGTTCTCGTGCTCTTCGTCGATCACTATGAGGCCGAGATCGGAAAACGGCGTAAACAGCGCTGATCTCGGACCTATCATTATATCTATCTCACCCTTTTTCGCCCTCTCAAACTGGTCGTATCTCTCACCGTCGGACAGTCTTGAATGAAGTGTCGATACGCGGTCTCCGAATCTGTTGTAGAATCTCATTACCGTCTGATATGTAAGTGCGATCTCCGGGATCAGAACGATCACCTGTCTGTTTTGCGATACGACATATTCGATCATCTGCATATAGACTTCCGTTTTGCCGCTCCCGGTCACTCCGTGGATCAGATATGTTCCGCGCTTTGCGCTCCTGTAATCTTCGATAAAATCATCCGCTATCCTTCTTTGGGCATCATTTAGTGTGCACGCCCCGCCCCGTCCCGTGTCCTTAACGGTATTTCTGTACATTCGCTCGCTTACGACTTCAATGACTTTCTGCTCGCAGAGCGCTTTAATCGTTGCGGAGGAAATGTTCAGCTTGGACGTAACAAGTCTGTAATCTATTGGACCCGCATCAATGAGTTCGGCAAGAAGCCTTGCCCTTGCAACCATTTTCCTGCCGTTATAATACTCAAGCTTTTGCTCCGCCTCGCTTTCGGGAAGCAGCAGCCTTACCGTACGCTCCTGCTTTGCCCTGATATTTTTTCTGACGGGGAGCACGGTCTTTAAGGCGCGGTTCATCGTGGAGCCGTACCTTGTCTTCATCCAGTACGCAAGCTTTATCAGCTTCTGCTCCACAAGACTGTCATCATTTAATACACTTATTATACTCTTGGTCTTTTGGGGATCGAATCCGGGACTGGCTGACAGTTCGAGAACAAAGCCCGCTATCTCGCGGTTCCCTTTTCCGAACGGAATAAGGACACGGCTGCCGACACGCACTTTGTCGGCAAGCTCTTCCGGAATCCTGTATTGAAACGTGCGGTCAAGATTCTCACTTGAAATATCAACTATTACTTCGGCGTATAATTCCTTCATGGTATTATAAAAAGCTTCTCCATATGCAGGAGAAGCCTCTTGTCAGTTATTAAGCTTGTCAAAATGATATTCCAGCATCTTAGCGACCTCATCGACACTTGTACCGTCGGGCACGATCACCGCAGTGCCCATCTCGACATCCCACCTGAATACAAGATTATAGGGATCGTTCTGTATAATATACTGAATATCTTCTCCATCCATCTGGATGATCCTGCCATCAAGATCCCCCTCTATGCTCTTCATGAGCATTATGAATCCGTCAAGTTCATCCCGATAATCGTGCTTGATAAAGATCCAATTATCTTCGATCGATGTGATCTCATACCCCATCATAAGCGTTCCGGCACCTGTCAGGACTTACTGCCATCTTCTGCGCCGAACAGATCTCTGTACCATGAAAGCGCATCAACGTATGCGTCATACACGGGGGCTTCGTTAATATTGTACAGGATCATCTGTCTGGAGATCTCGGACCAGGATGCCGTCTCGTAATTTACAATAAAATCATATACCTTGGCCATATCACCCTTTTTCTCAACAAGGGCATCCGTAATCTCTTTGGATACATTGACCATCTTCAAAGCTTCGGTCATCGGCTTGTCAAGTATGATATCAAGAACCGAGAACAGCCCCATCAGGAACAGCTCCGAAGACAGGGAAGCCATCTCGAAGACAGGTGCAAGATTTTCGGCAAGTTTGGCACGAAGGAGTGACAGTCTTGTAATCTCATTGGGCTTGTCCGCGCACAGTTCGTGCGATACTACCGCATTGATCCATTTCTTGAGTTCTTTCTGTCCGAGCATCGCCGCCGCGTGTCTGATCGAAGTAATCTCGGAGTTGATCGACATATGATTGACCATACGGAGAAGTTCGATAACAAGCGCCGTATCCCTTCCGATGATATCCGCTGCCTTTGTGAGCTCAAAGTCAGGATTGTTGACCATCTTCAGCAGTTCGATATAGTTGACCTTAAGTGGGGATACCTTGGTCTTCCCTTTTGTGACCGGAAGTCTGTAGAAATCCCCCTCATAGAGTGAATAGGCCTTCCCTTTTGCAAGTTCTTCGAAGTCTTCAAGCGAATCGACATTTACCGCGATAAGTTCTATCTGCGGATAAACCTTGGTGAAGAAGTTCTTGGCAGCCGTCATATTGAGCTTCTTGTAATCAAGCATAATATAATCGAGAAGCTTCAGTATCGGACCGTATTCCTCAAACTGTTCTATCGCAAGCTTTCTGATGCAGAGCTTATATCCCATGAACTTGAGCTGCTGCAGCCTCTTTATATACATCTCCTCTGCCGGAACATTATGATCGAACAGCAGGACAACCTTGCCGGGCGGCATTGAGCAGACTTCTTCGATCGGAGAGAACATTGAGATCTTGGACAGCTCAACAAACACCTCCTGGTTATCGGCAAGCGTTCCCGCTCCGAGGCTTTCCACAACCTCAAGTCCGAGTATGGAACCGGCTCCGTCCAAAGAACCTGTTCCGAGCATGCTCGGATTACGCAGATAATTCTTTTTCTGGGCAAACAGCGAATACGCCCTTACCGCTGTATTTTCATCAAATAAAGGAATTAATGTCGCAAGCATTTTGTCTCCTCCTTATAATGCGCCGATTGCGCGGCACAAGATGCCTTTACTATAATAATATCAGATATTGAGTGAAATTAAAACTTTTATTTTTACGCCGTATTCTCCTGCAGGAACCTGATATAAGCCGACTTGCTGAGCGGCTTCGAGTAATAGAATCCCTGTATCTCATCAACGCCCATGGAAGTAAAAGAATCCGCCATTTCCACCGTTTCAACCCCTTCGACAAGTACTTTCAGATTCATGTTCTTGAGCATTTTTATCATATTCTTGATGATAACATGATTCCCGCCTTTTTCCTCCAAAATGACAAAGGCTCTGTCAAGCTTTACTATGCCGAGCGGAAGCTGGGCTATCCTCATAAGGTTGGAGTAACCGGTTCCGAAATCATCAAGCGCCAGTGAAAATCCGTTCTGTGCAAGCCTCGTTATGTTGGTATATATCTTCGACTGGGAGTACCCGCTTGCGGTTTCCGTTATCTCAAGGTTTACCTTTGACGGGTTAACGTCGTATTTACGGGCAAGATCTATCACTTCATCGGCAAGATCGCTGCGAAGGCACTGCATTACCGACAGATTTATCTCGATATAATCAACTCCGAGCTGCGCGAAGTCGGGAGATGCAATGAATTTTATAACTTCTTCGAGTACAAATCTTCCTATCGCATGGATCGCTCCGCTCTTTTCGGCAAGCGGAATGAACAGCTGCGGTGAAATATATCCGTACTTCGGATCACGAAGCCGCAAAAGCGCCTCGGCGGACCTGAACTTTCCGGATCCGGTATCGTATATCGGCTGGTAAAATACGGAAAAATAATGGTTGGCAAGTGCCCTGTCGATTATCATCGACATCTCCATCTTCATTGAGAATTCTTGTGTTCCGGTAATAGTTGCCGCTGACACAACGCTTTCGGAAGCGCCCGATATGTCAAGATCGGATATCAGCATGAACAATGACCCGATATCCGAAACGTCGTCCGGGCATTTGACCAGACATGTATTAATGGCAAGATCGAAATCGACAGTCTCCATTTTAATGTTCCGGCTGATAGAATACGAGATCTCATCGGCGATCTCCCGCGCATGCTCAAAGTTCTTCCGTGACAGCTCTATGGCAAATTTGCCGTCGCCGTTATAGTAGCACATGAACTGGGCATGATATTTCATCATAATGCCGAATATCTCATCCGAAACCTCGCCCATCATCCGCAGCATTTCATCATATCCTAACAACCGGATTGCGTACTTAAAGTTGATGATGCTGATCAGAATGAGTTCCATATGCTTGCCTGTCTTGAAATTGATATTCATGTCTTCGGCAAACACTTTGTATGTATGCATTCCCGTAGACAGATCAACGGATTCCTCCACTCTTCTGTTGATGAGAACAAGCATCAATACACAGACGGCAACGCAAAAACAGACGATATCAAACTGATTCTGCACTGCCGCGGCTGCCAGCCCCGCCGATACGATAACGGCCGGCATCAGTAACACACAGAATTTTTTCCGGTCAACCCTGTATATGTTAATGCACAAAAACAAAAGCGCCATGAGAATATATATCGCGAAAATGATAAATATGAGATAGCGCTCAAACGATACGGGGACAAACAGGCCCGCAACAAGTACCGCGACATTTACTGCGACCGGAGAAGCGATAAGTGCGATGTCGGTCTTAAGCTTCGGCAGTTTATGCCACATATTTGACGAGGCAATAGCATACATAAAATAGAAGAACGGGATTGTGGCAACAAACAGATAGAACGCAAAATCCACAGCGATAAGTACCGTTTCGGATACCGCTTCATATCCTGCAAGGCCGATCCTTACCGAATCAAATACCGATGAGGCGATCGTGGCCGCAACGAGCGCTGTCATGATGTGCGCCCTGCTCGTGCCGTGAACGCTCATCCTGAAATAAAAGGCTGCGATAACCGCCAGTATAATAATTGCACAAAAATCATACGCTGCTACTTGCGAACCCATAACACCTACCTCATCAGGATAAACCTGATAAGCTCCTTCTTGTCGAGAGGTCTGCAGTATTGATACCCCTGCAGATATTTGCATCCAAGATCAATGAGGCTCTTCTCCATCTCTTCGTTCTCCACTCCGACCGCGACCGCATCAATACCCATATCCGCGATCATTCTGAGACTGCCTCCGAATATTGCCGAATTCTCCGGCTTAAGACCTTCTTTGACAAATGTCCTGTCTAATTTTATCCCTGACAGCGGCATACCGGCAATACGTTCCAGTTCGAATACCCCGGCGCCGAAATCATCCATGAATATTATGAAACCCAACCGGGCAAGCGCCTCTACGTTAGCCTTCATGTCCTCAAAAGCTTCCTTGCTCTCCACATCCGTTATATTAAAGCATATATTCTTCGGCTGCACGTTATAGCTGTCAACCGTTGACAAAAGAACAGTCACAAGATCGTCCCACATACACTGGACCGGAGAGAGATTGATCTCGACATATTCAAGACCGAGAAGCAGAAACTCCGACATTGATATGAATTTACAAACATCCTCAATGACAAACGTGGTGATGGCATGTATCGAACTTGTTTTCTCGGCTTCTGTTATCAGCATATTCGGATTTATCTGTCCGAATTCCGGATCATTGAGCCGCAGGAAAGCTTCCGCCCTGATGAACCTGTTTTCTTCCACAGAATAGACCGGCTGGTATTGAAGGCTGAACAGGTGCTCCGTAAATGCCCTGTCTATAATCCTATAGATATCGCGCTGTAGTTCAAACCGCTTCTTGTCGAACAGTTTCTCGGCATACCGCAGTTCCCCGCTGTATGCTTCGGCTTCCAGCATTCCGTCGATTGCAAGCAGGAAATCCGGACTGTCGACATCATGCGGACAGGCGATGAAGCAAACGTTGTTCATAACCTTTAGGGTCATCTCATCCATCTCGACCTCGGAAGCCAGTATTGCATTTATCTCCTGTGCGATCGTCATATGCCGGTCCGCATAACGTTCATCGCATATGACTGCAAACCTTCCCCCGCCAAGATAGTACAGATCGGCATCGATACGGTTATCCTTTGCCCATTTGTCAAGCCTTGATGCCGTATCGGAGATGATCGTCTGCATCGGGAAGAATCCGAGCATCTCTATAAGCGTGCCGTAATTGGTCATAACGGACATGGTTACGCCAATCGGTGCATTAAGCGCATAATACTTGTTGATGTCCTGCACAAACGCATTCATGGAAAACAGACCCGTTGACGCATGCATCCTTTCTTCAGGGGACTGGACGCCAAATACCACGAGCAGGAATGAAACCGCCGTGGTGAACATCTGGATATAGTATTCGGGTCTTAATCCCTGCACGATGCTTGCCGCGATCATCATTACAAACACCATCAGGATGCTGATGATCTTACGGAACGTAAAGAACTTTCTGTACCTTATAACCTCGATGTAGCTTACAACTACATACGCATATGCTATGGCATACAGACTGTAGAACGCGATGCCTCTCTGATAGAATCCGTTCCCGTCTATATAGAAGATGATCTTCGTAAACGGGTTGACCACAACAGCAGCCACGGTCATTATGACTGCGGGAATGCAGTAGAGAGCTGTCAGTATACGGCTTTCCCTGACCCTGTACCATATCCCGATCATTGCCAGCAACAGGCCGCAGAAAATCACGGAAGTAAACGTTGTTCCCAAAACAGTCACCAGATTGGTAATATACTTCCACACTACATATCCCGGCCCCATTATTTCAAGGATGTGACCCGCAAGATCCGCTGCCGTTGAAATTGTAATATCCACTATAAGCGCAAGAGCCCATCTGTTGACGCGCCCTCTTGTCATATTGCGGATATAGAGAGATACGATTATGAGCGCCTCAACTACAAGCGCGCAACAATCGAAATATACAAAACTACTCACCTTTCAGACTTTCCCTACTGACCTCCAATAGTTTTTCCTTCATTTCCGTCTCTATCCTTCCGAGCTCTTCCTCAGCTGCCTGTCTCTTCGCCCTTCCGTCGGACTGGATCTTCATTACTTCATCAAATGTTTCTATAAGCATCTGGTTGGTCGTTGTAAGCGTTTCAATATCCACGATTCCTCTCTCGCTTTCCCTTGCTGATTCGATCGATGCGGTCTTGAGAGCTTCCGCGTTCTTCTTGAGAAGCTCGTTGGTCATATCGGTGACCTCACGCTGGGCTCTTGCGGCATCCTGCGAGTGATCGAGTCCGATGGCGATGACCATCTGGCTCTTCCACAGAGGGATCGTATTAACAAGCGTTGACTGAATCTTCTCGGCCATTATAGTATCATTACTCTGTATCAGCCTGATCTGCGGAGCCATCTGCATGGAAATATTCCGCGTCAGTTCGAGGTCGTATATCTTCTTTTCGAACCTTTCGATCATTGAAGAGTAATCCCTTGCCGCCTGTGTATCCTCCTGCAGTCCCGTCTCGTCAGCCTTTGCGAGAAGGCGCGGCAGTTCAACGTTCTTGGCTTCTTCGAGCTTTTTCTTGCCTGCGATTATGTACAGGCTCAGCTGCTTGAAATAATCAAGGTTTTCATCATACATTTTATCAAGCATGGCGACATCCTTGAGAAGAACCTGCTGGTGTCCCTCCATCGCCTTGCATATATTGTTGACATTTACCTCGGCCTTGTCATATTTTGCCTTGAGCGAGATCATCTGGTTCTGGCCTTTTCTGAACAGGCCCCGGATACCGCCCTTCTCCTCTTCAACCGAGAAATCCTTAAGCTCGGTAACAACGTTTGAAAGCATCGTGCCGATCTCGCCCATGTCTTTTGTCTTGACGCTCTTTAATGCCCCCTCGGAAAAATCGGCAACATTCTTCTGTGCGGCAGCGCCGTACTGAAGCACGAACTGGGAATCCCTTATATCGATCTGGGACATGTACTGTTCAACCTGTGCATTATCCTCGGCGGAAAGATCCCCCTCTGCAACCTGAACCTCAAACTCTTCACTCATTGTATGTCTCCTTTCAAATAATAGAGTTATTGTCGCCCCCGGACAGACCCTTCTGGGCAAGTACCGTCTTTAGAACCTGTGCGTCGGTCGTAACATCCAGCACAGAATCCTTGAACAGCTTGTTCAAAAGCTTACTCATGGCAGAATTGATAGTATCAAGAGTGTTTTCTATATCCTGCTTCGCTTCTTCTATCTCCTTACCGGGTTCGCTGACACTGTCGTAATCCCTGTACGCCTCGACAAGCTTTGCCGCAGTCGGGAGATAATAATCCATCAGCTCACCGATCCTGGACATCTGTTCCGGATGTTCCCTTACGCTCCTGAATATCTCCCGCAGAAGCTTCTCAAATCTGTCAAGCTTGGCGGATATTTCCACGCCGGGTATGTCGGCGTTAAGCTCATGAAAACGGGAAATGTACTCGTTGCCTTCCCTGATCATCGCCGACAGCTTAGCTGACTCTTCCGCGGAAAGTGTCGGGAACTCCTGCTCATCCTCATAACGGCCCGAAGTATCGAATATCTCCTGCGATGGTCTCGTCTCCAGCTCCAGATAATGATTGAACACTTCGTCGGTTAATATAAATGTTCTGCCTTTACCGTCAAGATGTCCCTGCGGAAAATAACCGGCTTTAAGTATCTTCTTAAGCTCCCTGACAACCTTTCTCTCGCTTTTACCCGTTGATGCCGCGAGGATACTGATATCAATATACTGCCTCTTTCCTATGATCTCGACATAGCGTGCGGCTGTCCTTGACAGTTTATCCTGCCTGATACCGGAGGAGAGCATGCATCCGGACAGACCGGCTATGATCACCGGTACGATAAAAGAGGCACTTGCGGCACCGGATGTTATGACTCCGATAAGTGCCATGACCGCAAATACTCCGGAACCCATTCCCCCGAGGATTGTTT
This sequence comes from uncultured Lachnospiraceae bacterium, assembly GCA_905235745.1. Classification (GTDB taxonomy): domain Bacteria; phylum Bacillota; class Clostridia; order Lachnospirales; family Lachnospiraceae; genus UBA2868. The sequence goes on from CAJOMN010000008.1 coordinate 41,407, forward strand.
TGACGGTAGCCGGAGCCGATCCTACATCCCTGTACGGAAATGCCAGCTCGGTCGCCTGCCTCCTGCGGGCGGATGAACGCCTTGCTTTTCTGGCAAGTTCTCTTTCCTGTTTCTCCCGCTCCATCTGCTGCCTTACGCGTTCTCTTTCGGCATGCAGTGTTCTTTGGGCCTGCGCTGTTCTGGTATTTCCGGAAAAATCCTCTTTCCTCTCGGAAAGAGGGACGGCGTTCGGGCTTACGTTGCCAATGGCACTGTTCATCCTGTCCCCGACACCGTCAAGAAAATTATCCACACTTTTAACTATGACATCATTCAGATATGACCAGTTATTATTCTCCATTCCCTCGGTAAATGCCCGCTCAAACTCTTTACCGATATTGTTCTTTTTATTGTTATCGGACATCTGCCATCTCTTCCTTCCGGCCGTGTGTAAGAACCGGTTTTAATCTGTCGCACTCGCCTGCGGGAATGACTTCCTCTTCCCCGGTTATCTCCCGCAATGCCCCTGTTGTACTGTTGAAGGCAACAAGCATTTCCTCTCTGCCTGTATTTTCTTTGTTGACATACAGACGATAGAACACATCAGCCGAACCGTCTGCTCTTGCAACAAAGCCTTCATATGCCACTGCCTGAACCACAGCTTGTGCCACATAATCCTCGGCAAGTGATCTTACCTTCGCCTCAAGCGCCGAGCTTGTTGTTATGTCACACAGTGACAGTGCGTCATACATATTCATCGTTCTGCGCTTTGATTTATCATAATTATATGTGAATATGGAAACAGCGGTGTTTCCGTCGTCACGAAATGATTCGATAACAGTCGCTATCTGAACGCACTCCTCCGTGGTTACCGGATACGAGCATATCCTGTGCCAGGTCTCGCGGCTGTCCGGCTGGTCGGCATATTCCGTTACCTCACGGGTGATCCTGGAGTTAAGATCCTCCATACCCGGAACATGCTCCTGAAACGATCTGAAATACAATATCTCATCAACCTGACCGTACTTTTCGTCTCCTTCGTCGTACAGGTCATACCCGTATTCCTGCCTGAGGATACCTGCGAACGGTATGCCGTTCATTTTGTCGGAAGTCAGACTGTCGGCGGGACGGGCTCCTGTGATCTCATATTCAAACAACGCTGACGATGTAGTGTCCCTCGTGTTACTTCTCATCGTATATATAAAGCTTACAGTCTCATCACCCGATTCCGAATCGACAAGCGCGACTTCCATTTCCATCGTGCCGTCAGAGTATTGTGTCGCGTCCCTCAGCTCCATTGCCGATGTTCCGCGGTCCGACACACGGAACCGGTATTCAAGATTATTGCTGATCTCCATATAAGGGCCTTCATCATCCGAGGTTCTGACAGTCTCCGGCATCTGGGGCATCTGACGCATTTTCCCGAACATGGCATACATTACATCAACGGTTGTATCTGGGTCGCCATCGATAGTACCGCCCAACTGAACAAATCCCGGAACCCTGTCATAATAACTGACTGCATACAGGTATATGCAGTTCCACATGAATTCCGGGTCTTTATCCGTATATGCCTTGAGAAGATCGACGCATGCCATATTGATCGCGTCGCACAATTCAGCCATCTTCACAATGTTCTCGGAAGGCTCCTCAATGTCCAGCTTTACGGATGTTTTCACTGCCGTGTCTGTCGTACTGTCGGTGTTATCCTCTTCATCGGAAGAATATCCGTCGCCGGTGCTGCTGATGATAACCGCCCCTTCCTGCAGGGGATCGACTTTCCCGAACCTGGTTTTGGGGACCGTTTCTTCTTCGCATGCAGTAAGAAAAGTCATCAGAACCAGACAGATGACAGTATATACACTGAATATCTTTCGGGAAACCTTCATCAAGTCTTCTCCATTTCTCCGCAATTCAAGTCCCGCTTTGTATAACCCTTTTATTGTAACACATTACAGCCGGGATTGGTCAACTTTTATAAGGGCAAGGTCACAGCCCTGCCATACGGTCTCGCAGCATATATCTCCCAGATTCCGGAATCCGTTCTGGTTCACGGGATATTTGCATACTTCCGCCGGACCTACGAATATGTAATCAACCTCATACTTCTTGAGAAAATCGCGGCAGAAATCCTCATCTCCCGACTTGTAGAAATAACCCACAAGGTCAGCGCGTTCCGTAACAGGTGCCGGATCGTTATGCCACATCCATTCATGTACGAACCATCCGAGCGTTGTGCATGTCCCGGTATATACCGAGAGTGCGCTCTCGTGTGTATAGCTGTCCCCTGCCGCTTCGACAATGTTGACTACCCTTCGCTCATCTCCCATAAGATAGTCATATGCCTCCATCTCAAATCCGTACGTCTCATCACTTCGCAATCCCTCAAGAGACGAGATCCCGGATCTGCTGCCGGGATCAAATATATTGCCGTATCTTTGCCGGATTGCATAAGGTGTGTATGAAACTGCCAGTATACAATAGACCGATGCGATTGCAAGGCATAGCCCGGCGCATGCTGCCCTCTGTCTGCGGATGGCAGCGTATACGATGAGCGCCACCGTTATACCAAACAGTATGGCAAAGAGAACAAACGCCTGATATGTCAGTTTGAACATCGTGTTGAACCGTTTGTTGTCACCGCCGTATATATCCCTGACATATACGACCTCCGGTACGAGAACGAGCCCCACTGTACACAGTGTAAGAGCCAGAAGTCCCTCCCTTGCGGAGCTTTTGGAATATGTGTCTTTGTTGCATCCTCTGTACAATACTCCGATGAGCGCGGCTGCGGTTATGACCGCGGGCGCCCATAATACGGCAAGCTTACCCACGGGACTGTGAGCCTCGGCAATGGCGAATCCGGACTCCATCTTCGCAAAACGAAGTGTAAAGGGAAGTATTGCCATCACCGACACAACCGTTATTGAGGCCGCCTTTACCGCGATACCGGCCAGCACTTTAATGCTCTTCTTCTTTTTGATATCGGTAAAGACGATGACGGCGCCGCATATCACATAATAGATCGCAAAATCCCAATAGTTGCTGCCTTTATAGATCCCGAGCAGGACCGCAAGCAACAGAAGCATATACGCACGATACCCCCTGCTGTCATCCTCTTTGCCGTCCGAGGCGTATTCAAACAAAACAGCAAGCAGAGGGAGAACAAATATCAGGTTGACAACATGGGCGTGCAGGTCACCGAGAATGACCGAATATGCCGGAAACTCATTCTTTCCGTTATCGGGGTCACCGTACTGTGCGGCTATATAAACGGTTCCGTCCGGAAACCAGTAGCGCTTGCCGTCGTCGGTTCCCAATATCTTTTTGGCAAGCGTCAGAACAGGGCCGTACAATATCCAGTGCGGGTTGGCGGCAAATGCGGCAATGGCACCTCCTGCCACTCCTCCGACGGCTGCCGGTAATCTCCTATGACGAGCATCCGGCATCAGAAGACCCGCAATCCCCGCCACAAGCTCATATACCATCATAAACACCATGCCGGCAAACAGTGCCAGCATGAGATTATAACCGTACTCCGGTGTTGTTTTCGCAAGACGGCACATGTATACGGCAGCGGCCTGGCCCAGATAGTAATAGTTCAGTCCGGTTCCGCTAAACCACAGATCGTTAGGGACGGCATTTTCCTGACGGTATATTGTCTGCATGAACCCGAAATCCATGTAGTTCTCGGTTCCCGGGTCAACAAGCGGATTAAATCCTATGATATAGAAAAAAGCAAGAAAGATGACGGCAAATACCGCGAATCCGCGCGTGAATTCCCTGAATTCCCCGGCAGCCGCATAAGGTTTCTTTAATACAAAAGCATTTACCGCATAACCGGCAGCCGCAAGAACTGCAAACGATCCGTATACGGCAGCATCGGAGAATTCAAATGACGTTGCGGCACAGAAAGTCCAGCACAGATAAAAGCACAGCGCAAGACCCAGTCCGAAGCAAAGAGCAAACCCGCCGTCCGGATAATCAATGCTGCGTTTCGGAAAATACGGCCGCATAAGGAAAGAAACCAGAAAAACCGCTGCAAGAAATCGAATGGCAGCAGTTGTTCCGGCATCTTTAAGCATCAGAAGGCATATTATGACAATACCGATAACTATCAGACTAAAACAGTCCGAAAATCTTTTCCTGAAACGATCCATAAAGGTCCTCGTAAGTCGTATAATCGTATGCGGGATTGTCCGTTCGTCTCCTCCACTCATCCCTTATCGAATCACACAGCGTTTTGGAATTGGGATCCTGAAGCTTTATTATCGAAGGAAAGACAAAATATATCATATAGAGCGACAGATCCATCTTGTCTTCTCCGGACAGTTTCCCTCTGCTTGCGTATTCGGCAAATATATTTTCGGCAAATATGTTTGCCACCTCACCGGCAGCTTCCCCGGTATCTTCCCTTCCCTTAATGTACTGGAGCATATCCTCAAGACATGCTCTGTTCTCATTATAGAAAACCTCAAACCTTTCCTCGTATGTTTTCCTCTTGATCTTCTTAAGCTTTGATTTGTAGCCGTCAAACATTGCGGCAGTCTGATCAAACATAGTATACCTCACTGACCGTAGTAAGCTTTCCCTTACATCTCTTCTATATGCTCTTTGCCCATTGACAGTATAGTACTGACGTGATCATCGGCAAGCCGGTAGTATATCTGCTTGCCTTCACGCCTGCCTGCCACAAGCCTGCTCATCTTGAGTATCTTAAGCTGGTGGGAGACGGCGGACTGGGTCATTGACAGTTCTTCCGCTATGTCCTGAACACACATCTCTCCATCCCGGAGCTTATATAGTATTCTGATCCTGGTGCTGTCGCCGAATACCTTGAACAGGTCGGCAAGTTCATTCCATTTATCGATTCCGTTCATGATCTGTTACTCATCACTCTTTACACTGTTACTCATCACTCATTACATTCCGGCGTTTGCTTCGCCGGAAACTTATCGTAAAAATGATGCACACGATTGCGATTGTCGACTATGACCCTTTATTCGTAGTATATAAGATATCACTGATTCTGTAAATGACCGGTGACAAGCCGCCCCGCCCGGGATATATGCAGTGTTCGTATCGCGTTAAGAACGGCGATTACCATTACTCCGACATCGGCAAAGATAGCAACCCACATATTGGCAATACCGAGTGCCGACAGGATCAGGCATATGACTTTGACGCCAATGGCGAACCAGATGTTCTCATATACTATCCTCATGCATTTTCTTCCGATCCCGATCGCTTTGACTATCCCGATGGGATCATCATCCATCAGGACTACGTCGGCAGCTTCTATGGCCGCATCGCTCCCGAGAGCTCCCATGGCGATGCCTACGTCGGCTCTCGTTAGCACCGGAGCATCATTGATCCCGTCTCCGACAAAAGCAACCTTTCCTCTGCCGCGGCTATTATCGTTTAATACGGACTCCACAGCATCAACTTTATCCTGGGGGAGAAGCTGTGCACGGTAATCGTCTATCGCAAGATTTTGGGCAACCTTTTCGGCAACCTCCTGTGAATCCCCGGTAAGCATTATCGTTCTTGACACTCCCATCTTGCGAAGTTCCCGTATGGCTTCGGCAGAGCTGTCCTTGATAACGTCCGCTATATGGATATGCCCGGCGTACTTTCCGTCTATCGCAATATGTACTATAGTTCCGCCGTCCGGACATTCGGTGTATTCTATACCGTTGTCATCCATAAGCTTATCGTTTCCGGCAAGTATCTTCCTTCCCGAAACTGTCGCTTCCACTCCGCGTCCCGATATCTCATGGACATCCGTTATAAGGGATGTGTCGATATCCCTGCCGTATGCATTTACGATGGACCTGCTTATCGGATGAGTGCTGTGCTGCTCGGCGTATGCCGCATATTTGAGAAGCTCATCCTCTCCGATATCATCCTTATGTATCGATACAACCTCAAACACGCCTCTTGTAAGCGTCCCCGTTTTATCTAATATGACCGTGTCCGCCTTGGACAGCACTTCGAGATAATTGGAGCCTTTGACAAGAACGCCTGCCCTCGATGCCCCGCCTATCCCGGCAAAGAAGCTGAGCGGAATGCTTATAACAAGTGCGCACGGACAGCTTATTACGAGAAATGTAAGTGCTCTGTATACAAAAGCAGCCAGCATGGCATCCTTACCCGTTATCACGTTGACTATCGGAGGGATAAACGCGACAACAAGTGCCGATATACACACGATCGGCGTATAATATCTCGCAAACTTTGAGATAAAATTCTCGGATCTTGATTTTTGCGAGCTGGCATTTTCGACAAGTTCCAGTATCCTGGAAACAGTCGATTCCCCGAAAGCTTTTGTCGTCCTGACATATATGACTCCGCTCTGATTGATGCTTCCGCTTATGACCTCATCTCCTGCTGCAATATCTCTCGGAACGGATTCGCCTGTAAGCGCACTTGTATCGATGCTCGATGAACCCCTCTCGACTACCCCGTCAATCGGGATCTTTTCTCCGGGTACCACCTCTATCAGGCTGCCGGGTGCAACATCTCCGGGATCGACACTTGTAACGGTTTCCTTTCCGTCTTCCGTTGTCACGAGGTTGGCACTGTCAGGTCTTATATCCATAAGCGCGGCAATGTTCCGGCGGCTCTTCCCTACAGCAACGGACTGGAACAATTCCCCGATCTGGTAGAACAGCATAACCGCGACGCTTTCACGATAATCGCCGAGCGCCATGGCTCCGATGGTTGCAACCGCCATCAGAAAATTCTCGTCCATAACCTGTCCGTGGATTATTCCTTTAACAGCCTTTTTCAGTATGTCGTAACCGATAACGAGATAAGGTATCAGATACAACACGAATAACACTGTCTTCGCCCACGGCACAGCCTGATATGCCGGCCCCGTTCCTTCGATATAGGGTTCCGCGACGGCAATAACAACCAGAAGCAGAGCCGCAATGATTATTCTGATGAGAGTTTTCTTTTGTCGTTTGTTCATTTACTTGTTCTCCATTTTTATAACCAACACCGAATAAGCTTCGCTTATTCGGTGTCGCCGTGACAGGATTGCATTTGCAATCCTGTCATTAAATATATACCTCGCAGTCATCCTCGACCTTTTTGCAGTTCCTGCGCACTTCCTTCATAACCCCGAGTTCATCTGCCCCATCCTCAAATGTAACATTCATCTTGAGAGTCATGAAATTGACAGTGCAGTCCTTAACTCCTGCGGTAGCCTTTGCGGCTTCTTCCATTTTGTTGGCGCAGTTTGCGCAGTCAACTTCGATTCCGTATGATTTAGCCATAATGTATCTCCTTTTGATAAGTAATTGATAATTTGATTTTACATATGAACATCTATTCATATGTTTGATTGTATTATACACCCCTCTGGTCATATGTCAACCCCTAAGCGGAAATCTTTACAGCAAAAAACAGCCGACAAAGCATCGGCTGTTTCCATATCCGGAAATCTTTATAATTCCGACGGCTTGGGAACGCCGAGTCTTTCAGCCGTGCTATTGATCTCGGCAATCAATTCATCATCGGTAAGTACGGTCACACGGCCCTCGTCATACTGCTTGTCAACCCATTTCTTGAGTTCAACGATAAGCTCGTCGCTCTTAGCGTATTGCTTTTCTGCGGGAAGTTTGAAGTAACTGTTGATCCAGTGCGCGATTCCCGCAAGTCCCGATGTGTTTGAGACAGCGCACAGAACCGGACGGTTAAGGAATTTTTCGGTATCGAATATATTGTATATCTCTTCGTTCTTGAGAAGTCCGTCAGCATGTATCCCTGCTCTTGTAACATTGAAGTTCTTGCCGACAAAAGGTGTACGCGGCGGAATCCGGTATCCGATCTCCTTCTCATAATACTCGGCAAGTTCGGTGATCACCTGTGTATCCATTCCGTTAAGAGTCCCGCGAAGCTGCGCATACTCAAATACCATCGCCTCAAGCGGTGTGTTACCGGTACGCTCTCCTATTCCGAACAGCGATGTGTTTACACCGCTGCAGCCGTACAGCCATGCTGTTGTGGAATTGACAACCGCTTTGTAGAAATCATTGTGTCCGTGCCACTCTATAAGCTCTGAGGGAACACCCGCATGTGTATGTATCGCGTATATGATACCCTGTACGCTTCTCGGTATTACGGCTCCGGGATAATTGACGCCGTATCCCATCGTATCACACGCCCTTACCTTAATCGGTATCTTGTATTCATCCATCAGCTTCATAAGCTCTAAGCAGAACGGCACAACATACCCGTAGATATCAGCCCTCGTAATATCCTCCAGGTGGCATCTGACGGATATTCCTTCCTCAAGGCAGTCGCGTACAACACTCAGATAATGATCCATAGCCTCGCGGCGTGTCATCTTAAGCTTCAGGAATATATGGTAATCACTGCAGCTTACCAGTATTCCTGTCTCGGGCATTCCGAGCTCCTTGACAAGCTTGAAATCTTCCTTGCTCGCCCTTATCCAGCTCGTAACCTCCGGAAAATCATATCCCCTTTCCATGCATTTATATACGGCATCCCTGTCCTTCCTGGAATACAGGAAGAATTCGCTTGCCCTTATCATTCCGTTAGGACCGCCGAGCTTGTGCAGATAATCGTATATCGTAACTATCTGCTCCGTTGTATACGGGGCTCTTGACTGCTGCCCGTCACGAAAAGTCGTATCCGTTATCCAAATGTCCTTTGGCATATTGTGGGGAACTGTCCTGTCATTAAAGGGGATCTTCGGTATTTCCGAATACGGGAACATGTTCCTGAAGACATTCGGCTTATCAATGTCGTCAAGAATATACATATGCTCCTCGATCTGCAGAAGGTTATTCCCTTCATTCATGGTCACCGGTCTGTTCTGAAAGTATTCGGCATCCTTTTTATTACTCATCCTGTATCCTCACAAATCTTATATTATCTTCCGTACAGTCACATGTACTGCATATGCTGTAGCAGTATCCGTCATATTCACCGAACGTATGCACATGATATACCTCATCCTGTCCCGAAAGCTTTACCTCGTTTACCCTTTTACCATTTGCGTCTATAAGGGAAAAATCATCAAGTTCACGTCCGAGTCCTTCGCCTGTGCACTTGACAATGCTCTCTTTACAGGTCCACAGCCTTGCAAACTCCGATCTTTGCCCTGCTTCGTCACCTATAGCTGACAGATATCCTGTCTCTTCCTTGGCGAAGAAATGCTTTGCAATGCCAATACCGTCCCTGCATGTTTGCTCCACGTCGCATCCTACACGGCACGGTGCAAGAGCGGCCGCCACCCTTTGGCCGGAATGAGACAGGTTAATGAAAAACGGATCTCCCTCTATATACGGCTTGCCCTTTTCATCCTCGCATAACGGTATCGGGGCTGCACAATCACTGCTGATCTTATCTCCGGTATCGGCTATAAGATCCCTTATCGCATACTCAAGCAATGCGAACGCCTTGATACAGCGCTTTTTTGCCACTCCGACCTTATATCTGTCCGCCTTTTCCTGCCGGTTTCGCGGCATGGACATATACCACCTGTCATAATCCTCATCGGTGCCCGACAGATCCGACACATACATTCTCGCGGCGAATGTGCCTGTTGTTCCAATACATCCAAACATACGCTAAACATGATAGCACACTAACGATAGCGGCGCAAATCGTGTATTTACCGCGCAGGATTTGGGCAGACAGTCTTGTTGCGGGCATGTTCATTTTGTTATAATATTTTTACATTGCAGCCGGTTTTACGGCTTGCGGATCGGAGAATTGACAATGAAGAAGATCACAACATTATCGTTATCGGTATTATCATTATCTGTATGCACAGTACTTGCGGGATGTTCCGCTTCGGCGCCCGCTGCCGCGGATACTGACACCGCATCGCAGATAGTAGTCATAAATGAACAGGCCCCCGAAGCAGAATTGCCCGAAGAGGAGCCTTCCGGAGAGCCGCTTCCTGATGAGGAGCCTTCCGGAGAGCCGCTTCCTGATGAACAGCCGGACAAAGCGGCAACAAAAGCGATAGTATGGCTCGGCGACTCCCTTACCCAGGGGTCGCTTGGCGATAACAATGACAATCTCGAAAACGCTCCTTATGAGAAGCTCAGGGAAATGGTTAATGTACCCGTTGAAGGGTACGGAATGTACGCTTACAATACCCACGATATATTCTGGGTATACATCGATGAAGGACATTTCAACCAGAAGGTTGATCCCGACAAAACATACATATTCTGGGTCGGATCCTGTGACTGGGCACCCGATGATTCCGTCAACTCCGACACTGCTCCCGTTATTGCCGAGATAGACAATTTCATAGCAAGAGGTCCTCTTACAAACTACATCGTTCTCGGAACCACTTCGAGATGGAGGCTCGGGGATCTGTACATTCCGATCAACAAGGATCTGGCTGCGCACTACGGATCCCACTACATGGATGTGATAGATATAATAAACAAATACGGCTACTCGCCTGACAACACACATCTCTCGCAGGAGTCATATGATGCCATAGCGGAAGCCGTATATAATAAGCTTAAAACCCTTGGATATATATAAGGACGTAATTATTAAGCTCAGTTGGTATAGTTGTCAAAGTACCCTTGGACGAGCACAACCGGCGTGCCTTTGTCTCCCGAGCCGGAGGTCAGGTCGCACAGCGACCCGATAAGATCAGTAAGCTGTCTGGGAGTAGTTCCCTCACTTACCATCTTGCCCACAAGATTTGAGTCCTTTTCTTTGATGCTCTTCTGTATTGCATTTTTCAGTTCTTCACCCGAAAGATTTGCAAAATCATTATCCGCCAGATACTTGATCTTCACCTCGTTAGGTGTTCCGATAAGCCCTTTGGTAAATGCCGGCGATACAACGGGATCCGCGAGCTCCCATATCTTGCCCTTGGGATCCTTGAACGCACCGTCTCCATACACCATTACTTCTACATGCTTTCCCGTTCTCTCAAGTATAACCTTCTGAACGCCCTCAACAAGCTCAAAGCAGTCTCTCGGGAACAGCTTGACCTGTCCCTCTGTTGCCTTATTGGAACCGAGAAGCCCGTATTTTTCGTTATATCCGCTTCCGTTAACAGGCGCTGTCATCAGATCATCGAGACCATATACCTTTTCGGCTCCCGCCGACTTAAGTATCCTCTTTGTTCTGGCTCTTGTGTGGATATCGCATGTGATCACGTTCTTCGTATAGTCAAGTATTGCCTTCGGCTGATTGGCAAATATGATCTCGACATCACACCCCTCGTCCCTGATTATGTCACTGTAATACTCGACATAATCAACGCCGGTGAACTCATGCCTGGTACTTCCGAACAGTTCGCGCCACCGGTCAAGCGTAAGCACATCGCTGTAAGGATTGATCCCGGCTTCGTCCACTTTATCAATGCTGACAAGTTCGTTTCCGACCTCATCCGAAGGATACGAAAGCATCAGGACGATCTTCCTGCATCCCATCGCAATCCCCTTCAGGCAGATGGCGAATCTGTTTCTTGATAATATCGGGAAGATCACTCCGACCGTATCCGACCCGAGCTTATTCCTGACATCATCCGCGATATCGTCAACCGTGCAGTAATTTCCCTGGCTTCTTGCTACGATCGATTCCGTCATTGATATAACATCCCGATCGTGCAGTTCGAAGCCCTCGATACTGGCTGCATCGATTACGCTGTCTGTAACGATCTGTATCAGATCATCACCTTCACGTATTATCGGGCACCGGATGCCTCTTGATACAGTTCCTACTCTTCTGTCTGCCATTACTTCTCCTCCCGTTCCAAAATATTGTTTAAAGTACCAATGATTCCCTGTAGCTGCTCATTTGTCATATTGCCAAAGCTCCTGAGCGCGCGCAGCGGCATATAATTCATCATTGCCTTCGACATATCATCGCTTATCGCCTCCGCGGCGGCATCGGTCTGTTCCTCTTCACTATTCCCGAACAAAACGTTATCCTTCAGCAGATTGTCATTTATAAACGCTGCAAGCTCGGGATATATGAACATTTCACCGAATGTAGTTGTCTCATCCACCTTGAACGGAAGGCGCTTTGTCGCCTCAATATCGATCTCTTCGCTTACGCATATATTGGCCGAGGAGTCTCCGACAAGTATCTCATATTTGCCGCCCGGTGCAAACCAGTCTCCCAGTTCCACGCTGTAATAAGCAAATGAACGGTAATCGAGCTGCATTGCAACACTCTTTGTCTCACCCGGCTCAAGCTCCACCTTGGCAAATCCCTTAAGCTCCTTGACGGGGCGCAGCTGTGTGCCGGTCTTGTCCGATACATACAGCTGGACGACCTCCTTGCCCTTTACCGCACCTGTATTCGTAACATCAACGCTGACGGTCACCTTGTCGGTATCCCTGATGCCGGAGCGTTCTATCCTCAGGTTGTCTATCTTAAATGTCGTATATGACAGGCCGTGTCCGAACGGGAAGAGCACATCCATCTGTCTGGCTTCATAATACCTGTATCCGACAAATACGCGCTCGGAGTAATATACCTTGCCGCCCTTTCCGGGAAAATCAATATAGCACGGTGTATCCTCAAGCCTTAACGGAAAAGTTTCCGCAAGATGTCCGCTTGGATTGACCTCACCGTACAGTATCCTCTTAAGCGCGATCCCGACACCCTCTCCTCCGAGATAAGCGTCTATCACGCCCTTTACGTTATCTATCCACGACATCTCAACAGGAGAGCCGTTGTGAAGCACAACCACGACATTTTCGTTGACAGCCGCTATTTCCCCGATAAGACGGTTCTGACATTCCGGAAGCCTCATATGCTGCCTGTCGTATCCCTCCGATTCAAAGGAATCGGGAAGTCCCGCGAATATTACGACCTTATCTGCCTTGCGCGCAGCATCGATCGCTTCCGCGAACTTATTCTCATCGGTCTCATCCCTGTCGGCGGGAAATCCTTCCGCATATGTTATATTAGCGTTATCTTTTGTCTCGGTTAATATATCGCTTATCGTGTAGCAGTTGATGTGCGAACTGCCCCCGCCCTGGAAACGCGGTTTTGCTGCAAATCCGCCGATAAATGCGACCTTTTCTCCGGGGGCAAGCGGCAGGATATTGCCGTCATTTTTCAGCAGTACCATGCACTCTTCCGCTATATGCGCCGATCTTTCATGGTCAAGCTTTCTGTCGAATTCGCCTCCCTTTTTGTTCTCGACATATTCAAATACGATATTAAGTATTCTTTCGACTGTCTCGTCAAGCTTTTTCTCGGACAATGTGCCGTTTTTCACGGCCTCCACGATCAGTCTGTCATTATCGCCTCCCGAGGACGGCATTTCAAGATCAAGCCCGGCAGCAACACCTTTGACCCTGTCGTTAACCGCTCCCCAGTCGCTTACGACGTATCCGCCAAAGCCCCATTCGTCTCTTAATACTTTCGTAAGGAGCCATTCGTTCTCTGAAGCGAATTCCCCGTTTACCCTGTTATATGAGCACATGACAGTCCATGGAGAGGCATTCCTGACCGCATTTTCAAACGGAGCCAGATAGATTTCCCTGATAGTCCTCTCATCTGCCTCCGAGGATCCGCTCATCCTCTCATGCTCCTGATTGTTCAGGGCGAAATGCTTGATGGAAACACCGACTTTCCGGGACTGTACGCCGTTTATATAGCTTGTTGCCATCTCTCCCGCAAGGAAAGGGTCTTCCGAGAGGTATTCAAAGTTTCTTCCGCAAAGAGGCGACCTCTTAATATTTACGGCAGGTCCCAATACAACGGATACATCCTCCGCCTGGCATTCGTCTCCGATCACTTCTCCCATATTCTTAATAAGTTCCCTGTCAAAAGAGCTTGCAGTGGCGCAACCTGCCGGAAAACAGACCGCCTTTATTGAATCATTGATCCCGAGATGATCCCCTTCGGTATCCTGCTTACGAAGACCGTGAGGTCCGTCGCTTACCATTACGCCGGGGATCCCCAGACGCTTTACCTCCTTAAGATGCCAGAAGTCCGCACCGGAACACATCCCGGCCTTTTCTTCAAGTGTCATTTCACTGACAAGTTTTTTGATGTCCATACAAAATACTCCTTTAAAACTTATATAACCAAGACTTTTTTGCAGTTCAGACAAGCTCGAACTTTGCTTCATTCTCCGTGGTCGAATCGTTTCCGATATACACGGTAAACATGCCTTCCTCGGCCCTGTAAACATCATCGGCGCCCGTAAACCTTAGCATATCTTCATTAATGTCAAATACTGCTGCTCTCTCCTCGCCGGGCTCAAGCTCGATCTTCGTAAATCCCTTGAGTTCCCTGACAGGTCTTGCCACCGAGGCATACTCGTCCCTGATGTACATCTGAACGACCTCTGCTGCCTTTACGCTTCCCGTATTCTTAACGGTTACCTCCGCCTTTATAGTATCTCCTTTTGAAAGCACTGACTTGTCAAGCCTTACTTCCGATATATCGAACGCCGAATACGACATGCCGAATCCGAACGGGTAGGCCGGTGCATTAGGGATATCTATGTATTTTGACAGGAACTTGTTGTCATTTCCTGCGCTGTATGGTCTTCCTGTAGACAGCTCGTTATAGTAAACGGGAACCTGACCGACGCAGTAAGGGAAGCTCATGGGAAGCTTTCCGGACGGAGAGATCTTGCCGGTAACAACATCAACGATCGCACCCGCACCCTCGGTTCCCGGCTGCCATACGACAAGCACCGACTTTGCGGTATCGGATATCTCCCTTATGTCAAGCGGTCTTCCGGTAAACAGTACCACGGCTATATTATCGTTTACCGCCGCAACCCTTCTGAGGAGTCTTTGCTGTATGCGCGGTATCTCAATAAAGCCGCGGCTTGATGCCTCACCGGTCATATGATTGCTCTCTCCGAGAGTCAGTATGACCTTTTCGGCGCCCCTTGCCGCCTCCTCGGCCTGAGTAAGCAGTTCCTCTTCCGCTTCCGGTGACAGTTCGTCAAACTGATCGGCTCCGCCCATTCCCATAAGAGGATAATCGGCTCCGAACCGGCATCCCTTTGCGGTCACATAATCAAGGTTTTCTGCCCTCAGTACCTCTTCTATCGTCATATTGTCTTCGCTTCCGGCAAAGATGCTCCATGACCCGTTAAGTTCCCTTGTATCCGTAAACGGACCTATAAACGCCACCTTTTCACCGTTACCCACCGGAAGGATACCGTCATTTTTCAGAAGGACGAAGCTTTCTGCGGCGGCACGTCTTGATGCAGCCCTGTTATCATCACACAGAATGAATGTCTTCTCCTTCTCCTCATCCATGTCCCTGTACGGGTTTTCGAACAGGCCGAGCTTGTTCTTGAGCGTCAGCACCCTTAATACCGATTCGTCTATGAGCCTCTCGTCGACTCTTCCTTCTTCGACCAGCTCCTTCAGATGTCCGCAATAGCATCGTGTGCACATATCTATATCCACTCCGGCATTTATCGCAAGATAAGCGGCTTCCTTCTCATCCCCGGCAATACGGTGGGTCACGAGCTCATTTATCGCCGCCCAGTCGGATATGACGACGCCGTCGTAGCCCCACTCCTCCCTTAAGATAGTCCTCATGACATAATTGTTTCCCGACGACGGGATACGGTTCAGTACATTAAATGATGTCATGAGCGAATCACATCCGGCATCAACCGCGGCCTTGTAGGACGGCAGATATTCATCCCTGAACGTCCTGTCAGATAGCTCCACGGTATTGTAATCCCTTCCTGCTGTAGCCGCGCCGTATGCGGCAAAATGCTTTACGCACGCACTTACCCGGCCCTTTGCCCTCAGGTTATCGCTTCCTTCGCCCTGATACCCTTCCACGAGTGCTTTTGTGTAGACACTGTTAAGATACGGATCCTCTCCCGTAGACTCCATGACGCGTCCCCATCTGGCGTCCCTTACAAGATCCGCCATGGGCGAAAATACAAGCTGTACTCCGGATGCCGCCGACTCTTCTGCCGCAATGGCCGCACACTCCCGTGACAACTGCGGATTGAACATCGCGCCCTGTCCGAGCGGTATCGGAAATACGGTACGATATCCGTTGATTATATCCGCCAT
This sequence comes from uncultured Lachnospiraceae bacterium, assembly GCA_905235745.1. Lineage (GTDB taxonomy): Bacteria > Bacillota > Clostridia > Lachnospirales > Lachnospiraceae > UBA2868. Next base: position 57,423 of record CAJOMN010000008.1, read on the forward strand.
GAATATAAGCGGAATATGATGCGGATGATTGTCCATGAACCGCTTCTGTATCGCTCGAAGCTTCCCGGCACCGAGTATGCTTAAAACAGAGCCTGCAAGAGCCAGATCTTCTCCGGTATAGTTGATATAATTAGCCGGACCCGTGATGATAAAATCATCCTCAAAGAACGACCCCGGGATCTGTACAAGCTGCCCGATCTTCTCTTCAAGGCTCATATCCTCAAGCAATCTGATTAGATCATTCCTGTCCATTTCTGTTACCCTCCAAATAAAAAAACTGCCTTCGCAGTGTATCGTAACACACCGCAAAGACAGTCTGCAAGTTCTATATCATGCGTTCATCTGAGCAGCAACTTCAGCCGCAAAATCCTCGTTCTTCTTCTCCATTCCCTCGCCGACCTCGAAACGGACAAAGTTGTCGATAACAAGATCCTTATCCACGGATTCAAGGTATTTGGCAACCGACTGTTTGCCGTCTTCGGCTCTTACGTATACCTGGTCAAGAAGACAGAACTCTTTCATCTCCTTGTTGATTCGTCCCATTACCATGCCTTCCTTTACCTTGTCGGGCTTGGCTGCTTCCTTAGGATCGTTTTCTATCTGAGCCTTAATGATCTCTTTTTCCTTGTCAAGGAAATCCTGATCAACATCCTTCTGGGAGATGAACTTGGGTGAAAGAGCCGCTACCTGCATCGCTATGTTCTGGAGCGCTTCCTTAACGGAGTCGGTAACGTTAGCGCACTTTGCCGATACAAGAACACCTATCCTGCCGCCGCCGTGAAGATATGATACAACACAGTCTCCTTCCACGCGCTGGAATCTTCTGACCGAAAGCTTTTCACCGATCTTGGCAGTCTTCTCTATGACAACATCCTTAAGACCGTCCTTCTCAAGAAGTGTCTCAACATCCTCGCCGTCCTTTCCGCCTGCCAGCCCTGTCGAAAGCGCAGTATCCGCAACAGACTGTACAAACTCCTGGAATACTTCGTTCTTGGCAACAAAGTCGGTCTCGGAGTTGACCTCCACAACAACCGCTTTCTTATTCTCAAGCATCGCTACGCGGCATATACCCTCTGCCGCGATACGGCTTGCTTTCTTTTCTGCCTTGGCAGCTCCTGATTTTCTCAGATACTCAACCGCGGCATCCATATCTCCGTTCGTCTCTCCGAGCGCCTTCTTGCAGTCCATCATTCCGGCGCCTGTCATCTCACGCAACTCTTTTACCATTGCTGCTGTAATATCAGCCATTTCTATTCCTCCTATCCTAAGTTAAACGGATATTATTCGTTTATCTTGCGCAGATTGCCTATTCTATCGCATCCGTCTGCTCACGCAATCACGCCTCAGCTTCTTCAGGTTCCGCCTCTGTTCCGGCATCTTCGAATGATGCATCTGCCGTATCCGCATCATCGGCACTGACTTCACCGGTTTCACCCTGTTTTGCTTCGATGACCGCATCAGCCATCTTGGATACTATAAGCTTAACGGCTCTTATCGCATCGTCATTTCCGGGGATCACATAATCAAGTTCTTCCGGATCACAGTTCGTATCCGCTATCCCTATAAGGGTAATGCCGAGCGACTGTGCTTCCTTGACGCAGATATGCTCTTTCTTCGGATCAACAACAAATATCGCATCGGGAATCTTTTTCATATCCTTGATCCCGCCAAGGTTCTTCTCAAGCTTATCCCACTCCTTGCGAAGCCCGATAACCTCTTTCTTGGGCAGAACATCAAATGTTCCGTCCTGACTCATCTTCTCTATGTCCTTGAGTCTCTTGATCCTGGACTGAATGGTCTTGAAGTTCGTAAGCATTCCGCCGAGCCATCTCTCGTTGACATAGAACATTCCGCAGCGTTCCGCCTCAGACTGCACCGCATCCATCGCCTGCTTTTTGGTACCTACAAAGAGGATCGTACCTCCGGCTTCCACGATCTGAGAGATCGCATTGTACGCATCATCGATCATTCCGACTGTCTTCTGAAGATCGATAATATGGATGCCGTTCCTCTCCATATAGATGTACGGAGCCATCTTGGGGTTCCATCTTCTTGTCTGGTGTCCGAAATGCACACCGGCTTCCAATAACTGCTTCATGGAAATAACGCTCATTTTAATTCCTCCCGGTTATTAACCAAGGCTTTCGCCTTAACTTCCGCATGTTTCAATATACGGCAGCCAATAAGGCACCGGCCGTCCATCCGCATGCGTGATTATTTGCAACTTATAAAATGTATCATAACTTACCTGCAATGGCAAGTGTTTTATCACAGACTGAACCTGTTGATGATATCATTGAGGTCGGATACCGCATCACGGCACTCGCTGACCTTTGTAACCGAAGATGACGTATCGGATGCCATTTCCGTAGTTCTCTCGGCAATATCGACAACTCCGTTACTTGTCTCGGAAACGTTCGAGCTGATACCGGATATAGCCCCGGCGATCCTTTCGATATCATTCGTAAGGCTCTGTACCCTGTCTCTAATCTCATTCATGCTGCTGCCGAATGTGTTGGCATCATCCCTGTACTGTATGCTGACCTTCCCGAACTCTTCATAATCCGACAGTACATTCGTTTCCAGGAACGATGTCGTCTGCGTCAGGCAATCCGACATTCTCGCAACCGCGTCATTGACTTCTTCAACGATGCCGCCGATGCTTGTTACCGCCTCGGATGTCTGGTTGGCAAGATTACCTATCTCGGTCGCAACCACGGCAAATCCGCGTCCCGCTTCACCGGCTCTTGCGGCCTCAATCGAAGCATTCAGCGCCAGCAGGCTTGTCTGCGAAGAGATCGACATGATCGTATCGGTAAGCTCGTTGATCTTATTGACTGCATGCGATGCGGTGATCGCTTCGTCTGATTTGACCCTGACACTCTCATATATCTCCATTGTCTTACGGCTGGACAGATCGGTTGCCGCCGACAGATCATTGGCTCTCTTCGTAACCTCATCCGCCAGGCGTGTTCCTTCGTCAGCCATTTGATCGATATCACGCGCATTGCCCTGTACGTTAGAGACATTCTGCGCAATGGTTGACGTTGTTGCAGCGGTCTCTTCCATGCCTGCCGCAAGAGTCTCGGTTGTTGCCGAATTGTCCTCGCATATGTATCCCACCTTATCGATCGTAGCCTGAAGCATATTGACGTTGGTGTCAATACTTGTACCGGCACGCGCGATTAGCGCAACCATGTCTCTCAGATTATCTCTTGTCTTCGCAAGAGCTCTTGCGATCTGTCCGATCTCGTCATTGCGTCTCTCATACTTGACAGCAGCCCTGTTCTCGGAAAAATCATAATTTGCGGTCTTATTGATGACCGGAACAAGATGCTCAAGAGGTTTGATCATAGATACCGTGAAGATCGTGATAAGCGTTACCGAAACTATCAGGAAGATTACACCTATAATTACGAGCATATTCCTCATACGATTCACGCCGGCCATCATAACGTCCCTGTCGGCAGTAACTATAACGATGTTTCCGGAATCGGTAAACGCATATCCCGCTGCCTTGTAAGATCCCTTATACTCGTAAGTGCATGATCCGTTCGCGACGGTTTTGCCTGCCTCAAGATCCGCTACTATTCCCTTGACGGCCGCATTCTCCACAGGCTGTCCGATCTTCTCCGGATCCTTGTGATACAACATAGTACCGTCCGGAGCAACCATGTAAGCGTAGGATCCTTCCACACCCGACATCTCTATCTGCCCTATGACCTGATCATAGTCAATATCAATGAGCTTGTCATAATCCGCCGTAACAAGGACGATATCCCCCGTACTGGTAAAGGAATAACCCGCAAGCTTAAGGGCACCTTTGTATTCATAGATAACATATCCGTCTTCCACGGTCTTGCCCGCCTCAAGATCCGCTACTATTCCCTTAACAGCCGCATTCTCCACGGGCTGGCCGATCTTCTCGGGAGTCGGATGCCACAGCATCATTCCGTCCGGAGCAACCATGTAAGCATATGATCCCTCCACTCCGTCGATCGTGATATTGCCGAGAAGCGTATCAAAATCAATCTTCATGAACTCGTCATAATCGGCTGTTACGATCATAATGTTTCCGGATGCCGTAAAGGCATATCCGGCAAGCTTGAGCGCATCCTTGTATTCATAAAGCACCGACCCGTTCTCTACTGTCTTGCCCGCTTCAAGATCCGCTACTATTCCCTTGACAGCCGCGTTCTCTACAGGCTGGCCGATCTTCTCGGGAGTCGGATGCCACAGCATCTGTCCGGTAGGAGACACCATATACGCATATGAGCCTTCAACACCGATGATCTCTATATCCGACAACAACTTATTGAGATTAACGCCCTCACCGTTTGCATGCGCGGCATCGACAACCTTCGCCGCCTCTTCGGCAAGATTCTGCGCATAGGCTTTATAAATGCTCTCGCCGAACTGCCGCGAGAAATCAATCGAAACAGCAGCTTCCTCGGCAAGATTCTTGGCGTATCCCCCGTATGCTTTCTCACCGAACTGCGTCGCAAAGTCAACTCCGTTTGCAGCCTCCTCGGCAAGATTCTGTGCGTAATTGAGATAAGTCTCCTCCATAACCGATGAAGCGCGTTTTTCCGCTACAATTACAAGTATCAGGATAGACAGGAAAACGATAGCACCGATAAGTACCGTGATCTTAAATGCCATTCTGGAAAACAGCGATATCCCCTGATCCGTGTCATTCTTATGACCCTTCTTATTGCTTGTAACCCTACCCATTTTGTACCTCCTTCGCCCCAAACATCCTTTGTACAGAATTAGTATTCACTAACATTTGAAGCTTACAAATCATTAATGCTGAACGAATTAGATCCGCTCATTATATTATATAATGTATATACTATTAAAGCAATACAATGTGATTCTATTCGTGCCCTGTTCCTGAAATCTTTAACCTTGCGACCCTTCGTTCTTCCGCTTCGGTTACCTCGACATGGAATTGCATGAAATCAAAGGAATCTCCCGTTTTCGGAAAATCACCCATGTATTCTATTGCCCATCCGCCTACGGTCTGGGATTCGTATTCCCATGTACTCTCATCCAGTCCCACAAGCTCCAGAAAATCAGCTATCGGCATGTCTCCGTCAATGATAAGTTCTCCGCTGGCTGACTCGACAACCTCTTCTTCTATTTCGTCATTATCGTCCCATATGTCCCCGACTATCTCTTCCAGTACATCCTCCATAGTGACTATTCCGAGCGTTCCGCTGTATTCATCCGTAACTATCGCAAGATGCTGCCTGGCATCCTTTAATACATCAAGCACATGCGGGAGCTTGGCAGTCTTGTATACAAAGCACGGCTCATTCATGATCTGTTCTATATCGGGGGAATCTCCCGCTGCGAGTGCTTTCAGGAACGGATTCAGGTGCATTACGCCTATGATGTTGTCAATACTGTCGCGATATACCGGAAAACGGCTCTTCCTGGATCGTGATACCTGCTTTTGGATATCGCTGATATCGTCATCAATGTCGATCGCTTCAATATCAACCCGCGCTGTCATGACATCAGAGACCGATACGTCGGAAAAATCAATTGCCGCGGTCACTATCTCCGATTGTTCCGCATCTATGACACCCTCATCCTCTGCCGTATCGATGAGCGCCTGAAGCTCCTCGGTCTTCTCCGGCTCTTCCGCCATGTCACCCTTTCCAATGCGGCATGTCAGAAGCCACGTGATCTTGACAACTATATAATTGACCGGCCAGAGTATATAGTATAGTGCACATATAAATCCCGACACCCCTTTTGAAAGGCTGTTGGCATGCTTCTTGCTTACGATCTTCGGTATCGTCTCTCCGAATATGATGACCAATACCGTTATTATTGCAGTTACAAGCCAGTTCAGATCATCGGATCCGGTCAGTAGAATTATGTAAACCGTACCGAGCGATGATGCGGCTATGTTCACAAGATTATTGGACAGCAGTATTGTGCTTAACGTATTGTCATAATCCTCATTGAGCCGCAGGACTCTCGCTGCCGCCCTGTTCCCGTCATCCGCCTCGTTCTCCATTCTGACACGGTTACAGGAGCTTATTGCCATTTCCGATGCGGAGAACACTCCCGACAATATGACACACAGTATTATGCCGGTTACGATAATGATAAGAGCTGTCATGACTGCACCTCCGATCCGGACTCCTGAAGCTTATCACTGCTTCCGGAAGCGCTCCTGCCCTCTTCATCTCTGGTGACATCACCGGTATTGTCGGGAAGCAGTACTATCTTCGCCGTCAGTACCCGGTTGCGGTCGACTTCTTCCACTCTGATCTTCATTCCGCTATACTCGAACGAATCACCCTTTTTCGGTATCGCACCGATCTTCTCATAGATAAAATCACACAGCAGGAGATTCTTAAACCGCTCGGCAAGATTCTCATCCTCTTCCTCGTAGTCCAGCTCGTCAAATACGGACTCTACCGTCTCATCGCAGCTTGCAAGCAGTGTATCGTCCGAAAGCTTCACGATCGGTTCTTTGATCTCATCATCCTCATCCCATATCTCGCCGACTATCTCTTCAAGTATGTCCTCGATCGTGACCATGCCGAGAGTACCGCCGAATCCGTCGAGAACGATCGCGATATTGAACCTGTTTTCGGTCATATTGTCAAACAGCTCGTTGATCGGCATGCTCTGGTGCGCAAAGAACACTTCGTCCGTCATTCTTCTGATATCGGGTATCGTGGAACGTGAAATATATGATTTTAAAAACCTGCGTATCTGCAGCACTCCGACGACCTTGTCGATCGTCCGGTCGTAGACAATGAGCCTTGAATGGTTCTGACCGAGTATCTCCTGCAGAATCTCCTCTTTGGGCATATTGATGTCGATGCCTTCGATGTCCACCCTCGGCGTCATGATGGACGTTACGGTTATATCCCCGAATGAGAGTGCCGAAGATATAAGCTCGCTTTGCTCCTCGTCAATACTGCCTTCCTCGGTCATGTCCTCGATGATATCATACAGTTCTTCCTCGGTAACCGACACTTCCTCTCCGGCACCGGAAAGCTTAAGAGTCAGCTTGCCTATCCCGGACAGCAGAAAAGTCAGGGGGGTCAGTACTTTCATAAGCACGACAAGAAGCCCTGCGCATGCAAGGCTGCATTTATCACTCATTTTCTTACCGACGCTTTTGGGAATCATCTCGCCGAGAAGGAACATGGCGAGCGTCATGATGAAAGCAGATGCCGTGACTGCCGACAAACCCCATCTGCGAGTGACAGCCGCCGTCACAACGGACGCCGCGGCTATATGGGCTATATTAGTACATATCAGAAGAGTTGTGATCGCATCTTCAAAGTTATCAAGGACATACAGAACCTTCCGGGCACTTGCAAGCCCTTTGTCTGCCCTTACCTTGATCCTCGTCCTCGAGACACTCGCTATCGCGGTCTCGGTAAGCGCACAATATGCGGATGCGATAAATAATAAGCAAACTATGATTATAGTTCGACTGTCAGGGTCCATAAACGGATCATTCACCTCGACTTTACAGTATAATGAGATATGATATCAAAATCACGGAATATAATCAAGTTTCACGGTCTGCTTATGGGGCAGCCAAGACATTTATCACTTGAATATCTTCCTTGATATCCATATCAGAAGGCACGCCCCGGCAACGGATATGATAATGGAGCCGATCGTTCCGGTCGCTCCGATGCCGATAAGTCTTCCGAGCCAGCCTCCGACCGCACCTCCTACAAGACCCAATATGATGTTGAAGATCATCGAATGCGATGAATCCATGATCTTGCCTGCAAGCCAGCCAGACAGACCGCCGATTATAAGTGCTGCGATAAATGACCACATAATTCTTTACCTCCGTTTAATAACTATATACTACCTCCATAAGTTCACAATCCAATTCAGAGATTCAATCTCATATCACGATATTTCCGACTGTCATCTTCAAAGCCAAACTTCTTGTAGAGAGAATACCCTTCATCAGTAGCCTTCAGGTCAATATGACATAGGTGTTTCCCTCTTGCATATGTGATTATATCATTTATTAACCTTGTACTGATTCCTTTTCCACGGTATTCTCTTTCGGTAAATACACTGAACACCTCACCGACCAACCCATTTAACATAGAGGGATTAGACGGTTTTTCAATAATCAGCAGATACGCCGCCGCTACCAGCTGTCCCTCTGCTCTTGCCACA
>CAJOMN010000009.1 GCA_905235745.1 uncultured Lachnospiraceae bacterium
TTTTTGACACTTTTTGACACAGTTTGGGACGTAGCATATACCAACAAATATAAAATAGTTGACGACCGTCAAGTATTTATAGATATTCATGATCTCATAAGTGGCAGGGACAATTTTAGGAATGTACTTGCAAGCGATGAAGTGTATAATTCAGTTAAGGTGTCTCCGGGCGGAAACGGAATAGAATGGGATGAGGATCGGAGTATTCCGGCGGAGATTCTGTATAAAAAAGGAACCACATCTTTGATCAGTTATGAAGATATCATCGGCTTTGCTGAAAGAAGACTTGTTGATACATCTGAAATAGCGGAAACATTCGGCGTATCAAGGCAGTATATTGATCAGCTTGTCAGACAAAAGAGACTTCATCCGGTTAATTATGGAACCGGTATCCGGTTTTTTGCCAGGGCTGAGACAGAGATAGGATAGGAGGAAAAGAATTATGATTTTTGAGGACATGGACAGGATTGTATTTGCAGGAGATTCCGTTACGGATATGGGCAGCCCCACACCCGTTTCGGAAGGACCGTGGGACAATAACCTTGGAGACGGTTATGTAAGACAGGTATACGCATTGCTTGGCGCATGCTATCCCGAGATAAGGTTAAGGATAACGAACTCCGGCGTGAGTGGAAATACAAGCCGGGATCTTCTGGAGCGTTTTGACAGAGACGTTCTTTCATTAAACGCCAACTGGGTAAGCATAATGATCGGCATCAATGATGTGTGGAGGTTTTATGATACGCCGGGCATGGCGGATATCCAGGTAAGTGAAGAGGAATACGGCAATAATCTTACAAAGATGATCACTGATCTGAAGAAGCAGCCGCAGTTAAAGGGTATATTTGTGATGTCGCCGGTATTCATGGACATTAACCTTGAAGACATCATGCGCAGGAAACATGAGTCATACAGACAGGTCTGCGAAAAGGTGGCGAAGGAAAATGATACGATATATATCGATGTACAGAGTGAAATAAACGAGTATCTGAAGACGCGCCCGGCCACTTTTATTGCACCGGACAGAGTACACCCCAATCCGGTCGGCAATGTTCTGATCGCAAGGGCATTCCTTGATGCTGCGGGTTTTGATTATGAGCACAGGTGCAGGGAAATCAATGGTTAATACTCATACGATAAGGCAAGCATTTCATAAGTCGATCCCTGTAATGGCAGGGTATATGGTATTAGGCGCCGGTTTTGGCATCCTTATGAGAAATTCCGGTTACGGGGTGCTCTGGGCGTTCTCCATGAGCCTGTTTATCTATGCCGGATCCTTGCAATACGTGGGAATAGGACTTCTGGCCGGCGGAGCGTCCATACTGACCACAGCCTTTACAACGTTTATGGTGAATGCACGGCATTTATTCTACAGCATTTCCATGATAGATACATACAAGGATGCAGGCAAATGCAAGCCTTATATGATCTTCGGGCTTACCGACGAGACATATTCACTGCTGTGTGACGGGACTGTCCCGGAAGGGGTTGAGCCTGATCTGTACAGATTGTTTGTGACCCTTTTTGATCAGTGTTATTGGGTTACGGGCACTGTCATCGGGAGTCTGCTCGGAGCAGTGCTGCCGTTTTCCACAGCAGGAATCGAATTCTCGATGACTGCGCTGTTTGTGGCGTCGTTTACGGAACAGTGGATCACGACGAACGATCATATCCCGGCTCTGACCGGGCTGATCTCCACGCTTCTGTGCCTTGTCGTGTTCGGACGGGATAACTTCCTGATCCCCGCGATGCTTCTGATCACACTGGTGCTGACGTTAGTGCGGAGCCGGGAGGAGCGTATCATATGACTTCTGCCATAATGATTGCGGTCATGTCGATCGTTACTATATTGATACGGTTCCTGCCGTTTATCATATTCAAGAAGAATACGCCCCGATACATATCGTATCTTGGAACGGTACTTCCTCCGGCGATCATTGGAATGCTTGTGATCTATTGCCTGAAAGATGTCAGCCCTTTTGTTCATCCGTTCGGCATTCCGGAGGTGATAGCGGTCGCGTGTGTTATAGGCGCACAGGTGTGGAAGCGTAATTCGCTGCTCAGCATTTTGACGGGAACCGCAATATATATGGTACTTGTACGGATAATAGCGTGACAATGGGAATAGCGGACGACAATAATATGTTGTTTTTGAATTATCGAAAGGAGAACTACAATGAAGACAGTTTATGATTTTACGGTAAAGGACAGACAGGGCATGGATGTAAGCCTGTCGGAGTATCAGGGCAAAGTCCTGCTGATCGTCAATACGGCCACAGGATGCGGATTTACCCCGCATTATGAGCCTTTGGAAGAAATGTACAAAGATATGAAAGATCAGGGGTTTGAGATACTGGACTTCCCGTGCAACCAGTTTGCGAATCAGGCTCCGGGCGACGATGACGAGATCCACGAATTCTGTACGCTCAAGTACGGAACCGATTTCCCGCAGTTTAAGAAGATCGATGTGAACGGCGAAACTGCGGATCCGCTGTTTGCGTGGCTGGCTACGGAAAAACCCTTCGAAGGTTTCGGCAAGGGCGTTAAGCTTGCAGCATTGAAGAAGTTTTCCGAAATGAATAACAAGAAGTATGGAGAGAAAGCTTATATCAAATGGAATTTCACGAAATTCCTGATCGACCGGGAAGGAAAGGTCATTGCCAGATTCGAGCCTTCCGTGGATATGAAAGAGGTCAGGGATGCGGTAGCTGCCGCACTGTAAAATGCGCCGGTTCCGCATTGCATTCGCAATTTACATTTAACATCGGAAATGTTATACTACGGTGGATTATGTGAAGGTGGAACACGCTATGAATGATCTGCTCAACAAAATGGAGAGAAAGTTCGGAAAGTACGCGATAACGAACCTGTCTCTTTATATAATAATTGCTTATATTATCGGATATGTTCTTGTATTCACCGGATCGGTGGAATTCATCAGCCTCAATCCCTATTATATCGCCCGGGGACAGGTGTGGAGGATAATAACCTGGATACTTGTACCGCCGAGCCGCTTTGATATATTCACGATCATAATGCTCTATTTCTATTACCAGATAGGAACTGTTCTGGAGAGAACGTGGGGCGCTTTCCGTTATAATGTATATATTTTCTCGGGGATCGTGTTCACGGTTCTCGGTGCCGTGATATTGTATCTGATAAGCACTGCGAACGGACTGGACGGTGCATCGGCGGGATATCTTGTAAGCACGGGATTTTCAACCTACTATATCAACCTGTCGATATTTCTGGCGTTTGCGGCGACCTATCCGGATATGCAGGTGCTGCTGTTCTTCGTAATTCCGGTCAAGATGAAATGGATGGCATATATCGATGCAGTGATACTGGCATATCAGTTCGTAACGAGCGGGACCGCGGGACGTATTGCCATTATTATGAGTCTGCTCAATTTCATTGTATTTTTCCTTTCAACACGGAACTACAAACGTGTATCTCCGAAGGAAATGTACCGCAGGAAAGCATACAGGGATGCAACATCACAGACGCAGACGAAGCCCCGCTTTGCGTCATCCGGCAGAGCCACGATCACGAAACATAAATGCGCAATTTGCGGAAGGACCGAAAAGGACGGCGACAACCTTGAGTTCCGCTTCTGTTCGAAATGCAACGGAAACTATGAATACTGCAACGAACACCTTTTCACACATAAACATATAATGTAGATAGGGGGGCCCGCTTACGGAGAGAACCATGGATACACACAATATTACAGCCTACGAGCTTATATCCACCGAAGATCTCAAGGACATCAATTCCAAGGGATATCTTCTCAGACACAAAAAGACGGGAGCACGTGTAGTCTGCATAGAAAACGACGACGATAACAAGGTCTTCTATGTCGGATTCCGCACGCCGCCCGAAGATTCCACCGGGGTGCCCCATATAATAGAGCACTCGGTATTGTGCGGCTCCCGCAAATATCCTGCCAAGGACCCGTTTGTCGAGCTTGCCAAGGGCTCGCTCAACACGTTCCTTAATGCAATGACATATCCCGACAAGACGGTGTATCCGGTTGCAAGCTGCAATGATCAGGATTTCCGTAACCTCTGCGATGTATATCTTGACGCGGTATTTCATCCGAACATCTACAGCAGGGAAGAGATCTTCAAGCAGGAGGGATGGCACTATGAGCTTGATGATGCGGACGGTGACATCACGATAAACGGGGTCGTATATTCGGAAATGAAGGGCGCGTTCTCGTCTCCGGACGATATGCTGTCGCGTGCGATATTGGATTCGCTCTTTCCCGATACATGCTACGGAGTTGAATCGGGCGGCGATCCTGATGTGATACCGACGCTTACATATGAGCAGTTCCTTGATTTTCACAGAAGATACTATCATCCGTCAAACAGCTATATATATCTGTACGGCAATGTTGATTTCGCAGAAAGGCTTGATTACATCGACAGGGAATACCTGTCGGAATACGAACGCCTTGATATTGATTCCTCGCCAAAGCTCCAGAGCGCGTTCATATCGGTCAATGATGTGACCCGCGAGTATCCGGTAACGAATGACGAAGGCGACAGGGGCAATACATATATGTCGTACAATGCCGTTCTGTCGACCAGTCTCGACGAGAAGCTTTACATCGCTTTTCAGATACTGGATTATGTGCTCATTTCATCGCCGGGTGCGGTGCTCAAACAGGCGCTCCTTGATTCGGGAATATGCAAGGACGTACAGTCGGAATTCGAAAACGGTGTCTATCAGCCGTATTACTCGGTCATCATCAAGAATTCCGATATAGAGAACAAAGAGAAGTTCATAAAGACAGTAAGAGACGTCCTTGAGGATGTGGTGCAGAACGGATTTGACAGGAAAGCGCTTGAGGCCGGACTCAACATCAACGAGTTCCAGTTCCGGGAGGCCGATTACGGTCACTATCCGAAGGGCCTGATGTACGGACTGACGGCTCTTGATTCGTGGCTGTACGATGATCCGGCACCTTTCATCCACATAAAGGCGCTCGATACTTTCGCGTATTTAAGGCAGCAGATCGGGACAGATTATTATGAGAACCTTGTACGGAAATATCTGCTCGATAATACCCATATTTCATATGTGAGCCTCGTCCCGGTAAAAGGTCTTACCGGCAGGAAGGATCAGGAGCTCGCGGAACGAATGCGCGATCTTAGGGAGAGCATGAGTGAAGATATGATCATGGAGCTGTGCGAGAGTACAAAGGCTCTTCATGCATATCAGGAGGAAGAGGACACGGAGGAGGTGCTCAAATGCATCCCGCTCCTTGAGATATCGGACATCAGGAAAGAGGCCGAGGGCTTTGTCAACGATAAGAGCGTCATAGACGGCTGCGACGTTTTGTATCATGAACTGTTCACAAACGGGATAGGTTATCTGAACATTGCCTTTGATCTTGATAAGGTTCCGGATGACCTCATATACTATGTCGGAATATTAAAAGCCGTTCTCGGTATGGTCAATACAGCCAATCATACATATGCGGATCTGGCAAACGACATATACCTTAATACCGGCGGCATCGCTCCCGGAACAGGCATCTATACGAATGTGAACGATCCTGCCCGGTATCTGGCACTCTTCGAGATAAAGGCAAGGATATTCTACGACAAGCTTCCGTTTGCTTTTGATACCATCGAAGAGATCATATACACTTCCGATTTTACCGACAGGAAGCGGATGTACGATCTGATCTGTATGTTAAAATCACGCATATCCGCGTCCATGATGAGCAGCGGACACATGTTTGCGCTGCACAGGGCTCTTTCGGGAATAACGGCGCAGGATATGCTCGCCGAGAAGATCGGCGGGATAGAGTTCTACCGGTTCGTCGAGGAACTGGAGCATGATTTTGACGGAAGATTCGATGAATTCGCTGATAACCTGAAGAAAACATCCGCGCTGATATTCACAAGGGAAAACATCAGGCTGATCGACTATACTGCCGAAGGCAGCGAGCGGAAACATTTCGCGGACAGGGTCTCGGGCTTTGTCGGAAACGCTCCGGATACAAGGAACACGGCCGTGCCCGTATCATTTACGAAGAAGAAGGTAAGCGAAGGATTCAGGACAAGCGCGAAGGTCCAGTATGTTGCAAAGGCCGGAACATATCTTGACAAGGATCTTCCGTATACAGGAGCCCTCAAGGTATTAAAAGTAATAATGGGTTATGACTATCTCTGGAACCAGGTCAGGGTAGTGGGCGGAGCCTACGGATGTTTCTCGGCATTTACGAAGGGCGGTAAGGTTGCGTTTTCGTCATACAGGGATCCGAATCTTTCAAGGACGCTCGAGGTATACGATAATGCCGTGCAGTACATTGATGAATTTGACGCCGGGGAGCGTGACATGACCAAATACATAATCGGAACCGTATCCGATCTTGATTTTCCTTTAACGCCTTCGGCAAAGGGGGCCCGCAGCCGTGAGGCAATTCTTACCGGCGACTGCATAGAAAACGTTCAGAGGGAAAGGGACGAGATACTCGGATGCACAAGCGCCGATATCAGAGGGCTTCGCAAATATATCGAGAAGGCACGCGCGGACGAATGCATATGCGTTCTTGGCGCGGAAGAAGAGATAGAGAAGGAAAAGAGTCGCTTTACCGTGACGCAGCCGCTGTTTCGGGCGGACTGATCCGGGAGAACAGGGAGGAGATCAATGATAAACAAACAAGTGTTATTTATTACCGGTACTATCGTGACCGCAGCAGTTCTTGCCGGGTGCGGCAGAGGATCGTCTTCAGACGGTTCATCTGCCAGGGCATACCCCGAAGAATCTGTCGCGATGGCATATGATTACGCCGATGAGGGTGCATATGATTACGCCGGGGAAGAGGTATATGATGGCGATCTGTATGATTATGACGCTGCCGCTGCCATGCCGGAAGCGAAAACCACGGATTCTGCATCGGGATCGAACGGTGTAAGTGACCCGGAGCTGACGACCGGATCCTCACGAAAGCTTATCAGGACTGTCAATCTGTCAGCCGAAACGAGGGAATTTGATAAGTTCATAGCTAATATTACATCGAAGATAGATAGTCTCGGCGGATATGTCGAAAGCTCGGATATAAACGGCAATTCCTATGATACCTATTCGACAAGGAGCGCATATATTGTTGCGAGGATTCCCGAGAACAAGCTTGATGGTTTTGTAACGGGCGTGGAGGAAGCCTCCAACATTACCAACAAGAATGAGAGGGCTGAGGATGTGACTCTTCAGTATGCCGATGTGGAAGCCCACAGGGATTCGCTCAAGATCGAGCAGGCAAGGCTCAATGAGCTTCTTGAGCAGGCAGACACTCTCGAGAACATCATCGAACTTGAAAACCGTCTGGCGGAAGTACGTTACGAGATTGAAAGCTATGAATCAAGGCTCCGTCTGATGAGCAACCAGGTACAGTTTTCAACGGTCAATCTCGATGTATACGAGGTCAAAGAGTATACTCCCGAACCCGTGGTGGAACTGTCATTCGGACAACGTCTGTACGCAGAGTTCACGGATAGCTGCAAGACTGCATGGGAAACCATTCAGGACTTTGTGATCGGATTTATCGCTTTTATCCCGTTACTGCTCGTGATCCTTGTGATCCTCTTTGTGATATTCATAATAGTGTTTGCTATCGTTAAGGCGATAATTGCGATCGTAAGATCCTCCAGACGAAAGAAGGCTGCAAAAAAAGCCGCAGCACCTGTTCCAACCACACAGCCCGTCAAGGCTGCTCCTGCGGCAGAGGATGAGGGCAAGGCAGACCGGTAATGGAACAGGATGTCACCAGGGCAGGATTTGCTGCTGTTATCGGGCGTCCGAATGTCGGCAAATCCACGCTTACGAACCGTATAATCGGACAGAAGATAGCTATCACGTCGGATAAGCCGCAGACTACGAGAAACCGCATCCAGACCGTGTATACATGTGACCGGGGACAGATAGTGTTTCTGGATACGCCGGGCATCCACAAGGCAAAGAACCGGCTCGGTGAGTATATGGTGACGGTCGCAAAGCGGACGATATCGGAAGTTGATGTCGTGCTCCACCTTGTTGAAGCTGACGAATATATAGGAGCTTCAGACAGGGCTGTTGCCTCACAGTTATCTAAGCTTCAGGTTCCGGTTATTCTTGTCATCAACAAGATAGATAAGAAAAAGCGCGACGAGCTGTATGCGATAACGGATGCGTACAGCCGGCTGTGTGATTATGATGAAGTGGTTCCGGTAAGCGCACTGACCGGTGATAATGTTGATGTACTGATAGATCAGATATTCCGATATATCCCCGAGGGTGTGCCGTTTTATGACGAAGATACGGTAACCGACCAGCCGGTACGCCAGATCGTTGCCGAGCTTGTACGGGAGAAGGCTCTTCGCTGCCTCAATGACGAGGTTCCGCACGGGATCGCGGTTACGGTCGAATCGATGGACTATTCGGGTAAGATAGTTGATATCGAAGCGACAATATTCTGCGAGAAGGAATCGCATAAGCGGATCATCATCGGGAAAGGCGGAGCCATGATCCGGAAGATCGGGAGCGCCGCAAGATATGAGATTGAAGAGCTTCTTGAGCAGAAGGTCAACCTCAGATTATGGGTCAAGGTCAGAAAAGACTGGCGGGATTCGGATATTATGCTGAAGAATTTCGGATATAATGGGAAAGAATCGGGAAATGGCTGATTACAATTCCGGACCGGTTATCCTGACCGGAATGGTTCTGACAAGCTCACCGGTCAGCGATTATGACAGGAGAGTGGTAATCCTCACGAAAGAGAGAGGCAAGATAACGGCGTTTGCCAAGGGAGCCCGAAGACAGGGCTCACGCCTTCTGGCAGCTACGGATCAGTTCTGTTTCGGCTCGTTTAAGATGTTTGAAGGACGCACCGCTTACAATCTCGTAGAAGCGTCGGTGTCCAACTATTTTGAGGATCTTCGCGAGGATTTCGGATCGGCATGTCTCGGAATGTACTTTCTCGAAGTTGCTGATTATTATACAAGAGAAAACAACGACGAGATTGAGATGCTGAAGCTTTTGTACCAGTCGGTGAAGGCCGTCTGCCATCCGTCGCTTGACAACAGGCTCGTCAAAGTGATCTATGAGATCAAGGCTATTGCCGTTAACGGTGAATTTCCGGGCATACCGGCAGAGGAGACGTTAAGCGGCTCGGCAGCCTACACCGTCCGGTTCATTGTCGATACGCCGGTCGAAAAACTGTACACGTTCGCGGTAAGCGACAGCGTGCTCGAAGAACTCGAGCGGCTTAGCGCAATATATATGGATAAATGCGTAGACAGGAAATTTAAGAGTTTGGAGATATGGAATCTGGCCTTGTCAACAAAATAATACTGTCGGCGGCAGTTGCCGTAATGTCTGTTCTCTGCGCCTGCTCGGGCGAAGAGATGGACGAGTATGCCGAGACCACCCTTGCCGTAGGCAAACGGGGAGAGATATCCGAGAGGATAATCGAGAGCTTTGACAAGGATTATTACGATCTCGGAGAACTGCAAAGTGAATTCGAATCTTCGGTATCCGAATACAACGGCAGTATAGGCGGAGATGAGATAAAGCTTGGGAAGATCGAACTTAACGGAACGACACTTACCGTTGACCTCAAATATACGGGTCCTTCCGATTACGAGAACTTTACGGGAGAGAGGCTGTTTGTGGGAACCATAGCCGATGCGTGCGATGAAGGCTACTCAATGGACGTAACGCTCAAGGGAGTCGAAAGCGGCGACAAGATCGGAAGGGTGCAGATCATGGGGATGATCAACAGTAACATCATCATTCTCAGTGAACATGTCAGGGTAAAAGCATTTGATGATATCGCATATGTATCCGCCAACGTGGACGTTATCGGCGACAGCGAAGCGCGGGTTCTCAGCGAGTCGGACGGGCTCGCATACATTATCCTGAAATAATACAGGAAGATCGAAACTTGAACAGAAAAGGAGTATTACCCAAATGGAAAAATCAATGGACAAGATAGTTGCTCTTGCCAAGTCAAGAGGCTTCGTATATCCCGGCTCGGAGATATACGGCGGACTTGCCAACACATGGGACTACGGCAATCTCGGCGTTGAGCTCAAGAACAATGTCAAGCATGCATGGTGGCAGAAGTTCGTGCAGGAAAATCCCTATAATGTAGGCGTTGACTGCGCTATACTCATGAATCCGCAGACGTGGGTGGCATCGGGACATCTCGGAGGCTTTTCCGATCCCCTTATGGACTGCAAGGCATGCCATGAGAGATTCCGTGCCGACCAGCTTATCGAGAACTATGCCGCGGAGCATGATATAAAGCTTGAGAGCACTGTTGACGGGTGGACTCATGAAGCAATGGAGAAGTTCATAGACGATAACAATATTCCATGCCCGGGCTGCGGAAAGCATGATTTTACCCCAATAAGGGAATTCAACCTCATGTTCAAGACCTTTCAGGGGGTAACGGAGGATGCCAAGGATACTGTATATCTGCGTCCCGAGACCGCACAGGGAATATTCGTCAATTTCAAGAATGTCCAGCGCACATCGCGCAAGAAGGTTCCGTTCGGTATATGCCAGATTGGAAAGAGCTTCCGTAACGAGATCACTCCGGGAAACTTTACGTTCAGGACAAGGGAATTCGAGCAGATGGAACTGGAATTCTTCTGCAAGCCCGGAACACAGACTGAGTGGTTTGAATACTGGAGAAAATACTGCTATGACTGGCTCACATCCCTTGGACTTGCGCCTGAGCACTTGAGGCTTCGCGATCACGATCCGGAAGAGCTGTCGTTCTACAGCGACCATACCACGGACATCGAATATGCTTTCCCGTTTACCGACTGGGGAGAGCTGTGGGGAATTGCTTCAAGGACGGATTACGATCTGACTCAGCATCAGAATACTTCCGGTGAATCCATGGAATATTTTGATGATGAGACGAATGAAAAGTATATACCTTATGTTGTGGAGCCGTCTCTCGGAGCGGACCGCGTTACACTCGCATTCCTGTGCGAGGCATATGACGAGGAAAATATCGGAACCGAAGATAAGCCGGATATGAGAACGGTTCTTCATTTCCATCCTGCCATAGCGCCTGTCAAGATCGGTGTCCTGCCGTTATCGAAGAAGTTAAATGAAGGGGCGGAAGCAATCTATACGGCGCTGTCCCGGAAGTATACATGCGAGTTCGACGACAGGGGTAACATCGGAAAACGGTACAGAAGACAGGATGAGATCGGAACGCCGTATTGCGTGACATATGATTTTGAATCCGAAGAGGACAAAGCGGTCACGGTAAGAGACCGGGATACGATGGAACAGGAGAGAGTCAGGATAGATGATCTTGACGGATATTTTGCCGACAAGTTCACTTTCTGAGGCTGCGGCGGGACATAATCCGATAGACAACACCGGTTTATTCTGATATATTTTTTGTATATACACTTGGTCAGGAGGAAGAAGTATGAATTTACGTAAGAGAAAGTGGGTTTATTTGTTTACCGAGGGTAACGCCGAGATGAGGAATCTCCTCGGAGGAAAGGGCGCGAACCTTGCGGAGATGACCAATATAGGTCTTCCCGTTCCTCAGGGCTTTACGGTTACAACGGACGCATGTACCCAGTACTACGAGGACGGAAGGCAGATCAATGACGAGATCATGGGTCAGATCATGGAGTTTGTCGGACGTATCGAGATGATCAATGACAAGTATTTCGGTGATCCGGATAAGCCTTTGCTTGTGTCGGTCCGCTCCGGCGCACGTGCATCCATGCCCGGAATGATGGATACCATTCTTAACCTCGGCATGAACGAAGAGGTCGTTGAGGCAATGATCAAGGCCAATCCCGATCCCAAGTTCGAGAGGTTCGTATACGATTCATACAGACGATTCATCCAGATGTTCTCTGACGTTGTCATGGGTGTAGGCAAGAAGCATTTCGAAGATCTGATCGATGAGATGAAGAAGAAAAAGGGCGTCGAGTACGACGTTGACCTTACAGCCGAAGATCTCAAGGAGCTTGCCGAAGAGTTCAAGAGCGAGTACAAGAAGGAGCTCGACGAGGAATTCCCTTCCGATCCTATCGTACAGCTCAAGGAAGCCATCAAAGCGGTATTTCGCAGCTGGGACAATCCGAGGGCAAACGTATACCGCCGCGACAATGATATTCCCTACAGCTGGGGTACTGCGGTATCGGTAATGCCGATGGTATTCGGAAACCTTAACAACAATTCCGGAACGGGCGTTGCCTTTACAAGAGATCCCGCCACGGGCGAGAAAAAGCTTATGGGAGAGTTCCTTGTAAATGCACAGGGTGAAGACGTTGTTGCCGGTATCCGTACTCCGATGAATATAGATGAGATGGAGAAGCAGTTCCCCGATGCATACACGCAGTTCATCAAGGTCTGCAAGATACTTGAGAAGCACTATCACGATATGCAGGATATGGAGTTTACCGTTGAGAACGGCAAGCTTTACATGCTGCAGTGCCGTAACGGCAAGAGAACAGCTCAGGCGGCTCTTAAGATCGCATGCGATCTTGTCGACGAGGGTATGAAGACAGAGGAAGAAGCGGTTGCAATGATAGATCCGAGAAACCTCGATACGCTTCTGCATCCCCAGTTCGATCTGAAAGTGCTGAGGGACGTAAAGCCTCTCGGAAAGGGTCTCGGAGCTTCTCCCGGAGCGGCATGCGGTAAGATCGTATTCTCCGCCGAGGACGCCGAGAAGGCCAAGGAAAAGGGCGAGAAGGTCGTTCTTGTAAGGCTTGAGACTTCCCCGGAGGATATATCCGGAATGAAGGCTGCGCAGGGTATACTGACAGTCCGCGGAGGCATGACGAGCCATGCAGCCGTTGTCGCAAGAGGCATGGGCAAATGCTGCGTATCCGGATGCGGTGATATAGCAATGGATGAGGCGGCGAAGAAGTTCACACTTGGCGGCAAGGTGTTCAAGGAAGGCGATTATATATCCATAGACGGTACGACCGGTAATATATATGACGGACAGATAGCAACGGTTGATGCGACGATCTCCGGAGAGTTCGGCAAGATAATGTCGTGGGCTGACAAGTACCGCACGATGAAGGTGCGTACTAACGCCGATACGCCTCATGACGCAAGACGGGCCAGAGAGCTCGGAGCCGAGGGAATCGGACTGTGCCGTACAGAGCATATGTTCTTTGAAGGCGACAGGATAGATGCATTCCGCGAGATGATCTGTTCGGATACGGTGGAAGAGAGGGAAAAAGCACTCGACAAGATACTGCCTTACCAGCAGGGTGATTTTGAAAAGCTATACGAAGCTCTTGAAGGATATCCGGTTACGATCAGATTCCTCGATCCGCCTCTTCATGAGTTTGTGCCGACCGAGGATGCGGATATAGAAAAGCTCGCCAGGGTTCAGAAGAAGAGCGTTGAGGAGATAAAAGCAAGGATCAATTCGCTTCATGAGTTCAATCCCATGATGGGGCACAGAGGATGCCGTCTCGCGGTAACATATCCCGAGATCGCAAGAATGCAGACAAGGGCAGTTATCCGTGCGGCGATAAACGTTTCAAGGAAACATTCCAACTGGAGCGTTAAGCCCGAGATAATGATACCGCTTGTAGGTGATGTCAAGGAATTCAATTTTGTCAAGAACATAGTAGTTGAGACTGCGAATGAGGAGATCAAGGCTGCCGGATTCAAGCTTGAATATGAGGTAGGTACGATGATCGAGATCCCGAGAGCTGCGCTTACTGCCGATGAGATCGCGGCAAACGCCGACTTCTTCTGCTTCGGTACCAATGATCTGACGCAGATGACGTACGGATTCTCAAGAGATGACGCGGGCAAGTTCCTGAACGCATATTATGATACCAAGATATTTGAGAATGATCCGTTCACAAAACTTGACAGGGACGGTGTCGGCAAGCTTATGAAAATGACGATGGATCTTGCCAAGCCCGTCAACAGTGAGCTTCATGTGGGAATATGCGGCGAGCACGGAGGAGATCCTTCATCCGTCGAGTTCTGCAATGATCTCGGTCTTGATTATGTATCATGCTCACCCTTCAGGGTTCCGATAGCAAGACTTGCGGCAGCACAGGCAGCCATCGCGGGCAAGCATTAATTCCGGTGACGGAGGTTCTATAGTTATAGTGAACGGATATAATGCATTTACTATAAGCACAAAGAGGATTCGGTTGATACCGGGTTCTTTTTGTGCGTAATGTATAATTAATATCCGAATGAAAAATCTGCTCAGATACCTTAGTGATTACAAGAAAGAATGCATTATAGCGCCGCTTTTCAAGATGCTTGAGGCGATACTCGAGCTGGCGGTGCCCCTTGTCATAGCCCAAATGATCGATAAGGGGATCAAAGACGGTGATACCGACAGTATCATCATACGGTTTGTCATGCTCATAATCCTGGCTGCGACAGGACTCGGCGTTTCATGTATCGCGCAGTATTATGCCGCAAAAGCGGCAACGGGATTTGCCAGGGGGCTCAGGCATGATCTGTTTGAACATATCCTTGCTTTCGATTATTCCACTATAGATAATGTCGGAACATCGACGATGATCACCCGGATGACTTCCGATGTGAATATATTGCAGAACGGTGTCAATATGTTCCTGCGGCTGTTCCTGCGGTCGCCGTTCATAGTAACCGGCGCGATGATAATGGCGTTTACGATCGATGTCAGGTCGGCATTGATATTCGTACTCGTAATAGCATCTCTGGCTGTTACGGTATCTGTCATAATGAAGATCAATATCCCGCTTCTCGGGGCAGCGCAAAGAAAGCTCGACGATGTCCTGTGCCTTGTCAGGGAAAATCTGTCGGGCGCAAGGGTAGTAAGGGCGTTTTCGCTTGAGGACAGCCAGATACGGGATTTTGATGATACGAATGCGGATCTTACGGATATAATGCTTAGATCCGGCAGGATATCGGGACTTATGAATCCGCTTACATATGTTATCGTTAATCTGGCGGTTGTTCTTCTCATTTTCACGGATCGGATACAGGTCAATGAAGGAATACTTACAACAGGACAGGTCGTGGCATTATACAACTATATGTCGCAGATACTTCTGGAGCTTGTCAAGTTCGCCAATCTGATAGTGATCATGAACAGGGCACTCGCATCTGCCGATAGGATAAATGATATCTTTGCGATCCCGTGCGATACGCGGTCATTTGCCGATACCGGGATCGCAGATACAGACAGTGAACCGGTCGTTGAGTTTCGCAATGTGTCGCTTAGATACCATGAGGACGCCGATGATGCAGTAAGCGATATTTCGTTTAAGATACATAAGGGAGAAACGTTCGGGATCATCGGAGGAACGGGCGCGGGCAAGACCACGATAGCCAATCTGATCCCCGCGTTCTATACCGCAACAGGCGGAAAGGTGCTCGTATGCGGAAGGGATGTGAATGAAACCGATCCCGCTGCTCTTAGAAGGTTTGCCGGAACCGTTATGCAAAAGAGCGTTCTGTTTGAAGGGACGATAAGGGATAATCTGAAGTTCGGCAATACAAATGCAACTGACGATGATCTTGAAACCGCTGCCAGATGGGCGGTATGCGATGACTTTATTGCCGAAAGGGGAGGCCTTGACGGGCGCGTCGAAGCCGGGGGACGTAACTACTCCGGAGGCCAGAAGCAGAGACTGTCGATCGCAAGAACACTTGCGGCAAGCCCCCGTCTGCTCATACTGGATGATGCGTCGTCGGCTCTTGATTACATGACCGACCGTAAGCTTCGATCCAATATTGCGCAGCTTCCCTTTAAGCCTACGGTGATAATCATCGCCCAGAGAACCGTTTCGGTCATGGACTGCGACAATATACTTGTTCTTGACGACGGTGCCATGGTGGGACTCGGGACTCACGAAGAGCTTCTTGAATCATGCCCGGTATACAGGGAAATATATGATTCCCAGTTTGGGGAACAGGAGGGCGCGTAATGGCGATGGATATGTCGGGCTTCGTGCCCAAAGGCAACCTGAATTCGGATGATGAAGCCCTTGCGCTGCGCGGCCGCAGGGGAACGGTCAGGCGTGTTCTGTCGCACCTTGAAAAATACCGGGGACGGATAGTCCTGACTCTGATGCTGGCTGCAGTTTCCGTTATATTCACGCTTCTTGTGCCGGTGAGGGTAGGAAATGCGATAGACAATCTGACAAAGGATGCCGGAAAGGTAATGTATAATCTTGCTCTTACGGCCGTATTTGCCGCGATAGTCGGAATATCGCAGTATGTCATGAACGTTATCAACAATACGATAACATATAACACCGTAAGAGATGTCAGAAACGAAGCGGTAAGGAAGATTGAGCATCTCCCGCTTGCCGTTATCGATTCGTCATCGCAGGGCGATACGGTCAGCCGTATAGTATCCGATGCCGACCAGTTTGCGGAAGGCCTGCTTCTCGGATTTACCCAGGCTTTTACCGGGATACTGACGATAATACTGACCATTATATTCATGTTCTCGATGAATGCCGTGATATCGCTCGTGGTAATATTAGTCACGCCGCTTTCGATATTTATTGCGAGGTTTATTTCCGACAGGACATATACGATGTTCCGGAAACAGAGTATCGAGCGCGGGGAGCAGACGGCGCTCATTGATGAAATGATAGGCAATGAGAAGACGGTCAAGGCTTTTTCGAGGGAAGCGGAGGCGCTTGAACGGTTTGACGAGATCAATGAGAGACTATCGGATTCCTCTTTGCGGGCGATCTTCTTTTCCTCGCTCACCAATCCGTCGACAAGATTTGTCAATGCGCTTTGCTATGCGCTTGTTGCTCTTTGCGGCGCATATTTTTGCGTAGCCGGATCGCCGTGGGGTATCGCTCCGATGACGGTCGGCACTCTTACCGTATTTCTGTCATACGCGAACCAGTATACCAGACCGTTCAATGAGATACTGTCTGTCATATCGGAACTTCAGAATGCGCTTGCATGCGCGGCAAGGGTATTCGAGGTGATCGACCAAATAAGCGAGCCTGACGATGCCGGTATGGAGGAGCTAAAAGAGTGCAAAGGTGTTGTGGATATATGCGGAGCTGATTTTTCATATTCACAGGAGCGTGAGCTGATAAGGGATCTTAATCTGCATGTTGAAAGCGGTCAGACAGTGGCGATAGTCGGGCCTACCGGAGCCGGCAAGACGACGATCATCAATCTTCTGATGAGGTTCTATGATGTCGATTCCGGAAGCATCAATGTCGACGGTACCGATATCAGATCATATACAAGAAGGAGCCTTCGTTCATCATACGGAATGGTATTGCAGGACACATGGCTGAAGCGCGGTACGATAATGGAGAATCTGCGTATGGCACGTCCCGGTGCAACGGACGAGGAGGTTATTGCTGCCGCCGTAAGCACGCACGCGCATGGCTTCATACGGCGTCTCGAAAAGGGCTATGATACATATATCGAAGAGGACGGCGGAAGCCTTTCTGCAGGGCAGAAGCAGCTTCTGTGCATTACGAGGGTTATGCTGAACCTGCCTCCGATGCTCATTCTCGACGAGGCAACCAGTTCGATAGATACGAGAACAGAGATGCAGATACAGAGCGCCTTTGCAATGATGATGAAGGGAAGGACGAGCTTCATAGTAGCCCACAGGCTCCAGACGGTCAGAAATGCGGATATCATACTCGTTATGAAGGACGGACGCATAATCGAGTCGGGTGATCATAACAGTCTAATGGCACAGGACGGATTCTACAGGAAGCTGTATATCTCAGGCGGGGGTTAACCCGTCTGAGATATACAGCTGTGCGGGAATGCACACGGATTTGCAGAGGAAGACCGCCAAGCGGTCGCAAATCCGGCGCCAAGTCCCGCAGGCGAGACTTGAATACAGGCAGCGGGGGAGATGAATATGCAGGTTAATTGCGAGACATGTGCAAATTATATATATGACGAGGAATATGAAGAGTATTACTGTCAGATGGATCTTGATGAGGACGAGTACGGAAGGTTCGCTTTTGATACCGAATACAAATGTCCGTATTATAAATTCCAAAACGAGTACGAGGTAGTATGGAAGCAGATATAAGAGTCATCGATGTCGTTGACAGCACCAATATATGCATAGAAGAACTTGCCGGTGCCGGAGCGCGTGAAGGGACATGCGTTGTTGCCTTCAAACAGCTCCACGGTCAGGGAAGAAGCGGCAGGTCATTCTACTCGCCGGACGGAGGGAATCTGTACATGAGCGTGCTGCTGCGCCCGCATGATGCGAAACAGGCGGAAAGGATAACCGTTGCCGCTGCGGTTGCCACGACGGATGCGATCAGGGATAAGCTCGGCATCAATGCCGGGATCAAGTGGGTAAACGATATTATCCTTGACGGCAGGAAGGTAAGCGGTATGGTAGCGCAGGCGCACAATTACGGCACGGATGACTTCTACGTTGTCCTCGGGATCGGGATCAATATATACGAATCACCGGATATTCCGAAGGATATCGAGAATGTATACGGAAGCCTTATGGGGAGAAAATGCGATGAGGGGGCAGAGGCAGCCCGCAATTTCGCGATCGGGCTTGCCCGGGAGATAATAAAGGACTTCTCGTTATATTACGATGATTTTGAAGGAAACGGCTGCGCCGCCCGATACAGGCAAAGAAGCGTCGTGATAGGACGCGATGTATCATATATATGCGGAAATGACACGATTTCCGCAAGGGTCGTCGATATAGATGATGACGGCGGCATTGTCCTTGAAGAAGGAGGAGTGCGCCGTACCTACAGGGACGGAGAGATCAGGATCAGGCTAACAGGCGTCTAATCTTGCGAAATCTCTCCCGAAATATTATAATTAATCACTGTTTCTGACGTAAGGATCCGTATACTCTTACAATCCTTCGTCAGAGTCTAATATGTCAGGCGGAGGGCAGATAATATGAGTATCATTATTCCGGACGGTTACAGGAGCGTATCTACGATCAAGGAAACGGAGATCGCGATCAAGGAGGTCAAGGATTACTTCGAAAGGATGCTCGCAAAGGAGCTTAATCTTACGAGGGTATCGGCACCGTTGTTTGTAAAGCCGCAGTCCGGGCTGAACGATAATCTGAACGGAGTCGAACGTCCCGTGTCGTTCGGTATCCGCGAGCAGGGCGATGAGAAGGTCGAGATCGTTCATTCGCTTGCGAAGTGGAAGAGATGGGCGCTCGGTAATTACGGCTTCAAAAAGGGCGAGGGATTGTATACGGATATGACCGCGATCCGCCGTGACGAGGATACGGATAATCTCCACTCGATATATGTCGATCAATGGGACTGGGAGTTTGTGATCGGAAAGAGCGACAGGAGCGTATCTACGCTCAAGTCGGTCGTCAGGAAGGTATACGAGGCGATCAGGAATACCGAAGTCTTTATCAATTCAAGACATCCGGAGATCACGTGCATACTGCCCGATAATATAAAGTTTGTGACCACCCAGGAGCTTCTCGACAGGTGGCCGGATCTGACCCCGAGGGAGCGTGAGAATGCTGCCGCCAAAGAGTACGGCGCCATTTTCCTTATGCAGATAGGCGATAAGCTTTCCAACGGCAAGCCGCATGACGGCCGGGCTCCCGACTACGACGACTGGTCTCTTAACGGGGATATCATAGTGTACTATCCGGTTCTTGATATCGGACTTGAACTGTCGTCAATGGGCATAAGGGTTGACGAAGAGTCTCTTAAGAGCCAGCTTGAAAAAGCAGGATGCACCGACAGGAGCAGCCTTCCCTTTCACAAGGCAATATTCGAAGGAAAACTTCCCTATACTGTCGGCGGAGGCATAGGACAGTCGAGGATATGTATGTTCTTCCTGCGGCGCGCGCACATCGGCGAGGTTCAAAGTTCGGTATGGCTTGAGTGCGACCGCGAGGCGGCAGACAAGGCCGGGATCACTCTTTTATAGTACACGATTAAACATTTACCTCCCATATTAACATGGAATAAACAATAAGGAGTATTGCAGATAATGAAACAGTATACTTCACAGGAGCTTCGGGATACTTGGAAGGAATTCTACAAGGAAAGGGGACACAAGGATGTTGGTGCGGTATCGCTCGTATCCGACGGTTCGACCGGTGTTATGTTCAACGTCGCCGGAATGCAGCCGCTCATGCCTTATCTTCTCGGACAAAAGCATCCGATGGGAACGAGGCTCTGCAACGTTCAGGGGTGTGTCAGGACAAATGATATAGATTCGGTCGGTGACAGATCACATGTCACCTTCTTTGAGATGATGGGAAGCTGGAGCCTCGGGGATTATTTCAAGGAAGAAAGATGTCAGTGGAGCTGGGAACTTCTTACCGGTGTTTTCGGATTTGACCGGGATCACCTTGCCGCTACCGTTTTTGCCGGGGATGATAACGCGCCGAGAGATGAAGAAGGCGCACAGTGCCGTATTAAATCCGGATTTAAGAGTGAAAACATTTATTACCTTCCCGCAGAGGATAACTGGTGGGGTCTTGAATACGGACCTTGCGGACCGGATTCGGAGATGTTCTATATTGCGGATGTACCCGACTGCGGACCGGATTGCGGCCCGGGATGCTCGTGCGGCAAATACACGGAGCTCGGAAATGACGTATTTATGCAGTATGAAAAGCATAAGGACGGGAGCCTCACCCCTCTTGAGAAGAAGAATGTTGATACGGGCTGGGGACTTGAGAGAATACTTGCTTTTCTTAACGGTACAAAAGACGTATACAGGACTGACCTGTTTACATCCGCGATAGAATATATCGAAAAATCATCGGGCAAAAAATATGATGCTGACGAGGATATGACCCGCTCAATGCGCGTGCTTGCCGATCATCTTCGTACATCCGTAATGCTTATCGGGGACGAAGCAAGGCTGACACCTTCAAACAGCGGAGCCGGTTATGTGCTAAGGAGACTGATAAGACGTGCGGTTCGTCACGGAAGGATACTGGGCCTTACGACCAATGATCTTCTGAAGATTGCCGCGATCTATATAGATGATGTATATTCCGAAAGCTATCCGAACCTTGTATCGAACAGGGAATTTGTTCTATCGGAGCTGAAAAAAGAGATAGACCGTTTTACCTCCACGATAGAAAACGGTATGAAAGAGTTCGTCAAGATCCTTGATGCAAATATCTCATCCGGTAATAAGAAGATAAGCGGGACGGATGCATTCTATCTGTACGACACGTTCGGATTTCCTCTTGAACTTACCGTTGAGATGGCCGGGGAGAAGGGATTATCGGTTGATGAAGCGGGATTTGATGAGGCGATGGACCAGCAAAAGCAAAAGGCAAGAGAAGGCGCAAGCTTTGCTCTCAAATCTTCATCCGGTGATCTTGAATTCTTTTCGGAACTTGATGATTCTCTTGTATCCGAGTTTACGGGATATGAGAAGCTTACGGATGAAGGTGCGATAATCGCCATCGGAACAGATGTACTTACACAGAGCGTGAGTGAGGGAAGCGAGTGCACCATAGTATGCGACCGGACTCCTTTCTACGCGACTATGGGCGGACAAAAGGGTGACTTCGGTATAATCACAACCGCCGGTGCCACATTTAATGTAAGTGATACGGTAAAGCTTGCCGGAGGAAGAGTCGGTCATGTCGGCAAGGTTGTTAAAGGAGAATTTGCAACAGGTGACAAAGTAACATTAAGCGTTGATAGCGCTAACAGAAACAGAACATGTATGAACCACTCGGCAACGCACCTGCTTCAGGCTGCGCTTCAAAATGTTCTCGGCAATGATGTCAAGCAGCAGGGATCGTATCAGGACGGGGAACGTACAAGGTTTGATTTTTCGTTCGGAAGAGCTCTTACCGATGATGAAATATCAAAGGTTGAAGAACTCGTCAATGAGAAGATAATGGAAGACCTTCCGGTTAACACGGATATAATGTCTATTGAAGATGCGAAGAAATCCGGCGCAATGGCACTCTTCGGCGAAAAATACGGCGATGTCGTAAGAGTTGTGAAAATGGGCGATTTTTCCAGGGAATTGTGCGGAGGAACCCATGTATCATCAACCGGAAAGATTCATTGCTTCAAGATAGTATCCGAGGGAGGGGTAGCCGCCGGAGTCAGAAGAATAGAAGGAATAACAGGCCTTGAAGTGCTGCGCCATTACAAAAAGATTGAAAACGAACTGAAGGATGCGGCGGCTTCTGTGAAGGCTACACCTGCAACGCTTTCGGACAGACTCGGCAAGATGCTTTCGGAGATAAAATCACTTAATTCCGAAATAGAGTCGCTAAAATCAAAAGCGGCGAAGGAAGCTGCCGGAAATCTTGATGAGGCGGTAGTCGAAGTGAAGGGCGTTAAGCTTATCGCAACGTCTGTAGCCGGCGCGGATATGAATTCGCTCCGCGATCTGGCGGATCAGATGAAAGAAAAGTATGCTGACGGAGTGTTTGTACTGTGCTCGGATGCGGGCGGCAAGGCCAATCTGATCGTAAGCTGCGCGGATGATGCCGTTAAGGCAGGGGCGCATGCCGGAAACATCATCAAAAAGCTGGCTCCAATGGTCGGCGGAGGCGGCGGAGGCCGGGAGACAATGGCGCAGGCCGGCGGCAAGAATCCTGCGGGTATACCCGAAATGCTGGCAGCCGCAAGTGATATCGTCGGAGAAATGCTGTAATTATTTTCTTGACTATTGGAATAGTAATGATTATAATTCATTCAGTGCGGATTTGAACCTCAGGGTTAGCACAATTTATGAACTGAGGGGAGGTTTGGAAAATGGCAGAAGTAATCGTTAAAGAGAATGAAAGCTTAGACAGTGCGCTGCGCCGCTTCAAGAGAAGCTGTGCCAAGGCCGGTATCCAGCAGGAGATCCGCAAGCGTGAGCATTACGAGAAGCCCAGTGTAAAGCGCAAGAAGAAGTCAGAAGCTGCCAGAAAAAGAAAATACAATTAAGATGATCGCCCCCGGCATATGCCGGGGGTTATTTTGTGCCCTAAGTTTTTAAATTTTCTCTTTTTTTATTGATTGATGCATGATATAATACCATATGTTGTATCGATGACCAAGACCGATAACTAAATGTTGCAGAAGGATTTACCGGTTTGATATACTTACTGATAGTTTTGATCGTTGCCGCTCTGATCGTGTTTGTAGTTACGCAGAGCAGGGGATATGACATAGTTGAATATCATCTGAGTACTGACAAAGATATCACAGCTCCCGTCAGATTTGTAATGCTTTCGGATCTTCATGACACTGATGTTTCGCACGACGGCAATAAAAGGCTTATCAGATCGATAGAGAATATAGATCCGGATTTCGTCATACTTGCCGGTGATATGATAACAAGCTATATGCAAAGCTCGTACAATTCCGATATCACCTATGATTTTCTGTCGGAGCTTGCGAACAGGTTTACGGTATATTACGGAACCGGCAACCATGAGCAGCGCTATAAGGCGGAGCCGGACAGGTTCGGGAACAAGTACGAAGAGCTTGTTGGCTATGTAAAGGGTCTCGGGATCGAGTTCCTGTCGGACAGCCACACAGACAGGGATGCGGATAACATACGCATATACGGTTTTGACATACCGATCGACAATTACAGGAGGGCAGTACGCACATATCTGCCCGAAGGGATCATACCGGATAGGCTCGGCGCATTAGACGACGGCAAATACAATATAATGATAGCCCATGATCCCGATTTCTTTGATGACTATGTATCATACGGGTGCGACCTTGTATTATCCGGTCATCTTCACGGGGGCATTATTGCGATCCCGGGTATAGGCGGCGTGATATCACCGCAGCTTCGGCTGTTCCCGAAATATGATGCGGGAACATTTACGAAGGGCGGTACTACGATGATCGTCAGCCGCGGTATCGGATGGCATACGATTCCTGTCAGGATATTTAACAAAGCCGAGATAGTATCGGTGACGATAGATAATAACACAGAGGGGGATTCCGATGGCAATTAACGTCAAACTTGAAAAGTTCGAAGGTCCGCTTGACCTGCTGCTGCACCTCATTGAGAAGAATAAAGTGGATATATACGATATTCCGATAGCGCTTATCACTGATCAGTATCTTGAGTATCTGCGGCAGATGGAGATCGAGGATCTGAATGTCATGAGCGAGTTCCTTGTGATGGCGGCGACCCTTCTGGACATCAAGGCAAGGATGCTTCTGCCCGCCGAGGTTAACGAGGAGGGCGAGGAGGAAGACCCGAGAGCAGAGCTTGTCGAGAAGCTTATCGAATACAAGATGTACAAATATATGTCATTCGAGCTCAAGGACCGCCAGATAGACGCCACCAGGAATGTATATAAGAGCGCGACGCTTCCGAAAGAGGTGCTCGAATATGTGGAACCGATAGATTACGAAAAGCTTGTCGGCGACGTGGATCTTGCGAAGCTCAATCAGATATTCAAATCAGTTGTCCGCAAGCAGACGGACAAGATCGATCCGATCCGCAGCAAATTCGGGAACATCGAGAAAGATGAGATCAATCTCGAAGAGAAGCAGTTATATATCGAGATGTATGTCAGGACGCACAAGAAGTTTTCCTTCAGGGCGCTTCTTGAGGCACAGCCCACGAAGATGGAGATAGTGGTGACGTTTCTCGTAATGCTTGAGATGATGAAGACAGGGAAGATCAGGATCGTGCAGGAGAATCTGTTTGACGATATCATGATCACTTCACTTGCGGCATGACTAAAGCAGCTATCGTTTGTGATTGTGCG
Source organism: uncultured Lachnospiraceae bacterium (assembly GCA_905235745.1). Lineage (GTDB taxonomy): Bacteria > Bacillota > Clostridia > Lachnospirales > Lachnospiraceae > UBA2868. The sequence goes on from CAJOMN010000009.1 coordinate 24,698, forward strand.
ATACATGGAATCAGCGAATGATTTATCGTTTTCCCAAAAGCTTTGGAGAGCGTCGTTACTTGACGAGGTTTTGCCGAGTCTAGTAACGCTACGCTCGGAAATGAGCGGGAGCGCCTTTTGGGGAAATGATAAAATCATTCGCCAGTAACTAAGTAAATATATAGGATCCGGTATGAAGAAGGAATTTGAGGAATCATTAAAAGATAATATAGACGATCTTGATGTTGCCCCGGAGAGATCGGAAGGCGGAGAGCCCGAAGAGAAGGTCAGGGCTGAGCATCCGGAGGCAGCGGTGTCCGCGATACTGTTTGCGATGGGTGATTCTGTCGAGATCAAAAAGCTTGCCGATGCGATCGGATACGACGAGGACGAGACACGTCAGCTTATCGGCAGGATGAAGGACAAGTATGAGCGCAACAAGGATTTCGGACTGACGATCGTGGAGCTTGACGACAGTGTACAGATGTGTTCGAAAACGGAAATGTACGAATACCTGATAAGGGTCGCCAAGATCCCCAAGAGTATGCACCTGTCCGACACGGCTCTTGAGACGCTTTCGATAATCGCATACAAGCAACCCGTAACACGTGCCGAGATCGAGAAGATACGCGGAGTGTCATGCGACCACCCGATTAATAAGCTTCTCGAATACGGTCTTGTTACCGAGCTAGGAAGGCTTAACGCACCCGGACGGCCGCTCCTGTTCGGAACTACCGAGGAGTTCCTGCGAAGCTTCGGCGTCAAGTCTCTTGAAGAGCTTCCGGATATCGCGCCGGACCGGCTGGAGGAATTCAAGAAGGAAGCCGCCGAGGAAGTACAGCTAAAGCTTGATATATAAAAAGCCCGCACGGGCTTTTTTTAGTATGATATTTCTGTATTTTTGTATTTGAAATTTCCCGATGCTGTGTTAAAATACATAAAGTGTGTATATTTATAGCGAACGAATACATTCGTTTCCTATTATTAATCATATGGAGGTTTAGCAATGAGTAATTCTTCACTTGCAGGCAAACGTATTACAAGTTTGCTTGATGAAAACAGTTTCGTTGAACTCGGCGCGAGCGTTACAGCGCGCTCCACTGATTTTAACATGGAACCGAAGGATGCGATTGCGGATGGTGTTGTAACTGGATACGGGCTCATAGACGGAGAGCTTGTGTACGTATACAGCCAGGATGCATCCGTACTCGGAGGTTCTGTTGGCGAGATGCATGCAAAGAAGATCATCAATCTTTACAATCTTGCACTCAAGGTCGGTGCTCCTGTCATCGGTCTTATTGATTCCGCCGGACTGCGTCTTAACGAGGCAACCGATGCCCTGGCAGCTTTTGGCAGGATCTACAAGGCACAGACACTCGCAAGCGGAGTGATCCCGCAGATCACTGCGGTATTCGGCAAGTGCGGCGGCGGACTGTCGCTCTTTACAGGAACGACTGATTTTACATTCATGGAGGATAAAGCGAAGCTTTTCGTCAACTCCCCGAATGCATTAAGCGGTAATTACGAAGAGAAGAATGATACCGCATCGGCAGCATTCCAGGCTGATGAAGCGGGGAATGTCGATGTTGTTGCAAGTGAAGCCGATATCTATGCCAGGATCAGGGAACTCGTTGCGATACTTCCTTCCAATAACGATGAGTTCGGCGCGGTTTCGGACTGCACCGATGATCTTAACCGTGCGGTTTCCGATATTGCCGGATGCGGCGGGGATTCATCGATCGCGCTTTCAATGATCGCGGACGACAATTCATATTTCGAAGTAAAGGCCGGCTTCGGTAAGCAGATAACAACCGGATTTATCAGGCTTAACGGTCAGACAGTAGGATGTGTTGCAAACAGATCCGAAGGTTATGACGATGAAGGCGAGAAGGTATGGGAAAGTGATACGGTTCTCAGTGTTGATGCAGCCACCAAGGCGGCTGATTTCATCAATTTCTGCGATTCCTTCGATATTCCCGTTCTTACCCTTACAAACGTAACCGGCTATGAGGCCGATATCGATTCCGAAAAGGGTATCGCAAGAGCGGCAAGCAGACTTGCCTACGCATATGCCAATGCGACTGTTGCGAAGGTTAACGTTATTACTGGCAAGGCATTCGGAAGCGCGGGCATTGTCATGAATTCCAAGGCGATGGGCGCTGATATCGCAATTGCATGGGACAGCGCCAAGATCGGAATGATGGATGCGGATCTTGCAGCCAAGGTTATATTTGACGGCAAGAGTGATAAAGAGATCACCGACGGAGCGAAGGAATACGACAAGCTGCAGAACAGCGTTGACAGCGCGGCAAGACGCGGATATATAGATCAGGTGATCGCTCCCGCGGATACAAGAAAGTATGTTATCGGTGCATTCGAAATGCTATATACAAAGAGAGAGGACAGACCGGCCAAGAAGCACGGAACAGTATAGAAAGGAACGGGATACGTAATATGAAAAAATTCAAACTGATATTATGTTTTATGACCGTAATCCTTGTGCTTGCCGGCTGCGGAGGAACCGCCAGAAAGACTCTCGATCCCGAGGTTGCCGCGGCTCTCGAAGAGACTACAGGCAATCTTATCACCCAGTTCCTTGCGGCTCTTGACGAGCAGCAGTCTGACGAGATTTCAGACCAGGGCGCGGAATATCTTGAATATATTATCTCGAATTATTTCGGTATCAAAGCAGACGGAAACGGAATGGTCAACGCAATATCTTCGTGGAACAGCGCAAGAGAAGATCTTGGGGATTTTGTTTCCATAACCGGAATGAATGCGGCATATGATAATACGGACAAAAACATAATAGTAACACTTGATATCGTCGGTACCAGGAGAACGGCACAGGTCGAGGCTATATACAAGGACGATCTGTACAAAACGCTTACTTCCCTTTCGACCAACATTGACTGGACTTTCGGCGAGAAGATGGAAAAGGCCGGACTTAATACGCTCCTCGGAATGGGAACCGTATTTATCGTCCTGATCATCATATCGCTCATAATCAGCCTGTTTAAATTCATCCCGAAGATCCAGGCTGCATTTTCCAAAGGCGGGGTAGAAGATACGAAGGCTGCGGCTGTTGATAACGCTATCGCCCAGATAGTTGAGAAAGAAGAGCAGTCGGACGATCTGGAACTTGTTGCCGTTATAACCGCGGCAATCGCAGCGGCCTCATACGGCGGCTCATCGGATGATTTTGTAGTCAGAAGTATTGTCAGAAGATCAGGCAGTACATGGAACAGGTAATAATAGGAGGAATGATCATGAAAAATTATACAATTACCGTTAACGGAAACGTATATGACGTAACAGTAGAAGAAGGTACAGGATCGGGCGCTTCCCAGGCAGCACCCAAGGCTGCTCCGAAGGCTGCACCCGCAGCACCGGCCGCTGCCCCCAAGGCTGCATCAGCCGGTGCCGGAAGCATAAGAGTTGAAGCCGGTGCGGCAGGCAAGGTATTTAAGATCGAGGCAAATGTAGGCGCTTCAGTTAAGGCCGGAGATCCCGTTATCATAATAGAGGCTATGAAGATGGAGATCCCTGTAGTAGCACCCAAGGACGGTACGGTAGCATCTATCGATTGCGCTGTAGGAGATGCCTGCGCGGCAGGTCAGCTTCTTGCTACGCTCAACTAACATAAGAATGAATCTGTGGAGGATATAAAATGTCATATGTAGCAAATACATTCGGGAACCTGTTACAGCAGACGGCATTTTTTGGATTGTCCTGGGGCAATTATCTTATGATCGTTGTAGCATGCGTATTCCTGTATCTGGCAATTGCGAAAGGCTTTGAACCGCTTTTGCTGACTCCCATCGCATTCGGTATGCTGCTTGTTAATATCTACCCGGATATTATGTTGAAGATAGAAGAGGCTGCCAACGGAACAGGCGGACTGCTGTACTACTTCTACAAACTGGATGAATGGGCTATACTGCCTTCGCTTATATTTATGGGCGTCGGCGCGATGACGGACTTTGGTCCGCTAATTGCCAATCCCAAGAGCTTTCTTCTCGGAGCGGCAGCACAGTTCGGTATATATTCCGCATATTTTCTGGCTATTGCCATGGGATTCAATGACAAGGCCGCAGCGGCCATCGCCATCATAGGCGGTGCTGACGGACCTACATCCATATTCCTTGCAAGTAAGCTCGGACAGACGGCACTGCTCGGACCCATAGCGGTCGCGGCATACTCGTATATGTCGCTTGTACCGATCATCCAGCCGCCTATCATGAAGCTCCTTACTACCGAAAAAGAGCGCAAGATCAAGATGGAACAGCTTCGTCCCGTTACAAAGCTTGAGAGGATTCTCTTCCCTATTATCGTTACGATCGTTGTCTGCATGATTCTTCCGACAACGGCGCCTCTTGTAGGTATGCTCATGCTCGGTAATCTGTTCAGAGAGTCGGGCGTTGTCAGACAGCTTATGGAAACGGCAAGCAATGCCCTTATGTATATAGTGGTTATCCTGCTCGGCACGAGCGTTGGCGCGACAACATCGGCAGCGGCTTTCTTAAATGCCGATACGCTCAAGATTGTCGTACTCGGACTCGTTGCTTTCGCATTCGGTACCGCGGCAGGTGTCCTGTTCGGAAAACTGATGTGTGTACTTACAAAGGGTAAGGTTAATCCGCTTATAGGTTCGGCCGGTGTATCCGCCGTTCCTATGGCAGCGCGTGTATCACAGAAGGTAGGTGCGGAAGCGGATCCGACGAACTTCCTGCTGATGCATGCCATGGGTCCGAATGTTGCCGGGGTTATCGGAACGGCAGTTGCTGCCGGAACATTCATGGCTATATTCGGAGTCTGATATGATGTTAGGGGGAACCCTGACTCCTTGTGTAAATTTGAGAATAAATGGAGGACAATATAATGGGTGAAGTTGAAAAGAAACCGGTTGGTATAATGGAAACCGTTCTGCGTGATGCGCACCAGTCGCTTATCGCAACAAGAATGCCGACCGAAGTAATGCTTCCCATCATCGGTAAGATGGATGAGATAGGCTACCATGCCGTAGAATGCTGGGGTGGTGCCACATTTGATGCTTCCCTTCGTTTCCTCAAAGAGGATCCGTGGGACAGACTGCGCAAGTTAAGGGACGGATTTAAGAAGACAAAGCTTCAGATGCTCTTCAGAGGTCAGAACATACTCGGTTACAGACCGTATGCGGATGACGTGGTCAACTCGTTTGTTGAAAAATCAGTTGCAAACGGTATCGATATCATCAGGATATTCGACTGCCTGAATGATCTTCGTAACCTTCAGGCCGCAGTTGATGCGACGAACCGCGTCAAGAAGCAGGAAGGAAGAGGAAGTGCGCAGGTCGCTCTTTCATATACACTGGGCGACGCATATACGCTTGAGTACTGGGCTGATATGGCCAAGAAGATCGAGGAGATGGGAGCTGATTCCATCTGTATCAAGGATATGGCAGGGCTTCTTGTTCCGTACAGGGCAGCCGAGCTTATCAAGGCCATGAAGGAGAACACAAAGCTTCCGATACAGCTGCATACACATTATACTTCGGGTGTTGCTTCAATGACGTATCTGAAGGCGGTTGAGGCAGGCGTTGATGTTATCGACTGCGCGATCTCGCCGTTCGCTCTCGGTACCAGCCAGCCTGCAACAGAGGTTATGGTCGAAACATTCAAGGGTACGCCGTATGATACAGGCTACAGCCAGACGAAGCTTGCGGAGATCGCTGACTACTTCAGACCGTACAGGGAGGAATGCATCGATTCCGGGCTGATGAGCACGAAGGTTCTGGGTGTCAATATCAAGACTCTTCTGTACCAGGTTCCGGGCGGTATGCTTTCCAACATGGTATCGCAGCTTAAGGAACAGAATGCTGAAGATAAATACGAGGAAGTTCTGGAGGAGATCCCGAAGGTTCGTAAGGACTGCGGTGAGCCGCCTCTTGTTACTCCTTCATCACAGATCGTCGGAACCCAGGCAATATTCAATGTTCTTATGGGCGAGAGATACAAGATGGCTACCGGAGAGTTCAAGGATCTGCTCAGGGGTAATTACGGACAGACCGTTAAGCCTATGAACGAAGACGTCATCAATAAGGTTATTCCGGGCGAGAAGAGATCAACGGCACGTTCCGCGGAGGCGACCGGTCACGACAAGCCCGAGCTTGAAACACTTGAATCGGAGATGAAGCAGTACAAGCAGCAGGACGAGGATGTTCTTACATATGCCCTGTTCCCTCAGGTTGCTGTCGATTTCTTCAAGTATCGTGAAGCACAACAGAACAAAGTGGACATGAAGAAGGCCGATACACAGGCCGGAGCTTATCCGGTATAGGCTGTCCGGTAAAAAAGTTCGATTTTTATATTTTTATTGATGCAAAATATCATAACGTGTGTTACAATAATTGGGCAGTCGTTTTTCCGGCTGCCCGATTTTTGTTTGTTCGGAGGGGGAATATATAAGGGGTATGAAGGGGATTTTCGTGCTTAATACTATTATATCAAGAGGGTATTATGGCAAGAAAAGAACAGATTACCAAGCAGATGATACTGGACGGGGCATTTGATCTTGTAAGAACACAGGGTATCGAAATGCTTACGGCCAGAAAGCTCGCAGCGCATATTTCATGCAGCACCCAGCCTATTTTCCGTGTGTATACGAATATGGAGGAACTGTCCGACGAAGTCTTTGTCAAGGCAAAGGCATTCTATGAGGAGTACTGTCTTAATTATGAGCAGACTAACGACACGCCGTTTGTCGATCTGGGATTATGCTACATTTCATTTGCCAGGAATGAGCTCAATCTGTTTAAGCTCCTGTTCCTGACACCCCATGATGATAATAATACGATGTATGATCTTATCAACGGTGCCGAAAACGGATTTGTGATCAAGCAGCTGCGGCGCGTCAAGAACCTCGACATGAACAGGGCGGGGGATATATTCATGAAGGTGTTCATATTCATGCATGGAATGGCCTGCATGGCGATATGCGGTGAGCTCGACATGACCAATGAGGAGATACTGCCTACGCTTACCGAGACGATAGAAAGCTTTATTTAACGAATACTATAATATATGGATATATGCGTTGTTGGCGGGGGAGCCGCCGGCATGATGGCTACGATCGCCGCAGCCGGACAAGATAATAACGTAACGCTTGTCGAGCAGAACGACAAGCTTGGCAAAAAGCTGTTCCTGACCGGAAAGGGTAGATGCAATATGACTAATTCCTGTCCCGTGGAAGAGCTTTTTGACAATATTGTGACCAATCCGAAGTTCTGTTACAGTGCACTGTATGAATTTGATAACACGGAGACTATCCGGTTCTTCAATGAACTCGGTCTTAGGACCAAGATCGAAAGAGGGCAGCGTGTATTCCCGGCAAGCGACCACTCGTCCGATGTCATCAAGGTTCTTCGCGACAGGCTTACCGGTCTCGGGGTCAATATCATGACCGAGACGAAAGTCATTGAGTACAGGATAGAGGATGCCCCCGAAGGTAATAGAATATCAGGTGTTATCGTAAAACGCGGCGGGCAAAAATCATTACTGCCATGTGACGCCGTTATCGCCGCAACAGGCGGACAGAGCTATCCTCTTACCGGCTCCGACGGATCCGCGTTCGATATATTTTGCACAATGGGGATCGCGGTAAAGGGCAGGGAGCCATCCCTTGTTCCGTTTACCTCGGATGACAGTACCGTAAAGGATATGCAGGGGCTGTCACTTAAGAATGTCGGACTACGTGTGGACTGCGCCGGAAAGACGCGTTACTCCGGATTCGGGGAGATGCTGTTCACGCATTTTGGTATCTCGGGGCCTCTCGTATTATCCGCATCCGCGTTTATACGGGAAAAGGATTACGGCAAAGGTGTAACAGCCCATATTGATCTCAAGCCTGCTCTTACATACGAAGAGCTCGACCGCAGGATACTGCGTGATTTTGACGAGTTCAGGAATAAGGATATTGCAAATGCGCTTGTAAAACTGCTTCCCGCCCGGATGAGGGCTGCGGTCATAGCAAAAAGCGGGATACTGCCGTCCAAAAAGGTAAATGCGGTCACGAAGGATGAAAGAGCTGATCTATGCCGGGTTATAAAGGATTATGATATCATTATCACCGGAAACCGCGGTTTTGATGAGGCGATCATCACAAGGGGCGGGATCGATGTTGCGGGCATTAATCCATCGACGATGGAAAGCAAAGTGATAAAGGGACTGTTTTTTGCCGGCGAGATGATCGATGTTGATGCGCTTACGGGCGGATTCAATCTGCAGCTTGCATGGTCTACGGGCTATAAAGCCGGCAAATGCTGTAAGGAGGTCTGATCATTATATGAGTAACAGTATTGCGATAGACGGACCCGCCGGAGCGGGAAAGAGCACGATAGCGAAGCTTGTGGCCGAAAAGCTCGGCTACATCTACGTCGATACGGGTGCGATGTACAGGGCGATGGCTCTGTATCTCATAAGGCAGCATATAGACAGGAATGATACTGTCGCAATTGAAAAGGCATGTGAGGAAGCCGATATTTCTATAAGCTTTGAAGACGGACAGCAGGTAGTCACGCTCTTCGGGGAAAACGTTAACGGACTGCTTCGGACCGAAGAGGTCGGCAATATGGCATCTGTTTCAAGTACCAATCCCGTAGTACGGAGCAAGCTCGTATCACTGCAGCAAAAGCTTGCCTGTGAGAAAGACGTTGTCATGGACGGAAGGGATATCGGTACCGTTGTTCTTCCCGACAGCAAATGCAAGATATATCTGACGGCATCTTCGAAGGTTCGGGCAAAGAGAAGATACGACGAGCTTGCCGCAAAGGGTGAGCCGGCTGATATATCCAGGATAGAGGCAGACATCATCGAAAGGGACAACAGGGATATGACACGGGAGCATTCGCCGCTTCGAAGAGCGGATGATGCAATACTGATCGACAGCTCCGATATGACTATCGAAGAAGTCAGGGATGCGATATTACTTGAAGCCGGAAGGAAGCTTTGATGGAAATTATAGTTGCCGAATCCGCCGGATTCTGTTTCGGCGTTAAAAGAGCTGTCGAGACCGTATATTCGGAGATCGAAAGCGGCGGAAAGATATATACTTTCGGCCCTATAATCCATAATGCGCATGTAGTATCAGACCTTGAGGAAAAGGGCGTTACCGTTATTGATGACATTGAGAAGATCAAACACCTTGACAGCGGGACGATCATAATAAGATCACACGGAGTATCCAAAGAGACATACGCGATACTTGAAGAGTCAAACCTGAAGGTCGTTGACGCGACATGCCCGTTCGTAAAGAAGATACACAGGATCGTCGAAAGAGACAGCGCCCTCGGAAAGCATATTGTAGTGACAGGCAGCCGTAATCATCCGGAGGTTATGGGGATCATAGGGTGGTGTTCACCCGACAACCCCGCAACTGTGCTGGAAACGCAGGAAGAGGCATATGATTATGCGCCCGGAGACGACCGGGATATTACGGTCGTGTCACAAACAACATTTACACAGGGCAAATTTAAAGAATTAGTTGAAATCTTGCGAAAAAAAGGGTACAATATTCATATTGTGAATACAATCTGCGATGCGACTGCCCGGAGGCAGGAAGAAGCACAGAAGATTGCTTCTGCAGTCGATATGATGATTGTAATAGGAGACAGCAAGAGTTCCAATACACAAAAGCTATACGAGATCTGCAGTCGTGAATGCAAGAATACCATGTATGTACAGACCAAGGACAACCTGGAAACGGGTTCCTCAAGATCGCTCCAACGTGTAGGCATCACTGCAGGGGCTTCAACCCCTAGTAAAATAATCGAGGAGGTTCAAAAATATGTCAGAACTTACTTTTGAACAAATGTTAGAAGAATCTTGCAAGACAATACACAATGGAGAGGTGGTTGAAGGGACTGTTATTTCGGTTAAGCCTGATGAGATCATTCTCAATATCGGCTACAAGGCTGACGGTATCGTAACGCGCAGCGAGTATTCGAATACGCCGAATGTTGATCTTACAACGGTAGTCAGTGTCGGCGACAAGATGGAGACCAAGGTCATCAAGGTTAATGACGGAGACGGACAGGTTCTTCTGTCATACAAGAGAGTCGCTTTTGATAAGGGCAACAAGCGTATCGAGGAAGCGTTCGAGAACAGGGAAGTTCTTAAGGCGACAGTCAATCAGGTGCTTGACGGTGGCTTAAGCGTCCTGGTTGAGGAATCAAGAGTATTCATTCCCGCTTCCCTCGTATCCGACGGTTACGAGAAGGATCTGAACAAGTATCTCGGACAGGAGATCGAATTCGTGATCACCGAGTTCAATCCGAGAAAACGCCGCATTATAGGTGACCGCAAGCAGCTTCTCATGGCTGAGAGAGAAAAGCTTCAGAAAGAGCTGTTTGAGCATCTCAAGGTCGGCGACGTGATCGAAGGCGTTGTTAAGAATGTCACGGATTTCGGCGTGTTCATAGATCTCGGCGGAGCGGACGGACTGCTTCATATTTCCGAGATGAGCTGGGGACGTGTGGAGAATCCGCGCAAGGTATTCAGACCCGGACAAGAGGTCCGCGTGTTCGTGAAGGAGATCAACGGAAGCAAGATCGCGCTTTCACGCAAGTTCGAGGATGAGAATCCTTGGGTTGATGCGGATCAGAAATTTGCGGTAGGCAAAGAGGTAACGGGTAAGGTTGCCAGAATGACGGATTTCGGCGCATTCATCGAGCTTGAGGATGGTATAGACGCACTGCTTCATGTATCGCAGATATCGAGGGATCATATTAACAAGCCTTCAAATGTCCTGACTGTAGGGCAGGAGGTCACAGCCAAGATCGTTGATTTTGATCTCGACAACAAGAAGATCAGTCTTTCGATGAAGGCGCTTTTGCCGGATGAGCCCGAGGAGTCCGGGGAGGCTGAGAAGGCAGACGATATGTCAGAAACCGCTGAAGAGACCGGTACGGTTCAGGATGATACCGAAGCTGCGGTTGAACCTGAAGCTGAAGCCGCTGCGGATGATACAGAAGAAAATTCATAGGAGTAGTTAGATACAATTGATGGATTACGAGAAGTTCAAAGAAGCCGTTTTTAAGATGACGACGATCGATCTTAGCGCTTACAAGGAGGCACAGATGAAGCGCAGGATCAATACCCTTATCACCAAGCACAGGATAAACGGGTATGAGGATTTTGTTAATGCACTGAGGACTGTTGAAGAATTTGTCAATTATCTGACAATAAATGTTTCGGAGTTCTACAGGAATCCGGATCAGTGGGAATTGATGGACAAGACGTTCATACCGGAGCTTATAGGCAAGTTCGGTAAGAATCTTAAGATATGGAGTGCCGCATGTTCAACGGGAGACGAGCCTTATTCGCTTGTAATGGCGTTATCGAGGCATATCCCTCTTAACCAGATCAAGATAATCGCGACCGATATTGACAAGCAGGTCATAGCTTCGGCCAAGACCGGTCTGTATGCGGAAAAGAGCCTTGCGGGAGTTCCCAAAGATCTTCGCGACAAATATTTTACGAAGGTCGGTAATTCATATCAGATCAGTAACGAGATCAAATCACGCGTGGAATTTAGGGAACACAATCTTCTCAAGGACAGGTATGATACGGGGTATCATTTTATAGTCTGCAGAAATGTTCTGATATATTTTACGGAAGAGGCCAAGGATGAGATATTCGGCAGGTTTGCCCAGAGTCTTTGCGACGGAGGTATCTTCTTCATCGGCAGCACCGAGCAGATAATGAATCACCGCAAATACGGTTATGAAAGAAGGAATTCCTTCTATTATGAGAAGAAGAACGAGCTTCTCCAATAACATTCATCTGTGCTTCATAGTAAAGAATACGTTTATAAGTTCGCGGCCGAATTGTTCGGCCGCTTCTTTATTGAAGCTTTCGGGAAATCTGAAATATTTCCGTTTGTCCTTGTATGCTGACTTTAGTACCGGCGTAAATGTATTCGACGGCTGCTTGATAAATGTTCCGGAAACGTTCTGACAGCAGTTTTCTCTTGTGGCCTTTACATAGCTTCCCTTGGGGAGCGTGACCGCAAGGGATCGGAGTATCGCCGTATCCTCATCCGGGATATAACAGTAGTCCCTGTAGTTATCAAAGAATATCTTCATAGTTCCTTTATACAGAGGCAGCCGTATCGATATATGCCCGCTTTCCGAAGACGCTTTCAGATACATGCTTTCCGTCTTGGCGGTAAACGACTGCGGAAACGACAGAGTTGTCCGGTAATCGAATATTGCCTCTTCACATTCCGCTCCGCTGTAATCATTGTATTTATTGATGACATATCCCTCATATGTAAGAGGAGCATCCTTAAAATCAAGATAATACAGTATCGGCATTATCAGGTGCATACCGAGGACATCCTCACGGTTGTGGGTGACAAGGAGCCTCTGATCCTCATCGTTATTATTCTTCTCGTACCTTTTATATACCTCAATAAGCTCACCGCCGTTATATATATCATCGCGCGTGATACCGAGAAAATCCTCTATGGCCTTCTGGCGCATCGACGCGGGGAACAGAAGATAACGCAGCGGCTTGCACAGCCTGTATATGTCTATCTGCGTAATATCATCAAACATACCGGCGATATCATACTTTTCCGCCTTGTACGAAAGGTAGGGGATGTCGAACTTGGAACCGTTGAAATGGAACAGATGGGTAAACTGCCGCATATGTTCATAAAACAGCCTTAATACAGTCTCCTCCTCCGATTCATCTTCGGCAAAGAAGAGCCTCGTCATGAAGCCGTTATCACGGTAATACCCGCATCCTATCATATAGATCGAAGTGGTTTCCTTCTTAAGACCGGTCGTTTCAATATCGATATAAAGCGCACTTCCTTTATCGCAGAATCTTTCGACCGGATAAAGCGGAGATAAGCCATCATATAATTTATCTATTATCTGCATATCATTATTATAGTATCGATTTTATTTAGTTTACGATAAAATCTGGAATATGTACGGTTTTTTTGTGTTATAATACTTTTACAGTAAAAAATCAAGGAGAATCTCATAATGCCATCTCTTACATTCAAGGGCGGTATACATACGTATGATGGTAAGGATCTTACAAAAGACAAGAAGATTGTGGATCTTCTGCCTTCAACGAACGAGCTTGTATATCCGCTTTCGCAGCATATCGGCGCTCCCGCGAAACCGATCGTAAATGCGGGAGACAGGGTGCTTCGCGGACAGAAGATAGCCGAGGCAGACGGTTTTGTTTCAGCCAATATATATTCATCCGTTTCTGGCACGGTCAAGGGGATCGAAAAGAGGCGTACCGTGCAGCAGACTATGGCCGAGTCCATAGTAATCCAAAACGACGATGCATATGAGGAAGCTCCGCCTATCCCCGTAAAGCCGATCTCGGAGATGACCAAGGAGGAAGTCATCGGGATAATCCGTGAAGCCGGTATTATAGGAATGGGAGGCGCGGGTTTCCCGACTCATGTCAAGCTGTCTCCCAAGGATCCCGGTAAGATCCATTATATAATAGCAAACTGCGCGGAGTGTGAGCCGTATCTGACATCCGATTACAGGAGGATGATAGAAGAGCCCGAGAAGCTTGTTGCCGGGGTCAAGATCATACTGTGCCTGTTTGAACACGCAAAGGGGATAATCGCGGTTGAGGACAACAAGCCGGACTGCATCAGGATACTGAAGGATCTGTGCATTAATGAACCGCGTATATCTGTTAAGGTTCTGAAGACCAAATACCCTCAGGGTTCGGAACGACAGCTCATCTACGCCGTATGCGGGCGGGCGATCAATTCGTCCATGCTTCCTGCCGATGCCGGCTGTATCGTTAATAATGTTGATACGATCGTCGCCATATATCATGCGGTGATAGAAGGCCGTCCTCTTATGGAAAGGATTGTCACCGTGACCGGAGATGCGGTCAAATACCCGCAGAACTACAGGGTATATACCGGAACATGCTATGATGATCTGATAGATGCTTCCGGAGGATTCAAGAGTCCGCCGCAGAAGATCATATCGGGCGGACCTATGATGGGATTTGCTCTCTTTGACACGCATGTGCCCGTGACCAAATCCTCATCGGCGATCACTGCTTTTCTGAATGATCCCGTGTCGGATACGCCCGAATCCGCCTGCATCAATTGCGGAAGATGTGTCGAGGCATGCCCTTCAAGGCTTGTTCCGTCGCACCTGGCCAATATCGCCGAGCATTATGATGAGGACAGATTTACCGCCCTTAACGGTCTCGAGTGTGTCGAGTGCGGGTGCTGCAGCTACATATGTCCTGCGGGAAGGCACCTGACCCAGGAGATCAAGATGATGAGACAGACGGTTCTCGCGAATCGCAGGAAGAATAAATAAAAAGGTATAGAGTGTAATTATGAGTGACAATATTAAAGTATCCGCTTCACCGCATATTAGAAGCCGCATGTCCACTTCAAGGATAATGTTTCTGGTCATTATCAGTCTGCTTCCGGCAACACTGTACGGCATATATCAGTTTGGATATAATGCCGCACTTATCGTCGCCGTATGCATAGCCTCATGCGTCGTATTCGAATATGTATATGAAAAGCTTATGAAGCTTCCGGTTACAATAGGCGATCTGAGCGCGATAGTTACCGGGCTGCTTCTTGCACTTAACCTCCCACCTACAGCCACATGGTGGATGGCGTGTATCGGCTGTGCATTTTCCATAATAATTGTCAAAATGCTCTTCGGAGGGTTGGGACAGAATTTCATGAACCCCGCTCTTGCGGGAAGATGTTTTCTTGTTATCTGCTTTACCGCGAGGATGACCAATTTCGTATATGACGGGATAAGCAGCGCGACACCGCTTGCGAACATCAGGGACGGTCAGAGTGTCGATCTTATGGCGATGTTCATCGGAAGGATACCGGGAACGATCGGCGAGGTAAGTACGGCCGCTCTTCTTATCGGTGCGATCCTTCTGATAGTTACCGGGATCATTGATTTTCGCATACCGTGTGCTTATATCGGCTCTTTTGTTGTGTTCATGGGTCTTGTATCGCCGGGCGGATGGGATATCACATACCTTGCTGCCCAGATCTGCGGAGGCGGTCTGATACTCGGAGCGTTCTTCATGGCAACGGATTACGTTACAAGCCCGATAACGAAAACAGGACGTGTGCTGTTCGGAATATGCTGCGGCCTGTTGACCGGCGTATTCCGTGTGTATTCGTCATCGGCGGAAGGCGTCAGCTATGCGATAATCATCAGTAATCTGCTTGTTCCCCTCATTGAGAAGATTACACTTCCCAAGTGTTTCGGAAAGGGAGGTGAGGTCTGATGAACAGTACGTTCAAAAATATTCTGTGCCTTACCATTATAACGCTCGTGGCAGGATTCGGGCTTGGCTTCGTATATGATATCACCAAAGAACCGATCGCCAGAATGGAAGAAAACACAAAACTTGAAGCATATAAAGCCGTATTTGCGGATGCCGATCATTTTGACGAGGTAAGCGATATGACAGGAGAGGACGGTCCTTCGGCCAATATGACAGGTTCGGCCGTTGACATAGATTCCGTCGTTGTCGCCATGGATGCCGCCAATTCCCCGGTCGGATACGTGATCAATGTAACATCCCATGAAGGTTATGGCGGTGATATCACTCTTTCCGTCGGGATAGACAATAACGGAACGGTCAGGGGAATGGAGATTCTTGACATATCGGAGACCGCCGGGCTCGGTATGCGGGCGCGTGAGGATAAGTTCAAGGATCAGTTCCGTAATAAAGCCGTTTCGCAGTTTACCTATACGAAGACGGGAGCGACTCAGGATTTTGAGATCGATGCAATAAGCGGCGCGACAATAACGACAAAGGCCGTTACGAATGCCGTTAATGCCGCTATAGCTTATTATTCCACTCTGGGAGGTGCCAACTGATGAATAAATGTATCGAACGGATATATAACGGACTCGTCAGGGAAAATCCCACATTCGTGCTCATGCTCGGAATGTGCCCGACGCTTGCCGTTACGACATCGGCCATGAACGGTGTTGGAATGGGTCTTGCAACTACCGTGGTGCTCATCCTGTCCAATATTATGATATCGATGCTGCGCAAAGTCATACCCGACGGAGTCAGGATACCGGCCTTTATTGTGGTTATCGCCAGTTTCGTAACGATAGTCGAACTGCTTCTCAAGGCATATATACCGTCGCTTTATGCGGCGCTGGGGCTGTATATCCCCCTTATAGTCGTAAACTGCATAATCCTCGGTCGTGCCGAAAGCTACGCCTCCAAGAACGGCGTGATATACTCGGCTTTTGACGGACTGGGTATGGGACTTGGATTTACATTCGGACTCACATGTATCGGGATCATCCGCGAGCTTATCGGAAACGGTACATTCTTCGGACTTGCAGTCCTTCCCGAATCATATGAACCACTGACGATCTTCATCCTTGCGCCGGGTGCGTTTCTCGTACTTGCTTTTCTTGTCGCGGCAATGAACAGGATCAAGCTTCATGGCGGCAGGGATACCGGTGCCGGCGGTAACTGTGATGAACTGTGCAAAAACTGTCCGAACACGATCTGCAAAGGCAGGGAGGTGATTGAAAATGGCAGGTAATCTGATAATAATCGCGGTCGGTTCCGCATTCATCAATAATGTTGTACTGTCCCAGTTCCTCGGGATATGCCCGTTCCTCGGTGTATCGCGTAAGATCAATACCGCAGCGGGTATGGGCTCGGCAGTTGTATTTGTAATAACGCTCGCTTCATTCGTAACGGGTGTGATCTATAAGTATCTGCTGCTGCCGTTTGATATCACCTATTTGAGAACTATCGTTTTCATTCTTGTGATCGCGGCGCTTGTTCAGTTCGTCGAAATGTTCCTCAAGAAGAAGATGAAGGGGCTCTATCAGTCACTCGGAGTATATCTGCCCCTCATTACTACAAACTGCGCTGTTCTCGGAGTCGCGCTTACTAACGTGACGAAGGATTATACAATACTTGAAGGTGTGGTAAACGGATTTGCCACGGCGGTTGGATTCCTGATATCTATTGTTATTCTGGCAGGCCTCAGAGAGAAAATGGAATACAACAATATACCGAAGGCATTTCAGGGGATGCCCCATGTCCTGCTTACCGCCTGCCTGATGGCCATCGCTTTCTTCGGTTTCGCGGGATTAAAGTAAATGGATAGGAGATAAAGGAATGAATATAACGGGTATTATGATCGCGGTCGCGCTTCTTGCCGGCTGCGGACTCATAATAAGCATATTGCTCAGTATTGCCGCCGGAAGATTCGCGGTCACGGTCAACAAGAAGGAAGAAGATGTTCTTGCGGCGCTTCCGGGGAACAATTGCGGAGGCTGCGGGTACCCGGGATGCTCGGGACTTGCCGCTGCGATAGCATCCGGCAAGGCGGATGTCGCATCGTGTCCCGTCGGAGGCAAACCTGTTGCTGACAGGATCGCTGCCATTATGGGAGTCGATGCTTCGCAATTTGTCAGAAAAACGGCATTCGTCAAGTGTAAGGGAACATGTGAATCCGCCGGGGAAATGTACGATTATACTGGTCCGAAGGACTGTAAGAGCGCGGCGGTTGCTCCCGGAAAGGGACCGAAAGCATGCGATTACGGATGTCTCGGCTATGGCTCATGCCGTAATGTATGCGACGGTGACGCAATCAGTATTGTTGACGGGATTGCGGTGATCGATCCGGAGGAATGCAAGGGATGCGGTAAATGTGTTAATATCTGTCCCATGGGTGTGATAGAGCTTGTACCTTACGAGGCAAATGTCAGGGTGGCATGCTCTAACCGTGACAGGGGTCCGGATACGATGAAGGTGTGCGGCACCGGCTGTATCGGATGCGGTATATGCGCGAAGACGTGCGAATTCGGAGCAGTAACGGTTGAAGGGAACCTCGCCGTGATCGACTATGACAAATGTACGCGCTGCGGTGCGTGTGCTGCCAAGTGCCCGAAGAAGATAATTACTGTCTGATATACGTGCCCGCGCCGGATGATCTTAATTGCCTTCCGTCATTAAGTATAAATACGGCCTCGGTGCCGGGTGTTTGTTCTATAAGCTTCATCGCTTCTTCTGACCCTTCAATTACGGAAAGTGTGCACAGGCAATCGGAATCAAGAGCATTTGCGCATATGACGGTTGCGGAGATTATATCGGTTTGAACGGGATATCCCGTTGATGTATCGAGAATATGATGATACTTGCGACCGTCATAAGTAAAGCAACGTTCATATGTACCGCTTGTCGCAACGGCCGTATCCGTCAGATACAGGGTAAGGGCAGTACTGCCGCTTCTAAGCGGATCGTTGATCCCGATCGTGAAAGCATCGCCGCCCGGTTTGGAACCTATCAGAGACATATCTCCGCCCATATTAATAATAGCGCCTGTTATTGATTGGCTCTTCAGATATTCGCCGATCTTATCTGCTATATAACCTTTTGCCGATGCACCCAGTTCGACGGATGTTCCGGCAGAAGATGTAACGGTGTCGTCTGTGGGGTCGACCGTTATTTTATCATAACCTACAAATGGCAATGCAGCGTTTATCCGTTCCTGCGGGGGAACTGCCGGGTCGTTTGCGTGCCAGTCCCACAGATCATATACGGGCTTGATCGTGATATCAAATCTGCCGCCGGATATATCGGAGTATGCAAGTGTCTGTATGAGACACTGCGCTGTGTCGTGATCAACATATACTTTTTCACCGGCAGAAGAGTTGATCTTTGCAATATCGCTTGTTATTATATTGGGATCGAAGAGTTCTTCGTAATGGGAGCACATTGCCATGCATTCATCCAGTATTGCATCCGCATCGCTTCCCGCCCCGTATAAAGTAACAGATACTATCGTATCGAAATAGAGACCCGATCTTGATACCGGGGTGTTATTAATTCCCAAACTGCATCCGCTGAGAGTAACGGATGTTATAATAATTGACAGAATCAGTGATTTTTGTATGATTTTCATATATACATTTCTACCATAATGCAGGCTTAAGGTCAAAGGTAATCGGACGTCTGACCGGAAAGGGGCGGAAAGTGGATTATTTCGATAATGATGATAAAGGTTCATATCAGAAAACGGTCGCAATGTGTGTGGCGGCAGCCTCGCTTGTCATACTTCTGTTTCTCGTGATCCTGTATGTGAATTCGGATAAGGATACGCAGCGCCCTGCGGCAGCCGTACAGAATGAGGAGGTCGAAGAGGAGGATGTATTATCCGACAGTCGTAATATAACCTCGGATGAGCTCGAATTCTGGAATGACGCGAAGAAAAGCACGCCGGTTCCGAAAGAGGAGGATGGCAAACTTACGCCGTACAAAGACCCGGAAAACAAAGACATGGATGCGGAAGAGGCTATCGCCAACAACAGTACAACGGATAATAACAGGAAGCGGGATGATTCCGATTCGGACGATACTGCCGGAAATGGGCCCGCCGATGACAGGGAGTATGATAAAGATGACTATATAGCGATAGAAGACGACAGGGGTAAAAAGACTTATTATGAGATCAAAAAGGATGTTGCCGGGAACAATTACGATCTTGAAAACAACCTGATAACAGAGAACGGGATGCTGACATACAAGGATTCAAAGCGCGAATCGATAAAGGGCGTTGATCTGTCCAAGTATAACGGAACGGTTGATTTTACCAGGCTCAGGGATGCGGGGATCGGTTTTGCAATGCTAAGGCTCGGAAGCCGCGGATACGGTTCGGGTGCCATCAGTCTTGACGAAAAGTTTGTCGAGTATGCGCAGAATGCGCAGATGGCAGGCATACAGACCGGAGCATATTTCTATTCGCAGGCGGTCAATGAAACGGAAGCTGTCGAAGAGGCCAATTATATAGTGGGGGCTGTATCCGGGTTTAATGTCAAATATCCGATAGCAATCGATATTGAAAGAGTGACAGGGGATGAAGCGAGAACGGATAAACTGACCAATCAGGAAAGAACCGCGATAGTGAAGATGTTCTGCGATACAGTGAAAGGATACGGATACAAGCCGGTCATATACGCTACAACAGAAATGCTTGTGGGCGGCCTTAATATTGAAGAGCTTGCAGACTATGATGTATGGCTTGCCGACGAGAAGATACCTACTGATTATCCGTACAGGTTCAGTATGTGGCAGTATAACAAAAAAGGGCATATCGATGGAATAACAGGCGATATTGATCTGGATATCAGTTTTATCGACTACGAAAAGAAATAATTTGGGAGGTTTTGATAAATATAGTCAAAATTTTCTATGAAATATTGTGAAAAATATAGAAATGTAATAATTTTGTAACACATTAAGGATTTTTGTGATAGAATATCCCTTGCCGTGGAGGTTGGTTATTTATGGCAAAAGTATTCAAACAACTGATATCCGTTATGAAGTGCGTCAGATTTGACACTCACTTATGGTGCCTGAGCGTGATCGGCGGAGCGGTTCTGCTATGCGTAAGCTTCTTTGTGGAGCCGTCGACGAGAGAACTGGAAGTTGCCGTCAGCGATCCGCAGATCTATGCACAGAGGAAAGTAATTGAATACAGTTCGGTACTCGGCAGTCTGATGAAGGGTGATATACCCGATGATGAAGCGCAGGATATCATTGAATCGATCCCGGTTTTTGACGGTATATCGTCGGACAGTATCGTAGGAAGTCTGGAATCTATCG
Source organism: uncultured Lachnospiraceae bacterium (assembly GCA_905235745.1). Taxonomy (GTDB): domain Bacteria; phylum Bacillota; class Clostridia; order Lachnospirales; family Lachnospiraceae; genus UBA2868. Next base: position 45,349 of record CAJOMN010000009.1, read on the forward strand.
ATGACTATTTTTCGGATGATGCGGATAATGCATCCGGTTTTGCCGCCGCAGGTGATGCCGAAGTGGATCTGTCAAGTGTTTATCCCGCCGAAGACATTGATGCACTTGCCCGGCTGGTGCAGTGCGAAGCTACGTCGGAGGATCGGGACGGCAAGGTGCTTGTTGCATCGGTCGTACTTAACAGGGTTGATTCCGGAATATGGGGAGACGATATCATGTCCGTTATTGAGTCTCCCGGTCAGTTTGCGCCCGTTGACAACGGAGCCTATAAGGTCACCGTTGCTGATGATGAGACAAAGGATGCCGTACTTACGGCGATAATGGACGGAGATATCTCACACGGTGCGCTTTATTTCCAGAAGAGCAGCGATAAGATATGGGGCAACAAACAGTATCTGTTCCGGTACGGCTCCCATTCATTCTACAAATAACAGCAGGAACTGAATATATCGTAAACGAATTACATTCGTTTGCTTAATAACAAGACCCGGCGGATGTTCTGCCGGGTCTTATTATCAGGAAAAATCATTAAATATACGATCCGATATCGGTACCTTCAGATACATCATCGCATATTCCTGGGCTGTCAGCGATTCGATGTAATTCTGACTGAATCTCTTGCCGGGACGGGCTTTTTTGATAATGTCAGCCGCCTTGTTGTATGCAATTGCCGCCTCAATCTCGGTGTCATATGTTCCTATCGTGTACAGCCCGTTCACGAGTATACGCGCCGTATATTTGGTATATACGCTTCTCTTTACCGCATATACACCGGTATAACGGTTGATAATCTCTATATTGTCATATCTGAAATCATAACGGTCACCGTTGATGAAACGGTAATCCCTGTTCAGAACCGCATGGGGCTTGATCCCGTAACGCGAGTACAGATTGACCTGCATTCCGTAATCCGCGACCCACAGATGCCCTTTGCGGCGGCTGATCTTATGGCTTGCGAAATAGAACAGATCATCTATGTCGAACTTTAATATCATCGACGGAGTCAGATAATACTGGAAATATGTCTTCTCAAGATAAATGGGATTCTTGATATATACGTTGTTGTCGCGGAAGTTGATGACGGTCACGAACTTGTCAAATGACAGAGGAGTATCCATCCTGTAAGCATCTATCGTGATGCTGCTGTTCGATATGATATCCTTTGCCACCTTGTAGGCCGCATGTGCGCGCTCCTCCGTATCGTAGCTTCCGAGACTGATATGCTTGTTCTTGTATGTGATCGAACTTCTGTAGTAGTATTTTCCGTTCTTAAGCTTTGCTTTGAATGCTCCGGCAAGTGCCATTTTCTTCCCCCCTCTTATGAACATTGTGAATTATAACGAATTAAATCCGTTCACTGTAATTTGTTCACTTTTATAAGATAACACATCCGTGCATTTTTTGCATCAATAAAAACAAAAAAAGTATGATTTTTGATCCAAACCCGATTGACATTAAACATCATATAGTGTTAAATAATTAAAAACAATACAAGATATTGTTTATTTTTGCTGTTCGGGAGGTTATTATGGCGGTATTATCCACAGAAGCAGACACTACCATGAATACAGAGGAAGGAATCGATTACGCCTCGCTTTACAAACCTGACAAGCCGGTCAGGATGATCAAAAAGGACGGAACGCGGGAGGATTTCAACGTACAGAAGGTCGTTGATGCCGTCGCCAAGTCGGCATACAGGGCGCTCACCAAGTTTACCGACGAGGAGAACGCTTTCATATGCCAGAAGGTTGTTGACCGTGTCAATGAGCTCGGGGCAGACGAGATACCTATCCCGGTCATGCATAATATCGTCGAATCCGCTCTTGAGGATGTCAAGCCGATAGTTGCCAAGAGCTACAGGGATTACCGCAATTACAAGCAGGATTTTGTCAGGATGCTCGATGACGTATATATGAAGAGCCAGTCGATCATGTATATCGGAGACAAGGAGAACGCGAATACGGATTCCGCGCTCGTATCGACCAAGAGAAGCCTGATATTCAACCAGTTCAACAAGGAACTGTATCAGAAGTTCTTCCTTACGACCGAGGAGATACAGGCATGCCGTGACGGTTACATATATATACATGATATGTCTGCAAGGCGCGATACGATGAACTGCTGCCTGTTTGACGTTGAGAACGTTCTGCGCGGCGGATTCGAAATGGGCAACATATGGTACAACGAGCCAAAGACACTTGACGTTGCCTTTGATGTCATAGGGGATATAGTATTGTCGGCCGCAAGCCAGCAGTACGGCGGGTTCACCGTGCCTTCCGTCGAGCTGATACTGGAGCCATACGCCGAAAAGAGTTACAAGAAGTATATCGACAAGTACATGGCTCTCGGAATCAGTGAAGAGCTTGCCAAGGAAGAGGCCGAGAAGGACGTGCACCGTGATTTTGAGCAGGGTTTCCAGGGATGGGAATACAAGTTCAACACCGTGGCAAGTTCGCGCGGAGACTATCCTTTCATTACCGTTACCGCCGGTACCGGAACAGGCAGATTTGCCAGGATGGCGACGATAACGATGCTTGATGTCAGAAGGAAGGGGCAGGGCAAGAAGGAATGCAAGAAGCCTGTGCTGTTTCCTAAGATCGTATTCCTGTATGACGAGAATCTCCATGGCCCCGGCAAGGAGCTTGAGGATGTATTCGAAGCCGGTGTCAGATGTTCGAGCAAGACAATGTATCCCGACTGGCTGTCTCTTACGGGCAAAGGATATATCGCGTCCATGTACAAGCGTTACGGCAAGATAATCTCACCAATGGGCTGCCGTGCTTTTCTGTCACCGTGGTATGAAAGAGGCGGGATGCATCCGGCAGATGATGATGATGTTCCGGTATTTGTCGGACGTTTCAATATAGGTGCCGTGTCCCTTAACCTTCCGATGATCCTTGCCAAGTCAAGGCAGGAATCGAAGGATTTCTACACGGTTCTTGACTATTACCTGAATCTTATCAGGCAGCTTCATATCAGAACATATGCGTACCTCGGCGAGATGCGTGCATCGACGAATCCGCTCGCATACTGCGAGGGTGGATTCTATCAGGGGCACCTGAAGCTTACCGACAAGATCAAGCCGCTTCTGAAGTACGCGACGGCATCATTCGGTATTACCGCGCTCAACGAGCTTCAGGAGCTGTATAACGGCAAATCGCTCTATGAGGACGGACAGTTTGCCCTTGAAGTGCTTGAATACATCAACAAGAAGATCGGAGAGTTCAAGGAAGAAGACGGAAACCTGTATGCCATATACGGTACGCCGGCCGAGAACCTGTGCGGTCTGCAGGTCAAGCAGTTCAGAAAGAAATACGGCATAATCGAGAACGTTTCCGACAGGGAATATGTATCCAACAGCTTCCACTGTCATGTTTCCGAGGATATCACACCGATCGAGAAGCAGGATAGTGAATACAGATTCTGGGAGCTTTCGAACGGCGGCAAGATCCAGTATGTGAGGTATCCTATCGATTATAATCTCGGAGCGATACGGACTCTTATCAACAGGGCGATGGATATGGGACTGTATGAAGGTGTCAACATGTCTCTGGCATATTGCGATGACTGCGGGCATCAGGAGCTTGAGATGGACGTATGCCCCAAGTGCGGGAGCAGGAACCTTACCAAGATCGACAGGATGAACGGATATCTGTCATATTCGAGAGTTCACGGAGATACACGTCTGAATGATGCCAAGATGGCGGAGATCGCTGAAAGGAAGAGCATGTAATGAGATATCACAACATTACGAAGGACGACATGCTCAACGGCGACGGTCTCCGTGTCGTATTGTGGGTCGCCGGCTGCTCCCACTGCTGCGAGGGCTGCCAGAATCCCTCTACATGGGATCCGAACGGAGGACTGTACTTCGATGAAAGCGTGCAAGAGGAGCTGTTTACCGAGCTTCGCAAGCCGTATATATCCGGCATCACATTTACCGGAGGAGATCCGATGTACTGCACCAACTACCCGGATGTCAGGAATCTTGCGGAAGAGATCAAGAACAAGTTTCCGGGTAAGAACATCTGGATGTATACGGGAGAGGTCTGGGAGAATCTTTACGAAGACCCTATAATCAAGTATATTGACGTTCTGGTAGACGGGGAATTTCATATAGAGGAGCGGGATGTCAAGCTGCTGTGGAAGGGAAGCGCGAACCAGCGCGTGATTGATGTGGCAGCAACTCTCGCTTCCGATACCCCCGGGATTCCCGTTATCTTCTGCCAGGATTATTATTGAACGGAGCATAGTGGAATATGAATAGAATTGCACAATTTGAAAAGGTAAGCTTCGCGCAGTTTCGCGAAAGTGTTCTTGGGGATTTCGGTGACGATCCCGGACGGATACAGAATATGTACGACATGATCGAACTTCCGAAAAGGGCTACGGCAGGAAGTGCGGGGTATGATTTTGGCACGCCGTTTGATATCCATCTGGAAAGCGGCAGGACCGTAAAGGTACCTACAGGGATAAGAGCCAGGATGGATGAGGACTGGGTGCTCATGATATTCCCGAGGAGCGGTCTCGGATTCAAATACAGGCTGCAGCTTGACAATACCGTCGGGATAATTGACAGCGATTATTATTTCTCCGATAATGAAGGACACATATTCATTAAGATCACGAACGATTCTAATGATGGAAAGGTACTGGATATCAAGGCCGGATCGGGGTTCGCGCAGGGTCTGTTCATTCCGTACGGGATAACGCATGACGATGATGCAAGCGCCATTCGTAACGGCGGATTCGGGAGCACGGATAAGGCCTGAGACGATGTCTTATTAATGATGGAATACAGCGGTCATATAATCAAAAGCGTTGAAAAGGGAAGCATTGCCGATGAGATGGGTGTCGAAGCCGGCGATGCTCTTCTTAGTATTGACGGGATGACCGTGGAAGATGTATTTGATTACAGATTCTATATCCAGAGTGAGGAAATAACCGTCCTTATCAGGAAACCCGACGGAGAAGAATGGGAGCTTGATATTGAAAAGGATGAGACCGAGGATCTGGGGCTGGAGTTTGACTCCGGACTAATGGATGAATACAGGAGCTGCCGCAACAAGTGTATATTCTGCTTCATCGACCAGATGCCGCGGGGAATGCGCCCCACGCTGTATTTCAAGGATGACGATTCGAGACTGTCATTTCTGCAGGGTAACTACGTGACCCTGACCAATATGGACGACCACGATATCGACAGGATAATACGATACCGTTTAAGTCCGATCAATATATCGGTCCACACTACGAATCCCGACCTTCGGTGCAGGATGCTTCGCAACCGTTTTGCAGGAGATGCACTCGGCACGATCGGGAGACTATACGATGCCGGGATCGTCATGAACGCCCAGATCGTACTGTGCAAGGGAGTAAATGACGGGGACGAGCTTCGAACGACGCTGCGCGACCTTCTGGAATATGCGCCCGTCATGCAGTCAGTATCGGTCGTGCCCGTGGGACTTACCAGATACAGGGAGGGTCTGTATCCTCTTGCAAGGCTCGGTAAAGAGGACGCCGAGGAGGCGCTTTCGATCATCGGCGAGGTCTCAAAGGAAGCATACGACAGGCACGGGATACATTTCGCCCATGCTTCGGATGAGATATATATACTTGCGGGTAGGAATATACCGCCCGCGGATGAATATGATGATTATCCCCAGCTTGAAAACGGCGTCGGAATGCTGCGGCTGATGCAAGACCGGTATGAGAGCGCATATAATGACATCAAGCGCGATATAGACGGGGGAAAGATCGATCCGGCAATGTACAGCGTATCATTTTCAATAGCGACGGGAATGCTTGCCGCCGGATACGTCGAGCGGGAAACCGAGAGGATATGCAGCCTCTTTCCCAACGTATCGTTTAATGTATATGCCGTCAGAAATGAATTCTTCGGAGAGGATATTACCGTTTCGGGTCTTATTACCGGCGGCGATATCATCAGCCAGCTGCGGGGAAGGGATCTTGGCGCCGGTCTCCTGATACCGGAAAGCATGATGAAGGCTGATGAGGACATATTCCTTGATAATACAACGATTGCTGACATTGAAAGTGCTTTACAAGTAAAAGTACATATTGTAAAATCAAACGGATTGGATTTGATTGATTTTATTATGAAAGAGCAGAATTATGAGCAAGCCCGTTGTGGCCATAGTCGGACGCCCCAATGTAGGTAAGTCGTCGCTTTTTAATATACTCGCAGGATCCCGCATTTCGATAGTCAAGGATACTCCGGGTATTACAAGAGACAGGATCTATGCCGGGTGTTCATGGCTTGACCGCGATTTTACGATAATAGATACCGGCGGTATTGAGCCGGACAGTTCTGATATTATTTTGTCACAGATGAGGGAGCAGGCACAGATTGCAATAGATACTGCGGACGTCATCATTTTTATTGTGGATGTAAAACAGGGGCTCGTTGATTCCGATTCAAAGGTCGCGGATATGCTCCGGCGCTCATCAAAGCCCGTCGTACTGTGCGTCAATAAGGTTGATGATATCAGAAAATACGGCAATGATGTATATGAGTTCTATAATCTCGGAATAGGCGATCCCATCAGTATATCGGCCGCCAACCGTCAGGGACTCGGGGAATTGCTTGATGCCGTTGTGGAGCATTTCCCTCCGGTATCATCCGAAGAGGAAGAGGACGAGAGGATAAAGGTCGCGATAGTCGGCAAGCCCAATGTCGGAAAATCATCCATGATCAACCGGCTCATCGGGGATGAAAGGGTCATCGTATCCGACAAGGCCGGAACGACAAGAGATGCGGTCGACACCGTCATCCGCAATAACGGCAGGGAATATGTGTTTATAGATACGGCAGGTCTCAGGCGCAGGAAGAACGTCAAGGAGGATCTTGAGCGTTACATGGTCGTAAGGACAGTTGCCGCCATCGAGAGGTCGGACGTGACCGTGCTCGTTGTTGATGCAGTTGAAGGCGTCAGCGAGCAGGATGCCAAGATAGCCGGGATAGCGCACGACGCCGGAAAGGGCATAATAATCGCGGTCAACAAGTGGGATGCCGTCGAGAAGGATTCCAAGACGAGCCTCAGGTTCGAGAAGAAGATCAGAAGTATCCTGTCGTTTATACCGTATGCGCAGATAATCTTCATATCCGCGCTGACCGGACAGAGGATGAACAAGCTCTTCGAGCTTACCGAAGCGGTCTATAATAATGCGTCCATGCGCATAGCAACGGGAGTGCTTAACGAGATAATGTCGGAAGCGGTTGCCATGCAGCAGCCACCGAGTGACAGGGGACGAAGACTGAAGCTGTTCTATATGACGCAGGTGTCGGTAAAGCCCCCTACTTTTGTCATATTTGTCAATGATAAGGATCTGATGCATTTTTCCTATACGAGGTACATCGAGAACCGTATACGCGATACATTCGGATTCTCGGGAACACCGCTTAAGTTTATAATAAGGGAAAGGGGAGACAAGTGACCAGGCGTATTCTGTGTGTTGTTATAGGCTATCTGTGCGGGCTTATTCAGACCGGATACATAGTCGGCAGGCTAAAAGGGATAGACATAAGGGAACATGGCAGCGGCAATGCCGGAACGACCAATATATTAAGGACTCTTGGTGCCAAGTACGCCGGTATAGTCCTTCTCGGCGACGCACTCAAATGCGGACTGGCGATCTTCATGGTAAAGCTGCTGTTTTACAATACGGATGCCTTCATAATCGAACTGTTATATCTGTATACTTCGTTCGGAGTCATCCTGGGACATAATTTTCCGTTCTATATGAGATTCCGGGGCGGAAAAGGTATCGCGGCAACCGCCGGATTCATAATATTCGGGCTTCCGAGGATAATGACGCTTGTAGGCATCATCGTGTTCTTTACGATCTTCTTTACGACCCATTACGTCTCCCTCGGCTCGATAATTCTGTACGCAGCCCTTGTCGTGTGCTCGGTCGTATTCAAGATCAATGATGCCAACGGCTGGGCAGCCGCAGGGATGGGGCAATTGTACTATGAATATATAATCGTTATCTTTATCATGACGGTACTGATGCTCATCCGGCACAAAGAGAATATAAAGAGACTGCTTGCCGGATGCGAGCGCAAGACTTATCTGCGCTCCAAGCCGGAGATCGATCAATGCAGTAAACGTATTAAATAAACAGGAGGAATGTCAGACATGGCTGATGTCAGTGTCCTGGGCGCAGGAAGCTGGGGTATCGCCTTATCGGTAGTACTTTCCGAAAACGGTCACAATGTCACCATATGGTCGATATCGGAAAGCGAGATCGATATGTTAAATACATATCATGAGCAGAAGGAAAAGCTGCCGGGCGTGATACTGCCGGATGATATGACTTTCACAACCGATCTCAGGGAGGCGTGTCATAACAAGGATCTTCTTGTTCTTGCCGTCCCGAGCGTATATACGAGGAGCACATCCGCGCTCATGAGTCCGGTTGTTGAAAAGGATCAGGTAATAGTGAATGTTGCAAAGGGTCTGGAGGAGAGTTCGCTGATGACCCTTTCGCAGATAATAGAAGAGGAGATTCCCCAGGCAAAGGTCGCTGTGATGTCCGGTCCGTCACATGCGGAGGAAGTCGGGGAAAAGATTCCGACAACGATCGTTGTAGGTGCCAAATGCAAGGAAACAGCGGAATTTGTTCAGAATATATTCATGAATGAATTTTTCAGGGTATATATAAGCCCTGATGTGCTGGGGATTGAACTCGGGGGTGCCCTAAAAAACGTGGTGGCTCTTGCGGCGGGGATGGCAGACGGACTGGGGTATGGTGACAATACCAAAGCTGCCCTGATCACAAGAGGTATCGCAGAGATCTCAAGACTGGGTGTTAAGATGGGGTGTAAGGCCGTGACATTTGCGGGTCTTACCGGCATCGGCGATCTGGTCGTCACATGTGAGAGCAGACATTCGAGAAACAGAAAAGCCGGAATGCTCATGGGTCAGGGTATGGATCCGGACTCGGCCATGAAGGAAGTCAAAATGGTCGTCGAGGGCGTATATTCCGCCAAGGCAGCACTTGCCCTTGCCAGAAAGTATGATGTTGAAGTCCCGATAATAGAAGAGGTCAACGAGATACTGTTTGCGGGTGCTTCGGTAAAGGATGCCGTCACGGAGCTCATGAACAGGGAAAAGAAGGAAGAATATTACGGATTGCAATGGCAGGAGACATGATATGGATATAAATGCCGGTGGGTTTAAGAGTACTGATACATACATTGCTTCCCCCGAGCTTATGAGCGCTGTAAATGTTGCAAGAGCGCTCGAAAAGCCGCTCCTGATAAAGGGAGAGCCCGGAACGGGAAAGACTATGCTCGCCTCTGCAATAGCCCGGTCGCTTGATATGCCGCTCATCTCATGGAATATCAAATCAACGACCAAGGCCCAGGACGGGCTGTATATGTATGATACGATACAAAGGCTGTACGACGGACAGTTCGGCGAAGAAGGCGTTGACGATATTTCCAGATACATCAAGCTCGGAAAGATCGGAGAGGCCTTTACGAGCGACAGGCAGGTGGTTCTGCTGATCGATGAGATAGACAAAGCCGATCTTGAATTTCCGAACGATCTGCTGTGGGAGCTTGACCAGATGGAGTTCTACATCAATGAGACCAAAGAGACCGTAAGGGCGAAGCACAGACCTGTTGTTATTATAACATCGAACGCGGAAAAGGAGCTTCCCGACGCGTTCCTTCGAAGATGCATATTCCATTACATCCAATTTCCGGACAGGGAGCTTATGGATGAGATCGTAAGGACACATTTTGACAAGGTCGACGAGCATGTATTACAGGAGGCGATGGATGTTTTTTATGCCATAAGGGATGAGAAGTCAGTCAAGAAGAAACCGAGCACATCGGAGCTCATCGACTGGATAAATGCGCTGCAGCTCGGAGGAATAAGCGCGGATCAGATCAAATCCGCCCTGCCTTTTATCGGCACGGTCATCAAGAAGGATGAAGATCTTGAGACGGTATCCCATATCAATCTTGGCGGAGTGTGAATGTTTACCGGTTTTTTCTATTTTTTGAGAGAAAAGGGAATGGATATAGGCTTGTCCGAATGGATGGCGCTTATCGAAGCGCTGGACAAAGGCCTGATCGGGGCAAGCTTTACGGAGTTTTATCTTGTCTCAAGAATGATACTTGTCAAGAACGAGTATGAATTCGACAAGTATGATATGATATTCGAAGAGTATTTTAAAGGCATCAGGCATGAGACGGACGATATCTCGGAGCAGATGAGAAAATGGCTCGAAAAGCCCGAATATAATGCCTATATGGAGGATCTGGAGAAGAAGAAGGCACTTCTTGAGGAGGAAGGCATACCGATCGTTGACAACGAGGATGTTCTCGCAAAGTTCCGCGAGCGGCAAAAAGAGCAGGATGCCGAGCATCAGGGCGGCAACCAGTGGATAGGAACTGCCGGCAACAGTTCGTACGGTAATCTCGGAGGACATCTCGGAGGAGTAAGAGTAGGCGGCACCACGGGTTACCAGTCGGCATTTCAGGTTATAGGAGAGAGGAAGTTTCGGGATTTCAGGAATGACAGGGTAATAGACAACCGCCAGTTCCAGATGGCGCTTCGTTCACTCCGGCAGTTTTCGACGAGACTGGATATCGACAAGAGCGAACTTGACATTGACGGGACGATAAACAGTACATGCAACAACGGCGGACATCTTCGCATCGAGATGCAAAAGCCCCGGAAGAACACCGTAAAGCTTCTGCTGCTCATGGACTCGGGCGGTACGATGATCCCGTACACGAACCTTTTGAACGAGCTGTTTCATTCCGTTAATAAATCCAATCATTTTAAGGATATCAAGACGTATTTCTTTCATAACTGTATATATTCTCATGTGTACAACACACCCGAATGCGAATACGGTGACTGGGTGGAGACGGAATGGCTGCTTAACAACCTGAGCAGCGAGTACAAGGTTATAATAGTCGGGGATGCCGCGATGGCACCCGAAGAGCTCTATTCGGTATCGGGCAATTACAGAGGTCCCAATGACGGATATTCGGGTATGGAATGGCTCCTGCGCCTCAAAGGACATTTTAAGCGCATCATATGGCTCAATCCGAAGATGGCAAGCGGGAATGCACCGTGGCGGGAGGCCGAAACAGCAGTCCGTGAGACTTTTTCCATGTACCGTCTTACGGTTGACGGACTCAAAGAAGGTATGAAATACCTGATGCGGACCAAATAATATAAAGGTGGACAGACCATGCACAAAGTAATGATCGTCGATGACAATATGACTAATCTCATAATGGCCAAAAAGGCTCTTGAGGACCTGTATGAGATCATTCCGGTATCTTCGGGTAAGATCGCGCTCGAATTCCTGCAGGAGATGCCCGAGCCTCCGGATGTGGTACTTCTTGATGTGGATATGCCGGACATCAACGGCTTCTATGTGCTCTCACAGATGAAGAATGTTGAAAAGCTTGAGCGCATTCCGGTCATTTTCCTGACTGCACAGGAGGATGTGACTACCGAGATCGAGGGTTATTCCCTCGGAGCGATCGATTACATCAGAAAGCCTTTTACCGCGACGCTTCTTCGGAAACGCGTGGATATCCAGTTGAAGTATGTCGAGGAGCAAAAGCGCAGCGAGAAGCTTAACACACAGCTGTCAAAAGCTCTTTCCGACAAGATCCAGAATATCGTACAGTTAGAGTATGCCATTGTTGAAATGTTTACGGCTCTTATGTCGACACGGTCACTGGTCATAGCCGATCACTGCACACGTGTGTCGACCTATATGGGCGTCTTTCTTGAGTCGCTTATTGATTCGCGGCAGGTCTCCCTGACCGAGAGGGATGTCCAGCTCCTGATGTTTGCTTCCAAGATTCATGATATCGGGAAACTATGTCTTTCCGACAGGTGTCTTGCCGATATGGGAGATCTGAGCATACAGGAGAAGGAATTCAGTAATGCCCATACGATACTCGGCTCCGAAGCTATCAAGAGGGTAATGGGAGTCGTATCCGATAACAGCTTCCTTAATTATGCATACAATATGTGCAGGTTCCATCATGAAAGATGGGACGGTAAGGGATATCCGGATAAGATCATGACTACCTCCATTCCCCTTGAGGCAAGGATACTGTCGATCGTGAACGGTTATGATATATTCAGGACAACAAATGACGGCTCCGAGCCGCTCACTCATACCGAGGCAGTGAACCGTATCAGATTCTGGAGCGGCACTCATTACGATCCGGAGCTTGTTGACTCGTTCGTAAATATTGAGACTAAGATCGCAGCGGTCCGTTTTGATAACAAATGAAAGATTTTATCAGTAATCTGTATAATAAAGAGAATAACGAAGAACTGTATGTGTTCAATGTGACGCATACATTCTGCATTATCGGAGCGCTGCTGTTATGCGGTGTTGTTCGGTTTGTATTCAAAGATATAAGAGCGATGTACCTTACATTCGGTATATTGGCTTTCTATATACTTACTATGGTCGAAGGAAACAGGACTCTTAAGCTAAGGCGTTCGATCATACTCATGTCGGTGGGGCTCAATTTCATATATATGCCGCTGATGTATTATCTGTCAGGAATGGATATGAGCGTAATGCCGATCTATTTCATGTTCGGGATCATGTATTCGGTTCTGCAGATCAAGCCGAAGTACGCCGCGATACTCGGGACTGTGGAGATTGTATTCTACAGTATTCTGCTCACATTCGGAAGATCGTCTGCCCTGTATAATGATAATGTCGTTACATCTTCCGGCATATATTATTCCGGAACGATAATCGCCCTTATAACCGTCGGAGTATTTACCGGATGCATACTCAGATTCCGTTTCATATTCTATGACCTTGCCAATGCCGCTGCCGAAAAGCTGGAGTCCGAAGCAATGGATGCTTACATTGCAAAGGATATGTTCCTCATTAACACTTCACATGAGATCCGCACCCCGATGAACGCGATAGTCGGTAATGTGGATCTTCTTCTCGACCAGGATGTCAGCGAGAAGGTTTCCGAAGATGTATATAATATACTCAACTCCTGCAACGCTCTGTTATCAATCACCGATGAACTAATGGATCTGAGCAGATCCGAAACCGGCGAGGTCGATCTGTTTGTGTCCACATATGACCTTTCCGAGCTTCTGATGGAAGTAATCAATATGATGACGGTCCGGCTCACCGAGAGCAACATAGGATTTTTTGTCGATATTAACAGCAATATACCCAAATTCCTGTACGGGGATTCATCGAAGATAAGACAGCTGTTTGTCAATCTGCTTAACAATGCGGTCAAGTTCACCCCGAAAGGCAGGATCAGCATGAGGGTCGATTACAGACCCGTCAGTCATGAGACTATTGAACTGATCGTTGATATTGAAGATACCGGTATAGGTATCATGAAGGAAGAGATTGGCTCCTTATTCAAACGTTCCGGTAATAAGGATACGGGTAATAAGGCAGACGCGGCCGGCTCCGGCCTCGGTCTTTCCATATGCGCGGATATCGTTAATGAGATGGACGGGGAGATATCCGTTAAGAGCGAATACAGATCCGGATCCGTGTTTACATTCAAGATCCCCCAGAGATTCACTTCAATGGATACGATCGCTTATATACCGGAATCAGACCGGATACGTATACTTGTGTTTGAAAAGGACGAGGAATATTCCGGGCATATGATGAAGGTTCTAGCCTCCCTTAACCTTGCTGCGGATATCGCAAGGAACGAGCAGGATCTTGAAAGGCTCATGAATGTCGGAAGGTATGATTACGTATTTGTGGCCAATGAACGCGACAGAGAATGCAGGAATGTATTTGCGAACAGGCTTATCAGCGAAAAGATAGTCGCACTGTGCAATATCAGCGATAATGTTCTGATACCGGAAGCTTCGACCGTGCTCACAAGACCTGTTCATATACTTAATATAGCGGCTCTTGTCAGGAATGAGACCAATTCCTATGTCAGGGATATAACCCAGAAGGGCGGATTTGAATGCCCTGCGGCAACGCTGCTCGTTGTGGATGATAACTATACCAATCTTAATGTCGCAAGCGCGATCCTCGAAAAATACAATGCAAACGTTCTAACCGCGCTGTCGGGGATGGACTGCCTCAGGATAATCGGGGAACAGGATGTGGATATGGTATTCCTTGATTACATGATGCCTGAAATGAACGGGATCGATACTCTTGAAAAGATCAGGCAGATACCCGGCTCCAGGATTGCTTCAATGCCGGTTATCGCCCTTACCGCAAATGTTGTGGGCGGCGCGCGTGAAATGTTCCTTGAAGCCGGATTTGATGATTTTATGGCAAAGCCGGTATCCATTGATAAAATGGAAAAGATGCTCCGCAAATATCTACGGCGCGATCTTATAGTACCCAAGAATCCGGCAGGGTCAAAACGGTTATGAAAAAAAGACTGAACGGTATTACAAACTTCATAAGCTTTCTGAAGAGCAGCGACGTATCTCTTGAGACAAAGAGCCTGTACCTTATCGTATTATATGTTATGTTTATCGATATATGTTATGGCATATCGCTTACTCCCGGAACATCCGGTTCCACAGGGATCATCCTTACCGTAGCTGCTCTTGTCTTTTTTGCTGCCGTAATCTACATTATGAACCGGTTTGATGAAACCGCTCTGTTGTCATATGTAGTCGTGGCCGTCATCAACTTTCTCGTCAATCCGCTTGTATTTGCCGCGGGCGGCGGTGTAGAGGGAGGAAGCACACTGTTCTTCCTGTTTGGAATGATAATCACGCTGTTTCTTATTCATAACTGGATAGTATATATATTGCTTGCGGCAGAACTGATATGGTATGGTTACATGCTTTCCGTTCCTTCGCTTTCATTTTCCGGTAACGGTGCTGCGGCGATGCAGGACATGTCACATACACAGATCGTAATATCCTTTATTCTTGCCGCAGCAGGACCTGTCTCTATATTCATTTACTATACATTCTGTTCGGAACGGGTCAAGAAACAGCTTGAAGACAGCCTGAACGTTATTGAAAACGCAAAGCACAATAAAAGCCGGTTCCTTGCCAATGTGACCCACGAGATCAGAACGCCGATGAATGCGATCGTCGGCATGAACGAGCTGATACTCCGGGAGGAGCTTAATCCCGAAGCAAGGGAGCTTGCCGAGAATATCAGGCAGTCATCCAATCAGCTGCTCAAGATAATCAACAATATCCTCGAGTTCTCCAAGCTTGACTCGGACAGAATGCGGCTGTATCCGCAGAAATATGATTTCAAGGAGCTCATGTATGAGATCATAACCGATGTATCAGCCGAGTACGCATCCACTGACAATGATTTTTACGCAAGGATAGACCCTGAGATACCGCGGATGCTGTTCGGTGATGATATCAGGATCAAGCAGGTATTCATGTATCTGCTGTTTTCTACCGTCAACAAGATACCGCACAGCCGTCTGTCAATGGATGTCACCGGAGAAGTTGATACGGGCACGAACAGCGTCATGATAAGAGCCACTATTTCCGAGGCGGGATTCGGACTGTCCAAGGCAGAGATTGATGCAATGATGTCGGCATATACGCGGTATGACAGCCGGCAGAAGAGCGATTATAAGGGAATGGGGCTGGAGCTGTCGATATGTAAAGAGATCCTGGAGCTTATGGGCGGGAATCTGTACATCGAGAGCGTTGAAGGCGTCGGAATGTCCGTGCATTTCGAATTCCTGAACTATATCATCGAAGATGCACCTATCGTAAAGGTCAGCCCGGTCGGCGAATACAGTATACTCGTATATACGGATAATGCCGGAGACCAGAATATATGGGTGGATATACTGAGCCGGTTCCAGCTGTATCCGAACTTTGTCACGGGTCCCAATTCTTTCAGGCAGGCGATCGAGAACAGAAGATACACGCATATATTTATCGATGATATGTTTTATCCGCTGCTGAGAGATACGATCAGCTCCACCCGGATAGAGAATGAGGTATATGTGCTGACCGAGGCGGGAAGCATATACAGTGATTTTGACAAATGTAAGATATTAAGGAAGCCGATAACAAGCTTATGTGTTGCCGATGCGCTTAATAATACGTGGGACGAGAACGCTTACAAGCTTGCGCAAAAGCATGAGACTGTTACATATCCCGAAGGCAGAGTGATGATCGTTGACGATTCGATCGTTAATCTCAGGGTACTTGAAGCGATGCTCCAGACGTTCAGGATCAATATCACGAGCTGCAAGAGCGGTGCCGAGGCGCTTGATATACTGGAGCGTGAAGACTATGACCTTATCATTCTCGACCGCAGGATGCCGGGAATGGACGGAACAGAGCTTCTGCATCTGATCAGAAAAATGGACAACGTGAACGCAATGGCTCCAATATTGTGCGCTACTGCTGATTTCGGAACGGATGTGTCAAGGGAGCTTTTGAATGAGGGATTCCAGAATTATCTTGCCAAGCCCGTCAGGAAGTTCTATCTGGAGAAGATGCTCAGAAAGTATATGCCTGCCGAGCTTGCGGAAAATGTTGAGGAAGACGGAAGTGAGCCTGAAGAGCCTGCGCAGGAGCCCCGTGAAGAGACATCTGATCCAAGGGATATCAGGTTTGAGGAGGGTCTTGCCGGTATCGGAGGAGATACCGGTGCATTCTCAACGATCGTAAATGCATATTACAGGGAGGGAACCAAAAAGCTTGAGCTTATTCCCGGGCTTCTGGCCGAAGGCGACATCCGTAATTATGCGATCGAAGTGCACGGACTCAAATCAAGCAGCGCGGCGATCGGAGCGGGCGGTATGTCTGTATTGTTCCGTGAACTTGAGTTTGCCGCCAAGGCGGATAATATTGAGTTCATTGAGAGCCGCACGGGCAATGTCATGAGTATATTCGCTGATGTACTCGGGATCGTAAAGGGTTATCTTACCGAAAACGGTATGTTTGAGACGGAAGACGTCATCGCGGAGCCGGAAGGTGAGGAAGTGCCGCTTGACATGGAGCTTGTCAGACATATAGCGGATGATCTTGCGAATTTCAATATCAGGGAAACGGAACAGGCCGTTGCCGAATGCGTTACGGTCAATTACGGACACGAGATAAACGGGATATTCAGACAGGTCAGGAACTGCCTTGATATGTTTGATTATCGCAAAGCAAAAGACCTTCTCGAAGGTCTTATGAAGTAGGAGGTAATATGAATCCGGTTTATGAAAAATTAAAAAACTGCCATGACAGTGTCAGGGCGAAGACATCATTTGAGCCGAAGGTTGCACTGGTACTTGGCTCGGGACTGGGCAGATTTGCCGAAGAGATCGACGTTACGGATACGATCCCCTATTCCGATATAGAGGGATTCCCGACATCGACCGTTCCGGGGCATGCCGGACAGTTCGTATTCGGCTATCTTGACGGTGTTCCCGTTGTATGTATGCAGGGTAGAGTACATTATTATGAAGGTTATCCGATAACCGATGTCGTCCTTCCCGTAAGGCTTATGGGCATGCTCGGTGCGAAGTATCTGTTCCTGACAAATGCTTCGGGCGGGATCAACCGTGATTTTTCAGCGGGTGATTTTATGCTGATACGCGATCATATATCACTGTTTGCGCCGAATCCCCTTATAGGTGCCAATATCGACGAGATAGGAACAAGGTTTCCCGATATGTCATCGGTCTACGATCCGGCGCTGTCGGACATAATACTTCAGGTTGCGGATGATTTCGGCATAACGATGAAGACCGGTGTATACGCACAGCTTACCGGTCCTTCGTTCGAAAGCCCGGCAGAGATCAGGATGCTCGGAAAGCTCGGAGTTGACGCTGTCGGAATGAGTACAGTGGTGGAAGCGATAGCGGCCAACCATATGGGTATGAAGATCTGTGCGATATCATGCGTATGTAATCTTGCCGCCGGGATATGCGAAACGCCGCTTACACATGATGAAGTCCAGGAGGCGGCTGCCAAGGCATCTCCTCTGTTCACGCAGATAGTAAGGGAATCAATAGTCAGGATCGGAGCTTTATGACAGTGATCTACCGAAGATTATTACGATATGCCGCACTGTGTCTTCTTGCTGCGGCACTTTCCCTTTCGGGATGCGGTAAGAGCGACTCACAGAATTCCGGTGATCCGCAGGCTGACGTAGTGCTTGTTACGGATTACGGTACTATTGACGATAACGGTTATAACCAGGCCGCATGGGAAGGGATCAGGAAATATGCCGAGGAATCAGGCATTACATATGATTATTACTGCCCCGAGGATACCGATACCGACAGTATACTGACCCAGTTCAAAAGGGGTGAGGCGAACGGTGCCAGGCTCTTTGTATGTCCGGGCACGATGCTTGAGGTTCCGGTATATATTGCCCAGAAGAAATACAGTGACTGTTCGTTCATCCTTATCGACGGGGAACCGCACAGTGAGGACGGCACCGACTATGAAACGGCAGATAATGTCTCCGTCATCACATTTGCCGAGGAAGAGGCCGGATTTCTGGCAGGATACGCCGCTGTACGCGACGGATACAAGGGGCTGGGATTCATGGGCGGTATTCCCGTGGATCCGGTCATCAGGTACGGGTACGGATTCGTACAGGGAGCCGATTACGCCGCGATCGAAATGGGCGTGAACGTCCATATCAGGTATACCTATACCGATACATTTGCCGAGGACGAGCATGTGGAAGAGATGGCAGGAGCATGGTACGACGACGACACGGAGGTCATCTTCGCATGCGGAGGAGCTATTTCCAAATCCGTGATCCGCGCCGCGGAAAATCATTCGGGCAAGGTTATAGGAGTCGATATCGACGAATCCTCCGAGTCTGAAACCGTGATAACGTCAGCCATGAAGGGCGTAAGCTCCGCCGTATATAACGGGGTAAAAGCATATTTCGAAGGCACATTTGCGGGAGGCGTGGAGTCGACCATGTCGGCTAGATCCGACGGGATATGCCTTCCTATGGAGACGTCGCGTTTTGAAAGATTTGACGAGGCCAGTTACAATGCCGTGTATTCCCATATAGTCGACGGGATGATAGTACCGTATAACAAGACGGACATTGGAACATGCGATGAACTGAGCCTTATCAATACGGAAGTAACGTATATAGAATACGGACAGTAGGAGATGTCATGGATTACACAGAGCTTATCAGATCGGCACTTGATGCAAGGAAACGTTCATACGCTCCGTATTCGCAGTATAATGTCGGGGCTGCGATATTGTGTGCCGACGGTGATATCATTACGGGTTCCAACATAGAGAATGCCTCATATTCCGCGACCGTATGTGCGGAAAGAAGTGCGATATTTACCGCGGTAAGTGCCGGAAAGCATGATTTTACGGCTATTGCCATTGCTGGCGGAAGGAAGGAAGAGTCGGATAAGATGTCAGACTACGCATATCCGTGCGGTATATGCCGGCAGGTCATGAGGGAGTTCGTATCCCCCGGCACGTTTAAAGTCATAGTCGCAAGGTCGCCTGACGACTACAGAGAGTATTATCTGTCCGAACTTCTTCCCGACAGTTTCGGACCCGATAATCTGTCGTAAACGAAATCAATTAGTTAACTATAATTCCGGAAATGGAGAAATACTATATGAATACAAGACTGTATAATGCAAGAATACTTACAATGGAAGAAGGCAGTGACCTGTTTGAAGGCGAAGTCTGGATAAGCGGCAATACGATCTCTTATGTCGGAAAGAGCCTTTCGGATAGCGAGATTAAGGAGCGGGGCATCAGATTTGATACTGTAAAAGACTGCAGGGGGAATGTTCTTATGCCGTCGTTTAAGGATGCCCATACGCACTCGCCGATGACAGGCATGAGATCATACGCGGACGGCATGCCGCTGTGGGACTGGCTGTCAACCAAGATATTCCCGCTTGAAGCAAAGCTGACGCCCGACGATATGTATGAACTGACAAAGCTGGCAGTACTCGAGTATCTGACAAGCGGCATAACGGCGGTGTTTGATATGTATATGAATCCCGACGTTATCTCACGATGCTGTGAGGAAATGGGCATCAGATATGTCGGATGCTGCGATATCAACAACTTCGGTCCCACACTTGATGTTGTAAGGCACAGATATGAGACACTCAACAAGAATAACGGCTTTTCGAGTTATTTCATCGGATTTCACGCCGAGTATACATGCTCAAAGGAATTATTGCAGAGTATATCGGATCTTGCCGCCGAATATCATTCTCCTGTATTTACGCATAATTCCGAGACCGAAAAAGAGGTCAGGGAGTGTATCGAAAGACACGGGATGACACCGACGCAGCTGTTTGAGAGCCTTGACATGTTCAGGTACGGCGGAGGCGGTTACCACTGCGTATACTTATCGGACGAGGATATTGAGATATTCAAAAAGCATGATCTGACCGTTGTAACGAACCCCGCATCGAATGTCAAGCTCGCAAGCGGGATAGCACCGATATCGAGGTATCTTGACGAGGGGATAAGGGTCGCGATAGGTACCGACGGAGCTTCTTCCAATAACAGCCTTGATATGTTCAAGGAGATGTTCCTTGTGACCGGACTTGCCAAGATACGGGATAAGGATGCTTCGGCCGCTCCCGCCGGGGAAGTGCTGAGGATGGCGACGGTCAACGGAAGCAGGTGCATGGGTCTTGAAGAGAGCGACACGCTTTCGGAGGGAAAACGTGCCGATATCATTATGATCGACCTTGAGCAGCCCAATATGCAGCCGCTTAATGATATCACATGTAATATCGTATATTCCGGAAGCAAGACGAATATCAAAATGACTATGTGCGACGGAAAAGTGCTGTATGAGGACGGAAGGTTCACACAGAATGTTGATCCCGCCAAGATATATGCAACGGCTAATGAGATAATGAACAAATACAGGGACTGATAAATGGCAGGATACGTATTTACGATCATCATCGTATTCCTTGTACTGGTGCTCTTACTGTCGGGGATAATGCATGATATCGCACACAGGAAGGCTGTATACGAGCGTATCAGAAGCACTTTCGGAAGCAGCAGTGACAGTTCCTTCGATACGAAAGTGTTTGACCGTCTCCCCGCAATGTACACGTACATGACAGGGAAGGATCCGGATGATTTTACTCTCGATGATATAACCGAAAGCGATCTGTCACTTCGTGATATATTTGCCCGGATGAACAGATGCGCCACCAACGCGGGAGAGGAATACATGTACTGCCGGTTCCGCACATTCTCGCCGGAGCCGTTCAAGCTGTATGATGAGATAACAAAATATGCGGATGACAGCGAAAGTGCCGTTGACCTTCTGTATATTCTCGAGACATATATCGGAAAACATGACTATGACGGATTTGCCGTGATACAATCAATGCAAGGCGCAAAAAGGCAGAGCGTCGTTTCCGACATTGTTTCCCTTATACTGCTCGTCATATCCGTCGTACTAATCGCGGCAAGTCCCGTTATCGGTATAACCGCGACGGTAATAATGGTATGCGTATCCGTATGGGGATATTTCAGGGGCAGAAGATCGATGGATGAGAACCTGAAGGGATTCGCCCTGGCTCAAAGGCTCATCAGGTGCTCGCAGAAGCTTTCGCAAAGCGGATGTGACAACTTCGCTCAATATAAGGAGCTTACCGGTATACTTCGCGGCGGATTCCTTATATCGGGGAAGGATCAGACAAGTTCGAGTCCCGTGTCCATTATCCTTGATTATGTCAGGATGATCACCCATATAGACATAATCGTATTTAAGCTTAAGATATCCCGGCTGATCGGTCATATCGACCTTCTGGAGTCACTGTATATCGATACCGGCAGGCTTGACTGCATCCTTGCAGTCTCATCTTATATCAGGGAACGCAGGTACTGCAGGGCTGTCATTTCCGATGATAAGATAATAAAGGCGTCGCAGATATATCATCCTCTTGTACCAAAGCCCGTATATAATGATTTTAGGGCCGGACGCGGAGTACTGATAACCGGCTCGAACGCATCCGGTAAATCGACCTTTCTGAAGGCGGTCGCCGTAAACGTACTGTTTGCCCGGTCATTCGGATTTGCCTTTGCCGATGCATTTGAGACGGGAAAATTCAAGATATATACATCTATGGCGCTTGCCGATAACCTTCTCGGAAGCGAGAGCTATTATGTGGTCGAGGCGCGTTCCATTAAGAGGATGTGTGATATAGCGGCATCTGACTGCCTGTTTATAATCGACGAGGTATTAAAGGGAACGAATACGGTCGAAAGGATCGCCGCGGGTGCCAATATACTGAAATATCTGTGCGATCGTTCGGCAATGTGCTTCGCGGCAACCCACGATCTTGAGCTTACATACCTGCTCGAAGACAGGATGGATCTGTATCATTTCACGGAGGAGATAAGCGAGGATACTGTCACTTTCCCGTTTATCATCACCCCGGGAGTATCCGACCGGACAAACGCTATACGGCTGCTGGCCATGCTTGGATTTGACGCAACTATAGTCAGCGGTGCCGACGAACTTGTCGGGCAATATAATACAACGGGAAACTGGATCAGATAATATGAAAGTCACCATTTATACGGACGGGAGCGCGAGAGGGAATCCGGACGGTCCCGGAGGATACGGCGTTATCCTTCAATATGTCGATAAGCAGGGAGTGCTCCACGAAAGCACGAGAAGTGCGGGATACAGGAAGACGACCAACAACCGTATGGAGCTTATGGGCGTTATCGCAGGACTTGAAAGCCTGCTGAAGCCATGCGACGTCGAGGTTGTATCCGACAGCAAGTACGTTACGGATGCATTTAACCGGAAATGGATAGACGGCTGGATCCAAAGAGGCTGGAAGCGTGCAGACAAAAAACCTGTTCTTAACGTTGACCTGTGGGAGCGGCTGCTTCGGGCCATGAAGCCGCATAACGTGACTTTCACGTGGGTCAAGGGGCATAATGATCATCCGGAGAACGAAAGATGTGATAAAATGGCTGTTGAAGCCGCCCTGTCGACGGAGCTTCTGGACGATGTTACCGAATGATGTTATAGTAGAAAAAGCGGAGGATATAATATGATCTCTTTTATCAATATGTTTCTGACATATCTGATCCTTGTCATAGTAAGCATCGGAGTTATAGTGCTTGCTGTAATATGCGGCAAGAAGCTTCGGGAGCGCAAGGATGCCAAGGATGCGGCAGAAGCTGCGAATGCTCCGGCAGACGGCGGGGAGAGTCAGAAATGAATTACGTTAGCACCAGGGGCGGCACGAAGAAGTACAGCGCTTCCGAGGCGGTTATCCGCGGTCTTGCCGATGACGGCGGACTGTTTGTCCCGGAGTATATACCGTCACTTGACATACCCGTAAGTATGCTTGCCGGTATGAGCTATAAGGAAACGGCTTATGAAGTGATGAAGCTGTTTTTTACCGACTACTCCGAAGAAGAATTAAAGCGCTGCATAGATAATGCGTATGATTCCAAGTTTGATACCGGTGTGATCGCGCCGGTCGTAAAGCGCGGGGACAGCTTCTATCTCGAACTCTTTCACGGCAGGACGATAGCCTTCAAGGATATGGCATTATCGATCCTTCCGCATCTGCTGACATGCGCACTTCACAAAAACAATATCAAAGACAAGGTACTGATCATGACCGCGACAAGCGGAGATACCGGGAAAGCTGCGCTTGAGGCATTTGCGGATATTGAAGGTACGAAGATAATCGTATTCTATCCGAAGGGCGGGGTCAGCCGCATTCAGGAGCGGCAGATGGTGACCCAGAAAGGTTCCAATACGAAGGTAGTCGGTGTTACGGGTAATTTTGACGACTGCCAGAGCGCTGTCAAGAGAATGTTTTCCGATCCCGCGCTGGGTGAAGAGCTTGCCGCACGCGGCTACCGTTTCTCGTCAGCCAATTCTATCAATATCGGAAGACTGATACCCCAGATAGTATATTACGTGTATTCCTATGCGCAGATGGTCGACAGGGGTTACATACAGGAGAACGACAAGCTTAATTTTACCGTTCCGACCGGTAATTTCGGTAATATACTTGCTGCTTTTTATGCGCGCCAAATGGGGATCCCGATAGGAAAGCTCATATGTGCGTCGAACGTTAACAAGGTTCTGTATGATTTCTTCCAAACGGGAACTTACGATAAGAACAGGGATTTTATTCTTACATCTTCCCCGTCAATGGATATACTGATATCGAGCAATCTTGAGAGGCTGATATACCATTCGCTCGGTGATGATGCCGCGGCAAATGCGGCGCTCATGAACGATCTTGCCCAAAAGGGCAGTTATACCGTTGCCGGCACTTCCGGAAAGTATCTCGATGTGTTTGAAGGGATATACGCCACCGAAGAGCAGGTGAGCGATACGATAAGATCGGTCTACGAAAGCTGCGGCTACGTTATAGACACTCATACCGCCGTGGCGGCATACGCGGATGGCATATACAGACAGAAGGACGATACCGCATCGGTCATTGTGTCTACAGCAAGCCCATATAAGTTTATGTCGAGCGTGCTCGGGGCTATTGACGCCGGGCTTGTATCGGATGATGATTTTGCAATGGCAGAGGAGCTTTCAAAACTCTCTAAAGTACCAGTTCCGGCGGCTGTCACAAAGCTTAAAGATGCGGCAATCCTCCATGATACCGTATGCACTGTGGAAGGTATGAAGGAACAGGTGCGGGGCTTTATTTGATAGAACATTTTTAGACTATATAAAACTTGTTGCGGCTGCTTTTGATTGGTGTTATTATAACACTGCAAAAGCAGTCGTTTCTGTTTACGGTATGCCGTATCAACTCTGTGAATCATATCAGATCACATTTGGTGAAATTCCTGCTTTTTCAATAACATATCGTTTAAGCGGGAAAATCACAGGCTAACCATATTTTCCTGCGCCACATCTATGGAGGAATACTATGGGAAAAAAGAAAGTAAACAAGAAGTACAAGGATACGGTATTCAGACTGTTATTCGGGAAGAACAAAAATGAACTGCTGAAACTTTATAATGCGGTAAACGGCTCGGACTATACAAATCCGGATGAACTCATCATAAATACGCTGGAAGAGGCAATCTATGTCGGGATGAGAAACGATGTATCGTTCGTATTTCAGGATTATCTGAATCTGTATGAGCATCAGTCGACATTATGTCCTAATCTTCCGCTGAGGGATCTGTTCTATGTGTCTGACCTCTTGCAGGAAATGACAGCGGATATGAACATATACGGGACGCGTAGACTAAAGATTCCCACACCGAGGTTCTGTGTGTTCTATAACGGAGAGGGTGATCCGGGAGAAGTTAAAGAATACAGGCTGTCGGATATGTTCGAGAAGCATGAGGAGGCCCCGGAGATTGAGCTGGTTGTTAAGATAATAGACATCAACGACGGACAGAATAATAAAGCGCTTAAAGGCTGCAGGACATTGCAGGAGTATGCAAAGCTTATCGCAATGATAAGAGATAACCGCAAGAGCATGAGCGCGGAAAAGGCTGTTACAAAGGCGGTAAACGATTGCATTGAGCAGGGAATTCTAAGGGAGTTCCTGTTAAAGTATAAGGCACAGGTGATCAAGATGAGTATATATGAATATGATGAGAAGAAACAGCGGAAACTGGACCGAGAGGAAGGCGTCCAGATTGGAATTGAGCAAGGTATACCTGTGGGAGACAGTATTCGTTTGATCATCCAGATTCAAAAGAAACTAACAAAAGGGAAATCACTGGATGCCATTGCCGATGAACTTGAAACAACGGTTGAAGATATCAAGCCCATATATGATGCAGTCATCAAGTATCCGCTTGATACTGAGCCGAAAGACATAATTGCGCATTTATAGAATAAAATGAATTAAACCAAAGCAGTAAAGCATTTAAAAGGAAGTTATTTATACCTCACACAGGTAGAATTTGACGGTGCCGTATTGGAATATCACGGGTATAACGGTTATAGAACGGTACTGCGCATTGTCGACAGAAAAGCTGCCGCCCTGCACCGGTGCTTCAAGAGACAGCTCGCATATATTGTTCCGGCTGAGCATGACTGCAAAGAGTCCGTTATTGAGGTTCAGAAAATCAAGAAGAGCTTCTCTGGCAAGGATATCAAATGAGCGGATACCGAGCTGCGAATAACTCTCGGCAAAAGCTACGAGAACCTCATCCCTGCCGTCAATGTATGAACAGGCAGAACGCTCACCGCCAATAGTCTGGCACAGCTCGCACCTGCCGGAAAATCCTTGTATCAATTCAATGCTTCCGAGGGTACAATCCGCATCCGCATAGATGCTGATGTTGTATACCAGCTTTTCTATGTAATATCCGGCAAATTCCGATAAGCCTTCGACCTGACTGAAATTGGAGGACTCAAGGATCCGGGAATACGGTCTTTTGTTATCCATCAATGTTCTCCACTACCTGCTTGAGAAGATCCGCATCGATCGGCTTCTGGATAAAATCCCTGGCACCGGCCTTTATCGCTTCCTTGAGGTTGGTCTGTGTACCTACGGAAGATACTATTATGATCCTGGCACCGGGATATCCGGAGATTATCTCGCGTGTAGCGGTAACGCCGTCCTTGACGGGCATTACAATATCAAGAAATATAAGATCAGGTTTATTCTCCAGTGAGTATTTGACAGCGTCCTCTCCGTTACTAACCTCGGCTATGTTCGTGTATCCGAACTGTCTGAGAAGACCGTTCAGGTTCTTTCTGGCAAGAATGGAATCATCACATATTAGAATACTGATATCTTTGTTCATACTATGCCTTTCCTGTCGCAATCGTGTATTATATAATTAAACGCATTTACATATACATTTACAGTTTATATTCTATCACATGATAACGCATTTTTAAAAGGGTATATTTGATAACCGGAGGAAAAATGATAAACGAATTAAGAGAATTGATGGCAAAGGAAAACATAGACTGGTTTGTCGTATTTACCGAAGACCCGCATCTGTCGGAATATACCGG
Organism: uncultured Lachnospiraceae bacterium; assembly: GCA_905235745.1. Taxonomy (GTDB): domain Bacteria; phylum Bacillota; class Clostridia; order Lachnospirales; family Lachnospiraceae; genus UBA2868. The sequence continues at coordinate 72,298 of CAJOMN010000009.1, forward strand.
AGAGTGCGACAAGTACAGAGAGGCATTGTCGGGCTTTACGGGCTCTGCCGGAACGCTTGCGGTAGGAGAAAGCGAGGCTTATCTGTGGACCGATTCGAGATACTTTGTCCAGGCGGAAAGTGAACTTGCCGGAAGCGGGATCACTCTTAAGAAATACGGACTTCCCGGCGTGGAATCTTTTGAATCGTTCCTTGCCGACCATATATGGGACGGTCAGACGGTGGCGTTTGACCATATGACGCTTTCATACAGCCGGTACAGGGAGATCAGGAACAAGCTTCCGCGAAGCGTCGATATTATCGACGGCAGGAAGCTGCTGAGGGAAGCGGTAAGTATGCCGCCAAGGGCATTCGGCCGGGTAGAATCCGTCCCCTTAACCTTTTCCGGCAGGGACATTTCCGATAAGCTGTCCGCTCTTTGCGATAAGATAGAACAGGATTACATACGTGAAGACAGCTATACATATATCCTTTCCGATCTTACGAGCATCATGTGGCTGTATAACCTTCGCGGATGCGATATCAGGTATGTTCCGGTCGCATATTCCTACGCACTTGTAACAAAGTATTCGGCGACATTGTTCGTATCATTATCAAACCTTACCGATGAGGCACGGGAAATGCTCACGGATAACGGTGTCGCCGTCAGAGAATATCCGGAGTTTATACATGAGCTTGACGAGATAGCGACCGACCGTGTGATAGCCGATCCGCATAATAATAACAGCAGGATACTTGCGCGCTTTGATGAAAATCATATGCTGACCGAATGTTCGGACGCACAGCTTATCACCAAACCGGTAAAGACCGCCGCGGAAACGGACGGCATGATAAACGCTCATCTCAAAGATGCGGTTATAATGATAAGATTTATCAAGAAGGTCAAGGAAATGGCGAAGGACGGATGCCTTCCTGACGAATATGAGCTTGGGAAAATGCTCGATGATATGAGGCTTGCAGGGGGATGTTCGTCTTTTTCGTTTGAAACGATATGCGCATATGCACACAATTCCGCGATAGTGCATTATACAGCCGGTAAGGATACAGCGGCAAAGCTCTCTTCCAGGGGATTCCTGCTTGTTGATTCGGGAGGGCAGTACAGGTTTGAAGGTACGACCGATATTACGAGGACGATATCACTCGGGGATGTTACCGATGAAGAAAAGAAGATATACACGACGGTTCTCAAAGGAAACCTGCGGCTGATGAACATGACGTTCCCGGATGGTGTAAAGGGATCGCTTCTTGATGCCGTTGCCGAAACACCGATCTGGGAGATCGGGGAATTCTGCGGACACGGGATCGGGCACGGTGTCGGAGCATATCTATCCGTACATGAATCGGAAGCCGTGATATCGAGAAGATCAGGCGAACGTGATGCTTCCTTTGTTCCCGGGGTAATAGTAAGCGACGAACCGGGTATATATCTTGAAGGAAGATTCGGCGTCAGGCTTGAAAACCTGCTGCTTACGGAAAGGGCGGAGGATGCGCACGGCTATAAGATGTGCCGTTTCACACCGTTAAGCCTTGTTCCGTTCGATACGGAATCCATAGATCTATCCGCGTTATCGGATGAAGAGCTTGAAATATTGTCACATTATAACAGTCTGATAGAAGAGAAGGTTTTCCCTCTTCTTGACGAAAATGAGAGGGAATGGGCAAAAAGCTATATGATTTTACGGTAATCGGTAAATTTTATGAATGATTTTATTGCTTAATGCACCGTTTATGTATTATAATCGTCTTCGGTAAACAAATCGCAAAGATTTATATAAAGAAAAGGAGTGATACTAATTATGGCTAACATTGATCTTACAAAGTATGGCATAACAGGTACAACGGAGATCGTCTACAATCCTTCGAACGAGACGCTTTTCGATGAGGAAATGAAGCCCGAGCTTACCGGTTACGACAAGGGTCAGCTTACAGAGCTTGATGCGGTTAACGTTATGACGGGTATATACACCGGACGTTCACCCAAAGACAAATTCATTGTCGATGATGCCAAGTCACATGATACGGTATGGTGGACAACAGAGGAATATCCGAATGACAACCATCCCGCAACACAGAAGGCATGGGACGAGTGCAGGAAGCTTGCGGTTAATGAGCTTTCCAACAAGAGACTGTTTGTTGTCGATGCATTCTGCGGCGCCAACAAGGATACGCGTATGGCAGTACGTTTCATAATGGAAGTTGCATGGCAGGCACATTTCGTAAGAAATATGTTCATCAAGCCCACCGCTGAAGAGGAAGCTTCATTCGAGCCCAACTTCGTTGTATATACTGCTTCCAAGGCCAAGGTCGACAACTACAAGGAGCTCGGCCTTAATTCCGAAACGGCTGTACTGTTCAATGTATCGAGCCGCGAGCAGGTTATCCTGAACACATGGTACGGCGGAGAAATGAAGAAGGGTATGTTCTCGATGCAGAATTACTTCCTGCCTCTTGACGGTATCGCTTCGATGCACTGCTCCGCAAATACAGATATGGAAGGTAAGCATACAGCTATATTCTTCGGACTGTCCGGAACAGGTAAGACGACACTTTCAACAGATCCCAAGAGACTTCTTATCGGTGACGACGAGCACGGCTGGGACGACAACGGCGTATTCAACCTTGAGGGCGGCTGCTATGCGAAGGTTATCAACCTTTCCAAGGAGAACGAGCCTGACATCTACGGCGCGATCAAGAGGGACGCTCTTCTTGAGAACGTTACTGTTGACAAGGACGGCAAGATCGACTTTAACGACAAGTCCGTAACAGAGAACACTCGTGTTTCCTATCCTATCGAACACATCAAGAATATTGCCAAGAATGTGAACGGTATTTCATCGGGTCCTGCGGCTGAAAATGTTATATTCCTTTCGGCCGATGCATTCGGTGTACTTCCTCCGGTATCCATTCTTACACCCGAGCAGACACAGTACTACTTCCTGTCGGGATTTACGGCTAAGCTCGCAGGTACGGAGCGCGGCATCACCGAGCCCACACCTACATTCTCTGCATGCTTCGGACAGGCTTTCCTGGAACTGCATCCTACCAAGTACGGCGAGGAGCTCGTCAAGAAGATGCAAAAGAGCGGTGCCAAGGCATATCTTGTTAATACAGGCTGGAACGGAACAGGCAAGAGGATCTCGATCCCCGATACAAGAGGTATCATTGATGCCATACTTAACGGCGACATCAAGAAGGCTCCGACGAAGAAGATCCCTTACTTTGATTTCGAAGTACCTACCGAGCTTCCCGGGGTCAGCACCGAGATACTCGATCCGAGAGATACATACGCAGATCCCTCACAGTGGGACGAGAAGGCAAAGGATCTTGCAGGAAGGTTTATCAAGAACTTCAAGAAGTATGAGACCAACGATGCCGGCAAGGCTCTTGTTGCGGCAGGTCCCAAGCTTTGATCTGAATCCATTACGGCAGAGTAATCTGCGAAGATGGACGTATGATAAAACCCCGCGAAGGCTTTATGGCCCGGCGGGGTTTTTTATATATCCACAAGGCCGGTATTATATGTTATAATTCGTAATTGTGTATATTGGGTGGTGTAAAGTTTTCTATGAAAACTTTGCAGCACGTAGGCCACGACTCGTTTATCCTGCACGAAGTGCTGGATGCCACCCCGGCGAGGGGCGAAGCGAGCTTTTAATGGCGTGGCTGTCAAGAATTGAATCGGAGGGATGATATGAAGATATATGAAGAATTGGTAGCCAGAGGCCTTATAGCGCAGGTAACCGATGAAGAAAGAATAAGGGAACTTGTCAATAACGGAGAGGCTACATTTTATATAGGATTTGATCCTACGGCCGACAGCCTTCATGTCGGACATTTTATGGCACTGTGTCTTATGAAGAGGCTGCAGATGGCCGGCAACAGGCCGATCGCGCTGCTCGGCGGCGGAACCGGGATGATTGGCGATCCTTCCGGAAAGACCGAGATGCGCAAGATGCTGACCAAAGAGACGATTGACCATAATATAGAATGCTTCAAACAACAGATGAGCCGCTTTATTGATTTTTCCGACGGGAAGGCTCTTATGGTCAATAATGCAGACTGGCTGCTAACGCTCAATTACGTTGATCTGCTCCGTGAAGTGGGGGCTGATTTTCATGTGAACAATATGCTGCGTGCCGAGTGCTACAGGCAGCGTCTCGAACGTGACGGCGGATTGTCGTTCCTTGAATTCAACTACATGATAATGCAGAGCTATGATTTTCTCGAGCTGTACAGAAGATACGGATGCAATCTCCAGTTCGGCGGCGACGACCAGTGGAGCAATATGCTCGGAGGACGTGAGCTCATCAGGAAGAAATACGGAGAGAAGAAAGCTGATGCGATGACGATAACACTGCTGCTCAATTCCGAGGGGCAGAAGATGGGCAAGACCGTCGGGGGCGCGGTATGGCTCGATCCCGACAAGACAAGCCCTTATGATTTCTACCAGTACTGGAGAAATGTTAATGACGCCGATGTATTAAAATGTATCCGTATGCTGACCTTCCTGCCTCTTGAACAGATAGACGAGATGGATTCATGGGAAGGCGCAAAGCTTAATACCGCGAAGGAGATACTTGCATACGAGCTCACAAAGCTCGTTCACGGTGAAGAAGAAGCCGGGAAGGCTCAGAACGCGGCACGGTCCATATTCTCATCGGGCGATTCGTCGGATATGCCGACGGTTACGATAGGCGATAACGATCTGAAGGACGGTTCCATCGATATATGCACCATACTCATTAAGTGCGGCTTTGCCACATCAAGATCCGATGCGAGAAGATGCATAGAAGGCGGCGGGGTAAGCATTGACGGCGATAAGGTAACGGATATCTATCAGTCGTTTGAAGGCTCGGAATTTGCCGAGGGGCGCGTCGTTAGAAAAGGCAAGAAGAACTATAAAAAGGTCATATATAAATGAGCAGCGGTATGAAGACCAACATTCTTGAATATCTCGAGGAAGCCGCAAGGGTATTTCCGGATAAATGCGCATATTTTGATGAGGAGCAAAGCTATACCTATTCGCGGCTTCTTGCCGAGTCAAGGGCGGTTGGGGCAAGGCTTATCGGAAAAGGAGATTTCAAATGCCGCCCCGTTGTGATCTATATGGAGAAATCCCCCAAAGTGCTCGCTGCCTTCTGGGGGTGCCTGTACAGCAGGAACTTCTATGTGCCGCTTGATACCGCCATGCCCGAGGTCAGGATCAGGATGATAGTCGAAAATCTCAAACCGGCCGCTGTCATTACTGATATGGCATACTACGATATGGCGCGCAAATTCTCCAATAACGTATTCATATTTGAGGAGATGATCACGACGCCTGTTGATGAAGAGGCGATAGATGCAAGGCTTCTGACAGCGCTTGATACCGATCCGGTATATGTACTGTATACGTCGGGCTCGACCGGAGTACCGAAGGGTGTCGTTGTCAGCCACAGGTCGCTTATAGACTATGTCGAACAGTTCTGTAACGAAATATCAATAACAGAAGAAGATGTGATAGCGAACCAGGCTCCCTTCTATTTTGATGCCTCACTTATAGACATATACTGTACGCTTGCCGCAAAGGCTTCAATGGGGATAGTCCCGGTCGAATATTTCTCGGTGCCCAAAAAGCTCCTTGAATTCCTGCAGAAGTATAACGTAACGACTATACGCTGGGTTCCCTCGGCAATGAAGATGGTGTCGACGTTCAAGGGATTTGCCTCGGTCCGTCCGGATAAGCTTCGAAAGATCATATTCGGAGCGGAAAGCATGCCGGTAAAGGTCTATAATTACTGGAAAGAGAATTATCCCGACGCCGTCTTTGTGCAGATCTACGGTCCCACGGAGATCACGGGGGTATGCACGTACCATATTGTCGACCGTGAGTATTCGGATGACGAGACAATACCTATAGGCAAGGCTTTCAGGAATACGGAGGTATTCCTGCTTGATGATGAGAACAGGCTGATCAGCAGATCGGATGTCATCGGAGAGATATGCGTCAAGGGCAGCTGCCTTGCAAACGGATATTACAATTCCCGTGAGAAGACCGACGAGGTATTCGTCCAGAATCCGCTCAATCCCTATTACAACGAGAAGATATACAGGACGGGAGACCTTGCAAGATACAATGACAGGAAAGAGCTCGTATTCGTGTCACGGAAGGATTACCAGATAAAGCATATGGGACACCGGATAGAGCTTGGCGAGATAGAAACGGCGGTTATGACTCTTCCCGGTATGAAGAACGCATGCTGCGTATATGACGAGCGGCGGCAGAAGATCGTTCTGTTCTATGAATCGGAATCATATGATGATGTTACTCTTGCCGAAGCATTGAAGACAAGACTGCTGCGTTATATGATACCAAACGTCACGAAAAAGCTTGATGATTTTCCGCTCCTTCGAAGCGGAAAGGCAGACCGGGTAAAGCTTAAGGAAATGATATGATATGGAGGCATGTTAATGGACAGGATTATTGAGATACTGCGGGAGATCCATCCCGAGACGGACTATGAGAATGAAACGCATCTGATCGACAACAGGATATTTGATTCATTTGACGTTGTAACGCTTGTCGGGGAGCTTATGGATGAATATGACATAGAGATCACGGCAGAGCATATGATACCGGAGAATTTTAATTCGGCATCTGCCATATATGCGCTTGTACAGTCATTAGAGGAAGAGTGAACATGTCATTTGCCTCGATGGGTTTTGCCTTTTTCGTAACAGTTGTTATTGTTATCTTTTATATCGTGCCGGCAAAGTTCCAGTGGGTAGTTCTTCTGGCAGCAAGCTGGTATTTCTACGGATATTACAGCTTTAACGATCTTGTCTATATCATCATTACGACCGTATCCGCATATGTGTGCGCCGCACTTATTGAAAACGCAAGGATACGGCAGGATGCATATCTTAAGGACAATGCGGAGACCCTGTCCAAAGAGGACAGGAAAGAGTATAAGGCTCGTACGAAGAAGCACCAGAGGCTGTTCCTGATATGTACTCTTGTACTTAATTTCGGCATACTGGCATATCTGAAATATGCCAATATTACTATCGCATATATTAATATGTACAGGCTGAAGTGGTTTGGAGATACTGATTTTATCCCTTTTATCCGGGTGCTTCTGCCGCTCGGCATATCCTTCTATACATTCCAGACAATGGGATACCTGATCGATATATATTACGGCAAATATGCCAGGGAGCGTAATTTCCTGAAGTTTGCCCTATACGTATCGTTCTTCCCGCAGATAGTCCAGGGACCGATCAGCCGTTTCGGGCAGCTTGCCCCGCAACTGTACAGTCCCAAGAAGTATGATTTTAACAATATCAGATCCGGCTTCTACAGGATCATGTGGGGCCTGTTCAAAAAGCTTGTTATCGCAGACAGGCTTGCCGGATATGTTACTTCCGTAATGTCGCAGAAGGAATACTTCGGCGGATTCTATATACTTCTGGCAGTATTCTTCTATTCGATGCAGATATACGGTGATTTTTCCGGAGGTATAGATATTGCCTCGGGTGTTGCCGAGATGTTTGGGATTAGGCTTACCGAGAACTTCGAGCGACCGTTCTTTTCCAAATCGATCTCGGAGTACTGGCAGAGGTGGCATATCACACTCGGAACATGGTTCAAGGACTATATATTCTATCCGCTGTCCGTCAACAAGAAGATATTAAAGCTCGGGAAACGCTTACGGGAGCACGGGCATGAATCGCTCGGAAAGCGTATTCCGATCTATATCCCGATGCTGTTTGTATGGATACTGACCGGTATGTGGCACGGGTCGGAAAGCCGTTTTGTCGTGTGGGGACTGTTTAACTATGTATTCATCGTTCTTGGAACGGAACTTGAAGGTGTATCGGCGCGTATTACCGGACGCCTACGGCTGCGGGAGAGCGGAACGCTTATGAAATCATACAGGGCGTTCAAAACATTCTGGCTGATGTCGTTCCTGCGGCTGTTTGATATCAACCAAACCCCGTCGGACGCTTTTCGCGCCTTCAGGCTCATATTTACCGACTGGAGAACATTTGATATCGTCAAGGTCTATGAACAGCTGTCTCTTCCGCAGGAGGACTTTATCGTAGCTGCAGCTGCGATAGTAATATTGTTTGTATTTGAGCTCATCCAGAGAAAGGGGAGCGTCAGGGAGAGGATATTTGCGATGCCTGTAGCGTGCCAGTGGGTGATTTTGTCGGTGCTTTTCGTCGCGGTATCCGTATTCGGGTATTACGGACCCGGGTATGATGCGTCGGCATTCATATACGGAGCGTTCTGACCGGAAAATCATATGAGAACGAAGAGGGTACTGACAGTAATATTCAAGATAGTCCTGATAGTGTTAATGTATGAGACATTAACACGGATTATGATGCCCAAATATATATTTGAGAACCAGGACGGAAGGATCACAAGGGAGTACTATAGCTCCGCAAAGTATGATGATGTCATATTTGTCGGGTCCTCGACCGTATTTTCGGGGATAGATCCTGCCATATTATGGAATGATGCCGGTATCTCGTCATATATCAGGGCGAATGCTTCACAGCCTATGTGGATATCGTATTATATGGTAGAGGATGCCGTGCGCTGCCACAAGCCGGAGCTTGTCTGCATCGATACGACGTTCATTAAATACGAGGATGATTATGTTGAAGAGCCAAGTACCCGCAAGGCGCTTGACGGCATGCGCCTGTCGCCGTCAAAGATCGGCGCGGTCAATGCTTCAATGGGAGAAGATGAGAAGATGATAGAGTATATCATCCCGCTTTTCCGGTTCCATACGAGATGGAAGGAGCTTACGTGGAACGATATCAGATACGCGTGGTATAATAAGAAAGTCACATTAAACGGCTTTATCGAGGATGACGAGATCGATCCCGTCACAGAGCCGGAGCTTATATACACGGCCGAGGCAAAGGAGCTTGGACCCCGCAATATGGAATATCTGTGCAGGACGATAGAACTGTGTCAGGAAAACGGCATAGAAGTCATGGTGTTTAAGATGCCGTCGCATTCATCCAACTGGAATGCCGTATATGATGAACAGATAGCGGAAGCGGTCAGCCGTTACAAAATAGACTACATTAATTTTGACGGTTTAAATGATGAGATAGGTATTGATTACAGCACCGATACGCCTGATGCGGGATCGCATCTCAATTCCTCCGGCGCTTACAGGTTTTCGGCCTATCTGGCTGATTACATTACGGAGAGATTTGATGTGACCGACCGCAGGAATGACGAACAGTACGTCAAATACTGGAACAGGAATACTAACAGTTTGTGAACGGATCGGATCCGTTCACTGTTTATGGAGATAATATGGACGACAAGAGAAGGATATCGCTTGAAAGGGCAAATGAACTGCATGAGGAAATAGAAGATTATCTTGCCTTCAAGGATGAGTTCATGCGCGAAACATCCGAAATAAGGGATGTCATATCCGAAAAGCACAAGGAAGAGCTTATAGAATACTTCGGGGCAACCCGGGAAGAGTGGGACGACTGGCACTGGCAGCTCAAGAACCGGATAAGCTCCGTATCTTTGCTGTCGAGGTTTATAAGGCTTACAGATGACCAGTACCGTATGTTCGAAGAAGTATCCGGTAAATACCGCTGGGCAACGACTCCGTATTATCTGTCGCTTATGGATTACGAGGACATGAGCTATCCGATCAATCTGATGGCGTTACCTTGCGCCGCTGAAAATGATCCGAGGGGCGAGCTTGATCCGATGAGCGAAGAGTATACCAATCCCGCTCCGTGTATTACGAGAAGATATCCGAACCGGCTGATCATAAATGTTACAAGCTCATGTGCCGTATTCTGCCGCCACTGCCAGAGGCGCAGAAAGATAGGAGAATGCGACCGCATAGAATCGGAAGAGAACATCAATGCGGCGATCGAATATATCAGAAACTGTCGGGAAATAAGAGATGTACTCATCACGGGCGGAGATCCGCTCATGCTGCCTGACGAAATGCTCGAGAATATCATCGGCAAGGTACGCGCGATCGGCCATGTTGAGATGATCAGGATCGGCACCAGGCTTCCGGTCACGATGCCGCAGCGTATCACGCCGCAGCTGTGCGATATGCTGAAGCAATACCATCCCCTGTATATGAACATACAGTTCAATCATCCGGGAGAGCTTACAAGGGAAGCCGTAAAAGCATGCGGTATGCTTGCGGATGCCGGCATCCCGCTCGGCAACCAGATGGTATTCCTGAAGGGTGTCAATAATGATAAATATGTTGTCCAGATGCTGAATGAGGGTCTGCTGAAGGCACGTGTAAGGCCTTACTATATCTTCCATCCGAAGCAGGTTACTGGAACAGGGCATTTCCAGATAACCGTAGAGGAGGGTCTTAGGATAATGAAGTATCTTCGCGGCCATACATCGGGACTGGCGATACCGCAGTATATCCTAAACGCTCCCGGGGGACTTGGCAAGATACCTCTTCTTCCCGAATATATCAGGGAAAGCGACAGCGAGCATATCGTTCTGACGACGTGGGAAGACAAGGAGGTTGAGATAATATATTGAATTCGTTCTTGTATATTTAGCGGATAGCTATTATAATAATATCAGCCTGGAATGTACGAACAAGTTCCTGTAATTTTGAACCTACATCACTTTAAACGGGATTCCTACATTGCCGGTCGGATGTCAGGCCTCATTATCCGGTGGAAGGCAGAAGATACGGTTGCGGTTACCCACCTGGCATATTGCTAGGAGTCAAAATACAGGAATCGGCATTTCGGGTATCGGATTCTATAGATTCTATAGAATCTTTTTTGTTTGATTTTCCGCCTGATTATGCTATCATTCTAAAGTTGGAGCGTATCAGGTAATCTCGCTTATGAAGAAGATTAAAGAATCCAAAATATACAGGGAATTGGAGCAATTCATATATATCGCTTCCGATAAACGGCTGGACTCTTATTCCGCCGGCGCAGCCTTTTATATATTTATCTCCTTTGTTCCCTTTATACTGATACTTCTGTCGACAATTAAGTATCTGCCTTTTACAAAAGAAGATCTGCTTTTGTTTATTGAAGATATCCTTCCCGGCGAGCGTGACTATTTTATCTCCTATATAATAGACGAACTGTACCGGCAGGGTATCGGCGTACTGTCGATTTCTATTTTTGCTGCCATCTGGGCAAGCGGCAGAGGAGTACTCGGCATCACCAAGGGCATGAATGAGATATTTGATGCCAAGGACCCGAGAAATTACCTGATAGTCAGGGCAAGGAGTGCGGTATTTACCGTATTTCTGATGATTTCGATAATCCTCCTGCTTGTTCTGTCTGTCTTCGGAAATACGATCACGACGATAGTCAGACAGTATATTACGATACCGGAGAGGATATCCGGCATACTGGAGGTCAAGAACTCCATTATGTTCCTTGTTCTGTTTATCCTGTTCATGTTCTTCTACTGCGTGCTTCCGGCCAAGAGGATACGAGCCGGCTCGCAGATACTCGGCGCTGCCGGGGCAAGCCTGTTGTGGATACTGTTCACAAAGCTGTTTTCATTCTATCTGTCTACGTTTAACGGATACAGTATGTACGGCAGTTTTGCCATAATCCTCATACTGGGGATATGGCTCTATACCGGAATGTATATAATGTTTATGGGGGCACTTGCCAATGTAGTTATCGCCTCCAGGAAAGGTAAAAGCTATGAAAGACCGAATAAGCGAATTGAGGGAAAGGTTCAGTAAAGAGCTCTCACAGGTTTCCGATCAAAAATCACTTGAGGAACTTCGTATCGCGTTCCTGAGTAAAAAGGGACAGATCTCAGTACTCATGCAGGAACTGTCGAAGATACCGAATGAGAAGAAAAAGGAAGCCGGCCAGCTTATCAATTCGTTCAAGCAGGAAGTAAACGAAAGATTTGATGCGAGAATGGAAGAGATCAGGAAGATCGAGGAGGAATGCCTTATATCTTCCACGGAAAGCTATGACGAATCGCTTCCGGTAAACAGCGATACCGGTTCATATCATCCGATAACACTCGTCCAGCGTGAGCTTGAGGATATATTTGAATCAATGGGGTTTGATGTGGAGGATTACAGTGAGATAGTTGACGACTACCACTGCTTTGAGGCGCTTAACATCCCGCAGTATCATCCGGCGAGGGATATGCAGGACACATATTATCTCACGACTCCGGGCCAGCTCCTGAAGAGCCATACTTCTGCCGCGCAGAATGCGATCATGCACAAGTACGGCAAGCTTCTCAAAGAGAAGGGCCGCCCGATAAGAGCCGTTTTCCCCGGAAGGTGCTTTCGAAACGAGGCTATCGATGCCTGCCATGAGAATACATTTTTCCAGATGGAAGGCATCATGATCGACAAGGATATATCGATATCCAATCTTATATATTTTATGAAGACGATGCTTTCCGAAGTATTTGAAAGGGATGTAAAGGTAAGGCTCCGTCCCGGATTCTTCCCTTTTGTCGAACCCGGATTTGAGCTTGATATACAGTGCCTGATATGCGGCGGGAAGGGATGCCCTTCATGCAAGAACTCGGGGTGGCTGGAGCTGTGCCCGTGCGGAATGATTCATCCGAATGTGCTCAAATACGGCGGTATCAATACCGAAGAGGATCCGTATGAATACACGGGATTTGCTTTCGGTCTCGGTCTTACAAGGCTGGCGATGATGAAGTACGGGGTCGGTGACATACGTACATTCAACGAAGGCGATCTGAATGCTTTGTCGCAGTTCGTATCGTAAATAGGAGGATAACTGATGTTTGTATCAATGAATTGGATAAAGGATTTTGTGGATCTTGACGGATTCGATACCGAACAGCTGATACACAGATTCACTTTGTCGACAGCCGAGGTTGAGGGTATAGAGTATAAAGGCCGCGATGTACAAGATGTTGTCGTCGGTGAAGTACTGTCATGTGAAGATCACCCCGATTCGGATCATCTGCATGTGCTGAAGGTGGATGCCGGTGGCGAGGTATTTGATGTAGTGTGCGGAGCTCCCAATGCGCGTGCCGGGATCAAGACCGCTTTTGCCAAACCGGGCGGAAGCGTGTGCGGTATGAAGATCAAGCCTGCCAAGCTTCGCGGGATAATGTCATACGGTATGTGCTGTTCGGCCAGGGAGATCGGGATCAGCGACGACCATTCCGGGATCATGGAGCTGGATGCTTCCTATGCGAACGGAACGGATCTTAAGGAAATATATCCGATAGACGACGTCATATTTGAGGTGGATAACAAGTCTCTTACCAACAGACCGGATCTGTGGGGACATTACGGTATAGCAAGGGAGTTCGCCGCTCTTGCCGGAAGACCTCTCCGTGAGCTTCCGGTTGCCGACAACCCGTATCAGGGAGAAGATACCGTTGATATCGTCATCAAAGACGAGGATAAATGCTACAGATACACTTCGGTCAGGGTTGAAAACATTACCGAACATGTAAGCTCCAATGTCATGCAGGTAAGGCTCTATTATTGCGGATCGCGTGCCATCAATCTGCTTGCCGACATTACCAACTACATAATGCTCGAGCTCGGACAGCCGATGCATGCATTTAACGGCGATAAGATCAGCAGGATAGTTGTATCGACGCCCAAAGAGGATTATAAGTTCACTACGCTTGACGGTAACGAACGTGATATCACGACCGATACGCTTATGATCAATAACGAAGATACGCCGGTCGGTATCGCCGGGATAATGGGCGGACTGGACAGTGAGATAGTGGACGACACGAATTCGCTCGTTCTCGAGAGCGCCAATTTTGACGCGGTAAGCATCAGAAAGAGCGCAAGCCGTATGGCGCTGCGTACGGATGCATCCGCAAGATACGAAAAGACGCTTGATCCCGAGATGACGCTCCTTGCCGTAAAAAGGTTCTTAAAGCTCCTGTTTGACCGTGACAGCGGCTGCAGGTGCGTAACAATTATCACCGATGTATATGTCAAAAAGTATCCGAAGATCACTGTTCCGTTCAACAAACAGTTTATCGACCGTTATACCGGCATCGATATTTCTTCGGACACTATAGAAAATACACTTACAAGCCTTGGCTTTGCGGTTGAAAGGGACGGTGATGAATTCAAAGCGGCAGTTCCCACATGGCGCGCGACCAAGGATGTCAGCATGCAGGCCGACATTGTAGAAGAGATTACGAGGATCTACGGATATGATAATTTTGATATTAAGACAACATATGAACCCCTTATTCCCGCAAGACCTTCCGCACGTAAGATAAACGAGAACAGGACAAAGGATCTGCTTGTTAACAGGTACAGTCTTCATGAGGTTCATACAAGGATCTGGTGTGATCCCGATGACCTTCGCACTCTCGGCCTTGCACCGGAGGATAATGTAAGGCTTCTTGGCTCGTCGGAAGAAAAGGGAACCGGAATACTGCGTACATCGATGATGCAGTGCCTCCTTCCGGTTGTCTACAGGAACAGAAGCTTTAATGATACGTTCGGGATCTTCGAGATAGGAAGATGCGTAAACGGCACAAGGGACGACGGTACGGCAGATGAAAGACGCAGGTGCGGCGTAGTATTATACAGCAAGGACAGAAGCGAGAAATCGCTCTATATGCAGGGCGTTGATATAGTAAATACAATGGTCTCGCAGTTAAAGCATCTAAAAGCATCGTATACGAAGACGCAGCCGGAGCATGCATGGCAGCATCCGAAGAATACGAGCCGGATCGCCGTAGGCGATGATGTCATCGGCATCATAAGCACCCTGCATCCCGCAACGCTTGCCAGGATCGCCAAAAACTGTGCGGTTGTAACAATAGAGATCGATATGGATATGTTTGACTGCGTAAACGGCAGTTATCTTGAATTCAATGAGCCATCAAGATTCCCGGCCGTAGAATACGATCTGTCGCTTGTGGTTCCGGACGGCGTCAGGTTTGAGGATCTGGAGAGCTGCTGGAGCCGGTCCGATATTCCGGAGCTATCCGGGGTAAGGGTCATTGACGTATATGACTCGGCCGATAAGAAGAGCATAACGCTCAGATTTTCATTCGTACTGTTTGACAGAACGCTTACCGGAGAAGAGGTTCAGTCGAGGATCGACGGTATTATCGAAAAGCTTGCGGCAAGGAACGTCAGCTTAAGGGCATAGAATGAAAACGTCTGATTTTTACTATGATCTTCCGCCTGAACTCATAGCACAGGATCCTTTGAGCGACCGTTCGTCTTCAAGGCTACTGGTGCTTGAGCCGGATACGGGAAATATAAGGCACCGGACATTTTGCGATATCACGGATTATCTGAAGAGCGGAGACTGTCTGGTACTGAACGATACGAAGGTAATTCCGGCAAGGCTCATCGGCGTTAAGTCAGACACCGGTGCCGCCGTTGAAGTATTCCTGCTGAAGAGACGTGAAGAAGGGATATGGGAAACTATCGTGCGTCCCGGCAAAAAGCTGCGGCAGGGTGCGCGAGTAACGTTTGGAGACGGAGCCCTTGAAGGCGAGATCATTGAAGTATTGCCGGACGGAAACCGTCTTGTCAGATTCGAATACGAAGGCATATTCGAAAATCTGCTGGACAGACTTGGCCAGATGCCGCTTCCGCCTTATATCACCCATAAGCTTGAGGACAGGAACAGGTATCAGACTGTCTATGCCAGATATGAAGGAAGTGCCGCCGCTCCTACAGCGGGGCTTCACTTTACAAGGGAATTACTCGACAATATTTCGCAGATGGGTGTTAATATATGCTATGTCACGCTGCATGTCGGACTCGGTACCTTCAGGCCGGTCAAGGTCGAAGATGTATCAGACCATCATATGCATACGGAATGGTATAACATAACCGGGGAGTCGGCCTCCCTCATAAATGATGCCAGGGCATCCGGTCACAGGATCATCTGTGTTGGTACGACAAGCTGCCGATGTATAGAAAGCGCCTGCCAGAGCGACGGAAAAGTGGCCTGCGGCAGCGGTGAGACGGATATCTTTATCTATCCCGGATATAAGTTCAGGGTAATGGACGGGCTAATCACCAATTTTCATCTTCCGGAAAGCACGCTGCTCATGCTTGTCAGCGCGCTCGCGGGCAAAGATAATATCATGAAAGCATATGGTGAGGCGATAGGTGAACGCTACAGATTCTTCTCGTTCGGGGACGCGATGTTCATACTCCCGCGCGGCATCTCTTGTTTTTGAGCACCTTTTGTATTATGATGATATGGTCAAAAGTCAGGATTCGGTGACATATTTCAATATAGGAAATTGCACACTATAAGGAGAAGACTGTTATGGAAGAAAAGAGAAAGAGCAAAAGATTTGTCCTTGAGGCAATGATAGCTATGGAAAGGGTTGACGGATCGAAGAACCGGCTCGTTCCGATAAGTATTATCGATGTTTCCGGATCGGGCATCGGATTTTCCTGCAAGGAGATACTTGAATTGAATTCCGTATATAAGCTTCAGCTCAAGATATGGACCGGTGACATTGTCGATGCGCTTGTCAATATCGTAAGATTTGACAACAGCAATGATGATATGTACATATACGGCGCGAACTTTATAGGAATGCCGGAAAATGACACCTCAAAGTTCAATATCCATGAGCTTTTCGAGGAAGCCAACAATAATGATTGATATATGTAAGAGGAGTACAGAAGATGAGTAAAAAACCGACAGTTTTAATGATTCTTGACGGATACGGTCTGTCAGACAACGCGGAGGGCAATGCCGTTAAGCTTGCCAAGACACCGGTAGTTGATTCGCTTATGGCCAATTATCCGTTCGTAAAAGGGCTTGCAAGCGGTATGGCGGTAGGACTTCCGGACGGGCAGATGGGCAATTCAGAGGTCGGACATCTTAATATGGGTGCCGGCAGGATCGTATATCAGGAGCTTACCAGGATCACGAAAGAGATAAATGACGGTGATTTCTTCGAGAACAAGAATCTGTTGAGAGCTATCAACAACTGCAAGGAGAAGGATTCCGCGCTTCACTTGTACGGCCTGCTGTCTGACGGAGGAGTCCACAGCCATATAACGCATCTGTACGGGCTCCTGGAGCTTGCGAAAAGAAACGGTCTTGGCAAGGTATATATCCACTGCTTCCTTGACGGAAGAGACACACCGCCCACTTCGGGAATAGATTACATCCGTCAGCTCCAGAGCAGGATGCGCCAGATCGGCGTCGGTGAGATCGCATCGGTTATGGGCCGTTATTATGCGATGGACAGGGACAACAACTATGACAGGGTCAAGCTCGCCTACACCGCGCTTACAAAAGGCGAAGGCCTTACGGCTGCAAATGCCGAAGAGGCCGTTGAAGCATCATATGCAAGAGACGAGACCGATGAATTCGTAAAGCCTACCGTTATAGTTAACGGCGGTGTTCCGGTGGGAACGATCAATGACGACGATTCCATCATATTCTTTAATTTCAGACCCGACAGAGCCCGTGAGATCACACACGCATTCTGTGATGACGAGTTCCGCTCGTTCAAGCGCGAGAAGAAGCTTGACGTTGTATATGTATGCTTTACGGATTACGATCCGCTTATCGAGAACAAATATGTTGCGTTCGAGAAGGTAGGCGTCAACAATACATTCGGTGAATATCTGTCTTCGCTGAACATGACACAGGCGAGGATAGCCGAAACGGAGAAATACGCGCATGTGACTTTCTTCTTCAACGGCGGTGTTGAAGAGCCAAACCCGGGTGAACAGAGGATACTGGTCAAATCGCCGAAGGTTGCGACCTATGATCTCAAGCCCGAGATGAGCGCGTATGAGGTATGCGATAACCTTGTAAAAGCGATCAAGTCGGACAAGTATGATGTTATCATAATCAACTTCGCCAATCCCGATATGGTCGGACATACAGGAGTACTGGATGCCGCAATCAAAGCGATAGAAGCCGTTGACGAGTGTGTCGGAAGAGCATATGAGGCCGTTAAGGAAGTAGGCGGCATATTGTTTGTATGCGCCGATCACGGAAATGCGGAGCAGCTTATAGATCCCGAGACCGGTGAACCACATACCGCGCACACGACCAATCCGGTTCCGTTCATCCTCGTCAATTATGATGAAGCCTATACACTTCGCGAGGGAGGATGCCTTGCGGATATCGTTCCGACACTGTTGGAGTGTATGGGGCTTGAGCAGCCGAAAGAGATGACCGGAAAATCACTCCTAATTAAAAAATAATCCCTGAATCGGGACATATATGTAATACTTACGGGTTTGTTTGTTAATTATGCATAAATTGCTTGAAAACAAACCCGTATTTTTTTATAATTATTCTAAACGTATTAAGAGAATGCGTTAATAATCTTACACTTATTGGAGGTAGTTACAAATGAAGGTTTATCCCAGTAACAAGATCCGTAATGTCGTTATATTGGGACACGGCGGATGCGGAAAGACAACACTGACTGAAGCTATGGCATATCTGGCCGGGATTACCACGAGAATGGGCAAGACCGATGACGGTAATACTATAAGCGACTATGACAAGGAGGAGCAGAAGCGTCATTTCTCGATAGGGACAAGTGTTATCCCGATAGAATGGGATGACTGCAAGATCAATGTACTCGATACTCCCGGATATTTTGATTTTACCGGAGAGGTTGAGGAGGCAGTCGGAGCAGCTGCAGGTGCGATCATAGTTGTTTCCGGGAAGGCAGGCGTTGAAGTCGGTACTGAAAAGGCATGGGAAATATGCGAGAAGTACAAGCTGCCGAGGATCTTCTTTGTAACGGATATGGATGTCGACAACGCGAGCTACAGGAAGATTGTTGATGATCTCGAAGCTATGTACGGCAAGAAGATAGCACCTTTCCATCTGCCCATACGCGAAGATGAGAAGCTTGTCGGATATGTAAATGTTGTCAGCGAAAAAGGCTACAGATGGACAGACGCGGGGAAGGCCGACGAATGCGATGTTCCTGATTACAGCCGCGAATATCTGGATAAGTACAAGGAATCACTTATGGAGGCAGTTGCCGAGACAAGTGAGGAATTCATGGAAAGGTATTTCGCCGGCGAGACATTCTCGGATGCCGAGATCCGTTCCGCTCTCTATGCGAATATCAATGACGGGACGATAGTTCCTGTCACGATGGGTTCGGGAATATTGTGCCGCGGGGTATATACCCTTATGGACGATATAATCAAATACTTCAAGAGCCCCGACCAGAGGCAGCTTAACGGTATCAATCAGAAGACGGGAGAGATATTCGAGGCCAACTATGATTTCTCCAAGCCCAAATCGGCATATGTATGGAAGACGATAGTAGATCCGTTCATCGGTAAATATTCGCTGATAAAGGTATGCTCGGGCGTGCTCAAGAGTGATGATACGCTCTATAACAGCGACAAGGATACGGACGAGAGGATCGGTAAGCTCTATGTGCTTCGCGGCAACAAGCCGATCGAAGTGGAAGAGCTTCAGGCCGGCGATATAGGCGCTCTTGCAAAGCTTACGAGCGTCAAGACGGGCGATACGCTCTCTACCAAGGCCAATCCGATACAGTATCCGAAGACCGAGATCAGCAAGCCTTACACATATATGAGATACAAGGCCAAGAATAAGGGAGATATCGATAAGGTATCCTCGGCTCTTGCTAAGATCATGGAAGAGGATCTTACAGTCAAGAACGTTAACGATGCCGAGAACAGACAGAGCCTTATATATGCCCTCGGAGACCAGGCTATCGAGATCGTTGCAAGCAAGCTTGCCAATGTATACAAGGTGGAGATAGAGCTTGAGGAGCCCAAGGTTGCTTACAGAGAGACTATCAAGAAGACTTCGGATGTTGAGGCGAAATACAAGAAACAGTCGGGCGGACACGGACAGTATGGTCATGTTAAGATGAAGTTCGAACCCCTTGGCGATATGGAGAAGGCATATGAATTTGAACAGATAGTTGTCGGCGGAGCAGTTCCGAAGAACTATTTCCCCGCTGTTGAAAAGGGACTTGCCGAGTCAGTATTAAAGGGACCCATGGCAGCATATCCCGTTGTCGGAGTCAAGGCTATACTGTACGACGGATCATACCATCCGGTTGATTCATCGGAGCAGGCATTCAAGATGGCGACCATTCAGGCGTTCAAGAAAGGCTTCATGGAAGCCGGACCTGTTCTGCTCGAGCCTATAGCATCCCTGAAGGTTACCGTACCGGATCAGTATACCGGTGATGTAATGGGTGATCTTAATAAGAGACGCGGAAGAGTACTCGGAATGAATCCCGTTGGCGGTGGCAAGCAGGTCGTTGAAGCGGAGATACCGATGACAGGTCTGTACGGATACTGCACTGTACTTCGTTCGATGACCGGCGGACGCGGCGTATATGAATATGAGTTTGTGCGTTACGAGCAGTGCCCTTCGGATGTACAGGAGAAGGAAGTTGCCGCAAGAGCGAGCAAACTTGTTGACGAGAGTGCAGACTAAGAGTTCACTACCTGATTGCGGCCATTCTGCTTACCTTTATACAGGCGTTTGTCCGCAATCTCGATAAGTGTTTTTACCTTTGCTCCGGAGTAGTAACCACATACTCCGAGCGTTATGGAAACATGTAGTTTCCTGCCTTCATATTCGAATTCATAATCATTAATGGCGGCCCTGATCCTGTTTGCAACTTCAATTGCAATGTCAGGGTCGTCGTTTATGAGCAGCAGAAACTCCTCGCCTCCCCATCTGCAGGCACTGTCCTTGGCTCGTATCTGCGCCGATATCAGTCTGCTGATATTCTGGAGGACATAATCCCCGCAGTCATGACCGTATGTATCGTTGAATTCCTTGAAATGGTCGATATCGCCCATGATAAGGCTGTATTTGACATCATTCATCAGCGCGTTGCGGTGCGCCTGATTAAGCCGCTCGTCCATACTGCGTCTGTTGAGAAAATGTGTAAGCGGATCAAAGCTCGCTTCGTCTTCAAGGCGTTCCTGCTCCGATTCCATTTTAAGCTGCATCGCATTGACTTCGATCGCAAAGAGTGCTGAGAACAGAAACGTCATTGCTAGTCCGATCACAATATTAAAATATGCCATGAATACTTCGATGGATTTACCTATCCCGGTGACAAAAGCAGGCATGGCGTACGATACGCCCCGCATGATCATATAGCCGGCGGATACCGACGCGCCGGTAATAAACGGATATAAGAGCTTGCGCTTTAATGACGATACAGAATAAGCCAGATAGTACGAGACGGGAATCATTGCGATAAGATAGAACATGAAATTGTAATCCCATCCGACAAACAGTGTCGCAAGACACGAGTGAAGCAATACCTCGATCATGACTATGATATATATACTGCCGTAATGGCTCGTATTGACGTTCGGTACTACGCGGGCAACCGTTATATAGAATATAACCGCGGCAATATTGTATATTCCCATAAACATTATCCCGATGAGAAAGAATATTACCATGAACAAAAAATGTATGATCGCCGTTCCGTTCAGTAGTATCGAATACCTGATCGCATCATAATTTGTCCGATCATTGTCCTCGCGTGCCAACAGTATTTTCTGAAGCATGATATACCTCCGTGCACTCTTTCAAGCGCGTCCTGTCTGTGATATTATATCATTATTGATAATATGATGATAGTGTCAAAAGGCAAAATGAAATTTTCCAAAGTCATTTACAAACATATGTTCGTGTAGTATTATCATAATTATGAATAAGAAGGATTATGTGCTTCTTGCCGTGCTGCTTACGGCGGCTATTGTCATGCTTATCCCGCTAAGGCACAGAGCTTTGGCTGATGAGGCATATATATATGTGAACGGGGATCTGTACGGTATATACGATCTTGGTGTCCCGCAGGATATACATATAGATAATAACGGGATAGGCGATGATATTGCCATATCGGGCGGCACCGTGTATATGAAGGATGCAACATGCCCCGGCAGACAGTGCGTTGCGAGCGGACATATCAGCCGCGCTAACGAGAGCATATGCTGTGCACCGGCAGGGGTATTGATAGTGGTACATTCCGATAAGAATGCTGAATATGATGCGATCACCAGGTAAGACAATCACGCTTGCTGCCGCTTTTGCCGCGGCAGGTCTGATATTGGGATATATTGAGACGATCTTTATCCTTCCGGTCAATATCCCGGGATTCAGGATAGGGCTCGCCAACATTGTGAGCGTATTGTCGCTTTACATGCTGGGCGGATATTACGCATCATTTATAGTCATATTACGGGTGGTAACAGGCTCGGTTTTATTCGGTACTCCGGTAAGCTTTGCATACAGTATATGCGGAGCCGTATTGTCGCTGGCGGTTATGACTCTTCTCAGAAGGACCGGGCTGTCCGTTTACGGGGTAAGCGTTGCCGGAGCAGTATCGCACAATATTGCCCAGATTCTTGTGGCGCTTGTATTTGTCAGGAACGTATATATCCTTTCATATATTCCGGTGCTGATCATCATCGGAGTATTATCGGGACTCATTGTCGGACTTGTTTCGGATATCATATATAAGAGGCTTAGGAAGATCTCTGCATTTGATCCGGAGGAACTGTGAGGAAATATGATAGGTTATCTTAAAGGCGAAGTGGCCGGTATTTATGAAGACAGCATCATACTTGAGGTCGGAGGAGTCGGGTACAATATATTTATGCCGGCAAGTTCACTTGATCTCATCGACGGTCTGGGGATAACGGTCAAGATATACACATATCTGCTTGTAAGGGAAGATGCACTGTCACTGTACGGATTTCTTACAAGGGATGATCTCGAACTGTACAAGATGCTTATAAGCGTTAACGGGATCGGACCAAAGGGAGGTCTCGCGCTGCTGTCCGTAATGACATCGGATGAGCTTCGTTTCGCGATTCTGTCCGGCGATGCGAAGCAGATAGGCAAGGCTCCGGGGATAGGACCCAAGACCGCACAGCGGCTTATCATAGATCTGAAGGATAAGGTCAGCATTGCGGATGCTTTTGATATGAGTACGGACGGCGGTTCGCGTCATGATGAGGCGGGAGGACTTGGCTCGATACGCGAAGAAGCGGTTGAAGCACTTGTATCACTCGGCTATTCGCAGTCGGAAAGCTACCGGGCTGTCAGAAGCGTCGGTAATGAACTTGAGGATGTTGAATCTGTATTAAAGGCAGCTCTTGGCAACATGTCCAAATATTAGGTGAGTACATGACAAGAACAATAGAAACAAAGCTTACGGAAGAGGATATCAGGATAGAAGGGAGCCTGCGGCCATCCAATCTTGACAGTTACATAGGTCAGGAGAAGGTCAAGGACAATCTCAGGATATACATAGAGGCAGCCAGGCGAAGGGGCGATACGCTTGACCATGTGCTGTTCTACGGCCCTCCCGGTCTTGGTAAGACTACGCTTGCCGCTATAATCGCGAATGAAATGGGAGTCGGCATCAAGATTACGAGCGGACCTGCCATTGAAAAGCCCGGGGAGATAGCGGCCATTCTGAACGGTCTGTCCGAAGGTGATGTCCTGTTTATCGATGAGATACACAGACTCAACAGACAGGTTGAGGAGGTGCTGTATCCCGCAATGGAGGATTTTGCGATAGATATCATGGTGGGAAAGGGGCCTACCGCACGTTCGATACGACTGGATCTTCCGAAGTTCACGCTTGTCGGCGCCACGACAAGGGCAGGGCTTCTTACGGCACCGCTTCGCGACCGTTTCGGTGTACTGAGCCGGCTGGAATTCTACAATGCCGATGAGCTTGCAACTATCATCGGCAATTCCGCCGTTATCCTCCATGTTGATATTGAAGAGACCGGCGCATATGAGATCGCCAGAAGGAGCCGCGGAACGCCGAGGCTTGCGAACAGGCTTCTTAAGAGGGTAAGGGACTTTGCCCAGGTACGCTACAACGGTGTCATCACCGAAGAGGTCGCACGGGAAGCTCTTGACCTTATGGGTGTGGATCCGCTCGGGCTTGACAATTCGGACAGAAACCTTCTGATGACAATGATCAACAAGTTTTCCGGAGGCCCTGTGGGACTTGATACTCTGTCGGCAGCCATCGGAGAGGATGCGGGAACAATATCAGATGTTATTGAACCGTATCTTATACAGAACGGCTTTATCAACCGCACGCCGCAGGGAAGAGTGGTTACCGACAGGTGTTACGGTCATTTCGGTATCAGACCCGAATGAACCATATTAATATTAAGGTTGTTTTATTTTATCTATTTGGTATAATCTATTGAGCAGTATTTTTTTCGGAGGATGATATGATCGGAAACAATGATATCGAAGTCGTAATAGGCGGGAAGGTAGTTACCTTAAGCGGCTCCGAAAGTGAAGAATATTTGCAGAAGGTAGCTTCGTATATTAATAACAAGATTGCCGAATACAACAATGTCGACTCTTTCAGAAGACAACCGGCCGATATGCAGAATGTCCTGCTGCTTCTTAACATAGCCGATGACTATTTTAAACTGAAGAAGCAGATTGATTCCTTTCAGGATGAGATAGATGCCAAGGAATCGGGAGCTTTACGACCTTAAGCACGAACTGATAGCATCCCAGATCAAACTGGAAAGCAGAGAAAAGCAGATCAAGACCCTGCAGGGTAAATAATCAAAAGGATGCCTTCCGGCATCCTTTTTTGAACCGTATTATAGCGGAAACGAATGAATATGGAACAGACAAAAGTAGAATTGCTGTCGCCTGCGGGCAATTATGAATGTTTTCTGGCGGCGGTATCGGCCGGAGCGGATGCCGTATATCTCGGCCTTGACCGGTTCGGAGCAAGGGCGGGGGCGCATAATCTTTCGATTGCGGAGCTTAAGGACGCTCTTAATATTGCGCATCCGGCCGGAAGAAAAATATATCTTACCGTTAATACGCTCTTGAAGGATGACGAGACAGACCAATTGTATGATTTTCTGTATGAGCCGTATATATACGGTATTGACGGCGTGATCGTACAGGACGTCGGTGTAATGTCATATATCAGCAGGGTCTATCCCGACCTTCCGATACACGTCAGCACACAGGCGGCGGTAACATCATCCGCAGGCGCAGGGTATCTTCAATCTCTTGGCATTAAGAGGATAGTTCCGGCAAGGGAACTGTCACTTCGCGAGATCAGGAAAATGGTGTCTGAAACCGGGCTGGAAGTGGAATGCTTCATACACGGCAGTATGTGCTATTCGTACTCCGGCAAATGTCTCCTGTCATCCTATATCGGGGGAAGGAGCGGCAACCGGGGCAGATGTGCGCAGCCGTGCCGCCTGATGTATGAAGACAGGTATCCGCTCAGCCTTAAGGATATGTGTACTGTCGATATACTGCCGGATCTTATTGACGCCGGGATCACATCGTTTAAGATCGAAGGCAGGATGAAGGGAAGCGGTTATGTATATTCCGTAACGAGCCTGTACAGAAAATACATAGATATGTACTATGAGACCGGAAGGTGTGACATTTCGGACCGGGACAGGAGGGCGCTTACATCAGCGTATTCGAGAAGCGGCAACTGTGAGGGATATTACAGGCGCCATAACGGCGCGGACATGATAACGCCCGAATCTCCGTCATATACATCCGATGAAGATAACGATTACGGCAGGATGCTTCCGGTTACGGATGTCAATATCGAATGCATACTGTACAGGGGCAGTAACGCGCGGATAAGGGTATATAACGATAAGGCGGAGGCGGAAGCCGAGGTACCTGTCATAGCCGAACAGGCGGTCAATTGCGCGCTTACGGATGATGATATAATAAAACAGATGACCAGAAGCGGGGGTACGCCCTTTAATGTCCGTGATGTCAGTATCATACGCGATGATGATATATTCATTCCCAAATCCGGACTTAACGCGATAAGGAGGCAGGGACTTGATGCATTTATGAACGCATGCCTTGCCGGATATATCAGGAAAGCCCCGCAAAAGCGTGACATCCACAGCCCGAAGCATCTGCCGGCATCAGGCGGCATTGGAAATATCCCGGTAAATGTCAGCGTTCTTGACAGGGAACAGTTTGACGCTGCCTTATCTTCATCTGCGGACGGTATCATCATTCCGATGCATATATTTGAAGAATGCATGAACGATACAGCGGTTCCGGCCGGAACTGCCATATATGCCGAGCTTCCTTATGTTATAAGGGATGAGGGGCTTGCGAACAGTCCTGATAGCGTAGAAAAGTTCGCAAGGGATGCGATAATGCGATATGGAGTTGACGGTTTTTACGTATCAAACAATGAGTCGGTACGTTTACTCCGCGATATCGGCTATGAGGGGGCTGTCGTTGCGGGGATCTTCATGTATGCGTATAATAATGAGGCATATGATTACTACATTAGAAGCGGCATCACCAGGACGACCGTTCCGTCGGAGCTCAATGAAAGGGAGCTTCAAAGGCGCGGCATTACCGGCGAAGAGCTCATTGTATACGGAAGGGTGCCGGTAATGGTAAGCGCCAACTGTGTATATAATACACTTGCTTCATGCAGCAGGGAAGGACACAAGATGTACATTACCGACAGAAAGCGGGAGAGGCTGTTTGCCGACTGTATATGCAGCGAATGTACGAATGTGTTATATAACAGTGTCCCGTCATTTGCCGCTGACGAAGAGAGGCTCTTTGCATGTATAAGGCCGTCTTCATTAAGGTTTTGCTTTACCGATGAGAAGGGTGAGGAAGTCACCCGTATACTTGATACATATTATAAACACCGAAGGAATGACGGGACAATTTCCGTGCATCTGACCGGGAAATACACAAGGGGACATCTTAAAAGAGGAGTAGAATAAGGGTGGAGAGTATATTAATCGAGATCTGCAGATATCTGATTATCATATTCATGTCCGTATACACGATACAGTGCTTTTCCGTTTTCAGGTATTCAACGGAGTACGAACGCAAGGGCATCTATTTTCGCCAGAACTATTTTATGGTAATGATCCATTTTATGGCATTTCTGTCGCTGTTCGCGCAAAACGGTGATGTCAAATACCTTAAGACCTATGTGATGCAGCAGCTCGGAATACTTGCGATACTTATTGCATACAGGGTCATATATCCGCGCGCCAACAGACTGATCATCAATAATATGTGCATGCTCATCACCATAGGACTTATCATTCTCACAAGGGTAGCGTATGACAAAGCGATCAGGCAGTTCTATATAGTCATGGGTTCTGCGACGGTAACAATCATCATTCCGTTTATAATCAGCAGGATACGGTTCTTTGAGAAGTTCAAATGGGCATATGTCATCGTCGGGCTTGCGGCGCTTGGCGCCGTACTTATGTTCTCGACCGTGATAAACGGATCGAAGATCAACATCAATATTGCGAGCTATACGTTCCAGCCTTCGGAGTTCGTCAAGATAATATTTGTATTTGCAATAGCGTCGATGCTGGCAAGGAGCCACAGACTGGGTGATATACTGTTAAGCGCTGCCGTTGCGGCTGCGCATGTCATACTTCTTGTTCTGTCACGGGATCTCGGAAGTGCCATTATATTTTTTGTAGTATATTTTACGATGCTGTTTGTGGCGACAAGAAACGCAATATACTATTGTATCGGCCTTCTGGCGCTTGCAGGCGGGTCTGTTGCGGGATACAGGCTGTTTTCGCATGTAAGGGTCAGGGTCACGGCTTTTCTCGACCCTATCGGAACGATCACCAATGAAGGCTACCAGATCGCACAGAGCCTGTTCGCGATAGGAACCGGAGGTTGGCTCGGAATGGGAATAGGACAGGGCGCACCGAACAATATACCGGTCGTTGCCGCTGACTTTGTATTTGCGGCGATCTGTGAGGAGCTCGGCGTAGTATTCGGAATGTGCCTCGTGCTTTTGTGTCTGTCATGCTTTGTAATGTTTATGAATATTGCGATGAAGTTTGAAGATCCGTTCTTCAAACTGGTCGCGCTCGGGCTTGCTGTTGCATATATTTTCCAGGTATTCCTGACGATCGGCGGTGTTACCAAGTTTATACCGCTTACCGGCGTTACGCTTCCTCTTGTCAGTTACGGAGGTACGAGCGTGGCAGTCACTCTATGCATATTTGCGGTCATACAGGGACTGTACATCGCAAAGGGAAGGGATAACAGAAGGCCTTATGTGCCTTCGCCCGATGATTTCAGGACTGAAAATCTCAATATAGTTGATCTTGACGGGGAACTTAACGGTTATGTTTAACAGAAGATCATCCGACAGGAAAGATAAGGTAATACAGGGAAAACATCATATAGATTCCAACCGGGAGATTGGATTTGTTACCTATCTGTTTATAGGTATCTTTCTCGTGATGCTCGTATATCTCGGATATTACACCCAGGTAAAGAGCAAGACCGTCATTAACAATACATATAATAAACGCCAGACGCTGCTGGAGTCGAGGCTGATACGCGGAGATATACTCTCAAGAGATGGAGACGTACTTGCGACAACGTTATCCGATAATGACGGCGGCTACTACAGAAGCTATCCGTACAGGAACACCTTCGCCCATATAGTCGGATATTCGACGCACGGTGTTCTCGGGATCGAAAACATGGAAAACTATACGCTGCTTACGTGCGACGCCAATATTGTAAGCCGCGTCTCCAACGATCTGTCCGGCCGGAAAAATCACGGGAACAACGTTTGCACAACCCTTGATACACGTATGCAGGAGGCGGCTTACGATGCGATGGAGGATCGTAAGGGAGCGGTCGTGGCAATGAATGTCAAAACAGGTGAGATATTGTGCGTTGTCAGTAAACCCGATTTCGATCCGAATGAAGTGATAGGCCACTGGGACCGGCTGAACAGCGATGAAGAGAACAGCCCTCTTCTTAACAGGGCATTTCTCGGATCATATCCTCCGGGTTCGACCTTCAAGATAGTCACCGCACTTGAATATCTGAAAGAGCATAACGGAAAAACGGCGGACTACGGGTTTGAATGTACGGGAAGCTTTGAGTATAACGGTTCGGTCATCAACTGCTTTAATGAGACAAGCCACGGATGGGTCAATTTTGACGACAGCTTCGCACAGTCGTGCAATTCGAGCTTTGCCAATATTTCATCAACGATTAACAAAAGAGGATTTGAGACAACGCTTGATGAACTGCTGTTCAATAATGAGCTGCCGCTTCCATTCAAGTATTCAATGTCATATTCCGATATTGGTCCAGGATCTTCGACAGATGACCTTCTCCAGACGGGAATAGGGCAGGGGCGTACAACTATCAGTCCGATACATATGCTTATGATCACTTCCGCAATAGCCAATGACGGAGTGCTCATGAGACCGTATGTTGTCTCCGAGATCCAAAATGCGGACGGAGGCGTTATATCGAGGACAAGGGTCAGGGAATACGGCACACTCATAGATCCCGTGTATACCGGGAGCCTCCGGAATATGATGCGGCAGGTCGTTGTCAACGGAACCGCAAAAAGAGTGCTTGATACAAACGGATACAAAATATCGGGCAAGACCGGATCTGCCGAGTATTCCTCCAACAAATCACTTTCACATGCATGGTTTACCGGCTTTGCCGGAGCGGATGAGCCCGAGATCGCGGTCACGGTCATCGTGGAAGGCGGCGGATCGGGCGGTGCGGTCGCTGCCCCTATCGCCAAAAGAGTATTTGACGCATATTTCAACTGATGTTATTATCGTAAACGAAATTATTTCGCTTATGACAATAAATGATGCACACGATTGCGATTATTACTACAGGATATACGGGGATTCGTGATGATTGAAGCGAAAAGCTGCGGCGGACTTGTAATACACAGGGGCAAGATCCTGCTGCTGTACAAGAACTATAACAACCGTTATGAAGGATGGGTATTACCAAAGGGAACAATAGAAGAAGGTGAAACATATGAGGCGACGGCTCTTCGTGAAGTACATGAAGAGGCCGGAGTCGACGGGGTTATCGTCGAATATATCGACAAGACCACATATTCATTCGAAGTCCCGGAGGATACGGTCTCCAAGGATGTCCACTGGTATCTCATGCGTTCAGAAAGCTACGAATCCCATCCGCAGTCGGAGGAATTCTTTCGCGACAGCGGATATTACAAATATCATGAAGCCTATCATCTGCTCAAGTTCGAGAATGAACGCACGATCCTTGAAAGGGGATACAGTATATACAAAAGGCTGAAAAGAGAGCAGAAATGGGATTAGCTCATACAAGAGCCTTGATAGACAGATCCTTCTGCGTTGCCAGATCTATATATTTACCATCCTCGGTCTTTACCATTGGTCTTGAATATTTCTGCTTGTTGATGAGCACAACAACACATATTGTGCCGTCGGAAAGCTCCACTTCCTTGCCGATATATTCCTCAACCATTCTCTCCAGAAATGTAATATAGAAACCGGTATCATACTTGCCGTACCCGTCCTTCTCGAATATCTCAATGACGGTAAACGGGCACAGCGGAGCACGGTATGATCTGTAGCTCGTCATTGCCTCGTAGCTGTCGAGTATTGCTATGATCTTGGCGAACTGATCTATCTGTTCGTCAACAAGATTACCCGGGTATCCGCTCCCGTCGATCCTTTCATGGTGCATCAGGGCAGCGAGCTTGATACGCTCATCTATATCAAGAGGCTCCAGTATCTTGTAGCCCGTCGTTGCATGCGACTTGATCATCTTAAATTCCGAGTCGGAGAGTCTCCCGCGCTTGAGAAGTATCTCACTGGGTATCATAAACTTGCCAATATCATAATAGAATCCGCACAGTACAAGCGACCTTGCATCATCATCATCGAGCCGGAACCATTTGGCGGTATATTGGCATATGAGAGCAACATTTATGGAATGTGTATACAGAAAATCAGCCTCTGATGTCTCAAGAACCGTTAACATATCAAGTATCGTTATCTTGCTGTGCTTGAAGGGCGCAGTGATATCATCGATGATCGCGAACAGTTTTTCGCTGTCAAGCGGATCTTTGGTACGGAGAAAATCATCCATCATTTTCTTGTATTCATAGAAATTCTTCGAGTACAGTTCGTAGAACTGCTTAAAAGTCTTGCTGACCTTGATCTTCTCAAAATACGTGGTCAGAAAATCCTCGGGCTCTTTGATGTTAATACAGCTTATCTTCGCGATCGTGAGCTTCTGGATCAGATATTTGTCCAAAGATGTGTTCTTCTTGACAATGACATTCCCCTTATGGTCGAGAACATCCTCGGCAACCACCGCACCGGGTTGTAAAGCAATAACGGCTTTAAGTTCCATAGATCAGGCTCCCTTCTTTTTTAGTATAAAAATCACTTTGTTGATTGTCAATAATTAGGATTAACTTTTTGCATGATTTTTGGTATAATGGGTGAGGTTTTGACAGGTTTGGTCAGGGAGAGGAAAATTGGTTCGTTTTGTTGACAGACCATATATGACAGCGAAGGCTGGCCCGAAGATATCAACGATTAAATGGAAGATGGCCTGCGGGATAGGTATGGCAGGTTACCATTTTATCACTCTTTCCGATAACGGAAATGATCTGTTCGATATATATCCGGCTGCCGTTTTCAAGCAGAAACACTTCAGGAGAAGCGACCGGGTGATACTCGGTGTTGCAGACAGCATGCGGTCAGCCAGACGGCTTATATCCGACATGGTCATGGAATGCCTCGATAATAGCGGCGATATCAACAACATACGCGGATATTATGAAAATTACATTAAGGAACATCTTTAATGCCTGCTGTATTGCTTACAATCCTTAAGATCATAGGAATCATAATCGCTGCCGCAGTTGGACTTGTTATAGTGATTGCCGCGATCATACTGTTTGTTCCGGTCAGATACAGGATCAAGGCGAAGAGCGGCGATGAAGGGTTTCATGCATATGTCAATGTGAGCTTTCTGCTGCATATTCTGTCGGGAGTATACCGTTATGACAAAGAGTCTTACCGTCACGTTAGATTGTTCGGTATCCGTATATGGCCGAAAGATGTCGGTGGCATCGACGACGAAAGTAGATACAGCGTAGACTGGAATGAGGCAGAAAGTGACGGGCACGAAGATGATGCCCCCGAAGAGACATCAGAAGATGCACCCTGCCCCGGGAATATGCCGCAGGCAGAAGATGCGGAAGAATACGATGAACCGGCAACCGCAAACGGAGCGCATCGAAGAAGCGAAGATGCCGCAGATGATGAGCGGCAGGATGAGGCGGATGATGAGGATGATGAGCCGGGCGGGATCGCCGGCTGGATCAAACGGCTTGCGGACAGGATCGTTGCCAAATATGACACCTTAAAGGCCCGATATGATAGAATAAAAAAAGATATCAGATTCTGGCGCAGGATGTTTCAGGATACCGGGAACAAAAATGCCGTAGAACTTGTCAGGAAAGAGGCGCTTCGTCTGCTTCGGGCGATACGCCCGCGGAAGATCAAAGGCTTCATACATTTCGGTTTTGAGGATCCCGCCACATGCGGGAAGGTGCTCATGTATCTGTCAATGATATATCCGAACCTTCCGAGAAAGCTTGTTTTCGAACCGAGCTTCGAGGATACGGATATATACGGTGATATATATATCAAAGGGCGTGTTTTTCTGATAGTACCGGCCGTTTCTTTTGTGAGGCTCTATTTTAACAAGGACATCAAACGGATGCTGCGGCTATACAAGAAGCATAAGAACAGATTATCAGCATAAAATTGGAGGATCATTATGGCAGAAAGCAGTTTTAACTCGGTTGTGAACTCGCTTCTTGACGGGATGGAAGGATTCCTGTCAAGCAAAACGGTTGTAGGAGAACCCGTGATCGTTAAGGACACGGTTCTGATACCGTTTGTTGATGTTTCTTTCGGAGTCGGAGCGGGAACGTTCCGCGGCGACAAGAAGGATAACGGCGCGGGCGGACTGTCCGGTAAGATGACCCCCACCGCTGTTCTTGTAATACAGAATAATTCCACAAGGGTCGTATCGATCAAGAATCAGGATTCGCTCACCAAGATAATTGATATGGTTCCGGAGCTTGTGAATAAGTTCACATCAAGAAAAGAATCGGAGCTTAGCGATGATGAGGTAAGAGAAGCCGCGCAGTTTGATGATGATAATAAGTAACAGACATAATAAAAGAACCTCTATGCGGAGGTTCTTTGCAACAAACAGTATCTATGCTCTCTGAACCTTGTCTGATTTCAGACATCTTGTGCAGACATGAAGAGTAGTCGGTGTACCGTCCACGATACACTTAACACGCTTAACATTTGAATGAAAAATACGGTTTGATCTTCTGTGTGAGTGACTCACGTTATTACCGAAATGAACGCCTTTATTGCAAATATCACATTTAGCCATTTCCAATTCCTCCTTACAGACTTTTAATATTTTAACAAATGTTATTGAGCTTTGCAAGTAAAACTTTAAGTATTTGCAGGGGGATGAATTTTATTGTTTAATTTAACAGTGAATATGTGTATAATGCTTTAGTGAAGATTATATACGTTCACTATTAATGTTATATATACAGGAGGTTCTATATGAAGGAAACATTGGCAACGGGTTCCGGCAACCTGATCATTGATATTGATGTTGTTGCCCAATACGCCGGCAGTGTGGCGGTAGAGTGTTTCGGAATAGTGGGAATGGCCGCGGTCAGCATGACTGACGGTATCGCCAAGATGCTGAAGAAAGAAAACCTGACAAGAGGAATCAAGGTTGAAATGGTCAATGATAAGCTCACGCTTGATTTTCATGTTATTGTCAGCTACGGAGTCAACATCAGGGCGGTTGCACAGAATCTTGTTAATAATGTCAAATACAAGGTGGAAGAATACACCGGGTTTCAGGTAGGCAGGATAAACGTCTTTGTTGAAGGTGTTCGTGTGATCGATTAAAGGAGGTTAGAATATTGCAGTCAGATAAGATCGATGCCGCAACATTTTCCAAGATGTTTTTGTCCGGCGCGAGAAGGCTTGAGGCCGAAAAAGAGATAATAAATGAACTGAATGTATTTCCGGTTCCCGACGGGGATACCGGAACCAATATGTCGCTTACGATAATGTCTGCGGTAAGCGAGGTCGAAAGTATCGCGGAGCCTGATATGGCAACTCTTTCAAAGGCTATTTCATCGGGTTCGCTTCGCGGAGCGAGAGGCAACTCAGGTGTTATCCTCTCACAGCTCTTCCGCGGATTCACCAAGGTCATCAAGGACAAGGAAGAACTTGACATAGATATATTCACGCAGGCCATGCAAAAAGCCGTTGAAACGGCCTATAAGGCGGTCATGAAGCCCAAAGAGGGCACGATACTCACGGTTGCCAGGGCAGCGGCGGAAAAAGGCCTTGAGATATGTGATACAGCGGGGGATTTTGATACTTATTTCAGACAGATCATATTCCACGCCGAGGATGTATTGCAGCAGACCCCAGAAATGCTTCCCGTGCTCAAGGAGGCAGGTGTTGTGGACTCCGGCGGACAGGGACTTCTGGAAATATTAAAAGGCGGCTATGCGGCATATTCGGGTGAGGATGTTGACGAGTTGTTTGTTAGATCCAAACCGGAAGGCGCTTCTGCCGCAGCTCCCGAAAAAATCATTACGTATAGGACTTATCTTTCCATTATAAAGGGTGCCGCATTTCAGGCTGAATACACTGCTTCTGTATTGGAATATGCCGAAACATACGGTGAGAGCGCCGCTGTCAGCGACAAGAATGACAGGGTCGTACTATCGGTATATACCGACGAACCCGGCAGGATCATTTCCAAGTGCCTGTCGTTCGGTACGATAGATGATGTTACCGTAACACCGTGCGACAAGAATGAGGTTTGCGACAAGAGTGAAGATGTCAGCGAAGTCAGGGACGAAGCCCCCGAAGGAAATACGGAATCCGTAAGAGCCGGTGAATCAGAACCGGATGAAGCAGAACAGGGTGAAGCAGCGGACGTTTCCGCCGGGCCGGAAAAAAGCATGGGATTTGTAGCTGTTTCCTGCGGCAAGGGACTTGACGAGATATTTAAGAGCCTTGGTGTCGATTATCTGATCACGGGCGGACAGACGATGAATCCTTCAACGGATGATATGGTAAATGCGATCGCCAAAGTAAACGCCAGAACGGTATTTATCCTTCCGAACAACAAGAACATTATACTGGCTGCCAATCAGGCACAGTATCTTGTGGAAGATAAAGAGATCATTGTCATACCGACCAAAACGATACCGCAGGGTATTACGGCTCTTATCACATATATGAGCGACGGTACGCCTTCCGATAATGAAAGCGCCATGAATGCCGCCATATCAGGTGTTAAGACCGGACAGGTGACATACGCGGTAAGGGATACGACGATCAATGGCATCAGTATCCAGAAAGGCAATATAATGGGTATCGGGGATCACGAGATCCTTGCGGTCGGCAATGTTGTCGAAGATACAGCGATGGAAATGCTCGGACATATGGTTGATGATGAATCAGAGGTTATCGGCATTTATTACGGTGATGAGGTTGATGAAGAGATCGCGGCTGATTTTTCCGCGGAAGTCGAGAAGAAATATCCCTCGCTTTCAGTCGAGCTCTATCCGGGAGGACAGCCCATTTATTACTATATAATCTCAGTGGAGTAGCATGACAGAGCTTAATGCTTTAAAAGGCATAGGTGATAAAACAGCGAAACTATACGGCAGGCTTGGAATAGATACCGTAGAGTCCGCTGTTTTTTACTTTCCGAGAGACTATGTTCAATACGAACCGCTAAGTGAAGCTGCCGATTTTAAGGAGAATGTTACGACCGCTTTTGAAGCGGTTGTCGTCAAACGGCCGCTTGTTAGGAGAGTACGCAGACTTTCAATAACAACCGTTACCCTTGCGGCTTCTTCCGTCGAGGTTTCCGCGACATGGTTTAATATGCCATATCTTGCGCAGAGCCTGAAGATTGGTGAAACATATGTATTTCGCGGCAAGCCCGTCATAAAGGGCGGACATTATCACATAGAGCAGCCGCAGATATTCACAAGGGAGCATTACGACGAAATGCTCGGGCGCATCAATCCCATCTATACACTTACAAAGGGACTGACCAACAATTCCGTAACATCAACGATCCGCAAGGCGTTTGATTATCTTGACGGAAATTACAGTCAGGAAGTATATGACATGCATTTCCCGAAAGACGAGGATACACTTCTTCGTGCCCGCCGTAAGCTCGTATATGATGAATTCCTTGCGTTTATATTAAGGCTGAGGCTCATTCGGGCTGCCGATACCGCACAGAATGATTTTCACATCGTGGAATGCGCTCAGTGCGCAAGGATAATAGAAAAGCTTCCGTACAGGCTTACCGGTGCGCAGCGGCGCGTCTGGGACGAGATAAGAGAGGATCTGTGCTTGCCCAGATCAATGAGAAGGCTGATACAGGGGGACGTCGGCTCGGGCAAGACGATACTCGCCGCCCTTGCGGCTGTAATGGTCGCAGCAAACGGATACCAGAGCGCTATTATGGCGCCTACGGAAATACTGGCAAACCAGCATTACGAATACATCAGGAGCCTTGTTGCAGGCATATCGTCAGATATCAATACAGTGCTTCTTACCGGATCTATGAGCGCTTCTTCCAAAAAGAACGTGCATAAGCTTATCGAAACAGGGGAAGCTGACATTATAATCGGCACCCATGCGCTGTTCCAGGAAAAGGTCACCTACAATAACCTTGCGCTTGTAGTAACAGACGAACAGCACAGGTTCGGCGTCAATCAGCGAAGCATGCTATCGTCGAAGAATACCGATACGAACTGCCATGTACTTGTTATGAGTGCGACTCCCATTCCCCGGACGCTTGCGATGATAATGTACGGTGATCTCGATATCTCCGTGATCGACGAGACGCCCGCCTACAGGAAACCGGTTAAAAACGCCGTTGTCGGAGAGGAATACCGCCAAAAAGCATATGATTTCTTCGAAAAGGAAATAAAGGCCGGACATCAGGTCTATGTCATATGCCCGCTTATCGAGGAAAGCGAGGGGCTTGAGGCCAGGAACGTTACGGATACGGTACAGGAACTGAACGCATATTATGACGGGCGCGTCAGGGTCGGAATGCTGCACGGCAGGATGAGCGGCAGCCAGAAGCAGGATATAATGGATTCTTTTGCAAATGGTGCCGTTGATATACTTGTATCCACAACGGTCGTAGAGGTCGGAGTCAATGTACCGAACGCGACCGTGATGATGATAGAAAATGCCGACAGATTCGGGCTGTCCGCCCTTCACCAGCTAAGAGGCAGGATCGGACGCGGAAGCGGCCAGTCATACTGCATATTCATGACCGGCAATGATCCCGGGAGGAACAAACGGCTGGAGATATTAAAGTCGACAAACGACGGGTTTAAGATAGCGGAAGAAGACCTTAAGCTGCGCGGCCCCGGAGACATGTTCGGTCTGAGGCAGTCGGGAGATGTGAGGTTCATGCTGGCCGATATATACGCTGATGCGGATCTTCTTAAAAAAGCATCTGATGAGGCGGACATTATCCTACAGAGCGACCCTGACCTGTCAAAGCCTGAAAATAAGGAACTTCGCGAAAGAGTATATGCTCTCGGGATCACGGACGATATAGCCTCATCGATGTGACGGCACAATAAGTTGTGTGTTTTTGCTTGAAAAATCAATATATTGTGATATAATCTATCCGGTAGATCATAAGCGTATGTCTGTACGCTTTGCGGGAATTGAAGGCTGCGAGGGGCAGTCATTAATCACGATAAGGGGTAGTATATGTCACCAAAATCAAATTATGATGCGGCAAGCATCACTGTTCTTGAAGGGCTGGATCCTGTAAGAGCGCGTCCGGGAATGTATATCGGAAGCACCACTACAAAGGGTCTTAACCATCTGATCTACGAGATCGTAGACAATTCGGTTGATGAACATTTAGCCGGTTATTGCAGCAGTATATGGGTCACACTTGAGAGCGACGGGAGCGCGACGATCGAAGATAACGGGCGCGGCATCCCGGTCGGCATGCATGAAAAGGGTGTCAGTGCCGAAAGAGTGGTGTTCACTACGCTTCATGCTGGTGGAAAGTTTGACAATGAAGTATACAAGACAAGCGGAGGCCTTCACGGAGTCGGCTCGTCTGTTGTTAATGCGCTGTCCGAATACCTTGATATTGAGGTTAAGCGTGACGGCAATGTCTATCATGACAGATATTCCCGGGGAGAGCCCGTTATAAAGCTTGAAAACGGTCTGCTTCCGGTCATCGGCAAGGCAAGGAATACCGGTACAAAGATCAATTTCATGCCTGACGGTGAGATATTCGAAAAAACGCGTTTCAAGGAAGAGGACATCAAGTCGAGACTGCATGAGACCGCATATCTTAATCCCGAGCTTACGATATATTATTGCGATAAAAGGGTGACTCCGTTCGAAAAGGAGGAATTCCACGAACCCGACGGGATCATAGGCTTTGTCAAGGATATCAACAATAACAAGGAACCCGTGTGCAATCCGGTGTACTTTAGCGGGAACTGCGACGGTATCAATGTTGAGATAGCATTTCAGTATGTAAATGAATTTCACGAGATAGTGCTCGGATTCTGCAACAACATATACAATTCCGAGGGCGGTACCCATCTGACCGGGTTCAAGACGATGTTCACAAACGTAATGAACAATTATGCACGGGAAATCGGTATTCTGAAGGATAAAGACCAGAATTATACCGGCGCCGACATCAGGAACGGAATGACGGCGATAGTATCGATAAAGCACCCCGATCCGCGTTTTGAAGGCCAGACCAAGACAAAGCTTGACAATCAGGACGCTGCCAAAGCGGTATCGAAGATAACGGGCGACGAGCTGCCGCATTATTTTGACAGGAATCTCGAAGAACTGAAAGCCGTTCTTGCCTGTGCCGAGAAGGCAGCCAAGATCAGAAAGAGCGAAGAGAAGGCCAGGACCAATATGCTTACGCGGCAGAAGTATTCGTTCGATTCGAACGGCAAGCTTGCCAACTGCGAAAGCAAGGATCCGAAGAAATGCGAGATATTCATCGTAGAGGGTGATTCGGCGGGAGGCAGCGCCAAGACTGCGAGGAACCGCAATTATCAGGCGATACTGCCGATAAGGGGCAAGATACTCAATGTCGAGAAGGCAAGTATAGACAAGGTTCTTGCCAATGCCGAGATCAAGACGATGATCAATGCGTTCGGATGCGGGTTCTCGGAAGGCTACGGGAATGATTTTGACATAACAAAGCTTCGTTATGACAAGATAATCATCATGGCGGATGCCGATGTTGACGGCGCACATATTTCGACTCTGCTGCTGACGCTGTTCTACAGATTCATGCCGGAGCTGATATATGAAGGGCATGTGTATATCGCGATGCCGCCTCTGTATAAGGCAATGCCCGCAAAGGGCAAGGACGAATATCTGTACGACGACAAAGCTCTGGCAAGGTACAGAAAGGATCATACCAATTTCAAGCTCCAAAGGTACAAGGGGCTTGGAGAGATGGATGCGCAGCAGCTGTGGGAGACAACGCTCGATCCGGCAGCAAGACGGCTGAAGCTTGTTGAGATAGAGGATGCGATCCTCGCGAGCAGCACGACAGAGATGCTGATGGGAACCGATGTGGCTCCGAGAAAGGATTTTATATACAGGCATGCCCGTGAGGCAGAGCTTGATTATTGACCAAAGGGAAAGTGAGTAGTCAGTATGGCGAGAAAAGCAGAGCCGGAAACGATTGAAGAGAATATCATCAAGACCGAATATTCCGATGTCATGCAAAAATCATATATAGATTATGCAATGAGCGTTATCATTGCCAGAGCCCTGCCTGATGCGAGGGACGGGCTCAAACCGGTGCAGCGGCGCACATTGTATGATATGTATGAACTCAATAACAGGTATGACAGGCCGCATCTTAAGAGCGCGCGTATCGTAGGGGATACAATGGGTAAATACCATCCGCACGGCGACAGCTCGATATATGACTGTCTCGTCGTCATGAGCCAGGATTTCAAAAGGGGCATCGCTCTTGTAGACGGGCACGGTAACTTCGGCTCAATAGAAGGCGACGGCGCTGCCGCGATGCGTTATACGGAAGCAAGGCTTCGCAAGATCACGCAGGAAGAGATGCTGTCGGATCTTGACAAGGATGTTGTTGATTTTATACCGAATTATGATGAGACCGGTAAGGAGCCGGTCGTGCTGCCGTGCAGATTCCCCAATCTTCTCGTGAACGGTTCGGAAGGAATTGCGGTGGGAATGGCAACCAGTATGCCGCCGCATAATCTCGGAGAGGTCATTGACGCCGAGATCGCGTTTATGAGAAATATTGACATTACAACCGCGGAACTGCTGCGTATCATGCCCGGTCCTGATTTTCCCACAGGCGGTATAGTGACCAACAAGGACGAACTGGCAGAAATATACGAGACGGGATGCGGCAAGATCAGGATCCGCGGTAAAGTGGAGCTTGAGATCGGCAAGGGCGGCAAACCTTCCCTTGTCATCACGGAGATACCGTATACGATGATCGGAGCCAATATCTCCAAGTTCCTGCTTGATATAGTGTCGCTTATCGATTCGAGGAAGACTACGGATATAGTCGATATATCGAACCAGTCGAGCAAGGAGGGGATCAGGATCGTTGTCGAGCTCAAGAAGGATGCCGATGTTGAAAACGTTCGCAACATGATCCTGAAAAAGACAAGGCTTGAGGATACGTTCGGTGTCAACATGCTTGCGATAAGCGACGGCAGACCCGAGGTTCTGTCGCTTCGTTCGATCCTGTCCAATCATGTCAATTTCATGAGAGAGCTTGAGACAAGGAAGTACAAAACGCTCCTGTCAAGGGAACTTGACAAGAAAGAGATACAGGAGGGCCTTATTAAGGCAGTT
This sequence comes from uncultured Lachnospiraceae bacterium, assembly GCA_905235745.1. Classification (GTDB taxonomy): domain Bacteria; phylum Bacillota; class Clostridia; order Lachnospirales; family Lachnospiraceae; genus UBA2868. Next base: position 113,111 of record CAJOMN010000009.1, read on the forward strand.
GACGTCATAGACGTGATAATAGAGATACTCCGTGGCTCCAAGGATCTCAAGACCGCGAAGGCATGTCTTACATCGGGTATTACGGATAATATCAATTTCAAGACAAGAGTGTCCGCCAAGGTCGCATCTGCGCTTCGGTTTACCGAGAAGCAGGCATCCGCAATACTGGATATGAGACTGTACAAGCTTATCGGGCTTGAAATGGACGCGCTTATCGCCGAGCATAACAAGACGCTTGCGGATATCAAAGAATATAAGGAAATACTGACAAAGCCCGAAAAAATGGATTCCGTTATAATCGCGGAGCTTGAATCGGTCAAAAAGGAATACGGACGCCCGAGAAGAACCGTAATAGAGAACGCCGAAGAGGTCGTATTTGAAGAAAGTAAGCCTCAGGAAATGGAAGTAGTATTTCTGATGGATCGGTTCGGTTATGCCAAAACGGTCGATACCGCCACTTATGAGCGTAACCGCGATGCTGCCGATGCGGAATTTGCCACGAGCTTTACATGCCTGAATACCGGCAGGATATGCCTGTTTACCAATACGGGTGTCATGCATTCCGTAAAGGTGTCGGATCTGCCGTTCGGCAAATTCAGGGATAAGGGAATACCTATAGATAATGTCAGCAATTACAATTCCGCACAGGAGCGTATAATATATGTCCTTCCGATGGGAGATCTCGTTCTCCAGAAGCTTATGTTCGGTACGAAAAAGGGTATGTTCAAGCAGGTCTACGGAAGCGAATTTGACGTTATCAAGAGGAGCGTTGCCGCTACCGGTCTTACGGACGGAGACGAGCTTGTCACTGTATTTCCCGTGACCGAGCAGAAATATGTTGTCCTCAGGACGGAATTTGATGTATTTCTCAAATTTGACATTGATGAGATCCCTCTCAAGAAAAAAGGCGCGATCGGTGTAAGGGCAATTAAGCTTACAGGAAACGATAAGATCGAAAATGTATATTATCTGTACGAAGATGATGATACAATTGTCAAAGTGGGCAGCCGTGATGTACTGTTATCAAGGCTCAAGAGTGCAAGACGCGATACAAAGGGTAGCAAACTTCGGGGCTGAGCGTTATGAGAGTTATAGCCGGGAGTGCAAGAAGACTTACCCTTGTAACTCCGAAAGGAAACAATACACGACCTACAAGCGATAAAGTCAAGGAGACTCTGTTTAACATCCTTGCGGGAGAGCTTTCCGACATTAATTTCCTTGATCTGTTTGCCGGAAGCGGCGGGATCGGGATAGAGGCGTTATCGCGGGGAGCTTCGCACTGCACGTTCGTGGAAAAGGATAAAAGCGCTGTGGCTGCTATCCGCAGGAACATCGCGACCACGCATTTTGAAGAACAGTCGACGATATATCCTTATGATGTAATGTCGTGCCTGCATACTATAGATGCCGGAGAAGGATTCGATATTGTATTCATGGATCCCCCGTACGGATGCGGGTTGGAAAAGGATGTGCTTACAATTCTGGCCGGATCGGATATAATAAAAGAGGATGCACTTATCATTGCAGAGGCATCATCCGACACTTCATTCGATTATCTGCCGCAGCTTGGATTTGCTGTCTCAAGAGTCAAGGATTACAGGAACAATAAGCATGTATTTATCGTAAACAAAGAGAGGATTTAGATGAAAAGAGGGATATATCCGGGCAGCTTTGATCCGGTCACATACGGACACATTGATATTGCGCAGAGGGCGTCCGAGATTTTTGATGAACTGATCGTCGCCGTTCTTAAGAACAAGTCGAAAACTGCGTTGTTTTCTATTGATGAACGTGTTAATATATTACAGGAAGTTTTTAAGGATCTGCCAAATGTCAGGGTGATCTCGTATGAAGGGCTTCTGGTCGATTGTGCGACATCTACCGGTTCCGGCGTTATAGTAAGGGGTCTTCGTGCCGTTACCGATTTTGATTATGAACTTCAGCTCGCTCAGACCAACAGGGTCCTTAGCGGCGGAGTTGATACTATCTTCCTGACAACTTCTTTGAAATACGCATATCTGTCAAGCTCGACGGTCAGAGAAGTTGCAAGTTACGGAGGCGACATAAGCAGGTTTGTACCGCCCTTGGTAGAAAAGCTGACATATGAGAAGTACGGATTATAAAGGGGTCTTATATAGGAGAGTGTAGATGAGCAGCAGGATTGAACAGGTTATCGACGAAATAGAATTATTTATTTCCGAGTGCAAGTATCAGACTTTTTCCTCAACGAACATAATCGTCGACAAGGACAGGATGGATGAACTTCTGAGGGATCTGAGACTCCGGACGCCTGAGGAGATCAAGAAATACCAGAAGATCATCAGCAACAAAGAGAGAATACTTCAGGACGCGCGCGATAAGGCCGATGCGATGCTCAATATGGCACAGGCCGAGACCGTCAGGATGGTTGACGAGAATGAGATCATGCAACAGGCATACGCCCAGGCAGGCGAAGTGGTCAAACAGGCGACCGAGCAGGCGCAGCAGATAATCGATATGGCGACCATCGAGGCCAATAATGTCAGACAGTCTGCAATGGAATATACTTTCGGGCAGCTATCAAGACTACAGGAGATAATTGAGCATGCGATCGGCACCGCCGATGCCAAGTACGGGGATCTGCTGGCAAAGCTTCGTGAATGTGAGACGATAATAGCACAGGATCGGTCACAGCTGTATCCGCAGGTTGAACTGGATAATGATATCGCTGCACTGGAAGGATATCCTACCGGTCAGAATGCACCGGACGGCAGAGCGGAGGGCGGCACAAAGGATGTGAATGTCATTTAGCCGTATATTAAGCGAAACCGCATCATGGTTTCGCTTTTTTTGTAGTTCACTGCATGTATTATGCATTCCATGGTGAATGATTGTAATGCGTTTACTGTAGCAGGCTTTAACAGGAGGCATACATTGGATAATGTATTGGCCGGATTACAACCGGAAAGAGTATTTTATTATTTTGAAGAGATATCACGTATCCCCCGGCCTTCGGGCAGATGCGGCATGATCAGTGATTATATTGTTGATTTTGCCGTATCACATGAACTTTATTATGTAAGGGATGATATCGGGAATGTACTCATACGTAAGGCGGGAAGTAAAGGCGCAGACCATCCTGCGGTAATTCTGCAGGGACACATGGATATGGTGTGCGAAAAAAGCTACGATTACGAGGCAAAGCATGATTTTACGAAGGACGGTCTGAAGCTTGCCGTGCTCGAAGATTATATATTCGCAAAGGGCACCACGCTCGGCGCCGATGACGGCATAGCAGTCGCGTTCATGCTCAGTATACTTGAGGATGATACGCTTGATATTCCCGACATAGAAGCTCTCTTTACCGTTGACGAGGAAAACGGGATGAGGGGCGCCCTCGCTTTTGATACGTCGCTTCTTACCGGAAAGCTTCTCATCAATCTTGATCATGAAGTATTCGGTGAGATACTGACATGCAGTGCCGGAGGCAAGCGCGTCAAGTGCTCGATACCCGTTACATACCGGGAAAGTGCGGGAATTGGATACAGCATAATAGTATGCGGTCTTACCGGGGGACATTCCGGTATGGAGATCGATAAGGGACGTGGAAATGCGAATCTCATACTCGGAAGGATAATGCATACGCTCGCCAAGAACATGGATTATTCGATCAAGTATATCGGCGGAGGACTGACCGATTCCGCCATACCGAGAGAAGCCAAGGCCGAGATCATAATAGACGAAGCGGATACGGATACGCTCGAGACCATCATAGAACAATACTCCGCTATCATCTGTAATGAATTTGAGGGAATAGAAGAGAACATGATGATATACGCCGAGAATAAAGGCGGCGATCATGCAAAGTGTCTTGACGCTGAATCCGCAGATCGTATACTGTTCCTTCTCAATACAATACCCGACGGTATCATCAAGATGAGCCGCAGGAATGACGGACTTGTCAGAACATCGCTTAACAGCGGTATCATGAAGCTTACCGACAGTGAATTTGCCCTTACCGTCAACATGAGAAGCCTTGCGGAATCCGAAAAGGAGGCACTTGCAGACAAGATCGAATACCTGATCGAAAAAACAGGCGGAACGTATACGGAAGAATATGATTATCCCGCATGGGAGTATCAGGAGGATTCCGATCTTCGAAGAAGCGCATTTGAAGTATATCAGAAGATTTTCCTGCACAATCCGCAGCTTCGAGGGTTCCATGCCGGACTCGAATGCGGGGTGTTCTACGATAAAATGCAGGATATTGACATTATCTCCGTCGGACCGGATATCAATAATATCCATACACCCAAAGAGAAATTATCGATATCGAGCACTTTAAAGGCATATGAATATCTTCTTGAGATACTGAAGACAGTATAAAATGGAATTACCCGTCAGTTACAAAGAATCCATGCGAAAGCTTCTCGGAGAGGAATATGATGCTTTTATCGCCACATACGATGATAAGCCCCGTACGGCTCTTCGTGTGAACACGTCGCGTATAACATGCAGCGGATTCGAGAAAGCAGCTCCTTTTCCCATTGAGAAGATTCCATATATAACAAACGGTTATTATATAGATGATACGGATGCATGGGCAAAACATCCGTATTATTATGCGGGTCTGTACTATATACAGGAGCCGTCCGCAATGCTTCCGGCAAGCATCCTTCCGGTAAAGGACGGTGATAATGTATGTGATCTATGTGCCGCCCCGGGCGGAAAATCAACCGAGTTATCATGCCGTGTCGGCCCTTTGGGAGCTGTCCTTGCAAACGACATAAGCTTTAAGAGATGCATGCCGCTTGTCAAGAACATGGAACTGTTCGGTAACGGCAATTATATGATATCGTGCGAAGATCCGCATAAACTGTCCGGAATATACCGTGAGTCATTTGACTGCGTTCTTGTTGACGCTCCGTGTTCGGGCGAAGGAATGTTTCGAAAGGATCCGGGGCTTATCGGACAGTATGTTTCAAGAGGACCGGAATATTACAGCCCGGTACAGCGGGATATACTGGAGTGTGCATATCTTATGACATGCCGGGGCGGATATATATTGTATTCGACATGTACATTTTCGGATATTGAGGATGAACAGGTCGTGCTTAATCTGCTTCGGTCCCATGAAGACCTGAGACTGTGTGATATCGACAGCGGCTACGGGCTTAGCGGACCATACGGCACGTATTCGGATACAGATGAGATATCGGGCTGCGTTCATGCCTTCCCGCACCGCTTTGCTGGAGAGGGACACTTCATTGCCCTGATCCGTAAGGAAGGGGAGAGTGGCAACAGGACAGAAAGCGGGGGATCGTTTGACGGTTTTCGGCATCTTCCCGGTACCGTGAAGGATTTTACAGAGCTGTTTTCGGATGAGTACAGAGCTTATTTTACCAATAATAAGTTCATGACAAGAGACGGTTATATATATATGATGACCGATGCTGCCGCCGCACTTTATGATAAAACGGTCAGATATGCCAGAACAGGCACCTGTATCGGACAGGTGAACAAGGCCGGAAGGTTCGTGCCTCACACCTCGCTGGCGCTGTCAATGCGGGCGGACAACTTCAATAATACCGTAATACTGTCTCCGGATGATGCCGCAATTATCAGGTATCTTAAGGGAGAGACAATAATACCGGATTCATCTTCCGATGCGTATAATACCGGCAAAGGCTATGTTCTCGTATGTGTGGATGAATATCCGCTGGGATTTGCTTTATCGGACGGAAGCAAGTTAAAGAACCTGTATGAAAAAGGATGGGTATACAGATAGATGTGGAAAGAAATCCTTGACAGTAAGACGGCTGTGCTGTTCGATCTGGACGGTACGGTAGTAGACTCCATGTGGATATGGAACAGCATCGATGTTGAATATTTCGGCAGATTCGGTCTTGAGCTTCCTCATGATTACCAGGACAGTATTGAGGGACTCAGTTTTTACGAGACCGCCGTTCTGACCAATAAAGTGTATCTGCCGGATATCAGTGTCGAGACACTGATGAATGACTGGAACGAAATGGCCTACGAGCATTACTCGAACAAAGTATTGCCCAAGGAATACATACGTGAATTGCTGGATTATCTGAAGGAGACAGGCAAGAAGCTCGGCATTGCGACAAGCAATTCCGATGTATTATGTAATGCCACTCTTGAAAATAACGGTTTACTCGGATATTTTGACTCGGTTATTACCGGGGAGAACGCAGGCTCCGGAAAGCCCGCGCCGGACGTATATCTAAGATCCGCCGGGGCTCTTGGAGCCAACCCTTCCGAATGCCTCGTCTTTGAGGATCTGATAAACGGGATAATCGCCGGAAACAGAGCCGGGATGACTACGGTGGCAGTTTTCGATGACTATTCGGCCGGTCAGTGGGATGAGAAATGCCGCATTGCCGATCACAGCATCATATCGTACAGGGAGATAATTGATGAAGTATCTGAACCGTGAATTAAAAGGCACATTCGGATATATAAGGAAACAGACGGTATTTGAGATCATCAAGACGATAATACTGTTTGCCATGGCAGTAGGACTCTTTATGATCGGATATGTTACCCTTGGCACAAGGCGGAGCCTGTGGTCGGTATTCGCCGTATTGTCGCTCCTTCCCGCGAGCAAATCGCTTGTCGGGGTCATAATGCTTCTGCGGTACCGGTCACTGACAGAATCCGAATATGAAAAGATAAGCTCCGTTATCGCCGGTATCCCCGCTATATACGAGAATATACTGACAACGGAGTCTAAAGCTTATTATGTTCCGGTGATATGCTGTATGGCATCGACCGTTATTGCATATTATCCCGGGCAAAAGGGCAGTACGGATGAGCTTAAGCAACATCTTGAGAATGTGATGAGTAATGCCGGTCATAAGGCATCCGTCAGGATATTTGATGATGAGGATGATTTTCTTGACAGGGCGTCGGAGATGAAAGAAAAGCTTTCTTCCGACAAGGATGCGGTATCATACAGTATTCTCGCAACCATTAAAGCGGTATCTCTATGAAGGAATATGTCATTACGAAAAAAGATGAGGGCAGACGGCTGGATAAATATGTCATGCATATCCTTGCCGATGCTCCGGCATCATTCACATACAAGATGCTCAGGAAGAAGAATATCGTCCTTAACGATAAGAAAGCCTCGGGAAATGAACTGATATGTGACGGGGATGTCGTTAAATTCTATCTGTCCGATGCCACTTTTGACAGATTCTCATCAAAGCCAAAGGATGATACATACTGCGGGGCTGATATTCCTCCGGTCGTATACGAGGATGATGATATCATGATCATCAACAAGCCCAAGGGAATGCTGTCGCAGCGATCATCCGCCGGGTCGGTATCGCTTAACGAGATAATGCTTGCATATCTTGTTCGTGAGGGGATCACCGGCGAAGAGGATCTTATGACTTTCACGCCGTCCGTATGCAACAGGCTTGACCGCAATACTTCGGGGCTTATCACGTATGCGAAGACATACAGGGGCTCCAAATGCCTGTCGGAAGCGTTTGCCAGCCATACGATAAGCAAATATTACAGATGCATCGTAAAGGGCCGTGTGGATGATAAGCTTGACCTTACAGGAAGCATCGTTAAAGATGCCGCAACGAATACGGTCCGGGTATTTGATGATAAAGAATACGGAAGCTTTATCAATACCGTTGTAACTCCTGTCATAAGCGGCGATGAAGTAAGCCTTCTCGATATACTGCTCGTGACCGGCAAGACCCATCAGATCAGAGCCCATCTTGCCTCGATCGGGCATCCGATAATAGGGGACAGTAAGTACGGCGATACGGCTCTTAACAGGAAGTACAGAAGCTGCGGCATAGATTCGCAGATGCTTGTATGTTATAAAATGATATTTCCGGATGATATCGGGCTTCCGGATGCTGCCGGAAGAACATTTACTATCGATATGCCGGATGACTTTAAGCAGGTGATCTGATGGCCACATGGAGTTCAAGGGGACTTCGCGGCTCAACGCTCGAAGATCTTATCAACAGAACAAACGAGATATACAAGGAACACGGGCTCTGCCTTGTTCAGAAGATACCGACACCGATAACGCCGATACAGATGAACAAAGAGCATACCCAGATAACGCTTGCGTATTTTGACCAGAAGAGCACGGTTGATTACATAGGCGCGGTACAGGGTATCCCGATCTGCTTTGATGCCAAGGAATGCTCTGCCGATACGTTTTCACTTGCCAATATACATGAGCATCAGATCAGTTTCATGGAGGAATATGAGAAGCAGGGCGGTATCAGCTTTATAGTGATATATTATTCCCATATTGACCGATTTCATTACATGAGGTTTGAAAAGCTATACGGATTCTGGGAGAGGATGAGGAGCGGAGGCAGGAAGAGCTTCAGGCTCGATGAACTGGAGGAGGGTTATGACCTGATACCTCATGAGGGTCTATTCGTGCCTTATCTGGACGGGATCAAAAAGGATTTGACAATGCGTTAGATGATCCGATATAATTTCACGTGGTAGCATGGTAGCGAATTAGCAATTTAAAGTATTAAAGCGAGAGGCGGTTATGAGCAATCAATATCATACACCGGAAGGAGTGCGCGATATCACGCCTTCCGAATATACAAGAAAGACCGGTGTCGAACACAGGATACTGAAGCTGATGGAGCAGGAAGGATTTTTGCTGATGCAGACTCCTTCTTTCGAATTCTTTGATGTATTTGCGAGCGATATAGGAACTGTTCCGTCGACACAGTTATACAAATTCTATGACAAGGAAGGGAACACCCTTGTTCTTCGTCCGGACTTTACCCCTGCTATGGCAAGGGCATATTCCAGACTGTATTATAACGAGCCGTCACCTGTCAGGCTGTGCTATTGCGGCAATACATTCATCAATGGCGACGATCTTGACGGAAGGCTCAAAGAGAGTACGCAGATAGGCGCCGAGCTGTATAATGATGATTCGTGCGAGGCGGATGCCGCGATGATATCTCTCGTCGTAAACTGTATGAAAACGGCGGGATTTTCCGATTTTGCAGTATCGGTCGGAAACGCGAATTACTTTAAGGGCCTGTGCGATGAGCTCGGAATATCGGAATCCGGAGAAGTCGCGCTTCTTCGGCTCATATCTGCCAAGAACCATTACAAGGCCAAGGATCTGCTGGCAGATCTTAATATAGACAGTGAACATACGGATCTAATAGTGAATCTGTCGGATGAATATACTTCCAAGGATTCGCTCTACGCTCTTATGGAACGGACAAGGAGTGAAGTATGCCGTGAGGCGCTTATGCGTCTTGTAAAGATATGCGACATTCTCGAAGAGCGCGGTATCGACCGTTATATCCGTATTGACCTTGGACTTCTCAACAAATACAACTACTATACCGGAGTACTGTTCCGTGCCTATACATACGGGAGCGGCGATGCCGTTATGAAGGGAGGCCGCTACGATAATCTTGTCGGCAAATTCGGCAGGGACGTTCCCGCGATAGGATTCGGAATATCCGTTGACGAGGTTGTCGGTGCGCTTGACTGTCAGGAAGCCTCTCTTCCGCGGGCAGGTGAGTATCTGACATTTGCGCTTACAAAGGGCAGGCTTGCGGATAAGACGATGGAGATCCTGGGGCATGCCGGGATAACATGTGAAGAGATAACGGAAAAGGGCACAAGGAAACTGATATTTGTTAATGACGAGTTAAAGCTCCGGTTTTTCCTTGCCAAAGGGCCGGACGTTCCGACATATGTCGAGCACGGCGCTGCGGATATCGGAGTCGTCGGCGCGGATACTATCGCCGAAGAGAACAGGAAGGTTTATGAGGTGCTTGATCTTAAGACGGGGAACTGCCGTATGTGCGTGTGCGGACCCGAAAATGCCAAAGCTCTCCTTGATAAACGTGATATTATTACGGTAGCTACAAAGTATCCGAGAACCGCAAAATCATATTTTAATGACGTACGCCACAGAAGCGTTGATATAATCAAGCTAAACGGAAGCATTGAGCTTGCTCCAATAATTGGTTTGTCTGACTGCATCGTCGATATAGTCGAGACCGGTTCGACACTCAGGGAGAACGGCCTTACGGTGCTTGACAAGATAAGCGATATTTCCGCAAGGATGATCGTCAATCCCGTATCGATGCGACTGCAAACGGCGAGGATCAATGATATAATTGACAGGATCAGGGAGGTATTATGAGGACTGTTGCATTAACTGATGATTCAATTAGCGGCATTATGTCGGAGCTTCTGAAGAGAAATCCCGGAAGCTATACCGAATATGAACAGATTGTTGACGATATCATAGCGGATGTAAAGGTACGCGGTGATGATGCGGTATTTGAGTATACCGAAAAGTTTGACAAGTGGAACATCAATGCTGCCAACATAAGGGTGAGCGAAGAGGAGATAGACGAGGCATATGCTTCCTATGACGGGGAACTGATCGAAGTCATGAAAAGGAGTGCCGCCAATATAACCGCTTACCACCAAAAGCAGGTTCAGAACAGCTGGATAGAGACAGGTGATGACGGTACGATACTCGGACAGAAGATCACCCCGATAGAAACCGCAGGCGTGTATGTACCGGGAGGCAAGGCCGTATATCCGTCGTCGACACTGATGTGCGTTATCCCCGCTGTAGTTGCGGGCGTTCGCAGGATAGTGATGCTGACTCCGGCAGATTCCGCCGGTAAAGTTGCGCCATCCACTCTTGTTGCCGCCAGCATAACCGGGGTAACGGAGATATACAAGGTCGGAGGAGCGCAGGCGATCGCGGCGATGGCATTCGGAACCGGATCGATACCAAAGGTTGACAAGATAGTAGGCCCCGGGAACATATTTGTAGCCCTTGCCAAAAAGGCTGTATTCGGATATGTGAGTATAGATTCCGTCGCGGGGCCAAGTGAAATATTAGTACTTGCCGATGAGAGCGCCGATCCGAAGTATGTGGCCGCGGATCTTCTCTCCCAGGCAGAGCATGATGAGCTCGCAAGCGCTATACTGATAACCGACAGTTCAAAGCTTGCAGAGGATGTAAGCACTTATGTGGATGAGTTCGTATCACGCCTTGAGCGGCGTGACATAATCTCAAGATCACTTGACAATTACGGATATATTCTTGTTGCCGAAAGCATGGATCAGGCTGAAGAGGCGGCCAATACCATAGCGTCCGAGCATGTTGAGATAATGACCCGCGATCCGTTTGAGACAATGACAAGGATCAGGAACGCGGGAGCGATCTTTCTTGGAGAGTATTCATCAGAGCCTCTCGGAGATTATTACGCGGGTCCCAATCATGTGCTCCCGACAAACGGAACCGCGAAGTTCTTCTCACCGCTCGGTGTTGACGCTTTTATCAAAAAGAGCAGTATCATCAGCTATTCACGCGCGGCTCTCATGGATGCGTGCGATGCCATCATGTGCTTTGCAAATGCCGAAGGGCTTACGGCACATGCCAATTCGATCGGAGTCAGATTTGATAAAGGAGTGATGTGATATGGCGGCAAAAGCAGCGACAAACAGGATCAGCGATAAGAAACGCGAGACGAAGGAAACGACGATATCCGTCAGACTGAATCTTGACGGAAAGGGAGAGGCAAAGATCGATTCCGGGATAGGATTTTTCGATCATATGCTTGAAGGATTTGCGAAACACGGCTTTTTCGACCTTACGTTAGCATGCGAGGGCGATCTCCATGTAGACGGTCACCACACGGTAGAGGACTGCGGGATCGTGCTCGGGGAGGCGATAAAAGAGGCTTGCGGGAACAAGGAAGGGATCAACAGGTACGGACATATGATACTCCCTATGGATGATGCGCTCGTATTATGTGCCGTAGATCTGTGCGGCCGTCCTTACCTTCAGTATGACGCATCATTTCCGACGGAGAATATCGGGTATCTTGACACCGAACTGATACGCGAATTCTTCTATGCCCTCAGCTGGAGCGCTGGAATGAATATACACATAAAGGTAATCTCGGGGATCAATTCGCATCATATATGCGAGGCTATGTTCAAGAGCTTTGCCAAAGCGCTTGATGCCGCAACCACCAGGGATCCCAGGATATCAAATGTTCTGTCTACGAAAGGATCGCTTTGATGAATAAACTTCTGATACCCTGTGTATATCTTAAGAACAACAATCTGATAAAGGGATTTAGCGACGATACGGTCATAAGCCGCGATCCCGTATCTTACTGTGTGAGCCTTTCCGTAAACGGAGCTGACGCCATACTGCTCTTTGATCTGTCGGAAGGAGACGAAGAGCATGAAGAGGCGCTTCTTATCGTAAGAGCCGTGACAAGAGCCATTGATACTCCGGTATACGGAGCCGGAAACATCAACAGGCTCGAAGATGTCAAGAAGCTGTTATACGCCGGATGCCGGAGGGTCGCCCTCAATATGGCGAAGCAGACCAATATAGATCTTATCGAAGAGGCAGGGAAACGGTTTTCCACCGGTAAGATATATGTGTGCGCCGACAGCCTCGAACAGATACTCGATAATCTCAAGGTCATCAAAGACAATACGTCGGGCGCTGTTTTGCTGGGACGCCTGTTTGTGGACAGTTTTGAGGAAATACCGGTCATACCGCTTATTAATGATGATAAGGATATTGAGATCATCAGGAAGAACTGCGTATGCGGCCTGTCGGGCGACGTCGTCAATTCCCGCTCGGATGATCTGTATTCGTTCAAGGATGAGCTTGAATCGGACGGGGTGAGTACATGCCTCGGAAGGACGGCTGTTGCATTTTCCGACCTTAAATGCGACGAAAACGGCCTTGTCCCCGTAGTATGCCAGGACGCGGCGACATCGGAAGTCCTGATGGTCGCATATATGAACCTGGAAGCTTATGACAGGACTGTCCGTGAAGGTATCATGACGTATTATTCAAGGTCGAGAAAATGCCTGTGGCGCAAGGGAGATACGAGCGGACATTACCAGTATGTTCGGGAGCTTTTGGCAGACTGTGACAACGATACTCTCCTTGCGAAGGTAGTACAGATCGGAAATGCCTGCCATACCGGATCGCATTCATGCTTCTTTAACGAGATAATCAGAAAGGATGCCGGCATACCGAATCCGTATACGGTGCTTGAAGATGTTATGAATGTCATCCTTGACAGGAGGGACAATCCGAAGGACGGATCATATACAAACTATCTGTTCGATAAAGGTATAGACAAGATACTCAAGAAGGTCGGAGAGGAGGCTACCGAGATCGTAATAGCCGCCAAGAATCCCGAAAAGGAAGAGATCAAATACGAGATAGCGGATCTTCTGTATCATATAATGGTGCTGATGGCAGTAAAAGGCCTGACATGGGATGATGTTATGGAGGAACTCGCGAACCGGTAATATCATGAATGGATAAACTGGCTCTTTCAAATAAAATATTAAGATCGGTGGATAAGCCCGCTCGTTATATAGGACATGAAGTTAATGCGATATATAAGGATCCCGAAGGGCTTATTCGTTTTGCCATGTGTTTCCCCGATATATATGAGATCGGAATGAGCCATTTGGGGATACAGATACTGTATGATATGCTCAATTCATACGAGGACGTATGGTGCGAGCGTGTATATGCAGTCTGGAGCGATCTGTACGCCATTATGAAGGAACAGGATATCCCGCTGTTCGCACTTGAATCGCAGGATAACATATCGGATTTTGATTTTCTCGGGATCACTCTCCAGTATGAGATGTGTTATACGAATGTCCTGCAGATACTTGACCTTTCCCATATACCGTTCTATTCATCCGACAGGAGCGATGACGATCCTATAGTGATAATGGGAGGCCCGTGTACATATAATCCCGAACCGGTAGCCGATCTGTGCGATCTTGTCTATATAGGGGAAGGTGAGACGCGATACAGGCAGCTCATCGATCTCTATAAGAAATGCAGGAGTGAAGGTTACGACAGGCAGGCTTTCATACATGAGGCCGCCAGGATACCCGGGATATATGCGCCGTCCTGTTACAAGGTGACATATAACAGCGATAATACGATCGGAAGCTTTACTCCGATATATGATGATATACCCGCGAAGATTGAAAAAGAGATAGTATGCGATCTTACCGATTCCTGTTATCCCCTAAAGCCGGTCGTTCCATATATCAAAGCGACGCAGGACCGCATAGTTCTGGAGATACAGAGAGGCTGCATAAGGGGGTGCCGGTTCTGTCAGGCAGGCTCGGTATATAAGCCCACACGCTTCAGGGATGAGAAAAAGCTTGAAGAATATGCCCGGCAGATGATAGCCAATACCGGGCACGGCGAAATATCTCTGTCATCGCTTTCGTCGTCCGATTACCCCGCGCTTAATGAGCTGTGTAATTACCTGATTGACACATTTTCGGATGAGCATATTAATATTTCCCTGCCTTCCCTGCGCGTTGACTCGTTTTCGCTTGACGTTATGAGCAAGGTTCAGGATGTCAGAAAATCGGTCATTACATTTGCACCGGAAGCCGGCAGCCAGCGTATGCGCAATGTTATCAACAAGGGTATCACCTACGATGATATCATGGATGGATGCAGCAAGGCTTTTTGCGGAGGCTGGACAAGGGTCAAGCTGTATTTCATGCTCGGACTTCCGTACGAGACCGAAGAAGATATCATACAGATCGCAGAGCTTTCCAATGATATCGCAAAGCTCTACTATGACACGATACCCAAGGAGGAGCGCAGGGAAAAGGTTTCGATAGTATCTTCGACATCATTTTTTGTTCCGAAACCGTTCACGCCTTTCCAGTGGGCCAGTATGAACACTATAGATGAGTTCAGGTACAAAGCGCATGTTGTTAATACCGCGATGAAGAGTCAGCTTAACCATAAGAGCATCAAATACAACTGGCATGCGGCGGATGTATCGGTGCTTGAAGGAGTATTTGCAAGAGGCGACAGGAGACTGTCCCGGGTACTCGTCGAAGCTTACAGGGGCGGCTGCATGTTCGATGCATGGACTGAAAGCTTCAGCTTTGAGCCGTGGGAGAAGGCATTTGAAAAGACGGGGATCGATCCTGCATTCTACTATAACCGTGAGCGGGGATTTGATGAGATCCTTCCGTGGGATTTTATAGATATCGGAGTTACCAGGGATTATCTGCAAAGGGAATACATCCGCGCGTCAAAGGGTGAGGTTACTCCGAACTGCCGGGTAAACTGCAGCGGATGCGGTATCAGGGGATATCACGGAGGAGTCTGCCAATGAAAGCGAGGATCAGGTTTTCCAAATCGGGAGCTCTTGTGTATATCGGGCATCTTGATGTCATGAGGTATTTTCAGAAGCTGTTCAGAAGAGCCGGTATTCCTGTCGCGTACACCGAAGGTTTTTCGCCGCACCAGATACTTTCATTTACCCCGCCTCTTCCCCTCGGGATGGAGAGTACCGGAGAGTACGCCGATGTGGAGCTGACAAGTGAAATATCATACCGCGATGCGATAGAAGCGCTTCGGGCAGAATCCGTTCCGGAGATAGAGATAATGTCATTTAAAGAGCTTCCCGCAGGAAGCATGAATGCAATGGCATCGGTTGCGGCTGCCAGATACCGGGTATATGATCCCGGGATACCGGCATGCGGCGATGCATGCGATTCATTTATGGCAAAGGACGATATAATTATACTCAAAAGATCGAAAAAAAACGAAAGACTTGTCAATATCAGACCGCTCGTATATGAACTTACATACGACAGGGATAAGAATACAATGGAAATGCTTATATCATCGGGCAGTACTGATAACATCAAGCCCGAACACGTGCTTGAAGGTCTAGGTTTTACTGCTGATTATGATGATCTTAGTATCACGAGAGTTGATCAGTACACAAGGATTGATAACGGATTTGTATCCCTTGATAATATATCAGACGGGGAATGATCGTTACTGTTTATTCTAAGAGGATGTTTATGGAAGAAAAGATGTCTCCCATGATGCAGAATTATATGGAAACAAAGGAAGCATACAAGGACTGCATCCTTTTTTACCGTCTCGGTGATTTCTACGAGATGTTTTTTGACGACGCGCTTACCGCTTCGAAAGAGCTGGAGCTTACGCTTACGGGTAAAAACTGCGGACTCAAGGAGCGCGCTCCGATGTGCGGCGTTCCGTTTCATGCGGCACAGGTATACATCAACAAGCTCGTACAGAAAGGGTTCAAGGTCGCGATCTGCGAACAGGTGGAGGACCCGAAGAATGCCAAAGGGCTTGTAAAGCGGGAGGTCACAAGGATAGCGACACCCGGCACGAACATTGATATGGAGACCCTCAGCGAAGAGTCCAATAACTATATCATGTGCGTTTACTATTCGGAGGATATATACGGTATAGCCCTGTCCGATATTACCACGGGTATATTTCTGACAACCGAGGTTAACGACCGAAGAAAGCTTGTTGATGAAATATACAAGTTCTCTCCGTCGGAGATAATATGCAATGAAGCGTTTACCGTATCCGGATTTAATTTTGACGAACTTATGCTTCATATAAGCGCGGTAGTCTTTCCGCTTGAGGCATGGTATTTCGATGATGATATGTGTGAAGAGGCGCTTAAGGGCCAGTTCGGGGTTTCCGACATATCGGGACTGGGGCTTAACAGGAAGGCCGCCGATACGGTTGCGTCGGCAGCGCTTATCAGGTATCTTTCCGAATCCCAGAAGGGAAGCATAGGCCAGATCAGGAACATCCGTAAATACAGCGTATCCGATTATATGATACTGGATTCGGCTACGAGAAGAAATCTTGAACTGACCGAGACGATGCTCGATAAGACGAAAAAGGGTTCTTTGCTCTACGTCCTTGACAAGACCAAAACTGCGATGGGCGCGAGAATGATCAGATCATTTCTTGAGCAGCCGCTTACAGACAAGGCCGAAATAGAAAAAAGGCTTGATGCCGTCTCCGCATTCAGGGAGGATCTGATACTACGGGAGGAGCTTCGCGAATATCTCTCTCCGGTATATGATCTCGAACGTCTCATGGGAAAGGTCAATTATCATTCGGCCAATCCACGCGATCTTGTTGCATTTGCCAATTCCATCAGGATGCTGCCCCCGATCAGGGCACTGCTTCTCGATTGCGGGGTGGAGGTTATACACAGGCTTGGCGAAGAGCTTGATACCCTTGAAGATCTGTGCGATCTCATAGACAGGTCTATTAGCGAGGACGCACCCGTTACGATCAAGGAAGGCGGTATAATCAGGGCGGGCTATTCGGAGAAGGTGGATTCGTACAGAAGTGCCAAGACCGAGGGCAAGAAATGGCTCGCACAGCTTGAAGCCGAGGACAGGGAACGGACCGGAATCAAGAATCTGCGTATTAAATACAATCAGGTATTCGGGTATTTCTTTGAAGTTACGAATTCTTTTCTCGAGCTTGTTCCCGATGATTATATCAGAAAGCAGACTCTGGCTAACGCCGAGAGATATACGACCGGACGTCTCAAAGAGCTTGAAGATACGATACTGAACGCCGAGGACAAGCTGTTTTCGCTCGAATACGATATTTTTACCGGGATAAGGGATCAGCTTTCACGCGAGGTAGACCGTATATTAAAGAGCGCTGGGATCATAGCGCTTGTCGATGCATATGCTTCCCTCGGGTACGTTGCCGCCAATAATAACTACATACGACCCCGGATCAATGAAAAGGGGATCATCAATATAAGCGACGGCAGGCACCCTGTTGTAGAGCAGCTTACAAAGGATGAAATGTTCGTCGCAAACGACACCTATCTCGACAATTCCGCCAACCGCATAAGCGTGATAACGGGTCCCAATATGGCCGGAAAATCAACCTATATGAGACAGGTGGCGCTCATCGTTCTGATGGCGCAGATAGGTTCGTTTGTGCCGGCATCCAAAGCCGATATAGGTATTGTCGACAGGATATTTACAAGAGTCGGAGCCAGTGATGACCTTGCGAGCGGACGATCAACATTCATGGTCGAGATGACCGAGGTGGCTAATATTCTCAGAAATGCCACACCGAAGAGCCTTCTGATACTCGATGAGATAGGAAGGGGAACATCGACATTTGACGGACTGTCGATCGCCTGGGCCGTTATCGAATATATCAGCAACACCAAGCTTCTCGGTGCCAAAACCTTGTTTGCAACGCATTATCATGAGCTTACCGAGCTTGAAGGTAAGATCCCGAGCGTCAATAATTACTGCATTGCCGTCAAGGAGGATAAAGGGAAGATAGTATTCCTGCGCAAGATCGTAAAGGGCGGCGCGGACAGAAGCTACGGTATTGCCGTGGCAAAGCTCGCGGGATTGCCTGACAGCGTGATCGAGCGTGCCAACGAACTTGTCATGCAGCTTTCGGAAAACGACATATCCGCAAGTGTACGTTCGATCGCGTCATCATCCGGAAAGAAACAGACGATCAGAAAAAGCGATGATGTCGACCGGGGGCAGATGTCGCTGTTTGATACGATAAGCGACGAAGAGATCCTTGACGAGCTTTCGGCGCTTGCCTGTAATAACATGACTCCGATGGAGGCATTAAATGCTCTTGTCGCACTTCAGAGCAAGCTTAAGAACAGGTGGTAATAATGGCAGGAATTAATATTCTTGATGATTCAACGATCAATAAGATCGCCGCGGGCGAAGTGATAGAGAGGCCGGTTTCGGTTGTCAAAGAGCTTGTTGAGAATTCGATCGATTCAGGAGCCGCTAATATAAGCATAGAGATCAAAGGCGGCGGTATCGACTATATAAGGATAACCGATAACGGTTCGGGGATCGAACGCGCCGATATTCCGAAAGCTTTTGTACGCCATGCCACGAGCAAGATACGTTCGATAGAAGACCTTATGAATATCGCCTCCCTCGGCTTTCGCGGAGAGGCACTTTCCTCGATAGCCGCTGTTGCCGATGTTGAACTAATGACGAAGACTGCCGGATCGATACTTGGCTACCGTTACTGTATAAGGGGCGGGCGTGAAATGTCATTTGATGAGGCCGGCGTTGTTGACGGGACGACCGTGATCGTAAGGAACCTGTTCTATAATACGCCCGCAAGACGCAAATTTCTGAAAAGCGCCGCAACAGAAGGCTCTTACATAACGGAGCTTGTTGAGAAACTGATACTTTCCCATCCGGATATATCGTTCAAGTATGTGATAAACGGTTCCGTAAAGCTTGCAAGCGACGGTAAAGGTGACGTCACATCCGACATATATTCCGTATTCGGAAGGGATATAATAAACAGATTTGCGGAAGTGTCATATACTTCGGAAAACTGCACTATATCAGGGTTTGCGGGTAAGCCAGAGACAGCCCGCGGCAACAGGAATTACGAACTGTTCTTTGTAAACGGCAGGCTTGTCAAAAGCAGGGTACTGTCAGCCGCCGCCGAAGAAGCCTACAAACCGTATCTGATGCTTCATAAGTTCCCTTTTGTGATACTGTATCTCGATATCCCGCCGGAGCTGCTTGACATCAACGTACATCCGGCCAAGACCGAGATCAGGTTCATGGAGGAAAGACTCGTTTATTTGGCAGTAGCCGATACATTAACCCGGGGTATCACGCGCACGGAACTTATTCCGCAGGCTGTCACGGTACCCGAATCTCCTGCACCCGCACCGGCCCAGGAGCCCCCGGTACATGTTCCCGAGCCTTTTGAAACCAGGAAGGTTCAGGATTATCAGGAGATGGCTTATACCGGCTACAGGGAAGCCGTTCGGCAGGAAATGCCCGTTCAGGAAACACTGTTTTCGGAAGGTTTCCTTGCCGAAGAAAACAAACCGAAGCACAGGATCATAGGACAGGTTTTCAAAACATACTGGATAATTGAATTCGAAGACAAGATGTATATAATAGACCAGCACGCAGCCCATGAAAAGGTTATGTACGAGCGGATAATAAAAGAGGTAAAGCGCGGCAAAGTCACATCCCAGCTTCTTAGTCCGCCCGTTATAGTATCTCTTAACGCATCCGAAGAGGCGGCGCTTCATGATAACATTAATGTATTTGAGGAGATGGGATTTACAGTTGAAAGCTTCGGCGGCAGGGAATACGCGCTGACATCGGTTCCGGCCGAACTGTTCAGGCTCACTGAGCAGGATTATTTTCTGAGTATAATTGATGATCTTGTACAGAATAACAGGATAAGAGATCCGATGGAAGTAAAGGACAGGATAGCCACGATGGCGTGCAAGGCGGCTATAAAGGGAAATACCGCGATAACCTTTGCGGAGGCCGATGCGCTCATCTCGGAACTGTTGTCCCTTGATAATCCCTATAACTGTCCGCACGGACGGCCTACGATAATAGCCTATTCAGCATCGGATCTTGATAAGATGTTCAAGAGGATAGTATGACATGGATCCGTTGATCATTCTGTCGGGACCGACTGCTGTCGGCAAGACGGCTCTTTCAATCGAGCTTGCGAAAGTAATCGGAGGCAGCATAATATCCGCCGATTCAATGCAGGTGTATAAAGGAATGGATATCGGAACTGCCAAGATCAGTGCCGACAAGCAGCAGGGTATACCGCATTATCTGATAGATGTACTTGATCCTGCGGATGATTTTAACGTCGTTACATTCAAGCACATGGCCGAGGAAGCGATCGCACATATCATAAGTGAGGGAAGGATACCGGTAATCGTCGGAGGCACCGGATTTTACATCCAGAGTGTACTATATGATATCGATTTTTCGGATCATGAGGTCATGAACGGTTACCGCAGGGAGCTGTCGGATCTCATTGAGGAAAAAGGCGGTGAATATGTACACAGGATGCTTGAGGAGGTAGATGATCGCGCAGCGCGTCATATCCACTTCAATGACAGTAAAAGGATGATACGTGCCCTCGAATACTATAAGCAGACCGGGCAAAGGATATCCGATCATAACAGTGAAGAGTCCCGGAAGATATCCCCTTACAATTACTGTTATTTTGTTCTGACGGATGACAGACAGAAGATATATGACAGGATCAACGAAAGAGTTGATAAGATGATAGAAGAAGGCCTTGTTGGGGAAGTCTCCTCGCTTATCGAAAGCGGAGTCGGCATCAACTGCATATCGATGCAGGGGATCGGATACAAGGAGATCATACGTTATCTTGACGGTGAATGCACGCTTGATGAAGCTGCGGATATGATCAAAAAAAATTCAAGGCATTTTGCCAAAAGACAGCTTACGTGGTTTGCGCGTGAAAAAAACGTTATCTATATAGACAAAAGGCAGACCGAAGATCCTCTCGGATCAATACTATCAGAAATTAAAAAGGCAGGAATAACCGGATGAACGATCTGTATGAAATATATGAAAAGTGCGGCATATCAAGGCAGGTGTACGATTACGGGGAGGCTGTCCTTTCGGATTTAGCGGAGCGGTTCACACAGTTCGATCGTACCGCCGAATACAACCAGCTCAAGGTCCTGTCGGCAATGAGTAAATGCAAAGTGTCCGAAAGCTGCTTTGTGCCGTCGACCGGCTACGGATATAACGATAGGGGACGGGAAACTCTTGAAAAAGTATATGCCACGGTATTCGGAACCGAGGATGCTCTTGTAAGGCCGCAGATAACATGCGGAACACATGCGCTTTCAACCGCTCTGTCTGCTATCCTGCGCCCGGGCGACGAAATGCTGTCGATCTCCGGAAAACCATATGATACCCTTGAAGAAGTCATAGGTATAAGACCATGTACGGGGTCGCTGGCGGAATACGGGATAACATATTCGCAGGTCGATCTTCTCGGCGACGGATCATTTGATTATGAAGGTATCAGGAAAGCTGTAAAGGATAATACAAAGCTTGTAACGATACAGCGTTCAAAAGGGTATCAGACAAGACCTTCACTGTCGGTTGATGCAATTAAGGACGCTATCGGTTACGTCAAAGGGATAAACAGCGATATTGTGATTATGGTCGACAACTGCTACGGCGAATTTGTGGAAACAAAAGAGCCGTCCGATTACGGTGCGGATATGGTCGTAGGTTCTCTTATCAAGAATCCCGGCGGAGGACTGGCTCCGACGGGCGGCTATATATGCGGTACAAAAGAGTGTATCGACAAGTGCGCATACCGGCTCACTTCTCCGGGACTCGGGCGGGAAGTGGGAGCCACTCTTGATATCAACCGGTCGTATTATCAGGGACTGTTTCTCGCTCCGACCGTTACATGCGCCGCTCTTAAAGGTGCGGTGTTTGCCGCCAATATATATGAAAAGCTCGGATTTGACGTGATCCCTAACGGATCCGAAAGCCGTCATGATATTATCCAGTCGGTAACGCTCGGCACGCCGGAAGCAGTTAAGGCGTTTTGCAACGGCATTCAGTCCGCCTCGCCCGTCGACTCGTATGTTACTGCCGAACCATGGGATATGCCCGGATATGACAGCGAGGTCATAATGGCTGCCGGAGCGTTCATTTCGGGCAGTTCGATAGAACTGTCGGCAGATGCGCCGATGAGGCCTCCGTATGCGGTATATTTTCAGGGCGGGCTGACATGGTATCATGCCAAGACGGGCATACTCAGGTCGCTTCAGGCGCTTGTCGACGAAGATATAGTACAATTATAGTAAGCGAAATATATATACATATAACCTTTGTTGTGGTAAAATATGCTGGATTTTGTATGATTTTTGAGGACTTTTGCTTTGGCGGTAAATGCATTCGGTATAGATCTCGGTACCTATAATATTAAAATATATAACGGGTTTACGGACAGGATAGTTTCGTACAAGAATATGATCGCAATGCAGAACAGGCACAATCTGTTCGCATACGGCGATGATGCTTTTACGATGTATGAGAAGGCACCGGATAATATCGAGGTCTCTTTTCCGCTGACATACGGCGTTATCGCGGATATCAACCATATGCAGATACTGATCCGCAACTTCATCAATGATGAAATGGATGGCAACATCAGGAGCGCCGATTATTATATCAGTGTACCGACCGATATAACCGAGGTGGAAAAGCGTGCGTTCGTATCTCTAGTCAAGGAATCCAATATAAGAGCAAGGAATATATATATCGTTGAAAAAGCCGTTGCCGACGGGATCGGAATGGATGTTGAAATGCACCGTTCACAGGGATTTCTTGTTGTTAATGTCGGTTACGAGACGACCGAGATCTCGATACTGAGCCTCGGCGGTATAGTATTGTCTCGGCTCATCAAGACCGGCGGCAGGAAGTTCGATGAGAGCATCCGCAATATGGTGCGCAAGGAATATAATCTGCTGATCGGCGCGAAGAGCGCGGAGGAGATCAAGATAGAGCTTCCGAAGCTCGAAAGAGAGCAGAGGGATGCAGTCGTATACGGAAGGGATGTTGTTACCGGACTTCCCGTGGAACGGACGATCCCCACGATGCTCATAGAACGCGCGATGCATGAGAACTTTGAGACTATCATCGATAATGTCCGCCTGATACTGGAGAGGACGCCTCCGGAGCTCGGAGCGGACATATACAAAAAGGGGATATTCCTGACGGGAGGAAGTGCCGGGATTGGTGACCTTCATGCGCTCATATCCCAGAGCACCGGATTAAACATTCTGTTTTCACCTTACGGTGAAGGCAGCGTGGCATACGGACTGTCCCAGATAATCAAGAACGAAAAGCTTCATTCTGTTGTATATACAATGCAGGATTTTTCCGGTTAGGAACCAAATGGCTCGTAAGAGATCTAAGAGAAACAAAATACCGATACCCGACAAATATATCTTACTGGCACTGTCTGTTATATGTGTAATAATGATGGTGCTTTCTTATACTACGGATATTCTGGACGGACCGCCGCAGGCGATTGCCGGATATACGGTCATCCCTTTTCAGAAGGCAATTTCATATGCCGGAAGCTGGTTATTCGACCGCTCGGAATCGATCAGGGAGCTCGAGACGCTTCGCGCCGAGAACGAGGAGCTCAAAAAGACCGTTGACGACCTCACGATCAGGATCAACGACCTTACGACTGACAAGTATGAGCTTGCCGAGCTTCGCCAGCTCATGTCGCTCGATGAAAGATACAGCGATTATCCCAAGATCGGAGCACGCGTCATAGGCAAGGATGCCGGCAACTGGTATTCGACATTCCTGATCGACAAGGGGACAGGTGACGGCGTAAAGGTTAATATGAACGTGATCGCCGGGTCGGGACTGGTCGGGATCGTGACTTCCGTCGGACCGAACTGGGCAACCGTAAGGTCTATCATTGACGATGATTCCAATATAAGCGCCATGGTGCTCAACACATCGGACACAATGATCGTAACGGGCGATCTGGAGCTTTACTCTAACGGAAGCATCAGATTTTCGGATCTTCGAGATGACGACGGGGCTGTTGCTGCCGGTGACCAGATCGTAACGAGCCAGATCAGCAGCAAATATCTCCCGGGAATATCCATTGGCTATATCAAAGAGATCAACAACGATTCAAACAATCTTACCAAATCGGGATATATTACGCCCGTCGTTGACTTTGAGCATCTTGACATCGTGCTTGTCGTTACACAGATGAAGCAGACCAAAGAGTGATATGTTAAAAAGAGCCGTAATGATATTAATGATTCTTATAAGCTACCTTATCCAGAGCACTATGATCCGCATACTGCCCATGGGTGGGGTTGCGCCGAATTTCCTGATAATACTGACGTCATGCTTCGGGTTCATGCGCGGCAAAGGCGACGGTATGTTCGTTGGCTTCATATCCGGCATCATTATGGATGTGCTCTTCGGGGGAGTACTCGGATTCTATGCGCTCGTCTATACGGTCATCGGATATCTGAACGGTATGTTCTCAAGTATATTCTATCCGGAAGACGTAAAGCTTCCGGTTGCGCTCATAACGAGCAGCGAGCTTATATACTGTTTCGTCGTCTATATTTTCCGCTTTCTCATTCAGGGCAGGCTCCGCTTCGGATATTACTTCCTTCACATAATCCTGCCCGAAATAGTATATACGATATTTATAACGATCATTATCTACAAGATAATTCTGCATATCAATGAATGGCTTGTAGACGTTGAAAGAAGGAGTGCCTGATTGTTTTCCGATATCAAGGAATGGCTGAAAGAGGTTGTATTCAACCGCTTCACTTTTATGGTGATCATATTTATAGGGCTGATCATTGTACTGGTGCAGCGGCTGTTTGTCATGCAGATAATCAACGGTCAGGAGTACCTTGATAATTTCAAGCTCACGATCAAAAAGGAGACGACGCTCAAGAGCACGCGCGGCAACATATATGACAGGAACGGCAACCTCCTGGCGTACAATAAGCTGGCATACGCCGTCACGATAGAAGATAATTTTGAATCGGGCAGGAACAAGAACGCCATGATAAACGATTCGATATACCGCGCGATCAATATAATAGAAGACTGCGGCGATACCGTATCGAATGATTTTAACATAATCCTCAACGAAGACGGGGAATACGAATTCACTATAACCGGTACAAGGCTGCTGCGGTTTCTTGCCGATATATACGGATACAAATCGACCGACGATCTTAAAACATCCGAGCGCAATTCCACTCCGGAAGATGTCGTATTATACCTGTGCGATTCGAAGAAGTACGGGATCGGTCACACTGTGATAGATACACAGGGAAACAGCAGCTTCGTTCCATGCGAGGGTTATACGAAAGAGGAGGTTCTAAAGCTTCTTACGATCCGTTACCAGCTGTCCACAAACAGCTTCCAGAAGTATCTGTCGACCGTCATCGCCGATGATGTGGGCGAGGACACTGTCGCCGCGATCAAGGAAAATCTGGATATAATGCAGGGTGTCGCCATCGAGGTTAATACGCTGCGCGAATACAACGACGCAGCATATTTCGCGCATATCATCGGTTATACCGGAAGCGCATCGCCGGATGATCTTGCGGAGCTTGCTTCTTCCTCACATGATTATAATGCGGCGGATATGGTCGGCAAGTCCGGCATTGAAAAATCAATGGAGGAATATCTTCAGGGCACAAAGGGCAGGGATGTTATATATGTCGATAATATGGGAAAAGTCATAGAGACGGTCTCGCATGTAGATCCCTCGGCCGGAAGCGATGTGTACCTGTCGATCGACAGTGATCTTCAAAAGGCCGTATATAACATGCTTGAGCAGAAGCTTGCCGGAATACTCGTATCCAAGATCGTCAATATGAAGACCTACAACAATGATGTTGTAAAATCATCCCTTATGATGATACCGATAGACGATGTATATTATGCACTTATCAACAACAGCGTTATAGATATCGAGCATATGGCGGGTGACAATGCCGACACATATGAAAGACAGGTCAATGATGCGTTCCTTCTCAAGCAAAGTACGATACTAAGCCTTCTCCGGGATGAGCTTACCAATACGAAAACGCCTTACCGTGAGCTTCCCGAAGAGATACAGGTCTACGAAAGCTATATCGTATCAAGGCTGATGTCGCAGCAGACCGGTATACTTGTCTCAGACCTTATTGACAGGGACGACAAGACCTATATCGACTGGGCAACGAACGAGACGATCAGTCTTTGCGAATACCTTCATTACTGCCTTGCCAGGAACTGGATGGATGTTACGAAGTTCCATCTTGACAGCCAGTATTCCGATTCGGAGGAAGTATATACGCAGCTTGTCGATTATATACTGACCGATCTTGCCAATAACAGCGGATTTGCCAAGAAAATGTACAAATACATGATCGCCGATGATGATATTTCCGGAAGACAGTTATGTATGATATTATATGAGCAGAAGATAGTATACGGCGATGCTTCGGAAAAGGCTCTTCTGGAGAGCGGTGCCAGGACGGCGTATGATTTTATGATCAACAAGATAGCTAATCTTGAGATCACACCGGCAATGCTGGCTCTCGATCCGTGTTCCGGTTCGTGTGTCGTAACCAACACGAAAGGGGAGCTTCTGGCGCTCGTCACTTACCCCGGATACGATAACAACAGGTTCGCGAACTCGATCGACGCTGATTATTATGCAAAACTTCTATCGGATCTGGCAAGCCCCCTGTATAACAACGCGACTCAGCAGATGACGGCTCCGGGTTCGACATTCAAGCCCTGTTCGGCCGCATGCGCACTTGAGGAAGGTATAGTTAATCCCGGAGAGTTGATCAGGTGTGAGGGGATATTCGAATATTTTGACGAGCAGAAACAATGCTGGGTATATCCAGGAGCGCACGGCCTTCTTGATGTTACCGGAGGTATCGGTAATTCATGCAACTGTTTCTTCTATGAAGTCGGATACCGTCTTGCCACAAACGGGCACAGTTCACAATACGACGAGGCGGCCGGTCTTGAAAAGCTTCAGAAATATGCCGATCTGTTCGGACTGACGACCAAGACCGGAATAGAGATGGAAGAGAACACTCCCAAGTTTTCCGATGAGCTTCCCGTGGATTCGGCTATTGGCCAGGGATCACACAACTATACGACTGTCGGTCTGTCAAGGTATGTGACAACGATCGCTACAAGGGGAACATGCTATCAATATACGCTTATCGATAAGGTAGTAAGTCCCGACGGAGCGGTGATACTGTCCCGGTCGCCCGAGATAAAGAACGGTGTTGTATTTGCGGACAGCACATGGTCACAGATATACAGCGGAATGCGCGAGGTCGTCGAAAAAGCGGCGGCTTTCAAAGATTTTCCGATCAAGGCAGCTGGTAAGACCGGAACTGCGCAGACGAGCAGATCGCGGACGAACCATGCCGTATTTATCGGATTTGCTCCGTATGACGATCCGGAAATAGCCGTTGCGACGAGAATAGCATACGGATATACCTCCGCCAATGCGGCGCAGCTGTCAAGAGATGTAATGAGTTACTATTTCAAGGTCGAAGATGCCGATACGCTTGTAAGCGGCATTGCCGATGAAGCAACAAATGAGATTATAGAAGACTGAGGTGGTGTAAAGTTTTCTATGAAAACTTTGCAGCACGTAGGCCACGCCCGAGCGAAGCGAGCTTTTAATGGCGTGGCTCTCAAGAAGACAAAGAGGCAAAAATATGAGAGCACCTGTAACGATCAAGAGTTATCCCAACGGTCTGAAGCTGATACTGGACAGCGAGATTCCGTTTGAAGACCTGTATGTCGCTTTTGCGCAAAAGCTGATCGAGTCCGACAGATTCTTAGGAGACGCGAGGCTTGTCATAACGTTTGAAGGAAGAGAATTGTCCGATCTTGAGGAAAGGGCGCTTATAGAGGCATTCGCCGAATACTCGCATATTACGGTACTGTGTGTCATGGAGACCGGAAAAAAGCAGAACGAGGTATTCATTCAGGCTGCAAACGCTTTCTCTCCAAGCGGAAAGAGTGAAAATTCATCGGTCTACAAGGGCACTCTTCACGCCGGACAGAATCTTGAGACCGAAGGAAGCATTGTAGTACTCGGAGATGTCAACCCGGGAGCCAGCGTTACGGCGGTCGGCTCCATAGTCATTCTTGGTACGGTATACGGTGATCTTACGGCCGGGAGCAAAGGAGACCACGGCTCATTTGTCGCAGCTCTTGACATTAAGACGGATCTTATCAGGGTAGCCGAAGAGGAATGTACAATATTTACAAGGAACGCCGGATTTTTGCGCAAGCTTGCCGGAGCCAAGATTATCTACATCGGAGAAGACGGTATCGTCTGTGATGATATATCCAAGGAATTTCTTGCCAATATCCCGTTTTAGTGGCAGCAGCACCGGGTGAATGTAATGTTTGAAAACTATAATTTCAGAAAATATGACCTGTTTCTCGTGTTAATGTGTATTGCGATAACATCTCTCGGTATAGTGTTTATCAGAAGCGCCGATGAGGCATATGTACACAACCAGCAGCAGGGGCTGATGCTCGGCATTATTGCGATGGTGATCGTGTCATTGATCAGTTATTCATTTGTGCTCCGATTTTACTGGCTTATATATGCCGTATCGATAGGACTGCTTGTCGCGGTCAGACTCTTCGGGGAGACCGGAGGCGGTGCCCAGAGATGGTTTGAGGTAGGCGGCATTAGATTCCAGCCGTCGGAGCTCGTCAAGATTTTATTGATTTTATTCTATGCCGAGTTTATTATGAAACATAAGGAAAACATCAATACGATACGTATTATTGCGGTATCCGTTCTGCTCATCATACCGCCTACCGTATTGATATTCGAACAGCCCGATCTGTCGACAACGATCATGGTTCTTGCGATATTCGCCGTAGTTATGTTCCTGGGAGGCCTCAGCTGGAAAGTCATCGGCGGAGTAGTAGCGGTCGGAGTGCCGGCTTTTATACTTGCCCTGCGGTATCTGATGCGGGATGATGTCCATATTATCAAGGATTATCACAAGGGCAGGATCCTTGCATGGCTGTATCCCGATGAATATGCAAGCACCGAGGCGTACCAGACACTTAACGCCATTACCGCGATCGGATCCGGACAGCTTTCCGGAAAGGGCATCAATAATAACGTAGTCGCGTCGGTCAAGAACGGAAACTTTATATCCGCCGCGCATACTGATTTTATATTTGCGGTCATCGGCGAAGAAATGGGATTTGTCGGATGCTGTCTTGTGATCGGTCTGTTATTTATGATCGCTATATGGTGCATACTTATCGCAAGACGTGCCAAGGATGTTGCGGGACAGATCATAGCCGGCGGAATGGGAGGACTTATCGGTGTTCAGACCTTTATCAATATAGGCGTCGTAACCGGCCTGTTACCGAATACCGGTCTGACCCTTCCCTTTGTCAGTTACGGTATGACCAGCCTTGTAAGCCTGTTCATAGGGATAGGATTTGTATTGAACGTTAAACTGCAATCGCCTTCCGGCGAATATTTTGAAGGAGAGTTCTGATGAATATCGGGTTAATTGCTCATGAATCGAAAAAGAAACTGATGCAGAATTTCTGTATCGCATATCGCGGTATATTAAGCAAACATACGCTCTACGCAACGGGTACTACAGGCAGGCTGATCGAGGAGGTTTCGAATCTGTCGGTACACAAGTATCTTGCCGGTAATCTCGGGGGCGAGCAGCAGATAGGCGCGCTTATAGAACAGAATGAGATCGATCTGATGATCTTCCTGCGTGAACCTCTATCCGCGGATCTGCACAAGCCTGATATCAACTATATAGGCAAGATCTGCGATGTGCATAATATCCCTGTCGCAACAAATCTTGCGACTGCCGAGCTTCTTATTAAATCACTTGACAGAGGAGATATGGAGTGGCGTGAAATGTATAAATAAGGCTGTACATACAGCAGCCTGTATCGTAACAGTCCTGTCGCTTACGGCATGTTCTTCGAAGCTTTCCATGCCGTTTGATCCCGACTCCGGGGACGGCGCATACAACATCACATTGTCCGGCCCTGCATCTGATGTAAGACCGTTCGCGGCCGACATCTGTGTGACAGATGATGATTTTGAAGCATCAATGCTTGCCATTGACGAAGCGGATGCCGGTGGACTCTTTGATGCGACCGCCGCCGAGACAATATACGCCAAAAATGTTCATCAAAAGCTTAATCCCGCTTCTCTTACCAAGGTCATGACCGCATATATCGCCCTTAAATACGGGCATCTCGAGGACACACTGACCGCATCTTCAAATGTATATATCACTGAATCGGGCGCCCAGCTGCTCGGGATACAGGAGGGAGACCGGCTGACACTTGAGCAGGCACTTAACGCGCTGCTTCTGTATTCTGCCAATGATGCCGGAGTTCTGATCGCCGAATACCTTTCCGGAAGCGTCGAGAAGTTTGCCGCCGTCATGAATGAAGAAGCTCATAAGCTTGGAGCGACCAATACGCATTTTACCAATCCCCACGGTCTTACCGACGAGGATCATTACACTACCGCATACGATCTGTATCTTATCTTTAACGCCGCAATGGAATATACCGAATTCCGGAAGATAATCAACACGACCGAATATAAGAGCACCTACAAGGACAGGGAAGGCAATTCCAAAACAATTGAGATAAATACTACCAACGCCTATCTGAAAGGCGACGTCGCCGCGCCCGACGGTGTTAACGTGATTGGAGGGAAGACCGGAACGACGAAGGCGGCCAAAAGCTGCCTCATACTGCTGTCAAACGGACCGAATGACCATACGTACATATCCGTGATACTCGGTTCAACAGACCGCGACAGCCTGTACAAAAACATGACTACACTTCTTACGGGTATAAACTGAAACCGGTTGTCTTTTTGGGTCAGATACACTATAATCATTATAATCATATTATTAAGGAGGATCTGCAATGATTCAGCTTATTGTTGGTGCCAAAGGCAAAGGCAAGACAAAACACTTACTTGAAAAGGTGAACAATGCGGTCAGTACTATTGACGGCAACATTGTATATCTTGATAAGAACTCAAAACATATGTATGAGCTCAAGAACAGGATCAGACTCATCAATACATCTGAATTTCCGTTCTCCTCAACCGATGAATTCTTCGGATTTATATGCGGGATAGTATCGCAGGATCACGACCTGCAGGAAGTATATCTTGACAGTTTTATGGATGTTGCGTTTATAAATGACAAGAATGTGCTTGAAGGCGTATTTGATAAGTTCGACAGGATCAGCCGCCAGTTTGATGTGAATTTTATAATCAGTGTATCGCTTGAGGTTGGCGAAGTACCCGAGAAATACAAATCCCAAGTCATTGTGGCATTATGATAGCAGGAGGCTTAATAACAAGCCTTGAATCCGAAAGTCCCGGGCAGCCGGGACTTTCGTTAAGTATCTGGTAATATGTCTGGTTCAAAGAAAAGTAGATCCAAGCAGGGCGCACAGAAGAATCAAAAGGTTGTTAAGTATTCAAAGCCTATCTCGATCAATCCGGGAGTACTCGTATTCCTGGTTATTTTTGTATATATAATTATAATGATCGTATCCTATTTCCGGCAGAGCCATATCACTCCTTATGAAGTCAAGCTCGGATCTCTTGCCATCAACAATACGTACGACGGTGTGATCCTGCGTGAGGAAGAAGTGATAACGAGTGATTTTTCCGGATATATCAATTACTACGCGCGTGAGTCGGAAAAAGTAACCGCCTATTCAATGGTATATACGGTTGATTCCACCGGTAAGCTTGCCGAGATGATCGGAGACGAGAGCGCGCTTGAAAGCTCGATTACGAATGAGAGCCTGGCGGATATACGGAACAACATATCGTCCTTTGCGGTTGATTTTCGCCCCGAGCGGTATATAGATACATATAATTTCAAATATAATATCGAAGGTACGGTGTTAAAGCTTGCCAATACCGCTGTCCTTGCCAACATTGACAGGCTGCGTGCCGAGAACTATGCGGATTCCATCGATTTCGGATATGCGCCGCAGTCAGGCGTCATCGAGTATTCATCTGACGGCTATGAAGGTCTTACCGCGGAAACGATCACTCCGGAACAGGTGGCGGGAGAAGGATATGAGAAGACGGTTCTTCACTCCAACGATCTGATATCGGAGGGCGATACCGCATACAAACTGATAACGAGCGAGCTGTGGACTATACTCATAGAGATAGACGAGCAGCGTGCCGCCATGCTTGAAGACGAAGACTATATCGAAGTGCGATTCCTGAATAACAATTACACGGCATGGGCCAATGTGAGTGTTCTGCGCCAGAACGGGAAGACATATGCAAGACTTGATTTTAACAATTCGATGATCACATTCGCGTCCGACAGGTTTGTTGAGATAGAACTTCTCGACAATGCGAAGGAGGGGCTGAAGATACCGAACTCCGCGATCACGGAGCGGACATTCTATCTCATACCGGAGGAGTACCTGACGGTCGGCGGCAATTCAAAGGACGAAGGATTCAACCGGGAAACATACCTCGAAGACGGAACGCTATCCGTGGAGTTCGTACCGGCAACGATATACAATAATATCGACGGCATGCTGTATGTGGATGAAACGGTATTTAACATAGGCGATTACGTCATCATGCCAGATGCCGGCGACAGA
Organism: uncultured Lachnospiraceae bacterium; assembly: GCA_905235745.1. GTDB lineage: Bacteria > Bacillota > Clostridia > Lachnospirales > Lachnospiraceae > UBA2868. The sequence continues at coordinate 146,057 of CAJOMN010000009.1, forward strand.
TACGCAATATCCAAGCAGGCGAGCCTTACCGGGGTATATAATATCAACAAGGGATATGCCGATTTCAAGCAGATAACGATCCTCAACCAGAATGAGGAATATTCGATTGTAAAATCAAACAGCGAATACGGTCTTGCCGTGTACGACTATATCGCGCTTAAGGGCGACTCGGTAACCGAAGATGATTTTATATATGAATGATGAAGAGCATGGGCAGTAACAGATTGTGAAGGAGAAGCCGATGATTACCGATAATATCAGACTTGTGGAAAAGAATATTGCCGATGCGGCCGCGAATTCGGGAAGGCGTCCGGAAGATGTCAGGCTTATCGCGGTATCAAAGACAAAGCCGGTACAGATGATCAAGGAAGCATATGATACAGGAATAAGGGATTTCGGCGAGAACAGGGTTCAAGAGATTGTTGAGAAATACCCGCTCCTTCCGTCCGATATCAGATGGCATCTTATCGGACATCTTCAGACGAACAAGGTCAAATATATCATCGACAAGGTGTGTATGATCCACAGCGTTGATTCATACAAGCTCGCCGAGGAGATCAGCCGGCAGGCCGCGAGGCACAATGTAACAATGGATATTCTGATAGAAGTCAACGTCGCGGGTGAGGAGACGAAGTTCGGGGTCAGACCGGAAGATACCGCTGCGCTGTGTGAGCAGATAAGCCGCCTTCCGGGGATCAGGATAAGAGGACTTATGACAGTAGCGCCGTTTGTGGATGATCCGGACGAAAACAGACCCGTTTTTTGCACATTGCGGCAATTATTGGTTGACATAGGCGCGAAAAACATTGATAATGTCACTATGGATATTTTGTCCATGGGGATGTCCAATGATTATACCGTTGCGATTACCGAAGGCGCTACATTGGTAAGGGTAGGCACATCAATATTCGGACAGCGGGATTACGGGGTCGAAAGATAGGAGATTATTATGGGTTTACTAGACAAGATGCTCGGCGCAATGAAATATGACGACGAAGATGATTATGATGATGAGTACTATGATGACGACTATGAAGATCAGGGATCATCACGTTCGGTAAATAAAAGAGCCGTTAAGTCACAGACTCTTGATGATAATGATGACGCCGGCACCAGACCTGCCGCGAGAACAACGCCGCGAAACGGAAGAAACCGTATGATGAGCAATGGAATGGAAGTATGCGTTATCAAGCCTACATCGGTTGAAGATGCAAGAGAGATCACGGATACTTTGCTCGACAATCATACCGTTCTGCTCAATATGGAGGGGCTGGATGTGGACATGGCCCAGCGTATAATCGATTTTACGAGCGGCAGTACATACGCGATAGGAGGCAATCTACAGAAGATATCGCATTATATCTTTATCCTGACTCCGAAAAATGTTGATGTATCGGGTGATTTTCAGGAGATTTTATCCGGAGCGTTCGATGTCCCCGCTCTTAACAACAAATTCTAGGATAAAAGCTTCCGATCTGTGTCGGAAGCTTTTTTTGAGGCTGATATGGATACAGTGCTTGACATTTCATATAAGAATAACGGTTGTTATCAGGTTGCCGTCGAAGAGGACTACAGCCGCCTTGGCAGACTCCTGTCGGAAAGATTTCCCGGTCTTAAGAGAATATGCATAGTTTCCGATTCAAACGTATCGAAGCTTTATCTTGATAATGTGATATCTGCGGTATCTCCTTGCGCTGACGCTGTCACAAGCTTCGTATTTGAGGCGGGAGAAGGCAGCAAGACTCTTGATACCGTTAACGCCTGCTATGATAAACTCCTTGCGGATGATCATAACAGAAGGGATCTCATCATAGGACTCGGAGGCGGTGTTACGGGTGATGTCGCAGCTTTTATAGCTTCGACATACATGAGAGGATGCCGTTTTGTCAATCTGCCGACTTCATTGCTCGCAATGGCGGACTCATCTGTCGGGGGCAAATGCGGAGTTGACTACGACAAATACAAGAATCTTGTCGGGAGCATATATATGCCGTCGCTTGTGTATGCCGCGACAGATACCCTGAGCACTCTTCCCGTGCGCGAATTTTCTTCCGGAATGGGCGAGGTATTAAAGGCCGGTCTCATTAGGGACGAAGATTTCTATGACTGGCAGATAACGAATAACGCCGGGATAATGGAAAGGGACGCCTCCATATTGCAGGAGATGATAATAAGGGCAGTCGCCATCAAGCAGTACTATGTGACCGTTGATCCTTTCGAAGCCGGCGAGCGTATGATCCTTAACCTCGGTCATACGATAGGGCATGCGCTTGAGAAATACTATGATTTCAGATATCTTCACGGCGAATGCGTAGCTCTCGGAACTGTAGCCGCCGCGTATATATCGTACAAAAGGTCAATGTTATCTTCCGAAAAGTTTGACATGATCAGGGATTCTTTTATCCCCTTCGGACTTCCGGTAAGTCTTGATTCCTTTGATACCGATGCCGTTTATGCCAATATCGGGCATGACAAGAAGAATACTGATTCGGGGCTTAAATTTATCCTTCTTGAGGACATAGGAAAAGCGGTCATCGTAAATGATGTTACCGGTGATGAGATTAAGGATGCGATCGGTCACCTGATCGCGGGACGGGACTCACATGAACAGTAAAGCCAGAAGATGCGCAGTCGACATTATCATATTTGCGATACTCATATTAATAGACAGACTGACCAAGAACTGGGCGGTATACAGACTTAAGGGAAACGATCCGATACCGCTCATTAGTAACGTACTGGAATTATATTACCTTCCCGCCGGCAACTCCGGTGCGGCATTTGGTATGCTATCCGGACACATTGCGCTGTTCCTTGTTATCGCAGCGGTTGTTGTAATCGCTATCGCTTATTTTATATGGAATATGCCCTCCGACAGCAAATACAGGCCGCTTGAGATACTAATGGTATTTATTGCCGCGGGCGGTGTCGGAAATATGATAGACCGTATAGCACAGGGTTATGTCGTTGATTTTATATACATATCATGCATCAATTTTCCGATATTCAACGTTGCCGACATGTATGTGAGCGTCTGTACGGTAGTGCTGGCGTTCATCGTTTTGTTCCGGCTGAAGGAGGAGGATTACGAGCGTATCGAATCATCACTTTCCATCGGCAGGAACAGGCATAAGGACAGGTCATGAAGGAATACCGGCTGATCGTGGAAGAAGATACGGATAATGAGAGGATCGACAGGTTCGTTTGCGACGCGCTTGCCGATCTTTCGCGTTCCTATATCCAGAAGCTGATAGAATCAGGTGATCTGACCGTAAACGGTAGATCGACAAAGCAAAGCTACAAGGTCAGGAAGGGCGACGTTATCACTGTCATTACGGATACCGTCATTCCCGACATACTGCCCGAGGATATCAGCCTTGACATATTATATGAGGATGATGACCTGCTTGTAGTCAATAAGCCCACCGGAATGGTCGTCCATCCGGCGCCCGGGCACTATTCGGGCACGCTTGTCAATGCTGTCATGTATCACTGCTGCGGTAATCTTTCCGGTATCAACGGCGTAATGCGCCCCGGGATAGTTCACCGTATAGATAAGGACACATCGGGTTCCCTTATAATATGTAAGAACGACAGAGCCCACGAATGTATCGCCTCCCAGATCGAAAATCATACGATCGCGAGAGAGTATCGCGCCATCGTTACCGGAACACTTGAAGGCGAAGGCGTGATCGACCGGCCAATCGGCAGATCGGCAAATGACCGGAAGAAAATGTGCGTGACGCCCTCGGGCAAAAGAGCCGTCACGCATTACGAAGCTCTTCGGGATCTTGGCCGGTTCACACTGATAAAATGCCGTCTTGAGACCGGAAGGACTCATCAGATCAGGGTACATATGGCCTCGATCAATCATCCGGTTGCAGGAGACTGCGTATACGGTAACGGTATGAAGACTCCGGTAGAGACGTTTGGTCAGGCTCTTCATGCATATCTTATAGGATTTACCCACCCATCGACAGGTGAATATATTGAAATTACCGCGCCTTTACCCGATTACTTTGAAAATTTTATAAAAATCTGCGAAAAATAATGGGAAAAAATCATTTAAATTGTAGATATTGAATAATTATTGTGATACAATACTACATTATATGCAACACATATAATTAATAAATTACGGAGGGTTACTTATGAGCGAAGAGAACACAAAAACAACAAATCCTTACACAGGCACATCCAAATTAACAGACTATGATGTGACATCAATGCTTTCCAACGTTAAGGACGGTGACATGCAGGTTATCGCACGTCTTATCGTTGAACTGAAGAACGAGAACGAAGAGGCTCAGAAACGCGTTAAGATTCAGAGTTTATTCTCATTATGCGCTTCTGTTCTGTGCCTGATCCTTCTTATCGTTTTACTTGTAACCGTGAAGAATTTCGTACCTACTGTTGAAACGGCAGTTAATAATGCAAATGATCTGATCCTGTCAGTAAGCGAAGAAGTTACAAATGTATCTGCTGTTGTCGAGGATGCTACGGCGATCATCAATCAGGCCGGCGAAACAATGGTTGTTGCAAGTGATGCCATTACAAGCGCAAGCGATACGATCACTCAGGTTAACGGCATGATGGATGAAGTACAGTCTGTTGTGACCAACATTGATAAGACGGCACAGGAGCTTGCTGCGATAGACGTCGACGGAATGCTTGAGAACGTCAACAGCCTTGTTGTTACAAGCGAGAAGAGCATAGCTGATACGGTTGAGAAGGTTGATAATATCGATCTTGATGCACTGAACAAGGCCATTCAGGATCTGAGTTCAATTATCTCTCCGCTGGCTAAGTTATTTAGAAGATAATCATTCAATAACATATTTATAAGAAGGTTTATTTATGATTGGCTCTGATGCAATCGTAAAATGCCTGGAAAAAGAAGGGGTAACTACGCTGTTCGGATATCCGGGAGTGGCGATTTGCCCCTTCTTTAACAGCATTTTGAAATCAACAATAGAATCGATACTTGTAAGAAGCGAACAAAACGCCGCACATGCGGCAAGCGGATATGCGAGGGTAACCGGAAAGCCCGGGGTATGTGTCGCAACAAGCGGCCCCGGAGCGACCAATCTCATAACCGGCATCGCAACTGCCTACGCCGATTCGATTCCGCTTATATGTATCACGGGGCAGGTTGATTCCAAGCTTCTCGGAGGAGATGTCTTCCAGGAGGCTGATATAACCGGTGCCGCAGAAAGTTTTGTCAAATACAGTTATCTTGTCAAGAATGCAGCCGATATTCCGGCGATCATGAAGGAAGCTTTTCATATTGCGACGACCGGAAGAAAAGGTCCCGTCCTTATAGATATACCTATTGATATTCAAAACAGTCCGGTTTCGGGATTCAAATACCCCGAAACCGTTAATATGCGTACATATAAGCCTACCGTCAAAGGACACCGGGTTCAGCTCAGAAAGGTTATAAGCGAACTCGAGAAGGCCAAAAGACCCGTGATCCTTGCGGGCGGCGGAGTGATACTGTCGGGAGCGGTTAAAGAGCTTCGCGAATTCTCGCATAAATACGGTATTCCGGTAGTAACGACAATGATGGGGATCAGTTCTATGCCGTCGGATGACGATCTGTACTTCGGAATGATCGGAAACAACGGTCGGGACTATGCCAACTATGCGATCACTGAATCGGATCTTCTGATCGTTATCGGTGCCAGAATAGCAGACAGGGCTGTCTCGTCACCGGATCTTGTCGCAAAGGATACGGTACTTATCCATATTGATGTCGATCCTGCGGAAATAGGCAAGAACGTCGGCCCCACAATACCTATAGTAGGTGACATACGGCATATATTCAATGATCTTGCCAAAGAAGATGCCGAATGTGATTTTACCCCATGGGTGGAGAAGCTGTCCGCGAAGAGACTGTCCGCGCATCCGAGACGATCACCCCGGAAGAGCTATGTCGATCCTGCCGCTTTTGTAACGGCGCTGTCACAAAGGCTTGGCGATAATGACATATATGTGGCGGATGTTGGGCAAAACCAGATGTGGTCATGCATGTATTATGTTTCCAAATCCGGAAGATTCCTTACAAGCGGTGGAATGGGGACGATGGGTTATTCGATCCCCGCGGCGATTGGTGCCAAGAAGGCTCATATGGACAGAACTGTCGTGGCAGTGTGCGGCGACGGATCTTTTCAGATGTCAATGAATGAGCTTGCCACTATGGTGGAAAACAATATACCTGTCAAGATCGTCGTGTTTAACAACGGATATCTCGGGCTTGTCAGAGAGTATCAGCACAATACATACAACGCGAATTATTCAATGGTCAGTCTTGGCAGCGTGCCGGATCTAAGCAGGATAGCGGCGGCGTACAATATCCCGTTTGTTCGTATGAAGAACGGAAAGGATATGGATAAGGTGATCGACGGATTCCTTGCGGATAAAGGGTGCGCACTAATGGAGTGTATGCTCGATCCCATGGATACCGTTAAGTGATAAAGGTGGATTATGAAGAGGTTATATTCAATCCTTGTAGAAAACAGATCGGGAGTCCTCGCCAAGGTATGCGGCCTGTTTGCAAGACGGGTATTTAATATCGACTCGCTTGCGGTCGGGGAAACCGACGACCCTAATGTATCATGCATTACCATACTGAGCTCCGGAGATGAATCGACACTTGAGCAGATCGAGAAACAGCTCAACAAGAAGATCGATGTCATCAAGGTCAAGACATTTTCGGAAGAGGAGAGCATCTCAAGAGAATTAATGCTCGTCAAGGTTAAGTATACGAAGTCCAACCGGCGTGAAATAATGGAGATCTGCGAGATACTTGACGCCAGGATAGTCGATATGTCGAAGAATCTCATGATGATACAGATATGCGACACTCCCGAAAGAGCCGCGCTTCTGATCAAAATGCTCGGTGATGTTGCAATACTCGAAGTTGCGCGTACAGGGACTCTTGCACTGCAGAAATGTTCGATAACGGGATAGCGCCCGATTGACAACGACTCTTCAAAAAGCTATAGTAAACGCGTGTTTTTATCTCATGTTTTGAAGGAGATATCATTATTATGGTCAAGGTGATCCAGCTCATAGTAGACAACACGGCAGGCGTGCTGTCAAGAATATCAGGTCTGTTTTCGAGACGCGGATATAATATAGAAAGCATTACTGCGGGCATAACCGCAGATCCGCATTATTCGAGGATTACGATCGTCACAAGCGGTGACGAGGCAATTCTCGAACAGATCGAGAAGCAGGTCGGAAAGCTTATCGATGTCAGGGATATAAGAGTGCTTGAACCTGATGATTCGGTATACAGAGAACTTGTACTGATCAAGGTCAAGGTCGGTGATGATAAACGTCAGGCACTTATAAGCGTATGCGATGTATTCAGGACCAAGATAGTTGATATTACGAAAGATTCCATGATCATTGAAGTAACCGGCGCACAGTCCAAGATAAATGCGTTTATCGAAATGCTGCAGGATTATGAGATTCTCGAAATCGCCAGAACCGGTATTGCCGGCTTACGCCGCGGAAGCGACGGAGTCGTTTATTTATAAGGAGGTCACAAAATGCAAAGAATTTTTTATCAGGAAGATTGTAATCTGTCAATGCTGGATGGCAAGACGATAGCCATTATCGGCTACGGAAGCCAGGGTCATGCGCACGCTCTTAACGCCAAGGAATCCGGATGTAAAGTCATTGTCGGACTATACGAAGGATCCAAGAGCCGGAAGAGAGCAGAAGAACAGGGATTTGAAGTATTTACCACGGCTGAAGCGGCAAAACGCGCCGATATCATAATGATCCTCATCAATGATGAGCTCCAGGCCGATATGTACAAGAAAGATATCGAACCCAATCTCGAAGCAGGCAATATGCTCATGTTCGCACACGGATTCAATATTCATTTCGGCTGCATTACGCCTCCCAAGGATGTTGATGTTACGATGATAGCCCCCAAGGGACCCGGTCATACGGTAAGAAGCGAATACCAGGCAGGAAAAGGTGTTCCGTGTCTTGTTGCCGTAGAGCAGGACGCAACAGGTAAGGCTCTTGATATCGCGCTTGCATATTCGCTTGCGATCGGCGGAGCACGTGCAGGTGTTCTTGAGACAACGTTTCGGACCGAGACAGAGACCGACCTGTTCGGTGAACAGGCTGTATTGTGCGGCGGTGTATGCGCACTGATGCAGGCAGGATATGAGACACTCGTGGAAGCGGGATATGATGAGAGAAATGCTTACTTTGAGTGTATCCACGAAATGAAGCTTATCGTCGACCTGATATATCAGTCGGGATTTTCCGGCATGAGATATTCGATATCGAATACTGCCGAGTACGGTGACTATGTGACCGGACCGAAGATAATAACAGAAGAGACCAAAAAGACAATGAAGAAGATTCTGGCGGATATCCAGGACGGTTCATTTGCCAAGGAATTTCTTCTTGATATGTCTCCGTCGGGAAGAAAGGTACATTTCAATGCGATGAGAAAACGTGCCGCCGAGCATCCCTCGGAGCACGTTGGAGCCGAGATAAGAAAGCTCTACTCATGGAATAACGAGGAAGACAAGCTCATCAATAACTGACAGATAATACATGAACAAGCAGCGCAAGGCAATGCCCTGCGCTTGCTTGCTATAAGGAGGTTGCCATTGAAATCAATTATTACGATAGGAAGACAGTTTGGAACAGGCGGACACGAGATAGGCAGAAAGCTTGCGGAAAAGCTCGGGATAGAATGCTATGACAAGGATCTGATCAAGAAAGCGGCGGAAGATTCGGGACTATGTTCCGAAATATTCGAGCATAACGATGAACGCCCTACAAACAGTTTCCTGTATAATCTTGTAATGGACACATATTCATTCGGGATAACCAATTCCAACTATGTGGATATGCCGCTTTCCCACAAGGTATTTCTGGCGCAGTTCGATACTATCAAGAAGCTCGCCTCCGAGGGACCTTGCGTAATAGTCGGAAGATGTGCGGATTATGCTCTTGCGGATTATGACAATGTGCTCAATCTGTTTATATACGGCAATATGGATAAGAGGATCGAGCGCGTCATGCACAAATACGAAGTATCGGAAAAAGATGCCAGGGACATGATCCTCAAAAAGGACAAGCAGCGCGCAAGCTACTATAACTATTATTCCACGAAGAAATGGGGCAAGGCCGAGACGTATAATCTATGCGTGGATTCAACCGTTCTCGGAAGGGACGGCACGGTCGAGCTTCTGTACCAGTTTGTAATGGATTATGAGAAGATGATAGCAAACGATTGACAAGGGTCACGTAATTGAAGGATAACAGGAAAAACAATTTTAAGATCGGGGTTAACGGGCTTCTGATACTGTGCGGAGGGATTTTCTTCTATTATATATTATTTCACTCCGATAAATTAAGTGCGCTTGTAAAGGGCTTTTTCTCTGTGATGACGCCGATAACCGCCGGTCTTGTCATTGCATATATTCTTAATCCGATAATGCGGTTCATTGAAACAAAGCTATTAACTCCCGCATGGAATAAGATAAAGAAGCAGAAGGATCACACCTATTCAAAGGAAGCAAAGGTTATCCGGTACACTTCGGTCTTTATCACAATGATCGTATTCTTCGCGATCATCTATGCCCTGTTTATGCTTCTGATCCCGCAGCTTGTGGCAAATATACAGAGCATCCTCGGCAGGATCCCGGTATATTTTGCTACTCTTAATGATTATTATTCCAAGATCCTGACCAGGTTTCCCGATCTTGACAATCTGCTGCAGGAGTACAACGAAAACGTTACACAGTGGTTCTACAACAAGATACTGCCGTTCTTTGAAGAACTGATCAGCAAGACATCAACGAGTCTTGTCGGAAGCGTGATAACACTTTTCAGGGGAGTGGTGAACTTCATTATCGGAGTGATCATATCGATATATCTGCTTTCGGACAAGGAAAAGTTCGCCGCCCAGTGCAAAAAGGTGTTCTACGCATTTCTGAAAAAAGATACTGCCAATAATTTTCTGAACAACCTTCGCTATTCGGACAAGATGTTCGGCGGCTTCATCACGGGTAAGCTTATAGATTCGATCATTGTAGGCATTATATGCTATATAGGAATGCTTATCATGAATCTGCCGTATTCCGTGCTTATCTCAGTTATTGTCGGAATAACGAATATCATTCCGTATTTCGGACCGTTTATCGGTGCGATTCCAAGCGCTTTCTTTATACTCATGGTCGACCCCAAAAAGTGCCTGATATTTATTATCTTTATCCTCATTCTGCAGCAGTTTGACGGTAATATATTAGGTCCGAAGATACTCAGTTATTCAACCGGGCTGAACAGCTTCTGGATAATATTCGCCCTCATAGTTTTCTCCGCGATATTCGGCGTTGTCGGAATGTTCATAGGCGTTCCCGTATTTGCCGTAATATATTCGGCATTCCGGACGCTTATCAACAAGAGACTGGCGCTTAAGCATATGCCGGTAGACACACAGTATTATATCGATTATGATTTTGATCCCGGCAGCAATGATAATGAACGCAATTCAGGTAAGGATTTCAGATTTGCCGATAAAACATTCAGTAAGATATCCGAGGAACCGTACGAAGATGATGCGGGATCCGGCATGGATACGAAATGAGAGAATAGTATATGAAGTTCCTGATACAGGTTGTAAGTAAATCGTCCGTTGATGTCGACGGTGATACAATCGGCAGCATCGGACAGGGTTTATTGATTTTTGTCGGTATAAAGGGTTCAGATTCCGAAGAAATTGCCGATAAAATGATTAGGAAAACTGTAAACTTACGTATATTCGAAGACGATAGTGGCAAGACCAATCTGTCACTTGGTGATATTAACGGCTCGATACTTGTTGTGTCGCAATTCACCCTGTATGCGGACTGCCGGAAAGGCAACAGACCTTCGTTTGTGAAGGCAGGGGATCCGCAGCACGCGAACAGGCTGTATGAGTATATTCTGTCGGAACTAAGGAATAACTACGGGATCCACACCGAATGCGGCAGGTTTGGCGCCGATATGAATGTTAGTCTTGTGAACGACGGGCCGTTCACGGTCATGCTTGATTCGGATGAACTATAGTAAACGGTCAATACAACAATCGTTTTGTCGTCTATATATACGTGTGTTTCAGTGAACTATTACGAATGATGTTCATGGAGGGGATATTAGTATGTTAAGGAAGTTAAGGTCACTTTGTGTTGTGCTGGCATTTTCCATTCTTGCCGGTCAGATCTGTATTGTCAATGTAAACGCCGCAGAAGGCGTCACATCAAAAGCTGAGATCACCGAACTAAGTGAATTACGAATAACCGGTATTGACAGGCCTGTCACGGGTAAGAACCTTCCTATGAAGGCAATGGTCCGGACGCGTGAAAACATCAGTTGGGAGATACCGGTCATCTGGATTGATGATCTCGGTAATACCGCCTATATCGCGCAGGAGGGACGAACATATACCCCGAACTTTATCTTCTATGTTCCGCAGGGATATAAGATCAAGGATGTCGGTGCGGACGGAAGATTCATTGTCAGCATTCCTGATTTCCTGACAGAGGTATTCGGCGAAGATTCCCTTATATTCGCAATAGATCCCGTCAATGGCATCACCTATATAACATTCCTGCCGGCATTACAGGCGCTTGCCGCCGGCAGAGAGAAGCTTCCTGTTGTTACTCCCGGAAACAGTTCGGAGGTTCAAAGCTCTTCTGACGCAGAAGCGGCAGAAGAAGAGGAGAGTGCGACACCCTATATCCCTACACCGGTTACTCCGGATAGGGAGGTTCCCGATCAGGTACTGCTTCACTGCTCCCCTAAAGTTATTGATAAAGTTGACCGTCAAACACTTGAGGAACTTGTATCTCTTGTTAAGAACAAGCTTGAGCCACAGGCCGTTAATCTTCTTATCAATTCATTTGATGCGTATAGTAAGGCTGCGGATCAGAATAACCTCGAACTCAGTAAATCGTTGGGACTGTATATTTACTATGCAAGTGAAACTGTGGAAGATGATTTAGATGGTGATAAAATGCCGTCCGATGCTCTTGCTTTAATATATGGCGACTATTTTGATGAAACTTTTAAATATTTTATGGGAATAAATGCTTACACTGTGCTTTATGAGGATGAAGAAGACGGAAATTGGAAGTTTAAAGAAGATGCCACGGACGATTTCTGCAACACGATCGTCCATGAGATGATGCATGCCATCATGTTTGATTATACAAGAACCGGTATGGTAACAGATGACTCATATCCCGTATGGTTCATCGAAGGAAGTGCGTCGGCTGTCGAAAATGTATATCAGTACAGACACCCTTCCTTCCGGGAGTTAGGAATTGTGAATGAGGATGGGTCTGTTAATTATTCAACGACAAGTATTCTTGAAAAATATACTGATAAAACTCTGACGGGTGATAACATATTTGATATAGAAACAGAACTGCGTAAGCCGGAAAGTTACATGTTTGCGTATACATCGGGATATCTGGCATTTGTGTATCTAAGCTATATGGCCGCGGCATTTGAAGGAGAGGATGCGATTACTGTAGATGATAATGGGACAGTAGATGACTATTCCGATGATAAGATAACGGGAATCAAAATGGATTATATAAGAGACGGTGCAAGCAGGATATTGGAATTGCTTCATGATGGAAATAGTCTCGATAGTGTCATAGCTCATTATTCATCCCGAGGCGCCGATGATGCCAATCCCATATACGAAACCACTGATGATTTTACAGTGAAGTTTATTAAAGGTGATAATGAAAATACTGTTACCAGAACACTATTCGATAAAGATCTTACTGATGATAAATCTCCTGTGATCTATGGTTCTCTTCCGTTTTGCATGTATTACCTTAATTATCTGGAAAGCCAGAGTACAAAGGATATAGTGGCAAACGGATCAATATTACGTGATAGTATGAACTACACCTCTCCTCTTGACCCGTATAAGGAAGAGGAGAGCAATCTGTATAGTCTCGTTTTGGGAGAAGCTAACTCTGTTCTTGTTGCATCGACTGTAGATAATGATAATGCTCTTAAGGCTGGCGGAAAAACGAACAAAGATGATTCTGATGACTATGATGAGCAGGATCCGAAGATCTTAGATATATCCGATTACGGTACAGGTGGCCAGATTGCAGCCAGAACTCAGGAAAATGTCACTGAAAATACCGCTGAAAATGTCTCTTCTGATACAATAACAGATGTTATTTCAGGTGAATCTGCCGATATAAACGACAATTTGCCTGCAGAAAACGTATTGAACGATAATTCTGCAGATGTTCCGGCCGCAGTTGTTGATAATATTCCGACTGTACCGGTTGATACGTATGTTGAGAATGATAATGATGCCGTAACAGATACCGGAATCGCTTCAATACCTGAAAGCGATTTATATAACATGATTTCCGGCAACGGCAGCGAAATATCGAATAATAACGATAGTGATTACAGCATACTTCCTCATGAAGAGGATGCGATCATTCCGGACGAAAATATCTATATCGATAATACCGGTTCCGGAAATGATGATAACGATGGCGGAAACGATCCGGGAAATTCTTCCGGTAATAACGATTCGGGAAGTGATCCCGGAAATGACGGCGGTAATTCCGACGCATCCGGATCCGAATCATCTGAAACAGGCGATTCTGCGGAATAAGACCCATAAGACCGGAATACCGATTAAGCGCTATGTCTATTCGTTAAAGTTGTCAAATTTAGCGAAAACGGCAAATATTTGCAATGATAACGGTTGTTATTTAATTAAGCTTGAACTCAATTTTTTCTTATAACTGTCCTTTGAAATAAACATATAATGTTATACATAAATATAGTATGTTATACATAAATGTAGGTTGTATATGTTTATACATAAGGTTGTTATATGTTTATACATAAATCTACATAAATGTTGGTTTATGTGTCTGTAATGGGGTTAGAGGGCTGTCCGCCGTAGGCGTTTAGGGGGTCAAGGGGGACGCAGTCCCCTTGCAAGGAAAGTATAGCGGTTCGCTATACGTTACTTGCATTCTTTTTGGGTGAAAGGATATTTGGCGGGAAAAGGATTGCAAATATTTGTATAGTGGTAGTTGATAAAAATGCATATTAGTTCTCCCGTTTAATGCATTTTTTGTTTATCAACTATTTGCTAAATGGAACTTTAACGAATTAGATATATGCAGAATGGTATATCAGCCCGATTTGCTTTCGCAAATCTGTCTGATATACGGTTTATATCTATCTGCTTGTTACAGTCTGAAAAAGCCGTTTAAGGGGGTAAATCGGGCTGATTTCCCTATTCCCCTTATATTTATTCGTTAAAGTTGTCTTTCGCGCATAGATATATATAGGCCAATCAACCAGTGTAAAATATTATTATAAACGCACTATTCCCATATTAAAAGCAACAAAATTTAAATGTGTTGCAATTAGTATGGGATTTCTTTTATTCTTATATAACAA